>JABCZH010000003.1 GCA_013289795.1 Acidobacteriota bacterium
AGCGACTTCCTGCTGACGAACTCCCCGATCACCGGATTCGACTACACTCTGACCAACGACACCATCAACAATGCCGGCCGGAACAATCCTGTCATCATCCCGCCGACCGTGCCCAGTACTTTTCCCACGTACTCATACTCGAGCAGCAACTTCTAGTGAATGCTTTCGTGGTGTAAGAATTCGACTCGCGCAGCGAGGAACGCGCTACCGCGTCTGTCGGCCCTTCACCTTCCCGACAGCAGAATCGGCTTTGCTCCGATCGCGACCGTGCCTGCTCGGATCGGTGCCGAGCCAGTATCATCCAGAGTGAAATATGCCGTGTACTTGCTGGGTGCTTTGAAATTGGAAGTCGAGCACCGGCCGTCCGAGCAAGTTTGTGACGCATCCCATACTGCCAGCATGGGCGTACCATCGGCTTTCGTAAGACCACAGCGATAGACACTGCCTTCTTTCGAACAGCCAGTGATCGTGTTGCCAACCATCCATTCGTGGATCCGTTTATAACCATCGCCAGCTTTTGTGCCCATCAGTTCGCCCATGGTGGGTGTGTCGTAGGAATACCAATAGATACGTCCGATTCCGAGACCACGCGCCAGTAGCTGAAAGCGCGCCACGAACGCTGCTTGCATATCTGGATCGACGATAGAACCCCTGTGCCAGCCCCCTTCAGTGAGCCAGACCGGCTTGGCGGCGACTTCACGGGGAAGGGTTGCGTGCCAAGCCTGGAACCGGTCGAACATCTCTTCCGGCCACCGGGGATAAAGATGAAGTCCGACAACATCGGCGGCTTCCGCTGCGCCCGGTGTCTCCCAATATTCTTCGAACCGTTGGTCCCAGGCCTTCATGCCGATTCCAGCCGTGGGCCCAATGATCACAGAAGTCGGATCAATCGGTTCTGTGAGCCCAACCGTCTTCAGCACCTGGCCACAATTTTCATTGGTGGCACGAACGCGTCCGCGACCGGTGATCAGGCAACGGGCATCCTGAGCAAGCCGCACCATTTGCTCGTTGGTGCCGAGCCAGGACGCGGTCAGGTTCTCGCCCCCTCGACGAACAAATTCCTGCCAGACCTCCCAGGAGGAAACATGGACTGGGCTTTTTTTGAAATGCCCAGCAATGGTGATAACCGCCTTTCGCCAGATCAGATTTGGCCCGCTGCCGTCGCTATTCAAATCTTTAGGAGGTCGGCAAATACCTTGCCCGGGCGTCCGCAATTTCGCCGGGTTCGCGTAGTCACAATTCTCATCGCCCTGAAGATTCACCGCCCAGGGGGGCGGTCCTCCCAGGATGTATGTGGCGTCGGTGATTCCGCGGGAGCTGATCTGGCCGGTCCAATAATCGACGTCTGTCCAATCCCATTTGTCGGGACTGGGTTCGATCAATTGCCAGCGTGTTCCATCATCCCAGAAGCGGTAAGAGCCAAAAGGGAAGGGCGGCCAGGGACTTCGCGGGTGATTGATATGCAAGCCGAAGAAGGCCGGAGATATCGGTCCAAAATCCGCTCCAGCGGAAGCGGATCCCGAAGAACTCCTTGTTTCTTGCGCCGCAAGATAAGGCGAAAGACATACGAGCAATAGCAGAAGGGTAAGACGACGCATATTCCTCCGGTGTCGGCCTCAAACTGTCTTCAGAAACGCCAACGGCAGTCAGTCGGAGTGGCGCAAATCGCGACTTTGAGCCAAGGACAGCTTTATCGTAACGCAATCTTCATCGGGTGGTCGGCTGGTCCTCGCGACGCGAGGATCGTTCTGCCGACGATGGCCTATTTAGCCGCGACTGGCCCGATCTTGAACGCCACGCCACAACCCGCAACCGGTCCAGCTACGCACGCGGGGTAATTCCCGCCGTACCAGGCGGTCCCGTAGAGACTACCGGCCGCGTCTTTGACCAGCGTGGCAGACGAAATTCCGCCGTCACTGCCTCCGCTCAGGTCATAGAGTATTTTTTCCGTCCAGCCACTGGGACCGGGTGTAAGTTCATAGATAATACCGTATCCGTGCCCGCCACCGTTGTGCGTTGTGCCGTAGAGATTACCCGCGGAGTCCATCAGCAGGCCAGAAAACGGAAATTGCCCATCGGTATTGATTCCGAAATAATATTGATTCTGCTCCACCCATCCGCTTTTGGTTGACGTGAGCTCGAACACTGTGCCCATCTTCCCCTTCACGCCGCTTTGACTTGTGGTGCCGTAAAGGTTTCCTGCAGAATCTAAAATGAGTCCACCATACGGATAGATCCCGTCGGTGCCATTTCCCCACTGATGGAGGATCTGTTCGGTCCAGGTTCCACCCTGTCCAGGCAAGAGCTCATACACCAGACCCTTGCCGTACTGCCCTCCGAGCGCACACTCGCCATACAGATTGCCTGCCGAATCGAGGGTCAGACCAGAGGCCGGAAAATAGGCATCGTTGTTGTGTCCAAAATTGTGGATGACTTGGAAGGACCAGCTACCACCTGCGCCCGGGCTAAGTTCAAAGGCCGTGCCACAGAGGAAGGTGCCTCCAGAGTAGGTGCAGTTCGCGTAGAGTCCGCCC
Source organism: Acidobacteriota bacterium (assembly GCA_013289795.1). GTDB lineage: Bacteria > Acidobacteriota > Terriglobia > Terriglobales > Acidobacteriaceae > JABCZH01. Next base: position 2,535 of record JABCZH010000003.1, read on the forward strand.
TGGATTGTCGTGCCGTACAAGTTGCCCGCCGCGTCGATGGCCAAACCGCTGGTCGGATAAGCGCCATCGCTGCCGCCAAAGCTGTGGAGCACGGTTTCAGTCCAGCCTCTCAAACCAGGTGACAACTCGAACACAGTCCCGGCGTTAGAGGCGCCGCCATGTTCGGTTGTCCCATAAAGATTGCCGTTCGCGTCGAACACCAACCCGCCAGAGGGATACGCGCCGTCTGTACTTCCGTTGGTTCCGAACTTGTAAAGTAGAGTCTCCTTGAAACTGCCATTGGACGGACTGAGCTCAAAGACAGCGCCATAGCCGCTCCCGCCCTCAGCTGCCGTGCCGTAAAGATTGCCCGCAGTGTCGAAAATAAGTCCGGCCATCGGCTGTGCGCCGTTGTATCCGTTGAAACTCTCGATCACACTAAACGTTTGGCCGGTTGCTAGTGTGCTGACCGCCAGCACAAATATCATTAACACACTCAAGACCGCGAGCCGGGAAAACTGCCTTCTGTTTGGCATCATCGACATCTACCTCCTCACCTTGCTGTTCGACAGGGAAATCTTGAAGGCGACGCCGCAACCCGGAATCGGTCCAGCGATACAGCTAGTCGTACTGCCCCCGTACCACGTGGTTCCAAAAAGGTCGCCGTTGCTGTCCATGACCAACGGGCCCGAGAGAGTACCGCCGTCCGTGCCGCCGGTGAAATTGTGGAGCACAGTCTCCAGGTAGCCGTTTATAGGTGAGTAAGTGATTTCGTAAACCATGCCGTACCCGTAAGTACCGCCGTTGACCGTGACGCCGTAGAGGTTGCCGGCAGCGTCGATAATCAGGTTCGACTCCGGAAATTGTCCGTCGAGAGCAGTTCCAAAACCATGCAAGTTGTGTTCCAGCCAGCCCTTGCCACTCGGGGTGAACTCAAAGACTGTTCCTAATCCACCATGCCCACCGCCACCACTGCTGGTGCCGTACATGTTCCCTTGCGTGTCAAAAACCATGCCGCCATACGGATAAGTTCCGTCATCTTTGTTTCCCCACGGATGAAGCTGGCGTTCGGCCCAGGTGCCACCGGCGCCCGGTGAGAGCTCATAGAGGCCGCCCTTTCCGTAGACACTTCCATACACGCACTCACCGTAGAGATTGCCCGCTGCATCCAGAGTCAAGCTCGACCATGGAAAATAGCCATCGCTACTACCCTGTCCGAAGTTGTAAAGCACGCTGTAGGCCCAACCACCGCCCGTTACTGGGCTAAGTTCAAACGCCGTGCCGCATGAATAGGTGGCCCCTGCGTAGGCACACGCTTTCTTGGTCCCGCCGTGGTACGTCGTGCCATAGAGGTTTCCTGCGGTGTCGATCACAAGCCCGTTCTTGGGATCGGAACCGTCAGTGCCGTTGCCGAAGCTGTGCAGCACGCTCCCGATCCAGCCACCCCCGCCACCCGGCATTAGCTCGAAAACCGTGCCCCCGTTGTAGATTCCTCCGTGCTCGGTTGTGCCGTATAGATTGCCTGCGTCATCGCGCACCAGTGTCCCAGCCGGACCGCTTCCGTCGCCCTTAGAACTACCGAACGTATATAGAACGGTCTCTGTGTACGCGCCCCCCGACGCGGGGCTGAGTTCAAATACGGTCCCATGTCCAGATCCACCCATGCTGGTCGTGCCGTAGAGATTGCCAGCGTTGTCGAGAACGAGTCCTGCGACCGGCCGTGCGCCATTTGCGCCCGAGAAGTTGTTCACCACGGTGAAGACTTGACCAGCGGCCTTCCCGGCGCTCGCCGCAACGATGGCGAGCACTGCTGCCACTAACCGAACGCACACGAAATTGCGGTTCTTGCCTGCCACTGCTTCCTCCTGATTTTCGCCGGACAATTTGCGTATTGCCGGGGCCGATTACGAGCAGCCTCGCAGCATACCATTCACTTCGAAACCAAATGTCACTCTACTGGTGGGGGATTTCTCCTCTTCGATTCTCGCGGGTCCTCTCGCATACACACTCTCTTCGTTTGCGCTGGCCAGGGGAATCAAGGAGACAAAGGACGAATAAACCAGGGTCGAAACCGCTGCGGATGGACTGTGGGCCCGGGTCATAAAACAAAATCTCCAAGGGAGATGACTTCGGATCCGCGGGGGGCATGCCAATCCGCAACAGGGGTGATTGTCTGACGCCATCGGCTCCGTGTCAAGATGCAAGAACTTGCAACTCAGTGAGGCCGAGCTGCCCAGGGGGAGCGGCGGTGAAACGGGCAATGGTGAACTGGGCACCGTTGTCGGTGGTCAATGTCACCTTGTCCACCAGGATCGCAGGCAAAGCCTCAAAGTCGAGCCTCACGCCCCTTGATACGTGCCATCGATATGCGGCCAGAGTTGGGTCGCGCAAGTGCGCTGGTGGCGCCGCTGCAAGCACGCAGGAGGCTTCTAGTTCGCTGGTGGCGCGTTCACGATGGCGCAGGTGAGTCGACAATGTAAATCACAGATCACAAAGGTCTTGAAGAGACGAAACTTCTTTGACTAGAGACTTTAGTCCCTAAGGGTTTCAGCCTCTTGCCTACGCCAGGGCGTAGCCGTTATGGTTGCACCAATTCCTAGCACCTGACTAGCCCCCAATTAGATCGGTATTCTGGTGCAAGTGCGAGCGATGGGCACCAGGCCGGGCCAGCTTCAACAACGTTATTGAAGGTGGGTTTCCTTGGGTTTCAATCTTCTGGTTGAGATTGTGCTTCCAGTGAAGGTGATGGTGAGAGCTAGAGGAATTCCTAGGTCACACAAGTGTGACTGAAACGGCGGAGCTACATCAGTTGACAGGGACGCCGATGAAGTCGGTTGATTTTCTTGCGTCAAGAGCGAGATGAATGTCGTATTGGTTGGAGGAGAATCCGCTGGGCTGGAAATGCTGCGCAGGCTGCGGTCCAGTCCGCACCGCCTGATTGCTATAATTGCGGAACCCTCGCCGCCGGGTTTCGCCGGGGTTAGTGTGTGGAATGTAGCCCAGCATCTGGGCTGTGAAACCTGGCCTGCGGAGTTGGTAAAGAGCGCCGGTCTTGCTGAACAGTTGCGCTCCCGGAACGTAGACATTTTGTTAAATGTATACTCTCTTTACCGCATTCATGAGGTAGTGCTCGCTGCACCCAGACTAGGGGCTTTTAATCTGCATCCCGGACCTCTGCCTCGTTACGCTGGTCTTAATTCCGTAAGCTGGGCTATCTTCCGGGGCGAGAACACGCACGGAGTGACCGTTCACAAGATGAGCCCCGAAGTCGATGCCGGACCGGTCGTTTACCAATCGTTCTTTCCGATTGGCGCCGCCGACACTGCACTTTCGGTAGGCCTCAAATGCGTGCAGGAAGGCATCTCGTTGATGTCGCGCCTGCTGCAGGTCGCGGGGGAGGGAGAAGTCGATATTCCGCTTGTCCCGCAAGATCTTACGAAGCGAGAATGCTTCGGCAGGGAAGTGCCGGAACAAGGCCAGATTTCCTGGTCTTGGCCCGCCCGCAAGGTAGTGGACTTTGTTCGCGCCTGTGATTACTTTCCCTTTAGTTCGCCTTGGGGACACCCCCGGACTCGTCTGGGAGCGCAAGAATTTGCACTCGTCAAGGCCTCCCGTACGGGGATACCGTGTCAGGTTCCACCCGGAAAGGTGGGAGATTCAGTTGGTTCGGGCGTTTACGTGGCATGTCAGGATGAATGGATTTTGGCCAGCAAATTGCGAGTTGATCATAAGTACTTGCCAGCCGGGGAGTTCTTGAGTTCTGGGGACGACCTCGCTGGGTAGCAAGAAGACATGCCAAACGCCGATCACGAAACCGTAAGAATCAGACTCTCCGCGTTATTCTCGGAGATGCATCTGGAGGTTCCTTCAAGCGAAACCGATCTCTTTGATTCGGGCATTCTAGACTCGCAAAGATTGGTTGAACTGCTGTTCCAAATTGAACAGAATTTCAACACCCAGGTAAATGTCGAGGATCTTGAAATTGAGAAGTTTCGCTGCATCGAGACCATTGCCGCGCTTATCATTGATCGTCAGACCGCTGGTAAGCTTGACCAGTTCTCCAGAGTTGGCGGATCGTCCGCTTGAGCACCGGCTGCTTTAACTCCATGGACAGCGCAGCGCGAAAGAAAACACTGAGGCTTTTATCGAATGGTGTCTACATCATGACCGCACGCGACGGCGATCATTTCGGTGCAGCCACGGTGACTTGGTTGTCGCAGGCTTCCTTCCAACCGCCGTTGCTGATGGCGGCAGTTCAGACCGACAGCAATGTTTTCAAGTGCCTTTCCCGCAGTGGGATTGCAGCAGTCCACATCGTGGACTGTAATCAGCAAAACATTGCGCAAAGTTTTTTTACCCCTACGCGCGCCGACGCGAGCAGGATCAATGGTGAGCCCTTTCAGGACGGACGAATGTCGGCTCCTATTTTGCAGAATCTGGCAGCGTACATGGAATGCAAGGTCAAGAAAATTTTGGAAAGCGAAGGCGATCATGCGATCGTAGTGATGGAGGTTCTGGAAGCAGAGTGTCGAGCTCCGGTCTATCCGCTTACGGTACGCGAGTCCCCGTGGGAATACGGTGGCTAGCAGGCATGAAGCCAATTTGCCGTTGGAAGCACCAGCCCGAGATCGTGTACGTTTGGGTTCACCAATAAACGTCGGCTCTTAACCCAAGGCGCGCAAGTACGTGCGGAGCCTGGGCAGATGGTCTTGGCAGATAAAGACCGTCAGTCCTGGCCGACCTATTGAAGTTGTCCAGTGTGTCGCCGCGTCCTGTCGAATGTTGCTCAGAGATTCTTGAAGGAGATAAGCTTTGTCCATACCTAGCGCCTCAACGACTGGACCCAGGAAGTGGTCCCGCAAGTTTGGTAAGGCCGTGTTGTGGTTCCTGGGGATTTGTTTGTTCTTTGAAATCGGGCTGCGTCCGTTTGGCTACGGCTCCTACGTAATCTACCGACCGGATCAGCAACTGCTATGGGTGCCTACTCCCGGCGGTCACAAAGTGACGGAGATAAACCACGAACCGGAGACCATCAGTCCACAAGGGTTTCGCTACAAGGAGGTACTGTCCCTGGAGCACCCTGGGGTTTACCGCATTTTCGCGTTTGGTGACTCCGTGACCATGGGGTGGGGTGTTTCTGATGATTCTACCTACAGCGCACAGCTTGAAAGGCTGTTGAATTCGCAGGCCTGTTCAGGAACCAAGTTCCAAGTGATCTCAGCGGGCGTGAACGCGTATCCACAGGTGCTGACGGTGCGGCGATTGCAGCGGGTGCTGGAGGATGGATTCCAACCCGACGCGGTTGTTCTGGCTTTCTCCTTCAACACCGGGTTTGATAGTTTGGCTGATCTAAACGCAGCTGAAAAAGAGCAATTTCTGAGAAGAGTGGAACTGAAGTCCATCGTCCGTCGAAGCGCAATCTACAACTTCACGATCGAGGGTCTGCTGCGAAATCTTGTGTATTACCGCCTGCGTGGAAGGATCATGCTGGGCACTTGGGATACCGCAGACTCATTGCCCAATCCGCCGGCCGATCACTACATCAAAGAACTGGAAGCAGCCAAACGAGCTGCCGATGAGCATCACGCCCAACTCATTTTCCTGCTGATGGGCACCAAGGGGGAGTTCCAGGCAACCCACGAGTACCAAAAGGCGATGTTCCAGTTTGCTAAGGAAAATAACATCCCGCTGGTGAACATGATGAATGTGGTGCGGGACCAGAATCAAGACGCGGTCTTCATGGACCACGTGCACCCGACCGTGGCCGGGCACGCGCTGATTGCTGAGCAGTTGGCACAGACCGTCCGCGGACTTGGCGCTCATGCGCCGGCTTGCGGAGCGCAGAATAGTTCTGCAGTTACATCGCTCACAGCGACACCGGCAGCGAGTCAGCCGTAAGTACGATCGTTTTGATCGCTCAAGGAGACGCATGGAGACGCTGAAACGGCTTTGGCAAGGATGGAAACGGGTAGCCAAGAAGATTGGCAACTTTCAGTCCAGAGTCTTACTCACGATTTTCTACGGAACGGTGGTGTTGCCGTTTGGAGTAGCCGCGCGCTTGTTTTGGGATCCGCTCCGTATCAAGAAATCTCCGACTGCGTGGCTCGAACACCCTGATGAGGCCTACGATATGCCGTGGGCCAGAAGGCAATAATCTTGTATATCCTGGGAATCTCTTGTTATTACCACGATGCGGCTGCCGTGCTGTTGCACGATGGCCAGGTTGTGGCTGCTGCCGAAGAAGAACGCTTCTCACGCATCAAGCACGATTTTGGTTTTCCCAAGCTGGCGATCAAGTTCTGTCTGGAACAGGCCGGCATCAAGGGCACGGATCTAGACTACGTCGTTTACTTCGAGAAGCCATTCCGCAAACTTGACCGCATTCTGATGATGACATTTCAGACCTACCCAAAATCATGGAAAGTGTTCCGTGAATCCATGATGACCTGGACGATGGACAAGATGTGGGTTGCATCCACCATCCAGTCCGAGTTGGGAGATATCCCTAAGGAGAAGATTCTGTTCTCCGAGCACCACTTATCCCATGCTGCCAGCGCGTTCCTGTGCTCGCCTTTCGATGAGGCTGCCATTCTCACGGTAGATGGAGTTGGAGAATGGGTGACTGGCACGTGTGGGGTGGGACGCGGCAATGAAATCAAGCTGCTCCGGCAGATGGAATTCCCGCATTCGTTGGGCCTGTTATATAGCGCCTTCACTGCTTTCCTCGGCTTCGAAGTGAATGAAGGTGAATACAAGGTGATGGGCATGGCACCTTACGGGCAGCCCCGGTACGTGGATAAAGTATGGAAGGTCGTCCGGCAGAACTCCGACGGATCGTTTGCGCTGGATATGGATTATTTCTCCTTCCACTACTCCACCGATCGCACATTCACCCGGCGCTTCGAGTCTTTGTTTGGTGAACCTCGCCCCACCAAGCTGAATTTTTTCACCGAGGGCACCGGGTTCCCCAAATATTTCGGAGACCCACCTTCCAATTACCGCGAGCTGTGCAAATTGAACCAGCACTACGCGGATATTGCCGCCAGCATTCAGAAAGTGACGGAAGAATTGTTGTTAGGCATGGCCCGCAATCTGCAGAAACAGACAGGGCTCAAACAGCTTTGCATTGCCGGCGGCGTCGGACTCAACAGCGTCGCGAATTCCCGCATCCTGCGCGAAACCGAGTTCGAACAGCTCTACGTTCAGCCCGCTGCCGGGGACGGCGGAGGCGCTCTGGGCGCCGCTCTTTGGGCCTACAACACCCTGCTCGGGCATCCGCGAACTTTCACCATGAAGCATGCCTACTGGGGAAGCGCCAACTCCGAGGGGGAGATCAGCGATTTTCTGGTCCAGAACAACATTCCACACCACCGGCTTAAGAACGAGGATGAACTCGTGGACACCGTCGTTGACCGTCTTACGAATGCCAAGGTGGTGGGTTGGTCACAAGGCCGCTTTGAGTGGGGGCCGCGAGCGTTGGGCAGCCGCAGCATACTGGCCGATCCTCGCAACCCGGAGATGAAGGACATCGTCAACTCGAAGATCAAATTCCGCGAACCCTATCGCCCTTTCGCCCCGTCGGTGCTGGCTGAATCGGCCGAAAAATACTTCGAACTGCCGCACGCTACGCTGCACTATCCGGCGCGCTTCATGCTTTATGTGGTCCCGGTAGTGCCGTCGCAACATAGCACACTTCCGGCGATTACCCACGTGGATGGCACGGGCCGCCTGCAAACTGTTTTTAAAGAGCAGAGCCCGCGCTACTACAAACTGATCGAGCGCTTCGGCCAGGCCACCGGCGTACCGGTGGTCATGAATACATCTTTCAATCTGAAGGGCGAACCGGTGGTGACCACTCCTGCGAACGCTTTCCATACGTTCAAAACCAGTGAGATGGACACCCTGGTTCTGGAGAATTTCATCGTCGAGAAATCAGATCTGTGAGTGGAAATATTCCCCCGATTCAGAAACAGTACTCTTAATGACGGAAGGTCATAATCATAATGAAGATTGAGCGACGATCGAGTCAGGTTGTGCCGTTGGTGGACGGGCCCAGGGTGCTTCACGTAGGTTGCGCGGCACATGACCCGGATCCCAATGACCCGACGTGGTTGCACGGGCAGTTATGTAAGCGGTTCCCCGAGGCGGTTGGACTGGACCTGCGGGAGGATCTCATTGGCAAACTGGAAAAGCTCGGATTCCGCAATCTTTACGCAGCCAACGCCGAGACCTTCGAACTCGATCGCCAGTTCGATACCATCGTGGCCGGGGACATGATCGAACACCTGTCCAATCCCGGGGCATTCCTCACCCAGGCGAAAAAACATCTCGCGCCTGGCGGAAAACTCATCATCACCACTCCGTTCCCGTTTTCGCTGGGAGCCATGATGTACGCATTCATCAAGTATCCCAAGACTTGCTGGAACGTTGAGCACACTTGCTGGTTTTGCGTGCAAACGTTCGGAGAACTTTGTCGCAGAGCCGACCTGAGCATTGTTCATCAGGATCTGATCGGAAGTTATACGCTCGATAATCCCTGTTTTCCTTATCGTGCTTTCGTTAGAGGTCTGGGGCTATTTGGTTGGTTGCTGCCGAAACGATTGAAATGCAATACCATGTTGTTCGTCTTGACCCACAGCGATCAGAGCGGTAACGCTCCCTATCGAACGGATGTTATGACGGCCAACAACTGAGGACTTTAGATATCGCCACACCTCCGTCTATTTGGGACCGGGTCCATAGAGACGAAAGGCCACTGTTCGCTCGATGAGGTGTAAGCGTAAGATTCGCTGAATTAGGTTGGCTTAGGAATCCCCCAAGATAAAGCTAGGCTCGAAACCCACTACGTTCCCGATCCGCGGAGGCATCATGTATTTCATAGCCAGTTCCCATTCGATCGCTGCTTGCCTGCGTCCTGCGACTCGTAACAACACAGTTACGCGCAATGCAAGCCGGAATTCGTACTTTTCTGCCTGGGCCGCTTTGCTCTGCCTGGGCTGCCTCGTTAGTTGGCCTTTTGCGGTTTCGCGTGCCCAAGCGCAGAACACCATACAGACAGTAGCTGGTGGCGCAGTGGTCTCCGGTCCTGCCACTGCCAACGACATCCCAGGTCCCAGCGCGGTGGTCGAGGACGCTAGTGGCAACTTTTATATCGCTTCCGCCTACAGCTACAACGTTTTCAAGGTAACCCCTGCCGGCACGATAAGCGTGTTTGCTGGAACCGGTATTCAGGGGTTTAGCGGGGACAATGGGCCTGCGAACGCGGCGACTTTGAGCGCCCCAGACGGACTAGCCATTGATTCCGCCGGCAACATCTACATTGCTGACCTGCACCGCATTCGCGAGGTCACCACTAACGGCAACATTGTGACCATCGCCGGAACCGGTGCCGTCTGTAGCCCCAGTTGGGGGGTATGCGGAGATGGAGGCGCGGCGACCAGCGCCCTGTTGGATTCACCGCAGGGCATGGTTGTGGACGCCTCCGGCAATGTCTACATTGCCGACACGCAGGACAATAGAGTACGGCTGCTGACGAAGAGCACTGGCATTATCACTACGATCGCGGGCACCGGACATTTCTGCGATGGTCCCACCGAAGGCTGTGGCGATCATGGTACCGCGATAACCGCCAAACTCGACTATCCGACGGGCATCGTGCTGGATTCCTTTGGCGATGTCGTTTTCACCGACACGCGCGATCAGCGGGTTCGCTGCATTATCGGCTCAACGGGTGGATGCAATAACGCTTCTAACCCTGTTGGGGATATTGTGACCATCGTTGGAACCGGGCAGTTCTGTACCCCCACCACCAATCCGTGTGGTGACGGAGGCCCGGCTTCGAACGCCCATCTGTATAACCCCGAAGGTTTGTCCCAGGACTCCGCGGGAAACCTTTATTTCACCGATCAATTGGATTTTCGCGTCCGCAAGATCACGGTTAGCAATTGGAAAATAAGCACGGTGGCCGGAACCGGTGTGCAAGGATTCTCCGGGGATGGAGGACCGGCGGTACAGGCCGAGCTGGACCTGCCCTACGACGTATTGGTCGACGCCAGTGGCAACCTTTGGATTGCCGATGCCGGCAATCAGCGTATCCGTGAAGTGACGGGCGGAAATATCACCACCTTTGCGGGAGGTGCCTCCGGAGGCGACAATCAGATCGCAACCTTGGCAACCTTGGCCAATCCGCAATCAGTGAGCTGGGACAGTCAGGGGAACTATTACATTGCGGACTCAGCGAACAACCGGATTCGCAAAGTCAGCTCGGGATCGAACATCATCACTACGATTGCCGGCACCGGCAGTGCCGGCTTCAGCGGCGACACCGGTCCGGCCACAAGCGCGACGCTCTACGCCCCCTACGGTGTCGCGATAGACAACTCCGGCAACATTTTCGTCTCAGACACTCTCAATTACGTCATCCGCGAAATTTCTCCCAGCGGCGTGATCTCGACTATCGCAGGGAACGCTGGCGTGCAGTGCGACCCTCCGACCGGCCAGTGCGGCGACGGAGGCCCAGCAACTGGGCCGAATGCCGCTTTAACCAACCCGTCCGCCCTATCCGTGGATAATCTGGGCAACTTATACATTGCAGACTCTTTCGGAAACCGCGTGCGTCAGGTCTACCTCAGTGGCCCGAATCAGGGTAATATCACGACCGCCGCTGGAACCGGCCAGTTTGGGCATTCGGGCGATGGTGGTCCGGCGCCGTTGGCCCTGGTCAACCGGCCTACAGGTGTGGCCAACGATGGAGCTGGAAATGTCTACATAGCCGACGTTCAGAATAATAAAGTGCGCTGTATCCTCGCGGTACTGCTAGGATGCGGCGGATCTGGATTACCGGTCGACGATATTCTGACTTTTGCTTTCACGGGCCAAGCCGGGTTCTTCGGCGACGGCGGCGCGGCCATCAAGGCGAAGACCGTCACTCCGTCGCAGGTGGCAGTGGACGCTGTCGGCAACGTCTATGTGGGTGGCGGCGGCAATTCCTTGGTGCGGCGCATTGACGCGGCGACTCTAACCATTGATACCGTCGCTGGCAATCCCCAACACCCAGGCTCCGCAGGTTTCGGAGGCGATGGCGGCCCTGCTACCAAAGCCACACTGGATAACAGCGGACTTTCGGTGAACGCCGCAAAGAGCCTTCTGATTGCGGACAATGGCAACAATCGTATTCGCCAGACCAACATGGTTCCGGTGCTGACGGCTTCTACCACGTCGCTGAATTTCCCGAACACAAAAGTCGGCAGCACGAGCGCGCCGATGTCTGTCAAATTAACCAACGTCGGTGCGGACGATCAGGCCCTTGGAACTTTTTCGATCACGGGACCGGACCCGGGCGATTTTGCGATTCACACCAACAGTTGCACTGCAATGCTGGCTCCGGATCTGAGTTGCACGATCAGTGTTGTATTTACCCCGCAGATGACGGGTGCCCGCAGTGCTTTTCTGAAGGTCTCGAACCTGTCGGAACGTTTGCCTTTGTCTGGTACCGGTGATTAAGAGTCTTTTGAGCCACTTCGGGGTGGTTGTGAAAGCGCGGGGCACATTGGGTGCTGAGTCTCCAGCCGCAATTCGGCAAAGCTCAACGCCTCGGAGATGAAATACATGCAGGATGGTCGAACTCGAGTACTTTTGCTAGTCATGGGTTGTAGTCTGTTCATTGCCCCTTGTGCGCGGGGAGCCGATAACCCGCGGCTACAACGTCCGGCGAAACCCGACTTAAGCCAGATCCAGCATTTCGTTTTCATCATCAAAGAGAACCGGAGTTTCGACAGCTACTTTGGACAGTTCCCCAACGCGCGAGGGGCAAAATTCGGGAAGGTGGCTGGCGGGATATCGGTCAGCCTCTTGCCGATGCCCGACGTTACGCCGCACGACCTTGATCACACGGAAGATGGAGCGCTGACGGCGATAGACAACGGACTGATGGACGGATACGACTTGCCAGCTTTTGGCAACGAGAACGGCGACTTTCTGCCTTACCGGCAATTCAAGTCTGACGGCATTCCCAATTACTGGTTGTACGCCCAAAGCTTCGTCCTTGCCGACCAGATGTTCTCCTCGCTGCATGGTCCGACGTTTCCGAATCGTCTTTATACCGTGGCCGCAACCTCGGGCGGCGTGCTGGAAATTCCGCTTAACCCGCTTGAGCCTCAGGGGTCCGGGACGGGAATCTCCTGGGGATGCGACGCCAGTCCCTTTATCGCCGCCCGTACCTTGGACGCTCAGGGAAACTATGACGCCGCGTTTCCTTGTTTTGATTTCCCCACCTTGGCGGATAGCCTCCAGGCGGCCGGCTTGTCATGGAAGTTTTACGCGTCGTCTCAAGGGGAGAACGGATATGTTTTCTCAACCTTGGATGCGATCAACCACATTCGTAATACCTCCCTTTGGACGGAACATGTTGTAAATACTTCAAACTTCGTCACCGACGCGCTGGCGGGAACTCTCCCCGCTGTTAGTTGGCTTACCTCCACCAGTCACCAAAGCGAGCATCCGCCCAACAGCACTTGCAATGGCGAAAACTGGACGGTACAGCAGATCAACGCTGTGATGCAGGGTCCCGATTGGGCCTCGACGGCAATCATCGTAATGTGGGACGATTTTGGCGGCTTCTACGATCACTACCCGCCTCCCCAAGTGGACGATTTTGGCTATGGGCCCCGGGTTCCGATGCTCATCATTTCGCCCTACGCGATCCCGGGACACATCTCGCATACCGTGTACGAAGCATCCTCAGTCTTGAAAACTATCGAAGAGCGCTTCAATCTGGCGCCTCTCACCGAGCGCGACGCAAAGGCGAACGATCTGCTGGACAGCTTCAACTTTAACCAGACACCAAATCCTCCGCTGGTTCTGCAGCAACGCAGCTGTCCGTTGAACTCAAGTAGCTATGTTAAGTTTGGCAATCAGGGGATCGGTACAACCAGCCCACCCACGACCGTTTCCATCTTCAACTGGCGCGATGTACCGGTGACGATCTCCAACATCGCCGTAACCGGAGATTTCGCGGAAAGCAGCAATTGCAGGACGACGCTTAAGCCGGGATATCAGTGCAACTACACCTTAAGGTTTACGCCCACAGCAACGGGCACGCGGAACGGACAGCTAACTTTCACTGACAACGATCCTTCCAGCCCTCAAGTTGTCGATTTGGAGGGAACCGGAACTCTGGTCAACGTAACTCCGACCTACCCAGGGTTGAACCTTGGCACGGTGACCTTTGGCAGTAAGAGAGCCGGGACAGTCACGATGACCAACGTCTCCACCGTTCCGGTGACCGTGTCCAAGACTTCCTTTGTAGGCATTGACGCCCAGGATTTTTCGCAGACGACGAGCTGCAGCGGGACGATCGCGCCCGGGGGAAATTGCCAGTGGAGCATCACCTTCACTCCGACGCCTCAGAACTACGGTTTCCGGGGCAATGAGCACGCAAACTTTGTCATTGAAGACAATGCGCCGGGAAGTCCGCACATCGGGCGCCTCATCGGCGTAGGTTCGGCCCTGGCTATCGTCCCCCGTGTAAACATTGACTTCGGCAATCAAGTGGTCGGTACGACCAGCGCACCGAAGACCGTCTCCGTGACCAACGCGTGGACGAATACGATCAATATCGGCAGCGTCGCGGATATTGGAGACTATGCGATAGCCTCGAACACCTGTGGCGCTACTCTGTCGCCGGGCGCAAACTGCATCGTTTCGGTGACCTTCACGCCCTCAGTATTGGGGCCAGACAACGGTGTCCTCAACTTGAATAATAACGATGGAACGAGTCCGCAACAGCTTACCCTACACGGGAATGGAACCAGTGCGGCCTCTATTTCGACTGCCGCCCCTGGCTCAAGACCATAGTACGGGTGTACCAGCAGATGCAAATCTGCAATGGAGTGATTCCATGAGTGAGCAATGTAGACGTCATCCCGGGCTTCGGTTGACCGCTGCGCTGGTCATATTTTCGATGACGACTGGCGGGTGGGCCCAGGAAATGTCGAACCAAGTTAAGCCTGCGGCGCCTCCCCAGGGTGGAGTCGCGATTCAGCACTTCGTTTTCTTGATCAAAGAAAATCATAGCTTCGATAACTACTTCGGTCAGTTTCCCGGAGCTCGCGGCGCCACTAAGGGCAAACTAGCGGATGGCCAGGTAGTGACACTGGGTCCGATGCCTGACATGACTTCGCATGGCTTTGGCCATACGGGCGAGAACGCTTTGACCGCCATGGACAATGGCAAGATGGACGGTTTCGACTTGGTGGATGAGGGAAACGAGAATGGCGATCTGCTCGCCTATCGCGAGTTTGACTCAACTGGCATCCCCAACTACTGGTATTACGCGCAGCATTTTACCCTGGCCGATCAAATGTTCTCGTCGTTGCACGGACCCAGTTATCCCAATCATTTATACACGGTCGCGGCCACCTCCAACGGTGTCGTCGATCTGCCCGAAGATCCGTTACAACCTATGCATCATTCCGGCTCCTCGGGATGTGATGCCACGCCAACCACGAGTGTAAGAACGCTCGATCCCCAGGGAAACATCGACGCTGCGTTTCCTTGTTTCGACTTCCCAACTCTGGCGGACGAGCTCGAAACAGCCGGAGTAAGCTGGAAGTATTATGCGCCTGCCGAGGGTCAGCAGGGATACGTGTTCTCCGTGCTGGACTCCATTAATCACATCCGCAATTCGTCGCTCTGGACCGAACATGTCGTCTCGGACACGCAGTTTGAGGTTGATGCGCTGGCGGGGAACCTGCCTGCAGTAAGTTGGGTGGTGACGGGTCTCGCGGACGAACATCCGCCGAATGCCACATGTTATGGAGAAAACTGGTCGGTACAGCAGATTAACGCCGTGATGCAGGGGGCAGATTGGGCTTCGACCGCCATCATTCTGATCTGGGATGATTTTGGCGGCCTGTACGACCACTATCCTCCGCCTCAGGTGGATGGTTTCGGCTTGGGCCCACGCGTCCCTATGATCGTCATCTCGCCTTATTCATTGCCTGCGCACATTTCCCATACACAATACGAGTTTTCTTCCATATTGAAGACGATTGAACAACGCTTCAGTTTGCCTCCTCTCACCCAACGGGATTTGGACGCCAAGGATATTTGGGACGTCTTCAACTTTAATCAGTCCCCCAATCCACCCCAGGTTCTGCAGCCGAGAAACTGCCCGTTGGCTAGCACGAATTATGTGGAATTTGGAAGTCAGGGCGTCGGCACATCAAGCCCCGTGCAAGGCATTCCTTTAGTAAATTACAGCTCGACTCCGATCACGATCTCAAGTATCGTCACTTCCGGTGACTTCAGTCAGACCAACAGATGCCCTAAGGTTCTAAAGCCCGGCTACATGTGCCGGCTCAGCGCGGTCTTTAAGCCGAGCGACTTGGGGGCGCGTTCCGGAAACGTGACTATTACCGACAGCGATCCGACCAGCCCACAAGTCATCAGCCTCAATGGGATCGGTAGCCAGGTAAACCTCAATTTGCCTTATCCCGGCGTCGATTTCAAGACCGTTACATTTGGCAGCACGAAGATGGTGCCCGTGATCATGACCAACGTGTCCACAACTCCTGTGACTATCTCGGGCGTCAACTTTGCGGGGTTCGCCGCTCAGGATTTTTCCCAAACCAACAGTTGTAATGGGACGATTCCCGCAGGAGGGAGTTGCCAATGGAATATTTCCTTCAAGCCGACCCCGCAAAACTTCACCTTCGCAGGCTACGAGCACGCGAACTTCGTCATCAGTGACAGCGCCCCTGGAAGTCCGCACAACATGCGATTGACAGGCATCGGAACGGCCCTTGCGCTTGCACCCTATTATCTTATTAATTTTGGAAACCAGGCGGTGGGGACGACAAGTGCGCCCGTATCAGTAACGGTGAAGAATACGTGGACCGGCGCGATTACGGTGGGTAGCATTATCACGATTGGCGATTACACAATTCAGGCGAACACTTGCGGAACGAGCATTGCAGCCGGGGTTGCCTGCAAGGTAAGCGTTACCTTCACGCCCCAGAAGATTGGGGTGGACAACGGAGTCCTCGACTTTAATGACAATGATACCGCCAGCCCACAGCAAGTCGTTTTGGAAGGGACTGGAACCAGTGCGTCAGCGTCTAGGTGAGGATCGTCGCTTGACAGGGTGCGAACGAAATTGAATGTTGTTGCGAAGTTACTAAGGCTCTCCTGTTTGTTTGCGGTGAGCAGCCTTGCGAACGCGGCCGGGCCACGGCCAGCGGACATGCTTTTGGATAAGTCTGATCCGTTGGTGATTCGCTGGTCGGTTTCCGCGTCCAAGAAAAAGCTTTGCTCGGAAACGTACCCTATCCCCGAGGCGGCGAAGCACTGGACCAATTGCGCCTCGGGCGAATTCAGCCAATGCGGGGGGCCAGTGGAGTGTTCCTGTTCTGACGCCGACGACAAGCTGGTCTGGTACCACTGCAAGGAGGGGGACTATGCGCGTTGCGAGGATGATCAGCTCTGTAAGGAAGGCGACTCCGATTAGCTAGAGTCTTTCTTCACGCGCAGCGCCAGATCCCTATCATCTCGGTTTGGCATTTCCTCCCTGCGCTTCCTACCGCTCCTACTTCGTGTGCGCCGAGACAGGATGGTCGTTGTGCACCTCTTAGCGCGAAGACCGCGTTCTTAAGACCCCCGCCCTAGATAGCCTCCACTGGAAGTTCCCCTCTACATGCCTTTCTTCGGGTACTGAGGTATCTCCTCAGGACCCATTCATCTCATCCTCCTGGAGCCCTTGCCGGCTTGGTTAATGACGCGGACGCTTCATGCTTGGAAAGGGCTCTTGTTTTCAGGGCGCGCTTGGATGGCCATGATATTGTTTGCGGGTAGCCGACGGCGAGTTTCGCGGGCCCAGATTCCTCTGCGGCATTGTGTTTCGGTTTGGGTCAAGCCATTGGGTTCGACATAGCCATCATGAATGTACTGAAGAGGTACGCGTTTTGGATTCTCTCTCGAACCGGCCTGGCGGTCTATTCCCGTTTGCCGATCTTTGGGGCATTGAGAGTTGCTGTTGGCGTGATAAGGAATAGTGACGGCTTCCTGGTGATCGAACGTAGCGATGGTCGAGGATTCTCATTTCCCGGAGGAATTGCGATGCCTTGGGAACGCACCGAGCACGCGGTGGCGCGCGAGTTCTACGAGGAAACGGGTTTGAACGTGACCAGCGCGCGCTTGAAATTCTGCTATTTCTCTCACGTGGAAATTCCCGTCAATCTGGCGGTGTATGAAGTGGAGGCCGAAGGCCAGCTTCGCGCCTCATGGGAGGGTACACCACGCTGGCTGCCTGCTACCGCACTACGACCGCTCCTGCTTCCCAGTCAGAAGCGAATCGTGGATGCGTTCCCGGAGTCGTAACTCAACGGACCTACCCGGTGGTCAGTGCAATTCGCCCACTGCGTTACCCCTGATCTATCCGCCTGAGATCCCCCGTCTGGCAAGGAATTTGGACTATTCAGCCCTTGACAGCGGCCCGGTCGGTGAATAGGATGGGTCGCCAAATATCCTAGGAGGCATTTCCATGGTAAAGCACAGAATCGGAGTACTGGCTGCCAGTTTTCTGGCAATCACCGTTTTGCTCACCCTGAGTGCGCTGCCAGCCCGGGCAGCGCTAAAGACGATCGATGGTCCCAACGCGTTCGAGACCGACTGTAATGACATCAACACTGCGAATACCATTGTCGGATTCTATATCGACAAAAGTGGCGTCAGCCATGGCTTCGCGCTGATTGGTACGACGTTCAAGACCGTAGATGTTCCCGGTGCGACGGCCACGCTGCTGTACGGAATCAACAACCACAACCAGGCAGTGGGCTGGTATACAGACAGCTCGGGCATCACTCACGGCTTGATGATCAACGCCCAGCTTCATGTGACCACGCTCGATCCTCCGGGAGCGACTTCGACCAACGCCTGGGGCATCAACGACGCTGGCGAAGTCGTGGGCGCCTTCACTGACTCCAGTGGCGTTTTTCACGGATTCAAGCTCGTCAACGGCACCTACACGACCTTTGACGCCCCGAATGGCGCGATCCTGACCGAATTCACGGGCATCAATAACAAAGGCGCGATGGTGGGGATCTTTGACGACTCCGGTGGCGTCGAGCACGGGTTCGCCCTCATCGGCACCCGTTTCATTCAAATTGACGACCCGATGGCCAATGGCGTGGTCACTGCAACCGACCGCGTGAATGACACTGACGAGTACGTAGGACTCTGGGGCACGAGCACCAGTGGTCCCTTCAGCGGATACCATGCAAAGAATAATGTTTTCACCACGATTACGTTCCCGGGATCATTCGAGACCCGGACGCGTGGTCTCAACAATGCCGGCATCGTCGTGGGGCGCTACACCGACCAGAGCGGGGTGGTCCACGGCTATGCTGGACAGCCGTAATTGATTCCTTTGATAGGGGGGAGCGGAGGATTCGCTCCCCCTGTTTTGAGGAATGAAATCTGGCGCTGTCCAACAGAGCGGAAACCGATTTCCTCGCGGCTTCGGTTCTGTCACTGCGAAGGCGGCGCCATGTTCTCGACAATCACCGGGGATGCTCCGATGGCAGACGGAGCGCCGTTGTGGGTCACACCGGCAAGGTCCCTCCACTGTGAAGCGCTGAAACCTGAGGGTGCGGCCGGCACGGCGGTTGACCCGCAAGGCGCGCGCGAGCACGAAGACACCGCCGTGCTATTCCATTCGACGAGGCCTTGATAGCCATTCTTCCCAGTTATCGTAAACGTATAAACACCCTGGCTTTGATTTGTGCAATTACTGTCGGGGCAAGTCCAGTTAACCGAAGTGGCATTGCGCAACCAACTGACGGTCTGATTGTAAGCAACTCCGGCGGAGCAGTAGAAACCGCCGTCGGCATTATTGTCGGGGGTGGTGCAGTCACCAAAAGGGTCAGGAAAGAGAGTCCACAAACCGGCTTGGCCTTGTGCGCCTGCGGCATCCCACGACCACCAATAGGCACGTTTTACGTCCTTCGTCATCCACAACGAAAGGTACCAGCGCGTGACATAGGCGTTCTGCAGGCCTGCATCCGTAAGGTTCGCGTTTGCACCCCAGCTTCCCTCGCCGATGAAATAAGGCTTTGATTGATCGGTAGTTGAGAAGAGATTATGTTGTGCGGTGACTGCGCTCAACACAGTTTCTGGGATGTTGCTACCGAAGTATGCGTGGCCGCCAATCATGTCTGTCGCGGCGCTGCCCTCGGAGTTGGTGTAGTTGCAAACGCTGCTGGTTGGCGGATTGTGATTGCAGTAGAGGAAGTTTGCCATCACGACCGCGCCGTTATCAAAATCGCTGGGGCCAGCATTCCCCACGCTGATGTTCAAGCTGGGCATAATTCCGGTGTTTCCATAACCCGCCGTCCCGCAGGTGCGCCCAATAGCCGTAATGGGGTCAGCGGCCTTGCCCTTTGCAATGCAGCGCAGGTCTTGTGTCATGCGCAGCATCTGAGCGTAGGTTCCACGCCACGAGCAGGGTATCCCGGCTAAAGGGAGGGAGCATTGAACCGCCCCTCCGGTGAGAGAATCGGAGCGATGAAACTCTTCGAAAATCTCTATATATTTCAAGGGGTAGTTCTGCGCGACAGCGTGGGTCAGCAGCGCTTGCGCGAAGGCGATGAAGGTGGCATCGGTTCCGGTGCCATCAGAGTTCAAATCGCGTGGCGGATCGCACAAACCCGGTAGCTCGCCGTTGATGTTAGCGGCATCGCAAAGCGTATCTCCGGGATTGGAGGAAATCCAATTCGGAATGCGGCCCACCTCCATAAGCACATCGCTAACGCCCGCCGCGGAAGCTGATGCCATGACGGTATCCAGGTTGGTGAAATCGAAGGTGCCCGCTGAAGGTTCGAGGTCCGGCCATTGAGTCTTGCAGACATCCCAGGCGCGAAAGGCACCGATCGGAGCATCAGTGAACGGCCCCGCGCCAGGGGTCGGGTCACATAGATTCAAATGCACCTGATTCATGCCGAAGAATGAGCCGAATACGGGGCCGCTCGATCCGGCTCCGCCGTTGCCGCTCCCACCACCCGGCAATGAGACGTTTGTGTTCCCGCTTCCGCCCCCGCAGCCAATGAGAAACATCGGCAGCGACGCCAACAACACAACCAGCCTACGCTGCAGAAATGTCAACATTGTTCCTCCCCTTGCCTAAAATGGCGTTCGTCGCTTGCATTGGTGGAATATTAGGGCTATAGGCAAGATTCCGCCCTGGCTTCGAACTGCTGCCAGAAGTGGCTGCCCTCGAAAATGAGTGATCTAACAAACTAACACCAAAAGACGAAAAAAGTTTCGCATCTGGGGAAGGAAATGGCGGGGAGGAGTTAGTCGTAAGTCATTTAGTTTCAACGTCGGAGCGCGTTTGAGTCGGTGGAGCGTCCCAACACTCCAAGAAGGGTTTGTTTCGGATCGCCCGACAAGAATGTGACAAATCAACACCCGCCCAAGCAGAGCTTGGGGCACTCCAAAGAGTTAGGTTAGATACGGTCGCCGGTCCCCGAGAGCCGCAGCTTCGTAGCCTCGTTTGCCTTCCGCTAGAGTCCTTCGACTCCTTGCTTCCACACGTCGTGGTCAGCCATTGCTCGCCTTGCACGGATCCTAAACAACTCTTTGACACCACTACCCAAGAATGAAACGGCTGAGGACTTGTTTCATCTTGACAGCGAGGCGCGATGCGGTTCAAATTAACCCCGGCGTTCTGCGGAGCAGCATTTTCCGCAGGCTGCTGCATCCCTCCCCCAAGAGGTATGTTCGTAGATTAAGGCTGCCGGCTCTGCGCAGTGGACGCGGGTCTCGCGTCCACCTGACTCCCAATTTTTCTTGGGCAGCGCCGCGCCTTGAGCTACATCCCGAGGGGGACAAATATGAAGCGCTCACTTGCCGGACTGTTTCTAATTTTCTCGTGCTGCATTGCACTCGCTCAGACGCCGGTCACTGGAGGCGGGACAGCCAACACCATTCCCATCTGGACCAGCTCAACTGCGTTGGGCAATTCCGCGATCACGCAGAGTGGCACGAACGTCGGCATTGGTGGTGCAACGTCCCCGGGAGCGCGGCTCTACGTGCTCACCAACGCCAATGGCGGCGAGGCCATCCTCGGTAACAACACTTCTAAATCCCAGAACACGATGCCCGTCGGAGTGGCGGGAGTGAGCAACGGTTTATTGGGGGTTGGCGTTTATGGCCAGACGAACAGCACTACCGGCGCCACGGTGGGGACGGTTGGCATCACCGTCAGTTCGAGCGGAATGGGAGTCGAAGGAATCAACGACGCCAGCAGCGGCGCCGGAGGCGATGCCAGCGGAGTAATGGGGGTATTCAACGGCGGTTCGGGTAACGGCAGCGGTGTGATTGGAATCAGCTCTGCTCCCCAGGGCAGCGGAGTATTGGGAGAGTCGATTGACAATATCGGCGTGAGCGGCACTACCAGCGGATCCACGGGCATTGCCGGTTACTTTGACAACTCCGCGGCCGGGAGCCTCCTGGTGGGCGCTGTCAAAGGCGTGCACAAATTCCGTGTGGATGGCAGCGGCAAAGGTTTCTTCGATGGAGGTACGCAAACCGGTGGAGCCGATTTCGCCGAATCCGTAGCTATTGGAGCCGGCGAAGGACGCCGCGAGCCCGGAGACCTGATGGTGGTCGATCGCGGGTCGTCCCGGCAGCTGACTCTGGCCACCGAACCCTATTCCACTTTGGTTGCGGGCATCTATTCCACGAAGCCGGGAGTGTTGGCGACGCCGCATTTGATGGCGGAAAATGTCGAGAACGAGATTCCTTTGGCGATTGTGGGAATCGTGCCCTGCAAAGTGAGTGCGGAGAATGGTCCGATTTTGCCCGGCGATTTGCTGGTAACTTCTGCCACGCCCGGTCATGCCATGAAAGGCACCGAGCGCAACCGCATGTTGGGCGCGGTGGTAGGAAAAGCGTTGGAGCCATTGAGTGCAGGCAAGGGCGTCATCCAGGTGTTGGTGACGTTACAGTAGCGAAGCCGATCTGGGATCGACTACCTGCTCGCAGTCAGCGCTTGCGGTCAAGCACAGCTTTGGAAGTTTCTGCTTCGGTTCTTTCCTCAAACAGAAGTCGCCGTAAGGTGCGCAGGTCGTTCAGCAGGCGGCGGCTTGATTTGATATGTTGTTCGAGCTTCTCCAGCTTGTAAAGCGCCAGGCGGACTGCTTCCAAGCGCCGCGGCGACTTCACGTTGGCGTCTGACGTAAGGTCGGCGGCAACATTCTGCCGGGCTTCCTCGACGGCTTCACTCAACAAGACAAGGTAGTCCTGAGCATTCTCAATGTTATCGAACGGGGACTGAAAGCCGTCAGGCAAAGAGAACTCCTCCCGAAGTTGGCAGCCTTAGCCACTATATATCCCAGACTGCCAAGCAAGCCAATACGGCATTTCCGCTGCCAGACACCGGCGAACGCAAGCCATTGATAGGAGAAGACATCAATGCATCCCCACAGGTGGTCGCAAGGGTCGCTTGCAGGCTTCTGCACAATCCGGCCCAAAAGCATTCTCGCCTTCAAACGGAAAAGCATCCCGGCGCATAAGGCCGAACGACTCTACTGGTAGTAGACCTTAGTTCCATTGCTTCCAAATGATTGCAGTGTAAACTGAACGCAGCGATTCGCCCTGCGGCCGGATGGGTCCAGCAAAACCCGACCGGGCGTCAGCCCCCGCACCGACACCGCGATTGTAATTGCTTCCCCCGGACAGGTGGTTTTGTAAACAGCGCATGCAAAGCGTTAGCTCCACGCACCCCAGCAACGGGAACGGAAACGGCAACGGACACGCACGCGGCCGCGTGATCGAGTTGCGCCGCGTAGTCGTCACCGGTGTGGGTCTGATTTGCAGTCTGGGTCTTACGACGGAAGCAGCATGGAACGGAATACTGGCTGGCAAGTCGGGAAGCCGGCGCATCACGCAGTTTGATACTCAGGATTTCCCCACCAAGATTGCCGCCGAGGTCCAGGGTTTCGATCCGCGGCAATACCTCGACAGCAAAGATGTAAAGCGCATGGCGCGCTTCATGCAGTTTGCCATCGCCGCCAGTGACATGGCAATTGAGCAATCTGGGTTGAAGATAACCTGCTGCAGCGCAGAGCGGGTTGGAGTCTGCGTAGGAAGCGGCGTCGGAGGATTGGAGATCCTGGAGCGCGAGCATTCCAAAATGCTGCGACGAGGGCCCGGCCGAATCTCCGCCTTCCTAATTCCATCGATGATCGTCAATCTAGCTTCAGGTTTCATTTCGCTCCGTACCGGAGCCCGAGGGCCGAATCTCGCCAGCGCGACCGCCTGCGCCACCGGCACCCATTCCATCGGCGATTCCCATCGGCTGATCCAGATGGGCCAGGTGGACGCGATGATCTGCGGCGCTTCGGAAGCTGCCATTACCCCGTTGTTGGTGGGGGGATTCAGCGCCATGCGCGCGCTTTCCACCCGCAACGAGCGCCCGGAAGAGGCCTCGCGTCCCTGGGACAAGGACCGGGACGGGTTTGTGATTGGGGAAGGCGCGGGAGTGCTGGTGCTGGAGGAGATGGAGCACGCCAAGAAGCGCGGTGCGAACATTCTGGCTGAAATCGTCGGTTATGCCGCGACCGCCGATGCTTATCACTTCACCAGTGTTCCGCGCGACGGGAACGGCGCTCTTCGCGCCATGCGCAACGCCATTCAAGATGCAGACATCCAGCCCGCAGAGGTGCAATATGTAAATGCGCACGCGACCTCGACCGGAGTCGG
Source organism: Acidobacteriota bacterium (assembly GCA_013289795.1). Taxonomy (GTDB): domain Bacteria; phylum Acidobacteriota; class Terriglobia; order Terriglobales; family Acidobacteriaceae; genus JABCZH01. The sequence continues at coordinate 26,274 of JABCZH010000003.1, forward strand.
TGACCGAGCGGAAAGCGCGGCGATCGAGACTTTGTTTGGGGAGCATGCCCACAGCTTAGCGGTCAGCTCCATCAAGTCCATGACCGGACATTTGCTGGGGGCGGCAGGCGCCTTTGCCGCGGGGGTTAGCGTGCTTGCCCTGCACAATCAAGTGGTACCGCCCACGGCCAACCTGGATGCGCCCGGTGATGGGTGCAATTTAGATTATGTCTCCGGAGGCGCCCGCCCCATGCCGCTGCAACATGCGATTTCCAACTCCTTTGGATTCGGCGGGACGAACGCTTCGCTGGTCTTCCGGCATTACCAGGCCGGTTGCTAGACTGCTTCCACGTCGTAACCTTCCAGATCAATGGAAAGCGAACGTTGTATGGGTTCGATAAAAATCACCAGCCGCCGCTGTCCCCGCCGCGCCGTCAGGATGCCTTCCACGCCATCGATGGAGCCGCCCCGGACCCGTACTTTCTGGCCCACGCGTAGCGCCGCCGAATTCTTGAAAGACACTTTGTTGGTCAACAACATTTTCACGTCTTCGATTTGTTTGTCGGGGATCGGGGTGCCCCTGCCCAGTGTGCCCACAAAGTCAACCACTCCGTGAGTGCGCAGCACGCGAACCCGCTGGTCCGGAGAGTAGATGAGTCGCACGAAGGCGTAGCCGGGAAACAGCGGTACTTCTACCTGGCGCAGACCGGTTGACCATTTGTGCATCTGGTTCACTAAGGGCAGGAAGTACTCGATCTCCAGACCTTCAAATTGCTTGGCCACGACTTTCTCATGACGCGAACGCGTGCGAACCGCATACCAGCGCGGCTCGTCAGCGGCGGCGGCAGACAGACTCGGAGTGTTTCCAGTTTCCTGACTCATTGGCTAGGATTCTAGTCTTAAGTTTAAATTCTCTTTGTGATCTTTGCTTGTTTGGAGCCGGAGGCGGAATCCCGTAGAATCCGAAGCGAGGGGCTGGTTAGACGATGAGCCAGAGGCAATAATTCGATTGATGACGTTCAGTTCTAATGCGGACTTTGTGACCGGCTCTCGCGGTCGTGGGGAGCGGGGCCAGACCATCCTGCTGGTTGCGGTTTCGATTGTTAGCCTGCTGGCGATGGCGGCGCTGGCAATTGACGTGGTCAGTTTGTACGTGGCCAGCACCGAAATTCAGCGCTCGGCAGATGCGGCTGCGTTGGCGGGAGCGAAAGCGATTGCGGATTCCGGTTACACCACGCTGCAGCCCGGGGATACCAATCTGGGCGCCGCTCAATTACTGGCGCAGAGCATGGCCACGCAAGCCATCCTGGCCATCGTGCAGGCTGCCACGCCGGTCAACCAGGTCGCGGGCGGATCGCCGGTGCAGGTGGGGGGCAGCCCAGCCTTCACTTGGCTTCCGAACAACAATCCGCACGTCACCGTCACGCTTCAGTTGACCAACCTGCCGACATTCTTTGCCCGGGTCTGGGGCTCGAAATCGGCAATCGCCACGGCCAGTGCCACCGCTGAAGCCTACAATCCTGCCAACTTGCAAAACTTCACTCCGATTCAGACCACGTGCGTGAAACCCTGGCTGATTGGAAACATCGACCCTGTCACTTCTACCAACGACAACATTGGTGCCGTTAATTTCGTTACGCCCGCGACGGGGCAGGTAGAAGACGCCGCAATCGGGGAGCAATTTTGGTTGAGCTCTGACTGCAATCCCCCCGGCCTCGATGGTTGCACTGGTCTTCATCGGACTCCTCCGGACGCCGGCAATTTTGGACTCCCCACTGCCTATATCTACTTCGTGCCCCTCGCAGTGACCGCTCAACCTGGCGACATTTGCCCTTCCTCGACAGCTTCTCCCTGTGGAGGGGGAAACCACCCTGACTACAAATCGGCGATCGAATGCTGCAACGTCACGTCCTACACCTGCGGAGGCACTGTGCCGAACGCCACTTATACGACGACCCTTAATCCGGAGTATCAAGGAGCGAACAGCGACCTTGCCACGGGAACGGAATGCCTCATCCACGCATCCGGCGAGACTTTGGGGCAAGGTCAAGACAGTTTGGATTGGAAAACGGCTCCATTTCCCACCGGGCCGCCAAGAATCACGGCGGGCAGCGGGCCGCAAAATAACAACCTCGTCTCTACCAGCAGTTCGATCGTCACCATTCCCATTCTTGACAATACAACATTTTCAAATGCATTTCCCTATCAAGAGACGGTAGTGGGGTTTTTGCAGGCGTTTGTGAATCAAGTCGATATGGACAATTTTGCTGGTGACGTCAACATTACTGTCCTCAATGTGATCGGCTGCAGCCAAACACCTAACGGCAATGCGCCGGTGACCGGCGGCAACGGCGCGTCGCCCATACCGGTGCGTCTGATCACGCCGCCGTCGCCATAATTCTCCGCTCTCGCGGCAAGGGTGAATTTCCTCTGTAGCCTCTGTGGTGAATGGGTTTATTCCGACATTGCGCCTGGATTCGGGCGGTAAATCCAGTTGGCGGGCACAGGCGGAATCGACGAGGGAACAGCACCGGCGCTGATCTGGTTCAGCGCTTGCTCGACGACGCCATGAGTGGGCGCCAGTGTGCACACTGGATCGGTTGCCGCGGCGTCGCCGGTCAGCAGAAACGCCTGGCAGCGGCATCCGCCGAAATCCTCAGTGCGGCGCTCGCAGCTTCGGCACGGCTCGGGCATCCAGTCCTCACCGCGAAAGCGCTGAAAGGCCGCTGACTCGCGCCATATCCAGTCGAGTGGATGCTCGCGAACATTATCAAAACGCATGCCGGGAAGCACGCCCGCAGCATGGCAGGGAAGCACCTGCCCGGCGGGATCAAGCAGCAGCAAACGGCGTCCCCAGCCGCCCATGCAAGCTTTAGGATAGCGGGCGTAGTAATCAGGAGCGGTGAAGTCAATTCTCATGCGGCCGCGCAAGCGTTCCTCCGCCGCGGCCACTGTTTGTTGTGATTGTTCTACCTGCTGCCGAGTGGGAAGCAGCAAGTCCCGATTGCGCAACGCCCATCCATAATACTGGACATTGGCGATTTCCAGACGGTCGGGGCCAAGCTCTTCGGCCATTGTGATGATGTCTGCAAGATGATCAAGATTCTGCCGGTGGACCACCACATTGATGGTGAAAGCGATCTTGAACTGGCGAATCAGCCGCGACAATTGCAGCTTGTAGGCGTGACCGCGGGTGCCCGCGATTTCGTTGGCTTCAGCTTCCCGCGAATCCTGAAAGCTGAGCTGAATATGCTCCAGACCAGCTTCCACCAGTGCTGCCAGGCGCGCTTCGGAAAGGCCGATGCCGGAGGTGATCAGGTTGACGTAGAGTCCAGCGGTACGAGCACCGGAGATCAGTTCGGTCAGGTCCGTACGCGCCAGGGGTTCACCGCCCGTCAGATGCAGGTGCAAGACCCCCAGCTTTCCCGCTTCGCGAAACACGCGCACCCACTCTTCGGTAGAAAGCTCCGCGGCAGCCTTCTGCATTTCAAGCGGATTCGAACAGTACACACAATGCAGCGGGCAGCGGTGGGTGATCTCGGTAATCAGCGCTAAAGGGTTGGGCAGCATTAGAAATCAACAATCCGCTTCTGCTGCAAGCTCTCGAGGAATTTGCTTACTTCCTGCTCGATGCGGCCACTTTCGCCGGTCTTGTATTGTGCCTGCATCTCGTCCACGATTTGTTGGACGCTGCGCTGGCCGTCGCAACGTTCCAGTATTTCGCGTCCGGTGCCTTGCAAGCGCAGCGCGCCTTCGGGAAACATCAGCATCCGTTCGGAGCCGTTCGCTTCCGCCCAGCGGCATCCGGCCGCGAGACGAGGCTTGCTGTTTGGGTCCGGCGCGGGCATGGCGGCTACTCTTCCTCCGGAACAAAAGCTCCGGGAGGCGGCCAGCCCGGTTGCACGTAGGCGAAATGCAGGCCATCGAGTTGTGCCCACAGGATGTCGCACTTCGAAGTCAAAGCTGCGATGGCCGCTTCCTGCTCGGCTCGAGTGTGGGCATGCTCGGCCACGTAGTCGAAGGCGAAGCGTGCGTCCTCCGGAGCTTGATCGAGGCGTGCGGTGAAATAATCCAGCCCGCCGGACAGCCACGGATAATGCTTGCGCAAGGCATCCATGCGCAGGGCAATCAGGTCGCGGGAGAAGAGTTCGGTCAGGGAAGATGCCACCGCTTCCAGCAGCGTCCGGTTCTTCACCAAATCCAGATAAGCATCCACCGCGTAGCGAACTGCGGGGAGCACCTCGGTTGCGCTCTGCACGCGCTCGCGATTCAATCCCGTGGCTTCCGCTAAACGAATCCAGCGCTCAATCCCGCCTTCGTGGCCGCGCTCTCCGTCATGGTCCACGATGCGCTTGCGCCATGCAGCACGGAATTCGCGGTCTTCGCTGCGCGACAGGATGATGGCGTCCTTCATGGGAATCCGGCTTTGGTAGTAGTAGCGGTTTAGCGCCCAGGCCTGAAGCTGTACACGATTCAGGCGGCCCTCATGCATCATGAGATGGAAAGGATGCTGGTGGTGATAGCGCTCCCGCCCCACTTCCTGGATGCGGGAAAGCAACTGTTCTTTGGTAAGTGTTTGAGATTCCGGGATCATCGAAGTTCTGCTTGCCATCGTAAAAGTTATGCAGCGTTGCGTAGCTCAGGTGCTTTTTCTTCCTTGCTAAAGAATACTCCCGATCGCCAAAACCGGTCGCGGGACCCAAAACGGGAAACGAAAAGGACAGGTGAGCCCAATAGTTAATACACAATGCCCGGCGCAACCTTGACAATGGAGTTGGGTTTGAAAGATCGAAGACCAAGGGGAAACCGATGGCCGCGACCAGGACCGGGATCGCCATGGAGTTCGAATCGCAAGCTGCAGAGCGCCGGCTCTATCGCCGGCGCGGCTGTGCCGGCTGCCCCAAGTCCGGAGTCAGCCGTGAATTCTTTATTAGCCTAGTGATGTGTTTTCCACTTAGTTGCATGCTGTGGGCCGCGATTGTTTACGGAGCGGTCAGGCTGGTGCGGTAATCTGAAATGCGCCCAAGGCAGTCTGCATTTCCTTTTCGCGCGGGCATTCGCTGATCTCTTCAATGCGCGAAGTGACAATCGGGGTCTGGTATTCGGGGTGACAAAACTCCAGGTGCATGCCCCGGCCAATGTAGCGCTGCTTCAACATCGATCCTCCCCAGGTTGAGCCTGCAATCGCCACCTGCACCGGCTTTGGACAATACTTGGGGTGTCCGGAAATCAAGGCCTCGCTGCCGCCCAACAGAACTGCCGTATAGCGGTGGTTCTGGGTCCGGATCTGCAGCACCGTAGAAGGCTCCAGAGCGGCCAGCAGCACGCCGCCTTCGACTTCCGACTGAACGATGTTGCTGTTCACTTCGTCGCTCAGATTGGGGTGCGGGGTGAACATCTTGGCTGGAGTCTATCATCTTCTGACGAAAAATCTCAGAAATCGTTACCGTAGTTTCCTGGGTAAGTCTTCCAAGGGCCAAGCCCTTCCGGGTTGAGCTGTCAGCATTTGGCATGGATCGCCGCCGCAGGGCTGGGTTTCAAGAGGAAACGGAGCGGGAATGCGAAAGAGCAAAGCGCTACCGACCCAGCTTCCAGTTGGGGAAGGCTACGGTAGCGCCGCCTCGTTCATAGATCAAACCGATTAGAATCTAGTCAACAGGATGCACTACTGCTAGTGCATAGTTGGATACTGGGTAGAGCGGCTACTTCTCGGTGTCATCGGCGTTCTCCACGGTTGAAGCCTTCTCCGGCCGCAACAGGGGAAACAGAATCACGTCTCGAATCGTATGTGAATCGGTCAACAGCATAATCAGGCGGTCAACGCCGACGCCGACGCCGCCCGCCGGGGGCATTCCGTACGACAGCGCCCGGATGTAGTCTTCGTCCATCTGATGGGCCTCTTCGTCACCGCGCTCCCGCTCTTTCAATTGACCTTCAAACCGCCGCTGCTGATCTTCGGGATCGTTCAGTTCGCTGAAGCCGTTGGAAATTTCCATCTTCCCAGCAAAGATTTCCCAACGCTCGGTCCAGTCCGGCTCGTCGGCTTTTTGCTTGGAGAGCGGCGAGACGGCGGTCGGGAATTCGTAGATGATCGTCGGCTGAATCAAGTGCTCCTCGGCGACGGCCTCGAAAAGCGCGGCAATCGTTTTCCCCGCAGGCTCTTGCGGATCGTAAGCCACATGCGCATGCCCCCGGTTGAAGCGCTGCACCAAGTCTTTCACCGAATCGTGAGTCGCGAAATCCGCCATCGTCGGCTTAACGCCGGCGGCTTCGGGCCAGCGTTCGATAATCGCCTCCCGCATGGTCATGCGCCGCCAGTTATCGCTGTTCCAGTCGATCTCGAATTCTCCCCACTTCGTCTTCGTCCCGCCGGTCACGTCGATTGCAGCCTGCTCAATCAATTTCTGCGTCAGGTCCATCACCCCGCGATAGTCGGTATACGCCTGATAGAACTCGAGCATGGTGAATTCGGGATTCCAGCGCCATCCCAGACCCTCGTTGCGGAAGCTGCGGTTGATCTCGTACACACGATCGAACCCGCCCACGGTGAGCCGTTTGAGGTAAAGCTCCGGCGCGATTCGCAGATACAAATCCATGTCGAGCGTGTTGTGATGGGTGACAAACGGTTTGGCCACCGCGCCGCCCGCCACGGGCTGCATCATTGGAGTCTCGACTTCGACAAAGCCTTGCGCGTCGAGAAAGCGCCGCATCGACTGGATCAGTTTGCTGCGCTTGAGGAACACCTCGCGGACTTCAGGATTCATCACCAGATCGACATAGCGCTGGCGATAGCGAAGCTCCACGTCCGTCAAGCCGTGCCACTTTTCTGGCAGCGGTAAGAGATCCTTTGACAGAAATGTGATTGCTTCGACGTGCACACTCAACTCGCCGGTGCGAGTGCGAAACAGATATCCGCTGGCGCCGATGTGGTCGCCCAGATCGAGCAGCTTGTACAGTTCGAATCCCTTGTCGCCGACGGCATCTTTCTTGACGTAGATTTGCAGCTTCTGACCGTCCTGTTGCAAGTGCGCGAACCCGGCTTTGCCCATCAGTCGGATGGCCATAATCCGCCCGGCAACGCGTACGTTGACCCGTTCAGCTTCCAACTCTTCCGTCGACTTGCCTGAGTAATTCGCCAGGATTGCAGGAATGGTATGGGTAAACTCGTACTTCGTGGGATAGATGGGCTGGCCGAGCGCTTCAATCTGCTTCAGCTTCTCCAGGCGCAGCTTGTAGATGTTTTCGTCGAGTGCCAATGGATTCCTTTGCTGTAATGGTGAGAACCGATTATAAACAAGGGCCTCGTCTTCTGGGGCGGGACCTTCTCTGTGTCATCTGTTCTCTCTAGTGGTTATGACTTTCAAAATCCTAACCACAGAGGTCACAGAGATCACAGAGGAACATTGAACTCTGTCGCGCGCGGCGGTAGTATTGGCATTCGACAGGGAAGAACCCGATGCCGCAAAACTACATTCCTATTTTCATCTTCATCGCCGTGGTCGGGATTCTCATCCCCATTACGCTGCTTGCCGCCAAGCTGGTGCGCCCCGACAATCCTAATCGCGCCAAGCTCAGTCCTTACGAGTGCGGCGTCGATCCCATTGGAGCCTCCCGCGGGCGCTACACGGTGCGTTATTACATCGTCGCTATTCTGTTCGTGGTCTTCGATGTGGAGACGATTTTCCTGTTTCCCTGGGCGGTGAAGTTCAAAGCCCTGGGGATGTTCGGGCTGATCGAAATGCTCATCTTTCTGGCCATTCTGGTCGTGGGCTATGTATGGGTCTGGCAGAAAGGTGCATTGGACTGGGTGTAGAACGCGGCGGGTATCCTAGCCAGCACGGCGGAGCTTGGAAGCATCGACCATGGATGGAGACACCAAAGCCTGCCCAGTCTGCGGAGAGACCATCAAGGCTGTAGCCCTGAAATGCCGCTTCTGCAATACCGACCTCTCGGCATTTGCAGCGTCAAAAGATGTCGCAACCGAGAAGGACTTGTTTTCTGGCTATCCGGCATTGATTTACACCGTAGGCCAGATCGTTCCTTTCCTGGCAGTGGCAGCGTTGGCGGCGGTGGTCGGGTATAGCGTCGGTACCGAGGTTGGCATCTTCTACGCATTCCTCGGTTTTTTGATTTCGTGCGGCGTCATTTGTCTCGCCTTCTACCTGAAGAGCCGGCGCACCCACTACGAAATCACCACACAGCGGATCAAACTGGAAACCGGCATCCTTTCCAAGGTTCAGGAAAGTTTGGAATTGTTCCGCATCGACCATTTCGAGTTGCACAAACCGCTGGGAATGCGCCTGCTGGGCCAGTCGGCCCTGCGGCTATTTTCCTCGGATGCGGAGCTTGAGAAGTTCTACATGTATGGCGTTCCTAACCTGGAAGTGCTGGCAGATACGCTGCGCGAGTGCCAGCTTCGCGAACGCACCCGGCGTGGTCTGACGACTTTTGTGAAGGCTTAAGACCGGTCTCGATGTAACGGTTTTGTTTCGGCGAACATTCCAGGCGCCTCCTCATCGTTGACAGCGTTTCGCCAAGCTGTTATCACTTAACGTTCCTCCAAACCGTCTGCTGAGCCCGAGGTTTGCACGTTTAAGGTATGCCCGAGGATACCAAGTCGCCAACGCCGCCCAGCGGCCAGCCGCATGCCGCTGCGCCTGCCAAGCCTGCTGTTCCGGCTACAACTCCGTGGGATTCGCCGACGGTAGCCCGGCTAAAGAGCCAATACGGTTCCGGCGTGCAGGAAGCCGTCACCTACCTCGGCCAGAATTACTTCGTTCTTGATGCCTCTGTCACCGCGGAAGCGCTGCGGATCCTGCGCGACGAAGAGCAATTCGACTACTGTGTGGACATCACGGCCACGCATAATCCCACTCGCGACAAGCAATTCGAACTGATCTGGATTCTGTATTCCTTCGCACGCAACGAGCGCATTCGCGTCAAGACCAATATCGCGGACGGCGCCAGCTTCCCCAGTTCCGTTTCCATCTGGCCGGCAGCGAACTGGCTGGAGAGGGAAGTGTTCGACATGTTTGGTATCAAGTTCGATGGCCATCCTGACATGAAACGTATCCTGCTGCCCGAAGGCTGGAAAGGCCATCCGCTGCGAAAGGATTACGGCATCATTCAACAGGATCAGGAGTGGGTGCAGATCAACCTGGGAATCGAGAGCGGCCAATAGACATGGGCGACCAGATCACTAAAGACCCGGCCAGCTTCATCTCGCACCTTGAGCTTGACCAGCCCGACAAGACCTTCCTCGACTCCAATGAGCTAATTATCAACATGGGTCCGCAGCACCCCGCCACCCACGGCGTGTTGCGCGTGATTCTCAAGCTGGACGGCGAGAAAGTTCTGGGCACCGAGTGCGTCATCGGCTACCTGCATCGCGGCGTGGAGAAGATCGCCGAGCACCGCACCTACACCATGTTCAATCCTTACGTGGATCGCATGGACTATGTGGCTGCGGTTTCGAACGGCCTGGGCTATTGCGAAGCAGTCGAGAAGTTGATGAATGTGCAGGCTCCGCCCCGTGCCAATTACATTCGCGTGATCTTGACGGAGTTGAATCGGCTAGCCAGCCATCAGCTCTGGCTGGGTACGCACGCGCTCGATATCGGAGCCATGACGCCGCTTTTCTATACCTTCCGCGATCGGGAAGAGATTCTCAAGATCTTCGAGAAGTACTGTGGCGCCCGGCTGACTACGCACGCTTTCCGCATCGGCGGCTGCCTATACGAGACCTACGACGGCTTTGAACAGGACGTAAAGAAGTTCATCGACTTCCTCCCTCCGAAAATCGACGAATACGAAGAGCTGCTGACCACCAACCGCATCTGGGTGGAACGGACCAAGGGCGTGGGCAAGATTACCGCCGCGGATTGCGTTGCCTTGGGTGTCACTGGCCCTGTACTCCGCGCCAGTGGCGTGAAATGGGACTTGCGCAAGGCCCAGCCCTACGCTGCTTATTCCGAGTTCGATTTCGATATTCCCATCGGCCAGAGCGGCGACACATACGACCGGTATCTGGTGCGAATGGAGGAAATGCGGCAGTCGCTGCGCATTATTCGCCAGGCGGTCGAGCGCATCCCCGAAGGCCCGATCATGGCCAAGGTGCCCAAAGTGATCAAGCCCGCGGTCGGAGAGATTTATCATTCCATCGAAGCGCCTAAGGGCGAGCTGGGATACTTCATCGTCAGCGACGGTTCCACCCAGCCTTACCGTATACGCGTCCGCCCGCCATCTTTTGTAAACTTGCAGGCACTCGATCTCATGGTGCGCGGACAACTGGTGGCTGACGTGATTGCCGTCATCGGTACGCTCGACATCGTTCTGGGCGAGGTGGACCGCTGATGCTCGACTACATCACCTCCTATCTCAGCAGCAACACCACACCCGGCCAGGCGGGAAATGTTTTCTGGGCGCTCGTCTATATCATGGTCGTTTTCGGCGGCGTGTCGGTTGCCGTGATGGCGATGAACTGGCTGGAGCGCAAAGCCTTGGCGCATTTCCAGATTCGTCTCGGCCCCATGCGCGTGGGCCCGCACGGCTTGTTGCAGCCCATCGCCGACGCCATCAAACTGCTTACCAAAGAGGATATCGTCCCCTCCGAAGCTGACAAGTTCGTCTTCTGGCTTGCGCCGCTCATCATTCTTTGCGCGTCGTTTACGGTTTATATCGTCGTGCCGTTCGGGCCGACTCACGCCATTACCGACTTGAATATCGGCATTCTATTCATGCTCGGTGTTTCGTCGTTGAGTGTGCTCGGAGTAGTGATGGCAGGGTGGGCGTCGAACTCGCACTATCCGCTGATCGGCGCGTTGCGTTCCAGCGCGCAGATGATTTCTTACGAAGTGGCGATGGGTTTGGCGGTTGTTTCTGCAATTCTAATGACCAGCCTCAACGCCACTGGCACTGGGACTCTGAGCATGATTGGCATTGTTCAGGCTCAGCAGTCGCAACAGATGTGGTTCCTGTTCAAGTTCTTTCCGCTGGGATTCATCGCGTTCGGCATTTTCGCCATCGCCATGGTTGCGGAAACCAACCGCGCGCCGTTTGATCTGCCTGAAGCCGAGTCCGAGCTGACCGCCGGGTTCCACACCGAATACAGCGGCCTGCGCTGGTCGTTATTCATGTTGGGTGAATATGCGGCAATGATTGCAGTATCGTCGATCGCAGTGACGCTCTGGGTGGGCGGCTGGATGCGACCTTTCCCCAACTGGCTCACGGGCGAGACCTGGGACCTGGTCTTTTCTCTGATTCCCGGTTTCCTGTTTCTTGGCCTGGCTTTTATCGCGTTCATCGGCGTGGCCCGCATGCCGAAGCATCCTTATTTCCGTGTCCAGACCATCGGCCTCGCCGGATTTGGCGCGGTGCTCGGCCTTATCGGGCTGGTGCTCTTTGCTCCGCCGGTACGCGACCGCATTCAGGATATTTTCTGGTTCTGCGCGAAGGTCGCTGTGTTCATGTATCTGTATATTTGGTATCGCGCAACCTTCCCACGCTACCGCTTCGATCAGTTGATGCGAGTGGGATGGAAAGTGCTTTTGCCGGTCTCTATCGGGGTGTTGATTTTGACAGCGATTATGGGAGTTTTGTTCTAACATGCAGCCCGTAGCCACAACGTTTTTCTTTTACTTCTTGTCAGGAATCACCGTTCTTAGCGGCATTCTGGTGATCACTCGCAACAACGCGGTACATTCCGCCCTGGCGCTGATTCTGGGGCTGCTCGCCCAAGCGGGGCTTTACTTGATGCTGTACGCTCCGTTCGTGGCCGGCGTTCAGATCATCCTGTATGCCGGCGGGATTATGGTTTTGTTTCTCTTCGTCATCATGCTGGTCAACCTGGAGCGCGCGCAAAAAGAGGAGCAATTCAACAAGCAGTGGCTGGTCGGACTGTTGGCAGCGGTCGCGCTCGGCGGATTGCTGTTCGCCGTTTATGTGAAGGGCGGAACGTTGTTCACGGAACACATCGCCCAGCCGGTCGAGAACAGTAATACGCAGCAGATCGGGGTCATGCTCTACGGAAATTACATGTTCGCCTTCGAGATCGCGTCGTTGTTGCTGCTAGTTGCCATCATCGGCGCGGTGGTGATGGCGAAGAAGAGGATATGAAAACGGCTTTGGGCTGTTGGCTTTTAGCTCTTAGCTAAAGGCCAAGAGCTAAGAGCCAAGAGCTGATATGGCACCCATAACCACACTTCATTATCTCGTCGTTGCGGCGGCGCTCTTTATTTTGGGCGTCATTGGCGTGCTTACACGGCGGAATGTAGTGATCATATTGATGTCGATTGAGCTTATTTTGAACGCCGTAAACCTGAATCTGGTGGCATTTTCGCGCATGTGGGGATTGCACGGACAAGTGTTCGCGATTTTCGTCATCACTGACGCGGCCGCTGAGGCCGCCGTCGGCCTGGGAATTTTGATCGCTTTCTTCCGCAACAAGGAAACAGTGAATATGGACGAGGTGGATTTGTTGAAATGGTAGATCGGCTCTTGGCCATTAGCTATTAGCTCTTAGCTAAAAGCCAAAAGCTAAAAGCCAAAAGCATGTTTTTCTTATTCCACATCTGGCTGATTCCGTTGTTCCCCGCGTTCGGGGCAGCGGTCATGTTTTGCTTCGGCCGCAAGCTGCAGAAGCAAACGGTGAACGCCGTGTGCGTCGGCGTAGTGGTGGTGGCTTTCCTGTTTAGTTGCATCGCCTTCTCACAGTACCTCGGCTACGCGCGCGACAATCCTGGCAAGCCTTACCAAACCACGGTTTACACCTGGCTCGGCACCGACACCGGCGGGATGAATTTCGTGAAGTACGACGGCACGCCTGCGGCGTTTCAGACCGATGTGGGCTTCCTGCTTGATCCGCTCTCTGGCATCTGGCTGCTATTTGTGACCGGCGTCGGCATGCTGATTCACATCTACTCCACTGGCTACATGGCCCATGAAGGCGGCTACTACCGCTTCTTTGGATATCTGAACCTGTTCATGTTCTCCATGCTGACGCTGATTCTGGCGAACAACTATGTGCTCATGTTTGTCGGATGGGAAGGCGTGGGGCTTTGCTCGTATCTGCTCATCGGTTTCTATTTTCATCGTCACTCCGCCAGCACCGCGGCCAATAAGGCGTTTATCGTCAACCGCATCGGCGACGCCGGCTTTCTGCTCGGCATGTTCACCATTGCCTGGTACTTCGGATCGCTGCGGTTTACTGATGTCAACCATCTTGCCCACAGCGGACACTTCGCCATCGGCGATCCTGTCATCACCGCAGCGACGCTTCTGTTATTCATTGGCGCCTGCGGTAAGTCGGCACAGCTACCGCTTTATGTTTGGCTGCCCGACGCTATGGAGGGTCCCACGCCGGTTTCGGCGCTCATCCACGCCGCGACTATGGTGACCGCCGGCGTTTACATGGTGGCGCGGTCCAATGCGCTCTTTGTGCTGGCTCCCACTTCCATGAAGACGGTGGCCATCGTCGGCGCTCTGACCGCGATCTTCGCCGCGTCCATTGGCCTGGTGCAGAACGACATTAAGCGCGTGCTGGCCTATTCGACGGTATCGCAGCTTGGCTACATGTTCTTGGCGCTTGGAGTCGGCGCTTTCACTGCGGGCGTATTTCACGTATTCACGCATGCCTTCTTCAAAGCGCTTCTGTTCCTTGGTTCCGGCTCCGTCATCCACGCTATGAGCGGCGAACAGGACATGCGAAACATGGGCGATCTGCACAAGCGCATCCCTATTACCCATTGGACGATGTTCATTGCCACATTCGCCATTGCCGGTATTCCTCCGTTTGCTGGTTTCTTCTCGAAAGATGAAATCCTCTGGCAGACGTGGAGTTCAGAACACGGTGCGTACATCCATCTTTGGGTGATCGGTTATGTGACCGCTCTCATGACTGCGTTCTACATGTTCCGTTTGATGTTCCTGACTTTCCACGGACGCGCGCGTATGAGCCATGAGGTTGAACATCACATCCACGAGTCCCCGAAGTCGATGACCGGGCCGTTGATTGTTCTCGCTCTATGCTCGATCTGCGCCGGTTGGCTGGGGTGGCCCCATAGCTTGGGCGGATCGGACCGCTTCGCAAAGTTCCTGAATCCCGTGTTCGCCAAGGAGGCGGAGGTCTTCCGGGCTGAAGGCAAGGGCGGTCAATTGGCAGCCGGCGAGAAAGAAGAAGAGCACACCAGCCCGATTGAGTATGGACTAATGTTCTTGTCAGTTGGAGCGGGTGTGGTTGGATGGGGAATGGCGTGGCGTGCGTATCGTAATGCCGACAAAGGCTACGCTGAACCGATCGCAGCCGCCGCACCTCCGGTTTACGACTTGCTCTACAACAAGTATTACGTGGACGAAGCTTACGACTATGCTTTCACCGGGCGTCGCAAAGTGGGCGACGTGCGTCTGGGAGTGATGGGATTGGGCGAAGCATCATCATGGTTCGACGCGAACGTGATTGACGGCACCGTCAACGCCGCAGGATGGATGACCCGGCTGGCGGGTACGCTTTCGTCGTGGTGGGATAAATGGATCATTGACGGTCTGCTGGTAAACGGTCCGGCGGTTTTGTCACGCATAGTGTCGTATCCCGTCCGCATCTTGCAGTGGGGTTTAGTGCAGTGGTATGCGCTGGTGATGGTGTTTGGTTTGGTGGGATTCGTCGCCTATTACGCCTGGCGATGACGTTTCACGTGAAGACGTAGCTAGCTGCGCCTTTACGACCAACAATTGAGAACTTATGCAAAGCCATATTCTCTCGATCATCTTATTCACGCCGCTGGTGGGCGCGATTCTGCTGATGTTTGTCCCTAAGGACAACAAGGACGCCATCCGCTGGATTGCCAACTTGTTCGCCCTCGGCGGGCTTCTAGTCTCTCTCCCGCTCGTGCCATGGTTCTGGGCGCAGCGTTTCGAGCCCGGCTTCAAGTTCATGGAGGGCGCGCCCAACAACTGGATTCCCTCCATCGGCGCCGGTTACGTGCTGGGTATTGACGGCATCTCGTTTCTGCTGATCATGCTGACCACGCTGCTGGGCTGGGTTTCGATCCTGTCTTCCTGGACCGCCATCGAGAACCGCGTCAAGGAATATTACATTTGGTTTCTGATCTTGCAGGTGGGCATGTTGGGCGTGTTTATGTCGCTCGACTTTTTCCTGTTCTTTGTTTTCTGGGAAGCCATGCTCGTCCCCATGTATCTGCTGATCGGCATCTGGGGCGGCCCGCGCAAGCTCTATGCGGCGATCAAGTTCTTCCTTTACACGCTGTTTGGGTCGGTGCTGATGCTGCTCTCGGTTCTGTTTCTTTACTTCTACAACTTCCGCCAGACCGGATCGTACACCTTCAGCATTCAGGCCCTATACCGTACGGCACCGCACATTTTCCACGATCCGGCTTATGGCTCGACCTTCGCCATTCTGCTGTTTCTGGCATTCTTCCTGGCGTTTGCCATCAAAGTGCCCATGTTCCCGTTCCACACCTGGCTGCCCGATGCTCACGTGGAAGCACCCACCGCCGGCTCCGTCATTCTGGCCGGCGTTCTGTTGAAGATGGGGACTTACGGCTTCGTCCGCTTCGCTCTGCCTTTCTTTCCCGACGTAGTAATGCACCCGAAGGTCCGCGGCTGGATGATTGCCTTATCCATCATTGGGATCATCTACGGCGCTCTGGTGTCGTTGATGCAGAAAGACATGAAGAAGCTGGTGGCCTATTCTTCGGTGAGCCACTTGGGCTTCTGCACTCTTGGCATCTTTGCGTTAAATCCGGCAGGGTTGAGCGGGTCGGTGTTGCAACAGATCAACCACGGCATTTCGACCGGCGCACTGTTCTTGATCGTCGGCATTCTTTACGAGCGCCGCCATACCCGCGAAATCTCCGAGTACGGTGGGATCTCGAACGTGATGCCGCTCTACGCAACCATCACCATGATCATGTTTCTATCTTCGATGGGGCTGCCGCTGCTGAACGGATTCGTGGGCGAGTTCACGATCCTGCAGGGCACGTTCGTGGAGAACTGGCGCTGGGCGGCCTGGGCCGTGCCCGGAGTGATCCTGGCCGCGGCGTATTTGCTGTGGCTCTACCAGCGAGTGTTCTTTGGGACGGTTACCAATCCCAAGAACGAAAAGCTGCATGATCTGACGCCGCGCGAAGTGCTAACTTTTGTCCCACTGCTGATTATGGCTTTCTGGATCGGCCTTTATCCCAAGCCGTTCTTCCAGATTCTGCAGCAGCCGGTGAATCAACTCGTCCTGACGGTGCGTCCTGATTACCCAGGAATCAGTTCACCAGTGAATGCCTCGATTCCTGCGGCGCCTGCGCAAGCAGCCGCGTTGCACCCTGTCACGGCGGAAACAACAAAGGTGGCTAAACCGTAATGGGCGGAGCACAATACTTCACCGGGACCGACTACCTGCTGTCGCTGCCCATAATTCTGCTCACGTTGTTCGCACTGGGTATTCTGCTCATTGATCTGATGATTCCCCGCGAGCTGAAGTGGGTGAATGCCGCGACTGCGTTCGTTGGCGTGTTGTTCGCCGCTGGCGGTTTGGTAAGGATCCAGCTCGCGCAGGCTGAATTGATGCTCCAGGGCGAGCGTGTCGAGTGGGCCTTCATGCACTCAATGATCATGGATCACTTCGCCATCTACTTCTCTTATTTGTTCCTGGCGGGTGCGGCGATTGCCATCCTGATGTCGGTACGGTATCTCGAGATCGAGCATGAGCACCATGGCGAGTTTTACTCGCTGATCTTGTTCTCGGTAGTGGGCATGATGGTCATGGCCTCGGGCTTTGACATCGTGCTCATCTTTATCGGCCTGGAACTGATGGCGATTTCGACCTACGTGCTGGTCGGGTTTCTGCGCAGCGATAAACGCTCCAATGAAGCAGCGTTGAAATATCTGTTGTTGGGCGCGTTTTCATCAGGAATCTTCGCCTACGGTCTGTCGCTTTTCTACGGCCTAACCGGAAGCACCAATCTGGTGAATATCGGAATCGGGGTGCAGCGTGAACTGACCGCTCGCCACAATCACGCTTCGCCCATCCTGGTGGTCGCTCTGCTCACCACCTGCGTCGGACTCTTCTTCAAGATTGCGGCGATTCCATTTCATCAATGGCTGCCGGATGCCTACGAAGGCGCGCCCACCAGCGTCACTGGATTCATGTCTGTTGCGGTGAAAGCGGCGGCCTGGGCCATGTTGCTGCGCATTCTGATCTGGGGTCTTTACCCCATGCGCAAAGTTTACCTGCCACTGTTGATTTTCGTTTCCATTGTCACCATGACCGGCGCGAATCTCGCGGCGCTCACGCAGAACAATCTCAAGCGCCTGCTGGCGTATTCGTCCATTGCGCATGTGGGTTACATGTTGTTGGGGCTGGTGGCCTTCGCGTCGGTTGATTATCCTGACGCGGCCATGACCGACGGACTCAAGGGCATCCTGCTGTATCTGCTCGTTTATACCTTCATGAACCTGGGCGCGTTTGCGGTGGTCACCTCGTTGCGTCAACGGGACGTGATCGGTGACGAGATCGACGACATCGCCGGCTTGTTTTCACGCGCTCCCACCGAAGCCGTTCTCATGCTGATTTTTCTCTTGTCGCTGGCGGGCATTCCGCCTCTGGCCGGCTTCTACGGGAAGTACTTCATCTTCCTCAGCCTGATGGAAAGCGGGCATTACGTGCTGGCGAGCCTGGCTGTGCTCTACGCCGTGTTTGGCCTCTACTACTACATGCGCATTGCCAACGCCATGTTCATGCGCGAGGCCACTGATAAGACTCGTCTGCCGATCAGCGTCGCTATGAAGTTCGCACTTGGTGTGAGCGCAGTGGCCACCGTTTACATTGGGATCTTTCCTGAGCGCTTCATCAAGCTGGTGACGTGGTCGGCGGGGCTGTAGCCGATCGATTTTCGCTCTTCCCTTGATCGGATACAATCGGCGCATCGATGCCGCAAGAGCCCAAAGAAGCCCCCAAGCCTCCTAACGAGCAGAAGTTCATCACCTCGGCGGCGCGTTATTCTGAGATCGGATTCATCATTCCCGCGGCCGTCATTCTGGGCTTCTTTCTTGGCAAGCTGATGGACTATTGGCTGCATACTCATTGGATCTATCTTGCCGGGCTGATCTTCGGCGCTGTCGTAGGTTTCGTCCAAATGATTCGCATGGCTTTGGCCTCGATGAAGGACAAATAGTGGATCCCGATCCCCCGCAGGGTTCCGGCGTTAATTCCGCCGCCGAGCACTTCTATTCCGACGCGATACGCCGCATTCTGCGCATTCTGGCGGTTCTCGCCGTAGCGCTCATCGCTCCGGTATGGCTGGCTTTCGGCTGGGCTTCGGCGCTGGGATTCGCTGTTGGAGCCGCTGCCTCCTGGCTCAACTTTCACTCGCTGGCACGTGGTGTGCAGAGCTTGTCCGATCGCATCGTCAACGCCCACAGCCACGAGCGTGGATCGATGGTGGTGGCACGTTTCCTGCTTCGCTATCTGTTGGTTGGAATCGTTGCGTATGCTATATTCAAAGGTTCTTTTTACGCGTTCCGAGGCTTCCTGGCGGGTCTTTGCCTGCCAGTCGCGGCGATACTGAGCGAAGCAGCCTACGAAGCGTACGCTGCTTTTCATCGCGGGTATTAGGCAGCGGAAAGCGTATCTGGTTTCTTCAAAAATGGAACAGCTTGCCTTTACGCAATTTCTGAACCACCTGTTTGGCGGCCCGGTGCTCGGGCTGCTACAGGCGCTGCACATTCATCCGGATTATCCCGCCCACCCCATCAGCAACAGCTTTGCCATGGAAGTTCTCGTTTTCCTGTTGCTGATGGTGTTCTTCCTAGCCGCCCGCATGCGTCTCTCGGTTGATTCCCCTGGAGCCGTGCAGCACGTGGTTGAGGGCATTGAAGGGTTTATCGGCGACATGGGTGACGAACTTATCGGCCACCACTACAAGCAGTACGTGCCTTATCTGGTTGTGCTGGGGCTCTTTATCTTGGTCGGCAACCTCATCGGGCTGGTCCCGGGCCTCGAGTCTCCGACTGCCGTGAAGATCGTTCCTCTGGGTTGTGCGCTCGCTACTTGGTTCTATTACCACTATCAAGGAATTCGCAGGAACGGCGTGCTGGGTTATCTCAAGCATTTTATGGGCCCGGTCTGGTGGCTGGCGTGGTTGATGTTTCCCATTGAAATCTTCAGCCACCTGGCGCGAGTGTTATCGCTGACCATACGTCTCTATGCCAACATGTTTGCCGGAGAAATGGTTACGCTGGTTTTCTTTTCTCTGATTCCGTTGTTTGTACCCATTATCTTTATGGGGCTTCACATCGGCGTGGCCGTGGTCCAGACCTACATTTTTGTTTTGCTCGCGTGCGTGTATCTCGGCGAAGCCACAGCACACGAACACTGATAAGCCAGTTTCTAGTTTCGAGTTTCCAGTTTCAGGCCTTGATCTAACTGGAGACTGGACGCTAGAAACTAGGAACTGTCAGCGTGAGGGCGTCTGCACGAGGATGACGTCAACCACCTCCTGGCAGATCATTCATAAGGAGAATGCACTATGCGGAAAGTTGTAATTCTGATGTTCCTGCTGATGCTCTGCGCCCTGGTCGCTACCCCAGCCTTCGCGCAGACCACCGAAACGGCTTCCTCTGGCACCAACTGGGTGGCCATTACCTCGGGCTTTGCCATGGCGTTTGCGGTAGGCCTGGCGGCGCTCGGACAGTCCCGTGTGGCCGGGGCGGCTTGTGAGGGCATGGCGCGCAATCCTGCCGCGCGTCCTGGAATTCAGCTGGCTTTGATTTTGGGTCTCGCGTTTATCGAGTCCCTGGTCCTGTTTACGCTGGTGATTATCTTCGTCAAGGTCGTACGCTGACCTCAGATTTGTTGGAAAAAATAGCCCTCGTCACAAGCGAGGGCTTTCACGAAGGGCGGACGGCGGTCGGGAGCTACATCTTGCGCTTGCCGTGCCAGTCAGCCTCTTTGGACTCAGGCGCGTGTTCCACCGTTTCCAGCAGCAGGGCGCGCAGGCGGTAACGGCTTTCGAGGTCGGTGTTGACCAGTTCAAATCCCACTTCGTTGACGCGCGCACGCCGTAGCAATACTTGCCCGCGAATGTGGCGCACCCCGATCGAAATGTCGATGTTGGCTTCCGAGCCAACGCGGAGATTGTCTTCTTTCGTTCCCATCCCTCCGCCCAGGCTGAGCTCGCGAATCAGGATACTGGACTTCCCCCAGGAACTGCTGATGCTTGCTGAGAGCGCTTTGCGCAGCACGATGCGCTCATAACGCCGCTGCCGCACCCATGGGCAGGCCGGCGCTGCATCGAGGGCAGCGATTGCCAGTTCTCCCGGAGACAGACCGCTTTCCGAGAGCACCTGGCTGCCGTATCGCGGGTCGATCTTGGCCAGGGCCTGGGCAGCGGCAATGCGCAACTCGCGATGGTGGACCCATTTCCACATCTTCTTGGCTTCGAGCAAGGTTCGCAGTACGGGAACCGATTCCGGCTCGCGCAACCGGCCCAGCGATTCCACCGCCTTCACTTGCACCAAAGGAGAACGGCCGTGGGTCTCTCCGGCTTCTGCCATCACCATCAGCGGTGGCACGGTAGTGCGGTCCCCGCTCATGCCGATTTCGTCGATGGCCTGAGGCAGCACCGTGGGGTCGATGAGTTCCAGAATCTCCAGCAGAGTGCGGCCGCGATCATGAGCAGCCCCGTAGGCAATTTGCCGAACCGCTACGTCGTGATAGAAACGATTCCACTCCGGCAGACGCGCGGGTAACAGTTCCAAGAGGGTGGGTACATCAAGCCGGCTCAGCAGGCCGATGACCGAAGAGGCGCTCCGGGGTTGCCCCGTGCGCAGCATTTCCCTCATCTGCGCCGTTCCTTCGGGACCTAGTTCCTTTACTAAATCAACCATGCGATCGCATTCCTCCCGCCGCATACAGCGGAAGAAGCGGTCGGCCATGTGTTCGATGGAAGCCTGCGAAGTGCGTCGCAGCACTGCCATCAAGTCGCGGGGCACTTCTGGGAGGCGTAACGCCTCTTCGATGAATTCCGGGAGTCGGTTCTCTATGCCGATTCTAGGGCGGAGATCGTTCGCGGTTGCCGGTCGCTCTTTGGCGACGTCGTCCAATGCGCTACAAACCTCATTGAGTGCGCCGAAGTGCTTGCTATTGTTGGCCTCTGAACTCAAGCGCACGAAGGCCGCGCTGAGCAGGCTTTGCGCCTCCGCATCCGGCTCCTTGATCAGGGCATCGGCGACCTTGTGAATGGTAGGTCCGATCAGGTCAACTCCGGGAGCTGCGAACAGGTCGGCCAACTGGCTCAGCCCGATCGCGGTTTTACGGCGTGGCTCGGTATCCTTGGCAGCGAGACAGCCGGCGTAGTTCTGGAGAATCTCGATGCAGGCACCTTTTTCGTCCCGCTCCAACAACACCTCGACAAACTGACGAATGTTGCGTGCGGGAACACAAGGAGCCTCATTCGAGAGCAGCACGCTCTTCTTGCCCGCTTCCGGAACTTCTGCCCAGAACATCCTGTCCAGAATGTCGGCGTGGGACTCCACCAGGATGCCTGCTTTGCCCATCTTGTCTTCTTGTAGGCGCAGGATGCGGCGCAGGGTGTCCATCTGCCGGCTCATGTGTTCCAGCATTTGATGGACGGCGTTGACCTTGACGTCGCCCTTCTGGAAGCGTTCCATGGCGAAGCGAATCGCCATGTGTTCCGCCGCCTTCATCAGCACTGGCGTATCGTTCTTCTCCGCGCTGCTGGTTGCTTTGCTGGCCAGGCTCGACAGCAGTTGTTGCAGATTGATCTTGGTGTTCGGATCTACCTTGCCGACTTCCTGCTGGAGCAATTCGGTTGGGATGGACGGATCTGTCCCCGCTTCTCCAAATTTCGTGAGCAAGCGGATCGCCTGGATGACTTCTTCCTCCTGCAGCGGGACTACGCCCCCCGCCCATACGCCCCCGGTGTTGACCAATCCCGGTTCACCGCCGGTGACGTTGACGTTGGGGACGCTGCCCAATGGTGCACCACCCGGCACGCCCCCGCCGGAGCGTGCGCCTTCCGCGGCCGCGATCAACTGGAGTAGTTTCTGCGGATCGTTGAGCCATTGCTTGAACTCTGGCCCCAGCGTCTGTGCGGCGATTTGTGCGGCTACGCTGATTTCCCCGGTAGACGGGTCAGCAGCCACAAACTTCACTTCATTAATGCGGATGGTGGCCTGCTTGTTGTCGCCAAAAGTGGTTTTGATTTCCTTGACCACGTCCTGCGCCTTGGAACCACCCACGGCGAAGGCGCGGATTAATTTGGCAAAGTCATCGAGCGTGACTTGATTAGAAAATTGTATGCTGGCCAAACCGGCGGTGTTCAGAAACTGCGCAAAGCTGCGCTCGGCTTGTCCGGTTTCGAGTGCGACCCCGTCGAGAAGTAACCGGTTTTCAGAGACTCCCAGCAGAAAATTGCCATCACGGCCAGCGGGCAAGCCCTGCTGCAATTCTTTCCAGGTGATTTCGAACTGCCCTTCGGTGCGCTTGTGATTAAAGCCATAAAGGCGCACGTATTTCACCAGGATATTCAGGCTGTGGATGAAAGCCCGAGCGGATGCGGTCCTGTCATCACGCTTGGTTGTGGCGGCAGTATTAATACGCGGCTCCTGCGACTACCAGGTTAGGGTAGTGCAGAAAGTAAGAGGATGCATGTTACGGAGGTAACTGAATCCCGCCGACAAAGCACCTGTGGTGTCACCCTATTGTGTCCTGGAATCAGTCTCTTGAAGGCATGGCGCGGCCTGCATAAAGTTGTTCTCTGATGTAAGCTCTAGGCTCCTATGTCTGCAACTGCGGTGGTGGCCGAAGTCGGGAGGACGTCCCGAGAAACACCCAGGAAAGCAGCCAGAAAACCGGCGAAGACCAATGGCCTCGTCTTGTCGATGGGGCGGGTCTTGGAGGAGTGCGCCCGCGCGAGCATGGATTTTGCCCCTGATCCGGTCCACGACCTGCGCGTCGCCCTCCGGCGCTGTCGTTCCATTGCCGACGGCCTGCGCGCCCTCGATCCCGATCCCTCCTGGAAGCAGATGAAGAAGGCTGCCAAACGCCTTTTCGACCGTCTCGGCGAACTTCGTGATGTACAGGTGATGGAGGAATGGGTCGCGCGGCTGGGAGCTCTCGACGATCCCGTCACCGTCGCCCTGCTGCAATTTCTGGCCGGCCGTGAGAGCCAGCTCAAACAGGAAGCTGCGGAAGCGCTCACCCAATTCGATCAGAAGCGCTGGCGGGGATGGGCTGCCTCACTGCCGCATCGCGCGGCCCGAATGCGGCCCGGCAGCCCGATCTTCCAACATCTGGCGCTCGAACGCTGGGCCGCAGCCTACGATCTGCATCGCGGGGCCCTGCGCAACCGCTCCCAGGTGGCGTTTCACCGCTTGCGTATTGGCCTAAAACGCTTTCGTTACATCGTGGAGAACTTTCTTCCCGTGCAACACGCGGCTTGGTGCGACGACCTTAAGAAATTGCAGGATCTGTTGGGCGAAGTGCATGACCTTGATGTGCTCTGGGCCACCGCTGTACAGGTCAACGCGTTTCCTGACGGCGAGGCCCGCTCGCGCTGGCACAGCAAAATTCTCGAAGAACGCAGCTCCCGCATTGACACCTATCGCGAAAAGATGCTGGGTAAGACCTCGCTGTGGGGTCTCTGGCGCAGCCAACTTCCACAGGGTGAGCAGGTGGAATCAATCGCACTGAGCCGGCTGCGCTTGTGGGCATCCCTGCTTGATCCCGACTTCAAACACTCGCAACACGTGGCCCGGCTGGCGCTGCAACTCTACGACGGATTGCCACCAACCACCGGAACCGAGAGCGGGGAAGAGCGCAAGGTGTTGCAACTCGCAGCCCTGCTCCACGACGTCGGTTTATCAAGGAAAGACAAAGCCCATCACAAGACCACGCAGAAGCTGATTACACGCCTCAATCCACCGCTGGGCTGGAACCAGGAAAAACTTAAAATGGTAGCCGCTGTGGCCCGTTACCACCGCGGTGCTCTGCCCCGGGCGGGACAGAAAGTCCTGGCGGGTTTCACCGTAAGCCAGCGCCAAACCGCCATCAGGCTTGCCGCCGTTCTTCGTTTGGCGAATGCCTTTGACGCCGATCGTAGTGGACGCATTGAACGGCTTGCGTGCGATCGTAAGAATGGCTTCCTGCTCATCCGCGCCCAGGACTACAACCCACGCGATCGTATGGCAGAGACGATTGCCGGTTCGCGACACTTGCTGGAGACGGTTTATCGCCGCCCTGTCCTGGTGAGACCTATGCGGAGCGGCGGTTAGCGCCCGCCAGACCCGTGCGGATGCGCTCTACAGCTCTCGCCGCCCTTCGATCGACTTCAACATGGTGATCTCGTCGGCATACTCGATGTCACTTCCCACCGGTATACCCATTGCAATCCGGGTGACTCTCAGCCCGGCGCGCCGCAATTGTCCGGAAAGATAGGTCGCCGTGGCCTCGCCCTCCACCGTTGGATTGGTCGCCAGAATCACTTCGTCCACCTGGCCGTCGTCCACCCGCCGCAACAGGTTGGAGATGCGTAACTGCTCCGGACCGATTCCATGAAGCGGAGAAATCGAACCGTGCAGAACGTGGTAGACGCCGTTGAAGTGTTGTGTCTTTTCGATGGCGGCGATGTTGGTAGGCTCCTCCACCACGCAAACCAGCCGCTGATTCCGAGTGGCGCTAATGCAGTACACGCAAGGATCTATGTCTGTAATGTTGTTGCAGATGCTACACAGCCGCAGATTGGCCTTCACATCGCGCACCGCCGCCGCGAGGGCTTCCGCGTCGTCATCGTTGGTACGCAGAATGTGAAACGCCAGCCGCTGCGCGGTCTTGCCGCCAATCCCCGGCAATTTCTTCAACTCGTCGATCAGCCGCACCATCGGTTCTGCGAATCTTGACATTGTGTAGTCCGGACCTACATTCCCGGAATTCCCATTCCGCCCAGCATGCCGCCCATGGTGGACTGCATGGCTTCGTCCACCTTATGGCCCGCGCCATTGATCGCAGCCGTCACTAGGTCCTGCAGCATCTCGATGTCCCCGCCCTTCACCGCTTCCGGATCAATCTTGACGCTCAAAACCTGCCTGCGGCCGTCCATTTTGACCACTACACTGCCGCCGCCGGAGGAGCCTTCGACCACGGTCTCCTCCATCTTTTTCTGCAAAACTTCGTATTGCCGCTTGGCCTGCGACATCATTTCCTGCAGGTTAAATCCGCTCATCGTGCCTCTTCCTTACCGCTTCTCCTTGTAGTCAATGACCGTCCTGATCTCAGCCCCGAATTTCTCCTTCATCCGCTGCACAACCGGATCCTGTTCCACCCGGCTGCGCCCGCCGCCGTTGGATCGCGCCGGGCCGGCTGCCACGGGGGGCTTTCCGCTTGGCACAACTCGCAGCTTCACTGGACGTCCCAGAACTCCGCTCGCCGTCGCCACCACTAATCGTCGGGCGTCCGCTGCTAGCGACATCTCAATCACGGTGGCGGAGGATGGTACTTTGATGACCAGTTCGTTTCCTTCAACGCCCCATTCTCCACTCTCCAGAAGCGCCACCAGCATGGGCTGCCCCGCCAATGCGTTCAGGACGGCGTTGCGCAACTCGCCGGGTTGGGGTATTGCTACTGCTGCGATGCCGGGTTCCGGTGACTCCTCGGGATCAGACTCATCCACGACCGCTGGCGCCGCGGCTCCCATCACCACCCGCGCTGCCGTGGGACCCTCTTCCGCGGAGAGTTGTGGCTTGGGACCGCTCTTCCGGGCTGAGTCCGCGGCAAAGGGGGAAATCTGGTTCGACGCCCGGTTCGCTGGAGCAACCTCGGGCTTCCTTAGGTCCGGTACCATCGACGGTTTTCCAGTCGGTCTTGACCCAACCGGTATCGCCGCTTCGCTTAACAACTGCTCGATCGGCAGCAGCCTCTGTGCATGCGCCATCTTCAGCAGCCCGAGTTCCAGATGAAAGCGCTGTTCCTGCCGGTATCCCAGTTCGGCGTGGGTGCGCAGCATGATCTGCAGGTGCCGCGCGAGATCTTCCTCGCTGAACAGTTCAGCCACTCGCGCTACCCGCTGCCGCTCGTCGGTAGAAATTTGCAGCAGCGAAGACTCGCCGCCGGCAATCTTCGCGACTACCGTGTTGCGCAGAAACCGCACCATTTGGCGCGCGAAGTGTGTGGGACTGTGCCCTTCGCTGATCAAGCGGTCCACCAGCTTCAGCACTTCATCGCTCGCGCTTCGCGCCACCGCCTGCATCACTTCTTCCAGCACTCCAGCGGGCGCCGTCCCCACCAATTGCCGCACCGCCTCTGCCGTCAGCCGCCCGCCTGACGAAGCGATGGCCTGATCCAGAATCGAGAGCGCGTCCCGCATCGAGCCGTCTCCGGCTTCAGCCAGCAACGCCAGCGCATCTTCGTCAGCCTCGATCTTTTCCCGACCAGACAGCTCCCTCAGCTGTCCCAATATTTGTTCGAAGCGTACCGCACGAAAACTGAAGTGTTGGCAGCGTGACCGAATCGTCTGGGGAATGTCCTCCGGCTGGGTTGTGGCCAGCATGAACACCACGTGCCCGGGTGGTTCCTCCAGGGTCTTCAGTAGCGCATTGAATGCCGCATCGGTGATCTGGTGGGCCTCATCCAGAATGTAAATTTTGAAGCGGTCGCGCGCGGGACGATAGCGGGCCGCTTCCCGCAATTCGCGAATCTCATCAATGCCGCGGTTCGTGGCAGCGTCAATCTCAATTACATCCACCGAATTGCCCGCGCGAATCTCGGTGCACGATTCGCACACCCCGCAAGGCTCCGTTACCGGCTTGTCAGACGAGCGGCAGTTGAGGGCCATCGCCAGAATGCGCGCTACCGTCGTCTTGCCGATGCCGCGGTGGCCGCTGAAAATGTACCCATGGGCCGTTCGACCTTGCTCCAGGGCGTTCTTCAGGGTGCGGGTAACGTGATCCTGCCCGATGACTTCAGAGAAGTTTTGCGGACGGTACTTGCGCGCCAGGACTTGATAGCTCATGATGCGGAAGCATTGATTATACGTGATGCTGGCCGGGCAGCGCGCCCTTACCGGGTGGCCCCAGACTGCTTGAACTCATGGCTATTGTTCAGTTTGAAGTCCAGTGTGCCGTTAGGTAAAGGCCAATTCCAAAAGCTGCAGTTAGGAGAATCTCCACCCAGCGCATCTGGAGCAGATAACTCCACCCTCCTGCCACTGCGGTCAGCCCAGTGGTTCTGAGTGCGGTCATCCGCCATGTGGATATGCAGATGATGACGATCCACATTGCGACGACACCGGCGATTCCGCCTAGAACGCTCTTTAGAAAGATCATGAGACCACCTCAACTCTCGCGTCCAATAATCCCATCAATTCCTCTAAACTCCAAGTCTGTCCATGAAGTGCTTGCGTAAATAGGTATCCCAAGGTAGGCTTCTCAGTTGGTTTTCTAGTGCGGGAGGGATCCATTGCAACTCAAGCTGAGTACCCGAATCGTTGATGGCGTTCTGATTGTGGATTGTGCCGGACGCCTGGTTTTCGGGGAAGAATCCGCCTGTCTTCGCGACACTGTTAAGAAGCTGATCATCGACAAAAAGCGGTTGGTCCTCAACCTGTCCGGCATCGTCTTCATTGATAGCGGCGGCCTGGGCACGCTGGTGGCCCTCTACACCACCGCACATAACAGCGACGGGCATATCAAGTTGGCCAATCTGACGAAGCGCGTCATCGACTTGTTGCACCTGACCAAACTGGTGACGGTCTTCGAGGTTTACGACAGCGAGCAGCAGGCCGTGGATGCCTACAAAGGCACGGCGGCATAGGGCTGGTGCGGTGCGGACGCGCTCGCCGGTGCCGTTTCTCATCGATCCCGAATGATAGCGAAAATCGTCTTCTTCCTTGGGCTGCTCGCAGCCGCCAGTGGATTCGCCTCGCCCCCCGTCGCGCTCGCCCTGGGCCTGATCTTTGGTCTCGCCTTCACGCACCCCTACTGCAAGGGCGCCAGGAAGCTTTCTCGTTTTCTGCTGCAAGCCTCGGTGGTTGGTCTGGGTTTCGGCATGAATCTCCATGAAGTGATCCGCGTCGGCCGCACTGGGTTTCTCTACACTCTGCTGAGTATCAGCTTCACGATGTGCGCCGGCGTGGCGTTGGCCGCACTGTTCAAAGTTGAGCGAAGGCCGGCATTTCTGATTTCGACGGGCACGGCAATCTGCGGTGGAAGCGCCATCGCCGCCGTAGGGCCGATCACCCATGCTAGTGACGAGGAAATGGCCATCTCCCTGGGCACTGTTTTCGTTCTCAATTCGCTGGCTCTACTGACGTTTCCTTTCCTCGGCTCTGCCCTTCATTTGACGCAAACTCAATTCGGCCTATGGGCCGCGCTGGCCATTCACGACACCAGTTCCGTCGTGGGCGCAGCGGCAAAATATGGCGCCGTCGCCCTCGCGGTGGGCACCACGGTGAAATTGGCGCGGGCTCTGTGGATCGTCCCCGTCTCGGTGGTGACGGCGATTCTGAAAGGCGGAAAGACGAAGATCCAGTGGCCATGGTTTATCGCTCTGTTCTGTCTGGCTGCGGTCTGCAATACCTATCTGGCAGCCGGTGCGCCCGCTTATGGACCGCTGACCAAGCTCGCAAGAGTTGGGCTGACTGCCACTCTTTACCTGATTGGCAGTGGCATCTCCATCGCCACTCTGAAAGAAGTGGGTCATCGCCCACTCTTGCAGGGAGTTGCCCTGTGGCTGCTGGTCTCGGTCGCATCGTTATGGCTGATTCGAGCGGGGTGGATTGCGCTGTGAGTCCCCCGACCATGCGGACCCGCATCATCGCCGCTATCCGCAAAATTCCTCGGGGTAAGGTTTCTAGCTACGGAGCCGTGGCTCGCGCCGCGGGCCATCCCGGAGCGGCGCGTCAGGTCGTGGGGGTATTGCGATCCGCATTCGGACTACCGTGGCAGCGCGTGCTTGGCGCTGGAGGAGAAATCAAACTGCGTGGCGACTCCGCCATTGAGCAGCGGCTTCGGCTGGAGGCCGAGGGAGTGGTCTTCCGCGGTCGTTGTGTAGACATGAAGCGCCACGAATTCAAGCCCACCCGAATCAAGAAATCAGCCACCAGGAAACGACGAACCACGAAAGCCTAGCGTCCCGGCTTGAACTGCTCATCAATTTCCACCTGATATCCCGCCACCAAACGGTTCGTCTCATTCGCCATACCCACCACCGCCATCAATTCTTTGAACATGGCGTCCGTCATTCCTTTCTTCTGCGCTGAGACGGTGTGCGAAGCGATGCAATAATCGCACTGATTGCTCACGCTGACTGCCACGTAAATCATTTCTTTGATCAGGGGGTCGAGCGCTCCCGGCCCCATGATCTGCTTGATGTCCTCCCACGTCCGCTTGAGGGTTACGGGGTCGTGGGCCAGCGCTTTCCAGAAATTGTTGATCCAGTCCGTCTTGCGCGTAGCCATGATGTCGTCATAAACCGCGCGTACATCACGACTGGCATCGTTGTATTCAATGAGTCCTAGCGTCGCCATCTACGTTGCTCCTGGAGAATTGTGACGAAATCTTCCCCGTGATCCTCTGTTTCTTCTGTGGTCGGGTTCTTGCAGGAACTAGCTCATGGCTTTGCCGCAGGACCGCCATTGGGCGCTTGCCCACTCAGCAGTTTCCCTAGCTCGCACCACGAGCAGCGCAGCCCAACATAAAAATGACCGAATAGTGCGTACACCGCGCTCACTTCGTCAAAGCGCATCTCGTAGATCAGCTTCTTGAACACCAGGGGATCGTCCGCAAACAAATCCACGCCCCATTCCCAATCATCGAAGCCAATCGAGCCGGTTATGATCTGCTTTACCTCGCCGGCGTAACGCCGACCCACCATCCCGTGCTCCTGCATCTGCCGGGCGCGTTCTTCGATCGGCAGCCGGTACCAATTCTGATCTTCTCCCCGCCTCCGGTCCATGGGGTAGAAGCACAAGTAACGGTTCGTTGGAATCTGCGGGAACAACCGCGACCGCATCGCCTCTCGCTGGCGCGCCAGGGTGTCGTTGACGGCCCGCTTCCATTCCTCCGAGTGTGGCTCCACTCCCTGTTCCGCAAGCTCGTTGTAGGTCTTTAGGGTGGATTCATACAACCCCAGTTCGATCACCGACAAATATGACGTCGTGGGCTCCAGATAATCGCTCAACTTCAGATGCTCGAGCTGTAGCTCCACCTGCTTCAACTCCGCAAACGACTCGCGGAAGTGCACGAACATGAGATCGCCTTTGTGGCCCAGCAGGGAATAGAGCCCTGATTGTCCCGAGCCATTCTGCTCCATCTTGGCCAGCACACTGCTCGCCTCGTGCACAATCCGGTTTTTCACCGTCGCGCGCAGCGGACGCCATGCGGCCCAACGGAAGCGCATCATCTGATGCAGCACGCTGTAGCCTTCAATGGTCAACGGAACGGGCGGGATCTCAATCGAAACTGCCGGCCGGCCAACGGTGCGGGACGAGGACATGGGTAAAGTACCTGGGCACTATTGTACCCGTGACCTCGTCGAGAAAGGATTGAGTTGAAGAATGGGCAGCGCAGCAAAACGCAAGGCGTTCCCCTCAGACCGCCTGGCTTGTCGCCGCACTGCCCCTTCTTGCCCCGAAACAAATGGGAGCAAGCTTATGGCACGGCGCGGCGAAGCGTCAGCAACGCAGAGAAATCAATACGGAGAGAGAAGGCGATTGAGCGGAAAGCAGCGAGGAATCCCCGCCAGACTGTTGGACTTCCGCCGAAATCGAGGCTTTTACCGGGACGGTGATCGATAACAACGCAGGCCCAGAAGTGGTTCGTGCGTGAATTACGAGCGGCGCGGTCCCCCCCTGAAAGGCAGTATCCGGGAGGTCCCACTCGTCGGGAATCAACACGATCAGAAGGATGGCGACGAGCACACTCGCCAGCACCAACACCTGCCACCGAGATATTCCCCAGCCCTTCACGCGCTTGAGGGTAATGGCCCGCAAGCGGCGTGTCAAGCCACTAATGGGCCATGCGTCACTTTATTTCTTGAGCCCCTGCAGCCAGTTCACCACCAGGGTCAGGCTGGACGAATTCTGCACCGGCGCTTGTATCATCACGTCACCTGAGCCTGTCATTTACAGCGCCCGCAGCACCACGAGGCTGGCATCATCTTGAAAGCGTCCGCCGCAGTGTTGCGACGCCGCTTGCATCAACGAATTCATCACTTCGGTTGCGCCCGCTTCGGAATCCCGAGTCGCAACCCTGACGAGGTTCGCTTCGCCAAACGGCGCGTCGTCCTGATCGCAGGCTTCGACCAGGCCATCGGTGAACATCAGCAACTGGTCGCCCCGGTTCAACTGCACTTCACTCTGTTCGTACACCCAATCGGGAAATTGTCCCAGCACCGCTCCTGCCGCATTCAACTCCGTCGCGGTTCCGTTGGCATGCACCCACAGCGGAGGATTGTGTCCAGCATTGCAATAGGTCAGGCAATTCGCCCTGTCATCCAGCACCGCATAGAAGAACGAGATGAACTTGTTTACCGGCGTCAAGTCGCAAAGGATGCGGTTCAGCCGGCGGCACAACTCGCGCGGCGCCAGCTTCTGCCACATCAGAGGTTTCAACGCCGCTTGCAAGCTTGACATCAAGAGCGCTGCTGGCATCCCTTTGCCCGCGACATCGGCGATGCATAGCACGGTCTGCCGATCGCTGATGCGGACTACGTTGTAGTAATCTCCGCCCACGAAGCGCACCGGCTGCGTCATGCCTGCAACCTCGTAGTCCGAGACCTGAGGCAGCTTCTTGGGCAGCAGGTTGCTTTGGATCTCGCGAGCCTCTTGCAGTTCGTCCTGTCGGCGCCGCCGCGCCTGCCGCAAGCCCCGCACCCGCTCAACTTGAGCTTGAAGCTTTTCGAGAAGCAGGGTGTTTTGCCAAGGTTTCTGCACGAAGTCAGATGCACCCCGCCGCATGGCCTCGACTGCGAGATCAACGCTGCTCCACGCCGTCATCACCACCAGCGGCAAACTCTCGTCTCGAGCCCGAATCTGCGAAACCAAATCCAACCCCTCGCCGCCAGCGGTGGTGTCGCGCGTGTAGTTGAGGTCCAACAGCACGACGTCGAACTCGTTCGCCTCCAGCGCTTGCAGCACTCGGGCCGGATGCGTAGCCGCTTCCGTTACGTAGCCGCGCCCCTTGAGCAACAGTTGCAGCGCGTCCAGAACATGAGGCTGATCATCGGCCAGCAGCACTCGAGCCGATGACGTCGGACCTGCGGTTCCGTAGACTTGACTGGTTGCCAGGGTTTCCATATCGGACAGAATTGCATCCTGCGGGCCAAAGGCTAGAGTTCCGTTAACCGCTGATTTCAGCGGGGTTAAGCCTTCTCGCGGTGGACGAAGCCATATAGCTGTTGTGCGCCAGTGGAACCGTTTGTCCGGAAACGAACAGGCTGCTGGAGCAATAGGATAATTGGGGCAAGGATGCTCTAGAATCCT
Organism: Acidobacteriota bacterium; assembly: GCA_013289795.1. GTDB lineage: Bacteria > Acidobacteriota > Terriglobia > Terriglobales > Acidobacteriaceae > JABCZH01. The sequence continues at coordinate 58,754 of JABCZH010000003.1, forward strand.
TGCCCCATTTCTTTATCACTGGATGGTAAGCGTGACCGGGGTGGAGTGAGTGACCCCTCCCGAGGTGCCGTTCACCATGACAGTCACAGTTTGCTTACCCGCCCCTGCCGATGAAGTTGAACCGCCTCCACAACCGAGCGCGGCCAAGGTCAGGAGAATCACCAAGCCCAGTCCCGCAATCCCCACAGACTGTTTCCATCGCTTCGCCGAGCCCTTGCCTTTTTCCCGGCGACCAGCAAAGACCATTCCGGCTAGTCCCAGCCCCGAGAGCGGAATCCAGGCCATGGTCATTCCCGTGATCGAGTACCCCGACGGAGGAGTCACCGCAACCGCTGAGATGGTCAAAGTCGAGGTCACGCCCGGCGTGATGCTGTTGGCGGAGAAGTTGCAGGTGAGCCCCGCCGGCGCATTCGGGCAAGACAAGCTGATGGCACTATTGAAGCCAGCTACCGGGCTGGCCCCTACCGTCAGCATGGCGGATCCTCCCGGGGTTATGGTTGCTTTCTGCGCCGAAAGTGTCAGAGAGAAATCCGGCTGGCCCACGACCGCTGCTGGTACCAGCGTGGCAAACAGCCCGCTCGTCTGATTGCTGCCGCCCGCGGTGAAATACAGAGTGTTGGGATCACCTGTACCACCCGCACCGAAAACCAGGTCCCACAGGCCAGGATTTACGATCGGCTTGTTACTTGTATTCATGGCCTGGCCCTGAAACTTGCCGCTGGTCGCATCGAATGCGTTGATTGTGCCATCCCCAAAGTTTCCCACCAGAATCGAATTCGAGAACGTGCCGAACTTCGCCGGTGCCGAGACTACTCCCCAGGGAGCATTCAAGGTTCCGCCGGTGGCGAACGTCTTCACGAAGTTTCCGTTCTCGTCAAAGATGTCAATCACACCGCTGCCTGCTGCGGGCGTAGGATCGTGCTTGGCCGCATCCTGCATGGCGTAAGCGACATATACCTGCTTGCCAATTAGATGCACCCCATGAGCCGCCATCCCGGCCGGAAGATGGGGGTCGGTAAACGATCCCGCCAGTGCTGTAACCAGGAAGTTCCGGTCCAGCACATCGATCTTTCCGGTGCGGAAGTTTGCCGCCAGCAGGAAGTTTCCAGAGCCGTTGCTGAGCAACGCCACTCCCTTGTACACGGCCAAGGCAGCCGAGTTATCAAATGCTACGGTGGCGTTGGTTCCATCCGTCCAGCTGGCTATGATGCCGTCTTCGGTACCGAAGATGAAATTGCTTCCGCCAAAATCCGCCGTGGTGTTTACCACAACTCCGGTCGGGCAGCCGGGGCTGCAAGGATTCACCGATGCAACCGGTATATTGACTACCAAGCCATTCTTGTTGCCCTGGGCGTCATAGAGTGTGGATGTGCCCCCGTTGTTGTTCGAGATCCAGAATGGACTTCCCGGAACGAACGCAATACCCCAGGGGTTGGAGAGCTGCGCGTCCGTGTGGGTGGCCACACCCTTAGCATTGGCCACCAGGTTAGATTGAGCGTAGCCCGTTGTTTGACCCAATAGGCTGGATGTACTGCCCACCGTCACCCACAGGCCCAGAAATAATAGCGCGAGGTTCTTCATGTTTGTTTCTCCTTTCGCGAATCACTCGGGATCGGTTTCCGACACTTGAGCCCCGATGGTTTCTGTGTTTATTGGCCCGCGTCCGCACCGCAATTCGCTACACTCCGGAGCGTAACGGTCGCGACCAAAACAGGTGTCAGGGCCAAGTCGCGCATATGTAAAAAGTTATTGACAAGCCAGGCATGAGGAAGCTGGATTACTCACGTAACAGCAGATATGAGAACGCTGTTGTTCAAATGGGGCAGGAGCCGCAATCTACAGGTAGGAGCAGCCTGTTGCCTTCTAATCCATCCGCTTTCAAGGCCACGCTGACAGGGAAGTCAGTGATCGTGAAGATTTCTCTCTTCAGCCGCGCCTTCTCGGGCACTATCATCGCCGTCGACGAAACCGGGTTCTGCTTCGTCAGCGAACCCATGATCGCCGCCTTGCGGGAGACCACCGGCAGCGCCATGGCTGCCTTGGAGGCTCCCAGCGTTTACCTTACGTTTGCCAGTTTGGAGTGGCTGGTATCTTCGCAGCCCAAAGCGGCCGCTGCGTCAGCCTGACTGTCGCGAGAAGCAGTCCGCCGACGGTCAAGAATCCGCAAGAATGCTGCGCGAGTACAACGGATTCTGCGCTAAGCCCAACAACCAAGAGATGTCTTGTATAGCGAAACCCCACATAGCAGTTGACGATGGGTGCAGTTCTTGAAAGAATGCATCGCCCGGATGCTTCGGATTCAGGCCACCACGGCCCGAAGCAGGGGCGACTCTAAGAGTCTTGGGGGAGTAGATGCACAAGCTGACGCGATCCACCGTTTCATTTTGCCTGATGATGTTCGCTGGAATTGGAGCCTTCGCTCAGGCCGGCAAGGACGGAGTACTCACGATCAATGGCGGCAGTAGAGCGCTTTTTCTTAGACCGCCTGCACGAATCGTCGTTCCGGCGACTCCGTTGCCAGTTGGAGTCATCACGATCTACAGCAACCTGGGCAAGGGCGCCCAAACCTACAACGCGATCTCGGGTGTGGGTATTTTGGGTAAGGATGCCGGTCAGCCGCTCCCCCAATGGGTGGGTATTGCCTTCACTCCCACAGCCGATCATCTGGTGCAGGGCGTCCAAGTGGGAGCCACTTATGTGAGCGGTACCAACGAAGTGGCGTTGCTGCTCGACGAGGATAATAACGGTATCCCGGGCACAAAATTGCACGCATGGGAGTTATCGAACTTGCCGGACTTTGGATCTTGCTGCATTCTTCAGACGAGCAAATTCAAGACGGGAGTTCCCGTGAAAGCCGGCACACAGTACTGGGTCGTTCTAAGGACGATGCCGCAGGGAACGGATACCTACGGCGTTTGGAACGACAACTATAAGGGAGTGCAAGGCACTTGGGCTAACAACACCGGACAAGGCTGGCACACCAGCTACCAAGTGCTTCCAGCGGTCGGAGTTTACGGGCAGTAGGGAGTGGCAGAGTACGGCCGATATCGTTCCTCCGGCGAATCAACCTACTACCCGTCTTATAGATGCCTCAGTGCCGGGCGGATTGCTCTGTGCATTTTCACTCTGCGCGAAGAGCCTTCATGACGTCTATGCGCGCAGCGCGTACCGCCGGCACTGAGGACGCGATGATCGAGGCGGTCAGCAGCACGAACGCAGAAAGGGCCACGGGCAAGGCGCCCGGCATCTTCATGTCGAGGAAATAGCTGCTTGCCACACGCGCCATCACGAACCCGAATGCCGCGCCTGCAAAGACGCCGGCCGCAGCCATGACCACGCCTTCTCCGATCACACCGCGCAGAAGATCCCGTGGTTGCGATCCCAGCGCCAGCCGGATACCGAATTCGCGCGTCCGCGAACTGACCGAAAACGCCAGCACGCCGGCGACGCCAACCAAGGCAATCGACAACGCCACGGCCGCGAACACGCCAAACACCAGCGAGTTCAAACGGTCCGGTGTAAGCACTTCCGCGCGGATGTCTTCGAGAGTGGCGGCATGCTCAATGGGCTGGTCGACTGACATGTCGCGAATAATCCGCGTGACCGGCGTGACCAGCGAATAAGGATCTACATCGGTATGGATGAAAAGGCGACCGCCAAACATTGGCCCTTCTTCAAAGGAGCTATAGATGGTTACGATGGGCTCGGGAACGACGTGTTGGTCGTCAATATCGGCGGTGACGCCGATGATGCGGTGCGGTGCGGCGCTAATCCCCGGAACGAATTTCAGCACGGGATCCGTCCAATAGACATGCCGATTGATGGCATCCTGATTGGGGAACATACGCTGTGCGAGCGTCTCACTGATGATGACGACGGGATCTTTATCTTTATTTTGGCCGTCGAGGTCGTTGAAATCGCGGCCAGCGACGATGGGAACGCCGAGCGCGGCAAAGAATCCGGGAGAGATGACACGCCACTGCGCGCGAGGATCCTCTTCGCCCACAGCATGAGCATGACCGTCGGCGGAGAATTGCAGCCCGACGCCTGCAGCGGCATCGCGCCAGGGAACCATCAGACCGAAAGCGGTCTTTTGCACGCCGGGTAGCGCATCCACGCGGCGAATCGATTCCTTGTAGAAGTCGAGCACTTGCTGCGGTGTTTTTCCGTAGGACATCGCGGGGACGTTGATGGCAAGGACGTGGCGGGTATCGAGGCCTGTCCGCGCGTTTTGCAGTGCGATCAGCGTAGTGATCAACATGCTGGCGCCGGCCAGCAGCACGAAGGATGCAGCGATTTGTGTTATGGCAAAGACCCGCTGGCGGCGGCTCGTGCTGCCGGTAATCCGTACACTGCCGCTCGCCAGGCTAAGGCCACTGGCGGTATCAGCCGACGGCAGCCGCGGGACGAACGCCAGAATCACTGCCGCCACGAGGGCCAGCGCGGCTCCGAGCCACAGCAGGCTGGAATCGACTGTCAGGTCGAGTGCGCGGACGGAAAAGCGTGAGGCGTAGCGGGCCAGGATCGCCACCATCGGGTACGCGCTGATTACGCCCAGAGCAGCGCCGGCGCTGCAAAGCAGAAGGCTTTCGGCCAGCAGCATGCGGCGTAGCGCTCCGTTGCTGGCGCCAAGCGCCGCACGGATGGTCAGCTCGCCTTCTCGACGAACTGTGCGTGTGAGAATCAGGTTGGCGACGTTGCAACACGCGATGACGAAGACCAGTACTGAAGCCGCGAGCAGCACCAGCAATACGGTCCGGGCACCCGAAGTTATCTCCTCGTGGAACAGCTTTGCCCCGATCTGGAAGTTCGCTTTGGGCGAATAGTCTGCGGGATGTTCCTTCACCATGGCTCCGTAGACGGAGCGCAACTCAGCGCGAGCTTGATCGAGCGTGGCGCCGGGAGCGAGGCGACCGAAGAGTTCCGTCATGCGATGGACACGGCCGGTCACCATGGTGGCGGACATGTGGTGCGGGCTGGTGACGACATTGGCGATGATTTCGGTGTCTTGGGGATAGGGGACGCAGGGTTCGAGCACGCCGATGACCGTGGCAGACCGATTGCCAAGGACACCGACATCAAGGCGAACAGACTTGCCGACGACCGAAGGGTCTTTCTTAAAAGTGGTGGTCCAGAAACGATATGTGAGAACGACGACGCCGGCAGCGCTGGGGCCATCGTCTTGCGGTCCAATGAGACGACCGAGGACTGGGTGAAGGCCCATAACATCGAAGTAGTTGCCGCCGACGACGCCGGCTTGAACTTCGCGAGGCTGACCCAGGCCCATCATGGTGAAACCGACGGTCGAGAAATCGCCGAACGCGCTCAGGGTCTTAACCCTGCCGCGCAAATCCTGGATTTCGGGCACGGAGAAGGCTGTGTTGGCGTCACCGAGTCCAGGGGCACTCTGGCGGATATAGATCAGCCGGTCCTCATCGCGATTAACGAGCGGTTTGAGGAGCACGCCGCGCACCAGCGTGAAGATGGCAGAGTTGGCGCCGATGCCCAGCGCCAGCGTCAGCACCACGGTGAGCGCAAGCCCTTTGGTTCGACGCAGCGAGCGGAATGCAACTTTCAGATCGTTAACGAATGCCATATCTTTGCTCTTCCTTTCCGGAAGTTAGTCTCCCCAGCGATAGCGTCATTCCCTAGCTTCACATCCGTTTTGAGTCCATTCTACTTAGACGAACTTTACCCTGTGGCAGCCCTCATCGCGAGGTATCTTTTTGGCGTCGCCGCCGTTGGCTTGCTCTTATGATTTCGTTAAAATCCGCCGCTGGACGTATCTCGAAAACGCTGCCGTACTTCAGGGCCGGATGCTGCGCGATGAGCTGTACAGCATGATTCATGTCCCGCGCCTCAAGGACGAGAATGCCACCGAGTTGTTCCTTGGTTTCCGCATAGGGACCGTCCGTAGTTGCGACTTTGCCGTTCTTCCAATACAGGGTCAAGGCATTTTCCGCAGGCTGAAGCGCTTCTCCCCGGCAAAATGCCCGTTGGCGCGAAGATGGTCGTCATATTCAAAGCAAGCGTCGAACATCGCGTGTTGCTCGCCCTCGGTCATGCCATCGACTTTGCCTTTGTCGTAGTACCCCAAACAAATGTATTTCATCCATTCCTCCTTGTTTCCTGTGACTCAGAGGCTGTAACTCATCGTTCTGTTATCAGATAGTCGTTCGGGAGGGCAAAAATCGACAGCGAAAGCGAAGTATTCTTGGGAAAAACTGGGGAAGGGGCAGAACGTTCGCCAGCTCAACGCAAGTAAATAGTGCTTGACAATATGTAAAGTGTACTTTACTTTATGTATGTCAAGGTTGCTTTACTTTAATTGCGGAGGTGCTGAATTCATGGCGAACAATCGAACATTCTCTTCCCGCTTCACTCGCCCAGTCTTCCTTTGGGCGGTTGCTGCGGCGCTAACACAACTCCTGGTGACATGGCTCGTGGATCACGGGCAGGTTCCGAGGGTGCTGGGGCTTCTGCCGGTTCTGCCCTACATGATCTTCTTCGCGGCGATGGTGCGCAGCTTCCTGAAGATGGACGAGATGCAAAAGCGGATCTGCCTGGAGTCGGCGTCCGTCGCGTTCTTGTTGACTCTCATCATCACTGCCTTTTTCGGCGGCGTCGAGCAAGCTGGGCTCGGCCGTCCACCGTGGGAAGAGGTAGGAGGCTTCATGTTGCTGGTGTGGGCCTTCGCCTACGGGTTTTCAGCCTGGAGGTACCGATGAGCCGACGGAGCCGCAGCGATGGCAAGAGGACGGATGGTCCACGGGCCGGTGCGCAATGAAAAACCGGCTTCGAGTCTTGCGCGCGGAACACGAGTGGTCCCAGGCTGACTTGGCCGGCCAGCTCAAGGTATCGCGCCAAACGGTGAACGCAATCGAAACCGGGAAGTACGATCCGAGTCTGCCGCTGGCTTTTGCCATCGCGCGACTCTTTGAGCAACCCATTGAAGCCATCTTTGAACCCGGCGATGACAATCCAGCCGGTTAAACCGCCGGCCGTTTCCGGTGGCGACCACAAAAAGTCACAATAACCTACACACAAAAAGGAGAATTACTCATGAACAAGCGAACAGCGTTAAGCTTCGGATTCTTGGCGGTGCTGGTGACCATGATCGCATCAACGTTGCCGCTCGGAGCCGCGACCGGGGCTTCCGCCTCAGCGGCGATCGGCGATTGGGAAAGAAAGATCGATGCCCGCGGTAACAGCTTACGAGTGATCGTGCACATTTCACAGGCGGCGGACGGGAAATTGACCGGCAGCCTGGACAGCCCGGATCAGGACACCACCGGAATCGCAATCGACCTGGTCTCTTACCAGGATCCTGATCTGCACTTTGCAATCGCAAGCATCGGAAGCAGCTTCGACGGCAAGATGATCCACGACAACTCGGAGGTTAGCGGTGAATGGAAGCAGAGCGGCGTCTCTCTGCCGCTTGTGTTCAAGCGCCGTGGTAAGTAAGCGCGGGGCAAAACCGGGGGGAAAACTGGGGACAGCCGGGACCTTCACCAATTTCCATTCGTCGAACGAGTGGGGAACGTTCCGTCTGGCCCCGTTTTGCCCGACGTGGTGATCGATGTCATCCGTGCCGCTGCAAATGCGGTTCACAAAGCAACCGCAGCAGCGTAAAGGGGGCTGGCCCAAACAACGGCGTGAATCCCGCAAAATCAACTCGAGGGTGCCCCGTCCAAGCTCAGCCCGGGCGGGAAATGTGGGGACAGGGGAGTATGGGGGTCAGGGGACCAGCTTAAATACGACTCCGCAGCCGTTGAACAGCCCGTCATAGCAATCACCTTCCCCTCCTCCGATGGTGGTGCCGTACAAGGTGCCTGACGAATCGCGAGCAAGCCCCGCGCCAGGCGCATACCCTGAAGACCCGTTGGTGAACTTATACAAAGCCTCAAAATCTCGTCCGGCGGCCAGCTCGAAAACCAAACCTCCGTCGAAGTCGCCGGTGCCAAACGTCGTGCCATAGAGGTTGCCCTCCGGGTCAGCAACCAGTCCGCCATTTGGGAACCCACCGTCCCCTTCGAATGTGTAGAGTACAGTTTCGGTTCCGCCCTTGTCGAACTGGAAGATCAATCCTTCTCCCGGATAGCTGCTGCCCGCTACGCCGTAGGCCTCCCCATTTGCTCCGAAAAGCAGCGGGCCGAGTGGATATCCACCATCAGTTCCTCCAGTGAAGGAGTAAAGGACGGTAAACTTGCCGGCCTTATCCAAACTGAAAATCGTGCCCCCGCCAAAAACACCACCGTTGCCATTGGTGCCATAAAGCCTATCGGAGGGACCCATCGTCAGGCTTGTCGGAAAGTAGCCGTCCATCGGGGGGGAGAAGGAGTAAAGCAGAGAGTATTTGCCCTCTGGAGTTAGTTCGAATATTCCTCCCGCGCCAGAGGCGCCTCCTAGTGTCATCGTTCCATACAAGTTGCCCTCCGCGTCAAGTACGACGCCAGTGACCGGTTCTCCTCCACTGCCAAAGCTGAAAAACAATATCCTTCTAGCTTGGGTGTCGGCCTCAAATATTGTTCCGAGGTTAGAGACGCCTCCCATGTATGCAGTACCGAAGAGGTCTCCTTTTGCGTTGCGAGCTAGAGGGCCATTAATGCCGTTGCCGTTGGTGCCTTGAAAGTTGACCGCTGAAAACTCCTTTGAGGACGCCGCAATGCGAAAGATGTTGCCGCATCCGCCCCCGCAAATACTGATATTTCCACCGGCTGGGGTTTCGCCATAAATGTTTCCAGCAGCATCCAGAATGACTGCGCCAGGATTTTGGCCATCAGCACCCTGAAAGTAGTGGAGTACTGTGAGGGTTTGAGCGGAACTCAGGACGGCTGACGCTACGATAAAACCAAGAACCGCTGGCGTGCACTTGAGGAGTCTTGCGCGGGCGGACATAAAGACCTCCTAACCCCAAGTTTCCTTATCTAACTTCGAAAGCGTCTTCCAGCTTACATCCATTGCTAAGTTTTGTCACAGGGAATACTCCGTGCGGGGCTGGCCCAAGCTACGGCGTGAATCCCTCAAAATCAACTCGAGGGTGGCCCCGTCCAAGCTGAGCTTGGACGGGGCACCCTCACGGGGCACCCTCAAGAGTAAGTTGTTGGAATAGTTTAATTTGAGCCAGCAGCACAGTCTTGCGGGTTTGTCTGTCACTGTTTCAAGTAACGAAGCGCAACACTTCCTGACTTAAAAGTTTTCGATTCAACAAGTTTTAATTGCAATTTCTCCGGCAGGTTGACACCTTCCATCAACCGTTTCCCTGCGCCAGCAATGATTGGCATAATGACAAGACGATATTCGTCAACCAGGCCAAGCTTTATAAGCTGTGAAGGAATATCTACACCACCGACCAGAATATCTTTGCCTGGTTCTTGCTTCAGTTTAAGTATTTCATCGTGAAGGTTGGTACGAACAATTCTCGTCTTTTTTCCTTCGACGCTATCCAAGGATCGCGAGAAGACAAGATGTTTCTTGGAGTCAAATGCTTGACCAAATTCTTTGTCTGATTTTGTCGAGGAAGGGTCTTTTGCGACATCAGGCCAATAAGGAACCATCAATTGATAGGTTTTTCGGCCACAGACGAGAAGATCAACATCTCGCAGGAGCTGCATGTAATATTCAAATGCTTCTTCATCGGGATTGAACTTGGTATGGTCACAGCAGCCGTCCAGGGTAAGGTTGATTGCGTAGATTACATTTCTCATTGGATTGTTTTTTTTATGCTTGTCCTTTCTTACGTGCCAGCGCCTATGCGCCCTTTGGACGATTCGGTCTAGCGACCTTCCGTTCCGAATGCTTTGCGCAGCGCAGACTTCCAACTCGCGCTGAATTGTTTGGAGACTTCGGCGTCCGGCACGAGGAGATCGAATCCGTGGAAAGCACCGCGCACGACCAGGAGTTCGATTGCGACTCCGGCGTGGACGAGCCGGCGCGCGTACTCCATGTCTTCTTCGGCGAACAGGTCGAGAGCACCGACGCCGATCCAGGCAGGCGGCAGGCCGGCCACGCTGGCTACCCGGGCGGGTACAGCGGCTACCGGCACCTTGGACGAACCCGCTGGAACACCGAGCAGCGAGCTCCAGGCAAAACGATTGGCACTCGGAGTCCACATAAAGTGGCCAACGGCGGGCGGCGCTGGGTGGGAGCTGCCCGTTCGGTCGTCTAGCGCGGGGTAGATGAGCAGCTGGAAGCAGATGGGAACGTCGTCTTTATTGCGGTCGCGCGCGTGAATGGCAAGGCTCGCGGCGTGGGTGCCGCCCGCGCTCTCACCGCCCACGGCAATCCGGGAGCGATCAATGCCGAGCTCCGCTGCATGGGCATGGACCCATTTGAGCGCGGCGTAATTGTCCTCAAGCGCGCCGGGATAGCGCGTCTCCGGAGCCAGCCGGTAGTCAACCGAGACGACGACGCAATGGCAATCCGTCGCGATCCCCTGCAGCATGGGCATCCACCCGGGACCGATCATCATGAAGCCGCCGCCATGCATGTGAAGCAACAACGGCTTGTTCTTCTCCGACGGCGCAGGATCAACCACCCACAGACGAACCTCGGGTGCTCCTGGCGGCCCGGGGATATGCCGCTCCACGGGCTGCGGCGCGGGCGCAGGTAACGGGGGCGTGCCGGGCAATTGCCGAAACTTGCCGACCATCTCCGCTGAGAGGTCAAAGGCGGGGAACTGCTTGAGCATAGGAAGAAGTTCCGGATCGACGAGGGAATACGGATCTGCAATCGCCGGCGAAGGTTCTGAGCGCGAGGCTTGCTTAGCCCCGGCCAGCGTAGCAGCAGGCGCGAGCCCCATAGCCAGACCAAGGCCCGCGGTGCGGATAGCGAAGTCGCGACGAGTAAGTTGATTGCTCACGTCTCCTCCTCTTTCTGTTACGCCGTGTTCAGCGTGCAGTTTTCTGTCGCCGTCGCTGCTCGCTTGCCTTCATGATTTCGTTCATGTCCCCGGCGGGCCGAATCTCCCAAAGGGTGCCGTACTTCAGGGCCGGATGCTGGCTGATGAGCTGTACAGCATGATTCACGTCCCTCGCCTCAAGGACGAGAATACCGCCGAGCTGTTCTTTGGTTTCGGCATAGGGGCCATCGGTCGTTGCCACCTTGCCGTTCTTCCAATAGAGCGTCAGGGCGGTTTCCGGTCCCTGAAGCGCTTCTCCGCCGGCCCAGTGCCCGCTTGCGCGAAGGTGGTCGTCATATTCAAAGCATTTATCGAACATGGCGTTTCGCTCAGCCTCAGCCATGCCATCGAATTTGCCTTTGTCGTAGTAGCCAAAACAGATGTATTTCATTGTTCTCTCCTCATAGCGGATTGAACGAACCGGCAACACAGCGTTGCACCCGTTCGGTCATCTCGTCACCAGGGCGCGTGTTCCGAGGCCGCGGTGGCCAGGCTGTCTACTTGCTTGCGCCGGGCCCTTATTCCGGAGCCGGGTAGAAAAGAAGCTCGCGCACCTCGCCCACCGCATCGCAGGAGACGGCGCCCTTGGTCGCCCACGCCAGTGCCTCGTCCATATTGGCGGCTTCCAGTATCCAAAAACCGCCCATGTGCTCCTTGGTCTCGGTGTATGGCCCGTCGGTGACGAGCACCTTGCCGTTGGATTGCTTCCGCACCGTCTTTGCGTTGGCGGCCGGGGAAATGCCGCAGGCGAACTTTCTTATGCCGGCAGCAATCATTTCGCGGTTGAGCGCGTGGATCTCTTCCATCATCGCTTCGGTTACGGTGGACGGGTCGAAGTCGTCGGGGAGGTAGTTACAAACTAGATATTGTGACATGACTTTTTCTCCTTGGTTTCTGTGGTTTGTTCCCGATGACTCGTTTCCTGTTCACTCAGGAACCGTAGCGCATCGTTCTTTTGTCCTATAGTCGTCGGGGAGAGGGAAACTCGACAGCTATTCCAATTTTTATTTTAGCTGCCGAGTCCGCGCTTGCAGCAACTGCCGCCCTGGTTCCCGTTGGGTCAGCGCCAGCGCTTGGGAAACCGGCACTCTAGCCGGGAGGAAGTGTTCGAACGTCAAAACGCCCAACTCCATTGATCTCAATAAGCTTATTGAGCAAGAAATCCTGTTCTCCCGAACTCCTCACGTGTTCAACGACCGGCCTGATCCGATCCCACTGCTCATCGCGAGTCAGGCCGCTTTCGCGCAACACGATCAATCCCGGATGCGCTTCGACATCGAGCAACGGAATGAAGTCTCGCGCATTCGTGGTGACAACTGCAAAATCGTGATCCAGCGCGTACTTCCAGATCTCGCGATCAGAGCGCCCCAACAAACCGACGTGCGGCACCGACTGAGCGTACACACCCATGCCGGCAAGTCTGCCGACCAACGCCGGCGAGACATTCTCGTCCAGCAGTAGATGGGTCACTATGCAACCCCATGCTCCCTCTTGAACGCGAGGCGCTTCCTGGGTCGTCCTGGCTTCTCTCCAAAGCGCGCCACCAGCCGGGCGTACGCGAAATCACGATCACCGAGAGCCGGAAAATCTTCAGCGATCTCACTCTCGGGAACACCCTTCCGATACAGCGACGCCACGAGTTGAAGGGGAACTCGCGTTCCACGAAAAATCGGTTCTCCACCTAGGATTTCTGGGGACGACACAATACGGCGCCTGCCCCATCGATAGGCCGCCAGATTTCGAGCCACGGTCTGCCGAAACGACTTGCACTCGACCGAAACCTGCATATCCCCCGACCGATAGACTAAATCCGATCCCTTTCTGGACCATCGCGCCGCCTTACGGTCTCCACGCGACAAAATCTTCGCCAGAGACTGCTTGTCTTCCTTGCTGAGCGGGAAGGGGAACTCGACCAGCACCTTCACAAAGAGTACGTCGCCAACGGAAAACCGATAACGCACCGCATTGCCGGTCTTCCGTTTGAATGACGGAGCCATCGACTTCTTTTCCAGCGCGGTACGAATGGTGTCGGGGGGCACCTCAGCGATCGCCGCCGCCTCGTTTACTGAGAACGCTTCCAGCATAGCTACCTCTGGCGTAAATATACCACCATAGGTGGCGTATTTACAAGCGGGGTGCGTCCCGTCTGTCCCCACATCCGCTCGGTTTTCGTCCTAGTCTTCGAGTGGCCCAAGCCACCATTCAGGCTGGCTGACATCGAATCCGAAGTCCATGACTGTTCTGTACCGCTCGACAAAAGACACTGTGCTCCCAAGAACGTCATAGCCCGTCGAGGAAGAAACGTCCCGAAAGAAAACCCACCTGTCTTTTTGCTCTTCGTTCCCGAGGCTCTCCATCAGGCGTACCTGCGCGTCTGCGAATGCATTCACCGCTTCCTCCCCGCACACAGCCTCCGCCACCCGTTTCGAGACAATGTTGGCTTCACGCTCGGTGGGGATGTCGCTTGCTGTCGCGTTTGGCTCGAACTGTTTCAAATTGAAATACAGGACGTTGTTTGCGCGCAGCAACCGCGCCGAACGGCGATGCTGAATGAAGTGCTGCAGCTCGTGCGCATAGGTCGCAACCAAACCAGTCGGATCGGCACAAGTCGTGTGCCGGATGTAAATCAAATCGTCAAAAGCAACTTTCTCCCGAAAGGTGTCGCCTGTGAAGTTAGGAGGTTACAGGCACCAAAGAAGATATGAGGGCAGCTCGGTCTTCTCAGACACGTGGCAGTAGAAACCTCGATAATGTTCTCCGTTCGCTTGCAGCAGAACCGGGTCCTCTGTGCGGGCAAAGTAGCGATACAACCTCGGCTCTTTCGGAATCTGCAAATGCTGTTCCACTCGTTCACAGAGCGGTTTCAGTACCGATTCATTCTCTATCGACGTGTTGAAGTTCCAGCCATCTGCGTAGAAGGTCATCGCGGGTTACTGGCATACACGAACCTTAAGGATATCGGTGCGTGTTGCCATACTGCAACAATCGACACCAATTAGACGAGTTTTTGATTTCTCGCAAACGATGCCGTATTGTCGTCGTCATGATGGAGAAAGCAGGGTTTCCGGGGCCGCGTCGTGCCTATCACTTTCTTCCGGCGCACTATGCGCTGGAAGACTTACGCCACCGTCGCATGAAGATTGCACTGCTCGACGACCTGAACGATCCCTTCGATCTTTGGGCCGTTGCCCAACCGGACCCGACTCTACGGAAGGCGATGAGAGCGTTCAAACTTCATGTCGCGCAAAGGTTTGGAATGGTCTGTTTCAGTCTAGCTTGGCACAACCCGCTCCTATGGAGCCATTACGCAGACAAGCATCGCGGGGTGGCGCTAGGATGACATTCCGGCGGAGAAACTCAAGGAAGTCTCTTATGCCTCGGAGCGCCCAATCGTAAGAGCAGCCAACGATGAGTTCGTGCAACACCTGCTTTTCACAAAGTACGCCGACTGGCAATATGAGGGAGAGGCACGGGTCTACACATCGGCGGAAGACAAGGATGCGGAATCAGGGCTCTACTTCGCACCCTTCAATAACGATTGCGTGCTGCGCGAAATTATTGTCGGGCCGCTCAGCAACGTCACTGAACGTGACTTGAGGGACGCTCTCGGAGAATCGAATGCCGAACAGGTGAGCTTCACGAAGGCTAGGTTGGCGTTCAACAGTTTCAAGGTCGTTGAGAATCAGCAAGGTTTTGGCGACAATTCACAGTCTTGACAGAAGCCGGGGACAGGTCGGACGTTCACCCCGGTGATGAAGTAATAGAGCGCCCTTGATCACATCGGGGCCAGCCCCGGTCGCGGAAATCGACAAAGCGCGGACAGTTTCTTACTTCCTGCCCACCTCGCCGCCCATCTCGACGTAGACGTCGTCGCCGAACTTCTCTTGGATATACTTTTGAGTCTCAGGATCGAAGTCGGTTAGGTCAAACATGCGGCGAACTTCGACCATTTCGTCATCTTTTCCGGGGATGCGCGCGGCCCATTCGAGCGCCTCTTCGCGCGACTTCACCTGGATGATCCAGTAGCCGCCGACCACTTCCTTGGTTTCGGTAAACGGACCGTCGGTCACTTTCGATTTTCCGTTCTTGAAGGTGACGCGCGCGCTCATGGTCGCGGGCGGGGTCAGCCCGTCGAGCGCGACCAGCAGGCCGGCTTTCCCTAGTTCCTCGTTGTACTTGCCCATTGCCTCCATGTTTATGAGGTCGGGTACCCAGCCGGGTTTGGCGGTTTTGTAGATTTTCGGAAACATGATCATCATGAAGCGCATGGTGTTCTCCTTGTGTAATGAGTATGAGTGTTTTGCGGACACCGTAGCAGGGCCGCTACTCTTATATACGAGCTTGGATCGCGCTGGGCACAGAAAGTTGCCAGTTGCGGGGCGCCCGGTGCGCGGTGCGGCTCCACTCACTAGTCGAACGGAGTGGCGGAAATCGACACGCGATTTGCAGATTTTTCGAGGCGCCCCGGGTTCAGGTATAGACCAGTTCAGGCATAGAAGGATTATCATAATGAACTTTAGGAGAGCACGCACATGACCGCCCCCATCGCGTCGAACACGCTTGGTGTCAACGTCTTTACCGCACCGGGAAAGGCCATGGTCGGCGAGCGGCCAAAGCCCTTCGGCGAAGCGTTCGGCTTTGACCCGATCACGTCGACTTTGATCTTCGGCGAGTACGACGCGGTGCTGGTGGACGCAATGGGAACGGTGGCTGAGGCCGAGGCGCTCGCGGATTGGGTCGCTCTGCACAACCGCAACCTGGAGACCATCTATATAACGCACGCCCATTTCGACCACTTCTACGGTCTGAGCATTCTGCTCGACCGTTTCCCCGGCGCTCGGGCGATAGCGACGCCCAAGACGGTGAACGCCATGCAGATGTCTTTCACTCCCACGGTGGAGCGGTTGGCCCGCCGGCTGTTTCCTGGGCAAGTGGCCACCAAGTTGGTCCCGCCTGAGCCCTATGAGCGCGACACGTTCACTCTCGAGGGCCAGGAATTGCGCATCATTGAGCAGGGCCGCACCGATAGTCCCGATTCGACGTCTTTGCACGTTCCGTCAATCGACCTGGTCGTCGCTGGCGACGTGGTGTACAACCAGTGCCACATGTACGTCGGCGACACCACCCCGGAGAGCCGGAAGAACTGGATCGCGGCGCTGGACCGGTTAGCGGCGCTGAAGCCGGCGATGGTTGTCGCCGGTCACAAGAAGCCGGGCGCGCCGGATTCACCGTCGACCATCAAGGACACCAAGCGTTACCTCGAGGACTTCGATCGGTTGCAGAAAACAGCGACGTCCGACCGGGAGCTGTTCGATAAAATGACGGAGCTGTACCCGCATTGGGTAGCCAATCAGTCGTGGCTCCTATTCGGATTCCCGCAGCCATAAGCCACATCAATCAGATGGGCTTATGAGTGTCAGCTGGTTACGATACAGGAGGAAAGAAACATGGCCACCAATAAAGTTTGGCTCATCACCGGTGCCGGGCGCGGCCTGGGCGTGGATATCGCCAAGGCGGCCATTGCCGCCCGCCACAACGTTGTCGCTACCGGACGCAATACTGCCAAGGTGGCCAAGGCCCTCGGAGAATCTTCGAATCTCTTGGTCGTAAAATTGGACATTACTAAACCTGCCGACGCGGAGTCCGCGGTTAAGGCAACCGTTGACCGGTTTGGCCGCATAGACGTGCTGGTCAACAATGCTGCAAACTTTTACGCGGGCTTCTTTGAAGAATTGACGCCGGAGCAGATGGAGCGGCAGTTGTCGACCAGTCTCGTCGGCCCCATGAACGTAACCCGCGCCGTCCTGCCGGTTATGCGCAAGCAGCGTTCAGGGCTAATAATCACGATCTCATCTACGGCAGGCCTCATGGGCTTTGAGTTCGGCACCGCCTACGCTGCGTCGAAATTCGGCCTTGAGGGCTGGATGCAATCGCTGCAGGCTGAAGTCGAACCGTTTGGCATTAATACCATCACCGTCAATCCTGGCTTCTTCCGCACTGAGCTTCTCACTGAGGAGTCTACGAATTTCGCAGAGCGGACTATCGAGGACTATAACGAGCGGAGAGCGAAACAAATGGAATTTTGGAAAGGCTACAACGGTCAGCAGTCCGGAGATCCTGCCAAGCTCGCCCAAGCGCTGATAACGATCTCCAGTCAGGAAAGGCCGCCACGGCGCTTCATTGCAGGCGCAGACGCCGTTGGCACTGCAGAGCAGGTGGCGGCAACGCTTCTGCAGCAGACCGAAGCCTACCGCAAGCTGTCATCGTCTCTCGCGTACGGAGACGCTGCATAAGCACACAGCGCGCCGCCAATGGCCCACACTCCAAAGTGATAATGTTCATTACGGAAAATGAAACCGCTGATGCGAATGTTTCCTCGCACATGATGAAGGGAAAACAATCACCGATGAATCCCACACTCTATCGCACCACACAGATCGATGGGCTCTCCATTTTCTACCGAGAGGCTGGTCCGAAAGACGCGCCCACACTCCTTCTGCTGCACGGACTTCCCTCATCGTCGCGCATGTTCGAGCCGCTCTTCGCCCGGCTGTCCGATCGCTATCATCTGGTCGCTCCTGATTACCCTGGCTTCGGACACAGCGACTGGCCGGATGCGAAGAAATTCCCGTACACCTTCGACCACATCGCCGAGACGATGAGTCATTTCACTGAAGCGCTCGGGCTGTCCCGTTACACGCTCTACATGCAGGATTATGGCGGCCCGGTCGGTTTCCGAATGGCATTGCTACATCCCGAGCGCATTGAGGCGCTGATTGTGCAGGATGCGGTGGCACACAACGAGGGGTTGGGTGTGAATTGGAAGATGCGCAGAGCCTTTTGGGAAGACCGCGCTGCCAATGAAAGCGCATTGCGGACGAATCTTCTTTCTCTGCAAACCACCCGCACGCGCCATGTAGGAAACGATCCGAACCTGGAACGCTACGATCCCGATCTGTGGACGGACGAGTTTGCGTTCCTGAGCCAGCCGGGGCAGGCCGAGATTCAAAGCGACTTGTTCTACGACTATCGAACGAATGTGGATGCCTACCCGAAATGGCAAGCCTGGATGCGTGAAAAGCAGCCG
Organism: Acidobacteriota bacterium; assembly: GCA_013289795.1. Lineage (GTDB taxonomy): Bacteria > Acidobacteriota > Terriglobia > Terriglobales > Acidobacteriaceae > JABCZH01. The sequence goes on from JABCZH010000003.1 coordinate 76,741, forward strand.
CGCCTGCTGGTGATTTGGGGCAAGTACGAGTTATCGTTTGACTCCTCGGAGCCGGAATCCTACCGGCGAGATGTGCCCAATGCTGAAGTTCACATTGTCGATGGTGGTCATTTCGCACTGGATACGGCGGCAGATCGGATTGCCGCGTTGGTGCAAGGATTCGCCGGTGCTTCACGCGAAGGCGGCGTGGCGCGGCGGGCGGGATGAAGGCGCTTTGATCGACTAGCTTAATTTCGGAAAAACAGATTCGATTTCAGAAAGGAGAACAAAATGGCTGCAAAAGGAAAAGTCCTGGTACTGGTCTCGAGCGGTCGCGGCTTGCCTTTGAAAGATGGCAAGGTTTATGCCGGCGCTGGCTACTACCTCAACGAACTGACGGTTCCGGTTCGCGCCCTGATGAAGGAGGGCTACGAAATCACCTTCGCCAACCCCAAAGGCAACGCGCCCCAAGTGGATGTGCATTCAGAGGTCGCCGATTTCTTCGGCGGGGACGCAGCCAAGCTTCAGGACTATATGTTATTCCGCGACGGCCTGACTGGGCTCAGAGATCCAACCCGCATCTCGGATGTTATCGCCTCCGGCCTGGATCAATATGACGCGGTATTCGTCCCCGGCGGCCATGGCCCGATGATCGACCTTCTCGATGATCCCGATGCTGGCACCGTGATGAGACACTTTCATCAAACATCGAAGCCGACGGCGGTGCTCTGCCATGGCCCGATTTCACTTCTCTCGGCTCTTCCGAATTCGGTGGAGTTCGTCGCCGCGCTGGCCGCGGGCGATGCCGCTGGAGCGCGGGCAAAAGCTCAAGGCTGGATCTATGCCGGATATAAGATGACCATCTTTTCGACAGCCGAAGAGCAGCAGCGGGAGCCGCTTGAGATTGGTGGTAGGGTTCTCTTCTACCCGGACTTCGCTTTGCGTACGGCGGGCGGTGACGTGAGTGTGGTCGCTCCATGGGGGAGCTACGTCCTGCAAGATCGCGAGCTGATCTCAGGTCAGAACCCGTTCTCCGATCAAGCGCTTCTGAAACTTCTTATACCGGCGCTCAGCAAGAGGAAGAAGTGAGTGTGGCGACCAAGAATCCTAAGACCCCCAAGGATTGAGCACGGCTACTCCCGTGTGCCCAAAGTCGGCTGTATTCCGGGTCACGACGGTCAGGCCGTGCACGAGGGCGGTGGCTGCGATGAGGGCGTCACGATCGGAGCGAGGATTGGGTACGTGAAACGTCGCGCATCGCTGGGCGACGGCGGTGTCAATCGCCAGGATACGACCGGAGAATGCGGGCAACACGTGACCATCCATCCACGCTCGCAGGATCGAGCCTTGCTCTTTGTCGCGCCGGTCGATAAGGAGGATTCCTATCTCCAATTCCAGCACCGAAATGACAGAGATGTAGAGATTCGCCGAGGGTAAGGGCTCAGCCCATTTCTTGACGTTGGGATGCGTCTTTCTGGCTTTTCTTAATTCTGAAATGACGTTGGTATCGAGCAGGTACATCAGGTTAGGTCCGTTGACTCGTGCAGGTTCCCCCGCAGACGAGGCGGCTCAAATTCAATCTCAGCGGCGGCCGGCATCGCCAATAGGTCGAGAACGCTTTTTTGCCCTCCGGTGATCCGCTGATATTCCTCCACTGTGAGCAGCACGTGGGACGGGCGGCCTCGATTCGTGATGAAAACGGGGCCTCGCTTAGCGGCTCTTTTTGCCCTGCTCGTGTCCTGATTAAAGTCTCGACTCGACAGTTTTGTAATGGCCATGGTCTCTGGTCCTTAAATGTAGCAACGTAGCTACATTGTATCAGGAAAGGCGTTGTTTGCAAGGCCGGGAGTTGTTGGGCCGGATGACGAAGCTTTATCCGTATGTGGGTGGCCAATCAGTCGTGGTCGCTGTTCGGATTTCAGCAACCATCGTAGAGAAGAATCAAAGGCAAGTCACCCCAGCTTATAATTTAATCCCATGAAAGTCGGTGTGCTGGTACGTAGGAATTCCAGAAACGTCGATGGCGTCATCCGGGCCGCAAACATTGCCAACCGCCTCCAGCCGGATTTTGAGTTTGAGGTTAAGCAGGTCGGCTGGCTCCAAAAAGGGAACGGCGAACTCAGGCCCAAAGATGTTGTGCAGAGAGTGAAGGAGAAGCACGCTGGCAAGCACTTGATAGTCGTAATCTCTCCGCCCCTGGTGGGAGATTATCTCGACTACGCACGCCGTGGGATGAACATAGTGTCCACGGCCGATTGGGACAGCCGTTTCGCACCGCCTCCTCTCGCGATTTACGTCCTATTTCAGTTCGCCGACGCGGCGGCGTCATTTGTTGCGGACCTATCTCCGCGCCAGGTTCATAGGCGGATGCGCCACAATGGGTTCCGAGCATGCATCTTCAACTCCACAGAAGGACGGCGGAGGTTTCTGTCTGTTCTAATCGCAGGCTATATCTGTGCGGATTGTCGAGCACGACTGCGCGAAGGGGGGGTGTCGGACGCGCAATTGGACTCCATCGGACACCTACTCTCCTACGTGCGGGATTTCACCATTGACAAACCGCGTTATATGCCGAACGCAGTCTTTATTGGACATGGGAGGCGGGCGGATTGGGAGAAGATCAGGAACCACATTTCGAAGAAACACCGTCTTAAGGTGGAAGAGTTTAATGTGTCTCCGCCTGCCGGCTTCACCACGGTCGAACGACTCGCAGAGATGCTTGAGAGCGCTTCGTTTGCCATACTCGTGATGACCGCAGAAGACAGGCAAAAGAACGGTAAGCGTAACGCACGGCAGAATGTAGTTCACGAAATCGGCCTCTTTCAGGGAAGACTCGGATTCCCACGCGCAATTGTCGTAAAGGAAGACGGCGTGGAGGAGTTTTCCAACATAAGGGGATTGACCTACATACATTTCAAGGGGGGCAAGATCGATGATGCGCTCGCTGAGATCGACAGGGTTTTGATCCGCGAGCACGTGATCCCAGCAAGCTAAAATCACAGGGGGCTGGCCCAGCCATGTACGGAGTTACGGAGATAGGTACCTGCACCTTGAATTTGAAGCACTCCATTTTGAACGACGTTTTCTCATGCAAGCCAAAGAACCCCCTATATCACTACACGACACAGGCGGGGCTTCTGGGGATCATAAAGGATCGTCAGATCTGGGCTACCCACACGCAGTACCTAAATGACCGCCGAGAATTCTTACATGCAGTAGACCTAGTCCGTGGGGAGATTCAGAGATTTCTTGACGAGCGCAACACAGGACAGGAAGCAGCGTCCGCGGTGCGCGTCGAGGCCCTCAATCGAATGCGTGAAATGTTATTGATGTCGCCCGAGCACATTAATGTATGCGTTTGCTCATTCTCCGAGGACAGCGATTCGCTTTCTCAATGGCGCGCGTATGGTGGCTCATCTGGTTTTGCCATCGGCTTTTCTCCCGAGGTCTTAGAGGCCGCAGTTGAAAAGCAGAAGTTCTTTTTAGCACAATGCATTTACGATCCTAAAACTCAGCAAGATATCGTGCGCGCCTTGGTGGAAGAAATTCTGGAGGAGCACCTTGCAAAAAATCCGGTCACCGAGGACAAGGAATCCGACGAGGTATTCTGGAAGACAGGTGGAAACCTCTTAAATTACCTTTATCAGTACGCTCCGATATTGAAGGATCAGTCCTTTGCGGAAGAACGAGAATGGAGAATCATTTCACTGCCAATTTTCGCGCAACACCTTGACTACCGTGAGGGGCGGTCTTTGATCATTCCGTATTACCGGTTGCCACTGTGGGAAGAAGGGCAGAAAACAGAAATATCCGAGATAATAGTTGGCCCAACGCGAGATGTGGAGCGATCAATAAAGTCGGTAAGTAGATTGATCAAGGGCCGCAACGTCATCACGGGCCGACACTTGAAGGGGCTGGACTTGATCAAGGACGGATGGGGTTTTACTCCCATTAAGGCCTCGCAAGTTCCTTATCGCGATTGGTAGGTTGGGGGCCAGCCCCCCTTTTCTAGTCAGGCTTAACTGGTCGCAGGTATAAATAAATACAAAATAACCGGAATCAGCGGATGAGCACTGGTTATCGGAATTGGAGACGACAATGAGCAGCGTACAAATCGAACAGAAGAGCTACGAGATGCCCCCGAAGGAGGGGATCAGCATCGCGCATTTTCTTACCGTCGCCGACGTCGAGCGATCGGCTCGCTACTACGAAAAGGTTTTCGGCGCTCGCATTCTGACCATGGGTGACGGCAACGCGCCTCCGTACCTTCAGCTTGCGAATATCTGGATGATTCTGAACGTTGGGGGCGGGCCGACCCCGGATAAGCCGACGGTAACGCTCAGCGTCCCCGACCCGAACCACATCAACAGCTTTATGAATTTCCGCGTGGCGGATATTCAAGCGTGCTACAAATTATGGAAAAGTCGAGGGGCGGAGTTCATCACGGAGCCGATCCCCAAGTATGGCGAGATACGCTGCTACATCCGCGACCCTGACGGCTACATTATCGAAGTCGGACAGAGCACTGACCTGACGTACGGTTAACGGTTGGCGCGGACTGGATGCGGATTTTATTTCAGCTGCCGAATCCGCTCTTGCAGGAATTGCCGCTCTGGTTCCTGTTGGGTCAGCGCCAGCGCCTTCTCATAAGACGCACGGGCCTCTGCCGTCCTGCCGAGCCTGCGGTACATATCCGCGCGGGCGGAATGCGCCAGGTAGTAATTTGCCAATTCGCCATGTTGCAACGCCGCGTCGATCTGCGCCAGACCGGCCTCTGGACCATCGCACATTGCAATCGCCACGGCACGATTGAGCTGTACCACTGGCGAAGGCTGAATTCGTAGCAGTTGGTCGTAAAGCGCGACAATCTGCCGCCAGTCGGTCGCAGCGGTCGATTCCGCCCGGGCATGAACGGCCGCAATCGCAGCCTGGAGTGTGTAAGCGCCGAAGCGGCGGGACTTCAGAGCTTTCTCCAGCAGTGCCACTCCCTCGGCGATCTGCTCCTTGTTCCAGAACCCGCGGTCTTGATTCTCCAGCAAAATCATCTCTCCGGCCGGAGATGTTCTGGCGGCGCGGCGAGATTCCTGTAGCAACATCAGGGCAAGCAGCCCCATCACTTCCGGACCCATGAGTTCCGTCTCTGGCTGGAGTTCGGCCAGCAACCGGCCCAGTCGAATCGCCTCGCCGGTTAGCTCGGCCCGGGTTACCTCCGCTCCCGCCGCAGCCGAATAACCCTCATTAAAGACGAGATAGATGACGTGAAGCACCGCGCCCAGCCGCTCCGGCAATTCCTGCGGCGTCGGCACCTCGTAGGGAATTGCCTTATCGCGGATGACAGCCTTCGCGCGCACGATGCGCTGCGCCAGCGTGCGTGGAGTGGTGAGGAAGGCCTTGGCTATCTCCTCGGTGGTCAGTCCGCACACCTCACGCAAGGTCAGCGCCACGCGCGCTTCCGGCGGCAGCGATGGATGACAGCAGGTAAAAATCAGGCGCAGCCGGTCGTCTTCAAGCGAGTCATCCTCAAGACCGTTTTCTTCATCGGACCTTTCCGCCGAAATCGATTGCGCTTCGAGATGTCGCGCGAGTTCCTCTTGAGAGGCATCAAATCTTGCCCGTCGACGCAGAGTGTCAACGGCTTTGAACCGGGCCGTTGAAATCAACCATGGCCGCGGGTTATCGGGCACTCCATTCTTCGGCCACAGGCTCAGCGCAGCCGCAAAGGCTTCGTGCATGGCCTCCTCGGCAATATCAAAATCACCGAGCAAGCGAATCAGAGTAGCCAGGATTCGTCCCGAATCCACGCGATAAAGGGAGTCGAGCAATTCGCGTACCTGCTGGCTGGAAGGCCCGGACATGGCACGCCCGGACATGACGCGCTCAGACATGATGACGACCTTAGCAAACCAGCTACCTCAAATCAATTTGGCAAAATCCGGGGTTGAACGACAAGAGCAAGACCGTCAGAATCAGGCTTCGGGGACTCGAGGCATTTATGAGATGGGTTGTAGCCTTCGGATAACCAAAGATAGACGGGAATCCAAGTATCGAGCCTAGGTTTCCCGGAATCGGTGTAAAATCTTCGGGGACCGTAAGGTGCGTATTTATGTCGCCTGGAGGGCGTTTTCGGAGCGGCGGATGTCGAACGGTCTGGATTCGCGCCGTGCTTGCGTCAGTTGCTGTCTTCTCCCTTGCAGCGGCGCGGAATGTCCCACCACATTTCCCTGGAACACCCGGGGTTCCCTCCGCCGTTAGCCTCGGCTCCCGCCACGAGCAAAGACCACGTTTTGACCGCGTCGGTTCGCAATGGAGCACGCCAGCCGATAGCTTTCTGGCGAACCCGCGCGTTCCGGAATCTGAACCCTTAACACCGCCGCCACGGCTGTTTTCCGCGCTTCAAACTAAAGGCTTTCGCTTCAATCGCCCGCCCCCGCCAGGCTAACTGGCCCGGCTCATGCATCAAATCAACAGAAGCTTTTCAAGTTCCAAAGGGTTACAACTATTGGAGGGCACGATGGTTTTTCTGCGGCAGGACACGCAACCAGGCTTCGCACCGGGAGGAATGCTATGAACCCGGTCCGTGCGACACGTTGCTTCATGTGCGCGGTGCTAGCCCTCAGCGCGCTTTTCTTGACGAAGCGAGCTAACGCGTCTGCGGCCGATTTCTATCAGTCTTCCAAGCAGGCAAAGGTGCTGGCTCGCCTGCCACTATCCAGTGGTGGGTCGGCGCGGATGTTCTTGCGGCAAGAGGGCAAGACACGGTACCTGTACGTGCAACGAGCTTCCCAGCAAGGAGTTACAGTTATTGACGTCACCAAGGCGCGACGCCCCAAGGTAGTCCATCGCGCACCGCTGGAGACACTGACCGTAATGGGCTCAGGCCTTGTGGTCACAGAAACGCTTGATCATTCGGCGACCCTAAGCGCTTCCGGAGCTAGAAATGGGGATGGCGATCACAGAGGCGATGTTGTTCCCGAGTCGGTCCACGTGCTCGATGTGAGAGATCCCGCGCATTCGCGGACGGTCGGGAGCACCAGTGTGTTGGAGGATCCTGCACGCAACTTAGTCTACGTGGTCAATGACGATGGCATCTGGATCTTGTCCCGCCAACAAGGTTTGCGCGGGCATAAGTGCAGTTCTTCGGATGCGATATCGCCGATTCCCAACTGCAACTAGCGCTGATGTCGCCCTGGCAATGACGCAGCTTTTGAGAGGTTATTTCCATGAAACGCTTACTATGGATCAGTCTCATCATATTTCCGGCACAGTTGTTCGCCCAAAGCGAGATTCCAGGCGGTACGATCCTTCCTGTCGCCTTCAACGCTTCCCTGAATTCAAGAAAAGTGAAGCCTGGGCAAGTCATTACTGCACGAGTTATGCAGGATGTTCCGTTGTCGCCAGGATCGACGATTCATGCTGGTGCTGAGGTTACCGGTCACGTGATCGACGTTAAACCAGCGACCGGCACGGCTGGAGCGCAACTATCTCTCCGTTTCGACACGCTCCTGGTTTCCAAGCGGCGGGTTCCGATCATTACCAATGTGAGGGCATTGGCGTCTGCCATGGCGGTCGAGGATGCACAAGTTCCAGAGAGCGGCCCCGACCGGGGGACCTCCAAGGCGGCATGGACCACAAATCAGATTGGAGGCGAGGTGGTCTACCGCGGGGGTGGGCCGGTTGCAAATGGACTGCAGTCTGTGGGGGAACCAACTTACGACGGCGTGCTAGTCCACATCTCTGGCAAGCCCGGTACAGAATGTAGGGGCGAGATCGAGGATAATGATCGGCTACAAGCTCTTTGGGTGTTTTCCTCCGATGCCTGCGGAATATATGGTTTCGCGGACCTGGTGATCGTCCATGCGGGGCGGAGTAATCCAGCGGGGGAGATTACGCTGGCGTCGGAGCGCGGCGACGTGAACGTCAAGGCTGGCAGCGGAATGCTCTTGCGGGTAAGCAAGATGCCAGAGTTCCCAAAATGATTCTTCAGCAGCCCTCGCGGTTCACAGACTTACTAGCCAATTCACTCCTCGCGCAGCAACATCATAGGATCAACCGATAGCGCACGTTGCGCCGGAATCCACGCAGCCAGCAAACCCAGCAATGACATCGCTAGTACGACGCCGCCCAACACCAGCGGGTCGCGCGGAGTTGCCTGATAGACAATGAAAGCCAGCACCCGGCTCGCCAGAATTCCGAGGAGCAATCCTGCAGCGGAACCAATAGCCAGCAACTTGAATGCTCGTCCCAACGCCGTCTGTAACACTTCCTTTGGACGCGCGCCGAGAGCCATACGAATTCCCAATTCCTTCAACCGCTTGCTGACCGAGTACGCGGCCATCCCAAAGATGCCGGTTATCGAAAGCATCGCACCCATCACTCCCAGCACACCCAGCGACAGGGTGGCCATACGCGAAGGAAACAGAGCGCTCTCCAGTTCCTGGTTCCACGTGCGGATGGTAAAGGGCAGCCCTGCATCCAGGTTGTGCACAGTGGTCTTGATCGCTGCCGTCAGTTGTTGCGGATCGCGATTCGAGCGCACCACCAGGCCCATATCTATCGCGGGGGATTGCGGGATGGGGAGAAATACCGCAGGCTGTGGAGCTTCGGCGAGGCCTGAGTACTTGCCGTCTTCTACAATGCCCACCACCTGGGTGCGAGTTCCATCGCGCATTTTGAAGTAGCTGCCGATTGCGTTCGTGGCCGAGCCAAAGAGTTTGCGCGCAAACTCCTGATTGACGATGGCTACACGCGGCGAGTTCTTGTCGTCATGCCAGGTGAAAGTCCTGCCCGCCAACAAGGTGGTGCGGGCGGCATCAAAGTATGCGGGAGATATCTTGTACGTCATGGCGTCCGCGGCGGCGTTCGACGCCCCCAGATCTGAGGTTTTGTCGCTGAAGACATACGAGTCGTTCGCGCCGTAATACAGCGGTAGCCGATCGACCGAGCCGACCGACTGTACGCCGGGAATTGCCCGCAAGGAATCAATCAGGCGCTTCTGCATGGTGAGTGCATCGTCGCCACTGTAGCCGGCCATGCTCAGGGCGGTTTCCACCAACATTGCATTCTGCGGTTCAAAACCGAAATTGCTGTGGAGCGAGCGCATAAGTCCACGCACAGCGACCAGCGAAGAAGTCACCAGCACCGCGCAGATTGCAATCTGTATCACCAGCAACAGGTCTCGGGCAGTCATCCGCCGCCCCACCGTGCCGGTTGATCCCGATTTGATGACTTGATAGGGATCGGTGTGAAGTACCTGCCTCACCGGAACCGCGCCAAAGAGGAACCCGCTGGCCAAGCTCAACAGCAAAGCTACTACGTAAACATTTGCGTCCGGGTGTATGGGGATCTGGATGGGTGCTGTCGGAAGTGGCCTCCACACGCTCAGCCCACGCAACAACATTATGCTGCCCCATAGACCGACAAGGCCCCCGATCAGGGAGATCAGCACGGTTTCGGTGAAGAGTTGCCGCAAAATGCGCGTGGGGCGCGATCCCAACGCCAGTCGCAGGGCGATCTCCCGGGAACGGTCGGAGGCGCGTGCGGCAAACAGACTGCCCAGGTTGGCACAGGCGGCCAGCAGAATGAGTCCCGCCAGCAGCATCAGTCCTGTAAGGAACTCCCGCATTGGACCACCCAGCCAATCGCCGGTAAGACCTGGGCGCATCAACGTAAAGGTCATTTGGCCGTCGTCTTTGGGGTAGTTCCTTTCCAGATAGGTGCCAACAGAATTCAGGTCGGAAGCAGCCTGCGCCGGAGTAACTCCTGCCTTCAGATGTCCCAGCACCATCAAGAGGCCACGATGCCCGCGCTGGTTCAGCACATTCGTCCCCTCAATCTGTTCCTGGTTGACGATCGGCACCCAGAAATCGGGGAAGACAAACGAAATCGTTCCCCGAAACTCAGGCGGCGCTACACCGAGGATGGTAAAAGGACGCTTGTTCAGCTGAACCACCCGGCCCACCACGCCGCGATCATCCTGAAAATGGGCGTGCCAAAATGCGTGGGTGAGCACGATATAGGGAGCGCTGTTCGGGCCACGCTCGTCGGCGCCGTGAAAGTAACGCCCGAGATACGGCTGAACGCCTAATGCGTCGAAGTAGTTCCCGGTCACTTCCATGGTCCATGCGCCGGACGGATTGTTGCCGGTGTCGAGGCCGACTGGAGCAACGTTGTAAGCTGCCAGATCCTCGAAGCTGCGGTTGCGATCGCGGAGATCGAGATAATCGGCATAGGATTCCGTGACGTCCTTATCTTTACCGCGCTCGATTCCGTAGAGGCTTTGGGCCTGAGGTACATCGAGCGGGCGCAGGATCAACGAATTCAATACGGCGAAAACTACGGCGTTTGCTCCGATGGCCAGGGCCAGGGTCGCAACCGCGACCACAGTAAAGCCGGGTGATTTGCGCAAAATGCGGAAAGCAAAGCGTAAATCTTGGAAGACCGATTCGAGGAAGGTTCCACCAGCGGCTTCGTGGCACTCCTCCTTGACGCGCTGATAGCCACCGAACTCGATGCGCGCCTGGCGCTCGGCTGCCGCACGGGCAAGACCGGAACGCTCCAGATCATCGGCGCGGTGCTGGACATGGGAGCGAAGCTCATCCTCCATGTCAGCGCTCATCTGCGACCGCTGGAAAAGGGTGGCGATGCGGAAGCGAAGCGAGTCGAGGAGTTTCATACTTCCTCCGGCTGCACGGCAAGGGCAGAACCGATGGCAGTCGCGAGCCGATTCCAGCTGGCGGTCTCTTCGCGCAGACGCTTGCGGCCGGCGGCGGTGAGTTCGTAAAACTTGGCCCGGCGATTGTTGTCCGAGGTGCCCCAGCTCGCCTTGAGCAACCCCTGACGTACGAGGCGAAACAGCCCGGGATAGAGCGCACCCTGTTCGATCAGCAGGGCATTGCCTGAGATCTGTCCGATACGCAGAAGGATGCCGTATCCATGCAAAGGGCCGAGCGAGACCGTCCTCAGGATGAGGAGATCGAGAGTGCCAGGAAGCAACTGAGCTTGGTCGGTCACTAGCCCTCCTAAGGTGATTAGGAGTGTAGCGCGAGCTCCCCTAAGCTGTCAAGGAGAAACAAAACCGGCGATCAACCGGCCCGAGCATGATTAAAGTGCGAGATTAAGAACACTTGAAGCGTGGTAGAAGCGACGGGAGTCGGATCACACTCACCCTGCTTTTTTGGCGGGCTCGACAGGAGTCCAAACAGGGCCTTGGTTTGTGGCGCCAGTAACTTCTTCTTCCATTCGGCGTAACACCGCGGAGAAGTCCTCGTCGTCACCGCCAGCCAATTCCTGTGAGTTCACGTTAAATGCCGCTTCCGTCGCCGGCATGGGAATATGCTCTTTTGCCGCGGCCCTCAGGATCAACTCAAAATCCTTGTTCATCAGGCGCAGCGGAAACTGCGGGCTGTAGTCGTTGATCGCTACCCTCGCCAGCTTTCCTATATGGGCCGGAGCAACCACAGCCGTTCTTGATAACACTTCGAGCAAGCACCCGCGATCGAGGCCGATTTTCTCCCCAAGCGCCACACCCTCAGCGATCGCTTGCATTCCAACACCGAGCAGCGTGTTGACGACCAACTTCATCGCAGTTCCGGACCCGGGACCTCCTAGGAGAAAATATTGTCTTGCGATTGCCTGGAATATTGGCTCAGCGGCGGCGAACAAGTCCGGGTTTCCGCCAGCCAGCAGTGTCAGAGTCCCTTGCTCGACGGCAGGAGTGCTGCCCGAGATGGCGACATCCAGCACATCGATGCCAACTCTGGCACCAAGCCTATGCAGTTCGCGTGAGGTTTCTGGCGGAATCGTGCTCATCTCAAGCACTACGGTCCCTGGTCGTGCGCCGGCAAAGACTCCATCCACCCCCGTATACACGCTCCGAACTGCTTCATCATTCGTCAAGCACGACAGAACCACGTCAGCTGTCCGTGCCAGTTCAACAATGTTCTTCGCAACTGCGCCACCGCGTGCGGCGATATTTTTCGCCTTGGCTGGATCCAGATCGTACACTTCGAGTTGGTATCCGTGATCAAGGAGACGTTCTGCGATGCGGCTTCCCATATTCCCCAGGCCAATGAAGCCCAGTTTCACTTGATTTGCAGTAAGACGTTTCATAACCTCTCCTGTTGAATCAAAGAATGGAGCCAACGCTGGACCCTTGAGGGACTTTAGATAAGTGACAATCTCCCATCGTTTTGGCTCGTGCTGAGCAAGAGCAGGTTAGTTGCCATCCGTGACGGGATGTCTTTTCAACGAGGTGCTCGTTTGCAATGCGGACCGAGGCACTTTGAAATCCGACGCGCGTCGACATTTGGACAATGCGTCAGCGGCAGGACACCTTATTCCAAGGGATCGACTGCACAGCCAACTCATGCCTCTGAAAGGATGAGCTGCCTTACCCAGCGGTGGATTGGCAAGCGGCGTGCATTTGCGGAGGGAGCGGGAAGCTAGTTGGCACATTGTGGGTAAGTCACCTGGGAGGAGAAGATGATGGCAAGAACTTTTTATGTTCTGGTACTGATTGGAGTCACAACCATGATGAGCTTTTCGCAGGAGACGGCAACCGATTACGTCGCGCCGTCGCAAGCCGTTCCCAGAGGCAAAGCTCCGAAAATGCAGGTTCAATTGTTGAACCCGGAAGAACCGACGAAACGATATGCGGTCATCTTCTACCAGGGAGACGAGGCTTTCTCCGGACTTCTGGAGTTCGCGGAGAAGTATCACGTTACCAGTGCGCATTTCACTGCGATTGGAGCTCTGAACGGAGCAGCGGTGGGGTGGTTCGATCTTCAGCGCAAGATGTACAAAAAGATTCCCATCGAAGGTCAGGTCGAAGTGCTGTCGATGATCGGAGACATCGCAGTTTATCAGGGAGAACCGGTAGTCCATACGCACGTGGTCGTGGGAACTTCAGACGGAACAACGCGCGGCGGCCACGTTCTCGGTGCGTACGTATCGCCGACGCTGGAAGTCACGGTGACAGTCGATCCGCTGACGATGCAAAAGCGGTTTGATCCGGCAACTGATCTAACGTTGATCGATCCAGCTATCAAGTAGCGGCTTAAGACATTCCCTGTTTTCGGGAGGTCGGAGCCGGTTTTAGAATCAGGATTACATCTGTGCGACAGCAATTTTCGCAGACGCGAGGACTTCTATATGACGCTCAACCATAGTGACTCGAATCAATCCCACTCCGAGTGTAACGATCTTTCCCCGTTGCCAGACAGAATCCTCACGAATCAGGATTCGACTGTGAATAGGCGCGAGTTTATCGGCATGACGGCCGCATCTCTGTTGATGGCCGGCGGCCTCGGCGCTTCCGCGAAGTCAGATAGTCAGAATGAAATTCCGTATCGAACTCTGGGCCGCACCGGGGAGAAAGTTTCACTGATCGGGCTTGGGGGCTATCACCTGGGCAGCCAAAGCGATCCCCAAGAGAGCATTCGCATTATCCGTGCAGGAATCGATGAAGGAATCAATTTCCTCGATAACTGTTGGGACTACAACGGCGGAGAGAGCGAGATTCGAATGGGCAAAGCGCTGCGCGACGGCTATCGCCAGAAAGCCCTTCTGATGACCAAGATCGACGGCCGAAACAAAGCTGCCGCTACCGCCCAGCTCAATGAATCGTTACGACGGTTACAGACAGACCGCATTGATTTACTCCAATTCCATGAAGTGATTCGCGATTCCGATCCGGACCGCATCTTTGCTGAAGGGGCAATGGAGGTCGTCCAGGAGGCTCAAAAAGCGGGTAAGGTCCGTTTTATCGGCTTCACCGGCCACAAGAGCCCAGACATTCATTTGAAAATGCTGGCCACCGCCTCAAAGCACGGATTCAAGTTCGATGCCGTGCAGATGCCCCTGAACGTAATGGACGCACACTTCAACAGTTTCGAAAAGAAGGTGCTACCGATTCTGACCAGGGACGGCATCGGAGTTCTCGGCATGAAATCCATGGGTGACCACTTCATTCTTGGAAGCAAGACGGTCACAGCGGTCGAGTGCTTACACTACGCGATGAATCTGCCCACCAGCGTCGTCATTACCGGCTGCGATTCGCTTCCAATCCTTGAGCAGGCCCTTCACGCCGCCCGTAGTTTTCAGCCGATGGACGGGGCCCAAGTTGCAACGCTGTTGGCAAGAACGGCAAAGGCTGCAGAAGTTGGCCAGTTCGAACTGTACAAGACGAGCCACCATTTTGATGGTACCTTCGCCAACCCGCAGTGGCTCGGGTAGAAAGAGGAGGGCGCTTAGGACAAACCCGAAAACATTCGACCCTACTAAAGTTGTGAGAGGGGGTTGTGAGGTGTTCGCGTCGTCATATCCGAACTGTTCTGGAGGGCAGGCCGGGAAATCCCGAGCTTCTGCATCTTATGGATCAGCGTAGTCCTTTTCAATCCGAGTTTGGCCGCTGCGCCTTTCGGGCCGCCGATCACCCACCCGACTTTTTCAAGCGTGCTTAGGATCAGAGTGCGCTCGGAGTCCCTCAGAGTGGTAGCAGGTGTAGTGGTCGCTGTCGAAGCAACGGTGACACCCCGAGTCCCTGTCGGCGGCAAAGGATTGGGCAGCACACCATCATTCGAAAGAATCACGGCACGTTCGATCACGTTCTGCAGTTCGCGGATATTTCCCGGCCAATTGTAGGAGCAGAGCGCAGACATAGTTTCAGAGGAAATGTGTTCAATTTCTCGACTCATCCGTCGGCCGAAAATCTCGGCGAAATGGGTTACGAGGGCGGGAATGTCCCCGCGACGCTCCCGCAACGGTGGCAGCTGTACGGGAAATACATTCAGACGATAGTAGAGATCGCTGCGGAATTCGCCTCGATTCACCATCTCTGTCAGGTCCCGATTGGTAGCGGCGACCAGCCGGACATCTACCTGGTGAGTCCGCGTGCTGCCTAGACGCTCAAACTCCTGTTCTTGCAGGATGCGCAGCAGTTTGGGCTGCAGTGCGGGTGGAATATCACCCACTTCATCCAGAAAAAGTGTGCCTTTGTCGGCGAGCTCGAAACGACCAATCTTTTGCGCGATGGCTCCTGTGAAGGCGCCTTTCTCGTGGCCAAACAGTTCGCTCTCCAGCAAATCCAGCGGAATGGCGGCACAATTCAGCCGCACAAACGAGCGTCCGCAGCGCGAACTGAGGTTGTGAATCGCGTGCGCAATGAGCTCTTTGCCGGTACCAGTTTCTCCCTGGATAAGGACGGTGGAATCCGTAGGTGCGACGCGTTCGACTTGTTCGAGCACGGTTTCGAGAGCGGGGCTGTTGCCTATGATTTGCTCGAAACGGCGGTCATAAGAAACTTGATCACGATTGCTCAATACTTGGGTAGCTGCCACAAAACCCCCTTGGTGCCGCTCTTAAGCTTCCGATCGGGCTCAACTCTCCAGAGCCGCTCGAACACTCCCGAGCAGGGCTTCGTCGTCGAACGGCTTTGCCAGGAACTCCACGGCGCCGGCCCTCAATGCCTGCATCCGCATTCTGGTGTCGCCATGTGCCGTTATGAAGATGGTTGGAATCCTGCAATGTTCGGCATTCAGCCTGGCCTGCAGTTCCAGGCCGGACATTCCCGACATTCGAATGTCCGTAATCAGACATGCAGTCTGGTGCTGCTGACCGGACTCAAGGAATTCCTCCGCCGACGCGAACGCTTGCGACGACAGTCCGACCGATTTCAGCATGCCTTGCAAGGCTCCGCGCATCAAGTCATCGTCGTCGACGATCGCCACTAAGTTCGTCTTTGTTTGGATGGCCATGTGAGCAAACTAGCAGTGTCGTCGGAGTTGCGCAATCATACTTTGGTATGCAGGTTGTCATGCGCCCCGACTGCTTGGAATGCCTCGGAGAGCCGCATCAGGCCTACGAGTGCCGTGAGTGCGCGGTGTTATTCGTTAGTTTCAGCTTTGGTGGGTAGGGTGAGATGAAAACTTGCTCCTCGCAGAGAATTGTCCGATGCCCACAAGCGGCCGCCATGTGACTCAACGATGGTACGGCTGATCCGAAGTCCCATGCCGGTGCCGTGAACTTTGGTGGTAAAGAACGCGTTGAAGATTTGATCCGCCTGCTGCGGCGGGAGCCCTACACCGGTATCGCTGACCGAGACCATCAGTTGGCCATCTTCGGTTCGAGAACGAATGACTAGCTCGCGGGGGTCATCCGCGTCTTTCATCGCTTCGATGCTGTTCATCACGAGATTCATCAGTACCTGTTGCAGTTGCACGCGATCTCCCGTGACCTGCGGAAGTTCTGCACCGAGTTCCGCCCAGAGCGATATGGAGTACCGCGCTGCTTCACCGCTCATGAGGGCCACCATCTCTTGAATGATCTCGTGCACATCGACCGACTCCCATTGCGGAGTAACCTTTTTGAAAAGCAGCCGAGTTCGGCTGATGATCTCGGCCGCTCGAGTTGCGTCTTTGACCACTCTTGATGCCGCCTGCCGCGCCTCCTCCACATCGGGCTGATCGCGCGTAAGCCATCGCAAGCAGGTGTTGGCGTCGGTGACGGCAGCGGCAATCGGCT
Source organism: Acidobacteriota bacterium (assembly GCA_013289795.1). Lineage (GTDB taxonomy): Bacteria > Acidobacteriota > Terriglobia > Terriglobales > Acidobacteriaceae > JABCZH01. Next base: position 93,238 of record JABCZH010000003.1, read on the forward strand.
GATTCACTTCGTGTGCCAGCGAGGCGGTCAGTTCGCCCATGGTAGTCGCTCGACTGATGCGCGCAAGATCCGACTGCGCCTCGCGCAGTCTCTCGCGCTCTTCCTCCGCCTGCTTGCGCTCCGTTACGTCAATCACGGTCCCGACGAATTCAACGAGATCACCGGATGGACTGAAAGCGGGATGACCTATGACATGGATGTCTCTGACCTCGCCGCCGGGATGAAGGATTCGGTAGTCCAGTTCGAACTCAGCGTTCTCGCGCCCTGCGGTCTCGACCGCTTCCTTAACCTTGGCTTGATCATCGGGATGGATGCGATTAAAGAAAGTTTCGTATCGCGGTAGGCCATCGTGCGGATCAAAACCCACCACGCGGTAGCATTCCTCGGAGAAGTACCTGATCTCGCCCATGGCGGGTTTCGATGCCCAGCTGCCGGTGTGGCTGAGCCTCTGCGCTTCCGCCAAGTATGCCTCGCTCGTCCGGAGTTCTGCCTCCGCCCGCTTTCGCTCGATAATCTCAAGTTTCAGATTCTCACTGACGCGAGTCAGTTCCCGTGTTCGCTCTGCGACTCTCACTTCAAGCTCATCTCGAGCTCGCGTAGCGGCGGTCATTAAGAGCGCAAAGACCAAGAATACAAGGTCATAAAGGACGCGAGACGTGCTGGTCATGTCGGTATCGAAGACATAGCTGCGGACGAGCGCGGAAAGCACAGCAGCGAGAATGCCCGGCCTGGTGCCGCCGTACCAAAATGTGATCGCAATTGCAGATAGCGCAAATGCACTAAACGCCAAAGGTAAATGGAAGTGTAGAAACAGCTGCGTCAGGCCGGCAGAAACCGCGACCGAGACCAAAGCCAGGCCATAGCCCACGGCTGGCCGCCCACTCCATTTCGCCTTATCCTGATATCCCATCGGTCCAGTCTCTCGACTATTTCTTGGCGGGCGGAAGCTCAAGCTTCGCCGCCATTCTCACCAGTTCCGCCAGCGATTCAGCCTTCATCTTCCGCATGACGTGCCCACGTTGGATCTTCACCGTAATTTCGCTGGTCCCCAGATCAAAGCCTATTTGCTTATTAAGCATGCCTGAAACCACCAGACCCATGACCTCGCGCTCGCGTGCGGTCAGCAACTCATAGCGCTTTCGCAACTCGTCAAGCTCGCTCTGCTGTTGTCGCAACACCCGGTCGCGATCCAAAGCCTGTTGAACTGCATCCAGCAAGTCCTGGTCCCGGAATGGCTTGGTCAGGAACTCCACTGCACCCGATTTCATGGCCCTCACTGTCATGGGGATATCTCCATGACCGGTGACAAAGATGATGGGAATTCGAATGCCCGCGTCAGCCAACTCGCGTTGAAAATCCAGACCGCTGACTCCCGGAAGCCGGACGTCGAGAACCAGGCAACTTGGGCCATCCGCCCGCTTGTTCCGGAGAAATTCTTGCGCCGTTCCAAAAGTCTCGGATCGCAAACCAACCGATTTCAGCATGCCTTGGATGGCGGCACGCACCAAGTCATCATCGTCGACAACGAAGACAGTGGGGGCGGCTGTGGGTGTCATTCACGCGACTCGATCGTCACTGCGAGCTCGATGCCAGACCATGGCCTGCCTCGCCTCGCTCTCGCCAAACGAGTTCCCAGCGAAAACTAATCGGAGAACATGATAGCGCAGCCAACGTGGTACCGCGGCGTTAAGAGCGTCCACATGCGGACAGAGCTATCAGCCGGGGGACACTGCTGACGTTCTTTTTTCGTCGTCATGGCTATCGAAGGCATTGAGAGGCCGTGGCTTAGCGCGAAGGCCAGGTTTGGAAATCTGCCTGCAATTACCGGCATGGCCGACAGGAGGGAATGCAATGGCAAGTCAAAACAAGAAATGCGCACATATACCGTGTCTTTGCGATCTACCCCAAGGAGAAGAATACTGCGGGGAATCGTGTCGTGACGCGGGAAGTGAAGACGTGGAAATCGCGTGTCAATGCGACCATCCGGCGTGTCCGCTAACAGGTCGCCAGTTCGTGCCTCGGAGCGCGGCTGCTCTTATCAACTGAGAACGACAGATCTGGCGGAGATGTGGGTCGTGATGCCACCCGCCGCAGGAGGATTGATTATGAAGTTCCTAAAACAGAGCTTATCCATTTTGCTTTCGTATTGCCTCGTATTAGTCACTGCGCCGGGAGCGCTCGCTGCTCCGGCAGACCAGGCCGCCGCGCAAGCGCCGGTTCAGGCCGCGCAACAGCCTCCAGAACAACTGCAGCAACTGGTGGCGCCGATCGCATTGTATCCGGATGCGTTGGTGGCACAGATACTTGCTGCCGCTACCTATCCCGACCAGGTGGTGGAAGCGGATCGTTGGCTGCAGCAGCACACCGATCTCAAGGGCGAACAACTCGGCCAGGAAGTCGATAAACAGCCTTGGGATCCCAGTGTGAAGGCGCTCGTGGAGTTTCCTTCCGTGCTCGCCAACATGGACAAGAATCTCTCATGGACCTCGTCGCTTGGCGATGCTTACGTCAACCAACAGCAGGACGTGATGAACGCTGTTCAGGTAATGCGCGACCGTGCTGAGAAAGCGGGCAATTTAAAAAGCACATCGCAAGAAACGGTGAGCAAAAAGAAGAAAACCATCGTAATCGAACCAGCCGACCCCGAGGTTGTTTACGTGCCTGAGTATGACCCATGGCTGGTGTACGGAGCGCCCATCGGCATTTGGCCAGGTTGGTATTGGTATCCGGGGCTGTTCTTTGATGGTCCTGGAATTGCGTTTGGGCTCGGATTTGGTGTTGGCTTCTTCGGCGGCTTTGGATGGGGTTGGCACAGCTGGGGATATGACTGGCACCACCACGGCATCATTTACAACCACAACACCTACATATCGCACAGCAGAGTCTTCGTCAACCGCAACAACTTCAGTCACGCCCGTGGATTTCATGGAGCCAGCGGATTTCATGGCGGATCAGCGAGAGGATTTGCCGGCGGCCAACATGGATTTGCGTCGTCGCACGGATTTTCCGGCACCCACTCAGGCGCGTTCAGCGGCTTTAATCACGGCGGAATGGCGAGAGGATTCTCCGCTCGCGGAGAGTCGAGCTTTGGCGGAGGCTTCCATGGCGGTGGAGGGTTCCACGGCGGAGGAGGTTTCCACGGCGGCGGTCGCAGGTAACTCGGTTCAACTATCAAAAGTGACGACAAGGAGAAAAGCTCATGCGCACAAAGAATATGACACTCGAAACCTTTGAAACATTTACCGTTAAATTTGCCTGCGGGTTCGCATCCATGGCCTTTCTGCTACTAGTTGGCCTGATGCTGCTGGTCGCAGGCTTCGCCGAATCGGGCTATGCTCAAGAGCTGCAACCGAAGACCTTCTCTTCTCCGGCCGAGGCTAGCGCCGCGCTTTTCCAGGCTGCGCAAAATGAAGATGAGCAGGCTCTGGAAGCGATTCTCGGAGCAGGGAAAGAAGTCACTTCGTCGAGCGACGAAGTCGAGGACAAGCTCGAACGTGAGCAGTTCGCCAAGAAATATCAGGAGATGCACCGTCTGGTTCGAGAGCCCGATGGAAGCACAGTACTGTACATCGGCGCAGAAAACTGGCCTTTTCCGGTCCCACTGATCTCAAAGGATGGTGTGTGGTACTTCGATTCCGAAACCGGTAAGCGGGAAATCACATTCCGCAGACTCGGAGAGAACGAAGCGACAGCGATCGAAGTCTGCACAGCATCCACGATGGCAAAGAATCAAGGTGAGACAAGGGCTATGAGCGACGATGACTCGATCAGCCAGTACGCGCAGAGGCTCATCGCCGGCGGTGCTGAGAATGAGTCCTCTCCCTTCCATGGGTACTACTTTCGAATTGCGAAGGAAAAGTCTGCGATGGGAAATAATAGTCATGTTTCCGGCGACAAGAAGAAAGACGGCCTGGCCTTGGTAGCGTATCCAGCTGAGTATCGCTCATCTGGGGTCAAGACTTTCGTAGTCTCGCAGGATGGTACCGTTTACGAAAAAGATCTCGGGCCTGATACCACGAAGGTCGCTCCAAGCATTAAAGCGCGCGATTCTAGTTGGCGTCCTGCGGAATGAGGTGGTTGAGCATGAAGCTCACTCCCTGGGTCGAATATTTAATTAGATAGGAACCAGCAGTCATCTAACGAAAACCGAATATCTTGGAGGATGAATATGAAAGAGAAAAGCAACAAAGCAACGAGCCTGTCGGCCGCTAACGGCGGAACTCTCTCACTCCGTGGTGAACTCACTGTCAACCGTCTTGGCTTCGGGGCCATGCGCCTGACCGGCGACGGAATCTGGGGGCCTCCGAAGGATCGTGCGGCGGCAATTGCGGTTCTTCGCCGAGCCGTGGAACTTGGGGTCAACTTCATAGACACCGCTGATTCGTACGGTCCCAACGTAAGCGAAGAGCTGATCGCCGAGGCGCTGTCGCCCTACCCAGCGGACCTTGTCATCGCAACCAAAGGTGGATGGAATCGCCCGGGGCCGAACCAGTGGACCCACGATGCCAGCCCAGCCCATTTGCGTCAGGCGGTGGAAGGCAGCCTGAAGCGATTGCGCCTCGATCGGATCGACGTTTACCAGCTGCACGTGCCGGATCCGATGATACCTCTCGACGCGTCGATGGAAACCCTGGCGAACATGCAATCGGAAGGGAAGATACGGTTGGTCGCGTTGTCCAATGTCACGGTGGAACACATCGAGCGAGCGCGGAAGATAGTGCCGATTGTGTCGGTCCAGAACCGGTACAGTTTTGCCGACCGTGAATGGGACTATGTGGTGGATTATTGCGAGCGCAACGGAATCGCGTTCATCCCGTGGTTTCCGTTAGGAGCAGGAACTGTGGCCGGCAGACTGCTGGAAAGGATCGCGAAGGCACGCCACATGAAACCTATCCAGGTCGCATTGGCGTGGTTGCTGGAGAGGTCGACGGTTATGCTGCCTATTCCTGGAACCTCCTCAATTGCGCATCTTGAGGAAAATGTGCAGGCGGCATCGCTGCAGTTGGCCGAGGAAGAATATCTGGAACTCAACGGGGTTGCCACCCTAGTTTCTTGAGTGAAGCCGTACGGAAGTAGCTGACAACACAGCGCCCCGGTAACCCCTCCGGGCCGGGTGCGCTGCATGGTCGGCACAGTTCGATGTCATCCTGGACGTCGCCAACCCCGCCATCAAGGGCACGTCCCAATTTCACGCCATCTGTCGAATCACGAAGACAAAGGGATGATGGCCTAGACCCTCCTGAAATGCCATGAATCGCTACCGGCACCGCCACATGCGGCCGAGCCGAAACAACGCTGATATTCACAAATTCCGTGACCGCGCTTGAGCGCGATGTCCGCAGAAGTGTCGATGTGCCGACAGCGGCGTCCGATTGGTTCCGCGTGCAGCAGTCATTTCACGCAGCGCTGCTGGCAGTTGGATTGCAAACGGCGCAGTTGTTCTTCTCTCGAACTGGCAGAAGGTGAATGACAATGAAACAGCCTCCTTTGGTTCAATCGACTTTCTTTGGTGGCCGGGCGAATTCAACTCGAGTGGTCCTGGTGGCAGTTTTGATTGCGATGACGCATCCGCTCGGCCATGCACAGACGTCATCTGCTCCACCAGAAGTGGTGTCCACGTCTTCGATTACCACCAACGACGGGTTCGGTGGCACCCAAACATCATCAATCCGAGGAGGGGCGGACCAGGAGAGAACCAGTCCGTGCACCTTGCGACTACCCGAGGTACTTCCCGAGTCCCCGGCGAAAGCCGACGATGCAATAACGATGAACGCACCCGGGCCCTATACACCTTTGTCGGCCCGTTGCAAGTTCAACCTGTTTCTCAAGCAAACGTATTCGCCGTACACGTTCGTGTCTGCGGGTTTTCAGGCAACAATCGACCAAGCCCAGGGGCAGTGGCCCCACTATGGCGGAGGAATGCAAGGTTGGGGGAAGCGATTTGGAGCGACACTAGCGGATACGGAATCGCGCAGGCTCATCCAGACCTTTGCCCTATCAACGATCTTGCATCAGGATCCTCGATATTTCCCATCGCATCAGAGAACCTTCATTTCCCGCGCATTGTATGCCGCCACCCGGGTCACGATAACAATGGACGATAGCGGCAATGAGACGTTCAACAGCTCCGAGTTTCTGGGTGCTCTGTTCGCCAGTTCGCTCCAAAACAGCTACTACCCTAGACAAGACCGAAATCTCAGGGAAACCATGAACCGTTTTGGCGGTGCTCTGGGCTCGGATGCAATTGGAAACCTTCTACGCGAATTCACCCCTGACATGAAGCGTCTCTTCCGCAAACATGCACCGAAGAGAATCCTCAGAATCTGCGACAGACTTCCCATCCCAGCCGAAGATAAGCCGTAGTCCGCTAGTCTCCCGCGATGCCAACACGAATCTGTCGAAATGCGGACGCCGTGTGTCCGCCACGGGACTCTCTACCTGAGCCTCAGGAGACGTCCCCACTACCAGTTGATCCCAGCTTGCTGAAAACAAATACCTAAGCCGCCGGTGGCCGATTGGAGAGCGGCGTGCTTTTTCCTCTCGAGCAGAGAGAAACTTTTATGTGGATTGTTCGACTTGCATTACGACGCCCTTACACTTTCGTGGTTTTATCAATCCTGATCCTGATCATGGGGGGACTGGCGATTCTCCGCACGCCCACCGACATTTTTCCGAATATCGATATTCCGGTCGTCAGCATTATCTGGAACTACAACGGTCTCGTCCCCCAGGACATGAGCGACCGTATCGTGACCATCACGGAGCGAAACCTTACTACCACGGTTGACAATATCGAGCACATTGAGTCGCAGTCGCTCTATGGAATCGCAGTGGTTAAGGTGTTCCTGCAGCCGACCGCGAACTTGCAACAGGGTATTGCGCAGATTACTGCAGTTTCGCAAACGCAACTCAGGCAGTTGCCTGCCGGCTCGACGCCGCCGCTCATCATTGCATATAGCGCGTCGAGTGTTCCGGTCCTACAGTTGGCCCTGTCCGGGCAAAACTTGTCAGAGCAAGAACTCAATGACTATGGCCTGAATTTCATCCGGACGCAGATCATTACTGTACCTGGCGTCTCAGTGCCTTATCCCTATGGCGGCAAGCAACGCCAGGTGCAAGTGGATCTGAACACGACCGCGTTGCAATCGAAAGGATTATCTGCGCTGGACGTGGTAAACGCGATCAGCGTGCAAAACCTGATCCTACCCACAGGAACCTCTAAGATCGGCTCCAGGGAATACGACGTCTCCATTCCCAACGCAGCACCGCAGACGATTGCTGATCTGAACCGGATCCCGATCAAGACGATTGGCAGCACCACCATCTACATGAAAGACGTCGCCTGGGTGCGCGATGGCTTTCCCCCGCAGACGAATATCGTGAAGGTCAACGGGCAGCGCTCGGTGCTGCTGACGATCCAAAAAGCCGGGAATGCGTCAACCCTCGATGTGATTTCGGGTATCAAGTCTCTTCTGCCTCAAATTGCTACCACGGTTCCGCCCCAGTTGAAGATAACCCCGCTGGCGGACCAGTCAATTTTTGTTCGCGGAGCCATCAGCGGAGTCGTCAGGGAAACATTGATTGCCGCGTGCCTCACTTCTTTCATGATTCTCACCTTCCTGGGCAGTTGGCGAAGCACAGTGATCATCGCGACCTCGATCCCGTTGGCAATCCTCACCTCCATCATTGTGCTCAGTGCAATCGGACAAACCATCAACATCATGACTCTCGGCGGACTAGCTCTCGCGGTCGGCATTCTGGTGGACGATGCCACGGTCGAGGTCGAGAACATAAATCGGAATCGCGAGGCAGAGCCGGAGAAAGACATGGACGAAGTTGTGCTCGACAGTGCCTCGCAAATAGCGACACCCGCATTCGTCTCGACGCTCTCGATCTGCATCGTATTTGCTCCGATGTTTCTGCTTTCCGGTGTAGCACGATACCTGTTTGTGCCGCTCGCGGAAGCGGTGGTCTTCGCCATGTTGGCTTCGTATTTCCTTTCACGGACCATCGTTCCAACCATGGCGAAGTATCTGCTGCGAAGGGAGAAAAAGGAAGGCACAGATTCTGCCGCTGGTAATCCGCTCGTACGCCTGCAAAAGCGCTTTGAGGCGGCCTTCGAGAGATTCCGTGGCAGCTATCGCAGGGTACTTGAAACTTGTCTTCATCATCGGCGTGCGTTCCTGATTGCGTTCTTTGCTGCTTGTCTTGGGTCTCTGGCGATTTTGCTCCCCTGGCTCGGCCAGGACTTCTTCCCTAGCGTTGATAGCGGTTCTTTCAAGCTTCATATGCGCGCTCCCACGGGAATGCGCATTGAAGAAACCGCCAATCTTAGCGATCTGGTCGAGCAATCGATTCGAAAGCAGATTCCGGCTGCGGAGGTCCAGAGCGTCATCGACAACATCGGTCTGCCCTACAGCGGCATCAATCTTTCTTACAGCAATTCGGCTCCGGTGGGAACCTCGGATGCTGATATTCTTGTGACTCTGTCTCCCAAGCACCATCCCACCGACAACTACATTCACCAGCTTCGTCTCACGCTGCCGAAACAGTTTCCTGGTGTGTCATTCGCTTTCCTACCCGCCGACATGGTCGGGCAGATTCTCAACTTTGGGTTGCCCGCTCCTATCGACGTTCAGGTCGTCGGGAACGACCTGCAAGGGAACCGTGTGTACGCAGACGAATTGCTAGCAAAAATCAGATATGTTTCCGGAACGACCGACTTGCGGATTCAGCAGCCCTTCGATGAGCCTTATCTCCGGCTGAGAGTCGAACGGACCAAAGCGGAACAGCTTGGTTTCACTGCCCACGACGTTGCGCAAAATCTTCTGGTGTCTTTGAGTGGCAGCTTTCAAACGTCGCCGTCGTTCTGGCTCGACCCAATGAATCATGTCAGCTATCAGATCGCCACCCAGACTCCGCAATATCGCACAGACACGCTGCAGGGGGTAGAGAACATCCCGATCACGGGCACGGATCCAGCGGCTCCCCCGTCGCTATTGGCCAGTCTTGTGTCGACTCAGCGTGGAGCAGGGATGGCGGTGGTTTCCGACTATAACGTTGCACCGGCGATTGATATTTACGGTTCGGTTGCAGGCCGCGATCTGGGTGGCGTGTCGGGGGACATCAACAAGATCATTACCGCCACGCACCAGCAGCTGCCGCGCGGCTCTCGAGTGGTTGTCCGGGGTCAGGTCCAGACGATGAGGGCTTCCTACATAGGTCTTTTGAGCGGGTTGGCGTTTTCGATCGTACTCGTGTATCTGCTGATCGTCGTTAACTTCCAATCCTGGCTCGATCCTTTCATCATGATTTCCGCGCTGCCCGCAGCGCTGGCCGGGATCGCGTGGTTCCTGTTTTTGACGCACACCACCCTGAGTGTGCCGGCGCTCATGGGAGCGATCATGTGCATGGGCGTCGCGACTTCAAACAGCATCCTGGTTGTGAGCTTTGCGACAGAAAAAATGGCCGAAGGAATGGATTCCGTCAGCGCCGCACTGGAAGCAGGATTCACGCGTTTCCGCCCAGTGCTGATGACCGCTCTGGCCATGATTATCGGCATGGTGCCAATGGCCCTCGGACTCGGAGATGGCGGTGAGCAAAATGCGCCGCTTGGCCGGGCGGTCATCGGGGGACTGATTTTCGCAACGGTTTCAACGCTACTCTTTGTGCCGGCATTTTTCAGCGTTCTCCAGGGTTCACGCCGGCATGCAGCACAAATGGAACAAAAATAATAGTTGTAGGGAGTTATTTATGCCTCAAACTGATGAGATAAAACAGATTGGCGGACCGACGCTTCTTCCAAATAACGCGGCAGCAGCAAAGCGTTCGCCCAAACATTGGCTGGGCCTGACGATTGCTGTGGTAGTGGTTGCCGGTCTCCTGGCCTCAGGCATCTGGTCCCGCGTAAGAGCCCGTACCGCTCTAAATGCGGAGACGGCGCAAGCGGCTTTGCCAGCAGTGTCGGTGGTTTCACCCAAACAAACTGCACCCGCCGACGAAATCATCCTTCCGGGCAATGTGCAGCCCTTCATCACTTCACCTATCTACGCCCGCACCAATGGTTACCTGAAGAAGTGGTACTTCGATATTGGAGCGCATGTGAAGCAGGGGCAGTTGTTGGCTGTGATCGAGACGCCAGAAGTCGATCAGCAGCTTCAACAGGCCCGAAGCAACCTGTTAACTGCACAGGCGAATCTCGAGCTCGCCTCCATTACCAAGGCTCGGTATCAGCGACTCTTGAAAAGCAACGCTGTCGCGCAGCAGGACGTTGACAATGCCGTCGGTACCTACAATGCGAATAAAGCGATTGTCGAAGCAGACAAGGCAGCCGTAGAGCAGTACTCGGCGCTGGTCTCTTTCGAAAAAATCTACGCGCCCTTCGATGGTGTGATTACAGCGCGCAACACCGATATTGGCGACCTGATCAACTCCGGTAGCGCCAGCGGAGCAAGAACCGACCTTTTTCATATCTCTCAACCCGGAAAATTGCGGGTTTACGTAAACGTCCCAGAGGAATACTCGCAAGGAGTCAAAGTGGGCATGACGGCCGATCTCAGCCTGGCTGAGTTTTCGGGCCGCGAGTTCCAAGGAAAACTGGTGCGCACGGCCGATGACATCAATCTGACAACCCGCACCTTGCTTATTGAAATCGACGTGGACAATCCTACCGGTACGCTGCTCACGGGTTCTTACGCGGAGGTTCACTTGGCGGTCCCGACGCAGGCCTCGGCCTTGCTGCTTCCGGTGAATACTTTGCTATTTCGCTCGGAGGGCCTGCGTGTCGGCGTTGTGCGTGATGGGAAAGTTGCGCTGACTTCCGTGACTCCAGGGCACGATTTCGGCAACCAAATAGAGATCGTTGCCGGGCTCAAGCCGGAGGATCAGGTCATCGTTAATCCGCCCGACTCAATCATTTCCGGACAAGCAGTACAAATCGTTCAGGCAACATTGCCGGGAGACATCAAATGAAACTATCTCGAAAAATGACGTTCTCTGAAAACCCGCAAGTTCGACTGATGCTGCTTGCGCTCACGCTCGGAGTGACTGGATGCGCGGTTGGTCCCAAGTACCGCCCTCCCGTGATAGAGGCTCCGCCCGGTTACAAAGAGGTAGGAGACTGGAAGCCCGCCCAACCCAATGATCAGAATCTCGGCGGTGATTGGTGGACTGTTTTTCAAGATCCGCAGCTTGATGCGCTCGAGCAACAGATCAATGTAGGCAATCAAAACCTCAAAGCAGCGGAGGCGCAGTTTCAGCAGGCGCGAGCAGCTGTACGCTACAACCGGGCTGACTACTATCCGACCGTGACCGCCGGACCTTCAGCGACGCGGACCCGCATCTCTGGCAACAGTCCCACCAGTTCAATCTTGCGTGGAGCCACTTACAACGACTTTGTATTGCCGGTCGACGTTTCCTACCAGGCGGACGTCTGGGGACGAGTTCGAAAGAATGTGGAATCTTATAGAGAACAAGCACAAGCCAGTGCGGCAGACCTGGCCACAATCAATTTGAGCATGCACGCGGATTTGGCCATTGATTACTTTCAGGCCCGCAGCCTGGACGCCGAGGAACAGCTTTTGAATTCCACCGTCACCCAATACGAGCAAGCCCTCCAACTGACTCAGAGTCGCTTCGAGGGAGGGATTGCGTCGGAAGTAGAAGTCGAGCAGGCAAAGACTCAGCTGCAAACCACCCGGGCAGCGGCGATTGATGTGGGAGTGGCGCGAGCGCAGTTCGAGCACGCGGTCGCGATTCTGATCGGGAAGCCTCCTGCGGAATTCAGCCTTCCGCCGCTGCCTCTGACTGCACCGCCTCCACACATTCCGGTTTCAGTGCCGTCAGAATTGCTGGAACGACGCCCCGATATCGCAGCCGCAGAAAGGCGAGTAGCGTCCGCCAACGCCCAGATCGGCGTTGCGAAGTCGGCGTACTACCCTACTATCAGTTTGGGTGCCTCGGGAGGATTTGAAAGCTCCAGCATTACCACGCTACTCAATGGGCCGAGCGGGCTATGGTCTTTTGGACTGTCGGCCGTCGGAACACTGTTCGACGGAGGGAGACGCCACGCGCTTACCGACCAGGCCCGTGCGGCTTATGACTTTCAAGTCTCGACCTACCGTCAGAGCGTGCTGTCTGGATTCCAGCAGGTGGAAGACAACTTGGCGGCCGTGAGAATTCTGGAAAATGAGGCCAAAGTTCAGAATGAGGCGGTGATCGCGGCACAGAACTCGCTAAATCTTTCGATCACTCGATACAAGGGTGGGGTGACAAGTTACCTCGAGGTGATCACTGCACAAAGTGCCGCGCTTACCGACGAAGTCACGGCGGTCAATATCTTGGGGCGTCGCATGGCAAACACAGTATTGCTGATTCAGGCTCTCGGCGGCGGATGGGACCGGTCGAGTTTGCCGGAACGGCCAGAATGTTGTGGCAAACTGGCGAGCAGCAGCGGCAATTAAGTAAGCCACTGATAAAAGATGGTGGAGGCGGCGGGAGTCGAACCCGCGTCCGAAAATGTTACTGGTCAAGAGCCTACATGCTTATTCCAGTTCATGCCCCAGGCATTACCCTGGGACGTTCGCGGCCCCCGCTCAGAACGGACAAGAAACGGTTGCCGCTAGCCTGATGATCTCATCCGCCCTACTCAGACGTGGCAGGGAAGACCAGCCCGCTGTGTGACGTCCGCTCGCAGCCCACGGGCGAAGCTGCGGAAGACGGCAACTTAATTAATTAAGCTGCGTATGCCATCTGTTGATTGGCAATTATCATTTTGTCCACGATTACGGGTGTGAACACCCCGGCATGCCTCTTGGCCGTAAGCATCTCCGTCGAAGCCGTGACGCCCCCAACCGGTGGGATTGGCCTGTAAAGAACTGATCTTAGAATAGGTTACGGACGATTGGAAGTCAAACGCCGTGGGATGCCGCGAAGGCCTTAGTTATTCTGTTGCATGTAGTTCCATTCATGCTATTCTATGCATGCCTAAGAAAACTCTGTCTCAAGGAGAGGCGCCGTGAGAGCCGCAGATCGAATTCGAATACTTGGCAGAGAAAAGTACGTAATTCCCGCTCGCGCCCGCAAGGAGGACCGGTTTTCAATCAGAGCTGGGGATCTGAGTCGGGAGCTGAGACTCAGCGGCGTTAACCAGGTTTGCAGCGCACTGAAGACTCGGCAATTCCTGCAGGACAATAACCTGCGACTAGTAGAAATCAGTGGTCCTCCCTCCGGCCAAAGTACCACCGTGACTTACACCTACGAATTCGTCGACTCGAAGAAAGCAGGCGAAAATAGGGCTGATCGCCAGGATGCTTGGAACCGGCTTCGCGGCGCTCTTAAAGATGTTTTCGCGGAGTTGGGCGGAGGAGAGAATTATCTTCGCAATGAGCGGGCTAACTTCTACGGTCCTGGGGAAGACCGATGAGCCGTGTCTATTGGGATACGATGCTGTTCATCTACTGGCTGGAAGAAAACCCAGATTTTGGCAAGAGGGTGAATGCGATTTGGTCGCGAATGCGAGAGCGAGATGACCAACTCATTACCGGGGCTTTGGCTTTAGGTGAAGTACTAGCCGGTGCCTATAAGCGCGGAGCTGATAGACAACGCATCCACAATGTGCGAGCGACATTTGAGAGCGCGGTTTCGGAGGTAGTCCCGTTCACGGCCGAGGCTGCCGATTTATTTGGGCAAATCAAAGGCTCACGGAAAATACCTTCTGCCGATGCAATTCATCTCGCCTGCGCTGCCACCGCCGGCACCGATCTTTTTCTGACCAATGACAAGAATCTCGTGGGACTGGTGGTCCCCGGGATCCAGTTTATCGCGGGCATTGATTCAAACATTCTCTGAAAGCCTCTCCTCCAGCCTCGCCTTCATCTTGGGCCACTCGCTATCCAGAATGCTGAAATAGACCGTATCGCGGACACGTCCTGTCGACGTCACCAGGTGCCTGCGCAGGGTGCCTTCTTCCTTCGCTCCGATCCGCAAGATGGCGTTGCGCGACTTGTGATTCAGAGCGTCGGTCTTCAGCTCGACTCGGATGCATTTCCACGCTTCGAACGCGTGTCGCAGCATCAGATATTTGGCCTCGGTGTTGATAGCGCTACGCTGCCACGCCGGAGCAATCCATGTGGATCCAATCTCGACACGCCGGTTCGCTCGATCGATATTCATGAACCGCGTGCTTCCGATCAACCGGCCAGAAGCGCGTTCCACGGTCACAAACACCAGCGACTCACCGCGCAGCTGCTCCGCCAACGCCTTGTCCGCCCATCGTTCAAAGTCCTCCGGAGTTCGCAAGGGATAAGGAATCCAGCGGAAGATGTCTTCCGCCGCATCCCGAGCCACTTCCCACAGGTCTTTCCAATGTTCCCTCCGGATCGGCTCCAGCCGAACCGCGTTTCCTTCCAGGGTTACGGTTTGAATGTTCATTGCGTTGTTTGCTGAGCCCTCTGCGTTTTTCTCCGCAGACTCTGCGTCTGGCGTTGCCTATCCAGCATAATAACCTGTGGCTCATTTCCTAAGACTTCTGGGGCTCGTTCCAGCGATCCTGCTTATAGCTTCGCTGCCGCAAAGCCAGCCTCTCCGCACTCCAACTTTCTATCGCGACGTGCTCCCCATCTTGCAGCAACATTGCCAGAGCTGCCATCGCCCCGGCGAAATCGGCCCCATGCCGCTGGTCACGTACCCACAGACCCGCTCCTGGGCCGCGCAGATTCGCGATACTGTCCGCTCCAGATCCATGCCTCCCTGGTTCGCCGATCCTTGCTGCGGCCGCTTTGCCGGCGATCCCTCACTCACCGCCGAGGAGATTGCCATACTTTCAGCCTGGGCCGATGCACATGCTCCAGCCGGCGATCCTCACGATGCTCCCGCGCCTCCGCAATGGACGCAAGGCTGGAACATTCCGCAGCCCGACGCCATCATGACCATGCCGAAAGCCGTAAGCATTCCGGCTCACGGGGACGTGGAATACACCTACGAAATCGTCCCCACAGATTTCACCGAAGGCAAGTGGGTGCAGATGTCGGAGATTCGTCCGTCGAGCCGCGCCCATGTTCATCACGGGGTTGTCTACGTTCGTCCGCCCGATTCAGATTGGCTTCGTGCCGCTCCCCTGAACCAGCCGTTCACGGCATCCAGCCTGCACGACGAGCATCTCCGCCACCAGGCCCACGAAACCACGAGCGACCTGCTTCTGGTCTACGCGCCGGGTAGTTCGCCCGACCGCTGGCCTGACGGCATGGCGAAATTCGTTCCCGCACACTCCGATCTCGTGTTCCAAATGCACTACACCACCAACGGCCACGCCACGACCGATCGCACCAGCATCGGCCTGGTTTTCGCCAAACAACCGCCAACGCAGCGGGTCATTACGCTGCAACTTGCCAACGATCACGACACTATCCCCATTCCGCCGAACGCCGACAACTATCGCGTCGAAGTCCACGGCACGTTGCCCAACGACTGTGTTCTGCTCAGCTTCTTTCCCCACATGCACCTCCGCGGAAAACGTTTCGAATACAACCTGGTTCACTCTGACAAGACTGGCCTCAACGGGACCGTCGAAACCCTACTGCGCGTAAACTACGACTTCTACTGGCAACTCAGCTACCGCTTAGCAGAGCCGCGTGCGCTCAAAGCTGGAACCGAGTTACAGGCCATCGCCTGGTATGACAACTCCCGCCACAACCGCCACAATCCCGATCCCGACAGCGCCGTCACGTGGGGCGACCAGACCTACAACGAAATGATGGTGGGATTTTTCGACGTAGCCGTCCCCGCGGGCATGAGTAAAGCGGATTTCTTCGTTCGTACGGGAAAATAGCGTGACAATGGTAAGCTGCTTGGAGGATCAGGATATAATCCTGGTGTGAAACATCGTTGTGCAGGGCCGCTCAGCTTGCTTCTCGCGTGCCTATGTCAGGTTCCGCTGGCGGCGGCTCAACTCCCGATCGCTCTTGCTACCCTGCAATGTCCCCCGCCGACTGTATCTCGTGAAGACAACACCCACATCCGCATTGTTGACGTAATGTTCGAGGGCTCACAGCGTTCCTCTCTGGGTCGGATTGCCGACTCGCTTAAGGAACGAACGTATACCGGCTCGGTTGAGGGGATCACGAGCGAATTGGAGGAACGAGTCAGGCGCGCATTGCAAGAGCGAGGATTTTTCACGCCGCAAGTTTCAGGCAACACGCGGGTCCTTACCAGCAGTCCGATTGAAACACAAGTGGCCGTCGCCTTCCATGTGGTCGAAGGGAAGCAATACCACTTGGCTGGAATCGGGATTAGGAACAACCACGCCATTAGCGACGCCCAGGCTTTGCGCGACCTAATTCCCGTAAAAGACGGGGAACTATTCAATCGTACTCATATCGAGGAGGGTCTCGAAAGGCTGAAAAACGCTTACTCGCAGCAAGGATACATCAATTTTACGGTTGTTCCCGAGACGAAGATCAACGAAGACGACAACTCAGTCTGGCTTGAACTTGACTTGGATGAAGGCAAGGTATTCTACGTTAGCAACATTGATATTCTCGGTGTAGATGAGCAGGCAGAGCACCAGATGTTGCAGGATTTCCTGCTCAAGCCCGGGGATATTTACAGCCAGGCGCGATTTGATCTGTCGATTCAACGTCTTTCGCCTCATAAAGCGATTCCGGTCAGCGAGAGGCGCGTGGACGAACGAGCAGGAACGGTCGCGTTAACGATCAGCTTGGGCCGCTGCCCAGATTCGCCGTAGGTGTCCTGGTTTACCTCTTCCTCTGTTCGTCTGCCCTTGGTCTGCTACACTCGGTTTTCTTCGAGGTTCATCATGCGCAAACTGATCACTTTCTTCTTCATCCTGCTCGGCTGCCTGCCCGCCTTTAACCAAACCCTCTCCCCCGATCTCCGCCAGAAAATCGACGCCGTAGCCACCGACGCTCTCGCCAAAACCGGAGTCCCCAGCGCCTCCATCGCCATCGTTCAGGACGGCAAGATTGCCTATCTGCAAGCCTACGGCGACGCCCGGCTCGATCCCCGCACCCCCGCCCGTCCTGACATGCGCTACAGCATCGGCTCCGTCAGCAAGCAGTTCACTGTTGCGGCGCTCCTGCTTCTGCAGGAACAAGGCAAGCTTTCGCTCGACGACAAAGTTGGCAAATTTATCCCCAACCTCACTCGCGCCAACGAAGTCAGCATTCGCCAACTGCTTTCCCATACTTCCGGTTATCAGGACTACTGGCCGCAGGACTACGTGATGCCCATGATGCTGCAGCCGGTGACGGCAGAGAAGATCATGGATGGGTGGGCGCGCAAGCCGCTTGACTTCGATCCCGGCACAGAATGGCAATACAGCAACACCAACTATGTCATTGCGGGCGCGATTGTTGAAAAGGTCAGCGGCATGCCGCTGCTTCAATTTCTACGTGAGAAGATTTTCACTCCGCTGGGCATGAAGAGCGTCGCCAATATTGATCAGGATAACCTCGCCGCCACCGATCCGGTCGGCTACATGCGGTATGCCCTGGGGCCGCTGCGGCCCGCGCCCAAAGAAGGGAAGGGCTGGCTATTCGCAGCCGGAGAACTGGCCATGCCCGCCGAAGATTTGGCGCGCTGGGATATTTCCATCATCGACCAAAAGCTGTTGAAACCGTCCTCTTATCGGCAGTTTGAAACCGAGGTGGTATTGAACAATGGAGTGGGCACGCGATACGCTCTGGGGGTAGATATAGGTACCGAAGACGGCCACCGTACAGTCGGGCACTCCGGCGAGGTCTCAGGCTTCACCGCGCAGAATACCGTCTTTCCAGATGACCACGCCGCCATCGTCGTACTTACCAATCAGGACGCGGTGAATGCCTCTGGGCAAATCGCTCGCGGTATTGCACCGTTGCTTTTCCCAACCGCCGATTCCGCTACTACCCAAAAGCTCGCTCAAGCACGCAAAATCTTCGACGGCCTGCAGCACGGCGCCATCGATCGTTTACTGTTCACCGCCAATGCCAACTTTTATTTCAGCGACGAGGCTCTGAAGGACTTTGCGGCCGGATTAGCTCCTTTGGGAACACCCGAGGAATTCACCCAGACCGGGCAGGAACTCCGCGGTGGAATGATCTTGCGCAGATATCGCGTGAAATTTGCTCAGAGGACCTTGCGGGCGTGGACTTTCGAAATGCCAGACGGCAAGCTCGAGCAGTATCAGATCGCGGTACAGCAATGACGGCCCGGAGAAATCAGCTGACCTACGCGGTCTTTTGCCCTGTCGCAGTCGATTCCCCAATCGGCAGCGGGCGCGTCCAGCGGGGATGCTCCCGATAACCCCGCCGCAATTTCCCAACCACCGAGCCGATTGCAACACTACCCCGCGCCAAATGTTCGATCTTAACGAATCCTAACTGCATCGTCTTCACCCAATGCAAACCGCTGCTGACCGCGCATCCACAGTGCGAACAATCGGGGTTTCCGCCAAAGATGCAGGGTTCCACCCGGGTCTTGAGATCAGCGGAAAAGTTCGTTGACATACGGGCGAACATGCAGTCGCCGGGGTCTCTCGGGGGTCTGCGAATGGCTTCGGCAATCCCAGGATTCATCAGCAGTTTGGGATGACGAGCTCTCGCTTTCAGCAGCTCTTCCGCCACCACCTCGCGATCCCGGTCGGACAGCATTTCGGCGCTGGTCTCGCCTTTTTGCGGAGTGTAGAGGCTGACCCAAATCCTGGCCACCTCCTCCCGCGCGCTCCAAAAAGCGATGTATTCCTCGATATACCCGGGCCGCTCCAGCATGGGCCGCGTGATGGTCCCATGGATGTTCACCCGGCATTCTGCGATGTTTTTCAGGATGCGCTCATAGGTCGCGGGTTTGCGCCGCACGTCGTGATGCTCTGGTAACCCATCTACCGACACCGCCACCGTTGCTCGCCGGATCTTTGTCCACGCCGCGGGGACTGGAATCACCGCACTGGTCACCACCATGGCGTGTACTCCCATCTCGCTCAGTATCGGCAGCACGCGGCTGAGCTCACGATGACGAACCAGGGGCTCCCCGCCAACCAACGAGACGTGTAAGGGCCGGTGTTGCCGCACCAGCGCGAGAATGCCATCGACCAGAGCATCTCCACGGTAGTCGCTGAGGCTGCGCAGCGTGACTGCTCCCCCCAGATGCTCTTTTCCGTAGGCGTAACAACCGGGACAGGTCAGCGGGCACTCCCGCGTGATCTCGATCGACATCATGGGCGTGCTTCCGCCAAGAATCGACTTCCATGCGGACAACAATTCCACAACCCGCATTCCAGGGTTGCCCTTCGTTTCACTCACAAAACACCTCAAATTACTGACAACGACAAAGAGATCTCTGCCACCGAAAATGTGATGAAAAAATGAGTTAGATGCGGAAGCGTGGTGGGAAGTTCATACCGCGCCGGGGTGGTCAGCACCATGCAGACCGCAAGTGTGATCAGGATTCCAATCGCGCACTTTGTCGGCCGGCCCACTAAGACTCTCACAGAACTGCATCCAACTACATAGATGCGGCGCGAAACAACTGGTTGCATTGGTAGTCTACACCTGCGACGGTCATGGGTAACGACCGGTTGGGACTCTGTCGCACCGGAAGCTGCATCGGCCTCACATGAATTTGATTCTCTTGTTCTTCGAAGAAAACTCCAGCAACTTCTCCAGCCGCTTCATCTGCGTTTCAGCCTTCTTCGCACTGGCGACCCAAGCGATGGTCATGCGCCGGTAGAACGTTGGGAAGGTCTGAAAATTCTGCCAGGCGGTCGCTCGCTGTTGAAACATTTCCTGCAGGTTCTTGGGGAGTTTCGTGGGATGCGCCTCGGCCTTCCGCTCAGGCCGGAAAGCCTGCATACCGACCGCTGTCATCCTTCCCGCCGCAATCAGCTTACGTGCTCTCCGTATGTTGATCGCGGACCAGCGGCTGGTGAGGCGCCGCGGCGTAAATCTTTGCAGGTAACGATCGGCGTCCAGTTTCCCGGTTATGCCGTCGATCCAGCCGAAGCACAAGGCCTCTTCGACCGCGTGGTCATAGGGGATTCGCACTTTGCCGGAATGCTTCTTGGGATAGATGAGCCAGATTTCTTTGACGCACTGGCCATTCTTTGCAAGCCAGGAGCGCCATCGTTTGCGATCCTTAACGTAAAGGGTTCTCATGTCGCAAACAATCACTTCTGGGAGGTCATCACCAGTTTCTTGCGCGCTGCCACCAGTTCTGGCCGTTCATCGCCCACCGCCGTCTCTAGCAGCTTATGAAAGTATTCGCCGGCTACGATTGGGTCGCCGCTCGCCTCCGCAGCGCCAGCTGCTCCATAGACGGCATTAAAGCGCTTGGGTGCGATCCTCAAGACGGCTTCGTATTCCAGCAACGCTTCCTTCGGATGCTTCTCTTCCATCAGCAACTGCGCCAGCATTTCCCTCGCCGGGGTCACCGCTCCCGGCGTGACCGCGTTCTTGTCCATGCTCTCTTCGAATTCGGCTGCAGATCGCATGGCGGTAACGGCGTCATCCACTTTCCCGCTTTTGTCCGTGATCCAAGCCGCCACTTCGCGCCTCTGCACCTCAATCTGATTGGCCCAATAAGTGTTGCCGAGTTTGCTTGTCGCGTCGCGTAGTCCAGCCAGCGTTTCTTCCGCCTGGCCAGCACGCTTCAGATCTCCCGAGCGCGCACTGCCCACACCGACCGCCATCCACGTAATCGCCTGGGCCCAAGGAACAGCGTCCTGCCTGGCTTTGAGTTCACTTGCTTCCTGCCATTTGCTGAGTTCGAGGCAGTAACGCGCGGGAACCGCGGCCAGCGAGTAATCGCCGGTCAGGGTCAAGCCGGTAAGCGGGGGCAGGGAAGCCACTTCATCGAGGACCGCCTTTGCCTCTTTCTCCCGTCCACTCTGCAGGTCGGCGTACAGCAGATAGTCGAAAGCATGAAGGCGCTGGTCCCGAGCTTCGCCGTTGACGGAGGTTTTCTCGGCGAGGGCCGCCAGTTGCGCAGACTTAGTGTTCGACGCAATCGATTCGTCCCACGATCCCACTCGCGTGAAAATGTGCGAAGGCATATGGTTGGCGTGCGCCGAAGCCGGCGCAATCTTGGTGTACATGCGTGCTGCGGTGAGCCCCTGCTCGGCCAGCACCGGGTTGTCGTAGCAGTGAATAATGTAGTGCGCCACTCCGGGATGGTGTGGCTGTTTGGCGAAAATTGGCTGCAGAATCTCCCCGCACTTCTTCTGATTGGCAAAGGTTTTGTCCGTCTTGGGGGCGGTGATGGCCAAAGAAAGCGCATGAAAGATCGCAGCCTCAGTGTCGTCTGGGTAGGCTGCTTGCAGAGCACCCATCTTTTGCTCAAAAAACACGCCATGCGCCGTCTTGTCCTTGCCATCCTCGTGATAGATCTCCGCCAGCGCCTGTATGTAGTCCTTTTCCCGGCTGGAAGTGTTGGGGTTGGCTGCGGCGATGTTCTCGGCCCGTTGCAGCGCTTCCCGTCCCGCCGCCATATCGCCGTTGTCCCAGAGCCCGTGATAGTGGCTCATGGCGACGCCCCAATGCGCCATCGCACAGTCGGCATCATGTGCGGAAACTTCGGTGAAGGCCGCGCGCGCTTGCTCGTATTGGAACGAGTGTAACAACGCGACCGCGCGATTGAAGTTCACCCTAACCGCCGAAGAGCAAGAGGTCATAAAATGAACCGCGCCAACCTCTTGTTCGGTCAGCGAGTGCTGATGTCCCTCATCGCACCACAGGGGAAACGCGAACAGTGTCAGAAAACTGCATAGCAGGAGTCGTCGCATAGGCCACCTCTGGGGATTGCCGCCCAGATTGCCAGCAATTCTACACCGGTTCTTGTCCCGCCGAGGTCCGCCGGAACACGTTTCGTCCGGCCATTGCCTTAAGATATCTCAAGTCCTGGAATCCGGAGAAGTTTGCCGAAGGTGTAGTCGTGGTAGCGGTTCGCGACGTGCTGCGAGCGGATGAACTAGCCCGCGTGGTGCATCAGTCCGTGTCTCTCGCTGCCTCTACCATCAATGTGCACGAACTGGGACGGCAGTAACCGAGGCCTGAACGTCCGGCGACAACTTCGATTGGATGAGAGCTTCGACCTGTGTCCAGACCTTAGGATCACATTCAATCTCGATATGGGGCCTGATGAAGAAGTGGTTGAACCACGGGTATCCGTCGCAACTGACCGGGTTCTGACTGTAGTCGAAACGGAAATTCCCCACAATTTCCGTATGTTCCGGATCCGCCGCGCGAATCTGTGACCGCCCATGCACCAACCCGTGGGGCTGATAGAAGTTGACCGCCTGGGCGACGTTGGCAGGGATGACCGCATCGTTCTCGCCGCCCTTCGAAACGCTGTCCACCTGAATCGTGAGCAGAACCGGAATCCCGGCCTTTTCCAGTTTGCGTGCCAGCGTCACCGTCTCGGATGCGCCCCAACTGTGGCCATAGATGATAATCCGAGCCTGCCGCTTCTCTTCCGGCGACAAGCTTCCGTCGTTATCCGCATCCAAATGCCGCAGGAGCTCGCGGTAAGCCTGATCGCCGTGGTGGTTCTCAAAGACTCTGACATACACGCCCGCGGGATATGAGCGGCGCAGATGCTCGGCCAACTGGACTGTGCTGTGAACGTGGGCATCGGGCTTTACAAAACCGCCTACAAAGCCGATCACCGTGGCCGGTCGCGACGAAACCGTGGCGGTCGCAGTGGTAGGGCTTGGCGAGTCCGCTCCTCCGCAGGCCAGGGCGGCCCCGAGGAAGAAGAAAAAAAAGCCCACCGAAATACGCGCGCCGCGCATAAACGGAAGGGAATCATATCAAAAAGGCGGGTCAACAGGTAGAGTCGATCTTCTGTGTCCCGATAGGCTCTGGAGGCCCTTGCTAGGCCAGTTTCCGGGGTCTGGCAGGTTCAGCGACTTCCTGCGGTTCGCCTGTGTGCTCGGGACTCTCTCCGGGTTCCGGAAAGTCGGTGTCGGCAGCTTTCAGCATAGGATCCTGGTCACGGTGGCCCAGTTGGCCCTGCATGGAGGTGTTGCCCTGTTGGTCTTTCTCTTCCTGCTCCAAGGCGCCTTTGAGACGATCCTGGTCTTCGCTCGGGATATGAGTCATCGATGAAAACTCCTGCCATTAGCCTATCGTGAAATCTGTCGAATGCAACCGGTTTTGTGTTGTATAGAGAAGGGGAAAATCCTATATTGACTCTAGGCAAGGAGCGCACTATGAACCGCTGGGTTCGGGCATTGCTGGTGATTTTCGTTTTGGCGTCAGTATTGGCGCCGCAAGCCGCCTGGGCAAGGGCAGCGAAGAATAAACACCACGTGCAGCATCACAAAGTGCGCCATGTGAAACGCCACCACGCTCATCGCACCGGGGCCTAGTCTCCGTCCGTACAGCCACCTTGGTTTGTCCGGACCGCCAGATAACGCCCTAAAATGTCTGCAGCATGAGCGCTCCGTCCACTCTCTACCGGCCGTTCACCCACTTGGTAAGAATCACCGTGCGAGGCAAACAGTTTGAAGTTCCGGAGAACAATACGCTTTTGCGCTGTTTGCAATATCTGGCGCCGGACGACGTTTCCTACGGGCGCTTCTGCTGGAACGAGGAGTGCCAGTATTGCCGGGTCACGTTTGATTTGGGGGAAGGCACACCGGAGCGCGCAGCGCTCTCCTGCAAGCTGATGGTGCAGGAGGGCATGCGGGTGAAGGAAGTGACCACCGAAATCCGGTACTGCCTGAGGAACCTGGGGCTGGAAGAAAAAGGGCGTGGCTGTCCTTAAGAAAGCCAACAAAACTGTGCCCGCTGAGAATCTACTGGCGTGCCCCGTCTTTAGCCGGGAACGCTATTTTGCGTAGCTTTTCCCGTGCCTGCAGGGCCTCATTGGAGTGGGGATAGCGCTGCACCACGTGTTTCAGTTCGGCGATGCCATCTTCCTTCTGCCCAAGTTCGATCAATGACAAGCCTTTTTTCAAATCAGCGGAAGGGGCTTTATTGCCGGTGGGAAAGTTCTGCAGCACCTGGTCATAGTTCTTGACTGCACCTTGAAAGTTCCCCTGCTTGTAGTTGATCTCGGCCAGATAGAAGTATGCGTTGCCGGCCAGATCCGTCGAGGGATAGAACTTGAGGTAGTCGGAAAATTCCTGTGCCGCCAGATCGTTTTTCCCGGCGTTGTAGTCGCGCAGAGCATTTTGGTAGAGAACGTCGGGCGGGGGCGCCTGCGCCAATGCCTGTTGCTGGGCCTGCTGCGCGGCTTGCGCGGCGGCCTGGTTTTGCTGGCCCGCCTGGATGTCATCGAGTTGCTTGCTGATCTTCGCCAGACGGGCTTTCAGTTCGTCCACCGAGTCATTAAGGGACTGGATTTGGCCGGAGACCTGGTCGGTTCTGCCGCTGCCATCGGACTGCAACTTTTCCAGGCTGCCCTGCAAGGAGGTGATGGCGGCCGTGACTTTGTTCATGCTGTCGGTATTCTGGTCCATCAGGTTTTTCATGACACCCATGCGCTCGTTGAAAGACTGCTGCATTTGCGTCATCTGGTCCTGCAGCGCCTGCACCTGAGTCTGCAGTTGAATCATTTCCTTGCTGGCCCCGCCCACTGGCAGGACGCCAAGCGAGAGAACGATCAAGAGAACAAGAAGCACCGAATATTGCCTGATTTTCATGGTTAGTTCCATCTGCCTGCAGAGTTGGATGCGGGTCAGTTCGAAAAACCACATCCCAAGAAAGCTAATAGTGCAAGATAGCGCGTTCCAGACACAGCTGTCTTACGTACTTCCAGGATCATTGCCGTTGGCCAGAGTAAGTTGAGTGCGGGGCAGTTTCCCGCCCCGCACCCGCAGAATTACTTCTGGTACACAAAATGACCGCGCCGGTTCTGCTGCCAGCAGGCCTCACTGGACTCGGTGCAGAACGGTTTTTCCTTGCCGTAGCTGATCGTCTTGATGTTGCCGGCGCTGACGCCGCCCTGTGTCAAGGCGTTCTTCACGGCATTGGCGCGATTATCGCCCAAGCCCAGGTTGTATTCGGTGGATCCGCGCTCGTCGCAGTGTCCCTCTACCGTGAAGTGGATATTGGGATGCTGCTTCAGGAAGGCAATGTTTCCCTGTAGAGCCGTCTGCTGATCGGCGCGAATGTCCGCCTTGTCATAGTCGAAGTACACGTCCTGCACATTTTGTGCGAACAGTTCTTCTTCCGTGGGTCCAGCCGCAGGCGGCGGAGGCGGAGGCGGCGTGGTCACAGTGACCCGCGCAGTGGCAGTTTGACTTCCACCTGCGCCCTTCGCTGTCAGGGTGTAGGTTGTGGAGTCGGCCGGAGTCACTTGTTGAGAGCCGCTGGGTTGCACCGCTCCGATGCCGTCGATGCTTACGTCGGTGGCATTGCTGGTTTCCCAGGAGAGGGTCGTGGATTGACCCTTCTCAACTGTGTTGGGATTTGCTGACAACGAAGCCGTTGGCGCTGCCGCGGGTGGCGGCGGCGGTGGCGGTGGTGGTGGAGTTTTCTTGTGGCAGGCGCCCAGGAACAGCACGGCACCCAACGTGAACATGAGTGTGATCCACTTCAGTCGTTGCTGCTTCACTTTTCCTCCCTGCGTTGTCGCGCACTGTGGCGCGCGTTGAATCCGAGCGGGCGGTCTTCGCCGCCTCCCCTTGTAACCATTACAGAAAACAGCGTTAAAACGAAGAATCCTATGCTACTAATCTACTACTTCCAGCTCCAATTCGGTTGCGTATTGCTGCCCCCAGATGTTAACTCCTTTTGGTTGCTACCGTCCGCCAGCATGGTCCAGATTTGCTCACCACCGGAACGGCTGGATTGAAAAACAATATGCCGTCCGTCCGGCGACCACGATGGAAAGTCGTTGCGGCCGCCGTCGTGGGTCAGCTGTACCCACTGTTTGCTGGCGATGTCCATAATGTAGATGTCCTCGGCTCCCGGGGCGCCCGGCCCATAATGGCGAATCCAGGAAAATACCAGAAACTGCCCGTTGGGCGACCACGCCGGAGAAACGGCATATCCCTGGTCCGTCATTTTCTGGATGTTGGTGCCATCGCTTTCCATGGTGTAGATCTGCGGCAGATCAGTACGGCCGCTGACCCAGGCAATCTGCGCGCCGGTCTTGCGATTCCACACCGGTGACACGTCGGGCATTTTGGAAACAGTCAGGCGCTTCAGATTCGCGCCCGATTGGTCGACGATGTAGATTTCGGGGTCGCCGCTACGAGAAGAGGAAAACGCCAATCTGGCTCCGTCGGGTGACCATGACGGCGAAAGATTGGTACCGCCGTATCTCGGAAATGAGAGCAGGCGGTTCAAGTCCATGGAATACATCAGGATGTCCCAGCCCGACTTGGTCAGCGAACTGAAAGCCAGTCGTGTGCCGTCGGGGGATATGCGAGGCGAAAGCGAAATGGTGCCCAAGTGCGTAATCTGATGCTGATTGGCGCCGTCGTAGTCCATGGCCCAGATTTCCTTGTTGCCTCTTCCGCCCGCTCTGACGAAGAAGATCTGGCTCTCGGCAATTCCCGCGATGCCACCGCCCAGGCGGAAGATGATCTCATCGGCGAATTTGTGAGCCGTGCGGCGAGCTGCATCAGCGGTAGCCGCGTCGGTGTACTGCTTGCCCAGGACCTGTGGCGACGTGATGTTCTTCACGTCATACAGCCAGCCCTGCACCGTCAGGTTGTTGCCGGAAGCGCCCAGGTTTCCAAAAGCCAGCATCGACGCGTTCGGCGGTGGCGAATTCCAGGCGTCAAAGCGCACGTCAGGAGGATTCCCGGGGACAGCTAACGGATAGAAACTCTTCGAGACCATGTCGAAGATCCCGGCGCTATCGAGGTCGTTCCACAGGGTGTCATTGAAAACCTTGAGCAGATCGGGGTTCTGGGGATCTTTGGTGGAGGCCGCGAAATCAGGCGCCGCAAGGCGCACTCGCTCTATGCCCAGGCCGGTACCGGTGCGGATCCAGTCCTGCGCGCTGGCTGAAATCGCCAGCGACAACAAAACAGTGAATAATCGGCTCGCCCAACGCGCCGGACTAAAGTTATTTGCCTGCATGATTCTCATTTCTGGCCAGAAGCTATCTCTTGTAATCGAACCAGAACTCCACCGCCACCTTATTGCCGGAATAATCCGAGGGCAAGGGGCCGAACGTATCGATGCGCTGCAAAGCCCGCACTGCCGACTGATCGAGCGAAGGGACGCCGCTGGATTGCTCGACAACTTCGTTACTAGGCCGGCCATCACGCGTGATGTCAAACGTAAGATAGACGCGGCGGGCTTCGGTCACTCCGGGATCCACTTCGTACTTGAGCCAATTTTCTGAAACCTTCTGTTGGACCACGCGCACATACCACGCGAAGCGAGTGCCGAAATCTCCTCCGCCGCCGGTGAAACCGAATCCGCCCTTCGCTCCGCCCGCGCTGAAGATTCCGTATGGCCCGCTGACCGGTCCGCCCTCTCCAAAGGGAACCACGTTGTTGGCTTCCTCCACTGGCTGAGCCTGCGGCTTGCGGCGAGTAGAGCTGGTTCGTGTCTTTTGCTTGGTGTCTTTGTCCGGAATGGCGATCGCATCCGGTTCTTTTTCTTCCGTCTTTGGGAGCGACTGGCTGATTCCCTTGGACTCGTTGGCCAACACGTTTTGCGTCTCAGTCGGATTGGCGGGAAGGGGAACGGTACTGACCAGCGTTACACCCATCGCTTCCCCCGTGCCGCCGATTCCCCAGGTTTCACGCCGCCCGCCACTGGCCACGGCGGCATAGAGAACGATGCAGCCCGCCACTACGAAGTGCAGCCCCACCGACCAGGCCACGTTGTGACCCCAGCGGTCGTGTTCAAAGAAAATCTCAGCGTTGGTTGCCATGGCTTACCAGCGGTTGGGTCACGATACTGACATTCGTGATTCCCGACTGTTTGACTGAATCCATCACCGTGGCGAAGGCGCCAAAGGGCACGTCTTCGTCGGCGCGGATAAAAATTGGTTGATGTTGTGGATCGCGAATTTTCGCCCGCAATTGAGTGGCGATTTCGTTAATGTTGATGGGGCTGTTACCCAGGAAAACGCGCTGCTGCTTGTCAATACTGAGGACCAGGCGTTCTTCCGTGATTTCTTTCACTGTGCGGGTCTTCGGCACGTTGACTTCAATTCCTGACTGCAAGACCGGCGCCGTAACCATGAAAATGATCAGCAATACCAGGACTACGTCCACCAACGGGGTAATGTTGATCTCGGAGAGGGAGGTCTGGGTGCGTCCGTTGGCGGCAGTGAAAGCCATTACCGGCGCACCTCGACAGCCTGTGCTGGCCGCTCGACTGCGTTCAGCATCTCCAACGAGAAATCATCTCCGCGCGCAGCGAATTCGCGAATCGAGCTGCCGATGAGGTTATAGGCGATCACGGCTGGAATGGCGGCGACCAAGCCGGCGGCGGTGGTGATCAGGGCCTCCGAAATGCCCGGCGCCACGGCCCGCAAAGTGGCTGCTCCCGCCGTGCCCAAACCGTGAAATGCGTCAATGATGCCCCAGACGGTTCCGAACAGACCTATAAAGGGCGTAACCGCCCCGGTGATGGCAAGCCACGGCAGGTTGCGCTCAAAGCGAGTGAGTTCTTCCGAAGCGGCGATTTGCATGGCGCGCTGAACAGCCGTGGGATTCTTCAACGCTCCGCCGGAGGCGCCACCCTGCCGCCGGTATTCATCGAAGCCTCCGCTGAAAACCGCCACCAGCGGACTGGGTTTGAACTGCTCGGCGACGGTAGCGACGTCTTGCAGGCGCTGGGCTTTGCGAAACGCCCGCAGAAAACGCCCGCTTTGTACGCGCGCGCGCCGCAGCAAGCTCCACTTGGAGAGAATGATGGCCCAGGAAACCACGCTGAATAGTAGAAGAAGAAGCAGAACCACCTTGGCGACCGGACCGGTTTGCCCCACAAGGTCAACGATGTCACCGCCGATCAACGCTGCCAGCAGTAAAGAGAATTGCATTTTTTCTTTATGAGAATAGCTGCCCCGAATTATAAACGAACCGCAACGCCCAACCCGTTGGCAAACTGGGAACCGAGAACTGACTACCAGCAGCGGCTTTTCATGCTATGCTGCGCTCAAACTTCTGCATCCCGGGACTGACGTGCTCGCCGAACTGCGGCTCGAAAATTACGCCGTGATCGATAACGTGGCGGTGGAGTTCGCCGCCGGCCTCAACCTGCTCACGGGCGAAACTGGAGCAGGGAAATCCATCCTGATTGATGCACTGGCGTTGCTTCTGGGCGATAAGGCTTCCACCGACGTGATCCGCACGGGAGCCGAGCGCGCCGTGATCTCGGCAGTGTTTGAAATCGAGGGCGGGACGGAGAAGGCTGTCGCACGCATCCTGGAAACTAATGGGATCGATGCCGAGGATGGCCCGGTCATTTTGAGGCGGGAGATTGCGGCCGGGGGGAAGGGCCGCGTCTTCGTCAACAATCAACCCGCCACGGTGGGAGTGCTGCGGCAACTCGCGCCCTATCTGGCGACCATCCATGCGCAGAATGAATCGATCCATTCTTTCGACGCGGCTGCGCGCCTCGAATTGCTGGATGCCTACGCTGGGAGTCAGCTCGCGCCGACGGCAGAGGCATTTGCCCGCTGGAAAGGAATTGGTGCACGAATTGACGAACTGGAACACGGCGAGCAGGACCGCTTGCGACTGCTTGATCTCTGGACATTTCAGAAGTGTGAGATTGAGGAAGCCAGGCTGCAACCCAGCGAGGACGAACGGCTGGAAGCAGAGAAACGGGTGTTGGCCAACGCAGAAAAAATATACGGCGCGGCCATGAACGCCTTTGACTTGCTCTACGAGGGGCCAGCTTCCACGTCTTCCTCTTTGCGGACGGCGCAGAAGCACATCGAGGAACTGTCGCGCTACGAGCCGAAGTTCCGCGAGTCGCTGGCGGCAATTGAGACGGCCCGCATCAGCGTGGAAGACGTGGGCGCTACGCTGCGAGACTACGCTGGGGGCATTCAGGCATCGCCCGAGCGGTTGGCTGAGATCGAAGATCGGCTTGCGATGCTGGATCGGCTGAAGCGCAAATATGGACCCGCGCTCGAAGACGTAGTTCGGAACGGCGAGGAAGTCAGCCGCAAGCTTTCCGAGATGGAGAACAAAGACGAAATCCTGGGCCATCTTCGTCGGGAGCTGGCACAAGCTGCGCAGGAATATTTGCAGGCGGCGCGTGCTATTTCAAAGAAGCGCTACAACGCCGCCCGCAAGCTGGAGAAACTCGTCGAAGCCGAGATTAACGATCTGGCGATGAAATCCAGCTTTCAGATTGAGATCAACGGAAGCGATGAAGAAGGGAATTGGACCGGGTCAGGCTTCGACCAAGTCGTGTATTTGATCACCACGAATCCTGGCGAGCCGATGCGGCCGCTGGAGCAGATTGCGTCCGGCGGTGAGTTGTCGCGCGTGATGCTGGCTCTGAAGGCAAGCGTTGAGACTGGAGCCGCGGGCAAAAAGGCGAAGACACTTGCTGCCCAAAGGACGATGGTCTTCGACGAAATTGACACTGGTATCGGCGGCAGTGCTGCGGAAGCTGTCGGCAAGAAGCTGAAAGCTTTGTCGAGAACGAATCAGGTTCTATGCGTAACCCATCTGCCGCAGATCGCGACCTTTGCGGATCATCATTACGTGATCGCGAAGCGGGCCTCCGGCGAGCGGACGAAGACTACCGTGCGACTTATCACGGGCGACGAGCGTACCGAAGAAGTGGCGCGCATGCTGAGCGGGGCCAAGCTGACGGAGACTTCGCGGAAGCATGCTGAACAGATGCTGAAGGCGAATGCTTGAAGTGGCGTCGCCTCCAATCGCCCAGGTCTAAATGGACGGTTGTTGCTCGGCAACGTGCGGGAACGGACGCACCATCGGCTGCCGATTCTTCTTTGCCCGCCAGAGGTCGTACTGGGCCTGCATGTTCATCCAGAGGTCTGGAGAGGTGCCCAGGGCGGCCGCCAGCCGAAGCGCCATGTTGGCAGAGATCCCGGACTTGCCATTGAGCACTCGTGACAGCGTCACGCGGGTGACACGCAAGTGCTCTGCTGCCGCCGATACGGCCATACCGCCGAGGTACTCTCGAAGTACCAAGCCGGGGGCAGGTGGATTGTGCATGCGCATAAAAGACTCCTAGTGATAGTCCAAGTAATCAACGAGGATCGCGTCCTCGCCTTCGAACTTGAAAGTTAGCCGCCAGTTTCCGCTGACGCCGATCGACCTGTGATCCCTGAGGGTCCCAGTTAAAGGATGAAGTCTCCATCCGGGCGCGTTCAAATCGCCGGGGCCTTTGGCGTTGTCGAGGGCAAACAATTGCAAGCGTATTTTTTCTGCATGCTTTGCTTGTATCCCTGCCTTCGATCCGGTGCGAAAAAACCTTTCGATGCCCCGGTGTCGGAAGCTCTTGATCACTACGTATAGTGTAACGATACACGCTACACAGGTCAAGGGAGTACAATGTGGTTAGCCATGGAAACCATCAACATCAGCCGTGCAAAGGCCCGACTCTTGCAATTGATTGCGAAGGCGTGCCGCGGCGAGGAGATTGTCATCACCCGCGGCTCAAAGCCCGTCGTGCGTCTGGTCGCCGTCTCTCCAAGGAACCGGCCCCCGCAAACCCGGGGCCCTGAAGGGCAAACTCTTCTTTGCGCCCGATGCGTTCGCTCCGCTAACAGACGCGGAAATGGAAGATCTCGGGTTCGAGTGAACACGGTCGCCGTGACCCTCGCCCCGTTCGCCCTCCGAATTTCCCCAATCGCCGCTAATCCTAAGCCTTTCTACGGCTTACGTTGACCAAGATGGTTCTTTCGGGTAAGCTTTAGCAATACAAACATAGTGGGAAAAGTGTACCCTTACAGGAACTTTATCGTGCCTAATCAAGACGGCAAAACGCTGCTTTTATTGAAACCCCGGGGGTTCTGCGCCGGGGTGGTTCGAGCCATTGATATCGTCCGCATTGCCCTGGAAGCCTTCGGGCCGCCGATTTACGTGCGTAAGGAGATCGTCCACAACCGGTTCGTGGTGGAAGAACTTCAAGCCAAGGGCGCCATTTTTGTGGATAGCGTGGACGAAGTCCCGAACGGCGAACGCGTGATTTATAGCGCCCATGGGGTTTCACCCGAAGTGCGCGAAGCCAGCCAGACCCGCGGGCTGCGGGTGATCGATGCGACTTGCCCGCTGGTGACCAAGGTCCACGTGGAAGCCGTGAAGTTCGCGAAGGAGGGGTATTCGCTTATCCTCATCGGCCACCGCGACCACGACGAGGTGATTGGCACCTTGGGTGAGGCTCCTCTGGTTACTCAGGTCGTGGGGTCGCCGGAGCAGGTGGAATCGCTGACCCTGCCCGATCCCGATCGGGTGGCTTATCTCACCCAAACAACGCTAAGTTTGGACGAGACTAAAGACATCATTGCCGCGCTGCGCCGCAAGTTCCCCAATATTCAGGGGCCACACGCGCAGGACATCTGCTATGCGACGGAAAACCGTCAGGTGGCGGTGAAACACGTGGCTTCCGATGCTGACTTGCTGCTGGTCGTCGGCTCCGACAACAGTTCGAATTCCAACCGGCTGGTGGAAGTCGCGCGCAACTTGGGCACCAGCTCACATCTCATCGATAGTTACCGAAACATTCAACCCGACTGGCTGGAAGGGGTAAAGACCATTGCCCTGACCGCCGGCGCCTCTGCGCCCGAGTGCTTGGTGGAGGAAGTGGTCAAGTTCCTGGCGACCAAGGGCTTCAACAATGTGAATGAAGTGGAAGTGATGCCTGAAAACGTGCGCTTCGGCTTGCCTCCCGAGATTGTGGAGGCCATCGCCAGCGCCCCTGCAGGAGTAACTGCGGAGTAACCAATTTTCATGGATGAAACCCCCTCTTCGCCATTAGTACCGGCCTCGGCCGCACCGCAACTGCGTTTCGGAAAGATCGATGACCTGGCCAGTCGAGTCGCGGCTGCGGTCGATGGCGCCCGCAAATTTCTCTTCTCTCAGCAGCACGAAGAGGGTTACTGGTGCGGTGAGTTAGAAGCGGACACCACGCTCGAATCCGATTACATCCTGCTGCAAACCTTGCTGGGAACAGGAAATCCTGGGCGCTTCCAGAAATGCTGCAACTGGATTCTCCAGCACCAGAACGAGGACGGCGGCTGGGGAATCTACGCCGATGCTCCCTCGAACATCAGCGCTTCTGTGAAGGCTTACTTTGGGTTGAAGCTGTCGGGGTACAAGCCGGACCATCCCGCGCTGGTGCTCGCCCGCAAGAAGATCCTCGAGATGGGCGGGGTCACTGAAGTTAACACCTTCACCAAGATTTATCTGTGTTTCCTGGGGCAGTACGACTATGACGCGGTGCCTGCCATCCCGCCGGAGATCGTGCTGTTTCCCAATTGGTTTTGGTTCAATATCTACGAGATTTCGTCGTGGTCCCGGGCGATCCTGGTTCCGCTGTCGATCTGCTACGCCAAGAAGCCGCTGAAGAAGATTCCGGCGGAAATGGGCGTTGATGAATTGTTCGTCGGGGGCCGCGACAGGTCGCGCATGCGCTTGCATTGGAGCCAGAAACTGGTTTCCTGGCGCAACTTCTTTCTGGTGCTGGATCGGATGACGCATTGGTTCGAGGCGGTCCACATTCGTCCGTTGCGCTGGCTGGCGCTCAAGCGGGCGGAGCAGTGGATGCTGGAACGCTTCGAAATGAGTGATGGTCTGGGAGCGATTTATCCTTCCATGCTGAACGCCATTATTGCGCTGCGATGCCTCGGCTATTCGTTGGACGATCCCCAGGTAATTCGTGCTATCGATGAACTGGAAAAGCTGGGCATCGAGGAAGGCGACACTTTTCGCATGCAGCCCTGCAAACCGCCGATTTGGGACACGGCGTACGCCCTGTTTGCCTTGGGCGAAGCCGGGGTTCCGGCGAACGATCCGCGAATGGTCAAGTGCGCGGACTGGGTGTTGCAGAAGCAGGTTCGGAACGTCGGCGATTGGAAAGTGAAGAACCCCAAGGGACAGCCGGGCGGCTGGTACTTTGAATTCAACAACGAGTTCTACCCAGATGTGGACGACAGCGCCATGGTCTGTCTGGGGCTGAGCCGCGTGGAGCACCCTAACGGGCGGTATCAACGCGAGTCCGTGCAGCGCGCGATCGACTGGATATTCTCGATGCAATGCAAGAACGGCGGCTGGGGGTCGTTCGACAAAGACAACGACAAGATGGTGTTCCAGTACATTCCCTTCGCCGATCACAATGCCATGCTGGATCCCCCGACGGTGGACATTACCGGACGCATCCTGGAAATGCTGGCCACCTACGGATACGACAGAAATGATCCACGGGTAAAGAGAGCGCTCAAGTTTATTCGCGCCGAGCAGGAGCCTGATGGTTCCTGGTTCGGCCGCTGGGGCGTGAATTATATCTACGGCACCATGCAGGTGCTGCGCGGCCTCGAAGCCATGGGTGTGGATCACCATGAGCCTTATATTCAGTCCGGTGCGGAGTGGTTGCGCATGTTCCAGAATTCCGACGGCGGCTGGGGAGAGACCTGCGGATCCTACGATGACTCCACGACCAAGGGAGTTGGCCCGAGTACGCCGTCGCAGACTGCCTGGGCGGTGATGGGCCTGCTCGCAGCCAGCGATACCCGAAGCGACAGCGTAGCGCGTGGCATTGCATACCTGTTGCGCACCCAGAAGAAAGACGGTTCCTGGGACGAGCCTCAGTTCACGGGGACCGGTTTCCCGCGGGTGTTCTATTTGCTGTATCACATGTATCGGCAGTACTTCCCGCTGATCGCCCTGACTACGTACGGGAAGGTGATGGCGGGGAACGGACGGTTAACGAGCACTTAGCACTTGCACTTAGCATTTGGTCAACGTCAGGTTTGTTTGGGCGCCAGCACTAGCACTTCATGGCTAAATGCGAATTGCTAAGTGCTTAAGGTTAGCTGGGGACCGGAAATACGGATCGGATAGACAACTATGGCAGTACCTATTTCACAGATGTGGACGGTGGCGACTTACGTCATCCGGCAGAAGCTGAAGGGACGCAAGCAGTATCCGCTGGTGCTGATGTTGGAGCCGCTGTTCCGCTGCAACCTGGCGTGCGCTGGGTGCGGCAAAATCCAGTATCCCGCGCACGTACTCAAGATGCAGCTCACGCCCGAGGAGTGTTTCCGGGCGGTAGATGAGTGTGGTGCGCCTGCGGTTTCAATTCCCGGTGGAGAACCGTTACTGCATCCACAAATCGGCGAAATCGTCGAAGGCTTGGTCGCGCGCAAGAAATACATCTACCTGTGCACGAATGCGCTTCTCCTGAAGCAGAAAATTGACCTGTTCAAACCGAGCAAGTACCTGACCTTCTCTGTCCACATGGATGGGCAGCGGGAGCACCACGATTTCTCGGTGTGCCTGGAGGGTGGCTATGAGAAGGCGCGGGAGGGAATGAAAGAGGCGCTGGACCGGGGGTTTCGGGTCACTACCAATACCACATTGTTTGACGGTGCGGATCCGAAAAGCGTGCGTGCATTCTTCGACGAAATGATGGACCTTGGCGTCGAAGGCATGATGCTGTCGCCCGGTTACTCCTATGAGAAAGCGCCTGACCAAAGCCACTTCCTGGGTCGTGCTCGCACCCGGCGGCTGTTCCGCGGGATCTTGTCCAATCGAAAGGCGAGCTGGCATTTCAATATGTCGCCGTTGTTTCTCGAATTCTTGATGGGCAAGCGCGACTACCCCTGCACCCCTTGGGGCATGCCTACCTTCAACGTTTTCGGCTGGCAGAAGCCCTGCTACCTGTTGCAGGACGGCTACGCCGATACGTTCGCCGAGTTACTGGCCACCACCGAGTGGGAAAAATATGGCACCGAGTCGGGGAATCCGAAGTGTGCGAATTGCATGGTGCACAGCGGCTATGAAGCCTCGGCGGTGAATGACACTTTCGGATCGCTGCAGGGTTTGTGGCATACCGCGAAAGCTACGCTGTTTGGTAAGTATGATGATCCGTCTGCGCTGCACTTGCTCGACGAACCGGTTCGTCCGGTGCACGCTTTCAATCCACTCGTGCAGATCGAGTCGCCTTCGGCCGAGGAGACCACAGCGTGAGCGGTCGCGAATCAGGACGAACTCCGGCGGCTCCGCATGCTGTCATGACTGATCCCGACGTGCTGGAAGTCGCACCGGGCGCGGCACGGGAGAAGCTCCAGGGTTCCATTCCCCAACTTGCGACTCCGGAAGAGTTGTGCGCAGCGCTGGAGCAAGCCTTCGACTACCGCGGGGACGTGCTCATCACGCGCAAGGACGGCGTGAGCATCGAGGGCTATGTGTTCGATCGCCGCACCGGCCAAACGCTAGACGACTCGGTGGTTCGCCTGCTCCCGAAAAACGGCGGCGGAAAGGTTTCCGTCCGTTACGCCGACATTGCGGCCCTCGCTTTTACCGGCCGCGACATGGCTGCCGGCAATAGTTGGGAGTCGTGGGTGCGTCAATACTGGACGAAGAAGTCGGCCGGCGAGAGCGACATTTCGTTGCAGCCGGAGAATTTGGGGTAGCACTCAGCATTCAGCATTCAGCCCTGCAATTGCGCGGGATTGACACGACGCTGTACTGGCTGAATGCCGAATGCTGAGTGCTAAATGCTTGCTTTCGTCACTGGCGCTACGGGATTTGTTGGCAGTCACGTGGCCCGCGTTCTGGCCGAGCAGGGCGCCGATCTCCGATTGCTGGTTCGAACTGGCAGTGATACTCGGAATATCGACGGGTTGCATGCGGAGAGGGTTGTCGGTGACCTCCGCGATCCGGCGTCGATCGAGAACGCCATGGCAGGCTGCGACACCGTGTTTCACGTAGCCGCCGACTATCGGCTCTGGGTACGCGATCCCGAGCAGATGTACCGGGCGAACGTCGAAGGAACACGGACGATCTTGGATGCGGCACGCAAGAACCGCGTGCGGCGGATGGTGCATACCTCGAGCGTTGCCACCATGGGATTTACTTCAAACGGTCACCTGGCAGACGAGGATTCTCCGGTTGTTTTGGAGAGCATGATCGGACCATACAAGCGATCGAAATTCATGGCGGAGCAATTGGCCCTTAAAGCAGGCGTAAGCGGGATGGACGTTGTGGTGGTGAATCCGACCACGCCGGTGGGTGAGCAAGACATCCGGCCCACACCGACAGGCCGCATCGTGGTGGATTTCCTGAAGAAAAAGTTTCCCGCCTACGTGGACACAGGATTGAATCTGGTGGACGTTCGAGAGTGTGCCCGCGGGCATCTAACAGCACTGGAGAAGGGAAGAAGCGGAGAGCGCTACATTCTGGGTGGCGAGAACCTCACGCTAAAGCAGATTCTCGACAAGCTGGGGGCGATTACCGGTCTGCCCTCACCCAAGGTGAGAGTTCCTTATGTGATGGCGCTGGCCACGGGCGTGGTGGACGAAATGGTCACAGGACGCATCCTGGGACGAGAGCCCCGCGCGACCATCGACGCAGTGCGGATGGGACGCAAGAAGATGTTTGTTTCCTCGGCCAAGGCCGAGCGCGAACTGGGATGGAATCCGTCTCCGGTAGAAGGCGCGCTCCGTCGGGCCGTGGAATGGTTTCGAACTCACGAGTATGTATAGGAGTGCCCTTGTCAGAGTCGTCCAAGGTCGCAATCGTAGCCGCGCTGGAGCGCGAAGTGTGGCCGCTGGTGAAGGACTGGCCGACTACCCAGAGGCAGCACCAGGGTCGCGCGTTCAAGTTCTTCGAGCATGAAGGTGCGGTATTGGTCTGCGGAGGAGTTGGATCTGAGGCCGCGCGTCGTGCAGCCGAGGCGATCATCGTGCTATATAAACCCGCGCGGGTAATTTCCGCAGGGTTCGCTGGAGGCCTTGACCCAACTCTCAGGGCCGGCCACGCGCTGACTCCACGCCTGGTCATTGATGCCGGCGACGGCAGTCGTACGGACTCAGGCTCGGGGGCCGGCGTGTTGGTGAGTTTTGCTGCGGTGGCTGATTCAGAACAAAAGGCTAGTCTGGCGCAGGCGTACGGGGCTGATGTGGTGGACATGGAAGCGGCGGCGGTTTCTCGTTGCGCGCGGGCACATGGGATTCAGTTCACAGCCTGCAAGGTGGTTTCCGATTCGCGGGATCAGCGGCTGCCTCCGGCTGGCCGCTTTGTAGGGTCGGACGGGACATTTCAATCGTTCCGCTTCCTCGCGCATGTGGCGATGCGTCCTTGGCTGTGGGCTGGGGTTGGGCAGTTGGCGAGGAATAGTTCTATCGCCGCGCAGTCGCTTTGCAAGCGGCTGGCAGAGAGTACACAATGAGACTAAGTATCTAACTATGGCGACCGGACTCTTGACCCCGACCCAGACGAAAGCGATTCCCACCACCATGCAGGCGGCGGTGTATCGCGGCGTCGGTGACGTGCGTGTTGAGACTGTTCCTGTTCCTCAGATTGGCGCTGGAGAACTCCTCCTAAGAGTACACACTTGCGGCATATGCGGAACCGACCTCAAGAAGATTGCCACGGGATCGCATTCAGCGCCCCGCATCTTCGGTCATGAGACGTCGGGTGTAGTGGCTGCTGTGGGCGCTGACGTATCCAAGTTCAAACCCGGTGATCGGGTAATGGTCTTCCATCACATCCCCTGCCGGAAGTGTTTCTACTGCCAGCACAAGACGTTTGCCCAGTGCGAAACCTACAAGAAAGTCGGGTGTACCGCCGGTTTCGAACCTGCGGGCGGCGGCTTCGCGGAATACGTACGCGTCATGGACTGGATCGTCCGTGAAGGGACTGTCCCCATCCCCGATGGCATCTCATTTGAGCAGGCATGTTTCGTGGAGCCGGTGAACACCTGCATGAAGGGTATTGATACTTTGCAACTTTCACCGGGCGAGAGTGTTCTCGTTATTGGGCAGGGACCAATCGGCATCATATTGAGTGTATTGGCCAAACGGAAGGGAACTAGGGTAATTACTTCCGATTTGTATCCCGAGAGGCTTACAATATCTACATCACTTGGTTTACAGCACATGATTGATGCTTCGCGTACCGACACCGTACAAACGGTGCGAGGGCTTACCGCGGGCCGGGGTGCCGACGTGGCGATCCTTGCGGTAGGGGGGAATGCTTTGATCCGGACCGCACTGGATTCCGTACGTCCAGGCGGGCGGGTGCTGTTGTTTGCGCAGACTACGCGGGGCGAGGCCAGCATCGATCCAGCTGCAATCTGCGTGGATGAGAAGACTCTGATGGGGTCCTATAGCGCTTCTGTCGAGCTCCAAGAGGAGGCCGTGCAATTCGTGATGAAACGTGAGATGGACTTGGAACGATTGATCAGCCACCGTTTTCCTTTGTCCCGCAGTGTGGAAGCCTTGAACTTGGCCGCTCATCCCCAATCGGATTCGATGAAGATCGTGATTCAAACGGGCAGCGGCTGGGGAGGAAGTACAGAGTGAACGGCAAGATGACGGCAGCAGTCCTCTACGGCAAAGAGGACGTAAAGATCGAAAGAGTGCCCATCCCTCGTCTCGGAGAAGGCGAAGTTCTGGTCAAGGTCGAAGTCGCTCTAACCTGCGGCACCGATCTGAAGGTCTATCAGCGCGGTTATCACGCCCGCATGATTGTCCCTCCCGCTTTG
The DNA here is from genome assembly GCA_013289795.1 of Acidobacteriota bacterium. Taxonomy (GTDB): domain Bacteria; phylum Acidobacteriota; class Terriglobia; order Terriglobales; family Acidobacteriaceae; genus JABCZH01. Next base: position 132,840 of record JABCZH010000003.1, read on the forward strand.
TTCGGACATGAACTCGCGGGTGTGATCGAAGAAGTCGGCCCTGGAGTTCGTAGCTTCCGCAAGGGAATGCGGGTGGTGGCGCTGAACTCGGCACCGTGCCAGATGTGTTTCTATTGCTCGCGTCACCAGGAAAATTTGTGTGAAGACCTGCTTTTCAACAACGGAGCCTATGCGGAATACATTCGCATTCCTCGCCGGATTGTTGAGACCAATATGCTCGCGATGCCCGCGGGCGTGACCTTTGAAGACGCCGCCATGGTCGAACCATTGGCTTGCGTTTTGCGCGGTTTGCACGAGACCGGAGTGGAGATTGGCGATACCGTGGCCATCATTGGTGGTGGACCCATTGGGCTGATGTTTGTGCAGGTGGCAACCGCTGTGGGCTGCAAGGTGATTTCGGTGGTGAAGCGCGATTCTCAGGTGACCGCCGCCAAACAAATGGGTGCGAAGGAAGTGGTGCAAATCACCAAGGTCAAAGACCCAGTGGACGCGGTGCGAGTGTTGTCACCGGAGAAGCGTGGTGGAGACGTGGTGATTGAGGCAGTTGGCCGTCCCGAGGCATGGGAGTGGGCGATCGACATGGTACGTAAAGGCGGCACCGTGAACTTTTTCGGAGGATGCGCCAGCGGCACCAAAGTGCAACTCGACACCAACCGGCTGCACTACTCTGAGGTGACGCTCAAAGCGACATTCCATCACACGCCGGAAACTGTGCGCAAGGCATTTGCGTTGATCGCCGAAAAGAAGATTCGTTCCACTGACTACATCACCGGCGAGGCGCCACTCTCCCGGTTGCAGCAGGTGCTTCGCCACATGCTGAACCGCAATGGCGATATCAAGACCGCCATTATCCCCGGTCACTAAGGCGGGTTTCCGATTGGCTTCTGAATCAGCCCGGGGACGAAACTGACCATGGCATCCATCGCCAGCAACGATTCTCGTACCGTTCCTGCCAGCTTGGCAGGCTGGGACAGGCTTCCGGCGAGTTATGCGATCCCGGAAAGCGCTCCCACCCTGGCGGAAGCTCAGGAATATTGCCGGCGTCTGGCGCGCAGCCGTTACGAGAATTTCTCGGTCGCGAGCTGGTTTCTGCCTCAGCGCCTGCGTCAACACTTCTTCAATGTTTATGCCTACTGCCGCATATCGGACGACCTTGGCGATGAAGTCGGCGATCCGCCTGCGTCACTGGAATTGCTCGATCAATGGCAGGCTGAGTTGGATGCCTGTTATTCGGGCAATCCTCGGCACCCGGTGTTCGTGGCGTTGGCCGATACTGTCCGCCGCTTCGACATTCCCAGGCGGACATTTGCTGACCTCCTGACCGCGTTTCGTCAGGACCAAACCGTCACCCGCTATCCGACCTTCGACGACTTGCTTGGCTACTGTCACAATTCGGCGAATCCCGTGGGACGCCTGGTGCTTTACGTTTGTGGCTATCGTGATGCGGGGCGTCAGCAACTTTCTGACTTCACCTGCACCGCGCTTCAGTTGGCCAATTTCTGGCAAGACGTAAGTGTGGACTATGCGAAAGGCCGAATTTATCTGCCGTTGGATGACATGCGACGCTTCGGAGTCAGTGAGGACGATCTTGCGGCGCAGAGAAACACGGCAGCCTTCTGCCATCTGATGCGCTTCGAAGTCGAGCGCGCACGGGAATGGTTCCAGCGTGGCTGGCCACTGGCTGGAAAAGTGGATCGTGCGCTGGCGCTGGACATCGAGCTGTTCAGCCGAGGTGGCCAGGAGATCCTCCGTGCGATCGGGCGCCAGGGATACGCCGTGCTGGGCCGCAGGCCGGCGATTTCCAAGTCCCGCAAGCTTGCGCTGGTGGCCCGCGCGGCATGGGGCAAGCTCGGTGGGGCAAACTAGGTGGGCAAACTAGTATGAGCGCCGCGGTGCAGCAGGCCCCCACGCCCTTCGTGGCCACCGAGTCTCAACTGGCGGTGGCATATTCCGTATGCCGCAGCATCACCCGCTCGGCGGCCAAGAACTTCTATTACGCCTTTCTGGTATTGCCCCGGCCCAAGCGCCAGGCGTTGTGCGCGGTGTATGCGTTCATGCGACGCTGTGACGACATTGCAGACGATCCGACGCTGCCTGCCCAAGAGCGCCGGCAAAGGCTGGCGTCTTGGCTGGACGCCGCTCACCGGGCGCTGGCCGGCTACGCCACCGACGAGCCCGTCTTGCTCGCATTGACCGATGCTCAACGGCGCTACAACATTCCGGTCGACCTGCTGGACCAGTTGGCCTTTGGTACGGAAATGGATGTTGAAGGTGAGGACTTGTTGCTGTGCGAGACCGCCGAGGTTGGCGTGATCCGTTACCGCACGTTTGAGGATCTGCGCGTTTACTGCCATCGCGTGGCATCGGTCGTGGGGCTGGTTTGCATCCGCATTTTCGGATATCGCGACCCCACCGCGGAGCCGCTCGCCGAGAAATGCGGCCTGGCTTTTCAGTTGACCAACATCATTCGCGATGTGAAGGAAGACGCGGCCATGGGCCGGGTCTATCTCCCGGAAGAAGACCTGGCAAAGTTCGGGATCTCGCCGGCAGAACTGGGCTCAGCTGTCGATCCCGCCAGGTTTCGCCCTTTGCTGGCGATGGAAGCGGATCGTGCGCGGCAAGACTATCGCGCGGGGGACGAACTCGTTCCGTTGATCGACGAAGACAGCCAGCCCGCGCTCTGGGTCCTGATTACCATCTATCGGCGGTTGCTGGAAAAGATCGCGCAAGCCCAATATGACGTGTTCAGCAGCAAAATCACCCTCACCGTCAGAGAGAAACTCACAGTTCTGGCTCGGGGATTCATGAAGCGTATGGCGTGATGACCCCACCCGCACCGCAGAAAGCCAGGGTCGCCCTCGTCGGCGGCGGGCTGGCCGGGTTGGCTGCCAGTTGCGCCCTTGCCGACAGCGGTTTTCAAGTGACTCTGTTTGAGCGCCGTCCTTTTCTCGGAGGGCGAGCCTCTTCCTACCAGCATCCCGGTACCGGCGAAGTCGTCGATAACTGCCAGCACGTCTTGCTCGGCTGCTGCACCAATCTCATCGAGTTTTATCGCCGTCTGGGCGTGCAAGACAAGATTCGCTGGTACGATGCCCTGACGTTTCTTGAGCCGGGAGGACGGGCCTCCGTCATCGGTGCCTCGTGGCTACCAGCGCCGCTGCACACCGCCCCGGCATTTCTCCGTGCCGCTTGCCTGGACCTGAGGGACAAGCTTGCCATCGCGACCGCTATGGCAACTTTGGCTCAGAGTTTGCCCGCCGACAATGGCGAAACATTCTTGGCTTGGTTGCAGCGACATGGCCAGACGGAAAGAGCCATCGAGCGCTTTTGGAAGACCATCTTGATCAGTGCGCTGAACGAAGACCTGCATCGAATGTCAGTGTCGTATGCAGCTCAGGTGGTGCGGGAGTCGTTTTTGAAATCCGCGGCGGCTGGGCGCATGGGAGTGCCGACTGTGCCGCTCACCGAACTCTACGGCACCGCCGAAGCTTACATCCGAGCACGTGGCGGCGAGGTGCGCCTTCGCAATGTTGTGGAGAGTTTCCGCGCGGAGCCGGGAGAGGTGACCCTCGCGATTGGTGGAAATGACGCCGACTTCGACTTCGCGGTACTGGCGGCGTCGTTTGATGTTCTCCCACGCTTGTTGCGGCAGACTTCGGCGGCCGAGCCTTTGCGCCAAAGCCTGGGACGCTTCGAATCTTCGCCCATCACCGGCATCCATCTTTGGTTCGACCGACAAATTAGCGATCTCGATCACGCGGTGTTGCTCGATCGCACCATTCAGTGGATGTTTCACAAGTCGAGACTGCTGGACGGAACCAAGAGCGCCCCTGAGTCGACCGGAAGCTATGTGGAGTTGGTGGTTAGTTCTTCGAAGAGCCTGGTCGAGAAATCACGGCAAGAGATCATCGACCTCGCGCTTAAGGAACTTCGTGAGTTCTTTCCGGGTGCCCGCGATGCGAACCTGGTAAAGGCCACAGTGATTAAGGAAGTTCACGCGACCTATTCACCGGAGCCGGGGGTGGATGCGTATCGCCCACCGAACGAGACGGTTTGGCCCAGGGTCTTTCTGGCAGGGGACTGGACAGCCACCGGCTGGCCGGCCACCATGGAAGGCGCAGTACGTAGCGGCTATCAAGCCGCAGAGTGCATCGCGAGAGTTTCGGGCTTAAAAGATGCGGCGTTTCTCCAGCCGGACCTGCCCGCCGCAGGGTTCATGCGGTTGTTCGGGTAGCGTCGCGTCCTACACCGCCAGCAGCACCACTCCCCCCGCCACCAATAACGCCGCCATCCAGCGCCGTTGGTCCACACGCTCATGCAGGAAAATCCTGGCCGCTACGGCATTGGTGATGAACGTGAGAGAAGTCGAAGCAGGAACCACCAAACTCAGATCTCCCCAGGAGAGCCCGAACAGCAGGCTATAGAAGGCCGTGGCCATCGCCAGGACTCCCAGCAGGAAATTAGGATTCTTCAAAACCCGCGCCAGAACCGCCAGCACGCCGATCCGTCGCGTCAGCTCTCCTACATCGCCAACTTGCTTCATGCCGCGGGAGAGCAATACGTCCCCGGCGGTTGAAGTCAGCACGATCACGGCGATTGCGCCCCAGGCGTACAGCGACTTCATGGCTCCATCCTTGCTGGAAGAGGAGCGGCCACAAGATCGCCTGACTTTTCTTTCGGTGGAGTGAAAGCCGGACCCTGAGTCACGAATCCCACCCCTGCAGAGATCAGCAAAATCCCCAGCCAGCGCGTTAGGCTGACATTCTCGTGCAGACCAAATTTGGCAATCAGGGTTAGCACAACGTAGCTCACTGAAGTCGCGGGCAGCACGTAGGTGAGATCGGCCCAGGAAAGCGCCGTCATGTAACACGTGAAGAACACCAGCAGAAACAGCACGCCCAGGGCGATGACAGGATTCAGAACCACCAGGAAAATGTCAGCCAAGTGATGCAGAGAAACGTTGCCCACCTGTTTCATGCCGCGCGCGATAAGGCCATCGCCGGTGGCGGCAAAAAAGGCCACTCCCGCCAGTACCATATACCTGCGGAACGTCACTGGTTAGTCCTTACGCTTTGGCCGGCTGGATGGCGGCAGTGGAATCATCCTTCTCACGTTTCGCCAGCACCCACTTGTGGCGCGCAGCGCGCAGCTTCATGAAGGACTTGGCTTCTTTGTACAACCGCTTCCTATCCACACTGTTGAAGACTGCCTTCCTCAAGATGCGGAACACCGCTTTGGGGCGGAAGTAATATTCGTCGTAAAAACGGTGTACTGCTTCCATTAAGTCGTCTGCGGGCAAGCCGGGATACTGGATTTGGGCCATTTGGTGACCGCCATCATCCACCATCTTGGTGTCAGCCACGATGAAACCATTTTTCATCGCATAGTCGTACAGCTCAGTGCCGGGATAGGCGTGGGCCACTGAAACCTGGATGGTCTCCACGTCCAATTCTTTGGCGAACTGGATGGTATTCCGAATGGTGTCGTGAGTCTCACCCGGCAACCCCAGAATGAAGTCGCCGTGCACCACCAGGCCCAGCTTGTGGCAATCCTTGGTGAACTGGCGCGCCCGTTCCACCGTCGCGCCTTTCTTGATGTTCTTCAAAATCTGCTGGTCGCCGGATTCGTATCCCACAATCAGCAATCTGCAGCCAGCCTCCTTCATGGCCTTGAGGGTTTCGTAATCGGTGGTCACGCGCGAAGTGCACGACCAAGTCAGACCCAGCGGTTTCAGTTTCGCACAAAGCTCGACCGTCCGCGCCTTCTGGATGTTGAAGGTATCATCGTCGAAGAAAAATTCCCTCACGTCCGGCCAGAGTTGCTTGGCCTTCGCCATCTCCCGCGCAACGTCGTCGGTAGATCGCTTGCGCCACGGATGTCCGCTCAGAGTCTGCGGCCACAGGCAGAACGTACACTGCGCCGGGCAGCCGCGGGTGCTGTAAAGCGATACGAACGGATAAAGCAGGAACGGTACGTTGTAGCGGGTCACATCGAGATCGCGCTTGTACACGTCGGTGACGTGGGGCAGGGAATCGAGATCCTGAATCTCCGGGCGGTCAGGAGTATGCACCACCGAACCGTGCTTGCGGTATGAAATGCCAGCAATCTCTTCCAGCGGCTTGCCTTGTGCGAACTCGACCACGGTATGGTCAAATTCCTTGCGAGCCACGAAGTCAATCGCCGGGCAGTCTTTCAAGGATTTCTCCGGCAAAACTGTCACATGCGGCCCGACAAAGGCAATCTTGATGTTGGGGTTGGCCTCTTTGATCTTGGTCACCAGGCGGATGTCCCCCGGGAAGCCCGGCGTGCTGGTAAAAAGCACCAGGAACTCGTAGTCACGGGCAATGTTGATGGTTTCCTCGGCGGAGATGTGATGCGGTGGAGCATCCAGCAGGCGTGCCCCCTCCAGCATTCCGGCGGGATAGGCCAGCCAGACCGGGTACCAGTACGATTCAATCTCGCGTGTGGCGGGCCACCGCGAACTCGCTCCCCCGTCGAAGTTCTCAAACGAAGGCGGATTCAGGAACAAGGTTTTTAAAGGCATATTTGTGAGTAACTTATATTAACATTTTTCGACTGGATTCCTCAGCCGGGGGTACATTTCCAGTACATTCCGGGCAATTCTCGCTGGTGGCGGCCAAACTCACTTTTCGACTCCCACCCAGCCCGCCAAGTCGCCGGTTTGGCGCAGCAGCGCAATGCGTGCCTGTTCCAGCTGGAACTTTGCGTCCTGCAAGGCCGCGTAGCGTTCGCTGGCCTGGGAGCGTGCGTCGTCTTCGTCGTGCAGGGTCGCGCTACCGGCGTCTATACGAACGCGAGTCGCCTCCAGATTGGACCTCGCGATCTGGTATTCCAGATCAACGACTTCCTGTGCGGCCGCCAGTTGCCGTACTGATCGCTGCAATTTGAGGGTCTGTTCCCAGACCTGACTCTTGGCCTCCTCGGCTTCTTTCCTGGCGACCAGCGCATCGGCGTCCGCGGCCCGTGCGCTGGCTCGCTGCGACGGATTGAAGAACGGAAACCGAATGACCACCCCCACAGTAGCATTGTGCTTCTGGAAGCTGCCTTGCCTGAAGAAGTTCTCGTAGTTATTGAAAGTGGCAAGAAGAGCGTACTGGGCGGCGAAATCCGCGGTCGGCAACATCGAGCGATGTTCACCACGAGCGTGGAAGGCCAGCGCGTCGGAGTGCAGCGAAGCCACCTGGATGGCCGGACTCACTTCCACGGCGCGGGTCACAAGATCGTCTTCCTGCCTGACTTCCGGCAGGGCAGGAATCGACTCGGGAATGGTTTCGATGGAGGATGCGGCCAGCCCGGTGACATGGGAAAGACGATCACGCAGCACATCGATTGCCCCCTGCGCCTGGGAAATATGCAGGTACACCCGCGCGGCATTGAGGTGAACCTGGTCGCGCGCCTGGGGAGTATCCACGCCTTCCTTGATTCGTTGATTGACGACTTCCTCCATTTTGAGGGCGGCTGCGTAGTCTTCGGTCAAGTGAGCCGCAAGGGCCTCCCACTTGCTTAACTCGGCATAATTCAGGACGGCCTCCAGAATGACTTGATCGCGCTGGTCCTTGCTGTGGATGGTGCTGCCCTGCCATTCGGCTCTCGCCTCCCGCACGAAATCTCGCAAAGCGGGATTGATCAGGGATGATTGTGCCGTGGTGTTGACGATCGAAGGCGCGGAGCCTTCCAGGCTGAGAGGGTATCCCCAGGTCGCCCCCAGTCCGGAACCGACTGTCAACGATGGTAGGTAGTGGTTCCGTGCTTCATTATAGAAAGCGAACGCCCGCTGTTCTCCCGCCATCGACATAGCTGTGGTGGTGCTGTGGCGGAGCGCCAGTTCTACCACGTGCCGCAGCGGCACCGGTTCTGCGGCCATCAGCGAAGAGATCATTGCGAAGCAAAAGCTAGCCAGAAGGGGAATGGAAACGCGCAGACGCGATGCAAGGCTCATGGCTCACCTCACGAAGATGAATTCAGAACTGAAACTCTAAATCGGCGAACCGGTTGCATCAAGACGCAGGTGAACGGAGATCAGCGCGGGGTTGGACACGTCTACCGGCGATCAATCCGCTTCAGCGCGTCTTGCGCGAGAGAGAAATCCCTCGCCAGGGACAGTGCATTCCGGTACTCCTGGGCCGCTGCTTGAGTATTGCCTTGCCGTTCCAGCAAACTCCCCAGCAGATAGTGGGCTTTGAAAGCCGGCGCATCCTCGACCGTTTCACTGGCAAGGTAACGGCGGAGCAATTCGGCGGCCGCTGGCAAATCGCGTTGGGTCTGAATCAAAACCTCCGCCGCTGCTAGCAATACATGCTGGTTCTTTTGCGCCGCAGTGGCCTGCTGAATGGCCGCCTGCATTTCGTCGAAGCGGTTGGTCCGCCGATAAAACTGGGCGAGATCCATCCAGGTTCCGGGCTTGCCACCGCTGGCCTGAATGGCAGCGCGAAACTCTCGTTCGGCAGCAGCCTGGTCATTGTCCTTCTCGGCAATCTGGGCCCTCACCAAGTGCGCCTGCGCCGGATCCAGAGCCGCCAGTTGCTGGGCTTGATTTGCAGCCTTGTTCACGCCCCCGCCCATAATCCCGGGAGCCTCCACGTAGAAATCAGCCAGGTCGGCGCGAGCTTCCACGTTGCTTGGATCAAGCCGAACTGCGGCCTCGAACTCGCTGCGCACCTTCTTAGCCAGTCCAGTCGCGGAAAAGAAGCTGGAGTGATCAGCTTTCTCGCCGTAAGCCCGCCCTAGCCACAAATGATATTCACCATTTTCCGGTTCCAGGGCCACGGCTTTCTGGCAGGCCGCAACGCTCGCGTCCCAGTTGGTCAGGGCCAGATAAGCCCGGCATAGCAGGTTCTGAGACTCAGCATCATTGGGCGCGGCCGTGATTCGGTTTTGCAGAGTCAAAATCGCGTCATCCACACGTCCGGCAGCCAACAATTTGGCGGGAGAAAGTTCGGCTGCCTCTAATGAAAGCGCCGGGGCCAGCACCAGCATCAGGAAAAACGCTGTCTTCTGGATTATTTGGGAACTGGACATCGGCCTAATGGACCACCCTCACCGCCAGGCCGTTGCGTAAAGGCTTGGAATTCAATGGAGCCAGGGCGACCAGCAGATTGTCCGGCAGTCCACCAGTCACTTCAACCTGGGTTAGGTTCGAGATCGAAGTCTGCACATCCCGCCGACGCAATTCATCGTTCTGGATTTGGTAGACGTACGTCCGGCTGTCTTCCTGATGCACGGCTTCACGCGGTACGGTCAACACATCGTGATGCTCCGCCGTGATGATTGTGATCCCCACGTTCACATTGGGAAGCAGTTTGAGATCAGGGTTGTCTACCACGCAGGTGGTTTCACCAACGCTGCGGGTGCCATGCAGTTTGATGACCGCCGGGGTCATGGTCACCGTGCTGTGCCAAATTCGGTCTGGCAACGCGTCCCATGTGACCTCGATAGGATCTCCTCCCACCAGCCGTCCTACGTCGGGTTCATCCACGAATGCCCTTACACGAACTTTGGACAAGTCTGCTTCCTGCAATACCAGATCACCGGGATTGACGTACGCCCCTTGCAGCACCGGGAGCGAGTAAACGATGCCACTAAACGGAGCGCGAACGTTCAATTGGCGCAAAGCGTCTTCGGCAGCCTCGTAGGCCGCCTGGGCCTCTGTCTTCTGAGCCTCCACCCGCACAATCTCGGGGGACGAGTAGCGGCCTTTCCGCTTTTGCTCTAAGAGCGTTACATCGGAGTTAGCCCGCTGCAAGTGATCCTCAGCCGCTGTTACCTCGCCGGGGGAAGCGGCCCCGTCCTTCTGCAAACGTCGCAGTGCCTCCAGGTTGCGCTGCGCCGTATCGCGCTCGGTGCGCGCTTGGGTGAGGTGGGAATCCAGAGTCAGCACTTCTTCGCGATTTCCTCCGCTTTGGACAGCACTGAGATCGGCCTGGGCGGAACGAACTTGCGCCAGCGCCCGGGCTGCCTCGCTGCGTGCTTCCACGTCATTCAGCTGTAGCAGAAGCTGCCCTTTCTGGACCCGATCGCCTTCCCTGACCAGCAACTTTGTCACCGTTGTTCCTACGGGAGCATGCGCTTCGAAATTCTCGATTGGCTCAACCTTACCGTTGGTGGAGACCACACTGCGGATCGTGGTCCGCTGCGCCATGGCGGCACGCACCGGCACTACTTCGCCTCGCGACATGAATGAGGCCAGCAACACTACTCCCGCCACAATGCCCGCCGTCCAGACGAGCCAGCGATTGCGGTTCCAAAAGCCGCTACTGTTACCGGTCCACGACATGGGCTGACTAAAACCTACTGTACCACCGGGTGCTCAATAGATTGTACGCAGGAACCTCATCGGTTAGATGCGGAAATATCCCCAGGGAACCGCAAAATAAGCGCAGATCTTGGGGACTTGGCCAGGTTGGTTACAATGAGATATGCCCAAACCGCCACGCTATACCCGGGAACACGCTGAAGCTGGCCTCGGCGCCCGCTTCCCGGAAATTGAGACTTGGCCGAACCAGTTTCCGGGATACGAAATCGTGGTGGATGACCCTGAGTTTACTTCAGTGTGTCCGAAAACAGGCTTGCCCGATTTCGGCAGGCTGACCGTACGCTATATGCCTGCCAAACACTGTCTGGAACTGAAATCGCTAAAGGAGTACTTGCAAGCGTACCGCAACCTGGGAATTTTCCAGGAGAACATCGTCAATCGCGTGCTGGAAGATGTGGTGCGCTGGGCGAAGCCGGTGTGGGCCGAGGTTAAGGGCGATTTCCGGCCGCGCGGAGGGATTTCGACGGTGGTAGTGGCAAGGTGGCCGAGGCCGAAGAAGCGGCTTGGGGTTTAGCGTTCGCCGAAGGACCTCTTCCCAATCTCAGCGAATCCTCTACCTCCCAGCGCCAAGGAATCGCCCAATCGTCTCATTCAAGAACTTTTCGTCCGCCGGGCTGCCGCCCGCGCCGGCAGTGTGTCCCCAAAGCGATGGAATCGGAACCAACGATACCTTGGGCATGAATGCGGCCTCATAGCGCGCGTCGCCGAGCGGGAAATAGAGATCGGTCTCCGAGGGCATATACAGAAACGGGACCTTGATCGAACGCAGCGCGCGCTCTACATCATCGCCAAACCCGGGTGTAGTTCCTACGTCATGCCGCTCCCAGGTGCGCATTTGCAGAATCAGATCGTTGGCGTCCGCGCCGGGAATGAAGTTGATGCGGAAGTTGTTCAACACTTGCTCGAACGTTGTGCCGGGCTTTTCGCTTTCACGCCACAGTTCCCGGCGCCACCATTCCTGGGAGAAGAGCCATGCGGTCCACACTACTGCGAATGCCTCCAGACCCTTGGTAGGAGGAGTCTTGTAATCGCCGTTCTGGAATGCGGCGTCGGCGGTGAGTGCGGCGATCTGCCCTTCCAGGCGCACAACCCCGTGCGGGTAGGTCTTCGCCGTGCCACAGGTGGCAACGATGCGGTCAGCGAAGTCCGGATAGCTGACCGCCCACTGGAACGCCTGCTGCGCGCCCATGGAGAAGCCAATGATCGCACGCACGTGAGTGATCTTCAGTTCCTCCGTCAGCAACCGATGCACGGCTTCAACATTGTCGCGGATGGTCGTTACCGGAAAGCGAGGACCATGGAACGGTTCCGGAGTGTTACTGGGGGAAGACGAATGGCCGTTGCCAAACAGCTCCGTCGCCACCAGGAAAAGCTGCGAAGTATCGAGAGCGTGTCCCGGCCCGCTGACCCACTCATAGCCGTGAAAGTCGGCCATGTAATGGGATGGCAGGAGCACCACATTGTCTTTGGCGGCGTTCAGATGGCCGTAGGTTCCGTACACGATGTGCGCCTGCGGGAGGATCACGCCGCTCTCGGTTTTGAAGTTCGAGATGATGTATTCATGACGTTCAGAAGGCTGGGGTTTGCTGGCGGCTGCATCTTGAGCGACGAGTGCTTGCGGAACAAGTAGCAGCAGAACAATGAATCTTTTGATGGGAAGTAGTTGTTTCATCAACTTGGTCTCCAGATGGTTCAAGAGCTTACCGCAAAGTTCGCAAAGAAAACATCGCAAAGGTCGCAAAGACTGCTTTGCCTTCTCTGTAGCCTCCGCAGTTAAGAGCCTGTCGTGCTATATTCACCGCCAAGTGACCTCCAAGAAACTCTATCCCTGGACAGCGCTGGCCCTGCTTACCACGCTGAACCTACTCAACTACATTGATCGCTCTGTGCTGTTCGCGGTGCAACCGCTGGTGCAATCCGAGTTTCATCTCAGCAATACCCAGGTCGGCTATCTCACCAGTGCTTTTCTCGGTTTCTACATGATTGCGGCGCCGTTCACCGGGCCGCTGGCCGACCGCTATTCGCGCAAGATGATCATCGTGCTGGGAGCAATCTTCTGGAGTGCGCTAACGTTGCTCACCGCCGTTACGCATACCTATTGGGAGTTGCTGGTCCGGCATACTCTGGTCGGGGTGGGCGAAGCGACCTTCGTTACCATCGCTCCCACCTTCGTCGCCGATCTTTTTCCTGAACACATGCGCGGCCGCATCTTTGGCATCTTTTATCTGGCGATTCCCGTTGGCACGGCTGCCGGCTACTTACTGGGCGGAAAACTGGGTCCGAGCATGGGATGGCGGTTCCCGTTCTATATCGCTGCCTTTCCCGGCTTCCTGTTGGCGCTCGCGATCTTGTTCGTCCCCGAGCCTCCGCGTGGACAATTCGATACGCTGAAAGAGACGCCCGAGCGGGGAACGCTACGAGGCTTGGTCCGCAACCGGGCGTTCTGGGCGGTCACGCTAGGGATGGCGGCGGGGACATTCTCGCTGGGCGGAATCCAGGTGTGGATGCCGACGTTTCTTTCCCGAACGCGTGGTTACACGCTGGAGTCGGCGAATTTGATATTTGGTGCCATCGTCGTGGTGGACGGTATTCTTGCGTCGCTGATAGGCGGCTGGTTGGGGGATCGTCTGCTGCCGCGCATGAAGGGTTCATACTACTTCGTTTCTGCGCTCAGCATGGGATTGGGTGTACCGGTGATGATTGTCGCGCTGTTCTTCCAGGGACCGATTATGATCCCAGCTATCGCGGTGGCTGCCTTTCTGCTTCTGATTAACACCTCGCCGCTCAATACCGCTTTGGTCAACGCAGTCGGCTCCCATATCCGTGCGACCGCCATTGCAGTCAATATCTTCATCTTTCATTTGCTCGGCGACGTGCCATCTCCAACCCTGATGGGATACGTGGCCGACCGCCGTTCGCTCCAAGCCGCATTTATTCTGCCGGTCATCGCCATGGCGGTTTCCTCCGCCGTCCTTTTCTACGGCATGCGATTTGCTCCCGCCGTGGCGCAGAATGGGGACATGGCGAAGGGCCACGCGGGATGAGTTATTTCCACTGGATTGCAGGCTGCATATTGGCGCTGGTCTGGTTCTCCCGAATCGTCGATGCCGCGATCGGCATGCGGACAATTGCCGATATCTCCCGTCCTGAATGGGACCGCTCCCCGGACAAGGGAGGTCCGAGAGTCAGCATTATTGTTCCCGCGCGTAACGAGGAGGAGCACATCGGCGAAACCCTTACCCGGCTGCTCGAACTCGACTACAAGAACTACGAAGTGATCGCCGTCAATGACCGCTCCACCGACCACACCGGTGAAGTCATGGACGGAATTGCCACCGCGGCCAAGGCTGGCGACCGTTTGAAAGTAATTCATGTTGCCGCCCTGCCCCCCGGTTGGATGGGAAAGACCCACGCCATGTGGACCGCAGCGAAACAGGCAACCGGCGAGTGGTTGCTTTTCACCGATGCCGACGTGCTCTTTAGGCCCGATGTGCCACGCCGCGCTCTGGCTTACGCGGAAGCTGAGTCCGCCGACCACGTCGTCTTGTTTCCTCGCATGATCATGAAGACTCCTGGCGAAAGGATGATGATCGGGTTCTTCCAGACGCTGTTCGTGTTTGGGCATCGCCCCTGGAAAGTCGCCGACCCCAAGACGAAAGATCATATGGGTGTGGGCGCATTCAACCTGGTGCGCCGCCGTGTGTACGAAGCCGTCGGAAGTTATCAAGCACTACGCTTCGAAGTAGTCGATGACATGAAGCTCGGGAAAATCGTGAAGAACGCCGGATACGCGCAGCGTAACGTCTATGGAGCCGACCTGATCTCGCTCCGATGGGCGAATGGCACCATGGGTGTGGTGCGGAATCTGACCAAGAATTTCTTTGCGGTGATGTCGTTCCAGTGGTGGCGCTTATTGCTTTCCGTCGTTGCCCTGGGGTTCCTGAACCTCATGCCGTTTCTGGGGATTTGGTTTGCCCACGGATGGGAGCGCCTGCCCTACACCGTGGCCCTCGCGTCCCTGTTCGCAATCCATGTGGGCATGGCCGGCAGATCTGGCGTTCCCGTTTACTATTTCGTTCTGCATCCCGTTGCGGCGGCCTTATTCCTTTACATCATGCTCCGGTCGATGGCTTTGACTTTGGGCCGCGGGGGTGTGGTCTGGCGGGGAACGTTTTATCCTTTGGAAGAATTGCGGAAAGGAATGGTATAGGACGGAACGTTTTTACTGATCGTCCTCGGGAATCTCCGCCGGGACGGTTGGGGTCTGCTTCTTCTTCGTCGTCGCTCGCGCCGGTTTGGGATGTCTCATCGATCCGGCGCTATAGTGGCCTGACTTTTCCACGTCGTAATTCTTGGGCAGTCGAGGAATCTTCGCCCCTTCTCCACCCAACTGGCGAAGCTGGTCCAACACGATTTCGGCCCGGCCATCGTAGGTCTTCACAGGGCCGTGGACTTCAACGACCTTGCCCGTCAGTTGCCGCACATCACCGATGTCTTTCAAATGTCCGGGAAAAACCACCACCGTGAACGGACAGACGCGGAAGTCTTCGCAGAAGTCGAAGTAGGTCATGCCGCGGCTGCCATGCTTGAGCCCCAGGACTCTGCCGGTGACGCACTGGGTCTCGCCGATATGATCACGGGCCTGGGTGAAGGGAATGCACTCGGCCGCAGCTAATGCGGAGAACATCCATGCGAAAGCCAGGAGTCGCAATGCCGTACCCATTCCAACATTGTAGGAGCCGCGCGCGACACTCCAGGGGGAGGGAAGTGAAAAATTACGAGGGTCTGTCCCGAAAGGGAAAAGGCAGACAAGGGCCGCTCGTGACATCGAGGGCCCTCATCGCCGACCGAGGAAGTCTATTTGAAGGCCTTGATCGCCGATGCCTCTTCTTCCTTCACATCGAAGACGGTGTACAGCTTGGTGATCTGCAGCAGATCGTGGACCTTCTTGGTCAGATTCAGCAGTTTGAGTTCGCCACCTTGATTGCGAACCGTGGTGAAGGCGCTGACCAATTCGCCGATGCCCGAACTGTCAATGTAGGTGACCTCGCCCAGGTTGAGCAGGATTTTCTTCTGATTCTTGGCGAGTAGGTCGCGCACTGCGTCGCGCAGAATTACGCTGCCTTCACCGAGAGTGATGCGGCCGCTGCAATCCATGATCGTTACTCCATCCACCTGACGAGTATTGGTTTTCATGCTCACTGGGAAGCCTCCTTGGCGTCCCCGGACGATCCGGGAACGTGTTTAACGAGTTTGATTTCGGTGCCCGTTTGCGAAGGATGAATTTGTACTTCATCCATGAACGAACGTATAAGAAAAATTCCCCGGCCTGAGGTCTTCATCAGGTTCTCTGGGGCTAAAGGATCGGGAATCTTGGCCGGATCCAGGCCTTTTCCCTGATCCCGAATGGTGATGACCAGGTCGCGGCCGGTGGTCTCAAATTCCAGCTTCACTTTCTTTCCCGGATCATAAGCGTTGCCGTGGAGTACGGCATTGACCGCGGCCTCGCGCACTGCCATGGAAATCTGCATGACCTCGTCGTCACCGAAACCGGCTTCGACCGCGATCCGAGTCGCGGTGGTTTCGGCACTGTCGACGGTTTCCAGAGTCGAATCCAGTGTGTAAGAGACCCGGTGGTCGGTCATGGCTAAAGTTTATGAAGACTCGGGTTACCCTCCAGGCTGGCGCCGCATTGACGCGGGCGGCTGCCGCACGTGGGAACCCCCGTAGGACGAAGTCGCTAGTTTCGCCTTTCCCCTGTGCAAATGTCAACGCGGTCGCACCGCGGGCTCAAAAATTCTGTCATCAAGCCTCGAGAGGAGGGCTAGGTGCTCCCGCTACAAAACCGGATCCTCCCGGGCTGTATTAGACACCGGAGGAGCCAAAGATGGGTCAGACATGGCGTACGGACGCGATGGCCTGTACTGGCAACGCATCTCACTGGATTCCGCTCCCGGACTTGAGTATGCTCTCAGCCATGCCGACCGTCACCCTCAGCGAACTGCTTGGCTCGCCAGTATCTGATCCGGGCGGGCGCTGCGGGCGGGTGCGTGAACTGGCGGTTTCCCCTCAGGAAGATCCGGCGCGTATCGCCATTCTCGTGGTTCGCACCAAGTCTGGCGACCGCGTTCTGCCTTTCAGTGCGGTGACCTCCATCAACGGAGGGCTCTGCACAGCGACCTCAGCCTCCACATGGACTGCAGCGGATGAACCCGAAGGCCTGCTGCTGCTGTCGCGCGACTTGCTGGATCAGCAGATCATTGATGTGCACGGACGCAAGGTGGTTCGCGTCAACGACGTGGACCTGCACCAGGACACCAGCAACAGCCATCCCACGCTAAGAGTGTCCGCCGTGGACGTCGGTGCGCGCGGTGCGGTGAGACGGCTACTCAAGGGCGTAGTACCGTGGGGGCCTCTGCGAGCCTTGCTACGCCAGATTCCGGAGCGCATTATCCCCTGGGAGTTTGTGGATGTAATTGAAACCGATCCTGCGCGGCGGGTGAAACTGAAGATTTCTCACGAGCGCCTGGCCCGGCTCCATCCCGCCGATATTGCCGACATCGTCGAAGATCTGGCTCCCGACGAACGCGAAGCAGTCTTTGAAACCCTCGACGAAGGAGTCGCCGCCGACGCTTTGGAGGAAGTCGATCCCAAGGTGCAAAAGTCGATCGTCGAGTCGCTTGATTCGGATCGCGCGGCTGAGATCGTGGAGGAGATGGATCCCGACGCCGCTGCTGACCTGCTGGCCGACCTCTCGGAAGAGCGCACCTCGGAAATTCTGCTGGAGATGGCGCCGGAAGAACGCAAGGAGGTGTCCGATCTTCTCGAGTTCAAGGAAAACACGGCTGCAGGGCGGATGAACACGCAGTATATTGCCTTAAACGTAATTGCCGCAGCCCGCGATGCGGTCGAAGCCCTGCGCCATTTCGAAGGCGGCATCGAGACAGTGAGCACGATTTATCTGACGGACTCACGCGGGACGCTGGCCGGAGCCGTGCCCCTGGCGAAACTCGTGCTGGCCACGCCCCAGACCCCGTTGCTATCGCTGACCCAGGAACCGCTGATCTCCTGCCACGCCGGGGCGGGCGAGAAAGCCGTCGCCGAACTCTTCGACAAGTACAACCTGCTGACCCTGCCGGTGGTGGACGACCACAACAAGCTGACCGGCGTTATCACTTCCGACGACATTATCAGCATGCTGCGGGCGAAGCTGTAGGCACGCGACCGAACCCATCATAATTTCTCCAACTTTTCCTGTTCAGATCCTTGCGCTCCGTTTATTCTGTTCCATCGTCTTGCCATTAAGCATTTATGCTGGCGCACTGTGCCCATGAAATTTCTGAAAAGCTGGAAAGCCCGGATCCTGCTGTTCTTCGCCGTTGTCGGACCCGGCTTCATTACCGCCAACGTCGACAATGATGCCAATGGCATCTACACCTACTCGGCTGCCGGCGCACAGTTTGGGCATTTGCTGTTGTGGACCCTGATCCCGGTCACCGTGGCCCTGATCGTAGTGCAGGAAATCTGTGCGCGCATGGGCGCGGTTACCGGCAAGGGCCTCAGCGATCTGATCCGCGAGGAATTCGGCTTTCGCATCACCTTCTTCATGATGATCGGAATTCTGATCATCAACTTCGGCAACGTGGTCGGTGAGTTTGCCGGCATTGCGGGCAGTCTGGAGCTTTTCGGCCTCTCCAAGTACGTCACCGTGCCGATTTGCGCGGTCATCGTGTGGTTGATCCCGGTCAAGGGCCACTACAAGAGCGTGGAGAAAGTCTTTCTCGCGGCATCGTTCTTTTATGTGACCTACATCATTGCCGGATTTTTTGCCAAACCGGCGTGGATCGATGCACTGGTTCTCACTGTTAAACCGCCGCCCCGCGCGGCCTTTATGCTGCCCGGCTACCTCTACATGGCGATCGCCGTGGTGGGAACGACCATCGCTCCCTGGATGCAGTTTTACTTGCAGTCGTCCATTGTGGAGAAGGGCGTCACCAAGCGGCAGTACAAAGCCTCCCAGATTGACGTGATCGCAGGTTGCGTCTTTACCGACATAGTGGCCTGGTTCATCATCGTGGCCTGCGCCGCCACTCTGTACGTCCACGGTTATCACAACATTGCAGATGCCAAAGACGCCGCCCAGGCGTTGCGTCCGCTCGCGGGAGACTACGCCTACATCCTGTTTGCCGTGGGATTGTTCAACGCCTCTCTGTTTGCGGCGTCGATCCTGCCACTTTCTACCGCCTACACCGTTTGCGAAGGGCTGGGATTCGAGTCCGGGGTGGGAAAGAAGTTCAGTGAAGCGCCAGTATTCTACTGGCTCTATACGATCTTGATCATGGCTGGCGCTGGCTTCATTCTGTTCCCCGACCTGCCGCTGGTGAAAATATCGATTCTTTCTCAGGTGATCAACGGAATCGCCATCCCGCCGGTGCTGATTTTCATGCTCCTGCTGGTGAATAAGAAGGAACTGATGGGCGATTTCGTCAACTCCCGCATTTACAACGCGGTTGCCTGGACCACCACAGTGGTGATGACCGTCCTGGCTTTGGCCTATTGTTGGACCTTGCGCTCAGGCGGGTAGACAGTTCTGAACGGGAGCCAATAGGGACTTTGGTCTCATCTCCGACCTGAAAATAGAGGAACATCATTCTGCACGGATAACTCTTTCGCCTGCCCCCGCTTCTGTCTATAATGAAGCTAATTCTGGGGTAGCGCATGCGCAGTCTCCCAATCTTCCTGGCTTCCTCTCTGCTACTCACTACCTCGTCCCTCGCGCAGAACGCCACGGTATTGCCTTTGCCGACTGCTGCAAGCCCCCCGGTCAGGGCCTATCACGATGGCAGCATCCGGGACATTGATGCCATCGGCAACCGCAAAATCGGTTGCGATCGTGGCCTAGGGAACTGGTACAGCCTGGAAAAACAGATCGAGATGGGGCGCGGGTACGCCCAGCAGATGGAAACTGCGGCCAAACTCATCCGAGACCCGGTCATCACCGAGTACGTCAACCGCATCGGGCAAAACCTGGTGAGAAACTCGGACGCGCAGGTCCCGTTCACCATCAAGGTCATTGACACCGACGACGTCAACGCCTTCGCGCTGCCTGGCGGATTCTTCTATGTGGACTCGGGTCTGATTCTGGCGGCCGACAACGAGGCGGAACTTGCCGGGGTAATGTCGCACGAGATTGCCCACGTGGCCGCCTGCCACGTAGCCCGCGAGAACACTCGGGGCCAACTGATGAACCTGGCATCCATTCCGCTGATTTTTGTAGGTGGGGGGATCGGGTTCGCGGCGCGGAACCTGATGGGGCTGGCGGTGCCCATGGGTTTTCTGCAGTTCAGCCGCGGCTTTGAGGCTGAAGCTGACTTTCTGGGCATCGAATACATGTACAAGGCGGGCTACGACCCCCAGGCGCTGACTTCTTTCTTTGAGAAGGTGAAGGCGCTCGAGAAGCACAAGCCCGGCACCATCGCCAAAGCTTTTGACACGCATCCTCAAACTCCGGATCGTATTCAAAAAACACAACAGGAAATCAATACACTTCTACCGCCGGAACCTGAGTACAAAGTCGATACTTCAGAGTTTGCCGATGTGCGGGCGCGGTTGTTTGAACTGCAAAACCGGCGTCCAACGGGCGATGGCAAGCTTGGGAATCGTCCCACGTTGCGCCGCCCTAGCCATACTCCCGCTGGCGATGACAGCGGGGCCGACACTGATTCCGGCGATGACCGTCCGAAGCTGTCCCGCCGCGGCGGTCCGCAACCGCCCGACTAGAGTGGATCCTCCGCAATCCGCGGCTAGACAATCTTGCCTTCCGCCAGATCCTTTACCAGTTTTACGTCGGCCTCCAGGAAGTCGTAGGTGGGCAACTCAGAACGCGTCGCCCAGCGGATGTCACGAAAAATTCGGTTCTCGATCGTCCCCGCGTACTCCCTTACCACGTAGAAGCGCAGTTCCACTGAGCTTCCGGTCTTGTACTGGTGGCGAATGCGCATGACTTCTTCGCCGATGGTAGCGTTGATGCCCAACTCCTCATCCAGTTCGCGGCGCAACGCATCGCGGGGTTGCTCGCCGGTTTCGATCTTACCACCGGGGAACTCCCACTTCAGCGGCATGGTTTGGTGGCGGGTGCGTTGGCACACGAGAACCTTGTCGCCCTTGATGATCACCGCTGCTACAACCTGTTTCATGGAAGTACCGGGACTCGGGACGGCGCTTGCTCGATTATGTCAGGTTGCTATTGGGAAGACTTTTCCAGGCTTGCGCCCACCAGGCTGGCACAGTATTCCACTAGAGTGCGATCTTCGTCTTTGAAGGCTGCGGGGAAATGGCTGTCGATATCGAGTTCTCCCACCACCTTGCCGTGGGCGAACACCGGAACCACGATTTCCGACTTGGTCTCCAGCGAGCACGCCAGATAACGAGGATCAAGGTTGACGTCATCCACCACGACGGTCTTGCGAGTGGACGCCGCCGCGCCGCAGATTCCCTGATGCAGGGGGATGTGCGTATGCGGGGTCATGGCCCCTTGAAATGAACCCAGCACAAGCATGGGCGGCCGGGCTGCTTCCAGCATGTAAAAACCAACCCAGTTATATTTCAACATGCGTTGGTGCAAAAGCTCGACCATCCGTGTCATGAGGTCTTGTGCAGACTTCGCCTGCAGTGCGAGTTGCGCCATTTCTGCATGCACATCCTTAGCCGTGGACATAGGGGAGATACTATCTCAGGCGCTAGTAGCTGTGCACAGCTATGTTGGTAATACATTTGAGACCTGAGACATGCGGAAAACTCTCAGGATGAATGGCCACAGCCAGGGCGTGCAGTCCCCGGACAAGGGTAGGTGCTGGCGTGTTCAAGAATTCATCGGGAATGCAGTAGACGCGGTTTTGCTGTGCGGCCCGCATCCCGGTCCAGCCGCGGTCGCGGAGAATCTTTTCGAGCGGCACCCGGTTGCCAGCCCCGCACCATGCGGCTACAAGTACATCAGGATCTTCGCGCAAGATGGCATCCGCTGATGTTTCTGCTCCCGGCACTCCCACGAGGGTGCCGCCAGCCGCGTACACCAACTCTGCGACCCACGGCTGCGACGTGATCAGTGGTTTACCCCATTCTTCACAGAACACTCGCCGCCGCGCCTTGCCGGCGGTCTGCTGGCTGACGGTCTCGATCTCACGCTGCATCGTGGCGATTACTTCCTCGCCGCGATCTGACGCACCCATGATCCCGGAGATGGCCGCGATGTCGGTGTAGATATCGGCAAGCGTCTTGGGTGCCAGACCCAGAAAACGCGCGCCGGTTTTCAGAATCTCAGTGACTGCCTTTTCTTGATAGGGGACGGCAGCGATCACTAAATCAGGCTGAGCGGCAGCAATCTGGTTGGTGTCGGCGGTCCAGGAATCGCGTACGATGGCGAGTTTTCGCTCGCGAACCTCTGGAGACACATCTACGCAATATTTCGTACACGCCACCAGACGATCCAGTTTGCCAATAGCCGCGAGGATCGCGGTTGCACTGGGCTGAAGGGAGACGATTCGCTGGGGAGTGTGATCGAGCGGCACGGTAACGTCATCTTACAGCCGGTGGGCCACGGAGGCGAGGCGTTCAGAGCAACTCCTATACCACCGTGACACGCTACAATTCTTGCGATGTATTCCGCTCAAGTCCTCGACCACTTTCAAAACCCTCGGAACCCAGGGACAGTGGCCAACCCCGACGCCGTCGCACAGCTGGACAACCCCGCGTGTGGCGACGTCCTGAAGCTGACCTTAAGAATTGAGAATGGCCACGTCGCGGAGATCCAGTTCCTTGCCAAAGGCTGTGTTCCCGCCATCGCCTGCGGGTCAGCATTGACGGAGTTGGTGCAGGGAAGAACAGTTGAAGGGGCGCGCACACTGAAGCGAGAAGAACTAGTCGATGCGGTGGGTGGCCTGCCTGAAGCCTCCAACCACGCCAGCCATCTGGCGATGGACACTCTGGCAAAGGCATTAGGCGAAATCGAGAGCTAGCCACGGATCTTGTCTGGCCGGTAAACAGTCCAGCCGCGCTCGCGGGCGGTTTTCTCTAGATCAGGATTCGGATTCACCGCGAACCCATTGCGGCCAATAGCGAGCATCTCCGTGTCCCAGCGGGAATTGCCGAAAGCGGCATCCGGTTCTTTCCCGATTACTTCGTGAATGGCTGCGGGCTTACCTGCACCGGTCGGCACCCGCACCAGACGGTCGGTAACCATGCCATTCTCAATCGCGACCGCCGCGGCCAGAATTCGGTTGTCCGCAATCCCGCAATACTTCATTCCGGCACGGATTACCCATTCGTTAGTCGAGGACACTGCCCAGACGTCACAGCCTGACGCTCGCAGGCGGTTCACCAGTTCGCGCATCTCGGGGAATATCTGCGAGACGAAATTCTCCTCGAAGAATCGATTGGCCGCTTGCTGCACCTGAGCTTCGGTCAGCCCGCGATGCATGGTCACCATTTCGCCGCACATGTCGTCCTCAATGACCTTCCCGGCACGATAATCGGCGTAGCGTGGGCGTGCCCAACGCACGACCTCGTCGGAAACCACGCGTTGCCTCAGTTCCCAATCGAAGAATTCTTCTCCGGCGTCGCCTGCCCACAGCGTACCGTCGCAGTCGAACACGGCAAGGCGGGGCTGAAGGTGGAGCACCGTCTCAATGAAAGCGGCAGCTTTGGGCGTCATGGGTGGGGCCAAGGAGTTTATCTCAAGCACGGGGTGTCGAGGACAAAGCCGAGTAGTCCTGCGGCGTGTCCACATTCAGCGTAACAGCGGGGTCATCGACTCGGACATAGGAAATGTGTTGCCGATTCTGGTGCTCGATCTCGCGCGCGGTGGAAATTGGGGAGGCTCTCAGGAAAACTTCCATCATCTCTCGTCCGATCAAAAATGGATGTCCGTGCTTGCCCCCGAATTCGGGAATCAAGGCCCAAGTCTCATCTGGACGTGACATGAATGCCGCACACAGTGTTTGCAATGTCGCAAGGCGCGCGGGCGGCCGATCCACGAGGGTAACCATAGCGGCATCGCGTCCCCGATTCAGGACCTCCTGCAAGCCTACCCGGAGCGAACTGAACTGCCCATTGTCGGGCGCCGGATTTCTCACCAGAGACGCGCCGTTGGAATACACAACCGGAGCAAGATTAGCTTCATTCTTTCCCGCGACCACGATCACTAGCTCGTTAAAAGGGAGCAGAGACAGGATGGCCGAAGAAAGAAACGTGGTGTTGTCGGAGAGCGTTCCTGGAGCACCTGGTGGCCAGGGTAGCAAGGCTTTGTCCGTGCCCATGCGAGTCGAGTCGCCGGCGGCGAGAATCACCCCGCATAGACTTGATGCGCTGGCCATGCAGTGAAGATAGCAGAAAGCCAGGACTCAAGGTCAGAGCTGATCTTCGTCTCAGAGCTTTTCGTTTGGATCTTCGAGTACGGTGATGGGCTCATCCGCGTTCTGAACATGCGTCTTGAACCAGCTCATGTGGGGCAAGGCGCGCTCGGAGCGCCGGCGTACAGCGATCAACTCGGCTGTAATTGCCACCGCAATCTCTTCCGGGGTGATGGCTCCAATGTCCAGACCAACGGGCGCATGCACGCGTTCGAACAGATGCACGGGAAGCCCTTCTTTTATGAGTTCGCGGAAGATAGTAATGGTCTTGCGCTTGGAGCCGATCATTCCAACATAGCGCGCCCGGGTCTGCACCGCCCAGCGCAACACCCGCATATCATCACGATGGCCGCGCGTCACAATGACGATGTGCGACGACTCCTGCGGCGTGATCTTCGCCATCGCCTGTTCGAAGTCTTCTGCAATCACTTCTTTTGCGTCGGGAAAGCGTTCGCGGCTGGCGTAAGCGGCGCGGTCGTCCACTACGGTTACATCAAACCCTGCGCCACGGGCGACCTTATAAAGATTTACTGATACGTGACCTGCACCGAATACATAGAGCAATGCTGGAGGTAGAACGGGCTCGATGAAGATATCCAGAGTTCCACCGCAGACTAGGCCAGTATCGTACTTGGGATTTTCATTCAGGTTGAAAGTCAGGGTGCGCGGTTTCTCGCATTCCATGACTTCGCGGGCGGCCTGCCAGACCTCGGCCTCGACGCATCCGCCGCCAATGGTGCCAGCAATCGAACCGTCGTCACGTACCAACATCTTGGCGGTCTCAAACGAGGGAATGGAGCCGCGCACGTTGACGATAGTAGCCACTGCCCCCCGCCGGCCTTCGTGCCGCAGCTTCACTATTTCCTCGTAGATGTCCACAGCTTGATTATTCTTCGGTAAACAGGGGAAGTCAATCAAAAGGACGGTCGGCCGCATCTCCGGGGTGCTGTGATAAGTTTGGGCAAGGAGAGTCCGCGATATGAAAGCTGTTCGCCTCCACGAATTCGGCGGGCCGGAGGTTCTTCGTTATGAAGACGTCCCTGACCCAAAGCCACGCAAGGACCAGGTGCTGGTACGGGTTCGCGCGTGCTCGCTGAATCATCTGGACATCTGGGTACGCAAGGGACTTCCCGGGGTGAAGCTCCCGCACATTCTGGGTAGTGACATTGCGGGAGAGATCGCCGAAGTCGGCGAGTACGTCACCGGGTTCAAAGCCGGACAGCGGGTGCTACTTGCCCCCATGGTTTTCTGCAACCACTGCGCGAAGTGTGTTGCCGGGTTGCAAAACCAATGCCGGGAATTCGCAGTGCTCGGGAACGGCGTGGACGGCGGCAACTGCGAGCTCATAGCCGTGCCGGCGGTGAATGTCATCCCGATTCCCGAGAGCTTGGACTTTAACCAAGCCGGCAGCGTGCCTTTGGTGTTTCTGACCGCTTGGCACATGCTGGTGGGACGGGCACGCATTCGTCAGGGGCAAACCGTGCTGGTGCTCGGGGGAGGGTCGGGGGTTGGCATCGCTGCCATTCAGATTGCCAAGCTGTTCCACGCACGCGCAATCACAACTGCGGGAGACGAAGCCAAGCTGGAGAAAGCCCGCGCGCTGGGTGCCGATTATGGCATCAATCACTACCAGCAGAAGATATCGGAAGAGGTGCGCAAAATCACCAGCAAAGAAGGCGTGGACATCGTAGTGGAGCACGTGGGCACGGCCACGTGGGAAGAGAGTATGAAGTCGCTCAAGGCCGGAGGCACCATTGTGACCTGCGGCGCGACTACGGGCTTCGATGCCAAGTTCGATCTGCGGTTTCTCTTTGCGCGGCAGCTTTCCTTCATGGGTTCCTATATGGGCACCATGGGCGATTTGCACGACGTGCTCGGGCATGTTTTTGCCGGACGACTGAACCCGGTCGTCGACAAAGCTTTTGCTTTGGAAGACGCACGCGCGGCCCACGAATACATGGAATCGAGCCACATGTTTGGGAAGATCGTGCTGAATCCGTAGCAGCCTTTCCCTGCTGGGCCGTTCGGGAGTGGGGAGTACAATCAGCCCGTGTTCTTCAAGGTACCTGGCCGAATTCTAGATATTGAGACGATCGCCTCGGGCAAAGGCGTCCGCGAGAGCCGCCGGTTACGAAAGCTCTATGGCGGTCGCCGCTGGAGGAAGCTGAAAGGAACGGCGACGGTCAAGCTGGCGGATGGTACGATGTGTCATGCCGAAGTGCACTGGTACGAGGCACACGGCGTTGGCACGAGAGAGCTCAAGATCAAGCGAATTCTGGAAATCCAATGAAGCGAAGCGAATTGCGGTTCGTTGTCTGCGTCAAGAACAAAGACTATGGCGCCTCCCTTGAATTGCGGAAGCTCTATCAGGTCGTTGCGGATGAAACCGCTTCCAAACTCCACCAGATCCGTGTCATTGATGAGTCAGGTGAAGACTATCTTTATCCCGAAGAATACTTCATCCCAGTTCAGTTGCCCCAGTCGGCGGAGAAGGCTGTGCGACGTGCAGCGAACATCAGAGGATGAGTTGATT
The DNA here is from genome assembly GCA_013289795.1 of Acidobacteriota bacterium. Taxonomy (GTDB): domain Bacteria; phylum Acidobacteriota; class Terriglobia; order Terriglobales; family Acidobacteriaceae; genus JABCZH01. Next base: position 159,112 of record JABCZH010000003.1, read on the forward strand.
TCGACATGTCTCTCTTCAGGATTGCTGACTCAATCTACCTTGGAGTCCTCGACGTAGCTGCTGCTTCTGCCTGGTACATCGACAAGCTCGGCCTTCAGCCGGTGGTTTCAATGGAAGATGGGGAGGGTTGTCTCTCGCTAGGATTCTCCAAGAAAGACGTGACCGTGATTACGCTCGGCCCTCGGAACCGTGTCACCGACGCAACCACCCCAATGCTCTACTCATCAAGTGTTGAGAAGGCACGAGAGAGGTTGATCGCTCGCGGGGTGAGCCTCGGACCGATCGAAGAGGATCGCCAAGGGGCGCACTATTTCGTGATGACGGACCTAGACGGCAACCAGATTGAGGTTACGAAGGAACCTTGAGCTAGTCCATCCCAAGCGACCTGCAACCTCAGAGACCCTGCCATACGCGACTGTCAAGCGTGTTTACGCTGGGATCATCTGAACGGTAGCGGACAGTAATCCGTTGATGCCGGTGGAACTTCCCCTTAGCGTTTTGCATTCTCTTCATGGAAGGAAACAGCGGACGCCAGAATGACTCTCCGGTTTATGGGCCGTCGTTGCCCACGGAAAACTCGTAAGCGATTGCCAAACGGATTGTGTCCGAGTTGGTGTTACCGCGATGTCCGATACGCTCAATTGTCACCTCGGTTACCTCGCCCTCGACGAGCGGCCATCGCCAACTCCAGACCCTCGAAATTGCGTCGTACAAATCCTCGAACACGAGTGGCCGATATCATAACTCCAAGGTGGGTTAGAATAAATACATGTCCGACAACCTCAGCTTCGGGCCCTACGTCACCGTTGAACACGGCAAGAGGGTGGTCAAGGAGCTTACCTACGGCAACCACACGCCGGAAGGCGTCGTGCTCACCACCATGGACAACGCGGTCAACTGGATGCGCAAGAATTCCATTTGGCCGATGACGTTCGGTTTGGCATGCTGTGCCATCGAAATGATGTCCATGGGTGCGTCGCGTTTTGACATCGCGCGCTTCGGCGCTGAAGTATTTCGTCCGTCGCCGCGTCAATCCGACTTGATCATCATTGCCGGCCGCGTCTCCAACAAGATGGCTCCCGTGATCCGGCAACTTTGGGAACAAATGCCGGAACCCAAGTGGGTCATCTCCATGGGCGCGTGCGCGACTTCCGGCGGCGTGTTCAACAACTATGCCTTGGTGCAAAGCGTGAACCAGGTGATTCCGGTGGATGTCTACGTGCCGGGATGCCCGCCTCGTCCCGAGCAACTGATCTACGCCATCACTCTGCTGCAAGAGAAGATTCAAAAAGAGCGCGGCACCATCAAGCGCGCCTTCAACATCAGCTAAATTCGCTTGCTCCTGCTTTTACTGCATGTATTAACACTGCAAGTGTAAAATCGCGCAGCATGAGATCGTTAAGCATTGCCCCGGAAGCCTTCCGCCGGCTTGCGGACGAAATCGCCGATCTTACCGCGAACTATCTTGCTACTCTGGACTCGCGATCAACCTTCCCGCCCACCAGCGGCGCTCGGACTGAGCAACTCTTTCATCATCCGCTAAACGAACAGGGCCTGGGCGCGGACGCGCTTAAGGCGCTGCACGATGTGGTCGAGAACTCCCGCGTGCAGAACGGACGGTTTTTCGGTTACGTGCTGGGTTCGGGGGAGCCAGTCGCAGCTCTTGCCGATCTGTTGGCCAGCGTGCTCAATCAGAATGTTACTGCGTGGCGCTCCGGCCCTGCTGCCGTTGCCATTGAACACACGGTAGTCAACTGGCTGGCGAGCGCGATTGGTTGTGCGGGATTTCACGGTCACCTGACTGGCGGCGGATCCTCCGCCAACTTGATGGCGCTGGCGATGGCTCGCGAAGCCAGGACACCGGTTAATGAATCGGGGATGAAGGACGCGTCGCAGGGAGTGGTTTACGCCTCCGACGAAGCCCACATGTCCATCGCCAAAAGCGTAGCGCTGCTGGGAATTGGACGGCGTAACCTGCAATTGATTCCTACGGACTCGAATTTTCGCCTGATCCCTTCGCAACTGGAAAAAGCCATTCGACGCGACCAGGCCGCAGGGAAGATTCCGTTGGCGGTTGTAGCAAACGCCGGCACTGTGAATACCGGAGCCATTGACCCCTTGCCGGAGATTGCTGCCATCGCCCGCGCAAACGAGCTCTGGCTGCATGTCGATGGCGCCTATGGTGCTCTTGCATCGACAGCAGCGCCCGCCATCTTCGCCGGCCTTGATCTCTCGGATTCCTTATCGCTCGATCCCCACAAGTGGCTGTATCAGCCGCTGGACTGCGGCTGCCTGCTGTATCGCGACCCAACGCACGCCCGCAAGGCCTTTGCGCACACTGGCGAATATGCCAGGGCGCTTAGCAACGATCCTGTCGAAGGGTTTGCATTCTTCGAAGAATCAATGGAATTATCGCGGCGTTTCCGGGCTCTCCGGCTGTGGCTATCGCTGCGCTATCATGGACTGCAAGCCTTCCGTGCTTCCATCCAGGAAGATCTCAATCTGGCTCAGCGCCTCGCCTCCGCCATTGCACAACACCCTAGGCTCGAACTGCTGGCGCCGGTCGGATTGAGCGCGGTCTGCTTCCGCTATCTCGCAGACACATCCAAGACAGACGAGCAACTCAACCTGCAGAATGCCGAGATTCTCAAGCGCGTGCTGCAACGCGGTCGTGTGTATTTATCCAATGCGTCGCTGCGCGGCAAGTTCTGCCTGCGGGCCTGCATCGTCAATCATCGGACCACAGAGGCCGATGTAGACTCAGTGATTGCAGAAGTGTTGGAGGCGGCTGGAGGTCTGTAGCGCGGTAAACTCGTTGGACAACGCGATGCCAAGGATCTCGCTTTGAACTCGACCATTGTGGTCCATGCCCCCTGCCGTGCTGATCTGGCCGGCGGCACCATCGATCTGTGGCCGCTGTACCTGTTCCATCCCGGAGCACTCACGCTCAACTTCGCTCTCAACATTCAAACGACGTGCCGAATCACACCGCTGAAAAGCAAGCGCATCCTGGTGCGTTCGCTCGACACCAGAAGAGAAGAGTCATTCACAAGCTTCGATACCCTGCGCAATACTCGTCGCTTTCGGCTGCCCTTGGCCGCACGACTGTTGCAGTTCTTTGCTCCGAGAGAAGGACTTCTGATCGAAACCAATTCTGAATCGCCAGCCGGTGCGGGCATCTCTGGTTCTTCGGCCTTGATGATTGCCACCACTGCTGCCCTGGCCCGATTTACCGGCCGCAAGCTCGGCCTCGAACAGATGCGTGTCATTGCGCAGAATGTCGAGGCCCAAATCATCGAGGTGCCGACCGGCTGCCAGGACTATTATCCGGCGCTATACGGTGGCGTCAGCGCCATCCACCTCGACGCCGACGGGATTCACCGTGAAGCAGTCGCGGTTGCTCCGGAAGAAATCGAATCGCGCTTTGTGCTTGCCTATACGGGAGTACCGCGCAAGTCCGGAATCAACAATTGGGAAGTCTTCAAGTCACACATCGACGGTGACCCGCGGGTGTTTCGGAACTTTGAGAAGATTTCGCACATCGCCCGCTCTATGCACCAAGCCCTGCTCAGCCGGAACTGGGACGAGGTCGCCCGCCTGTTGCGGGAGGAATGGAAGCTCCGCCGCACCAACGCACCCGGCATCACCACACCTCTGATTGACAAACTGATTGCCGTCGCTGCCAAGCACGGGGGAAGGGCGGCGAAGGTTTGCGGCGCCGGCGGCGGAGGCTGTGTGATTTTCCTGGTCGAAGACGGTGCCGCCCGGCGGGTGGCCAACGCCATCGGCGAAAATGGCGGCCAGGTTCTGCCGCTGCAGGTGGCGCGCGAGGGACTGACCGTATCCGAAGCGTAAGTCGGATCGACGCTATAGGCTGGCTGCCGAGGCTCAAACGGCCTTGGTTGGAGTCAATCCCGAGCTCTCGGTTTCCCTTCCAAAACGCCCATTCGGCGCTATAATCGCCCTTAGTGCCTGTTGGGGTGTTCCATGAAGCCACGCCATGCTGCGTTCGTCCTGCTTTCCCTGCTAATGCTGAGCGTGGCCCATGCCAGCGCCTCTGACCAGCAGCCTGCCAGCCAGAAATCTTCTCCGCCGCGGCGCATGACCTCGCACACTCGCATGGAGACGATCCGCGCATTCGAGTCTGAATTGGTATACATCCGTACGCTGTTTCCCATGGGCAAGAAAGGTTTGACGCTTAAGAACGGCACCATCTCGCCCAGCGGCGTGGATTTGCAGAGACTGATCGTCACCTGGGGACCTTCGGTCAAACCCGGCGACCAGGCACGCATTACCAGCATTTCGGTGAAGGAGAGCCGTATTCATTTCGAAATCAATGGCGGCCCGGTCAAGAAGCAGAAGTGGTACGAACGCATCGAGATCGATGGCCCGGGAGGGACTGCCGCTCCCAGCGATGCCAATGCCAACCCGCGCGGGTCGTACGTCGATCTGGTCTTTGACCACTACATTCCGGAGATGGATGCGCCGCAACTTAAGCAACTACTCCGCCCGGTTTTCGACTTTGACTCCAAGTCGGCAGTCGAGGCCTACCTGGAAACCGTCCCCCCCAAGGTCAAGGAAGCCATCAAGAACCATCAGGTGCTGGTGGGGATGAATCGTGAAATGGTGATTTACTCCAAGGGCCGGGCTCCGAAGAAGATTCGCGAAAAGGACGGAGAGGCGGAGTACGAAGATTGGATCTATGGCGAACCACCGCAAGACGTGGACTTTGTGCGTTTCATGGGTGATGAAGTAACCCGGGTTGAGACCATGAAAGTGACGGGGGAAAAGGTCGTTCGCGTGGAGAAGGAAGTCGAACTGAATCACCCGACCGTGGCAGCGGCTTCGCCAACCTCGCAGCCGGCTAACGCGCCCAGTCTGCGGCGTCCTGGAGAGGACCTCCCGGTCCCACCGACGACGACATCAACCCGGCCTCTCGCTCCCCCGCCAACCGGACCGCCTCCCAGCGATCCCGGTTCCAAGCAGCCTGACTTTGCGCCTTCTGAGATTGCACAAGCCGACTTGCCCCGGTGACTTGGCGGCGCTCGCCCTCGCCTTTACACTGGAAGTGTGAAGATTGCGCTGGGGCAGATCAATCCCACGGTCGGGGATTTCAAAGGCAATGGCGGGAAGATCATCGACTTTTCCGGCCGCGCCAAGTCGGCCGGCGCTGGGCTGATCCTTTTCCCCGAACTCTCCGTGTGCGGCTACCCTCCGCGTGACCTTGTGGAACGCCCTTCGTTTGTTGCGCGCAACAGCGAAACCCTCGAACACATCGCTGCTGAGACTCGCGGAATCGCGGTCATCTGCGGAGTCGTAACTCCCGCTCACGCGGAAACCGGCAAGTCTGTGATGAACTCGGCGGCGCTGCTTCAGGATGGCAAAATAGCGTTCCTGCAATCCAAGATGTTGCTGCCCACCTACGATGTGTTCGACGAAGTACGCAACTTTGCCCCGGCTGCGCGCCAACACCTTTTTCCGTTTTGCGGCAAACAGATGGCTTTGACCATCTGCGAGGATGCCTGGAATGACAAGCATTTCTGGAACAAGCGACTTTATACCTTTGACCCCGTCGAGGCCTTGGTTAAGTCAGGCGGGACGTTCGTGCTGAACATTTCTGCTTCACCCTTTTGGCTGGGGAAGCGCGAGTTCCGCCGCGAGATGCTGGCTTCAATCGCCCGCACTCAACGCGTTCCCGTGGCCATGGTCAATCAGGTGGGCGGGAATGACAGCCTGGTGTTCGACGGTTCCAGCCTTGTGCTCAATCCCACCGGCGAGGTCATCGCACAAGGTAAGTCGTTCGAGGAAGACCTGGTTTATTTTGACTCGGACCGCCTCACCGGAGAAGTGCATCCCCAGTTGGATGGGGAGGAAGCCAGCGCGTACGCTGCGCTGGTGCTGGGCACGCGGGACTACGTGAGCAAGTGCGGTTTTCAGAGAGTGATCGTCGGTCTCAGTGGAGGCATTGACTCTGCCCTTACGGCAGTTATTGCCACCGACGCGGTCGGCGCGGAAAATGTGATCGGCGTAGGTATGCCGGGACCCTATTCGTCTCAAGGCTCGGTCGACGATGCCCGTGCGCTGGCTCACAATCTCGGCATCCGCTTTGAATTGCTCTCTATCGACGACGTTTTTTCAAGTTACAGCCAGGCGTTGCAACCCGTTTTTCGCGGCTTGAACCCAGATGCGACCGAGGAAAACATTCAGTCGCGTGCTCGCGGAATACTCTTGATGGCGCTCTCCAACAAGCTCGGCGCGATCGTCCTCAGCACAGGAAACAAGAGCGAACTGGGGGTTGGATACTGCACCCTCTATGGCGACATGGTCGGTGGCTTGGCGGTCATCTCCGACGTGCCCAAGACCATGGTTTACCGCTTGAGCCACTACGTGAATTCCCGTCGCGCGGTGATTCCGCAGGCCAGCCTTGAAAAGCCGCCTTCAGCTGAATTGCGGCCCGATCAAAAGGACAGCGATACGCTGCCTCCCTACGAGGTACTGGACGCGATCCTGGAAGACTACGTGGAAGAGTCTCGCACTGCCGAACAGATTGCCTCCGGGCGGGGCTTCGATGTTACTCTAGTCCGGCGCGTGATTCGCATGGTGGAGCGCACCGAGTACAAGCGGCAGCAGGCTGCTCCCGGACTGAAAATTTCCGCTAAGGCTTTTGGCTACGGACGCCGTTTCCCGATCGCCGCAAAATCGGATACCTAGAAAGGAATTCATGTTTCGTCATCTAACCTCTTGCTCTGTCGTGCTGCTGGCAGTTCTCGCGGTGGCCCAGCAAAAATCCGCGCTCAAGTCGGCGTCCTCCACCAAACCGGTCGCCGCTCCAGTTCTGCCGTCGGAAGAGGTAGTGAGCGCGTTCATGCAGCAAACCCTGGGATATGATTCTGCGTTTAGCTGGAAAATTGTGAGCATCAAACCGGCGGCGGCCGAGGGACTGGCCGAAGTGGATGTCACCGTCACCACTTCCCAAGGTTCGCAGATCCAGAAATTCTACGTTACTCCGGACGGCACCCATGCCATTATCGGAGAGATACTGCCGTTCGGCGCCCATCCCTTTGATGCTGAGCGTGACCAACTGCAGAAGGGAATCAACGGGCCTTCGCATGGCGCGGATGTAGCCCCAGTCACGGTGGTTGAGTTCAGCGACCTGCAGTGTCCCCATTGCAAGGATGCCCAACCGGTCCTCGATCGCCTGGCTGCGGAGGACAAGAATGCTCGCGTGGTCTTCCAGAACTTTCCTCTGCCCATGCACGACTGGGCAATGAAAGCTGCCAGCTATGCCGACTGCGTGGGGCGGTCTTCGCCGGACGGCTTCTGGAAGTTTATTCAGAGCATCTACGGCGCCCAGTCGGACCTCACTGCCTCCAATGCCGACGAGAAGCTGACTGGTTTCGCCGATGCTGCCGGAGTCAAGGGCAGTGACGTGGCTGCCTGCGCCGCCAAACCAGAAACCACCACACGGGTGCAACACTCCATAGATCTGGGCAAGTCACTGGATGTCAACAGCACTCCCACGATCTTCATCAATGGCCGGAAACTCAGTGCTGGAGGGCTTCCTTACGAGGTGTTGCAGAAACTCGTGGACTTCGCCGCCAGTAACGGGAAATAGCGGTTATCTCGGCAGCCACAACTCCGTGTCCTGGGTCGTCCCCAAGTTCAACACGTGAGGTGTGATCACCACCAGGATCTCATCGTCTTCCGCAGTCTTGTTGTTGGTGGTCGCGATTTTGTTCAGCACCGGGATCGAATTCAGCCCGGGGAGTCCCATCATGCTGTATTGCTCGCTGCGGGTCACCGACGACGCCACCGCAGCTGGTTCTCCGTCTTCCAGATTGATGCTGCCCTTGTACTGACGGTTGGCGATCACCGGGACTCCGTTCACGCTCGTACCGGCCAGCGTGCGCAGCTGCATCTCTAGATCGAGTCCCACATGTACACCGCCAGAGACTACCGGCTTGGCCTTTATGTCCAGCCCAAGGTCTTCGTAGCTGATCGAAGGCACTGGCGCCTGAAAGCTGCCGTTTTGCAGCACCTGCGAAATCGCGGCGGTATTGACAATCGGCGAGAAACTGGCGTTGACCACGGGGTATCGCTGACCCAGGCGGAAGGTTGTGCTGTTGCCCTGCGCCGCCCGCAAGGTGGCGTGGTCCAAATGTTTCACCCAACTCTCGTTGAGCGACAATTGTCCTGCTAGGTGATCGAGACTCAATCCCATGAAGGTAAGACCGCCGCCGAAGGTGGCCAGAGGCTGGCTGAAAATTCCGCTTTGTCCCTGCCCCTGCAGTTGAGCGAGCAGCCCGGAAATGGCGGTCTGATTTGCCTGGTTGATGCCGCCACCCGAGATCAACTGGTTAATCAAACTCTGGATGCTCGCCCCGCTCGCCGCCAGCAAAGCCGCGGCGGGAATGTTGAACAGATTGAAAGTGTCGGGAATGTGCAGGCCGATGTTGCGGGTCAACTGGTGATCGATCTCATAGACTTCAATGTCCAAGAGCACCTGTGGACGCGCATCGCCGAGATTCTCCAGTACCTTACTGACGGCATCGATCACCGCCATGGGAGCGCGCACTACCAGGGACCCGCTTTGCGGATGCTGCAGCAGGAAGCGGATTTCAAATACCGAACGCAGCATGCTCACCACCTCGTTCACATCCTGCGGGGTGGCGGTGGAGCTCAGGTAGAATGTGCGCAAGCCCATGCGATCGTAAAGCCGGTGATTCTCTGTCGATTCCTTGGCGAGGAGAATCTGCTTGTCGGAAAGCGATGTCCAGAAAGTCCCGGTCACATCACACGCCGCCTGCATGGCAGCGGGGAAGTCAGCTTCGTCGAGGTCGAAATGGACACGGCGGGAGGCGACGGAGTCGTCCAGTTCGGCGGTGACCCCGTAGCTGTGCGCTACCTCGGCCAAGAGGGTTTTTGAGTCACCGCGAAAATGGAAAGCATGATGGTCGGGACTGGGGGCAGCCTGCAAGGGGACGCCATCTTCGGCGGCTCGCAAGATAGCGGTCGTTGGCGGCGCCCACTGACCAAAGGATTCCTGCAAACGCTGTCGGGCAAATTGGTCGTCGGGATCGAGGCTCAAGGCGCCTCGAAATTCAGCCTGCGCTTCGATGTCCTGCCCATTGTTCAGATCAGCGTTGCCCCGCTGTTCATGGTTGAAGACCAACTCTTCACGGGTAAGGGCGAGGGCCGTCAGGTAGCTGACATTGTTGGGAACCAGGCGTGCGGCGGTGTCGAACTCTTGATAAGCTTCGTCGAGGTGCTTGGCCTTTTCCAGCTTCAGCGCCCGGGAAAAGGCAGCGTGAGCTTGCTTGCGATCAGACTTGGAAGGGCTGCAGGGGGCAGCGCCCGGCGCGCAAGGCCCAGGGACAAGGGTCTGTGGCGTGTCAGCGGCGAGGGCCGTTCCACACCACATCACCGCGATAAAAAGCCGCCAGCGCATGCGCATCCTCCGATTGTAACCGGGAAGTCTAAAGAAGCGGCCATCCCCGGCAGGGTCGTGTACCTTCGGTAACTCTCTGGAACGCTTCTTGAGGCGGTTCTTGCCGATAAAGAAATCTACGGGAGCGCGCCCCGAACGGGACTTGCCCGCGTCCAGACTAGCATCATCGAGCGCCTGCGCGGATGGAAACTTCCGCAATTTTGGCGTATAAAAGTTAGTTGTGGCGTACTCCCTCCGCGCCGCAACAATCTAAAATTTGAGAAGGTTTGAGTCCGACGCCATGTCCAGCATATCCGCCGCGCAAGCCCCAAAAGGTCTCGAGGGAGTGGTCGCAACCACCTCCAGTATCTGCTACATCGACGGCGAACAAGGCGTCCTGGCCTACCGTGGTATTGATATTCATGAACTGGCCGACAATTCTACCTTCGAAGAGACTTGCTATCTGTTGTGGTTTGGCAAACTCCCCGCGCGCGATGAACTAAAGGGATTGCGCGACCGCCTCGCCCAGGAGCGCAAGCTTGATCCCGCGATCATTAACTTGCTGCGCACCGCACCCAAAGAGTCCCTGCCCATGGATGTCCTGCGCACGGCGGTTTCAGCGCTGAGTTTTTACGATCGTGACGACAAGAAAAACGATCATGAAGCGAATGTGAACAAGGCCATCCGCCTGACTTCGCAAATTGCTATGATCGTGGCCGCCTATGACCGAATCCGCAAGGGGCAGGCGGTGGTCGAACCCGACAAGTCGCTCTCGCATTCCGGCAATTTCCTGCTTCAGTTGAATGGCGCCAAACCGTCACAGACCGCGGAACGTGCTTTGGATATTGCGCTGATTCTGCATGCCGATCACGAACTCAACGCTTCCACATTCGCCGCCCGGGTGACGGCCGCGACGCTTTCCGACATGCATTCTGCGGTTACCTCCGCCGTCGGATGCCTCAAAGGGCCGCTGCATGGAGGCGCCAACGAAGCCGTATTTCACATCCTGGAAGCGATAGACCGCGCCGGCGCCGATCCCGTCGAGCACATCAAGACGATGCTGGCGCAGAAGCAGAAAGTTCCCGGCTTCGGCCATCGCGTTTACCACACCGAAGATCCGCGAGCGACGCACCTCCGCAAGATGTCCCATAACCTGGGCAAGTCGAGCGGGCAAGCGAAGTGGTTCGACATGTCGGAAAAGATTGAGAAGTTCATCAAGGCGGAAAAGAAGCTCAACGCCAACGTGGACTTCTATTCGGCCTCGACTTACCACATCCTCGGCATCGGCGTGGACCTGTTTACTCCGGTCTTCGCAGTCTCCCGCATCAGCGGCTGGACCGCACACGTAATCGAACAACTCGATGACAATCGGCTGATCCGCCCGCGCGCCGACTACATTGGCCCCGCCTATCCGCAACGCTATATTCCCATGGAACGAAGATAAGCAAGTCTCCGTATTAGGAGACTATGAATATTTTCGACCTCAAGATCTCCATCACCCCACTGCTTTGCCTGATCGCTGCTTCCAGCGTTGCCCAGACCAATTCGCCCTCTACACCGCCCGCCGCAGCCAAGGCTCACGTACTGGTGCTAGGCACATTTCACATGGCCAACCCAGGACGGGACGTTCTGAACATGCAGGTGGATGACATGCTTGCGCCCAAGCGGCAGGGGGAAATCGAGCAATTCGTCGCTGCTCTCGAACAATTTCGTCCCACCAAAATCGCGGTGGAGGTTGAGCCTGCGAACAAGGAGTTCGCCCAGAGATATCAGGATTACTTGGCGGGAAAGTATTCCCTTAAAGCCGGCGAGGTTGACCAGATCGGCCTTCGTATGGCCAAGCGGCTGGGCCATAAGCAGGTGTATCCCATAAATATCATGGCCGATTTTCCGTTCGAGGCAATGCAAGCATTTGTGCAAAAACACCACCAGGAACAGATCCTGAATGACGACTTTGCTACAACGCAAAAGGAACTGGACATCTGGTTGAAAATCCTGAAAGAAGGTACGGTCGGACAGACTCTGGTCGCCATCAATCGCGATGACGAGGTCCGGGACGGCCAGGCGGTCTACATGGACTTTGCGCGCTTTGCAGGCGATGGTGAATATCCCGGCCCTGATCTGCTGGCCGCGTGGTATGGCCGCAATGCACGCATCTTCGGGAATCTGCGCAACGTGATTGACTCGCCCAACGATCGCGTGCTGGTGATCTATGGATCAGGCCACGAATTCTGGCTGCAACAGAACGTTTTGCAATCGAAGGATCTGGTGCTGGAGCGCCTGGCGGACTACGTTCACTGAAGCGTCAATCCGCCGCGAACGAGTATTCCACGCGCGGCGTAACCAACTTCCGGAATGCTCCGGGGCTCATGCCGGTAATTCGGAGAAAAGCGCGGGTGAAATGACTCTGGTCTGCGAATCCGGTCACGAGACCGATTTCGGCCAGCGACCTCTGGGGCGCGAGCATCTGTTCGCAGGCTGCCCGAATTCGCAGGCGATGAACGTACTCGCCGATGCCCTCGCCTTCATATCTCCGGAAGACACGAGAAAGATGCACGGGATGAACTCCCGCCTCCCGCGCGAGCTCTTCCAGAGTGAGCCGTTCGCAGTATTGGGTCTTCATCTTGTCCACAACGCGGCCTAGCCATTGCGGGGCGTCCCTGGAGGTTCCCCGAGGTATTCGCGCGACGGCGCCCACCAATTCGGCCAGCAGGCTTTCGAGGCGCAGATCCGGCTCTTCCTGCAGTCCGCGGGTTGCACGAAACAGCTTCATCGCCAGCCATAACAGCTCTCCGCCGCCGTACTCGTCGTGTGGAGTGTCGAGGCCTCCACTGCAGTCCTGTATTCGCTTTCGCCAGATGGGCCGAATCTCGATCTCGAAGAAGCGCACGCCGCGCGGTCCGATTTCATCCTGATGAGGAACCCCGGCGGGGCGGAACGCGATCGTGAAGGGGCCGAACTGCTTATGCTGGCGCCCGTAGCGCTCGCCGTAGTCGCCCTCCAGCAGGACGGCGAAAAACGGCAGCTCATGGGCGTGTTCGGGGAGCTTCCGGGGAGAGGAATGCTGTAGATCGGTAAAGATGGCACCGCACTGTTCGCGCCGCTGTTGGACAGCACCGTAGAAACTCCCGCCCAGCATTACCGGCGCAATACTTTCAGCCACGGGGCCCTCACTCAGAGGTTGTATTTCTTCAAGACAACCCCTCTACTCGAACTGTTAGACTTCACCATCGAAAATTCGTTACCCCAGCGAGGTGCGTTTCATGCGTATTTTGACCCTGGTTTGCTTCTTTCTGTTGCAACAGTACAGTACCGCGCCGGCTACTGCTCCGGCTGCCGGCAAGGGTTCTGCGTCACAGACACCCACCTATACGGCGGATGGCCGCCTGGTGTTCCCAGCGAAGTACCGCGAGTGGATTTACCTGAGCTCGGGCGTGGATATGAGCTATTCCCCCAACGCCATGGCGATGGACCACTCCATGTTCGACAACGTCTTCGTCAATCCCGATGCCTACAAAGCTTTTCTAGACATCGGCACCTGGCCTGACAAGACGATGCTGGTGCTGGAAGTCCGCACCGCCGGAACCAACGGGTCCATCAACAAGAGTGGACACTTCCAAACCACGGGAACGATGGGTCATGAGGTCCACGTGAAGGACGAGGCCCGCTTCCCCGGCAAATGGGCCTTCTTCGGCTTCGACGATTCCGACACCGCCAAGATGGTTCCAACCACGGCCGCCTGCTATTCGTGCCATTCCCAGCATGCCGCAGTGGATACGACCTTCGTGCAGTTCTATCCCACACTGATCGATCTGGCGAAGGCCAAGGGCACACTGAGCGCCAATTACTTGAAGGACGAAACGGAGGCGGCCAAAGCGCCGAAAAAGTAGGAACAGGGATTTTGGCTCGCTTGGTTCCTGATGTAACTTGGACGCAATGAAAGTCCGCGATATCATAAAGCTGTTGGAGCGGGATGGCTGGTACCTTGAGACTACGAAGGGCAGCCATCGGCAGTACAAGCATCCAGGCAAGCCCGGACGAGTAACGCTGCCAGGCCACCCGAATGACGATCTTCCGCCCGGCACGCTAAGCAGTGTGTTAAAACAAGCGGGGCTCAAATGACCCAGTATGTCGTCGTTTACGAGAAGTCGGAGACCGGTTGGAGCGCATATGTCCCCGATTTGCCAGGCGTCATTACAACCGGGCGGACCAAAGAAGAAACCCAACATCTCATCCGCGAAGCCATCGAGTTCCACCTAGAAGGACTCCGCGAGGACAATTTGCCGGTTCCAACGCCCACCGCTTCAGCGGAGGTCGTTTCGGTCGGGTAGCTTCTTCCCCAAGGCGTAAAATAGCCTTGATGCGCCGCGTTTACCTCGACAACAACGCCACCACCCCGATCTTGCCGGAAGTGTTTGAGGCCATGCGGCCTTACTTTGCCGAGCGCTTCGGCAATGCCTCTTCCATCCACCATCATGGGCAGGAGACGCGCGCGGCCGTGGAGCGGTCGCGAGAATCGGTCGCGGCCTTACTCGGATGCCGGGCTTCGGAGATCGTGTTCACCAGTGGCGGCACAGAGGGCGACAACCTGGCCATTCTTGGGTTGGTCCGCGAAGGCGATCACGTCATCAGTTCGACCATCGAACATCACGCCGTGCTGAATTCGTGCAAGCATCTCGAAACCGCCGGATGCGAAGTCACCTATGTTCCTGTCGATGGCAACGGGTTGGTCGATCCTAATGACGTTCGCCGCGCGTTGCGCGCCAACACCAAGTTGATCTCGATCATGATGGCCAATAACGAGACCGGAGTATTGCAGCCAGTCGAAGAGATCGGCAAAGTTGCTGCCGAAGCAGACGTATATTTCCACACCGACGGTGTGCAGGCGGCGGGAAAGGTCCCAATCGACGTGCACCGCATTGCGTGCGACCTGCTCTCGATTTCCGGCCACAAGATGCATGCACCTCAGGGTGTTGGATCTCTCTATGTGCGCAAGGGAACAATTCTACAGCCCATGCTTTACGGCGGAAGTCATGAGCGCTCGCGTCGCGCCGGCACGGAAAATGTTCCGGGAATCATCGGTTTGGGCAAGGCTGCGGAGATCGCGAAAGAGGCATTGGATCGCGGCGATCTAGCGCAGATGGCAGCCATGCGTGATTGTTTGCAGGAAGGGATCCTTGCCGAAGTGGAAACCATCGGCGTCAACGGAACAGGCGCGCCGCGTGTGCCCAATACCACCAACATTCATTTCGACTACATCGAAGGCGAAGCCCTGGTTATCGCGCTAGATCTCAAGGGGCTGGCCGTCTCCACCGGCGCAGCTTGCTCGTCTGGCGCGATTGAGCCTTCGCATGTGCTCACGGCGATGGGATTGCCTCCCGACCAAGCCCGCGCCAGCCTCCGCTTCAGCCTGGGTAAACAAAACACGCCAGAGGACGTGGAATTCGCTCTCAGCCTGATTCCGTCGACCGTGGCCCGCCTGCGCGAGCTCTCGCCGGTTTACAATAAGGCAGCACTTAGCACTTAGCATTTGGCCCCTTGAGGCCGTGCTAGATTGCCATCGATCTGAAGCGAAGTTCGTGAGGCTTGCCATCGACGTCCTCGCTAAATGCTAAGTGCCAATTGCTAAATGCCGGTTTCTCGAACCATCGCCGTCGCCATGTCCGGTGGAGTCGACTCTTCCACCGTAGCGGCCATGCTGCGCGCTGAGGGGCATGCGGTCATCGGCTTGACCATGCAACTATGGAACCAGCGGCGGCTGTCCGGGCGTCCGGGAATGCCGGAGGCCGTCCGGGGACGTTGCTGTTCGCTCGACGACGTTTACGATGCCCGCCGGGTCGCGGAAGCGCTTGGAATTCCGTATTACGTTGTGAATCACGAGGAGCGGTTCGAGCGTGATGTGGTGCGGCCTTTCGTGGAGGAGTATCTTTCGGGACGCACGCCGATCCCCTGCAGCCTCTGCAACAATCACTTGAAGTTTGATCAGCTGTTGATTGTCGCGCAGCAGATTGGAGCGGATGCTCTCGCCACTGGCCACTACGCCCGCCTGGAATACGATGAGGGCCGCGGGCGCTGGCTGCTAAAGCGGGCCACCGACACTTCCAAGGATCAGACCTACTTCCTGTTCGGCTTGAGCCAGGAGCAGCTTAGCCGGACCATTTTTCCGCTGGGAGGAATGACCAAACCGGCGGTGCGGGAGTTGGCGCGAGATCATGGTCTGGCTCTGGCGGAAAAGCCCGATTCGCAAGAGATCTGTTTCGTCCCTGGAGGCGACTATAAGAAGTTTCTCGACGCTTATCTGGCGGATCAGGGTGAAGCTCTTCCGGACACCTCCGGCGAACTGGTGACTGCGGGTGGGGAAGTGGTGGGTGAGCACAGTGGCATCCATAATTTCACCGTGGGCCAGCGTAAGGGCTTGGGGGTGGCGACAGGTTCGCCGCTCTACGTGATTCAAATCAATGGGGACAAGCGCCAGGTGGTAGTTGGCGGCCAGGAGCAACTCTATTCGCGCACGCTGCGTACCCACCGGGTGAATTTTATTTCCATCGGTGACCTGCACGAGCCTAGGCGCGTCGCGGTGAAGATTCGCCATCGCCACGAAGCTGCGCCGGCCACCATTGAGAAGTCAGGCGCAGACGAAGTACTGGTAACCTTCGACGATCCGCAACGCGCGATTACTCCCGGCCAGGCGGCAGTGTTCTATGACGGAGAGATCGTGGTGGGTGGCGGCTGGATCATTTAACACAAACACAAACGGCAGCGCTTTAGCGCTGCCGTCCTTCACAATCTCTGTATCTAGATAAACATCTCGTCTTGCACGGTACCATCTCGCGACCTTCGCCTTCCCGAGAAGAAGAACTCTAATCCAGCTGTCAGGCCCTGAAGCAGGCCCGAAACCTGTCGCACCGGGGATACCACAGTCTTATTGACCAGGTCGCCCGTCTCTTCCACTCGATCCAGAGCCCTGCTCACCAGTTCGTCGGCACGAATCACTTGCAGGCGGGCACGATCAAGTAAATCACTCATGGTCGCGTCGAGGCGCTCCATCTGGTGGCGCGCCATTGCGCTCGAATCATTGAAATTGTTGACGATGCTTTCTACCTTCGGGCGCAGATCCGCAAGCATTGACTGCGCCATTTCCACCGTCGGCAAAACCTTGGTTCGCACTTCGCTGGCCAGGGCCTCGGTGCGTGCGGTGGTCTGGCGGACGGCCAGATACATGGCCACAAGAATTCCGGCTTGAATCACTACCGCCGCCGAAGTCACGGCAATGAAGATAGTCAAGGTATCCATAAGTTCCTCCGCTGCAGGCGACGGTGCTCACACTGCGGAGAAGCGCCTACTGGTTCGGAACGTCTCCGCTTTCCGGATGCGCCGTCTCCTGATAGGCCTGCCGGCCGGCCTCATAGGCAGAGCGGAATTGCTCCTTCTGCTGATTCAACACTTCGCGGCCGCGCTCGGCCCAGCCCGCAGCTTGTTCACGGGCCTGGCGGCTCCGGTCGCGTACAAAATCGCGGCCTTCTTCTGCTTTGGACCGCAAAGCTTCACGGGTTTCGTTGCCCGCGCGCGGGGCATACAAAATTCCCGCAATCGCGCCGAACCCCAACCCTGCCAGAAACCAAAGAAAACTATTGCTATCGCTGTCTGCCATAACTACCTCCAACTCTCTCAACCTGTTCGGATGGTAGCACCCAGCATGGGGAATTACAATTCATTGCCGGTCAAGCTTGACGCGCACAAGATTGTATCTTCAACCAGACAATTTGCGGCTGACGACTTGCGGCAATGCCTCCGGCGAGAGACAATGTCAGCCCATCAGGAGGTCACGTGGCGAAGTACCGCCAGCACGGATACCAGGACTCAGGTGAAAAGCGGGAAAAGCAGCCATCTTCGGAACGTGGAGAGCGGCCTGCTAAGAAAGACACCTTTGGTCCGCGTCCGGTACAGATGCCGGGCACCCACGCGGTTTCCCGCTGCGCCCAGTGCGGCACTCTACTGCCCACTGGAATTGAGTCTGCCGGCCAGTGCCCCAAGTGCGGGACGGCAATTCACTCTTGCCGCCAATGCACATATTTTGACACCTCCAGCCGGTTCGAATGCAGCCAAGCCATTGCGGAGAGGATTCCGCGCAAGGACGAACGCAACGATTGTACGTTCTACTCCATGCGGGTAAGGGTCGAGAAAGAAACATCCACCCCCAAGGCGGCCCGCCCCCAGGATGCCCGCCAAGCCTTCGAGAATCTTTTCAAGAAGTAGCAAGTTCTTCACGGTTTCTGCGTGGGCCGCAGGAGTACCTCGCTAATGAACGATTGTGGCGCTTGGGTCACGAGCATGGCCACCGCGTGTGCGACATCGTCCGGCTGCAGCATCTTCGCCGGGTCCTTGCCCGCGTGCGGACTCAATTCCGTGTTCACTGATCCGGGACAAACCACCGAAACCCGGATGTTGTGCGCCCGCAGCTCTTCTGCCACCGAATAACTCAAGCCATTGAGTCCCCATTTCGAGGCAGCATAGGCAGCGCCGTTGGGCAAAGCGTTCTTTCCCGCCAGGGATGAAATGTTCACAATGTGTCCGGCCCCCGCCTTAATCATCATCGGCGCAAAGGCACGGATGCAGTAGAAAACTCCCCGCAGGTTCGTGTTCAGCACTTGGTCCCACGCTTCCGGGGGCATCCGGTGCAAGGGGCCGCCAAATCCTCCGATGCCGGCGTTGTTCACCAGAATGTCCACTCTTCCAAACTTATGGCTAATGTTTGCCGTCAGCACGTCAATCGACTGCTGGTTAATTACGTCGCACTCCAAGGCCTCAGCCTGTCCGCCCGCTGTGGTTATGGCGGCCGCCGTCGAGTCCAGTGGGGCGCGGCCGCGCCCGCAAAGCACGGCCACGGCCCCCAACCCGGCCAGCTTTCGGCCGACGGCGGCACCGATCCCTCGTCCTCCGCCTGTAATCACTGCAACTTGGCCTGTCAGGCCCGATCCTGCGTGGTCGGTCATAGAACCTTTCACCTCTTTTGTACCGCCATCGAACCACCAGAGTGGCTTCCATCGCATCATAACAACGCAGGGCTGTGCTTTGGGGGGTGCGTCAGCTTGCCATAGTCGGTTTACATACTTATAATCCGGCTCACCGGAATATTTTCCTGCGGGTGCTGCGACCAGGCCTTAGGTCTTCCGGGTGTGGGCTGGGTGGCGCAACCAGCGATCTGAACGAACCTGGGCGAGCCGTGCTTGGATAGCCTGGGCAAGATGCCGTCGCATTTTCAAGTAGCATTTCCCCAAATCCTAAGGAGCCATTTCACATGAAGACGAGTCTAGTGGCGATTGTGCTAATGTTTGCTGGGTTAGCCTCGGGTCAGCAGACCACCACGCAACCGCCAGCCCAACCGGCGGCCTCACCCCAAGCCGCGCCGCAAGCCCAGCCGCAAAAGAAGGAAATCAAAGATCCGGCCGAGTACAACGCATACGTGGGAGCGGTTCAGCAGCAGGACGCGGCCGCCAGAGTCAGCGGCCTGGAGGCCTTCCTGGCACAGTATCCCAATAGCGTGATGAAAGAGGACGCACTGGAAGCCCTAATGGTGGCCTACCAACAGTCTGGAAGTCCCAAGGTGATGGATACCGCCAATCGGCTCCTGGCTGCCAATCCCAATAATGTCCGCGCCCTGGTTCTGCTGGCCTATAACGAACGCGCTGCACAAAAATGGGCCGACGCCAAGGGCCACGCTGAGCGCGGCCTCCAGGCCCTGCCCAACATGCCCAAGCCCGATGGCGTCTCCGACGCGGACTTTGCCAAGCAAAAAGACCAGTTTGCGGTTGCCTTGGAGACCTTTGCTGGATTTTCTGCCTTGCAAATGAAAGACAACGCGACCGCCGAGAAGGATCTAAGGGCGGCCGTAGAAGCCGATCCCAGCAACGTCGACAACGTCTATCCCTTGGCACTGGCGTACCTGACGGCCACGCCTGAAGACGACGTGAACGGACTATTCTTCATCGCTCGCGCCGCCAATTTGGCCAAGGACCAGGCATTTAAGACCCAAACCACAAAATTCGGACGTAGCAAGTATGTGAAGTACCACGGTTCTGACGAGGGCTGGAACGATCTGCTGACGCTGACCGCAACCACGCCGTTGCCACCGGCAGGTTTCACAGTGAAGCAATACGTGCCCCCGACCCCGGCTGAACAGGCGCATGACCTGGTCAAAGATAAGACGCCGGCTGACCTCAAGAAGCTGAGCTTTGCCGAATGGGAACTGGTACTCTCCGCCGGCTCACCCGAGGATGCCGACAAAGTGTGGAGCGTTATCAAGGGAGTGGCCTTGCAAATGGAAGCTACGGTGCTGAAGCCTGGCGCCACCGAATTGCAAATTGCTGCCAGCCAGGACGACATCGACGCCAAGCGGGCCGATATCATACTTACCATGACCGGGACCATTCCTCCCAAGCTAATGCCAGCGGAGGGATCGACGCTCGACTTCGAAGGAACGCCGGTGTCCTACACCGCCAGCCCCTTTGTCATGACCATGGAAAAAGGCGCTCTGTTGACCAAGGCAGCGCCCAAGAAGCCGCCCGTTCACCACAAACCGACACACTGATCGGTCGATAAAACAAGGGCAGCGTTCGACGCTGCCCTTGTTTTTTGTCTGGAGAAAGGGGTCAGCGAACCACTTTTCTCTCGTAGGGGACAGGCCGCGCGCTGCGCGGCGGTCGCTTGATCCCCGCGCGCAGTTGCCGCACGTCAATCTTCAATTCCGAAATCGTCCGGCTCAAGGTATTGCGGTGCATCCCCAATTGGCGGGCGGCGCGGCACTGATTGCCCTTGTTCTCCTGCAGCACAGTCAGGATGAACCGCTTCTTGAATTCGCGTACTGCTTCGGAATAAAGAATATTGCTGCGGTACATCTGCATGATGAGTGCTTCGAGCTGATCTCTCACGGCATCTCTCTTTCCTGGAAGAGCCTCAATCCCACTCTTCACCTGTTTGCCAGATACTGCTCGACGTGCAGTTTATGGTCAGTGTGGGGCGCGGTGCAGCAAATCTAATCCCTGATAGAAGCGCATCCGTAATTCCGAAGGCGCTACCCATACCGCAGCCCGTCCCACCACCAAGAAATATGGCGCCCACTGCGATCCCTGTAGCCACTTCGAGGTGGGCGTGAACGCCGCCATGCTGGTTAGCACAATGGCGACCACCAAACATCCTCGCAATAGCCCCAGAGCCCCGCCCAGAACTCGATCCACTACTCTCAGCCCCGCTTCTTTCATGGCCCAGCTTGCGATCCGCCCGGCGATTCCCGCCAGCAACATCACGCCGAGGAAGATGATCAAGAAAGCAGCAATCTCCGCCATCCAGACCGACGAAATATTCGGGGAAAACCAAACCGCCAGCCGATGATAGTTCCACGCGGCCAGCAAATATCCAAACACCAGTCCGCCGATTCCAAAGGCTTCCTGGAAAAACCCGGCGCTCGCTGCCTGCAACACAGACAGCAGAATCACCAACGCGATGATCCAGTCAGTGGCAGTCAACGCCTTCTCCAGTCGGTTCTCTGCTAAACATCCAGCTCGTGTCCGGTGAGCTGGTGATATGCCTCCACATATTTCTCGCTGGTCTTGCGAGCCACTTCCGGGGGGAGGGCTGGCGCAGGCGGTTGTTTGTTCCACCGAATTTCTTCCAGATAGTCACGAACATACTGCTTGTCATACGAATCCTGAGCGCGTCCCGGCTGATACTTATCCGCCGGCCAGAAGCGCGAGGAATCGGGCGTCAGGACTTCGTCCGCCAGCGTGATCCCCTTGGACGTGATCCCAAACTCGAATTTTGTATCCGCGATAATGATGCCCTTGGTGCGGGCGTAATCCGCGGCCTTGGTGTAAATCTTCAGCGTGATGTCCCGCAGCGTCTCGCTGCGTTCCCGGCCCACGACGCGAATCATTTCTTCAAAAGGGATATTCTCGTCGTGCCCGGTAGTGGCCTTGGTCGAAGGTGTGAAAATCGGTTCCGGCAGCTTATCCGATTCTCTCAATCCCTTGGGCAGTTCGATCCCGCAGACCCTGCCGGTAGCTTTGTACTCCTTCCAGGCCGAGCCGGAGATATAGCCTCTTACGACGCACTCCACCGGCACCATTTCAGCCCGCATCACCAGCATGGATCGCCCACGCAACTGATCGGTATGGGAGCGCAGACTCGCGGGATAGCTTTCGACATCGGCCGTCACCATGTGGTTGGGGACAACCTCGCGCAGAAACTCAAACCAGAACAACGAAATCTGGGTCAGCACCCGACCCTTGTGCGGAATGCCAGTGGCCAAAACGTAGTCGAACGCGGAGATGCGGTCCGTGGCCACGAATAACAACTGTTCACTGCCGAGACGGTACACGTCGCGCACCTTGCCGCTGGCGTGAAGTTCCAGTTCTGGAAAGTCTGTACGAAGCAGGACGGGATCGAGAAGTTGGGGGCTCATGAAATAATTTTACAGTGGGAAAACGTCGCGTATTCTGAACCCACAGGAAATTTTTGTCAACCGCTTATATCGGAGTTTGCCGCGCGGGCCGCAAGCCACTCGCGGAAAAAGAGTTGACAAAGGCGCTAGGCTCGAAAACACTTGCCCAGCAAGGCTTTCAGCGGTAACGGTTGTGGAAAAACTGAGGATGCTGGAGGATAACCGGAAACCAGGAAACTTCGTGGTTCCGAAGCCATACGGACTTTATTGGCCAACGGACTACGCCACTTGGTTTTTCACTTGTTCGGCAGTCGCCCCCAACTGCACTGACACCAACTTTGAAACTCCTGGCTCCTGCATCGTGACCCCGTACAACACGGGTGCAATACTCATGGTTTTCTTGCTGTGGGTAATGAGCACGAACTGGGTGTGCACACTCATCTCTTTGACAAGATCGGTGAAACGCCCAATGTTGGCCTCGTCCAGCGGCGCGTCCACCTCGTCCAGGATGCAGAACGGGCTGGGCTGATACTGGAAGATGCCAACCAGCAGGGCCAGTGCTGTAAGCGCCTTTTCGCCGCCCGAGAGCAGCAGGACATTTTGTAGCTTCTTTCCCGGAGGCGAAGCCACCACGTCAATGCCGCTCTCCATGTTGTTTTCTTCATCCGTCAAACGCATGAACGCATGGCCGCCGCCGAAGAGTTTCTTGAAGGTGGCCTGGAAATTCTCGTTGATCCGGGCAAACGCCTCCGCGAATTTCTGCCTTGAGAAGGTATCGATCTCGGCAATCGTGGCCTGCGTATTGGCGATTGAGTCGAGCAAGTCCTTCCGTTGAGTATCCAGGAAAGCATGACGCTCGGTGGTCTCTTTGTATTCCTCGAGGGCCATCATGTTGACCGGCCCCATGGCATCGAGCCGCGCCCGAATTTCGCGCTGGGCCCGGTCTTCCGCCGCCAGCTGTTCGCCAGCCACCATCGTAATCGTCACGTCGGCCATAAGCTCAGGACGTTGAATCCCGAGTTCGTTCAGGCAGGTTTCCGCCATGTATTGCGCATCCGATTGCAGTTTCGCCACTGCGGCTGCCAGCTCACCTCTACGATCGCGGGCGTGGTCGAGCAACTGTCGCCCACTGCGCAGGGCGTCGTCAATCTCGGTAATCCGGGCGCGTACTTGGTCCGACTCAAACTGTAAGAGCCCCTCGCGGGCTTCGCCGGCGTTGCGCTCCGCCGCCAAATCATCCAGCAACACCGCCAGTTGCCGGTTCTCAGTCTCGCGCTGCAGTCGTTCCGTAGCTGCGGATTCGATCTCCCGCTGAACTGCACTTACCCGCTCGCTCATGTCGGCAATCAACGATCCGATACGCTCCAGCACCGCTGCTGCCGCACGATGCCGCTCCTCCAAGGTTGCCACCCGCGCCAGGTGCTGAGACGCACTCTGCGCCGCCTGATCGCGGCCTTCACGCAAGGCCGCCAGATCTTCGTTCGCAGCCGAGGCCATGCGCTCCAACTCGTCCCGGCGCTGTTGCAGTTCCGCCAGTTCAGCTTGCCGCAGGGACATGAGGTTGATTTGTTCTTCACGGTCCACGCCCAGACGCTGCAATTCCCCGTGACACGTCTCCAGTCGTTCGGCCATACGAGTCATTTCCAATTGCAGTTGCTGCAGCATGTGGCCGGAGGTCATGGCGTGCTTTTCCGCCTCCCGTTTCTCCCCCTCCAGTCGGTCGAGCAGGGAAGTGAGATCTTTAATCTCTCGCCCCAACCGCAGCACCTTGGTTTCTTCGTCGCGCAGCGCAGACTCCAGTTCGCCGAGCATTCGCTGGACGTCGCGCAGCTCGCGCTTCATCGAGAGCGGCCCTTCCGCCCGCTGCTTTCCCCCCGTTACTGTCACGTTGTGGAAGCATTCCCCAGATTGCGCCAGGAAAAATGCATCCGGATTCGACAAAGCCAGTTCACGGGCAAATGCAGGATCGGATGCGATGTAACCATCGCGCAGCTTGGGAAGAATGACTTCGAGCGATCGGCCGAAGCCATTGAGCACGCGGATGGCATGCTTCAGCGGCACCACCGACTGGCTGGGCGATAGCGCACGCGAGGCTTCGTCCACAGCAAAAGAAAACTTCGCCTGCGAATCCTCGGGATGCACCAGGAAGGTCGCGCGCCCATCAACATCAGACCGCAACAGGCGCAGACCTTCATCTGCGGCATCCCACGACTTCACCACAATGTAGTTCAGTTCATCCCGTAGAAAGTCCTCGACCACACCTTCGTATTGCGCCTCGACCTCGAGGAAGTCGGCCAAAACGCCCACCGGAGCCAACCCGCCGTTCATCGCTCCGGACTGGAAGAGCCGGCGGACCGATTCCGTCGAATAACCATGTTCTGCGACCAGCGCCTCGAGCGAGGCCTTCTTGCCGATGGCCGACGCGAACTCCGCGCGCAGACTGTCCAGCCGATTCTTGCCGTCGGATTCTTCGCGCCGCTTCGACTCCAGCGATCGGCGCGCATGGACGATCTCCTCCTCCAGGCCGGTTACACGCTGCGAAACCGTCTCGAACTCCAGCGCCAGTTGCCCGCGCTGCCCATCGAAAGCCTCCACCTGCGAGTTGGCGGTTGCCATCTCGGCATGCAGGCGGTGGGTCTCGCGATCCACCGCCGCGAGGCGATCTTCAGTTTGGGTAAGCTGGTTGCGCAGATTGGACGCCGAAGCCACTGCCTCCAGAATCGCGCTACGCGACGCTTCCTGCCGTCGCTCAAACTCCGCCAGCGCGTCAGCTGCAGCCGCAGAGGCTAGCTGGCGCTCGGCCAGTTCCTGTTGCGCCCCTGACAAATCGGCGGCTGCCGAGTCCATGATTTGCCGGTTCGAGTCGCGTTCCGCCTCGAGAGCGGCCAGCCGACTCCGGGCCTGCGTCAACTCAGATTCCGAAACTGCGGCCCGCGCCGTCAATTCCGTACAGCGCTCTTCATTGTGATGCCGCTGCACCACCGCGCGATTGCCCTCGATCTTGATCTGGTTCAAGCGTTCACGGTTTTCGCGAATCTCGCTCTCAATCGCGTATCCCCGCTGCGTGCGCTCCGCGTGCTCCGATTCCAATTGCTGAACTCTCTCGCCCTGTTGCTGTATTTCCTCGGATATGGCATTGATCTGTCCATCCAGGGTCGCGTTTTCCTGCTCCAGTTGCGCAAACTTGCTGGCCAGCACCACACGCAGCTTCGCCCGCAGCTCTTCCCGCAGTTTGGCATAGCGCTCGGCCTTCGACGCCTGCCGCTTCAGCGAGTTCATCTGGCGCGTGACTTCTTCGAAAATGTCATGCACGCGCGCCAGGTTTAGCTTGGCATCTTCCAGACGAGCTTCCGCCAGACGCTTCTTGGTTTTGAACTTGGTGATCCCCGCCGCTTCTTCGATGATCGCCCGGCGGTCAGTAGGGCGGCTGCTCAATATTTGTCCAATGCGTCCTTGTTCGATCAGCGCATAGGATTCCGGTCCGAGGCCCGTGCCCATGAACAATTCCTGGATGTCGCGCAAGCGGCACAACTTGCCGTTCAGAAGATACTCGCTATCGCCGGAACGGAACAGCCGCCGCGTGACCACGATCTCACCCGCTCGGAATTGTTGCTGAAACTTCCGTCGCCGGATTTTCAGCACCACTTGCGGCCCAAGACTCGGACAGGCCAACGGAGTGGCAGTCTTGATGGGTGGATTCGGGTTCACGAAAACTGCGAATAGTGGCTCATCTTCTACATCGTCCTGCGCCAGAGCCTCGACTTTCCCCGGCTGCGCTTCTTCTGTGCGCTGCTCCACTTCTTCGGCCGCCTTGGCCCGGAGTTCAGCCTCATCCCAATCGGCAGTCGGCATCTCATCCTGGATTTCGATCTCTGTGGGATTCGCCACATCAGAGCCGCCGTACACCTCAGGATCGATCAGCGTAAGCGCCACTTCGGCCATGCCAGTCGGCTTGCGGTCGCGCGTGCCGGCAAAGATCACGTCCTCCATGCGCGAGCCGCGCAAGGTCTTGGCCGACTGCTCGCCCAGCACCCAGGAAATGGCGTCGGCAATGTTCGACTTGCCGCAGCCGTTCGGCCCGATGATGGCCGCGACTCCATCCCCGTGAAACTTGAGTTCGGTGCGGTCGCAAAAGGATTTGAACCCGAGAATCTGAAGCTTTTTCAGTTTGAGCAACGTGTACTCCTTGGTCGTACCAGCCTGACTTCTCGCTCCTTCATCCCGAGCGAAGTCGATGAACCTGCCTGTTTACCAATCAGATGCTCACGCCTGCGGTTGGGCCGAAACTCACCTTGACCCAGCTGCGACGAGCACAAATCAGAGCTAATGTAACGGTCAAATTGCGCCGGGGTCAAGCAAGAAAACACTATATCTTGTAGGGCCCTTCGCATAACCACCTTATTTTGCACACACAATGCAGCAACTAGTGGTCAAAACGGTGGAAAACGTTAGAAGGAAGGGAGAATCGCGAGAGCAAGCTAATGGTATCGCAGGTAAGACGTCGAAGCAAAGGAAAGAAAGACTATGTTCGATCGGAAGTGAGTTGGACGGGCGAGGACGCCCGTCCATTCACAAGCTGGTTGCGATGGGTCTTATCCGCCCAGCTTCTCAAAGAACAAACAGATCGATTCGATCCCACGATAAAAATTCGGGATATGGAACTTCTCGTTAGGAGCGTGCAGATTGTCGTCAGGCAAGCCGAAGCCCATCATCACGCTGGGAATCTTCAGCACGTCCTGAAAGTCGGTCACAATCGGAATCGAACCACCGGAGCGAATGAAGACCGTGTCTTTGTTGAACACTTCGTGCATAGCCTCGGTCGATGCTTTAACGTATTTGTTGTCTGTACCCACCACGCACGCCGGGCCCTTGCTCCATACTTTGATCTTGGTCTCGATCCCTTTGGGCGTCAGTTTCTTCACAAATGCCGTATAGCGCTTCAGGATGTCGTCTGGATCCTGGTTGGGAACCATACGCATGGAAACCTTCGCCGCGGCCTTGGCCGGAATCACGGTCTTGGCGCCGGGGGCGATGAATCCGCCCGGCATGCCGTGAACTTCCAGCGTCGGACGCGCCCAAGTGCGGTACAGCACCGAAAATCCCGGCTCCCCCGTCAGGACCTTGGAGCCAACTTCAGTCTTGCGGTAGTGCTCTTCGTTGAAGGGCAGCCGCTTCCACGCCTTCAGTTCATCTTTGCTCGGAGCCTTCACGTTCTTGTAGAAGCCAGGGATCAAGACCTTGCCCTTGGAGTCTTTCAGTTTGCTGATGATCTCGATCAACGCGAAGAAGGGGTTGGGTGCCGCGCCGCCGTACATGCCGGAGTGCAAATCTGTCTTGGCTCCGAAGGCTTCGATCTCGGTGTACACCAGGCCGCGCAGTCCTACACACAACGTTGGAAGGTCAGGGGCAAACAATTCTGTATCGCAAACCAACGCGAAGTCGGCCTTCAGCTTGGCCTTCTGCTTGCGCACGTATTCGGCAATCGACTCGCCGCCGACTTCCTCTTCCCCCTCGATGATGAACTTCACATTCAGCGGCAGCTTGCCGCCATGGCCCTTCATCAACGCTTCGATCGCCTTGATCTCCATCCACAGCTGGCCTTTGTCGTCCACCGCTCCGCGCGCGTAGATGTTGTTGTTGCGCTCGGTTGGCTCAAACGGCGGACTGATCCATTCGTCGAGAGGCTCTGCGGGCTGCACGTCGTAGTGCGCGTAACACAGCACAGTCGGTTTGCCGGAAGCATGCAGCCAGTCGGCGTAAATCAGCGGATGGCCCTTGGTGGCGATGACTTCCACGTTGTCCATGCCAATGCGCCGCAGTTCATTGGCCACGACATCGGCTGCCTTTTGCACGTCGGACTTGTGTTCAGGTGCAGTGCTGACGCTGGGGATACGAAGCAAATCTTTGAGTTCGTTTAAAAAGCGTTGCTGGTTCTGCCGGGCGTAATCGATTGCAGGTGAAGCCATAGGGCGATCCTCATTTCTCGCGCGGGAAACGCGATTCCGACTGGGGTCTGATGGATAAAACGATTAAGTATACCTGACCGCCGGGCCTGACTTCCCTGAGCGGCCGCCTCCTTGGGCGCCCGTCATGCTACCCTCTTGGGTTGCGTACCGTCTTAATACTTGGCCGTACGGTTACATTGCCGGGGCCCTTTTGGAGTTTATCGATGAAATCCATATCTAGATCCTTGTTTTCTTCTTGGGTGTGCGCCATTTTCGCGCTCAGCAGTCTTTCTTCAGTTCTTATGCGCGCCCAGGATGCGCCGCAGCCGGCTATTCACGGCATCGCTGTCGCCAACATGGATCGCTCGGCCAGGCCCGGCGATGACTTTTATGAATACGCCAACGGCGACTGGATCAAGCGAACCGAAATTCCGCCGGACCGCGGCCGCATCGGCGTTTTTACCGCCCTGTCTGAACTCAGCGACAAGCGCACCGCTGGCTTGATTGAAGAAACTGCCAAGGGCGGATCACCGGCCGGCTTTAGCGCCCGTAAGATCGCAGATCTTTACAACTCCTACGTGGACGAGACCACCATCGAGTCCCGTGGCCTCACTCCCCTCGAACCCCATCTCAAAGCTATTAAGGCCATCCGCAACAAGCAGGAGTTGGCCCATGCCCTCGGGGAAGGCCTGCGCGCTGACGTCGACGCTCTCAACAACACCAACTTCCATACCGCGAACCTGTTTGGCCTGTGGGTCGCTCCCGGTTTCAACGATTCCGATCACTACGCGGCCTTCCTGTTGCAAGGCGGCCTCGAACTGCCCGACCGCGAGTATTACATCGCGGACAGCGATCGTATGCGTGATCTCCGCGGCAAGTATCAAACTCATGTCTCCACCATGCTCAAGCTGGCTGTATTCACGGACCCAGACGCTCGCGCCGCACGGATCGTGGAACTGGAGCACGCCATCGCGCAAACCCATCTCAGCCTGGCCGATAACGAAGACATCCACAAAGCCAATAATACCTGGCAGCAGGCTGATTTCGCGGCCAAGGCCCCCGGCCTTGACTGGGCCGAATACTTCCGTGGCGCCGGACTCAGCCAACAACCCAGTTTTATTGTTTGGCAGCCGGGCGCGTTCACCGGCGAGTCTGCTCTGGTGGCCTCGACCCCCCTCGACACGTGGAAAGACTGGCTCGCATATCACTTGATCGAAGCCTACGCTGGGGTGTTGCCCAAGGCGCTCGCGGACCAACGCTTTGCCTTCTTCGGCAAGATACTTTCCGGTACGCCTGAGCAGCGTCCGCGTTGGAAGCGTGGCGTCGACACTGTGAATCGACTACTCGGTGACGAGGTGGGAAAGCTCTATGCACAACGTTACTTCCCACCGGAAGCTAAGGCCCAGGCAGACGCAATGGTCGCGAACATCATCGCCGCCTTTCGACAGCGTATCGAAGCGCTGTCCTGGATGGATCCTTCCACAAAAGCCGAAGCCCAGGCCAAACTGACCACCCTTTACGTAGGTATCGGCTATCCGGAAACCTGGCGCGATTACTCGGCCTATGAAGTCAAAGCCGATGACATCTTTGGAAATTTCTGGCGTGCCAGCCTGTTTGACTATCGCCACAACTTGGCACGTTTGGGCGCTCCAGTCGATCGCAAGCAATGGTGCATGACACCGCAAACCGTCAATGCAGTCAATCTCCCGCTGCAAAACGCGCTCAATTTCCCCGCTGCCATTCTGCAGCCGCCGTTCTTTGACGCGCAGGCACCGGCTGCCGTCAACTACGGCGCCATTGGCTCGGTCATCGGACACGAAATCAGCCACACGTTTGACTCCGAGGGCGCGGCCTTTGATTCCAAAGGCAGAGTGCGCAACTGGTGGACGCCATCTGATCTCGCTCACTTCGAGGCGGCGACCGCGAAGCTGGCCGCGCAGTACGATACCTATAGGCCTTTCCCGGATCTCCCCGTTAACGGCAAGCAGACGCTGGGTGAAAACATCGCAGATGTTGCCGGCATTGCCGCCGCCTACGACGGCTACCGGGCGTCGTTAGCCGGCCACATTGCCCCGGCGCAGGAAGGATTTTCAGGCGACCAGCAGTTCTTTATCGCCTTCGCACAGAATTGGGGAGCGAAGTCTCGCGAAGCAGCGGCGCGACAGCAAGTGATGACGGATCCGCACGCTCCCGCCCAGTACCGTGCAGCCACCGTCCGCAATATTGACGCGTGGTACGCCGCGTTTGAGATCGAACCTGGCGACAAGCTCTCCCTTGCCCCCAATGACCGGGTGCGGATTTGGTAGAAACCAGCTAGCTGTTGTTCCGCAGTGAATGCTCGGAATCACGCGTATGCCACCAGCATTCGGCGGCCTGCATGCTACTGCGAGCAGCAAAAAGCCAGCCGGAGGATAGGTTATGCTCCGAGCATGGCAGCGGAAGACAAGATCAACGCGGAGCGTCGGCGTGTTGGACTCTGCCTTGACTGCCAATATTCGCGACGCGTCGACTCCTCCCGCGGATCAACTTTCTATCGCTGCGGACTCTCCGACACCGACCCCAGCTTCCCCAAGTATCCGCGCCTGCCCATTCTGCAGTGCCCCGGTTACGCGCCGAAGAGTTAGTGCGGCCTTCTAATTGCCGAACCGCTTCGCAGAAAACGGCGTCAGATCTAACTCCGGCTTCCCGCCCGTCACTATCTGCGCCATCACCCGTGCCGTGATCGGAGCTAGCAGGATGCCATCGCGAAAGTGTCCCGCGGCCACGAAGTATCCCGGCGTGTTGGTTCCTCCTAGAATTGGCAGATCATCCGGCGTTCCAGGCCGCAGCCCTGCCCAGGACTCCAGCACCCGCGCCCGCTCCAGCCCTGGGACAAGCGCCACCGCTGCCCGATGCATGCGCTGAATGGTGTCAGCGTCGGTGCGCTTATCGTACCCAGCTTCTTCGACGGTAGCGCCGATCAGCACTCGCCCTTCACTCCTAGGTACCAAATACACGTCCGGCGCACGCAACACGTGGGTCAACGCCGGTCCGCCCACTACGCACAGCATTTGTCCTTTTACCGGCCGGGTAGGGAGGTGATATTCGGAAATCTGTCCTGCCCATGCCCCCGCGCAGTTCACCACCACCGGCGCGTGGTAGCTGGACTTGTCGGTATCTACGCCCACGACCCGGTCATCGGAAAGCAACACGCCGATCACGGATGTCCCGGAAGAAATATCCACGTCGCGATGTTTGGCCGCCTTGAGCGCCGCCGTCGTCAGCGCCCGCGGATCGATGCTGCGTTCTTTCAAGAAGAATGCCAGCTGCTTGGGATCGGCGAGCGCCGGTTCAAGCTTGGCTAGGCGCCCGGCAGAAATCTCCTCTGCCTCAAGGCCACGACCAGCATGCTCGGCCGAAAGAAACAGCAGCGTTCCCTGATCCCGCAGGTCAACATTCACACCCGATTCATCTTGCAGCTGATGCACAAACTCGGGATACATTCGCGCGCTTGCCCGCGCCAGAGGCTGCAGCGCTAACGGAGTCTCGAGCGCGCAATCGCTGAGCATTCCTGCGGCAGCATGGGATGCTTCGCGCCCCGGTTCTCCCCGCTCGACCACCAGCACCTTCGCGCCGCGCTTGCGTAGCGCGATCGACAGCGAGAGCCCAATAATCCCACCGCCAATGATGATGACGTCCCAAGTTTTCACTCAAGCATTGTAAGAGGGAAAGCGGCGGACGTGCAGGTGGGGGGCGGAGCGAATCACTGTGAAGGTATACTTTGGAGCAGTGGGGCGGACCCGTAGCTCAACTGGATAGAGCAATGCGCTTCGAACGCAGAGGTTGGGAGTTCAAGTCTCTCCGGGTCCGCCAGAGTTCCTCGCTTCCGCTCAGGGTATCGTTTTTCCCGAAGCCCTATGCCGTTCGTACCTAACTTTTCAGCTCCGCCTCTTGCCAAGGTTGCAAGTTTTTGTGACGATAGGGTTGTCCTCCCTTGGACCGTCCCCGGGCGCAATATCAGGTAATAAGTAGAGCAAACGCAAGAAGTCGAACGCGTGCACAAGTCCTCGACAAGGCGCTACGCCCGCTACCGTACCGAGCTCCCTGTGATCGTAAAGGTCCTGGGGCAGGAAGGATACCTGCGCATTCACGGCCGCTGCTTCGAAATCGCGGAGAATGGCTTGGGAGCGGTCGTGACCAGCGAATTCCGCCCTGGGGAAATGGTCTCGCTTGAGTTTTCCATCCCCAAAGTGGACGAACTCCAGACCCTGCGCGCCGTGGTGCGCCATCGCATGGGATTCCTCCACGGCTTCGAGTTTGTCGGCATTCTTCCCGAACAGGTCAGCAAAATCCGGATCTTCTGCCGAACTCTGCCCCCCGGCTAGGGCAGCAACGGGGTTTCCTTAGTGTTTCCCCGTGTCCTCTGCGGTGAACGCCTTTGTCCGCCGCCCCAACGCCGTAACCGGTTACCACTCGTACCTTGGTAATTTGAAGGCGCGTGGGTCAGTCCCTATCATCGCCCTGTACGCAACTAGGCAGGGCAGTCACGATGCAGTCTCCCGCCAATACCCGCCGCTGGAAGCGCTATCCGGTTAATCTTCCTGTAAGCATCCTGCTGTGTGATGGGCCTAAGGCAAAGCACGTAAGTGGACTCGGCGTCGAGATCAGCGAAGGCGGCATGTCCATATACGCCGGAGTTCCGCTGCAACCCGGCGACCTCACCGAAATCGAGTTCAGCCAGCCCCACCACGCCCGCCTGACCGCCATTGTCCGCAATCGCACCGGCTACTGGTTTGGGCTGGAATTCATCTCCCGCCTGCCATCGTAGGAAGTCACGATCCCTACGGGTTCGTGCGGGCACCCGCAACCCGGTCTAAAAACGCCAGATAAGCTGCCAGTAAGCCGTAAGTCTGGTAGTAATCGTCCAAGCGCATGGCTGAAATCCTGTCCTTCGAGGTGTGCAGGATACGGGCATTCCAGGTTTCCTGTGTCAGCGAGTGGATGGTGATGCTGGGAATCTTTCGTGCGGCGAATTGTACGGAATCGGTGCTGCCGATCTGGTCCACATCGACACCCTTAACCGGCAATCCCAACTGCTTTGCGATGTAAACAAGTGCGCTACTCAGTCGCCGGTCCGAATGGCTGGCCCAAATCTCGGTTTGCGCCAGGCCCAGCGTGTCGATGTTGACCATGGCGTCGGTTGCCGCGACCTGCTTCTTGGTCATTTGGCCGGCATAGAAACGTGAGCCGACTTCCCCCTTCTCTTCATCGGTGAACCCAACGAAGATGTAACTATGCTTGCGCGGTTCCGTCTTCACCGCTTCGAACAGGGACGGCAGCAGCGACGCTCCGCTCCAATTGTCCACGACTCCGTCGCCTGCGGACACGTGATCGAAGTGCGCGCCGACGATGATGACCTTGTCTGAGCTGCCCGGCAGCACGCAGATGACATTGGGCTGCTTCGCTCCTCTCACCGCCTGTTCGGAGAGGTGTCGGTCGTCGCACCCGGCATCGCCAAACATTTGCTTGAGCGTCACCTCGCGTTGCTGATCATTGCCGGCGTACTTCTTCAGGCGGGATTCAACGAGCTCTCGAGAAGCCGGCTTATACCGGACGGTTTCATCGGCGCCAAGCCCGGTGGGCGGCATTGCCAGACCGACTACCGAAAGGACTGAGATCCAGCCAGCAACCGTCGTGCGAGGAATCATGCACTTGTTTTCCCGGGGTACGCGTCTGAACAGCCCTTGCGGAGGAGTCTCCAAAGTCAGGAACCATTTACGCCGCAGTTCCCGCAGTGCGGCTGCGGATGGTGTCCAATAACTTCGTCGCAGCCTCTCCCGGGTCCTGCGCGCCAAAGCCGTCGTCGAGCACCACTAGCGACACCGCCGGATCAATCTCCTCCATCGCCTTCTTCGTCGACGCGCCGTGCACCGATTGCATATTCGCGCCCAGGACGACAAGCCTTGCCTTCGTGGCCCTTAACAGAATCTGAGCGTCGTGAACGTTGCCGGTAGTAACGGCCTTGTAACCGGCGCGGCACAGCACTTCTCCCAGTAGAGCTCGCACGTCGGCCGAGTCATAGACACACAGAATCCGGAGTTGCTTCTCGTCACCCTTGTCCTTGGAATAACGTGAACCCAGATACGCCGCCACGATGGCTTCGGCTTCGGAGTCGTAGATCTCGAACAACGAAAGCAAATTCGTCAGCTCTAAAGTTCTGCGCACCTGCTGCGGCAAGGCACACAATTTAAGATCGCTGCCGTTGGCACGCGCCGTTGAGACCAGACGTACCAGCGCTCCCAATCCGCTGCTGTCAATGAACTCCACCCGCTCCAAGTGCAGGACGACCTCATGATGTTGAGGCAAGACCTTCCCTAACAACATCTGCAACGAATGAACGTCCGCTCCCGCGACGATGCGCCCGCTGCATTGCACCACTAAGATGTCGCCCACCGGGCGGCTGTCCAGACGCAGTGGCATGGTTTCTCCTCCGACCAGCCCCTGGTCTTAGGTACATCAGGAGGGGCCGCTCGCTTCAAGGTCTCACACTATAACGACCTTGCACCTCGGGGACAATACCATTCGGAGGGCTTCTCCGACAAAGGCGGAAGGATGGAGGCAAGTTGGAGAAAACTCCGATTCTGGTAGGTGGGCCGAATTCCCGGAAATCAGGTTCCTGCATTCGCAGCAAAACGATGTCTTTATCTGCTGGCGCCGGTGGCGGCCTCCTCCTGCTCTACGGTTTTTTGCCAGGCGGAATCGGGGTTGTATTCCTTCATAGCTCGGGCACGAGCATCGGTCTTCTTACCGAGATCCTTCTCGTACACAAGCCCATCCCCTCCGACTATGAATGTCATCACCCCGGATGATCGGTATTCCGCTGGGTAGGCCACGAAAGCAAAACTGACTGTCATTTTGCCGTTGACGATGTAGTTTTTCGCGCCATCCGGAGCACTCTTCCCCTGACGTGTCAGGAGGCGGTAATAGTAACCGCGGTAAGGAGTCGGAGCCCCTTCGAGGCTATCAACGTAGCCCCTGGCAACGGCCCGTGCCACCAGCGGCCCGATGGGGCTTTGAGGTTCGCCCGAGGCCGCCTTCCAATAAAGACCATTGTGTTGCCCTTCATCACTGAAGATTTTCTGCGCGTACTCGTTGTGCTGCGTGGAATATTCTTTCTGAGCCGCAGCCAGCTCCTGGCAGATACGAATGGCAGACATTTCATTGCGGCCGACTCGCCTGAACAAAATCTCTTTCTTGCCCGCCTCGGTGTCGAAATACCAAGCATTACCGTTGTTCACGAGCGGTATGGGGGTCGGCCAATTCTCCGCGCCGATATACAAGGTAGTGGTCCCATCCGGCTCTTTCACCAGGCGGTGCATTTGCTGATATCTCTGTACGAAGTTGGCGCGGCCATTGGCGTCCTCGGTGTCGTCTCCCGACGAAACGACTTGCTTTCCGTCTGGTCCGAGGATGTCGAGCAACGCTTTCTCATCATTGTTCTGCGCTGCCGTGACCATTGCGTTGCTTGCGTCCTCCGGCGATGAGAATGTTTTCTGGCCTTTCTGTTGTGCCAGAGAATGCGCGGCAAAACACCCCGTCACAAGCATCGCGACCGCGGCCAATTTCAGAAAACTGGGCCCCTGGGAATTGTCGAAGTTCAGCTTCGTTCGCGGCATATCGCCTCCACTCTAGATTTCACACGCTGTTCGGAACACAACTACAGTTCGATTACCGCCGCCCGCCACCACCGCCGCCGCGAGATCCGCCGCCGCCGAAGCCGCGCGATCCTCCACCAAAGCTGGAGCTCCCACGCGATGAAAAACTCCTCGCTTGGCCACCATGGTCGTAGCCGCTGAAAGCGCCGGAGCGGACACCGGTCTGACCGCGGGGTTCAGCATATCCCCGGGCCGCCTGACTGTTTCCGTTGAATGGCCTGGGGACAGCTCCAGGACGGTTGTAAACTCCGCCGTGTCCCGCGATGTTCCCGCTGGGAGGTCTGGGCACATTGCCGCGAGCATTCACTCCACCGCGGAAACCGTTAGC
This sequence comes from Acidobacteriota bacterium, assembly GCA_013289795.1. Lineage (GTDB taxonomy): Bacteria > Acidobacteriota > Terriglobia > Terriglobales > Acidobacteriaceae > JABCZH01. The sequence continues at coordinate 194,942 of JABCZH010000003.1, forward strand.
TCCACCGCGGTAGAAGGTGTTGCGGTTATAAAACGTCCGGCTTCCGGAGTAGTACCGGCCGCGGTTGTAAATTGCGTATCCGCCGCGCCAATTGAAGCCCCAATGGCCCCAACCCCAGCCAAAACCGCCGTACCAACCAATTCCGAAGCCGAGTCCGAACGAGAGGTACGGACCGCCAAACCAGATTCCGGGATACGGGTACCATCCCGGCCACACCACGAGGGGAGCTCCGTAAACCAGCCATGGATTGTACGCAGGGACGTAAACAACATTCGGGTTGGCCGGCTGAATGGCGATATCATCATCTTGGCCGCTCGTGTCCACGGTTTGCTGTGGCGTGGATTTGAGGTTGCCCGCTGCTCGGGCTCGACGGCGCATTACCTGCACTGCATCCATCACGTCTTGTTGCTGATTGTAGTAAGCATCTCCCAGGGAGGACGTCCAGGAGAGATTCTTGTCCATATTGCCGAGGACGGATGGAAACCCAGCGAGCGCCTTAACACTTGGGTCCCAGGGTTGCTGATCAACCGCCTGACCCAAAGCGTCGTCCTTCAAATCAGGATGAGCTTGCACCCACCTATCGGCCTCGACGACCTGCTCGGGGAACGTGGACGCCGCCAGAATTTGCGCCACTAGCGAATCCGGATAAAGCGCAATCGGCGCTACCAGTTGCTGCAACTGCTCGGGGGTCTGTTGCGTGTATGCCGGTGCCTGAGCGGTCTGATCCGCCTGACCACCCTGCACTGTGGCTTGAGCGCCCTGCGCCGGAGCTTGCGCGTCTTGAGAGGCCAACAGGTCCTGAGGCCATGTTGTAAGCAACAGAGCCAACGACAACAAGGAGCCCAAGCTCTGCTTTGCCAATTGAGGCCCTGTGAGCTTTGAGGCATGTCCGAAAATGTTCATATTCTTGAACCTCCTCCGTACCTTCATCGCGCCCGCCTACTGCAATATATAGATGCGCGTTACACTACCCGGGAAACACCTCGGCGGCGTCGGTGACTCGTATGTTGCTCAACCGATAAGTCACAGAATACGAAACCGAAGGGATACCGGTGTGTTCAAAATTGCACACTCTGGATAGTAAAGACAAGGCTACGGTTTGTCCGATCAGTTGCGAACGCGATGCAGGTGAGTATTCTACCTCCAAACCCATTGGGCAAAACGGACGAGCCCGATGACGAAGCAAACGACCCCGCCAATCCCGGCCATTACGGCGATGAACCACCAAGCCAAAGCCCACGCCCCGTTCTTGGTCTTGTGGACAATTCGGGACGCAATCATCGCGCCCATTCCGCCGCCCACGCTCCAAAGCAGCCATCCCCCCCACGAGAGAGGCGACGGGCCTATTGGCATGGGACTACCTCGTTCGTTAGAAACGACCACTTCGGCTGCATAGTGTCCAGCGGTTCCGCAAATTTATGAATCCAAAGTAGCCAGTTGCAGGAGGAAGGTCGGATGGATGATACAACTCGAACCTTAAGCCATTCTTAAGGGCAGTTGCATTCTGGTGATAGTGCGCCCTGAGAGATTCGACCTTGGCCCGTTTAGCGGCGTGAGGGATGCGGAAGCCGCGGGGTGAAATCCCCAGCCCCGCCGAGGGAGGGGAGAATATGGTGCGCCCTGAGAGATTCGAACTCCCGACCTTCTGGTTCGTAGTCCGATTCTGCCCTACACGCTGGACAAGGCAGCACACCTAAGTGCAAGAAAAAACTGAAGAACCGCTTTGGTTTGCTCGTTCTGTTTTGGCTCACTTTGGTTCATGTTCACGGACAAAAGGCGGTACAATCGCCCACAGTGTCCCGCAAGGTCAATTTGAAAATCGTTCTTGCCGTTGCGAACTTGGTGGGACTGTCTTGCGGCTTGGTTGGCGGTTTGCTTCTGGTATACGCTCTCACCTTGAAGCCCTCTCAATTCCGGCTGGTGGAAACTAGCGACGGTAACATGGCTCTATGTCTGAAGGACAAGCGCGTAGCGACGGGTTATGGGGGGCCGCTTGGTGTTACGGATGAACCATGCCCCGAGTGGCAACACACCGGGCCAACAGCCGAGGTCGTCACGGAGAAGCCAGCATACGTGCCTTGGGGAGTCCGGCTCATCATCATTGGTTTCGTCCTTCAACTCCCAGCGGCTATCGCGGCACTGTGGTCATGATGTGCCCCAGCAGGGTGTCGCAAGCTGCGGGTAGAATCTCGATTTCCCGGAGGCGAGACGAAATGTTCACACTCATGAAATCAGTAGGGTTGTTGCTTCTCCTTCCAGTCGTGGCGCTTGCCCAAGAACATGCGCCAACCGTGGAGCAGTGCAGGGCCGATGCAGCAGTGTGGTCTGCTAAAGATGCGGATATCAAGACCCCCGCGATGAAAGAACTATGGGCACGGGTACACGAGATGAACCAGTGCTTGGAGGTTGACCCAGTAGAGAGCGCACACGACTACACGTTCAAGTACATCTCGGTCTCAAACACGGTTGGCCGGGAATATGAAAGCCGAGTTATTGATTTTCTCAACAGACACGACCCAACTTGGAAGCAACGATTTGATGACGAAGACGCGGCTGGGAAACGATAGAAGTGGGCGTGGGCTACTTTGAACTTTTGCCAACCGTTGCTTCTAGGGTGTGAATCTCTCGGCTAATCTTCTCTATCCGCGCCTTGATTTCAATTGCCACGTGCCCTAAATCCGGTCTCGTCTCCAGTTCCGGCAAGAGCTTTTCCAGGAAGGCCAATTCGTCTTTCAATATTGGCAGCCGAATCATGGCCCGAAATTATACGCTCGACGCAGAAAAACCCGCTCCCTTTCGGGCACGGCGGCATCAATGCTAAGTGTGGGGCTTCCCACGACCGGTTGACCGCCGGACTACTGTAGTTCTCTATATGCATTCTTGGCCCGACCTGGGCCGCAGTTCGTGAAAAATTTACATCGCACCCCAAAATAAATGTGCCTTTTCGCCCAAAGTTGTTCCGCGAAATCGGTATATCATAACGGGCACTTTTTCCAAGCCTGCCCCCCAAAAGGAGAACTATGAGCACTCAGCCAATAGGAACAAATCTGTGGGCAAGATTTTGGCCGGTTTTTTGGAAACTGGTAAAGGGGGCGTGTGACGCCAACCAACTCAAGTGGCCAATCCGTATCGTAGCTAAGCATGAGAGCGATGAACTTTGGGACATGCCCAGTGTTCCGCAGAATGGCCAAGTGCAAATTGTTGGAACTCTGACACCTGCCGTCTTCCCGATAGATTTCGAGATCACCGATGCTGATGGCCAAAAGTTCGCTTTCACGATGCCGACGTGCCCGTAGGAGAAGACGCCATGCCGAAACGCAACCTTGACCATGCAGTCCAGAAGCCTTTGACCGAACCGAGGATGATTGACAAAACCTACCCAGACCCGAACGGAACAAGGCACAAGCGTTACAGCGTAAAGCTAAACCGCTGCTGGAATGACTCTGGAACCGGAATTCGATGTGAGTATGTGATTGTGGACAAGGAAACGCAGTCCGACTTCTGGCCGCCTGACAAGCCGAATCCGTTAGGGCTGCTCGGTGCTTACGGGTTTCGCACCCGTGAGGCTGCTCGGGCATGGCTGAAAAAAACCACTGTTCGCAGGTTCAAAATTTTGGAAGTCCGCAACGCCCTAGATGGGATTTAGCTACAAGGTGCTTTCACTTCTTCTCAGGGAACATCGGCGCGTCTTTGACCGTAACTTTCGGCATTGGCTCACAAAGCTACTCTGCGTCCGTTGCGGCATTGGTGAATTGACAAGGCTTTAGCGGCGAACTACGCTTTCGGCATGAGTCAAGGACCGCCTTGCCGTGGATACGGCGTAGGTACCGAAGGAATCCCGGAAGGTGCGACGCATCACAAGTGCCCCGTCTGTGGGATGACGTGTAAAGTAATTTGGCCCACGCCTGAAGAGCAAGAGGCCGGACACCTTCCTCAGCTTGAATCTCATCGTCAGGGTGGAAGTAGGAGGCGGACTCACCCGGCGCGTCGGTAACCATTAAATGACCTTGGCCTGGCTCACCATTTGGACGATCTAGGTATTAAAATCTTCAAAGCAGCCGTGTGCGGGACAATCAACCTAAATCTGTCTTCACTTTGGACAGGGCATCCAACTTGCGTGCGATTGAATCGAGGGCCTGGCCGATTTCCCCGAGGGCGGCGAATCCAGTGAGGGCCAGAAAAGTAAACCAAGCCACCATCAACCCCGAGCCGAAGACGTAGAATACAACAGCCACTACGATATTGAATCCAATCGCAATTAAGAACCGTGCGGCAGAGTCGTCCATCCTCATTGGCCACCTCTCCTGCTAGTTGTTTCGATTTAGAAGTCCAGCGCAATTTCCCTTGCGGTCTTCACCACCAGCCGACGCAGGGCAATGCGGGTCTGCAAGGTTTCCGGCTTGCGGGCCAAATGGACGATTGCCCGGAGCAAGCGGTCGGACTCATTCGCCCCATCCCGCTGATGCTCGCCCTTGGCTGGGATAGGGCGGGCTGCAATCGAAGAGAGCGGGCGCGGGGAAATCAGTTCCATCGGGCTATTTCTACACTAAACAGCACTACAGACCAAATCGCTCCCCTTAAAGTGAACTCTCTTCGCCCGAAAAGTTTTCACTTTGGCTGAAAATCGTCGGCCACCTTTGGCCCAATCGGATGCTTACGAATCAAGTCCACCGCGAATGCTATGTCATGAGCGAATGCGATGCCAGTATTCAACCGAACAAAATCGGTTGTCTCCTGGGTGATCTTGTAGGATTTTTGATGGTACTGGAGGATACGGGATTCTTGCTTATCCTCGGCAGTGATTTGCGCCGGGGCCACCTCTTCCGTCTTTAGCACTGGCCCCGCCTCCGACAAGAAAGACACAACAACGCCTGCAACCTTGAACGTCACTTGGCTCTTTGTGGAATCACGGAACACTACAGGGGAACCGGAGAAACCAGGATTGTTGTATCCATCCAACACAATAATCGAACCCTTGTCAGGAACTAACGGGATCATTCCAGACAACGTGGCTTTCTTAACCAAGGGCAGCGGATAGCCGCCAGCCAATTTAAGTCCGGTCGTGATCCCATAAGGAAATCCGAGGAAGGAGGTTTCGCCACCAAAGAACACTCCCTCCGCTGTCGCTTCTAGGGGGAAATTTACGGATAGCTGCGATGGTGGAATCAACACAGCAATGTCCACGGGATCATCGCATCGAAATACTTTGACAGTGAGCGGAAACCACTGGTCGTTTTTTCGGATTTGAATCCTGTCATCTTCCTTCATGCCCTTGACGACATGCTTGGCCGTAATAAGATACTGCCGACCATCGACCTCGATGGTGAACGCTGTCCCGCCTTCGACTGGCCCCTGAACAAGAAACACTCTCTCGAAAACGTTGCTCGTCATCTGTGCGTTAACGACCGTAGTGAACATCGCGAGAACTACAAGGAACCTCGAAATCAGAGACTGCATTTTACTCACCTCCTGGGTGAAGGAATTATGCACCTGAATTAGTCCACTTCAAGCGGATTTAGGCAGGTTCATGTTCCCCATTTTTGTAGGTTTTCCGTGAGCGACCAATGCGGTGTTTAACTTATTTATTTTCTATACTTTAGCCTTTCTTTCTGGTACAAGAATCAAGGGAAAAAGACCGAGCGGCACCGCCGGAAAACGGGCAACGCTGTCGCATCAGGCAAACCCGTGCTCATCAGGGGCGCGTGGGTCGCAGTCTGGGCAATGGGAGCCGAGCCGACGCTCTGACGGGCAAGCTGTGAGAGTAAGCGAACCGTTGTGGCTGTGTTAGACAACGCACGCTGAGGGTACAGCAGGGGATCGGCTCGGCTCTCTAAATCACCAGAGAAGCGCATCCCCAAAACGCAACCGTTTACTCATAGTGTTGCGTTCCGGGAGTGAATCACGGTCGCAACCGCTTTGCTTGCGTGCATCCGATTTTCGGGAGTTACGACGTAATGTTGCGTTTCGTATCCAGGAGAAAACCATGAAGAGAGCAAATCGCAATTCGATGACGTTTCTCACCCCGGCTGAAGTGTTGGCTGTGCTCCGTACCGCCAAGCAGTCCCGCGTCCGGGACTGGGCCATGATACTGCTTGCCTATCGGCACGGGTTTAGGGCCAGTGAGGTTTGCAGTCTGCAACTGGCCGACGTTGACCTGAAGAATCAAAGCGTCGTCGTACAGCGCCTCAAGGGTTCACTGAAGACCACACAGCCGCTCTACCCGCATCGTGGAATGCCTCTGCTGGATGAGCCAACGGCTCTAGGTGCGTGGATGAAGCAACGGCCCGACGATGGCAGCCCATTTCTGTTCGTCAGTCAAAAAGGCGGGCGTCTCTCCCGTTCTGCATTCTTTCGCGCTTTCCAGGCGATTGCAGAAGCCGCTGGGTTGCCGGTTGAGAAACGGCACCCGCACTGCCTGAAACATTCTCTGGCGTCTCATCTCGTGGCATCCAATGTCAATCTGGCGTTGGTCAAGCAGGCGTTGGGTCATCGGTCGATTTCGAGCACTCTGCAATACGTCGGAACGACCGACGCGCAAGCTGCCACGGCAGTGCAGTCGGCAATGATGGCAACGTTCTAGAAAAACGACGGCAGGGCTGCAATGGCATGAGTCCTGCCGCCGTCACTCAGTGCGGCTGAGCACGCAGGCAATTGTGGAGCCGGTTCGCCTGAGACCGTAGTCGAATTCCTGCCGGTGAGCCTGCAAAAGTCTTTTGGCCCCGACCCACCAGCAAAGCGTCGAACCTGCGCCATGATTAAAGACGGGGCCGCAACTTTCAGGGGAGTGGGATTTAACCACTCCCCCCTTTCCCGCTGGGGTAATCCGTCGTTCTCCCTAACAGGAGGCTAGGCGGTGACGAATAACGCCCAGCTTTGAATTCAAAGAGAACAACTCGTCTGAGAGTCCCCAGCGAAACTCACAAAACTTTTCCCCACGCGGCAATCTCTAACCGTTCCATCTCCGCATCGGGCAGCACGCCTTCAATCCGCGCTTTGCGGAGTGCCGCTCTCGCGGGGGCGTGTTGCTTGTACCAATCGTGAGCACCAGCCCCAGCCGCCCGCTTGCGGAAGTCGCCATGCGCTGAGGCATTGCGCTGGGCGTCAGTGACGGTGATGCCGGTAAGTTGTTCGACCAGCCAGGACTTTTCGATTTCGGCAACGATGCCGGTGCTATCCGAAAAGCCGGTTGCCTCTGGGAGTGTGATTGTCGGTTCCGGCGTTCGCGTCGCGCTGCGCTCAAGATTGAATCGGCTTGACTCATCGCCCAGCAAATCGTCGGCGAATTCCGGCAGTAGGATTCCATCTAGCTTCATGGTGTCACCCCGCTTGTGTTGCCACTGTAAAACGGCTGTGGCCCCGTGCCTGCAATCATGGGTGCGGTACTCAAGATTGGCGTGCCTTGTTGCTCGGTTTGAACCAACGAACTGACAAAAGTCTCGGTCGCAGATTCGCTCCGGCCTGTGTTTTGCGTGATTGCGCCCGAAGGCGATTGCGGAACCGTGATGGTGCCGGTTGCCGGTGGTGTCACTCCGTAGGCAACATCATTAGGGCCAGGTGTGTAAGTCATTTTCAGTGAACCTCCAAGTTTTGTTTGGCAACTGACGCGGCCTTGAGCGCCTGGTCGAAACGAAATTCAGCCGCTCGAATCAGACCAGGTAGGGCAAGGTATTGCGGTCAAGCTGGGCGCGGATTTCGTCTATCGCCACAACTCGCGGATTGACGTTGGCCGCTTCCGCCGTGGCCAACTGCGACTGCAAGGCCACGACTTCTGCCGCAAGATTGGGTGATTCAGTTCGCTCTGTTCTCATGGTCGTCCTCATTTTTCTCGTTTGTGATGTACGCGACTCCGACCAGCCATTGCTGGAAGTCATCGACCAGTCCTTTTGAAATCAGCCATTCAGTGAATTGGCGCACTCTCCCCACGTCGCCCCAAGAACTGTGGCAGCAGTGGCAGTGCGCATATTGCTTGGTCTGGGCGGTGCGAAGCAGTGAATCCAAATGATCCCGGATGATCTGGTCTCTCGTCTCTTGCGATATTCCGGCCTGTGCGCCAGCGGCTTTCTCGGCTTCCAGTGTGTCGCGCCACTCGGCCAAACCTCTGAAAGCTGCCTGCAAACTTGATGCTTGCGACCTTAAATCACCCGCCAGAACCGCTGAATTCCATAGTTCATGGCAATGCGTTCGCCAGACCGATAGCTCTTCAGAAAAAGTCGGCAAGTCGAAGTCCTCAAGGTGAGCGGAGACTGGCCGGTCATCTTCGGGAAGATCGTCTTTACGAAGATCGTCTTCGATCATAGCGGCGCTCCTTCCGAGAACGATTTCAGCGTGGAAAGTTTTATTCGCCAATGGCCATGCCGGGGCGTGGTCTTGGTCGCGGCAATCGCTCCGGTGCGGGCCAGCCGCCTCAGCGTTGACACGGAGAGTCCGGCAACCACGGCGGCTTCGGGCAAACGCACCGCGGGGTCGCATAGCACGCCGTCCATGAGTCCGGCACGCCTCGCGGCCATCTTTTCTAGCTGGATGTAGTAGGAAGAACGGCTACCAAGCGGGCGTCCGTTTTTCTTGGCTGGTTGCGGGGAATCGAGTACGACCGGATTTGGCACAATGCTCCTGTCCACCATGAGATTCAGCGGCGTGACAGGATCGCCCCGGAGGGATGGCTGAACGAACATTACGCGCCTCAGTTGGGATAAGTCAAGAAAAAGTTCCGGTAACTCGTGCTAAGTCGCTTCACGCTGGATAAAGGGCAGGGCCATAGGGGACGTTACCAACACTCGATTGCTCTGGGGAGCGGTGCGGCTTCACTAAGGTGACACGAGTGACATGTCACACCCGTCACCACGTCGGCCTTGCAATATGGCTGGGGAAGGTGGAGTGACGCGAAATGACACGAACGCCACGTTCTCCTATATAACCGCCTATTACATATATGTTTAGTTTTAGTGTTTATCTAGAGAATTACGTGTCACTATATGTCATCGGGAACAAAACATTCGGGGTTAACTCTCTTTCTCGCGTCATTTGTGCGTCACGTTGCCGTCACCATGCGTCACTTTCACGGGTGCGAGACATGGAAAACCGTTCGCTCATCGCAATAATCCGTCACAAGTGTCACGGATGTGTCCCACTCCCCCTGATCGCTAATGCGCTTTCTTCCCGCGCAACTTCGCCCGGCGTCTGCGGGTGCGTTGACGGCCACTGCATTGAGGTTTGCAATATTGCTGGTCAAGCCGGTCAGGGATAAAGGGCTTATCGCAACCGGGGCACGCCCGCAAGTCCCGCAGGACAGCGTGCACGTACATCGCGGTCTTGTAATCCGGGCAGAAGATGGCCGGTAGGAACCGCTTGCGACGGTTATTCCACCACAGCACCAACCGTGCGGACTCCATCTCGTGCGCCATTGCCGGGGGAAGATTCACCGGGGCGGTCTTGGCTGACCAAGTGGGATGCGACCAGAACCCGGCTATCCGGCTGACCATCGCAGCATGTTCCTCGGGCGGGTTGGCGGGAAATCCCTTGGGTGCCTTTGGGGGGAGCATGGTAGCGAATAGCTTCTGGTTGGCAGCGTCAATCTCGTAGCTGTCGCCCTTCTCGTGGGCGTCCCGGAGTTGGTTGGACGCAATAAACAGGTTCCAGTTCTGACCCGGCATGGATTTCCGTACTGCCTTATTGAGTTCGCTGCCTTCCCTGAGATATTCCGCGCCAAACATCCTTACCGGCTGCAACGGCTTCCGCTGATCGAAGTTGGCTAGGCCGTCGAAATCGCGCCGTTTGATTTGTTCCGGCGTGGCCTTCACCAGCACCGGCAAAGGTGTGCTGTAACGGGGTGTCACGGTCTGACTGCTGGTAACGCTCTTTTTCCTAGGGCGTGTCGGCATAGCTTCTATAAGCTGACCACAGTTCGCCGTACAAATCAAACTTCGCAGGTGATGGATGGAAGAAAGCACGAGAAGCGGAAAGGGCTTGCGGGGACTCTTGAACGTTCCTCAATTCGCGGAAGCGACGGGCTGGTCGGAGTCCACAGTCCGGCAACGGGTCTGGTTGCGCCAGATTGAGTTTGTCCGCATGGGCCGCTCCATCCGGTTCAAGCCGGAGACGGTCGAGCAATTGATTCGGGAAGGGACGGTTCTGCCGTTAATGGAAAAGCAGGATTGAGTCTAGAGAATGTTGATGTAACCCAAGGGCGTTCCTAACCAGCCACGGCAAGACTGCCCTTGGGATGAAACGCGAGTGACAAAATGCACCATACCGTACAACCCTGGTACAAGGCAACTCCAATTACCGTCCCCGACTCGCTCACCGAAATGATTGAGCGGGTTCTGGCTGGCAAGCCTAATGCGGATTTTTCTTTTCAGTTTTCCGTTCCCCCGGCTGAGATTTGCCACGTCGCGCCCTGTAGCTTTTGCCGTCAATTGACCTTGCCACTCTCTCTCGCAAATGGCGATGGGTATGACTCCACGGTCTTCACAGATGCGGACGGCGAACTGCGCTGCGACGTGTCTCCACATCTGTGCGCCGGGAGCAAGCAGCACCGCGAATTCTTGAATGCACCAGAGCCGGAAGAGTTCGATTTCGATTCCCTGGAAGAGACGCAATGACCGCGCCTGCAAATCTGCGTCCCAGCGATCTGGCGATGTTCGCCCGGCTGGGAATTTCGCCAGAGCTTCTCACACAAGCCAGCATCCGGCGTGTGACTGACGAAGAGGCGCGGGCCGATTTCGGGTTTAACAGTTCTGGCGGCAACTCTGGAATCGTTTTCCCGTATATCAACCCCGCCACCGGCTTCCGCGCCACGGCCCGGTTGCGCCGTGACCATCCAGAAATCGAAATCGAGGACGGGAAAGAGAATCCGAAAAACAAGTACGTCATTCCCGCCTTGGACAAACGTCATCTGTACTTCGTTCCGGGTTCCAAGGCTCGGTTGGACAAACCACACATGCCGGTGTGCTTGGTGGAAGCGGAGAAATCGGCTCTGGCGCTGTGGGCTTGGGCGGAGCGCATGGGCCGCGATCTTGTGCCGGTTGCAACCGGCGGTTGTTGGGGTTGGCGCGGAAGAATCGGAAAGGCGGAGACTGCCGACGGCAAGGGCACTGCGGAAGTTGGGCCGCTTCCTGATCTGATTCTTTGCGCGAAAGACCGGCTGGTCTATGTACTGTTCGATGCCAACGCGCGGACGAACTGGAAGGTACGGGCCGCACGGATTGCCTTGGTTGACCAGCTAGTGAAACTGAAAGCGACGGTCAAGGTTCTCAACCTGCCCGTGGCCGAAGGGGTGAATGGGCCGGACGATTTCATTGCCATTAACGGTGACGAGGCTATGGAAAAAGTCTTTGATGCCGCGCCTGAGTCGGACATTGATTCCCCGAATTTCAGCGAGGACTGGTTAAGTCTGCGATTCACCGCTGCCCACGGTTCCAGGCTACGTTTCACGGACACTACGGGACGCTGGCATCTGTGGACGGGCAAGGTTTGGACGGAGGACAAGGCGAACCTTGTCCACGATCTGGCGCGGGAAATCTGTCGGCAGGCGGCTTTGGAATTTGATTCCATCACGCCAGGGAAAGGGAAATCACTTGCCAGCGCCAAGGTGGTTTCTGCCGTGGAGCGTCTTGCCCGCAGTGACACACGGCACGCGATTACCGTGGAGGAATGGGACGATCACCCCAAACTCTTGAACTGCGATAACGGGATGGTTGACCTTACGACCGGCCAACTGCTGGCCCACGCTCAGGGTTTCTATGCAACCAAGATCACGGGTGCGGAACTGGCCGCGCCCGGCACGCCCACGCCGCTATGGTCTGCGTTTCTCAACCGCATCACCGCCGACAATTCCGAACTGGAAGCGTACCTGCGTCGTGTCGCTGGGTACTGTTTGACCGGACTAACGACGGAGCAATGTTTGTTCTTTGCCTTTGGCACCGGCGCGAACGGCAAAAGCGTTTTGCTGGGCACGCTGATGGGAATCTTGGGCAGCTACGGCAAGACCGCAAGCATGGAAACCTTTCTCGCTTCCTCAGTCGCCCAGCATCCGACTGACCTTGCCAGCCTACACGGTGCGAGGCTAGTTGCCAGCGCGGAGACGGAAAAAGGCCGACGTTGGGACGAAGCGAAAGTCAAAGCCCTGACCGGTGGCGACCGCATCGCAGCCCGTTACATGCGGCAAGATTTCTTTGAGTTCACGCCGGTTTTCAAGTTGCTGGTCACTGGCAATCACCGGCCTGCTCTCCGCAGTGTGAATGAAGCAATCCGGCGACGGATGCACCTGATTCCTTTCGCGGTCGAAATTCCCCCAGCCGAACGCGACCCGCTGCTAACCGACAAACTCAAAGCGGAGTGGCCGGGGATTCTCCGCTGGGCGGTAGACGGTTGCCTTGAGTGGCAATCCACGGGACTAAACCCGCCTGCGGTAGTGCGGGCAGCAACCGAGGAATATCTGGCTGAGGAAAACACCGTCGAACGCTGGATTGAATCTGCCTGCGTTCTCAAAAACGGTTACTTCAGCAGCACTGCGACCTTGTACCGAGATTGGAAAACTTGGGCGGAAGCGATGGGTGAGTTTCCAGGTAGCGTCAAGAGCTTTGCCCAAAGTTTGGAACAAGTGGAGGACATCTACCGGCACCGCACGAACGACGTTCGCGGCTTTCGCGGGATTGCCCTGCGTCATGGCGATCACCAGACGGTAGACGCCGGTGAGAGCAACGCGGGCGAGAAGGATTCGATTCAATGATGGACACCAGGTCATTGCGACGGTTGGTTAAGACCATCGAGAGCGAAGGCGGGAGCTTTGTGCCAACTGACCACTTCATGCAGGTTGATTTGCCCGACGCGCTGGTGAGTATGGCCGACACGGTGCGGGAGAACAGTGATGCGCTTTACGCCCTGCTCTTTCCGCCCAAGCGGTGGCCACGAAAGAAGCGCAGTACGTGTGCGATTTGCAAGAGCGGGGCCGGATGCCGCAAACGTCAAGCCATCAAGGAATACCAGCTTTGCCCGGTTTGTTCGCACTGGTGCGCGAGTCATTTCTTGGCGGAAAGTCATTCTGTCGCTGGGTGCATGTGGAGGCTCGGGCACACTTCGAGCGACATGGTGCGCTGCCAATGTCCGGGCTGGCCACCACCGGTAGAGCCGGTCAAGACCCGCAGGAAAAACATTCAACCGCAGGAGAACTCGATGCCGCTATTTTCTGAATCCGAAGTATGTGCGATGCGCGAACGCCACCTGCAAAAGCAGGCCGCGCTAGAAGGCGAACGACCAAAGACGAAAGCGCAAATTTTGGTTGACCTGGTTTGCGCCGACCCGAGCTACACGGTCGCGGAACTGAGTGAAGGCAGCGGGCACAGCAAGAGTTGGGTGCGAAAGCATCTGCGGGCGGCTGGGCTGAAGGCAGCACCGGGGATACGGCAACGAAATCCAGAATCGGAGGCAGCGCGATGACCAAGAAACAGAAGCAACAAGTGCAAGAAGTTCTTGATGTCTTGGACAGGAAACCTGCCCCCCTGAGTCCGCTGGAGAGAATCGGGGAGAAAATCTTCTACCTTCGCCGCAGACCTAATGTTGGCGTGACCATTCGCTTGTCCCACTCGGAAGCTGATGCGCTTAAAGCCATTTTGCCTAAGCACCGAGAGCTTGATGAATGGGAGGAAGTTGCATACCCATTCCGTGACCAAATTCGCCGCGAAGTCCGCGTGTGGGGGTTGCGTCAGGAGAAAGCAGCACCGGCACCACGTCGATGGAAGGCAGAACCACCGGTAGAGGGGGAAGCGCGATGAGCTATCCACCACCACCTTCCCCTCCGCCGGGAATATTTACACAATGGACAAACACATTTTGCGCGTGCGGGAAGCCACATTATCGTCGATCTATGTGTGATAGCAACGGCAAATTGTGGTATCCGCCATACGAAGTATTTTGCGTGCGCGGGCACAGTGAAGTGCTATTGAGTCCAACACCATCGCCGGAAGAATTTGACCGGGGATACTCGCACCAATCTTGGCAATTACGCCGGGAAGAAAAGCCGGTGCGCCATCGCCAAGGATTCGCCGTCCCCAGTGAGTGGATATTCGCCTACGTCGGCAAGCTGGGTCGTGACCGTACCTATTGGAAATCTTCCCGCGTCAGGCGGATACCCGTCCGGGCGAAGGGCAAAGGCGTTAGAACACTTTCGTTCGAGGACGCGGGTAAGGCAATCCGAATCCTGATGCGTGAGCTAGGAGCACGTCCCTATTGCAATTCCAACAGGAACTCCTACCTAGACCGAATTGACCACAGCAGGAGATTGGATTACCGGATGGTCATATGGGACGTGCGCCGGGAGCCAAACCAAAAATGCGCCGCGATTGACGGCCCCAACCTGTTCTCGGGTACCCGTCCCGCATCCCGCGTAGAGAAAGCTGCCGCCGCGCTGGTTGCCGCCGGAATCACTGATTTCAGGGTGACTTTCCACGGCTGGCTTTATATCCGCGTGCCCAAGGATTGCTTTGCCTGTTCTTTCTACGGTTCGGATGACCCGCAGGAGTGGGCGCGAAAAGACAAGCAGCGGCATGACGCGATTGTGAGGCGCAAGAAGATTCGCGAGACCTTGGCGGCGCTGGACGGTGCGGCGTGACCACGTTTTGCATTCTCTGCAAAGAGACCATCCCGGAGTCACGCCAGCGCCGTGGGGCCGTGACTTGCTGCCCGGAGCACCAGCGCGAGTACCGGCGGCAGAGACGTGCAGAGCGGTCGCTGCGAAATTGTCGGCTCTGTGGACGGAAGGCACGGAAAGCGAAGCCGGTAGAGGCTGTGCTTCAGGAGCACAGCGAGATTACAGAGCAGGCAAACCCAGCAGGAGCATGAAAGGGGGCGTATGGGCGGACGAGAAACACTCGAAACAGTCATGCAGTTGGCCCATCAACTGGCCCCCGAGGAATTACCTCGTTTCCTTGGCCAATTGGAAGAAGCCCGCGTTACCGCATTCGCCCGGCTATCCGCGCCCGTGCCTGCCCAGCAGCAAGCCGACGAACTGCTGGGCGTTTCCGAAGCGTCTCACCGGCTTGGCATCTCTCGGGATTATCTCTACCGGCATCATGGGGAATTTGACTTCACTCGTCGCCAAGGAAAACGATTGCTTTTCTCGGCATCCGGCATCGAACGTTACATTCGAGGCACAGGCGCTTTGACGCCTAGACGCCGCACTGCTACAGTGACGCCATGAAACCGAAACCCGAACCAATGGCGAGAGCGACCATGCGGCTGCCACAATCGCTCTGGGATGCTGTGCAACATCGGGCCATCGACGAGCACATTGCTCTGTCAGAACTTGTGGCCAAGGCACTGACCGAGTATCTGAAGAAAGGGGCACGTCAATGAGAGGCGACGGGCGCATTTTCAAGCGTGGCGAGAACTGGTGGATTTCGTTTTACGTTGACGGCAGGGAACAGCGTGAAACGGCCCGGACTACTGACGAGGCCAAAGCCCAGAAGTATCTGCGGGCGAAACTGAAAGAAGTTCACGCCCATGAGCTAGACCCCAGCAAGCCATTCATCACCCAACACGACCGCAGGCGCACTGTCGCTGACCTAATGGACGCCCTGAAAGCCGATTTCAAGATACGCGGCAAAGCCAGCAGTCAGAATCTCTCGAACATCAAGCGGGCACGGGCCGACTTCGGCAGACTGCGGGCGACGGCTCTCACTGCTGAAGCCGTAGACCAGTACATGGAAAAGCGGCTGACCGATGGAGACGCAGAAGCCAGCATCAACCGGGTGACACAGCTACTCAAGCAGGGGTTCGTACTCGCGGAACTTCCCGCCCCGAGGATTCGACGGCTTGACGAGTCGGGCAACGTGCGCCGTGGCTTTTTCTCCGAGTCGGAGATTCGACGGGTAATGGCAAACCTGCCGAGTGCCTTGGCTGACTTCACACTGTTCGCGTGGCTCACCGGGATGCGGAAGTCGGAGATTGCCTCACTGCGCTGGGAAGATGTTGACGGTGATTGCATCCGCTTGCGGGCGGAGAACGCCAAGAATGGCAACGCCCGATTGATTCCGCTAGAGGGGGAGTTGTCCAAGCTGATGGCACGGCGCAAGGTAGCACGGCAGGTCAAGGTCAACGGCAACCCGGTGATGCTGTCGGCCCTGATTTTCCATCGCGAGGGCGAACCAATCCGGGAGTTTAGAAAGTCGTGGGCCACGGCCTGCAAGAAGGCTGGAATCAATCGGCTGTTTCACGACCTGCGACGTAGCGCCTGCCGGAACATGCTTGCCGCGGGTGTCTCACAGGTCACGGCGATGGCGCTATCTGGTCACAAGACCGATTCGATGTTCCGGCGCTATTGTATCGTCTCAGAGACCGATTTGCGGAAGGCTCTGCGGGCTACGCAGCAATACCTGGCCACGGCGAAAGAGAGTGTGGTCGCAATGGCCAAGAAATAGAACACGGACAATTCACGGACAAATTCAAAAGGGCACCCATCGGCGGGTGCCCTAAGTTATTGAAATGATGGTGCGCCCTGAGAGATTCGAACTCCCGACCTTCTGGTTCGTAGCCAGACGCTCTATCCAGCTGAGCTAAGGGCGCATGCGTGGGACTTGCGCGGTGCGTCCGATTATAACGGAACCCGCGCGCTCAAGAAAATCACCGACGAGCTACTTTCGGTGAGCTTGAGGCTCGCCCCCCAAATACCCATCCGGCGCGCATTTTCGACAGGCTGCGGTATATGGCCTGCCCTCGCAACATCCCGCGCGTAATTCTTTCCCGCCCCTAGAAATTCCTACCGGTAACCGTCGCCACCCGATGTCGTATTTTCAGCGGCTTATGATTGGCACGCCGGATGCATCCAGACACAACAGACGAAGTGGCGCGCAACGGGGCGTTCTTGAAGATAACTTCGGCCAGAGGTTTTCTTGAACGCCCCTTGCTTTTACCTGAAACCCTTGAGTTTGGTTGGCCGAAGGTAGCCCTCCCCCGGGCAGCTCAAGCCAGTGCCAGTTTCGCCCCGACGTCGATTCCTGCCTCCCGCAACAATCCCGCAATCATCGGCTCTTTGAGGCGAGACGCGTCGAATTCCACGCGCACGATCCGCTCCTTTTCGTCAAAAGTGATGCGGCGGATGCCGTAAACCTCGCGCATGCCAGCCAGGGCGCGCATGGTTTTCTCCCCCGGTCGACTCTCATAGTGGTACGCCACCTCCAATTGCGTCATAACGCCGTCTTCCTCCTTTTACAACCATACAACAATCGAAATGCCGGGCGGAGTAATCTATAAGAGCCTATGGCCCAACCGTCCGCTGTGGGATCGAAGTATAAAGATCCGGTCTGCGGCATGACTGTGGACCCGGTCACCGCCAAGCACCGGCGCCAGCACGGCGGCCAGACCTATTCCTTTTGCTGCCAGGGCTGTGCGGACAAGTTTCAAGCCGATCCCCAGAAGTATCTGACGCCTCGGCCTGCTCCTGCCGTGATCCAAATCGCTGCTGCAAAACCACAGCCGGGGCTGGCCGGAAACTACGTATGCCCCATGTGTCCCGAGGTGCGGCAGACCAAGCCCGGCCCGTGTCCGAGTTGTGGCATGTCACTCGAGCCGGAAATGCCTACTGTCGCCGCGCGGACTGAGTACACCTGCCCTATGCATCCCCAGATCGTCCGCCCGGGGCCGGGGACGTGCCCGATTTGCGGCATGGCGCTTGAACCGCGCACGGTCACTGCGAAGGACGAATACAATCCCGAACTGCGTGATATGAGTCGCCGCTTGTGGGTCGGCGTAGTTCTTACCGTTCCTCTGCTCGTGATCGCCATGGCCGACATGCTGCCCAGCATGCAGGTGCGGCGAGCGCTCCCCGGGGGCTGGCTGCCGTGGATCGAATTGCTGCTGGCCAGCCCGGTCGTCCTCTGGGGGGGGTGGCCGTTCTTCCAGCGGGGATGGACATCGCTGGTGAATCGCTCCACCAACATGTTCACGCTGATTGCCATGGGCACCGGAGTGGCGTATCTGTTCAGCCTGGTGGCGACGCTCGCGCCGGGAGTATTTCCGGAGGCGTTTCGTGACATGTCGGGAACACCGCCGGTGTATTTCGAAGCAGCGGCGGCGATCGTTACCCTAGTGCTGCTGGGACAGGTTCTCGAGCTGCGCGCCCGCAGCCACACCGGAGCGGCGATCCGCGCGCTGCTCGGCCTGAGCCCAAAGACCGCCCGCATTCTGCGCGCGGGCAAAGAAGAAGATATTCCGCTGGATCAGGTGAAGGTCGGCGACCGTCTGCGGGTTCGGCCGGGCGAAAAGATTCCGGTGGACGGTGTAGTCCTCGAAGGCAGCAGTTCCGTGGATGAATCCATGATCACCGGCGAGGCGATCCCGGTGGAGAAGCCGCCTGGCGGCCGCGTAGTGGGCGCCACCGTGAACGGAACCGGATCGTTCGTGATGCGGGCGGAACGGGTCGGCGCTGAAACCCTGCTGGCGAGGATCGTCCAAATGGTGAGCCAGGCACAGCGCAGCCGTGCCCCCATTCAGCGCCTCGCTGACCGTGTGGCCGGATGGTTCGTGCCGGCGGTCATTGCCATCGCCGTGGTGACGTTTATGGCCTGGAGCTTCCTGGGTCCGCAGCCTCGCCTCGCGCATGCCCTGGTGAATGCAGTGGCGGTGCTGATCATCGCCTGCCCCTGCGCCCTGGGACTCGCAACTCCCATGGCCATCATGGTGGGTACTGGCCGCGGAGCACATGCCGGCGTGCTGATCCGCAACGCCGAGGCCCTCGAAACCCTGGAGAAAGTTGACACCCTTGTGCTCGACAAGACCGGAACCTTAACCAGCGGCAAGCCAACCGTCGAATCAGTAGTGGCAGGCGCGGGTTGGGACGAATCGGAACTGGTCCGTCTGGTTGCCAGTCTGGAGCAGGGAAGCGAGCACCCGCTGGCGGCCGCTCTGGTGACCGCCGCGACGGCCAACAATATCGCCCTGGCAAGTGTCTCCGAGTTTCAATCGAAAACCGGCGGCGGCGTGACGGGCAGAGTGGCAAGCAAGAATCTAGCCGTTGGCAACGAGAAGTTCTTGAGCGAGTTGGGAACCGACGCGTTGGGATTGGCCGCGCCAGCCGAAGAACTTCGCCGCCAGGGGCAAACGGTAGTCTTCGTCGCTGTAGACGGCCGAACTGCTGGAGTGATCGGCATTGCTGATCCCGTCAAGCCCTCTACTACGCAGGCGCTTCGTGATCTCCGCGCGGCAGGGTTGCGCATTGTCATGCTGACCGGGGACAGCCAAAGCACCGCGGAAGGCACGGCTCGTGCCTTGGGCATCGCCGAGTTTCAAGCCGGCGTCCGGCCTGAGCAGAAAGCTGAAGTCGTGCAGCGTCTGCAAAAAGAAGGCCGCATTGTGGCCATGGCAGGCGATGGCATAAACGACGCTCCCGCGCTTGCTCTGGCCGATGTTGGCATTGCCATGGGCACGGGCACCGATGTCGCCATGGAGAGCGGTGGTGTCACTCTGGTGAAAGGCGACCTATTGGGTATCGTGCGGGCGCGCAAATTGAGCCAGGCCACCATGCGCAACATCCGGCAGAATCTCTTCTTCGCGTTTATCTACAACTCAATTGGCGTGCCTATCGCGGCAGGCGTGCTGTATCCGTCCTTTGGATGGCTGCTGAGCCCGATTCTGGCGGCCGCTGCTATGAGCTTCAGTTCAGTTTCGGTGATTGCGAATTCGTTGCGGCTGAGAAGGTTACAGCTGTAGGCCTTTTGCTGTGGCAGATCGCCCGTTCAGAACCTGCCTGAGCTCCCCACAGAATCATTTGACACAACCATCCCTCTGCTCAACAATGGTCAGAACCAAACTCACACCACACTCAGGAGAATAACCTTATGCCGGACGAGGGCCAACAGGTAGCAGAAGTCCACACGGAGTCCGAGGGCAACGCCGGAAAGTGGATACTGATGTTGCTGGCGGTAGTTTACGTTGCCGGTTCGATCTATCTCTTCTACACGTTGCGCGGGCGCATCGACGATCTGTCCAAAGGGCAGGGTGCGAGCAATGCGCAGATCGCCGAGCTCAGCAAGCGCATGCAGTCCGCGGAAACGGACTCGGAGGCAATGGCCACGCAGCTGGGGATGACCAAGAAAGAGCTTGCCGAGCGTTCCGCCGAACTGACGCGGCAGCAACACGCGGCCGAGCAGCGCCTCTCCGAAGAGCAGAAAAAGGAGGCCAGCCGTATCAGTCAGGTCAGCGGGGACGTAAGCAACGTAAAGACCGATGTCGGTGGAGTCAAGACTGATGTGGCCTCGACCAAGGCCGACCTCGCCGCCACCATGGCCAAGCTGCAAAGTACCATCGGCGACCTGGGGGTGCAGAGCGGTCTGATCGCGAACACCCGCCAGGATCTCGAGGTCCTCAAGCACAAGGGCGATCGCAATTACTACGAATTTACGTTGGTCAAAGGCGCCAGCCCGCAGCCGGTTGGGACCATCAGCCTGCAGCTCAAGAAAACTGATCCCAAGAAGGGCAAGTTCACTATCAATGTGAGCGCTGACGACCGCACCATTGAGAAGAAAGATCGCAACATCAGCGAGCCCATCCAGTTCTATACCGGACGCGATCACATGCTGTACGAACTGGTGGTGTGGTCGGTAGATAAGAAGCAGGCCACCGGCTATCTCAGCACGCCGAAGAACGCGCCCACTCCCGTGACTACCGGCGAATAGCTCGCATGTTTCCCGGTGTTCATGTACTTGGCGAAATCGCGTTGCGCACTGGGGTGATTTACCTCGTCGTCCTGACGGGCGTACGCCTTAGCGGCAAGAGGGAAGTGGGTCAGATGACCCCCTTCGACCTCACTCTTCTGCTGCTTATCAGCAACGCGGTGCAGAACGCGATGACCGGCCCAGACACGTCCTTGGCAGGCGGCGTGGTGGCTGCCTCGACTTTATTGGTGTTGAACTATCTGGTGGCGGAGCTTTCCGGCGGCAATCGCCGCTTCCGCAAGTTTGTTGAGGGCCAGCCCAGCCTCATGGTGCATGACGGTGAGGCAATCGCCTCCCATATGGCGAAAGAGCACGTCAGCCTGGATGAACTTCAGAGGGCCATGCGCGAACATGGCATCGCCAGTCTCAAGGATGTCGCCTTGGCCGTGCTGGAGGTGGATGGTTCAATCAGTTTTCTGAAATACGACGAGATCAAGCCCGACGCCAACACCCACCTGGTGCGCAGAAAAGGATACTTGCAGAAACATTAGCTGTACAAACTACTTCCTCAAACCTGAAGAACGCAAAGCGAAGCTTGAAACAAGAACACTCTGCCCTACTTGGTGAGAACCAGAGGCACCGGCTGACCGTAGGGCTGAATCGTCACCCGCAGCAGTTTGCGAGTGGCAAAGACCTCCGGAGTAACCGGAAAGCTCACGAGGATGGTCCCCTTCGTCTGACCGCCGACATCGATTTTGCTTTCACGCTGTAGGGGAGGCCCGGCGTATTGCTTGAGCGGCGGAAACGCCTGATAGTAGCGATCCAGATCGACGGTAGATGCGGCATCGGACGAAAAAGTGTTATCGGTGGTCTGAACTTCGGCCTTGATGGTCTGAATGAAGAACGGCTTGGTTCCAATATTTTGGAAAGCCAGGTTGATGGCCACGATCACAGCGTGCCGATTGGGAATCTCAACCGCAACCACTTCATTGATCGTGCCGGTTGCAGAGGGCCGAGGGCGTTGCACAAGGGCTGCGAATGCCCAGGCCACCGCGATGAGGGCAATGCCAATTCCAATAATCTTCACCGGCGGCAGGTTCTTCTTCGCAGTGCCAAACTCCTCGCCGATGTGAAAATCGGTCCGGGGTTGACGCGGAGTCGCTGCGGGCGGCGGAGGCGGTGTCGGCGGCGTTTCTTCAGTCATGGAGTTGCTGCCATTCTAGTCCTTCAAAACTTTCACACCTGCAGAAGACTGCTAACTGAATGCTGATTGCTGAAGGCTTCTTCATGCCCACCCATGTTTCGTTGCCTTGGCAAATTTCTCCACCGGCAGCGTATTCAGCACATCTTCCTTTGTCAGCCATGCCCGCCGGGCTTGCAGAATGCCGAAGCGGATCTTGTCCATGTGCGAGGTATGATGCGAATCAGTATTGATGACGATCTTCACTCCGTACTGCTTGGCCAGCCGCAGGTGCCGGTCGCACAAGTCCAGGCGCTCGGGGAACGAATTCAGCTCCATTGCGACCTTCCGCTGCGCTGCCGCTTTCAGCACCGCATCCACGTCGAAGGGATAGGCATCGCGCCGCAACAACTGGCGCCCCGTGGGATGCCCGATGATCGAAGTGTTCGGATTCTCCACCGCTTTCAACAAGCGCTCTGTCATCTCTGCCGGGCTCTGATTGAAATGCGAGTGTACGCTGGCGATCACCAGGTCCATTTCTTCCAGCACAGAATCGGACAGGTCAAGCGTGCCATCCGTCAAGATATCTACTTCAATTCCCGCGAAAATCCGGATGCCGCCCGCTGCAGCGTTAACTCCGCGAATCCGCTTCACGTGCTCTATCGCGCGCTTGTCGTCCAGGCCGTTGGCAAACGCCAGGTTCTTGGAATGGTCGGTGATGGCCATGTACTTGTAGCCGTGTTCGCGGGCGGCCTCTGCCATTTCTTCAATCGTGTTCCGGCCGTCGGTTTCGACCGTGTGCATGTGCACATCACCCTGAATATCGGCTTGTATAATCAGCACTGGTAGTGCGTGCTTTTCGGCGGCATCGATTTCGCCGAGATTCTCCCGCAGTTCGGGTGGGATGTAGTCCAGCCTCAGCTTGGCGTATATGTCTTCTTCAGTCTTGCCCGCGACGACTTTTTCATTGTCCAGTCTCGCCAGACTGTACTCGCTGAGCGTGTAGCCCATTTTGAGGGCCCGTTGACGCAGAGCGACGTTGTGCGCCTTGCTGCCGGTGAAATACTGCATGGCCGCGCCGAAAGACTCCGGCGCTAGAAAGCGAACGTCCACTTGCATGCCTCCTCGGACGCGAAAGCTGACCTTGTTCTCACCCCGCGCAATGATGTCCATGAGCCCCGGCAGCTTGATGATGTGATCGATCAGCTTCTCTCGTTCCGCATCGTTGCAGCACGCCTTGCCAGTCACCAAAATGTCGAGATCGCCCACCGTTTCTCGCCCGCGCCGCAAAGAGCCGGCAGGAGTGACGTTCTCCACCCCCGGAAATCCTCGCAAGTGCTCGATGATCTTTTCCGCTTGTGTTTCCGCGGTGTCCAGCAGAAAGCGTCCGCCGATGCGACGATAGTCTTCAATCGCTTTCAGCAGCTTGGCTTCCTGCTTCTCGCCCATTCGCGGAAGTTCACGAATCTTGCCTTCCCGCGCCAGTTTCTCCACGCCCTCGAGGTCGCTGACCTGGTAGGCGCTCCAAATGAGAGCAATGGTCTTCGGCCCCAGCCCCTGGATCTTCAGCAGATCAAGCATCGACGGCCGGTATTTTTTTAGCAGATCGGCGTGAACCGAGAGCCGCCCTTCTTTGAAAATCTCCTGTAGGTTTAACAGCATTCCCTTGCCGATGCCTTGGATCTCCAGCACCTTCTTAGGTTCGCTGATCAGGTCGGCAATCTGTTGCGGCTGGGCTTCAATCGCTTCGGCAGCATTGCGGTAGGAACGAATACGGAACGAATCTGCAGCATCGATCTCCAGCAAGTCAGCGGTTTCATACAGGATCCCAGCGATGGCTTTGTTATCCATGCGTTATCCAGAGTAAAGCAAGATCGCGCTGGAGAGAAAGCCCGGTGCGACTTTCGCCCAGGCACACTACTCCCTTCGCCGGGCAAGGTGCGAAACTTCCACCACGCGCTGGAGGGGAAAACTTTCGCGCGGTGTGCGGGGAGGCTAGGAGTGACTTCCCGCTACTTAATGTCTTACTTCAAGATGCCTTTGTAACATTGGCCGCTTGCGGACCTTTGGGGCCTTGGGTTATTTCAAACTCAACCTGGTCCCCTTCTTGCAAGCTTTTGTATCCCTCGCTCGTGATCGCGCTGTAGTGGACAAAAACGTCCGCTCCATCTTCACGCCCGAGGAATCCATAGCCCTTGGCATTGTTGAACCACTTGACGGTACCTTTCAAACGTTCCACGTACGCCCCCTGGCGCGACCCCTAACGGTGTGAGGCCACGCTTTCCGATTTGCTGTCATTTTCCGGCTATAGGTGGGTGCTGTCAAGCACAGAAGTCTGCGCAAGGGAACTACTTTGAGGGCGGCTTCCGGTGGTTCCGTTTCTGGCTTAGCCAGAGTACGCCGGAGATGGTTTTGGCGTCACGGATCGTGTTCCGCATGACCATAGCGACGGCTTCCCGAAGCGGGAAGAATCGGGTTTCGATGACTTCGTCTTCCTCGGGCTGTGCCTGTCCGGCACGCAGCCCGCGGGCCAGGTAGATTGCCATCGTCTCCGCCACAAAACCAGGGCTGGCGTAAAAGCCGAAAATACGTTTCCAATGCTTTGCGGTGTATCCAGTCTCTTCCAGCAATTCCCGCTTGGCAGCGGGCAAGGGGCTTTCATCGGCATCAATGCGGCCCGCGCAAAGCTCCCACAAATATTGCTGAGCGGCGTGGCGGTATTGTCGGAGCAGCAAGACTTTGGGCTCGCGTCCCGCATCGTCAACAGCCAGAACCACGACCGAGCCGGTGTGATGTACAAGGTCCCGCCTAGCTCGCACTCCGCTGGGTTCCAGAACTTGATCGGTCGTGACCCAGAAAGCCGGCCCACGGTAAACCACTTGGGAGGAAAGTACACGCGCTTTTTTCTTTCGTGCCATCTCAACACTATAAAGCCTGGTCCCGGTTTCCGGCGCGGCGCACGTTCGTTCCCAAATGAGAAGCCATGTTCCTTGAGGCTCGGTCACATCTGCTTTTGCCGCCGACCGACCAGCCTGCTATGCTGCCCTCAAATGCCCACAAAACCCACCATCGCAATTGTTGGGCTGGGAAGGCTGGGCACCGCACTCGCCTTGCAGTTGGCTAGAGCGGGATACCGCATCGCAGAAATTGTCTCGCGGACCCCTGCGTCCGCACGCCAAGCCCGTCCTCTCACGCAAACATTGAAGGCGCGCTCATCCCATCACCAGAATATGAGTCTGGACGCCGGTCTCATATGGCTCTGCGTCCCTGATAGGCAGATTGCCGTCGTCGCCAACGACCTTGCCGCACTCCATATCTGGAAAGGGAAAACCGTCTTCCATTCCAGTGGAGCACTCGACAGTGACACTCTGAGCGCTCTCCGCAAACGCGGCGCTAGCGTTGCTTCCGTCCATCCCATGATGACGTTTGTGCGAGGGGCGGTTCCAACCATGAAGGGCATCACTTTTGCTCTCGAAGGCGACGTGGCGGCTGTGCGACTGGCGCGGCGAGTCGTTCGCGATTTCGGAGCGCGTAGCTTCCTGATCCGCAAACAGAACAAGGCTGCCTATCACGCATGGGGAGCGTTCGCCTCTCCTCTGCTGGTGGCTGCTCTTGTTGCTGCAGAGCAGGCGGCGCGCTCGGCCGGAGTGAAGACTGCCGAAGCTCGCCGAATGATGCTGCCCATTGTCTGTCAGACGTTCGTGAACTACGCCGCCCTTGGTCCGGCCGGGGCGTTCAGCGGGCCACTGGTGCGCGGTGATACAGAGATTGTGCGCAAGCATCTACAGGCCCTGAAGAAAGTTCCAGAGGCGAGAGCAGTTTATGTTGCACTTGCCCGCTCCGCGCTGCGTCACTTACCGGTGGAAAACCGCCGGCAACTGGAAAAGGTCCTGAAAGCCTGACCCCGGCTCAACTCATCATCACCCGCTGGATCGCCCGTGCCCGCCCTGTGGTCTCGTCGCAATCCACCACCACCGCGCACAGACGAACATCTCCGGTTGCGGCTTCGAACCTGGTCGGCATGTTTTTCAGGAACTTCTCCACGATCAATTCCTTTTTCACCCCGATTACGCTGTCGTAGGGGCCGGTCATGCCAACGTCTGTGATGTAGGCGGTTCCATTCGGCAACACTCGCTCGTCCGCAGTCGGAACATGGGTGTGCGTTCCCACCACTACTGTGACTCTGCCGTCGAGGTACCAGCCCATAGCCATCTTCTCCGAGGTCGCCTCAGCGTGAAGATCAACAAAGACTACTTTCGCAGTGACTTCCTTCAGCAACTGGTCGGCAACTCGGAACGGGTCATCGTTCGACGCCATAAACACGCGCCCTTGGAGATTGAGCACTGCATAGGGAACGGCGCCCTTGCGACCTTGGTACATTCCGGCTCCCGGCATGCCTGGCGTGTAGTTGGCAGGGCGAAGCAGGCGCCGGGCAGGACTGTGGGGACCATCCGCGGACTCGAAATAATCCACGATTTCGCGTTTGTCCCAAACGTGATTGCCGGTGGTGATGACATCGATGCCTAGTTCAAACAAATCCTCGGCGAGAGGCGGCGTAATGCCGAACCCGGCGGCTGCGTTCTCCCCATTGGCAATCACCAGGTCGATGGCATGATCTTTGACCAACCCAGGGAGGCGTTCCTTGACAATCGTCCGTCCGGGTTTGCCAAAAATGTCACCAATAAAAAGAATGCGCATGAAATCGATGGTACCACGCAGTTTCAGGCGAACTGGGAACCGAGAAGGGGGAACAGAGATCTGGCTTATCGACTCGCGCTCACTGTTCCAGCTCCGCGGTTTTCAAGAAGTCGTAATTCCCCGGTGGATTGAGCGTGAGGTTTCGCACCCGCCTCGAATGCACCATCACATTGTCCTGATACCAGAGCTCGACATACGGCAGATCTTCGGCCAGAATCTCCTGGACCTCCCCGTACAGCCGCTTGCGTGTTTCCTGGTCGAGTACGCTACGTGCCTGGTCGATCAGCTCATCCACTCGCGGATTGGAATAAAAAGTACGGTTGGCGCCTCTGGGCGTGAATTTGCTGGAATGAAACACATACTCGAACATGTCCGGATCTTCATTCCCGCCCACCCAGCGGAGGGAATGCATCTGATAAGCTCCACGAGTTACGTCGGCAAAGAAAGTGGCAAACTCAAACGTGCGGATATCGAGCACAATGCCCACGTCCCTCAGCTGCTGCTGCAAGACCGCGGCCAGCAACCGCGTGCTCTCCTCGGTCCCAGTCTTCATAGTGAGATGAAAGCGTACGCCGTTGACCACGGGATGTCCGGCTTGCTCCAGTAACTCTCTCGCCCGCTCCGGGCTATAGCCGTAACGCGCGACGTTGGAGTTGTAGGCCCAGCTCTCCGGCGGAAGCAAACTGTCGGCGGGCCGCGCGAAATCGCGTAAGAGGTAATGAATTATTGGCCGGCGGTCGATCGCGTGGGCCAGCGCCTGTCGCACCCGCGCGTCTTTGAGAATCGGGTCGCGCGTGTTGAACGCAAGATATGACAACACTGTGCCGGGTGCGTGAAGCACTTGCAGGGTGGGTTCCTTTTCGAGCGCCAGCACCAGGTCCCCGGTCAAAGCATTGATGGCGATGTCTGCGCTTCCTTTGCGCAGTTCCAGCGCCCGCGTAGTGGTATCGGGGACAACCGTAAAACGCACCTGTTGCAACTTTGGTTTCTGGCCCCAGTAGTCATCGTTGCGTTTGATGACGACTTCTTTGTCCTGCTCGGCGCTGACAAAGCGAAACGGCCCCGACCCGATTGGGTTCGCACTGATTTCGGCGCCTGTGCCAAACGGCACAATGCCGATTGCTCCGTCGGACAAATTCCACAACAGCGTCGCAAACGGTTCTTTGAGATGGAACACCACCGTGAAGTCGTCGGGGGCCTCGACGCGATCCACCAGTCGGTAGGCGGCCGCCTTCGTGCTATGAATTTTGCCATCGAGCAGGGAATCGAATGTCCACTTCACATCCCGCGATGTGAGCCCCCGGCCATCGTGAAACTTCACTCCTCGCCGGAGGTGAAAAATGTACGTCTTAGGATCGGGAATGTCCCACCTCTCGGCCAACTGCGGCTGCACGTTCAAATGCTCATCGCGGGTGAGGAGATCGTCGAAGATCAACGTATCAATCCGCTCTGAGTACGCATCCAGTCCCACCCGCGGATCAAGATTGGTGGGGCTGCTCTCGATGATCATGACCAGCGTATTCGGATCGTGTTTCGCAGAGCAGGAGGTGAGCGCAGAGCAGGCGGCCAGAATCAACACGAACCACGCGGGCGCGGCCACCTTCTTCTGCTCATTTGCTGCGTAGCGGCGAAAGGGCCTACGCATAAGAAATCTTCCCAAGAACTGCAGGCCTCTTCGCCCCGGTAGCCGAAGGCATATTCGATGGCCGCCGGTTCCAGGTCTCGTAGGCCAGCAAGGCGAAAGCCGTCGCTTCCTTGGCCTCCGAGGGCAGTCCGAACTCATCGGATGAATGCATCCTCAGCCCGAGCGGTCGCAGTTCGACGGCCAACATCGTCATCAATGTCGGATTCCTGGCACCGCCGCCGGAGACGATGAATTCCCGATAACTGCCCTGCTTCTTCAGAACCAGCCGCCGAACCGACTCCGCAATCGATCTCGCCGTGAGTGCCGTTGTAGTAGCCGCGACGTCGCGGGAAGCTGCGCGTCCGCAACGTCGCATAAACTTCTGTGCGAATTCACGCCCAAACTCTTCGCGCCCCGCCGTCTTCGGAGGTCTCAGCCGGAAGAAGGGTTGACGCAAGATATCTACAACCACACGATTCAGCACCGTTCCCGACGCCGCCACGCGCCCATCGCGATCATACGGTTTCCGGAACAGCCTTTCCATGACTGCGTCAATCACCATGTTGCCGGGCCCGGTATCGAAGGCAATGACCTGTGCGCTCGAAGCTCCAGCCGGGATTGCCGTCAGGTTGGCGATGCCTCCGATGTTCTGCACAATTCTCCCAATGCGTGGATCGCGATAAAGCAGAAAATCGAGGTAGGGAACCAGCGGCGCACCCTTGCCACCCGCCGCCATGTCTGCTGGACGAAAATCGGAAACCACGGGGAGCCCTACACGGGCTGCGATCACCGCACCTTCACCGGTTTGCCAGGTTACCGCCAGCTTCCTTCCTAGAAATGCCGCGGCGTCGCCCTGGTGATAAATCGTTTGCCCATGGCATCCAACGAGTTCCGCTTTCACGCGAAACCGCCGCTGGGTGGCGAGTATCGCGTCCGCGTATAGCTCCCCCAGCAAGAAATTCAACCGTGCCAGATCAGCGACGCTGGCCCGCTGCGAATTCATCGTTGCCAGAATAAACTTGCGAACCGTTATCGGATAAGGATATTCCGCATGCCCGAGCAGTTCGAAATCGAGCAAGCCGCGCGTCCTCGCTCGGCGCGCGCTCGCCACACGCACCAAGGCGACGTTGATCCCGTCCGCCGAAGTCCCACTCATCACTCCGGCGACGATCATGCTTCGTCCTGCCGCCTGATGGCTTCGAGCCTCACTTGTTCCCCGAACTCCCACAACTGGCGCGACAACTTCTGAACTCTTTCCGGGGTAGGCACGGACGTTCGTCGTTTCAACTCCTTCGACCTCATCTTGAATCTTTGCACTCGCGTCAGTGACTCCTGGCAGCGCCGGGCGAACTTGCAATCACGCTCAACTTCGTGCAGCAGAGCCTCGTACGCCTGCTCTACGTGTTCCCCGACGTGACACACCAGACACAGGTCGCCCCCAGCTCGAATGTGACCGACTGCCGCCTGCCCCATCGACGCGGCTTTCAACACCCCGCCCATCTCGAGATCGTCTGACAACACCAGCCCGCGATAACCAATCTTCTTGCGCAGAACGTCCGTAATCCACTTTTTCGACAACGACGCTGGAGTAGCATCCCGGGTCACCGCAGGATATGCCGCATGTCCCACCAACACCATCGGGGCGTCCCGGCGCAAGGCTCGATATGGCGTGATGTCCTGTTCCCAAAGTCGTTTCCAGGATTTCTCCACCATCGGCAGTTCATGATGTGTGTCCAGATTCGCTTCTCCCAGCCCCGGAAAATGCTTGATTGTCCCCAACACTCCCTCCGAACGCAGCCCGAAAAGGAATTCGCGGGCGTAGGTAACGGTCTCCCGCGGTTCGGCTGACACTGCTCGCGAACTCATGACCGTGTGCGAAGCCTCAAATGCCAGGTCCACCACAGGGGCAAAGTCCGTGTTGAACCCCAATGCCCGGCAGGACTCGCCGATTACCCTGCCGTGCTTGCGGAAGAGGCGCCGGTCGCCGGTCGCATACACTTCCGCTGCTGGCGGCGCCGGCCCGGTAACATTCCGAAAGCGGTCGACGCTGCCACCTTCCATGTCGACGCAAGTAAACAACGGATCGGAAACGCAGACTTGACAGTCCTGCAGCAGCTTGTGCGTTTGTTGCGCGCTGGCGATATTGCGTGCAAACAGAATCACACCCGCAGGCTGGATTCTGGTCAGCAGCGAGCGTAGCCCCGGCGACATCTCAGTGCCGTCAAAACCCAGAATGATGAATTGGCCGACAGACAGCTGTAAGCTCTTGGTCACCTCCGTGTCCTCTGTGTTCCCTGTGGTTAGATTTCTTTCTTCAACTCCGCCAGCAAATTCAGTGCTTCCAATGGGGTCAGACGATTCAAATCCACTTCGCGTAATCGCTCCAGAACCGGCTGCGAGAGCGGCGTGAAGATGGTCAACTGTGCCGGCGGACGCGGCTGCAGGTCGTCATTCGCCAGCTGCGCTGTCAGCCGCTGTTCTGCACTCTCATGCTCGGCCAGCACCTCGCGTGCCCGCTCTACCACCTCATTGGGAAGTCCGGCCAGCTTCGCCACCTCAATCCCGTAGCTGCGATCGGCCGCCCCAGGCTCGACCTCGCGCAGAAACACGATGCCGCCCCCGGTCTCTTTCACTGACACGTGATAGTTCTTGACTCCCGATAAACGCTCCGCCAGTTCGGTCAGCTCAAAATAATGTGTCGCAAACAGCGTCTTGGCCCGGGTACGAGCGTGAATGTACTCGACCGCAGCCCACGCAATGGCCAGCCCATCATACGTGGATGTGCCGCGCCCGACCTCATCCAGCAGGATCAGTGACCGCGGTGTCGCCGTATGGAGAATCGCCGCCGTCTCTGTCATCTCGACCATGAACGTGGACCGACCCCGCGCCAAATTGTCGCTGGCGCCGATGCGAGTGAACACGCGATCCACAATTCCCAACCGCGCTGAGCTTGCCGGCACAAAGGATCCCATCTGTGCCAGAATCACCGCCAGCGCCGTCTGCCGCAAATAAGTCGATTTGCCGCCCATGTTAGGCCCCGTCAGCACCAGCACGGTGTGGGTGGTTGAGTTGAGATACAGATCGTTGGGAACGAAACGCTCACCGGCAAAGTCCTGCTGCTCGATCACGGGATGCCGTCCGCTGACAATTTCAATATCCGCGGAATCGTCGAACTTGGGCCGGCAATAATTCCGTAGGGCCGCGAGATGGGCCAATGCCGCCAGCACATCTACTTCAGCTAGGGCCAGCGCAGTCTGCCGGATGCGCCGCGCCTCTCCTGCAATCGCCGAACGCAGCTCGGCAAACAGCCGCCGTTCAATCTCGACAATCTTTTCTTGCGCATCGAGAATCCTGGATTCGTATTCCTTAAGCTCGGGCGTCGTAT
Source organism: Acidobacteriota bacterium (assembly GCA_013289795.1). Lineage (GTDB taxonomy): Bacteria > Acidobacteriota > Terriglobia > Terriglobales > Acidobacteriaceae > JABCZH01. Next base: position 226,471 of record JABCZH010000003.1, read on the forward strand.
ATCGTTCCGCATTCACCAAAGTCTGCTTGCGCTCGTAATCCGGAGGCGCCAGGTGAACGTTAGCCTTCGATATTTCAATGTAGTATCCGAAAATTGAATTGAATTTCACTTTCAGCGACGCAATTCCGGTACGCTGCCGCTCCCGTGACTCGATCTGCGCCAGGTATTGTTTGCTGTTGCGGCTCAAATCGCGGAGTTCGTCGAGTTCTTTTTCCACGCCAGGCTGAATCACACCGCCGTCGCTCAGCGACAGCGGGGGCTCGGGCACGACGGTCGCCTCGATTCGGCCACGCAAATCGCACAGTTCGTCGATGGCGGTGTGCAGCGTCTTCATCCGCTCGGTGCCAAAGCGCGCCAAAGCGCTTCGCACTGCGGGGATCTTTGCGAGTGACGCTGCCAGCGCCAGCACATCGCGCGGGTTCGCCGTCTCCAGCGTGACCCGGCTCAGCAGGCGCTCTAGATCGAGAATTCCGTCCAGCGCCCGCCGCAGTTCCTCACGCGCCATCAAGTCCTTGACTTGGCTCTCCACAGCGTCCAGGCGGGCATTGATCTCCGCAGTCTCTATCGACGGTCGCAGCATCCACGAACGCAGCAGGCGTTTGCCCATCGGCGTGACCGTGGCGTCCATCGAGCGAAACAGCGTCACGCCTTCGTCGGTTCCAGTAAATAGAGGCTCGATCAGTTCCAGATTGCGTACTGTCACTGCGTCCAAAACCAAACAGTTCTGCCGTTCGTAGAATCCAATGCGGTCAACATGGTCGAGCGTTCCCCGCTGTGTGGAGCGCACGTAATAGAGAATCGCTCCAGCAGCCGAAGCCGCCGCCGGCTTGCCCGCCAACCCGAAGCCTTCGAGGGACAACACTCCAAAATGATTCTCCAGCAGCGGGATGGCATGGTCCGGTGCGAAAATCCAGTCGTCTAAGGGCGTTTCGGACCACAACGCTCCTGATGTCCGCGGCTGCGGCGCCGATCCCGAAGCTGCGGCTTTATCTCGAACCTCAAACAGTGGTGCAGCCGATCCGTACAAAATCTCCTTTGGCCTTAACTGTTGCAATTCGTCTTGTATTCTCTGGGTTGCATCCTCGCCGCGAAACTCGGTAGCGCGAAACTCGCCCGTCGAAAGGTCCAACGCTGCGAATCCCGCCCGGTCGCCGGTCTGCGCCACCGCCGCCAGGAAATTGTTTTCCTCTGAACCCAACGACGAATCAGTTGCCGTCCCCGGCGTAACCACCCGCGTTACTTCGCGCCGCACCAATTTCTTGGCCAACCGCGGATCTTCCATTTGCTCGCAGATTGCGACTTTGAAACCCTTGCGAATGAGTTTCGAGATGTAGCCTTCGGCCGCATGATACGGCACTCCGCACATCGGCACCGCAATGCCTTTCTCTTTGTTGCGCGAGGTCAGCGTGATCTGCAACTCCCGCGACGCCATCACCGCATCGTCGAAGAAAAGCTCGTAGAAATCGCCCAGGCGAAAAAATAAGAGGGCAGTGGGATGTTGCTTCTTGATGGCGGCATATTGCCGCATCAGCGGAGTGGATGTCTCGGTCATGGCAAACAGAGCGCGGGTCTCACCTCGAAGCCCTGGCCAAGCCTTCAATCGATCTCACGGGAGCCCCCAGTCATAAGTAAAAAACTTAGATGATCCTATTCTCCGGAAGTAAGCAAAACCGAAAAAAATACGGCAGTCTTGCTTTCCATCTTTCGGGCAATTCTCATAGACCCAAAGGCCAGGGAAGGTTTCAAGGATATGGTCCAGAGCATCCGAAACGGTTACGTTGTCCAACGATCCCGTAACACGCGGCTGCCCCGGCGGCCACTTCCCGTTAAGGTTCCCAGGCACTCCTCCACCAGTCCCAGAATATGGAAATTCGATGGCATGGGCCTTCATAAAGGCCGTTACCTCCGATGCTTGCGAGACAATCCTCAAAGCGAGCCCTGGACTATACACTCCCATCTGACCGTTTGCCAATGGAACGTCAAAGGTTAGGTGGCTAATCTTGATATTCAGAACGTCCGTTGAAACCCCGCTTTCAATGATTCGAAACTTTCCGTCTTGTCCTTGCATTGCCTTAATTCCCGGAGTATCGGCGAGTATTTCGTGCAATGCTTGGAGAGGGGGAGTTTTGGTTGTCAGGGGGGTGCGGAAGTGTGGGAAACCCGGAATATGTCCCGGATTGCAAATCGCTGAAAGTTCCAGAGCTCCTGAGAGTTTCGCCCGGTCCAAAACCTCAAGAATCGGCTGAAGCTGCACTCCTTGGGGCTGGTAAATCGATGCGTTTTGGGCATGGGCAATTGCAAGCATGACCCAAGTAACGGTAAGTACGGCAAAAACAGATCGAAACATAAAGCACGCCCTTACCTGGCCAGACGGGAATCCGGCAAAGAACGATCTTCGGGGTTCGCGCGGATTATAACAAACTGCGCTCGCCGTTCCTGTGTCCTAAATCACAGTTGACGCCAATCCCCTGCGAGTGTTTTCCTTATTCGGCATGGAGCTTCGCAAAGATCCCATCACTCGCTCCTGGGTCATCACCGGCGACGACGTCCCTGACATCGCTCCCCGACCGGAATCGTCGTGCCGTTTGTGCCCAGATTCCGCCCATGCCCCGCAACTCGTCGCCACCCTGTCAGGCGGGCAGCGAGCGGTGGTGCATCCAACCGCTCTGTATCACATTGAAGGCGAGGCGTCCCGCCGGGCCGACGGCATCTACGATCGCATGCGTCCCGTTGGCGCCCACGAGGTGTTGATCGAGAACCCGCGCCACGATGGGCATCTGTGGAACGCCAGCGACGCCGAGATTGGCCAGTTTCTGCTGCTGGCTGCGCAGCGCATTCAAGACCTGAAGCGCGACGGCCGCTTCAAGTACGTCAGCATCTACAAGGACCACGGCAGCAGCGCCGGACAGGAATTTGAACATCCTTCGTCCCAGCTTACAGCGACCACATTCGTACCGCGCCGAGTTCTCTACGAGTTGCGCGCCAGCCGCGAATACTTCACGCAAAAGGAGCGATGCGTTTTCTGCGACATCGTTTCCCAGGAAACCAAACAGGAAGTGCGCGTGCTGGAATCTCGTGGTGATTTCATCGCGCTACTACCCTATGCGCCGCGTGTACCCTACGAAACCTGGATTCTGCCCCGCACTCACGAGGCTGCCTTCGAGCGCATGGGACTGAATCGTCCCCACATGCTGACGGACCTGGGCGCGTTGCTCCGCCGGACCTTGCAGCGTATTCGCACCATCACCGAATCGTTCCATCTGGTGCTGCACACGTCGCCGAACAGCCTGCACCGCTCGGGCAGCATGGGTTATTGGAAGACGATTGACGAGGACTATCACTGGCACATTGAGATCATGCCCATCCTCGCGGCCAAGTCGAAGTCATATACGTTTAAAGAGGTGTACTACTCGCCGCTGACCTCGGAAACGGCAATCAAGAGATTGCGTGATGCGCGGATCGAATAATGACCATCCGTCGCATGAAAACTTACACCGGGGGACAAGGCTACGTTTATCAGTACTATTTCGTCGGTGATCGCCCAGCTCCGGCCAAACGCACCCAGGAAGCAGCCAGGGAATACATTTTCGATGTGACTTCTGATCGCAAGATCACCTTTGCCGTCAGCGTTTTTCTTCCCGCGAAAGCGGTCGAAACCTGGGCTGCCCGTCACCGCCGCCCGCTGACCGATGCGGAGCAGTATGGCGCCGTCAAGATGCGTCTCTTCCAAGCCTTCGATGAAGTCGAAGACCTGATGTCCCATGGGCGCCAGCTTTGGGTGGACTCCGAGATTCTGGAAAAGGCCCTGACTACACTGGGCGTGGATTGACCTTCACAACCACTCCAGCGGATGCCCCGGTGCTCCGGCAAAGCTATAATCCACTGGAGGATATCCGTTCCCCATGCCTGCCCTTTGGCTGCGAGTCGCGCTAGGTTGCTACGCGGTCGGGTTGCTCTACGCCCTGGTGGCCCTGACCCGGACCAGCGACCTGCTGAACCGCATCGCTCTCCACGCCGCTTATTTGGGGATGGTGTTTCATTTTGTCTCGCTGACCGAAGCTTTCTTGGTTTCCGGCTCGGCGACTCTGACCTCCGTACAGAACGCTGAATCGGTGCTGGGCTTTCTGGTGATGGTCGTGTTCTTGCTCGTGTACATGATCTATCACACCACGTCTCCCGGCATCATCGTTTTCCCACTGGTGTTCTTGCTAACGTTCTTGTCCGCCACCAGCCAGGCTCCGTTCCTGATTACCTCTCCCGGCGTGCGTACGGGATGGCTGTTCGCACACATTGCTCTGATCTTCACCGGATACGCTGCCCTCATTCTCAGCTTCGGTGCCAGCCTCCTCTACCTGATTCAAGAACGGTCGCTGAAAGCGAAGCGGCCTGGAATTCTGTCTCGCCTTCCCGCGCTCGAAGTCATCGATGAAATCGGCTTTCGCTCGCTGCTTCTCGGATTTCCGTTCATGACGCTGGGCCTGATTGCCGGGACCGTAGTCGCACAATCCACCTACGGACGCATCGAGCTGCTCGATCCCAAGATCCTGCTCTCGATTCTGATGTGGACTGTCTATCTGCTTCTGCTGTTCACTCGTTGGAGCGCGGGCTGGCGCGGACGCCGCGCCGCCTACCTGGCTGCGGGCGCTTTCATTGCCGCTGTGGTCGCATGGGTCGCCAATTACTTTAGCGCCATACACAGGTTTGCCCAGTCATGAGCTTCCACCTCATCGGCGTCAATCATAAGAGCGCGCCGGTCGAGGTCCGCGAGCGACTCGCGATTTCCGATTCGCGTTTGCCCGACGCCCTCAAACGCTTCACCCATCATCCCGGTGTGGACGAAGGCCTCATCCTGAGCACGTGCAATCGCGTCGAGTTGCTGGCTCAAACCCGGAATGGCGGAGCCGACTTGCGCGCTTTTCTTCGGGAATACTTTCAGCTCGACGACTCCACGCTTGATCCGCACTTGTACGAATACCGCGAGCAGGAAGCCGTCCGCCATTTGTTCCGCGTCGCTTCGAGCCTCGATTCCATGGTGCTCGGCGAAGCTCAGATCCTGGGACAAGTGAAGGAAGCCTACGCTACCGCACGCGCCGTCGGTGCCGTCCAATCGCAGCTTGATCGGTTGCTCACCCGTGCATTCGTAGTTGCCAAGCGGGTACGTTCAGAGACTGCGGTGGGCTCGTCAGCGGTGTCGGTGGCTTCGGTGGCCGTCGAGCTTGCTAAGAAGATTTTCGGGTCGCTCAACGGCAAGCACGTCTATCTGGTGGGCGCTGGAAAGATGAGTGAACTGGCGGCGCGTCATCTTCTGGCCCATGGCGCGGAGTCCATCTTTGTTTCCAATCGCACCTACGATCGCGCCATTCGTCTGGCTCATCAATTCAACGGCCAGGCCATCGAGTTCAGCCGCCTGCACGATACCTGCGACCGCGGCGACATTGTCATCACCTCGACCGGCTCTCCGCATGCAATCTTTCGGCGCAAGCATGGCGAGATCTTTCTGAGCCGCCGCAAGAACCGTCCTATGTTCTTCATCGACATCGCCGTTCCGCGCGATGTCGATCCGGAAATGAACAAACTGGATGGCATCTTCGTCTACGACATTGACGACTTGCAGCAGGCCGTGGCGTCGCACGTTGCCGACCGCCAGAAAGAAGCCGAACTCGCGGACAACATTATCAACGTCGAAGTCGAGCGCTTCCACGCCCGCCTGCAGGCGCTCGAAGTCGTTCCTACTATCGTCTCGTTGCAGGACCATTTGGAGACCATTCGTCAGGCCGAAATCGATCGCGTTCGCGGCCGCCTCGGGCCGCTTTCCCCCGAGCAGGAATTGGCTGTCGATGCGCTTACACGCGGCATCGTCAACAAGATCATGCACACCCCGATCAGCACGCTGAAGACCGCCGCTCGCGAATCGGAAGCCACGACGATCATCGAAGTCGTACGCCGTCTGTTCAACCTGGAAAGCAAGAAAGCCGCCAAGTCTGGCGATGGCTCCGGAGGCCGCGCCTGATGGCGCGTCTGCGCATTGGTTCCCGTGGGTCGCAACTCGCGCTCTGGCAGGCCAACCACATCGCCGCGCTTCTGCGCACCCGCGGCCATGAAGTCGAGATCGAAATCATCAAGACCACCGGCGACAAGATCACCGATGTTCCCCTCGCCAAAGTCGGCACCAAGGGCATGTTCACCAAAGAAATTGAAGAAGCGCTGGCCGCTGGACGCGTAGATCTTGCCGTACACAGCCTAAAAGATTTGCCGACCGAGATTTCTTTAGGGTTTGAGATTGCTGCTGTGACGCCGCGAGATGACCCCCGCGACGTGTTTTGCTCGCGCAAGTGCGCGAGCATCGAAGTCCTGCCGAAATCCGCGCGCGTCGGAACCAGCAGTTTGCGGCGGCAGGCGCAATTGAAAGCTCTTCGCCCTGATCTGGATGTTCATCCCCTGCGAGGCAACGTCGACACCCGTCTGGCCAAGCTTGAGGCAGGTGAATACGACGCTGTTATTCTCGCAGCTGCCGGACTCAATCGCTTGGGCAAGACCGAGTTGATCAAACAATTCATATCCGCGGACGTTATGTGCCCAGCCGCGGGTCAGGGCGCGCTGGCGGTCGAAGTGCGTGCTGGAGACGTGGATACCTTGGAACGGCTCAGGTTCCTCGATGACCCTGATGCCCGCGCTACCACCATCTGCGAGCGCGCCCTGTTGGGCCGACTGGGTGGAGGTTGCCAGGTCCCCATCGGCGCCTTGGCGGAAGCACGAGGCGGTCGATTGCACCTTCAAGCGGTCGTCGCGAGCCCCGACGGTTCACAAGTTCTACGCGAATCAGCCGACGGTGAAAGCTCGGTACAACTCGGCGAATCTGTTGGAGACGCATTGCTCCGCCGCGGGGGCAAAGCAATCCTGGAAGCGGTCTACGGACAGGAAATGGCTCTGCCCCAGCCGCCATAGCTTTTCTCCGCGAACTCAGCGGCAGTTCTCTGCGCTCTCTGCGTTTTAAGATTGTTCTCTGGGAGAAAAAAGCCTGGCTCACAATCGGCCACTTCACGGACTTCGTATTCTCGTCGGACGCGCCCGCCATCAGGCGAGCGCCCTTTCTTCCGGCTTGCGCAAACTCGGAGCGGAGATCACGGAGATCCCCTTTATCGAAATTCGCCCGCCACGATCCTTCAAGCCGCTGGACTCTGCGTTGAAGAATCTCGACGCCTACGACTGGCTCATTCTGACCAGCGTGAACGGAGTCGAGGCTCTTTGGGATCGGATCGAGAAGAAGCACCTCACAAGGAAGCACTTAGAGCAGCTGAAACTTGCCGCCATCGGCCCGGCTACTATGAAGGCGATTGAGGCTCATGGGTTGAAGGTTAACGTCGTTCCGAGGCAGTACGTTGCAGAAGCGGTCGTAAGGAGCCTGCAAAAGCGCGTAGCAGGGAAGCGTGTACTACTGGTCCGCGCCAGAGTAGCCCGCGACGTCATTCCTCGCGAACTCCGCAAGCTCGGCGCGCACGTCGATGTCGTCGAAGCCTATGAGACCGTGATCCCACGGTCTTCTCGTGTCCGTCTGCTTGCGGTTCTAGGAAACTCGAAGGGTCGCCCGCAGGTGATCACGTTCACCAGTTCATCGACGGTGCGAAACTTTGTGACGCTTCTGGGAAAAAACGTATGGCGCAGGCGCCCTCGCCCGCTGGTTGCCGCCATCGGTCCGGTGACTTCAGCCACTCTCCGCGAGCTCGGCCTGCCCGTTGACATCGAAGCCAGGAGATACACCATCCCCGGCCTGATCCGCGCGATCGTAGAGACACAGCTTGCTGCGTCTGCTACTCCTTAATCGTGCATCCGCAATCCGCTGGCGGCACATGCGCCTTCAAGAAATCCGACACCCGCTTGTAGGCATCAATCTGGTTCTCCACCTTCGCGAACCCGTGGCCTTCATTCTCGTAGACTTTCAATTCCACCGTCCCGCCGCGTTTCTTCACTGCTTCCACCACCTGCTGTGATTCTTCTTTTGGGCACCGCGGATCGTTACCACCCGCCAGTAAAAGCAACGGTGCTCTGATCTGGTCGACAAAAAAAATTGGCGAGCGGTCGTGGAACAAGTCTTTGTTCTTCTCCAGGTCGCCCATAGTCGCCAAATCCGACTGTTGCAGCACCGGATCTTCGTTCCGAATCTCCGTGAACCAGTTGACGAAGGGCACAATAGGCACCCCTGCCGCCCACACCTCAGGAGCCTTGGTTACTCCCATCATGGTCAGGTAGCCACCGTAGCTCCCCCCCGCGAGTGCAATCTTCTTGGGATCGAGATAACCCGTCTGCTTGATGAAGTCCACCGCCGCCAGCACGTCTTGCAAATCGCCGCCGCCCATATCGAACAAGTTTGCCTGCTGGAACTCTTTGCCATAACCGGTCGATCCACGATAGTTGGGCGCAATCACCATGTATCCCTGATTGACCAAGTGCTGAATGAACCGGTTAAACGAGTTCACCGTCTGCGAAGTCGGTCCGCCGTGTACATAGACCAAGGCCGCGTTATGGCCGTTGCGCACCATGTTGTAAGGCACGTAAACAAACGCAGAAATCGTCCACTTGCCGTCGCGGCTGGGGAAGTGCACGAGGAATGGCTCGACCATGTCTTCCGCACGCACACCTGCAACCAGCGAGTGCGTAATCTGCTGCGACTTGCCGGTCGCCAGGCCATAGGTCCACAAATCACCCGGCGCGTTCGCCCCATTATGGTTGTAAAGCAGGCGCGACCCGTCGTGGCTGAAAACCGACTGCGCTCCAACGGGATAGTTCACGCCTTTCGGCAGCGGCAAGGCCGTGGTCGTGCCCGCAGTTAGATCGTGCAAATAGATTTCTGTGTTCCCATCAACGTTCGCAGTCCATGTCACGGACTTGCCATCAGGCGAGAAATTCCCGCCGCTGATCTCCCACTTGTCTTTGGTAAGCCAGGTGATTTTCTTGCTGGCGATGTCGAGCAACCCAACATTTTCGTAGCCATTGGCAGCGTTCGACGTGACCAGCAACTTCTTGCCATCAGGAGAAACGTCCTCTGCCTCATAAAGCTGCTCGCGCTCGTGAGGCGTCAGCAAAGCGCTTTCCCCGGTGTCGACGTCTGCAATGAAAATGTTGGAATCCGTGCCCTTGGCCTGCGACTGGGTGTAGACAATCGACTTGCCATCATGCGACCAGATGGGATTGTCATTGATCTTGTCCACTGCGGTCCCAGCCGTTGCGTGCTTCACCGACCGCATCAGTTTGTCAAAGACATCAATCTCATAAACCGAGGAAGTCTTCGGTTTCACCGTGTACGCTAAATATCGCCCATCCAGCGACCAGCGCGGATTCTCTTCGGAAATTTCGCGAGTATGCGTCAGGTTAACGACTTGCCCCGTCTTCGGTGACACCATGAACACATCCCACTGTTCATCGCCGTCGTAGTCTGATATGTAGGCGATCCACTTTCCGTCCGGCGACCAGGTGGGGCTGGTCTGCCGTTGGTCGCTCACCGTGAGCTGCGTCGGCCAGCCGCCATCCGCTGCCACCAGCCACAAATTATTCCGGCCGCTGATGTTTGCCACAAAAACCAACTGCTTACCATCCGGCGACCACGATGCCGCCCCGATCTGCCGCGTCATATACAGCTTCTCGATCGCCAGGCTTTGCTGAAACTGCTCCACGTTGGCGTTCGGTTTGCTGGTGATCTGTTTGGGATCAGTGATGGCCTGCGGGACAGGCAGGGTCTGGGCGGCAGCAACGCTACTTATGAATACGACAACAGCAAAGAAACGAAGGCTGGGAATACGCATATGGTGGGAAGAGTCTACCATTCACTACTTCGCGTTCTTATGGGTCTCGACCGTGCTCCAGGTCTTGTCGCCCGCATGGCAGAGGTTCTCGAGTGGACACTCCACACACTTCGGCCGCCGCGCAATACACAGCTTGCGTCCATGCCAGATGATCTGGTGCGCGAACAGGATCCACTTTTCCCGGGGAATCACCTTCATCAGATCCTGCTCGATCTTGGGCGCATCGGTATTCTTGGTTAGCTCCAGCCGGCGGGAGATTCTGGTAACGTGGGTATCCACTACTACTCCATTGGCCTTCCCAAACCAGCTTCCCAACACAACGTTGGCCGTCTTACGTGCCACGCCGGGCAGGGTCAGCAGTTGGTTCATGTCCTCGGGTACGTCGCCGCCAAAATCGGCAACAATCTTCTTCGCCGCTCCCACCACCGACTTCGATTTATTTCGGAAAAATCCCGTGGCGTGAACATCCGGCTCCAGTTGCTCGGGAGTGAGTGCGGCAAAATCCTGTACCGTGGGGTATTTTCGAAACAGCTCCGGCGTGACCCGATTCACCGTCGCATCGGTCGATTGCGCCGACAGAATGGTTGCCACCAGCAGCTCCCATGCGCTCCTGTGAGTCAGCGCGCAGGTAACATTCGGATAAAGCTGGTCCAGCCGCTTGAGGATCTCCGACACGCGCTCGGGAGCGAGCGGATTGTATTTTGATCGTGTGGGGACGGATGACCCCGACCGCACTGCCGGGGATGAAGTGGACGCTTTCCGGGGAGTCCTGACCGGGCGTGCAACTCTCGCTCCTTCGTGTCGCCCACTCTTTGCTGGTCGTCTCGGCACAACACCGCGTGGCATCGAATTCATTCTCCTGAAAACGACACTAAATGTTAGCAGAACGAAACTTGCGCCATGGCATTTCGGTAATTTGACGCGGACGCGCCGCCTAGGTAGTCTGAGTTTGATCCAACACAATCAAGGAAGGCTCTCGTGGCGGTGAAGTCCATTAAACTCGGCCAGGTCTGGCGCAAGGACGACGACGGGAAAGACTACCTCGTCACCAAGGTCTACAGCGAAGTGTTCGCTCAATACGCGGTGTTGCGCCCCGCCGAGGTCACAGCGCCCGACGCCAGCACCACGCGGGTGAAGGTCGCCAAGAGTGCCGACGGCGCCTCGTTGCCCGGCTTCACTTTTACCCAGGAAGGCTCGTTCTAGCTCGAATGGAGGACGGTCGTCCTCGCCCGTCGATGACATTCTGATTCCGCATGACTGAAACAATCCTCGGCATCCTGTTCCTGTTCATCAAGTCGGTAATTGCTGCCACCAGCTATGGCGGCGTCGCCCTGCTCATGGCCATCGAATCCGCCTGCATTCCGCTGCCTTCGGAATTAATCATGCCCTTCGCCGGCTACCTGGTTTACGAAGGAACATTGAAGCTGTTATGGGTGGCTACGGCGGGCGCCATCGGCTGCAATCTCGGTTCGCTGGTTGCGTATGAGATTGGCTGCTACGGAGGCCGTCCGCTGGTGGAAAAATACGGCCGATGGGTTCTGCTCAGCCGCCGCGAACTGGACTGGGCCGACCGTTTCTTCGCGCGCTGGGGATATCTCGCGGTGTTCATCGCCCGCTTGCTCCCGGTAGTCCGGACCTTTATTGCTTTACCCGCCGGAATTGCTCGCATGCCCCGCGGACGCTTCCACATTTACACCTTTATCGGTTCCTGGATATGGTGCCTCGCGTTGGCATGGTTCGGAATGAAGCTGGGAGAGAACTGGCGCGAGTTAGGCAAGTACTTTCACCAGTTCGATGCCGTCATTGGAGTCGTTCTTGTCGTGGGCGTGGTTTGGTTTGCGTGGTCGCATTGGCAGAACAGGATCGGTGCAACGGAGTAACATTTGGTTGTTGGTCGTCGGCAACGACAGGTTATGGCACGCCAGCCTCGAGATCGTCTCTTCGAAAGCTGCCAGGAAGCGGCGAGGCACATGGTTGAACTCGTCGCGTCCGAGGGGGCGCGAGTTGGCACAACGCTTGGCAATGAGGAAAAAGCAATTCTCCTTGCCCGCCCATCGAGGCGGTGCCCGAGGAGCTGGTTTGGAAATCGAGGAAACTGATCGAACAGCTACTCCGAAGAGAAAAAGAGGCGGGGGATCGAAAGGATGCTAGAAGCTTCGGAAACTCCTTTGACTGGTCCGATGGAGCGAATGCGAATATTCTCGTATTGACACTGGATGTCCTGACGGACACTCCACTTCTAGCCCCCAAGCTGCACGGCGGGAAACTAGTTAAAGACCGAGTACAGCTTGTAGGTTGTGACCTCATAGGTTGCTGATGTTTCTTGCGGTCATCATCGCTGGCTATGCTTTCCATTGGAAGTAAGGATCGGGGAGGATAACTTGAAACCACTTGCTTTGGCCTTCATATTCGCGCTATTCAGTCCGGCTTTCTGTTTTGCTCAGGCTCCCGCACCCAGCCAGCCCTTCGTCGTCGAGTACTACTACAAAGCCAAGTGGGGACATGCCGACGAATTCCTGCGGCTCTTCAAGAAGAACCACTACCCGCTGCTCAAGAAAGAAGTCGAAATGGGCCGCATGCTCAAAGTCTGGGTGGACCAGCCCCGCTACCACACCACTGAAGACGGCCGCTGGGATTACCGTGTGACCATCGTCTTCAAGAACGCCACGGTCGCGAACGAACCCTTCGACGAGGACGCGCTCAAGAAACAACTATTTCCCGATCCGGCAACCTACGCCCGCGAAGAACAACAACGCTTCGAAATCCTCGACGCGCATTGGGATCTGCCATTAAAGACCGTCGATCTCGAGGGGAAGTAGCGCTGGTGTCCGGCTCAGATTCGGTACGAAGGCGGCCGGATACCCTTGTCCCGCAGGTAGATTTCAGCCTGGCCGCGATGATGTGCCACATGCACGTACATCGCGAGCAGGATTTCTCGTCCCAGAAGCCGGCCATCCGGAGAGTTGTGCGCCTTGTTGAGTTGTTCTTCTGTAAGGTTGGAGATCACGCCGGAGCAATAGTCGAAGGAGTCTCTCAGAAACTTGACAACGCCGTCTCGATCGCTTGGTGAGGGCAGCGCGGGAGGGTCGGCATCTTTCAGGCCGGCGCAGAACCGATAGTTCGTGGTCGCGATATGTGACATCAGGTCACCAAAATTCATGGACTCGGGATGAGGCCGGAAACCATACTGATCCGCCGGCATCGCCTGCGCGACTTCGACCGACAGCTTGCTGAGTGCCCCAAAGTGCTTCGAATACTCTCCGGCAGCACTCGCCGGGGCCGGTACGCCCACGGCGGCTACCGGCGAGAGTGACAACACACCTACCAAGGCCAACAGAACAAAAGCGACATTCGGACGAGTTGTCATACAACCTCCTGGCACACTTGGACGACTCATGGACCAATGCGGTTAGCGCCTCCGTCATTGTCACGTCGACACACCGTGCCTTTACGCGTATCGAGAGCGCTACGAGAGCAACTGTACTGTTGAGACATATGCAAAGTTCTGCATCTTGACTTCAGCATAGCGCCTGAATACAGTTGTGCGGTTGCAACGGAGTGTCCGGGGCGCCTCGCACGTTTCGATGATCCCTTCTTGCTGGCCCTCTGTCGCAAGTCGTTTCACCAGCAGCGGACGAGATCATTCAGGAGAAAAGGAAAATGAAAGAAAATACCGCCCCCATGTGCCTACTGGCAATTGCGATTTCCGGCCTTGTTCTTGGTGCAGCCATCATACCGGCAAGTGCGCAGAGCAATAACTTCAACACCGTTCCAATGCCACACGCGCTGGTTCCTCAAGTTTGGGATCTTCCCGGAACGATCGGGCCTAACATCAACGTCACCGATGAGGCTGGTCCACAGAGCGAAACCAGCGTCGCTGTCGATCCCACCAATGCGAAGCACCTTCTGTATAGCGTCAACGACCTCAATGCTCCAACCGGCGCAGGCGCGGTGGTGTGGGAATCGACGGATGGAGGCGCAACCTTCACCAGCTTCAACCAGAATTCGAACGGATTCTGTTACGACACATGGCTCGGCTTCAACTCAAACGGCGATGCCTTTATGTCTTATCAGTGCGGGGATCAGAATATTGCGTATAAAAAGAAGGGCCAGACCGCCTGGACCTCGACTCTGCTTAGCAGTGCCGGCTCCTTTCCTGATCGTGACATGGTAACGGTTGACAACGCGCCAAACAGCCCTTTCAAGGGCAGCGTTTACATTGGCTACGATGACAACGGCAACAATAACACGCCTTATGTCATGTACTCGCGCAATGGATTCAGCGGCTGGAACCGCAGCGCCGCGATTCCAGCACCCAATCCGACCATCGGTGTGAATGTAACGACCGGGCCGGACGGTTCCGTGTACGCCTGCTGGGAGGACTACGGTGCTCAGAAACTGTGGGTATCGAAATCGACGGATGGCGGGGCAACCTTCGGTACCGCGATCCTGGTAACGAACTATCGTTTGAATACCACTAGCTTCTTCGTTTCCATTCCGCCTCAGGCTTCGCGCGGCATCCTTCCCATGCCCTTCTCGGCGACAGCCCTGAACGGCGCTCACGCTGGCCGCGTATTCATCAGCTACGTCGATCAGGATCCTGCCGGCAGCAACCTCAACACCTACATCCGTCATTCCGACGATGGCGGTGCAACTTGGTCGACCGAAACCAAAGTCAACGATGACACCAACCACGCTTATCACTTCCACAATGCAATCGCGGTGTTGACCACCGGGCTGCCCGGAGCTGTCGGGCTTTCCTACTACGACACCCGCCGCGATCCGACGAACATCAAGACCGACCGCTACTTCACCTACTCGACCGACGGAGGTGTTACTTGGGCCAAGAATCTCCGGATCACCACCGCCCAGTCGGACGAAACCGCTCCTGGAACTGACCAGGGCAACCAATACGGTGACTACCAGGGAATGTATGCGGACCCGGCAATCGGGGTGCATCTTTCCTGGACCGATTCACGCAACCCCGGAGCGATCCACGAAGACATGTTTTCCGGCAGCGTTCACAAGTAGATTCCGCGCGATGTTCTATTAGGACGGATGCGGAGGGTTTCGCCATGGAATCCTCCGCGGTCCGAAACTTGAGAGTCTTGCATTGATGCATGCTTGGGCGACAGGGCTCCCACTCAATCCCTCCACGCGCCCGTTGAACTCCGATCTTCCACCTTCCGCACCTCTTGGTTGCAATTCTCCTCGCAAGTACGAGAACATGACGGTTTGCCTTAATCCCAACATTCTCATAAGGACGTGGCCACCCCATGGCGACTCAGCGGAAGCACGCGAAAATAGCAGACACGAAACCCGGCAGCAGCGAGATCCAACCCGCCAAAGGCAAGCTCGGCGTCATGATCCCCGGCATGGGCGCGGTCGCAACCACCTTTGTTGCCGGCGTGGAAGCCGTGCGCCGAGGAATTGCCAAGCCCATCGGATCGCTCACCCAGATGGGCACCATTCGCCTCGGCAAGCGCACCGACGCCCGGTCGCCCAAGATCAAGGAGTTTGTCCCGCTCGCTGGCCTCGACGACCTGGTCTTCACCGGCTGGGACATCTTTGAAGACGACATGTATACCGCCGCCACCAAGGCAGGTGTGCTGGAGCGCGACTTGCTCGACAAAGTCAAACCGCTGCTCAGGTCGATCAAGCCGCAAAAAGCCGTCTTCGATCACAACTACGTCAAGAAGATCGACGGGCCCAACGTGAAGAAGGGCAAGAACAAGATGGACCTGGCAGAGCAGGTCCGCGCCGACATGCGCGCTTTCAAGAAAAGTTCCGGAGCCACGCGCCTCATCACCATCTGGTGTGGCTCGACAGAAAGTTACATCGAGCCCAGCGCCGCCCATCAATCGGTGAAGGCCTTCGAGAAAGCTCTGCTCAAGAACGACGCGAACATCGCGCCCTCGATGATCTACGCCTACGCGTCTCTGATGGAAGGCGTGCCTTTCGCCAACGGTGCCCCGAACTTGACCGTCGACATTCCGGTGATGCATGAGCTCGCGCGCCAGAACGAAGCTCCAATCTGCGGTAAAGACTTCAAGACCGGCCAGACCCTGATCAAGACCATCCTCGCCCCCGGATTCAAGGCCCGTATGATCGGCCTCAACGGCTGGTTCTCCACCAACATTCTGGGCAATCGCGACGGAGAAGTGCTTGAAGATCCGGGGTCGTTCAAAACGAAAGAGGAGTCCAAACTTTCGGTGCTGGAGCACATCCTGCAACCCGAACTCTATCCCGACCTGTACGGCAACTTCACCCACAAGGTGCGCATCAACTATTACCCGCCGCGTGGTGATAACAAAGAGGGTTGGGACAATATCGATATCTTCGGATGGCTGGGCTATCCGATGCAAATCAAAGTCGACTTCCTCTGCCGCGATTCAATCCTCGCGGCACCCATCGTGCTCGATCTGGTGCTGTTCATGGATCTGGCGAAACGCAGCTCTGAGCTACGCGGCATCGGCATTCAGGAGTGGATCAGCTTCTATTTCAAGTCCCCGATGACCGCCCCCGGACTCTATCCCGAGCACGATCTCTTCATCCAGTTGATGAAGCTGAAAAACACCCTCCGGCATCTGCGTGGCGAAGAGCTGATCACGCACCTGGGGCTGGAATATTACGACTGACCCGCTATTGCACAGTGAAGTTCCCCCGACTCACCGTCGTGCCGCCTGGGTTGGTCACGCTGATTGGTCCGGTGGTCGCACCTTGAGGCACAATCGCCAAGAGGTTGCCGGCGTTGAGCACTTTGAACGCAGCGCTTACTCCGTTGAAGCTGACGGCAGTGGTGCCTACGAAATGATTTCCGTGAATCATGACGTGCTCGCCCACGTTGCCGCGCGATGGATTGAAGATTACCAATCCCGGCTTCGGCGCAGCCAGACTCGCATCCAGGGCAAAGACCACTCCGTTTGCCGTCTCTCCCTGCGGGACCGTACCACCGAGTTGCGTGACCCCGAAAAGCCTGCCATCGCTGCCCTGAACCACCGCCGCGTCCGGATACTGACCGTTGCTACCGTCGAAAGTGACGGTCTGCAATAGCGTGCCATTCAGTGAAAGGTTGACCACTTCGATGGTGTTCAAATCGTAGGCCACCATAACGCACCAGAGATTTCCGTCGGAGGCTGGCGTCAGGTACTGGATATAGTCACCGAACGTCAACGAGGGAAGCGGGATATCCTCAAAACCACTGCCGGAAAAGTTGCTGGCAAACAATGCCGTCTCAGCTTGATCTTCAAATCGGCTTAAACCACCGTACAGCCTGCCGTTTAAGGCTTCAACCGGCGCACTGGTTGCGAATTGACCATAGTGAAGAGTTTGCAGCGTGGTGAACTGGCCGGCAGGCGTGAGACGATAAAGAGTCGTCAAAATTTCCTCCCCGCCGAGGGTAGTGCCATAGAGGTTGCCGTCGGAGGCTAGGTTCATTCCCAATGTCATGGGACCTTCGACCGTGGCGTTGAGCGCGTGTAGGAGCGTGTAAGTACCGCTCGGAGTGACACGGAACAAGCTTCCGCCGTTCACGTTCGTGCCAAATGTGCCACCGTACAGATTGGCGTCTGCGCCGAGTACAAGGGTCGTGGGTCCGAAGCCGTTATAGTCCACATTGTCATTTAGGACTCGAAATGTCCCCGTTTTACTGATCTTGAATACCAGCCCAGTGTCGGTCGACCCTCCTAGCAGAGTAGTGCCATACAGAAATCCGTCATTACCTTCGACCAAACTGTTCGGGAGATTGCCGTTCGAGTACTTTCCATTCTGGTCAGCCTCAAACGTGTAAAGCAACGTGAATTGACCGGCTGCGGTGATCTTGAAAACTGTGCCCCCAGCTGACACGTTTCCGGCACCGCCCAGGAACGCTGTGCCGTAGAAATTGCCGTCGGCAGATTGAAGGAGGGAATTCGGATACTCCCCGTTCAGGCAGACGTTGTTCGAATCGCAGGCGAAGGTGAACAGTTGACTGATGATGGGCGCAGACGGTTGCGCCTGTAGCCCAACCGCAAAGAACAAAACCAGGAATCCAGCAATCAGACTGAGGGTGCGTTTCACAGTGCAGATCCTCCTTCGAGTAACGGTCCGTTTCTAGTGTGGTTGAGACCTACCGGAAGATAGATACTCCGTGTGAGGCGGCGTTATGTCAGCCGTTTGTCACGGGTTTGTAAAATGTTGGTTTCGGGGGAATTGGGAGCATCGACCGGCCACTATGCCTGTCTCTTCTCTTTACGGTACTCGTCGTACTTTTCCAGGAACCTGTCGATGTCTTTCTTCTCCAAATAATACGGCGTAGACAACCGCAGCTTCGACGGTTCTCCCCCACGGACGCGAATCTTGTGGTTTGTCCAAAGTGATTTTTCCAGATCCATTCTCTGTAACCCCGGCACATTCACGGTTGCGATCGCGCAACGCATGGCAGGATCGGGTGAAGTCCACGATTCCACACCGCGTTTCATCATCTCGGTCAGAATGTAGTCGCAAAGTTGCCGGTGCCGCCGCTCAATTTTATCTATGCCGATGTCGTTGGCCAGCTTGATGGAGGCGCGCAACCCCCACAACGCCGGCACGTTGGATGATCCAATGCGCTGGAATCGTTCGGCGCGAATCTTGAAGTCGTCCCAGCCTTCAGTCGCAATCGTATTCCACACCCGGTCGATCACTTCGTCCCGCACGAACAAGAAACCCGAACCCTTGGGCGCTTGCAGCCATTTATGCGGACTCGATGAATACATGTCACAACCCAGTTCGTGCAGATTAAAGCGCATCATGCCGGGCACGTGCGCGCCATCGACCGCCGACAGGATTCCCTTCGATCGCGCCAACGCACAAAGCTCCTTTGCTGGAAGGACCACGCCGGTATTGGTCGTGACATGACTGAAAAACATCACACGCGTTCTCGGAGTGATTGCGTCACTGAACAGATTCAAGACCTGGCCTGCGCTCTTCACCGGCTTGGGCAGTGTGACTTTCCTGACGACAATACCGTAGCGCTTCGCCCGCAGATCCCACGGGTGCTCGCCGCCGGGATGCTCCTGGTCCGTAATCAGCACTTCATCGCCAGCCTTCAAGTCGACGCCATTGGCGATGTAGCTATTGGCCTCGGTGGCGTTGCGGAGCAGCGCGATCTCGTCGCGCGTGCATCCCACAAACGCCGCCAGGGGATCGCGAAACTCGTTCCATGCAGCGTAGCCCCAGATCGGATAGTCCTCGGGGTCGTGCTGGTCCAACTTCTCGGTCGTGTTGTAGCCGTCGAAAATGGCCCGCAGCACCGGGGCCGGACTCGAGCCGACAGTCCCATTGTTGAGATAAACTTCGTCCTCGGGGATAAGAAACTGCTTCCGCAACGCCGCCCAGTAAGCGTCTTCATTCGTGCCAAACGACGCCGCGTCGGGCAGGGACGCGGGCGCTTTCTCTAACTGCGCCAGCAAGCTGGGACGAACGGTAAAGGCGGCGGCAAGGCCAGTGGTGGTGGCAGTCAGGAAACGGCGGCGGTTGAGCATGGCATTCTCCCGGGAAAGGAACGCGCCATGTTACGACCCGGAACCGAGAGATAGCAAGCCATGTCCCTCAAATTCAGGACTTTGATGGTAACCAGAGCGTAATGAGGCAGCTAGGCCCGGATAACCTTCCTGGCTCAGCTTGCGTCCTACTCCGTAGGGGGCATTGTCTCTGCGGCGTATAATTATGGCAACAGCCCGCCCAGTTGTTAAAAGGGGAGTCGGTTATGAAGTTTTGCCTTTTGGTTATCAGCGCAAGCCTTCTGGGCGCTAGCGCGTCATTCGCTCAGACACAGGACGCCCAAACCCCGAGCACTACCGACCAGACCGTATCCACCGGCGCACCGCAGAGCGGCAGCGGCCAGAGCACGAGCGGCCAAAGCACGCCGGATGCTCAAACTGGCACTGCGAGTAGCTCCGCCCAGACGCCCCCACAGAAGCCTCCAGTAGCCGAGCCCGACCCCAGCAAGGTGAAACACGACGGCGGTAAGAACGACGTGGATGCCATCGGCAACCGTAAATCCGTTGGCGGCCGCGGCTTGGGCGACTGGTATTCCCTGGAAAGCGAGATTCGCATGGGCAAGCAGTACTCCATGATGGTCGAATCCAGCTCCAAGATGGTCACCGATCCCGTGGTCACTGAATACGTGAACCGCATCGGACAGAACCTGGTGCGCAACTCCGATGCTCAGGTTCCTTTCACCATCAAGGTCATCGACTCAGACGTAGTGAACGCCATGGCCCTGCCCGGTGGCTTCTTTTACGTGAATAGCGGGCTGATTCTTGCCGCCGACGAAGAAGCCGAACTTGCCGGCGTCATGGCCCACGAGATCGCACACGTTTGTGCCCGCCATATCATGCGCCAAATGACGCGGGGGAACTGGGCTAATATCGGCACCATCCCCTTGATCTTCGTCGGTGGCGGTATCGGATACGCTGTTCGCTCAGCTGCTGGTATCGGCTTACCCTTGACCTTCGTGAGTTTCCAGCGCGGCTTTGAGGCCGAGGCTGATTATCTCGGGTTGCAGTATATGTACAAGACGGGATACGATCCCCAGGCCTTTGTCGCGTTCTTTGAGAAGATTGAGGCGCTGGAGAAGAAGAAACCAGGCACCTTGGACAAAGCCTTCGCCACGCATCCCCAGACCCCGGATCGCATTGAAGCCAGCCAGAAAGAGATTGCGACCATTCTGCCCGCCCGGCCGGAGTACACCGTGACTACGTCGGAATTTGATGAAGTAAAGGCCCGTTTGGCAGCCATTGAGAACCGCCGCAAGATGGTCGATCACAAGGATGCGGGCAAGCCCAGTTTGCGTCGTGCTTCCAGCACCGACAAGAACGGCAACGACAACAAGACCAGCGACGACGACCGTCCCACACTCAAACGGCGCGACGACAGCAGCAATTGATAGTGCCGGATCAAACAAAAAAGCCGCGACCCTCGTCGCGGCTTTTCGCTGCTGTCAAAACAATTTATGCGGCGTGCTTCGTGGCCAGCGACTGGGCATACTGACGCTGGTCCGCCTGGGTTCCAATGACCTTCATGTCCTCCCAGTCATAGGGCAACTCTCTCCCGCAATCCAGACACACCACGTAGGTCCCGGTCAGGGAAGCCGCTCCTGATTTCCGGCGCGCTCCAGAACGAGTGCTGATAGGGAAGCTATAATTTCCGTGCCAACAGCCAAAAAAGGCGTCGAACAATCTGTCGACCATCACTGCCTCCCACAGGGCCGGGACCCAACTCCTGAACACCGAACCTGCCCGCTACCACTATAGATTCAGTTCCGAAGCAAAAGGTTCGCAACTGCCGTAGTTGTAAACCCGGGACTGGGCCTGCGGTTGCGCGATGTTGGAAGGTACTGTGCAATCAGAGGATTGCGGAAGACTGGCGGGACGTAGTGCCTGGTTACTTGTCTTCAGGCCAACCCACGACCACTCGAATCTCCGTCGGATTGGCATGCTCGGAACGCGTCATGACGAAGCTCTGACCATCGGGGGACACATCGTATCCGCTGACCGCGCCCCCGCGGTCGAACTGGCGGTCGAACAACTCCACCGGCTTGGAGGCTTGGAAAGCCGGCTGCAGGGTTACGGGGACGCTTAGCAGCGCAGTTCCGTCGCGGTAGAAAATCTCCCGGCCGTTTCGCCCCCAGCGGGGTTGCTCGCCGCCGTTGTTCGATATCTGCCAGCGGGCGCCCGGCCCCGGCACCGGCTCGACATAGATTTCCGAACGGCCCGATTCATTGGAAGCATATGCCAGCCATCGGCCATCGGGAGAAAAAGTTGCCTGCCGCTCTGTGGCCGACGTGCGCTTGAAGGGGTGCATTTCGTAGGGCTCTCGAAGACTGAGGAGCCACAGATCCGCGCTGGTGTCGGGATCATTCACCATCACGACCGCTGTGTCTCCAGCCACGGCTGTGACGTGACTGCTCAAGGTAGTCTCCCGGATCAACTGCGGCGCTGCACTGCCATCGGCGGCGACGCGATAGATGCCGCGCTTCTGTGAAGCGCTGACAGAGTCATACAGCAGGCTCTTGCCGTCCGCGGTCCACGCCGGGGCATTGTTGATCAAGCCATCCGCGACAATACGGGTAAGCGAGTTTCGGTCGCGATCGAAGACCGCCAGCTGCTGGTCGCCCATACGACGAACACAGACGACGAGGCGCTTCCCGTCCGGAGACAACACGGCATCCACGTAATCCTCTGGCGGGATATCGACTTTATGTTCTAGGCCGCTGCGGCTCACCAGGAAGAGGTTGCGTGAGAAGTTGCCGGCTGGCCCGGGTGCGTACACCAGCACGCCGCTCGCCGAAACGGCCGCCTGCGCCACATAATTCTCTTCACCCACCCCTGTCGCAACCTGCTCGGCGTCACCCAGAGTAGTGAGCTTTTTCGGGTCAAACGGGACGGCCCACAACGAACCTGCTGAGTAGTAGACCAGGTGACCTGCGGCAAAAGACGCGCCCTGTGCGCTATTCACCAGCACGCGCACTTCGCCCGAAGCCAGTTTCACTGCATCCACGCGGCGCGTGGCAGCCAGGTAGTCGGTGAAGAGAATCCACTCTCCGCCCGGAAGCCAGCTGGGACCCTCTGGGTCCACATGTTCCTTGACGACGAGCGGAATGCGCTGCAGCGACCCTCCGCTGGCCGGCACCGTGGCCAGACCAAGGGTGGGAAGGGCAACCACGATATTGTCCTGTGGTGTCCAGGTGCCCCCGAAGAACGTAGACACTTCGCATATCAATACGGGATTGCCGCCGCCAGCGGGGGCTTTCTTGAGTTTCCCCTGACTGAAGAATGCGACCCAATCCCCGTTGGGAGAGAAAAACGGAAAAGTCGGAGCTTCGGAATCCGGTATCTCAACCGCATCGAACTGGTCGAGGCGGCGCACGTAGAGATGGGACACTCCGCGCTCAGATGCCACATAGGCTAGGCGTTTGCCATCGGGCGAAAGCGCGACTGCCTGCGTAGCATCTACCGAAAGCGTCTGTCGCGGAGGTAGAACCATGCTGAATCGGATGATCCCGCGAGGGTTTCCCGTCGAGTGTCTATTGATGGCCTGGATAAGTAGCGTCACTGTGAGGACGACGGCGACCAGCCCAATGCCCATGGCGCCAAGATGGCGTGAGCGCGGCACCGCCAAAGACGTCGGTACGGTCGCGTTTCCATGCAATAACCAGTTGAGTTGTAGCCTCACGTCGTGGGCGGTTTGAAATCGTTCATCGGGATCCTTCGCGAGGCACGTGCGAATGACGTAGTCCAAAGCCAGTGGAGACGCGGGTTGAATTGTGTTTATGGGCGGTGGTTCCTTCTGGAGAATTGCGGACGCCACCGAAAGGTGTGATTTGCCGTCAAATGCGCGCTTCCCGGAGGTCATCTCATAGAGCACAGCACCGAGTGCGAAGATGTCGCTGCGCTCATCGGCGTCTTTCCCTTCGATCTGTTCCGGCGCCATGTAGTGAATTGTGCCGACCACCGTCCCGACTCTGCTGATAGGCGTCGCTGGGCTCTGCATGGTGGCCGTCTCAGCCCCAGAGAAAGAGCGTCCGCTCGCATCCTTGAACGCGCCTGCTGCCGCCGGCTTCGCCAACCCGAAATCCATCAACTTGGCGCCGTTCTTCGTCAGCATGATGTTCGAAGGTTTCAGATCGCGATGCACAACCCCCAGGCGATGGGCTTTGGTCAAAGCGTCGGCAATCTCGATCCCGATCTTCAACACCTCAGAGGACGGCAGCGGGCCTTTCTGCAATCGATTCGCCAGCGTTTCTCCCTCCAGCAATTCCATCACCAGGAAGTCAGTGTTGTCCTGGGAACCCACGTCGTACAAATGGCAGATATGCGGATGGGACACCGACGAAAGAGTCCGAGCCTCGCGCTCAAAGCGGCTCTTCAATTCCGGATCGCAGGACAGATGAGAGGGTAGAATCTTGATGGCGACGCTGCGATCCAGGCGGGTATCACGAGCACGGTAGACCTCACCCATGCCGCCGGCGCCGAGGGGCGCAACTATCTCGTACGGTCCGAGTCTCAATCCTGGGGACAGGTCCACAGGCGCGAATTATAGCTCAGGGACTGGGAGTACGCGTTGGGACTGCTTGGGTGAGGCGAGCGATCAGGAATTGGCTGGTCAGACTTTCTCCGGCCCTGCCTTTTTCTGGGCGTGGCACTTCGAGATTATGGCCGTGCGCAGCCGCGTGCGCAGGTCTCCCGGAAGTTCGTAAAGTTGTGAATCGCGGTAGATCTCGATGGTCTTCTTGGTGGTATCGCAAACTACGTAGCAGTTGTGGCACCAGGCCAGATGGTCTTCCAATTCAGCCTGTGTTCGGGCGTCAATGACCCCATCCAGATAATCGGTCAGCTCTTGCAAGAATTCAGAACACTTCACTGGTTACCATCTCCACTCGTGTTTTTCGGCTTTCCATTTCCGCCCTCGCGTCTTTGAAAGAAACGGCTAAGCCGTTCCCGTAACTGCAACCGCGCGCGCAGCAATCTCGACTTCACCGCCGGTATGCTCAAGTCCAGAGCCTCGGCAGTCTCCTCGGTCGAAAGACCTTCCACATCGCGCAAAACAAAAACCGTGCGAAAACTCGCCGGCAAGCCCTGAATGGTGCGAGTTAAAATCTCCCGCAACTCCGCCTGGTTATACTGCTGCTCTGGATTCGGACTCCAGTCCGCCACTTCCCGGGGCAGCGAGTCCTCTTCCGTCTTAACTTCTTCGTCCAGCGAAACCATGCGTTCCGGCCGCCGGCGCCGCAACTTCATCAGCGCTTCGTTGACCGCGATCCGCACCAGCCAGGTGTAAAACTTCGACTGCCCCTGGAACTGCTTCAGATTTCCGTATGCCTTAAGAAACGCGTCCTGCACCACGTCTTCCGCGTCTTCGCGGTTCTGCGTGATGTGCTGGGCGATGCGGAACACGTTCCGGTCGTACCGCTTGACCAGTTCCTCAAAGGCCCCGACGTCGCCGCCTTTGGCCGCCTGCACCAGTGACATTTCGTCACTGACAGGTTCACTCACTTTGGGTTGGATGGTGCTCATTCTAAGTCCGATGCAACTATTTTCACGCCTGGGCCGGAAGGGAAACCGTTATTTTACCTGCTTCCCGGCTCTGGTGCGTAACTGTTTTTGACGTTCTTTGGCAGCTTGGGTTTACATCTGGTCCTGTTTTCTTTGTGATCTTTCTCAGGCCGTTACTTCCGTCACACTGAAGCTCACTACACTCGCCCTATAAACATGACTTTGCGGCACAATAGTCGTGAAAGCCGCGCGTACCCGCCCCAAGCGGTCAGGCAAGAATGGCAGAGAACACCCCAATCGAGCAAGTCGTCGACCGAGCCATCGCCAAAGCGTTGGAAAGCCAGCTTCCGCACTTGCGCGAGGAAGTGGCTAGCCAAGTGTTGGAAGATGTGCGCCCGTATCTGGGAGGCGGTGCAGCCAGCAGTGCAGGCGATCTATTGAAGGCCATGTCCGCCATCCACGGCGGCTCCACGCAAAAAGAAATCTTGCGGGCGCTGCTTGAAGGCACCTCAGGCTACAGTGGCCGGGCCGCACTTTTCGTGGTCAAGGGGGGCTCAGCCACCGGCTGGCAGGGCCGGGCTTTCGACACCGAAGGGATCAAAGACTTCGCTCTGGATGTAGCTAGCTCTGCACCTGCCAGGGTCTTGCGCGACCGCACGGCGGTGAAAGCCAGTGTTTCCGAGATGGATCCCAAATTCATCTCACAATTCGGCGCTCCAATCGACGACCAGATTTTGCTCTTGCCTTTACATTTAAAGGACAAGGTTGCGGCCGTGGTCTATGCCGATACCGGGACCGACGCAGGCGGCAAGCTCGATGCCTCCGCTCTTGAACTACTGGTGGCGGCCGCCAGCGCCTGGTTGGAAGTGGCATCTTTGCGCAAACAAGCCGCGAAAGAGGCCACCAGCGAAGCTGCGAATGGCGAAAAGTTCGAGAGCCCCACTCCTCCGCCTCCGTCCGTACCAAGCTTTTCAGACCCCTTTGCGGGCCACGCTCCAAAACATTCTCAGCCCGCTGCCGAGGAAGTAGAAGAACCGGTCGTTGCGGCCGCCGCCGTAGCATCTGCCGCCGCGCCTTCCGCCATGGCCGCCGCCGCAGCCGCAGCGCCCGCCCCGGACGCTTTCGCACAGATGTCGGTGGCCGACGCTGACGTGCATCGCAAGGCCCAACGCTTCGCCCGCCTGCTGATGGATGAGATCAAGCTTTACAACCAAGCCAAGGTCGCAGAAGGCCGCAAGAAGAAAGATCTGTACGACCGCTTGAAGGAAGACATCGATAAGAGCCGAAATACCTACAACAAGCGCTACGGCAAGACCGCTGCCGCTGGCGCCGACTACCTTAACCAGGAACTGATTCGCAGCCTGGCCGAGGATGACGTTACGCTCTTGGGTCCAAACTTCCACCGCTGATCGAAAATAGAAGATAATTGAAAGAGTGGCTGGTCATCGTGGACAAGTGGTCGCCATTCTGGCTTGGTCGCTTTGGTGCGGCCCGGCGGGGTTCACCTCGCTCGCTGTTTCTCAATCCACGACTCAGTCTTCACCCACCCCTCCGAAAAAGAGACCTTCGAAGACAACTGCAACCCGCAACCAACACCCACGCCCGTCCCCGCGCCTTCGCCGCATGCGCCAGGCGTTTGTAGCTTCGGCAACGCTAAGGCCCATGGCGCGGCAGTTGCTTCAGGACCGCACTCCTGCCGCCTATGCCGGAGTCCAGGCTTTTGCTGCGCGGCACACCAAGGAGGACGCCGGATCCCTGGCTTGGCTCGTCATCGGATACGCCCACATCCTCGATCATGATTACGCCAAAGCCATCGACCCTTTGAATCGCGCCAGGCCCGAGGCCGGTGATTTGGGAGACTACGTCAATTTCTACCTGGGTAGCGCCTACCAGCAGACCGGGCGCCTCGCCGAAGCGATTGCGACTTTCGGTACTTTCGACAAGAACTACCCCGATTCGCTCTCGGTCCGCGATGCCCATGTGGTCTACGCCAACGCGCTGACGGCCGATGGCCGGGCGAACGAAGCCGCCACACTGCTTGAGGCCGACCGGCAACCCATCCGGGCCGATCTAGAACTTGCCCTCGGTCGCGCCTATGAAGCGGCCGATCAGCCGACCAAGGCGCTGACCATTTTTCGCAACCTCTTCTACACCATGCCCACCAGTTGGGAAGCCGGCCAGGTGCAGAGTGATCTCACCAAACTAGCGACTCTGACCCAAGCCCCGCCGGTCGGTCTGGAGGCGCGCCGCACCCGCGCCGATCTGCTGATGAAAGGGAAACAGTTCAGCGATGCCGCCAACGAGTATCGCATCCTGATGGGAGACGTCACCCCGGCCGAACGCCCGGCGGTGCTACTCACGCTGGCGGAGGCGCTGCGCCGCGCCGGACAAAATCGGGAAGCCCGAAAAATCCTGGAACTGGTGCCCACTTCGCCTCCCGAACTCAATGCCCAGCGCCTGTTCAATCAGGCAGAGATTGCCCGCAGCGGCAATGACGATGACACCTTCCTGCTCATCGTCGACCAGTTGCGACAGCTGGCTCCCACCAGTACCTGGCTGGAGCAGGCACTGTTCTCCGCGGGAAATATCTATCTGCTGCGCCGTGACTATGACCGTGCCATCGACTCCTTCCGCGAGTTACAGCAGCGTTTTCCCAACGGAGGCCGTGCTTCCTACGCCCATTGGAAAGCTGCGTGGCTGAGCCTGCGACAGGGTCGCGTGGTCGAAGCCAAGACCGCCTTCGATAACCAGATTGCCCTTTATCCCACGTCGTCCGAGGTTCCCGCCGCGCTCTATTGGCGCGCCCGGCTGGCCGAGGAGGACAACGACGGCTCCCTGGCCCGCGCCTTCTACCTGAAGCTCTCGCAGCGCTATCGCAACTACTATTATGGCGACTTGGCGCGTCAACGCCTCGCCAAACTCAAAAGCGCGGATCCTCCCGTTCACTACGCGCTGCTCGACCGCGTGCCGCCCATCAACCCTTCGGAAAAGCTAGCCAGCGACGAGGTGCCCAGCGACAATCTTCGCGTGCAGAAGGCAGAATTGTTGGCCAACGGCGCACTGCTCGATTTTGCCGTTCGCGAGCTGCGCGCCGCCGCTGAGGAGGAGCAAGCACAGGAAAAGGCGCGGGCAAAAGGAGACTGGGTCGCCGTCGAGATCGCTCGTCTTTACGAAGATGCCGGACGCTACGACGCCGCCATCGAAACCCTCAAACATGCCGCACCCAACTACTTCGCTCTCGATCTGCCCAGCCTGCCACGACCTTATTGGGAGGGACTCTTTCCCAAGCCGTTTTGGGGCGATCTGAAGAAATACGCCTCCAGTAATGCCCTCGACCCTTATCTGGTGGCTTCTCTGATTCGCCAGGAGTCTGCCTTCAATCCCAACGCGGTTTCCCGCGCCAACGCCGTCGGCCTGATGCAACTGCTGCCCAAGGTCAGCAAGGGTGTGGCAAAACAGGAGAAGCTGAAGAAGTTCACTCCGCAGCAACTCTTCACTCCCGCCATCAACATGCAATTGGGCACGCGCTATTTCCGCAGCATGGTCGACAAATTCGACAGTTTTGAGTATGCCCTGGCCGCGTACAACGCCGGATCCGACCGGGTGCAGGGTTGGATGGGGCGGGGCAAGTATCGCGACCCGCAGGAATTCGTCGAGTCGATTCCATTCACCGAGACCCGCGAATACGTGCAAAACATCATGCGGAATGCGAATGTCTACCGGCAATTGTACGGAGCACCGTAGCGCAGAAGAAATCAGCGGAGTTAGAATTTGCCGCAGACGACACAGGAATGCTTTCCTCTGTGAACCCCTGTGACCTCTGTGGTTAAAGGTTGTGAAGCTTACGCGGACTTTTCGGCCGGGGTCTCAGCGAAGAGAATCTCAATCACCAGCAACCCCGCCCCGCAGACAATCGCGCCGTCGGCGACGTTGAAGGCCGGCCACTGATACTGGCCTACATAGAAAAGCAGAAAATCCACCACTCGGCCGTTGAGCAACCGGTCCCACAGATTGCCCACCGCGCCCCCGAGAATCAGCGCCAGGCCGATCCCGGTGCTGGTCATGGCATGACTGTTTCGCCACAGCAGGGCCAGGACCACAATCAGCGCCACGATGGAAAACAATACCAGCATGGCAATCTTCCATTGCGCCGGAGAATCCGCGAACAAGCCGAACGCCGCCCCGCGGTTCTCCACGTGCGTCAAACGAAAGAAGCCCGGGACCACCTGAATGCTGTCGTGCAACGAAATATCTTTGGCCACCATCCACTTCGTCGCCCGGTCCAGACACACCACCAGCAGGGCAATCACGAAATGAAACCGGCGCATTACGTGCGGTGTACTCATCGGCAAATCTTGAAAACGCCTCTCTATTCTTCTCCGCGATCTCCGCGGTTCAAAGCTTTTCTCTTTCTTCTTAGATTACCCCACCGCCGCCGCCGCTTCGATCTCTTTCAACACCGCACTGCAACGCTCACACACCGTGGGATACGCAGGATCCTGCCCCACATGCGTCGAGTAGTTCCAGCAACGATCACACTTCTGGCCCGCCGCTTTTTCCACTTGCACTGCAACGCCGCCAGTCCCGTTTCCCGAAGCCGCTTTTTCCACCGTAACCGCCGACACGATAAACAGGTAACGCAACTGTTCCCGCTGCCGTTCCAACACTCCATACACCGGTTCCGCCGCCGAAATGCTGACTTGCGCCGCCAGACTCTTGCCGATCAGCTTGCTGTTGCGTGCTGTTTCCAGCGCTTTCAACACCTGGTCCCGCACCAGTAGAAGCGTGCTCCAGTCCTCGAGTTGCTTCGGATCATCGCCCACCTCATCACTGCCGAGTACATCCCCGCGACTAGGGAATTGAGCGGCATGAACGGTTTGCGCCCGCTTCCCCGGCAAGTATCCCCACACTTCCTCGCAGGTAAAGCTCATCACCGGCGCCAGCAGTCTGACCAATGCCTCTCCAATCCGCCAGATCGCTGTCTGGGCTGCTCGCCGCCCCGGAGAATTGGGAGCGTAGGTGTACAGCCGGTCTTTGATGACGTCGAAATAAAACGCGCTCAGTTCCACAGCGCAGAAATTGAGCACCCGCTGATAGACCTTGTGGAACGCGAACTCGCCAAACCAGCGCTGGACATCGGCCGCCATCGCCGCCGTCTGCCGCAACATGTATTGATCGAGCGCTTCCAGCCTCGCGAACGGAAGAGCGTCTTTCGCTGGAGCGAAGTCGTACAAATTGCCCAGAACATAACGAAACAGATTGTTGCGAATCGTTCGATAGTTCTCCGCGATACGTTGCATCAGCTGCTCTGACCCAACTACATCCTCGCGGAAGTCCACCGACGCTACCCACAACCGTACAATCTCTCCCCCCAGCCGCCCAGCGATATCCACTGGATCGACATCGTTCCCTCGCGATTTCGACATGGCCTGGCCATTTTCGTCGAGGGTCCAACCGACGGTGGCAACTCCTTTGTAGGGAGCGTGATTCTGCGTTCCCACTACGCAGAGCAGGGAAGAGTGAAACCAACCGCGATGTTGATCTCCGCCTTCGAGATAAAGATCAGCCGCCGGCGGATATTGCGGTTCCGCTGAGCGCAGGGCCAAATAGCTGCATCCCGACTCGAACCACACGTCGAGAATGTCCATCTCCTTCTTGAACGCAGCACCGCCGCATTTCTGGCACTTCGTTCCCGTGGGCACGAGACCGTCAGCTTCGGATGTGTACCACGCGTCCGCGCCTGCCCGCGCAAATAGTTCCACTACCTTGCGGCTGGTGGCGGCATCGTTGAGCGGCCTGCCACATCCGGCGCACAGGAAAACAGCGATGGGCACGCCCCAAATTCGCTGCCGCGATATGCACCAGTCCGGACGCGTGGCAATCATATTCGAGATGCGTTCCTCGCCCCACGACGGATCCCACTTCACCTTCTTGATTTCCTCCAATGCCCGAATCCGTAGCGTCCCACCTTGCATGGGCGTTTCCATCGAGATGAACCACTGCTCTGTCGCTCGAAAGATGATCGGATTGTGGCAGCGCCAGCAGTGCGGGTACGAGTGCTCGATTCTGTCCTCGTGCATGAGTGCACTGCGATCCTTCAATAGATCGATGATCGGTGCGTTTGCCGCGAAAACCTTCAGCCCGTCATATTGCGGCAGGCCATTGTGGATAATTCCGGCCTCATCCACGTTGCTCTTAAGCTCGAGCTTGTATTTCACTCCGGTATTGAAATCGTCAGCACCGTGGGAGGGCGCGGTGTGGACCACTCCTGTCCCGGTGTCCATGGTGACGTAATCCGCCAGCACGCCCAAAATGTCCCGGTCCAGAAAAGGGTGGGCGAAATTCTTGCGCTCAAGCTTCTCTCCCGCGAAGCGAGCCACTTCGCGAGGCGCGTTCAGTCCCACCTGTTTAACGAATTCCTCCGCCAACTTTGCCGCTACGACGTAAACCTCGCCGCCCGCTTCCAATGCCACATATTCTTCGTGCGGATGAAACGCCACCGCCATCGATGCCGGCAACGTCCACGGAGTCGTCGTCCAGATCACCGTGAAGACTTTCTTTCCCTTGAGCGCGGCATCCATCGACTCCGGGTCGTCCTTCAACGCATATTTCACCCAGATCGCGGGGCTGCTGTCGTTTTCATATTCGACCTCAGCCTCGGCCAGCGCAGTCTTATCGTGAATGCACCAGTACACCGAGCGCAGGCCCTTGTAGATGAATCCCTTTTCGAGAAAGTCATAGAACGTTGCCAGCACCACCGACTCGTACTGCGGAGTCATGGTGGAATACGGCCGCTCCCAGCGTCCAAACACGCCGATTCGCTTGAACTGCGAGGTTTGCAGGTCGAGAAACTTCTGCGCGTATTTCCGGCACTCCAGTCGGACATCCGAAGCCCTCATCTGCAACTTCTTGCCGCCCAGAGCCTGGTCCACTTTGATCTCAATCGGCAGGCCATGGCAGTCAAAGCCGGGCACGTACGGAGAATCAAATCCCGCCATGCTCTTCGATTTGACGATGAAATCCTTCAGGCATTTATTGAGCGCGGTTCCCAGATGGATCGGCCCGCTGGTGTAAGGCGGCCCATCGTGCATCACATAAATCGGCTTTCCTGCCCGGGCCTCGCGAATCTGCTGGTAGATACCCATCTCTTCCCAACGCGCCAGCATTTTGGGCTCGTTCTGCGGCAAATTGGCCTTCATGGGAAAGTCAGTTTTGGGCAGATTAATCGTGGATTTCAACTCGAGCGGCACTCTTCTTGATTCCCCCAAATGATTGATTTTTTTCATTATAGAGCATGGAGACGCGCGTCCATTGACTCCCGGAAGTAACTGCGATTGGCCGGGAATCCACTGGGGAAAAGGGGGGAATGAGCGTACAATTTCTAGTAACAGTGACGTTTTCTCGCGCCAAGCATCTAAATTGGAGTTGGCGTGCAACTTAGCACGCGTTGCAGTCATCCAGTTTAGGGAGGCCGGCTGAGCTGAGGACCCGAGTTTTGGGGTCGATTATGGCAACATTGGACATCAAGACGCACACCGAGCCTGAACCGGAGTTGAACCTGCTGCTGTCCAAGTCTTCCCTGGAGCAGCCGCTGTGGAAATCCCTGTTTCAGAATCTCGACGACTACTTCTTTCCCAAGAAGCTGGCGCCGCTTGTCCTGACCTCAAAGCCCATCCCGGTCAAGGATATTTGGGGCTTCTACAACTACAAGAAGAACGGTGCGATGTTCTCCACCGTGGTGCACGTTATCGCATTGGCAGTAATTATCGTGGGCACGATCCTTGGTCGCCGCGTAGTGCAGCAGATTACCAAGCCGCAAGCAACGGTGACTCTGTTGGCGCCGGATGATATTCCACCCTTGCCGCCCTCAAAGACTGCTGCCGGCGGTGGCGGCGGCGGAGGAGATCGCGACATTCTGCAAGCCTCAAAGGGCAAGCTTCCCAAATTCGCCATGCAACAGATCGTGCCCCCCATGGCGGTGGTGCGCAACCTTGATCCGAAACTGACGGCTGAGCCCACGGTCGTGGTTCCTCCGCAGATTCACCTCGCGAGTACCATGCCAAACCTCGGTGATCCCATGTCAATGCCGGCGGCGCCTTCCAATGGCACCGGCTTTGGTAGTGGCATAGGTTCGGGGAGCGGCGGTGGCGTCGGGTCGGGCAAAGGCCCCGGAGTTGGGCCCGGCGAAGGCGGCGGCATCGGCGGCGGCATATTCCACGTTGGTGGTGGAGTCTCAGCCCCCAAAGTGATCTACCAGCCAGATCCGGAATACTCAGAAGAGGCCCGCAAGGCGAAGTACCAGGGTGTATGCGTGCTGTGGATGATCGTAGGGCCGGATGGGAGGGCACGCGAAATCCGCGTTTCCCGCACCCTGGGCTTGGGTCTTGATGAGAAGGCGATCGAAGCCGTGAAGACCTGGAAGTTCGAGCCAGCCATGAAGGACGGAAAACCGGTCGCGGTTGAGATCAGCGTGCAGGTCGATTTCCACCTCTACTGACGAATTTTCTCACCGCCCTCTGCGGCGGCTCTCCGCGAACTCTGCCTTAAGGCTTTTCTATCCGTGCTGATCCGTGAGAATCTGTGGCGTTTTGGATCTGCGTTCATCAGCGAAATCTGCGGCGGATTCTTTGGCGAGCAACGCATACTTCAGCGACACCCGCTTCCTGAATCCCAGCCGTTCATACAACTCGACCGCCCGGGTATTGTCCTCGCGCACGTGCAAAAACCCCTGCTCCCCTCGCCCTTGGATCCGGGCCAGCAACAGCGTGATCAGCCGCCGTGCATGTCCTTGTCCCAGATGCTCCGGATGTGTGCACACCGCGCTGATCTCGGTGAAACCCGGCAACCGTAGCCTTTCCCCCGCCATCGCCAGCAACGCTCCGTCCTTGCGAATGCCGAAATAGTCCCCCATTTCTCGGGTGCGGGTTCCGAACGGGCCAGGCTTGGTCAACCTGGTCAACGCCAGCATCTCGGGAACATCAGCCACGCTGAGCTGATGGAACACAGTCAGCTCGGTGTCTGGCGTCGGGGTCGCACCTTTCTCGTGGAGCATCTGCAGCAACGGCATCGAAGCGACGATCTTCCAATTGGAAGGCGGCTTCGGGTCTGCCTCCAGAAACAGTCCGACGCGCTCGCCTTCGTCAACCAGGTCCGCGAGGGAATCGTAAGCCCCATCACTTACCTCGGAGAAACCGCCAAGCGGACTAATATCTCTCTCGAACTTCCGCGCCACGCCACGACCTGCTCCCAGATGCGCCTGGGACGTGCTGAGTGCGTTCCAAATAACGTTGTCGAGAAGATGCATGGGCGCTAATGCTTAGGATAGTTTGGGAGCGAGCCTCCGTCCATCCGGGTCTTGCGGTCAAACTGGCAAAACGGACGGAGACGCTACTCCTTCAGGTCCACGTGCTGCACGTCCTCCACCGGAAGGCCGAGAAATTTCGGCCCCAGTCGGCGAAATTTCTCCACTGAATCAGTGGCGAAGAACGTCACTCGCGGCAGTTTGCGCCTCTCAGCCTCCGGGGGATCGGCCAGCGGTAAGCGGCGCAGCAGGCCTCCCACCGCGTCGGCAGTGGCGTCCGCTGAGTCCACAATCTTGACGTGTGGCGGAGCCACCCGGTGCAGAATCGGCTTGATCAGGGGATAGTGCGTGCAACCCAACAGCAGAACGTCAGCGTCCTCAAATCCCTCGGCAAAAGCTTCCTTCAAATAAATAGTTGCCACTTCTTCGGTGACCCGGTGCTCGTTCCATCCTTCCTCCACCAGCGGTACGAACAGCGGGCAGGCCTTCTCGTGCGCTTGCACTCCCCACGCCTGCAAGGCCTTCCGGTATGCATGGCTGCTCACCGTAGCTTCGGTCCCGATCACGACAACCTTCTTTTTCGCGCTGCTTGCTGCGGCGCGTTCCGCTCCCGGTTCCACGACTCCTACGACCGGAACCTTGGCGGCCGCGGTAATCCGGTCCAGCGCCAGGGCGGTGGCCGTGTTGCAGGCAATCACCAGCATCTGTGCCTGCTTCTGTTCCAGAAAGTGCGCCGCTTCGACGGCGTATTTGGCTACCGTCTCCACCGACTTCGATCCGTACGGTAGCCGCGCCGTGTCTCCGAAGTACAAATAGTCTGCATGAGGGATGAGCTTGAGCAAAGCTTTAAGGACGGTCAGTCCGCCAAAGCCCGAGTCGAAAACACCGATGCATGGTCTGCGCGTGCTCATGAAGGTTTACTCCTTCATCATAACCAAGCCTGAGGGGGTACGCCGGGCCTGTGTGAGAGCCGGTTTCTGGGGCGAATCGTGGGCATGGAGTCTAGCAGTGGATCAGGGAACCTGCAGGCGCTATCGACGCCGGACTTATCTCGACCCGGCGTTATCCGACCCTTTTCATCCGTTCAATCTCTGGACTCGGAGTTACCGCTCTCCCGCAGCACGCCCCTTCCGGGATCGGCGCTCCATGCGGGCAAGTCCGCGGATGCCCCAGGAAAGCGCAAATCTTGTCCGTCGCTTGAGGTGACAGGATGTGCTCGAACTTGCAGGCCTGTTGCTCGATTTCCGTCTCGCTGTCCATCGCCAGGCTGTCGGTAAACAGCCGCTCAGCCAAGCGATGACGGCGAACAATGTCGGCCGCGCGTTGCCGGCCTCTCGGAGTGAACTCGACAATCATGCTGCCGTCACCGGTGGAAACGCCGTCCGGCTTGAGGGCGTCATGGCACGGGTTCACAAACGGCTTGTGATGGTGCGCCAGCGGCGGGTGCGGCGAACTCCGCACCAACCCCAGTTCAATCATCTTCTCCACCGCGATGCTCACGGGCAGCGCTCCGTGTACTTCCATCAGTCCGATTTCCGCGATTTCACCCTGTTCACCAAGCGCCCACAGCTCTTCCAGAACTTCATCGAACTGTTCCTCGTCGGCCATGGAAAACACAACCTGCGCGCTGATCTTGCCGTGATGCAGTTCAATGCGGCGGTCGGCGAGGCGAGCCACCACAGGATCGTGCGTGACCATCACAATCGTTCGTTCCTGATTGTGCAGCTCGCGCAACAAACGCAACACGATCTCCTCATTCACCGCGTCCAGATTTCCCGTAGGCTCGTCCGCCAACACGATCTTGGGGTCGTTAATCAACGCCCGCGCAATGCAAACCCGCTGCTGCTCGCCGCCCGAGAGCTGGGAAGGAAGATGCTGGGCCCGGTCCTTTAACCCAACGCGCTGCAACGCTTCCAGCGCTTCCTGTTCATCGGTCATACTGTGGAAGTATTGTGCCAGCATGACATTCTCGACCGCAGTCAGGTAGGGAATCAGGTGAAATTGCTGGAACACAAAGCCAATCTTCTCCGCCCGCACCCGGTTCAATTCTGCGGTTGAAAGATTGGCAACATTCTCGCCGTCGAGCCAAATCTCGCCTGAGCTGGGCCGGTCCAGACAACCGATCAGGTTCACCAGTGTGGACTTGCCCGAACCCGACGGGCCCATGATGGCAATCCACTCCCCTGGTTCGACGCTCAGGGAGAAGTCGTCGAGCGCCCGAATGGTGCCGCCGCCCGCGCCGGCATTGGCAGGGTAGAGGCGGCTGACCTGGTTCAACTTGATCAATTCATTCTCCCCTCAAGATCGTAGCAGGTTGCACCAGCCGCAGCAGAGTCACCGGTAAAATCGACGCGACCAGCGCCACCGCAATGCTGCCTGCCAGCACCTCGGGCAACACAGCGAAGCGCGGGACCACCGGGGCATGGAAGTTCACCCTGCCAATCCAGGCAGCGATCGCAACTCCAATCCCAAATCCAACGACTGCCCCCACCGCTCCCAGCACCGCAGCCTCGGTGACAAAGAACCCGCCAATCAACCGCTCTGAAGCGCCCAGGGCCTTCATGATGGCGAAGTCGCGGCGGCGATCAAACACCCATCCCATGAGCGTCGAAAGCACGCACAACGCCGCTGTCAAGATGATCAACAACACACAGACCAGCAGCGTGCGGTGAGTCTTTCCCAACACCCGCGCTTCCCCTTCCATGATCTGACGAACCGGGCGGATCTCGGCTTCGGGCAAAGCTTGCGCCAGCCTTTGGACGGTCGCGTCGACTTCCTCCGCTGATCCTGCCGCTGCGATCTCGACCGTCGAAGGCTTCACGCCAGTCCAATTTTCGAATTCGCTCAGCGAAAGATAAATCCGGCTGTCCTCGGAGGAGCCGGTACGTACAGTACCCACAGGGTTCAAGCGTACGGTCCGCCCGTGAAAGCTTAGATCGAATGCCTGTCCTTGCGGAGCCACCAACGCGGCGGCTCGCGTACCGACCAAAGCATCCTCTTCACGGATTGGCCACGCCGTGACCGACCACCATCTGTCTAGCTTACGCACTTGGTCCAGATCAGTCCCCGAGACCACTACCGGCTGCCCATCCACCGTTCGGGCCACCACGTACGCGAAGGGTACGGCTACACCATTCCCGCCCAACACAGAGTCGATCGTCTGCAACGCATGGCCAGGAAGCGATTGCCCATTCTTCGCCAGTACGATCACGTTCGCGCCGTAGTTGCGAAACTCGTTGTGCAGCTTGGCTTGTACATCCACGTAGAGATTCAGCATGGCGGTGGTCACAGCCGCCGCAACCATCATCGCCAGCAGAGCGGCTGCCGCGCGGCCGCGGCGCAGTACAGCCGCCCGAACTAGCATCCGCAGAAACATCGACCGGCGCGGTGCATGGGTCCGGCGACTCACTATAGCTGGCGTGACGCTTGAACTCACGCTTCACCTCGCAGCGCGTACACGGGATCGAACTGCACCGCGCGCCGGATCGCCAAGGCGCTGCCGGCAAAGCTCACCAGCACAGCAATCGCAATCACAATGGGAAATAGCACCACATCAACTGTGATTTGCGAATCGAAGATCGAGCGTCCGACCATGCGTGCCAGCATCGCTCCGCCCGCGAACCCGACGCTGCCCCCGAGCACAGCCAGCAACAGAGCTTCCGCAAAGAATATCGCCGCGATCGAGACGCTTCCCGCGCCCAAAGCCCGCATCAGTCCAACCTCGCCGCGTCGCTCAAACAGTGCTGTAGCCATGGCCGCCGAGACTGCCAGCGCCGCAGCCAGTAGAGCAGCCAGCGCAATCAGCAGCATCAGCCCTTTGATCCGCGCGAGTACGGTGCCTTCGTTTTGCGCCACCTGCCGAATCTGCTCGGCGTGCGAATGCGGAATCGACTCCTGCAACTGGTAAGCAATCGACTGCACATAAGGTGAACAGTACCAGCGATCAAATTCCGGCCCGCGCAAACTTTTCGGATCGCGCCGCGCGAACGCGTCCTCCGGCTTGGTCACCGCGCTGACGTATAGCCGCCGAACTGCCCCAGGCCGGCCGAGGATGCTTTGCGCCACCGCCAGGGGAGCCACAATCTGATCGTCTTCCACGCCACCGGTGGAAAGCACGCCGACCACCCGATGCGCCTGACTTCCAATGTCGATTTCGTCTCCCGTTTTGCGCCCAAGCCCGGCGGCCAGCCTTTCGCCTAAGAGTACGTCCTGCGAATCGTCCCCCGGCCAAGCGCCGCTTACTTTCCACCACGGATAGATGGCGCGCACGCCAGTCTGAAATTCTTCTCTGCCGAAGCTGAGGTCTTTGGAGAAATACGTACCCAGCAGAGTGACGTTCGTTGCCCCACCAACGTTCACAACCACAGGCAGCACCGGCGCAAACCCCACGATGTTGTTATGCCAGTACATGCCATGAATCTTGGGCAGGTCACCTTCGTCGAGATACGCCCCGTCGCTCGGTGCCTTTAGGTCAACGCCCGCAATTTGAAGGTCGAGCGTATCTTCCTGCGGAGTGACCACTAGGTTGGCGCCGAAAGTGCGGAGTTCGCGGTTGACCTTATCGCCAATGTCGGTCGCCACGGCGATCATCGCCGTCGCGACACCCACGCCCAGAATGATGGCGGCTCCGGCCAACAGCTTGCGCCGCTTCTGCCGACGGAACGATTCGTAGACTAGGCGCAGGAACACGGATTACGGTTGGAACATCCGGCTGTGGGCCGCGATGTCCGCCTCCCGGACGATGACCGAGTCCGCTGTAACTTGCGCCTGCAAAGGGATCGGATTGCAGCCGCCAGGCATGCCGATCGACTGCGGATTAACCGGCGACGCGCAGTTCTTGCACACCACGCCGTTCTGCCGCTTGTAGAAGCCCATCGCGCCGCAGATTTCACAGGCATCTAGAACAGTGGCAATCTTCCCGTCCGGCTTCTGATACAGCCAGAAGCGAATCTCGCTACCGTTCTCCTTGGCCTGATAACGGTGAAGATCGCCGTCGTAGAGTTGCTGCAACGGAATCGCAACCTGCCCGTTCACGAATGTGACTTCCGTAGCCGGCGAAAGCGCGCTGACGCTCTTGGCATAGATGAACTCCGCGGTCACCAGCATAATGAACACGAACGAACTGGCGTACACCGACACCATCCATAGGCGCTCGCGCCGGGCGCTCCATTCGGCTTTGCGGCGAGCCGCGGCAGAATCAGCTACTGGCGCAGGTTCGCGCCGCTTCACCTCAAACAGCACCATCAACGCAGCCAGAGCCAGGATGGTGACAAAGAAGAAAAGATCGTTGCGCACTATCGGCCCGATGATCGCCATCTCCTGTTTGGAAGAGGGAAGCACTCCGTTTTCGGAAAGCTCATGCAGTCCGGAGATGATCAGTTGCGCCGCCACGAAGAACAGAATTGCGGTGGTGATGCGGAAAAACTTCTGCAGGTTGATGCGCACACTGCCCTTCACAAACATCACGCCGAACAGGACCGCTGCAATCACGCCCAGCAGCGTCCCCAAAAAACTCAGCAGCTCGGTCGAATTCAGAGAAACCGCCGACAGAATCAATACTGTTTCTGCGCCCTCCCGCAGCACCATCAGAAACACAAAAACAAAAAGCCCAAACCATGCATTCTTGCCTGCCAGCAAACTCACCTTGCCTTCAATTTCGCCCTTGAGCTTGCGTCCTGTCTTCATCATGAAGACGATCATGGTGACCACAAAGAACGCAGCCGCCAGCATGATCCAGCCTTCGAAAATGTCCTCGTTCCAATGGGTGCGAGCGAGCAGGACGGCCACGCCAATGCTGCCTAGAAAAGCCGAAACCAACGCGGCATAAACTGGCTTTCGCAGCTCCGGGCGGCCAATCTTGGCCAGGTAAGCCAGAGTAATTCCTACAATAAGTGCGGCTTCCACACCCTCACGCAGGGTGACAATGAACGCTTGCAACATTCAGAAACGGGCCTCTACGATCTTGAAAATGAATTTCAATTTCACTTTGTATAGGATAGCTGTTCGCAGTCAGCAGCGTCAACGCATACTCCACGTCTAAAGCCGCTTCAACATCGCCTTGGCTTCTTCCAACCGGGGGAACAGTCTTTCTTCATCCTGGAACTCTCCGGAATGCACGCACCGCCGGCTCCCGCGCAACTTTACCGGATGCTTCAAGTGCAGCATCTCGTGATAGACGATGTATTCCACCGCATAGCGCGGCACTCGAAAGTCATCAAACACACGGCTCACCACAATGGCGTTATGCGCGGGGTCGTAGTGGCCCAGGCGATTGCGTGCATGGACGCGGCTCCAGGTCATGCTCGGCCGCGCCAACAAGCCATGAAAAAAGCGAAGATTCAACTCGTCGAAGATTGCTTCCAGGTCGTAAGCGCGGCCGTGCGCGCTGTCAATGCGTTTCCGGCCCCTGATCTGGCGTAGCAGGGTCGCCTTATTCCTGATGCCCCGGCTCGAGATGTAGCGCCGATACCGCGTCGCGTGTTCCCGTTCGATCGGCTGACGGTACATCTTGGCCAACAAAATATGGGCGATCGCATGCAGGACAGTTGATGGCGCCCCCTCCAGCACATCCGAAAGGCGCACAAACAACTTGCCCTCGCGCATACGGATATTGTTGTTGATACTGGCAAAGGGGAAGAATTCAACCGCCAAGTCCGGCATCGGCGCCCGCGGCCGCAGCTCGCGGTAGCTCTCCTCGAAGACGCTAAGAAGCTTGGGATTCACGTTCAGGACAGATTAACAGGGTTCCACAACGGCAGCGCTCTTCTCCGCCACTCCTGCGAGACCGTGCGATCTCTTGCCTCAAAGATTTCTTCCGTCACGGCTTGCCTTTTCCGCGATGCTTCGCTGCCTCTTCTTGTTCCACCAGCAATTGGCGATGATCCTGCACACCGGTTCCAACTGCGTCCAACGCGTTGTCCAGCAGGAACCGATACTGCTCCGCCTCCTTGGACCCGGCGTCCAGAGCACTCTTCAACGCCTGCAGCTTTGTCTGAAATTCGTTGTCCGCTTCAATCACCGTCTTCAGCGTTCTGCGCATGTCTTCTTTGCGCTGGATGAAGTTGTCGATGTTTTCATTCAGTTCGTCATAGATGTCGACAAACTCCTGTAGCCGGTCATGGGTTTGCTGGCCCCGGTCCGTCGCCTTAGGGTCGCTACGCACCTGCTGAAGTGACGCCAGCCGCGCGCGAGCAAAGTGGGTGAACAGCTTCAGGCGCCCATAGGGATCCATGGCGGTATCGCGCAGTTGATCGATTTCCGCTGGGGTGAGTGGTTCGCGCCGGTGCACTTGCGCTCCCGCCGTTCCCAGCCACGAGCCCAGCACCAGCAACGCGATCATGACATGACGAGTTTTCATTTCCCCCTACCGAACATCTTGGATAACAAATCGGTGCGCAGGGCCTCCAGACGGTCGGCGGCTGCCTGCACCGGCGCTTGATCCTCGAAGCTCAGCGTGCGCTTGATGTCGCGCAGCTTGGCCGCCATTTTCCGCATCGCGATTTCTGTGCCCTTGAGTTTGTTGCGGGCGACGATCGCGGCATCGTGTGCTTTTTCCGAATACGTCACCACGTCCTTTACCGCCGCCACGGCTTCCTCATCCCGGCCCGCACCAAAGAGTTCGGCTACCACTTTCAGTTGGCGTTCCGCAATCCCGACGTATAACCCGGGGCGGTCTTCTGGTCGTGCCGCCTCCGCCCGCGCTGCAAGCTGTTGCACGGTTTCCTTCTCACCGGCGCAGTTAAGGACCGCGGCCAGCAGAATGACGGAAATGGTCAGGCAACGAGGCATAGCATCATTTCTTGGGCTCAATCGCAATCAAGCGGTGACGGGCCTGCCACTCCTGGTCCGGAAACTGCCCATTCGCCACTTCCAGAAACTTGTGATAATTCTCCGCCGCGGGTTTGTACAGACGCAAGTGGTCATAAGAACTCGCCCGCAAAAAATAGCCGATCGGAATCTCGGGAAGAAACTTGGCCCGCGCGTCGGCCGCTTTGATCGCCAATTGGTAGTCCTTGTTTTCAACCGCGGCCACAGATAAGTCTCCATAGGCCTCGCCCATATCCGGCTTCAGCTTCACCGCAGCCAGACATTCCTGTTCCGCCTCTGGAAACTTTCTCTGTTTCAGCAGCGCAACTCCAAGGACGTGATGCAAATCCGCCTGGTCGGGTGCTTTCCCGTTGAGCAGGGAACGATACAATGCTTCAGCCTGATCGTATTTCTTCGCGCTCATGTAGAGATCCGCCAGTTCGCGTTGAACCTTCGGATTCGCCGGTCCCAGTTTGCTCGCGGCTTGTGCGCTAGCGGCCGCCTCGTCGTTCTTCCCCAGCAGGACCAACACTCGGCTCAGTTGCAACCGCGCCTGAACATCCTCCGGATGCAAGGCAACAATCTTTTCCAAAACCTGCTGCGCGTCGAGAAAGCGATTGCCGCGCGTGTAAATGTTCGCAAGGCCTATCAACGCCTCACTCGAACCCCGATCAATCGCTAACACCTGCTTGTACTCCTGTTCGGCGTCAGCGAAGCGGTTCGCCTTTTCCAGCAGCGCCCCGGCGGCCAAGTGCGGCTCCGGATCCTTCGGCGTGAGCGCAGCCGCCTGCTGATAAGCCTCAATGGCCTCGTCCGGTTTGCTCGCCTCCAGCACATCGGCAAGCGACAGCCACGCTCTCGCCCGCCCCTCGTCAACATCGGCCGTAGGCTTGAGGGTTGTCGCTGCCCGCAGATACTGCTCGGCACCAGCTTGACCCGCCTTCGCCAAGCTGATACCAAGATTCAAATTCGATTCGAACACGTCCGGCTTGGCCGCCACCGACTTCCGATACGTCGCAATCGACTCGCTTAAGTTCCCCTGTGCGTTATACACAAACCCCAGATCGAACCAGGCCTGATAGTTCTTGGGATCAGCCGCCACGACCTTTTGCAGCAGCGGTTCAGCCGCCGCATAGTCCTTCTTTTCGATGTCACTCTCAGCCTGGATCAGTTCAGGAGGAAACGAGGAATCGGTTTCCGCGATCTTGTGATGACGCACGGTCTGCCCAGCAGCATTCACACCACAGCTACCGAGCACTGCCAGCAGTAGGGCCACTCGCGTTCGCCTATTGGTTCGCATTTCCAGACGATCCGTTTCCGTTCAAAACTCTGGCCAGGAATTGTCCGGTGTGTGACTTCGGCAACTTAGCGATTGTCTCGGGTGTCCCCGCGCCCACCAGGTATCCGCCGCGCTCGCCGCCCTCCGGTCCCAGATCGATCACCCAGTCCGCCGTCTTGATGACCTCTAGATTGTGTTCGATGACCAGAATCGAGCCCCCTGCCTCAATTAGACGGCGAAATGCCGCCAGTAGTTTGCTGATGTCATCAAAATGCAGCCCGGTCGTAGGTTCGTCAAAGATGTACAGGAAACGCCGCTTGACGTCCGCCCGCGCCGTTGGCTGCAAGTGCGCCGCTAGCTTCATGCGCTGCGCCTCGCCTCCAGACAAAGTCGTTGCCGACTGCCCCAGCCGCAGGTATCCCAGCCCAACTTCTTCCAACACCCGCAGTTTTTGGACGATCTTAGGGGCACTAGCGAAAAAGTGCAGCCCTTCGTGCACCGTCAGATTCAATACTTCGTGGATGTTCTTGCCGCGGTACCGCACCTCCAGGACCTGCGGCTTGTAGCGCATCCCTTTGCACTCCTCGCAAATCAGCTCGACATCCGCCAAAAACTGCATTTCGACCGTCACCGTACCGTCGCCCTGACAGGTTTCGCAACGCCCGCCCGGAATGTTGAAGGAGAAATGTCCCGAACCAAACCCGCGCTTATGTGACTCAGGCAGCGAAGCAAACAAATCGCGGATACCGTCAAACGCTTTAATGTACGTCACCGGATTCGAACGCGGCGTGCGACCGATAGGCGACTGGTCAACCAGCACAACTTCATCGATGTACTCCGCGCCCTCCACGCGATTCCACGCCGTGGCCACCGGGCCAGAACCGTTGTTCGTCTGCTTGGCTTGCGATAGAGCGCGGGTTAACACATCGTGGAGCAGGGTGGATTTCCCAGAGCCGGAGACCCCGGTGATCGCCACCAGCATTCTCAGTGGCACCACCAAGTCAACGTCCTTCAGATTGTGCGCCCGTGCGCCGAAAATCTTGATCTGCTGACTCCCCGGCTTGCGGCGCGCACCCGGAATCTGTATGCGCAGGTCGTTCGCCAGATACCGGCCCGTCAGCGATGCCGGCGAGCTCTTGATCTGCTCGTAGTTTCCCGAGGCAATCACTTTGCCGCCATTTTCTCCGGCCCCCGGCCCCAGGTCGAGAATAGTGTCGGAAGCCCGCATCACGTCAGGATCATGTTCCACCACCAAAATCGTGTTCCCCAAATCTCTCAATCCGTGCAGAATCCTGATCAGCCGTTGCGTATCGCGGCTATGCAGGCCGATCGACGGCTCGTCTAGTACATACAACGTTCCCACCAGCCGCGATCCCAGCGAAGTGGCAAGCTGAATCCGCTGCGCCTCTCCGCCCGATAAAGTCGAAGACAGACGGTCCAGCGCCAGATACTCCAGTCCGACCTCATTCAGGAACGTCAACCGCTCCCGGATCTCCTGCAGCAGCCGGTCGGCGATCCCCGCTTCTTCCTCGGTTAGCTGAACTCGCGTGAAGAACTGCAAGGCTTCTTCCACCGTCATGCGGCAGACGTCGCAAATGTTCCTATCGTTAATCTTGACCTGCTGCGCTTCCATCCGCAGCCGGGCCCCGTTACAGATGGAGCACAGCGAGTATCCGCGATAGCGGCTCAGAAACACGCGCACATGCAGTTTGTATTTCTTGCGTTCCAGATGATTGAAGAACCCGCGCACTCCCAGGAA
Organism: Acidobacteriota bacterium; assembly: GCA_013289795.1. Taxonomy (GTDB): domain Bacteria; phylum Acidobacteriota; class Terriglobia; order Terriglobales; family Acidobacteriaceae; genus JABCZH01. The sequence goes on from JABCZH010000003.1 coordinate 271,430, forward strand.
CTTCCCCTCGCCTTCGATCACCAGACGCTTGTGCTCGTGATCCAACTCGGCCCAGGGAACGTCCAGGGGAATGTCCTTCAGCCGCGCGAAACGTTTCAGGTCGGTGCCCAGAGTGCGGTACTTGGGCTTGGTCCACGGGTCAACAGCCCCTTCGTTCAACGTTTTCGATTTGTCCGGAACCACCAGGTCAAGGTCGAAATCAATTGTGTTCCCAAATCCCTGGCAGCGCGGGCAGGCGCCGTACGGATTGTTGAACGAAAACAAGCGAGGCTCGGGTTCCTCGTAACGGATATTGCAAGCCTTACATTCAAAGCGCTGCGAAAATCGCAGACGTTGCGCCGGTTGCTCGTCGCGTGGGGCAGTCTCGAAAATGACCTCGCCCGCTTCCCGATAGCTGATTTCGACCGCGTCCACAATGCGCGCCCGGACCTCCGGCGAAACCACTAGACGATCCACCAGCAGGAAAACCGGTTCAGCAAAATCCACGTCCAATAACGACTCCGGCGTCGAGAACTCGAATATCTGGCCTTTCTGATAGAGCCGGTTGAACCCTCGAGTTCGCAGATCGAGCAAGCGAGCTTTCAACTGATCCGAAATCGCTACACTGGCCGCCTTCACCTTGCCGCGCTTAGCTCGCGCTTTCGACTGTTTCCCAGTTACCGGAGCGACCGCCGGCGTCCGCAAAGGAAAAAGCGCGTGCAACCGCGTTCCTTCGGCGAGTCCCATCACGACATCCGCAACTTCATCGACCGTATCTTTCTTGACCTCTTGGCCGCACTGGATGCAGTAGGTCCGTCCCACCCGGGCAAACAGCAACCGCAGGTAGTCGTAGATTTCAGTGGCCGTGCCCACGGTAGAGCGCGGATTGCGGGTGCTGCTCTTCTGCCGGATCGCGACCGCAGGGGCAATGCCGTCGATTACGTCGACATCCGGCTTCTCGATCCGCTCCAGGAACTGCCGCGCGTACGCCGACAGCGATTCCACATAACGTCGCTGACCTTCGGCATAAATAGTGTCGAACGCCAGCGACGATTTCCCCGATCCCGAAACTCCCGTGACCACGGTGAGGGAGTTGTGCGGAATATCAACGTCAATATTCTTGAGGTTGTGGACTCGTGCCCCGCGAACAACAATGGTTTCCGTGGACATCTTTAGAGATCCCCACCACTCTCCAACTCCAGTGGTTTCCACGTGGCCGGGCACACAGACTGCCCGGAAAGGGGTAGGGAATCTTTCTATTATAAATCACGTGAAACCCGACGGAGCTCTGTGGTGCCGCGCAGCCCACCCGCTTCCTTGATCTCTGACACTCGCTTCCGAAAAGAGGTAATATCGTATCTCCGAACCGGGCTCATGCACCTATCCCTGACCAAAGCCATTTTTAGAAATAGCTCTCGCCTCGTTTCGGTTTCTCACACCTTCGCGCTGCTACTCTTGTTCCAGTTTTCAGAGCTTTCCGGCTTCTATGAGGAGAAAAAGGCCAGCGTTTACAACGTCCTCTGGGTGCTGGTTTTTGGTTTTGCCACGCTCAACATTCTGGGTTTGGTCCTGCGGCGCTTTGAGCCACGGCGCAGCGGCCTCAACTTTGGCGAAATACTGGCCATCACCGTGGTTTTCTTCTCCCTTCTCTTGTTAGCGCTGGAGATGCTTAACCTGTTCCACATCTTCCCCATCAAACTGGGGCCTCGCTGAACCGGGCTTTTGGAGTATCATTCTTGGCATGGTGCGGCGTTCCCCAGTAGCCTTCGAAGTAACCTGCCCATGCTGCAGCGCAGTGTTGAAAGTCGATTCCGAGTCCCAGGCCGTAATCGCGCACACCGCCGCCGTTAAGCCCAAGATGTTCAACGACATCGAAGAGGCCGCCCGGGCCATGAAAGAGCAGGACAGCCGCCGCGACTCCATCTTCCGCCAATCCGTCGAAAACCAGAAACACGCGTCTGATTTGCTGGAGAAGAAATTCCAGGAAGCGGTCAAGAAAGCCAAAGAATCGCCCGATACCGGCCGCCCCATCCGCGACTTCGATCTCGACTAACGGTCGTGACTCGGAGTCAGCGGGAAAGTTTTCCAACGGCTGTGAATTTCTTGGCCGTTCACTGCCGGCACTCCGGATTTACAATCAGCCCCGATGTCCGGTCATACCCTCCTCCTCGGTCATCGCGGTACACGTGTCGCTGACGCGGCGGCGGAGAACACGCTCGCTGCTTTCGATCTGGCACTGCAATTCGGTTGTGATGGTTTTGAATTCGACGTGCGCCGCACCGCCTGCGGGAGCGCGGTAATTTGCCACGACGAAAAGGCGGAGGGCATCAGCGTCGCAGAAGCCGCCTGCGGACAACTGGAGTCGCTGCCGTGCCTTGATGATGTTCTCGCCCGCTATGCCGCTTCTGCCTTCATGGATATCGAACTCAAAGTCCCGGGGCTGGAGTCCGCTCTGCTCCTGGCTCTGCGCGAACACCCACCGCAACGCGGCTATGTCGTCTCTTCATTTCTGCCTGAAGTCCTGCTTGAACTGAGAGTACGCAGCGCGGAAATCGTTCTCGGTTTTATTTGCGATCGGAAGGACGCCCTCGATCGCTGGCCGGAGTTCCCGGTGGAGTTCCTCATCCCCAAGCACACGCTGATCACTTCACAACTCGTACAAGCCGTCCACGACGCGGGCAAAACCATGATCACCTGGACGGTCAACGACAAGAAGGCGATGCGACGCTTGGCAGGCTGGGGGGTGGATGGCATCATCTCGGACGATCCCCAAATGCTAGTCACCACTTTTCCAGGCGGCGCCTCAGCTGTTAGTGGCCGCTGACTGCGCTCGTCGCCGCCGCTGGCTTCTGCAAGAAAGCAGCTCGCTCAGCTTCAAATCCTTCCCACGCCTCGGTCGTCCGGCGCTCATCCCATCCCATGGCACTCCCCACTCCCTTGCTCGCGACCCAGCTGCACTCCGGTGACCAGCAGACTCCCAGCGCAACTGGCACCCGCCGCAACAGCACATCCCCCAAAGTGACGGCATGTTCGTTGGTGATCGCATGCACCGCCTCGGCAACGATGTGACCAGTATGGGGACACAGAGTCTCCTGTAACTCCGCCCGATTTCGCGCCGCACCCGCGATAGTCATGGACTGTTCTCCATACCATTCCACCAGCACAGTCGCCGATTCACGAGCAATGCCACCGGTCTCCGCGACCTCAGCGATCTTCCGCTCCATCAATTCATCCAACCGACCTCCGTTTGCAACAGCTATTTGCCGAGGCCCGGTAGCTATGCCGGCCTTTGCTATGCCGATCTTGACCGCGCACTCTCGCGCCAGGCTCGTCGCCGTCGTCAGCTTCCCGCCAATCACTGAGGTCCTTCCCGCAGCTCCATCTGCCGAATGATCATGAAGATAGTGCCGCCGGCTTAACCCAGAGAGCTTCGCTCCCGGCGAGTAGGGAAGAGGCCGTACTCCGGCAAACGCGCAACGTACATCGCCCTCTGAAATCTGTGCCCGCGGATACAGAGTTTGCACAGAACGCAGCAGATACTCGGTCTCCTCAGCCGACGGCTTCGTCGCACCCGGATCGCCAGTGTCCTTGACTTCAGTCGTCCCCACTAGAAGCTGCTCGTTCCAGGGAATAACAAAGAACGGCCGCCCGTCCACTGCCTCGGTGTAAACCGCGGCATCGGGCGCCCCGGCAAACTTCGGCAACACAATGTGAGACCCGCGCACCCCGCCAACCATCGGATGTGAAGTTCGAATGCCGGATCGCTGGCAGATGTGATCAGCCCACGGTCCGGTGGCATTGACGATCCATGTAGCAGTTACTGTCTCCTCAGCCCCGCTCAGTTGGTCGCGCAACCTCAGGCCCGTAACCTTCCCGTGTCCGGCCACGACGGTGAGCACTTGTGCGTGATTGCGGACCACGCAGCCTGCTCGGACCGCCTCGACCAACCATTCCGCCACCAGGCGCTCCGGGAATTCGCACTGTGCGTCGTCAAAACTGAAGACGGAGAAGTGCCTGCCGTCATCCAGCATCCGTTCCAGACGATGCCGTTCACTCTGCCCGTTCCCCAGGCGCTGCCCGCTCATCCGCCGGTACAGCCACAATCCCGCGCGCACCGCCAGCGCGCTGCGAGGGCTCTTCGATGACAGCGCTAACAGAAACTCCTGGCGATGCACCAGGCTGGGATATTGCCGCAACAACTGTCCCCGTTCTCGTAGCGACTCTCTCACCTGCGCCAGATCGCCGTGTTCCAGATAGCGCAAGCCGCCATGGATGATGCGCGTCGAGCGGCTGGTCGTACCCGCGGCAAAATCGCTCTGCTCCACCAGCAGTGTGTGCCGTCCCCCGCGCGCGCACTCCCGCGCGATCGCGACGCCATTGATCCCACCGCCGATCACGACAACGTCAAAACGTTCATCGTTAAGCGAAGGCCGAAGATTCGAGTGTGCAACCATCTGGATCACTCCAGTGTCGCGCATCTAGCCGCCTTACGAAAGATGACATAAGTTTTCCCGTAACTGGGAGTCTTCACTCTGTGCTCTCTGTGTCCTCTGTGGTTAGGACTTTGTCGTTCACCATCATTGCCCGCACCCGTCCACCTCATTTAAAGTGTCTTGTCCATGCCCACCACCGGAGATCGCTTCGAGCGCGCCGTGTCCATCATGGACCGGTTGCGCGCTCCCGGGGGCTGTCCCTGGGACCGCGAACAGACCTTCGATTCCATCAAGCCTTACACCCTCGAGGAAACTTACGAGGTTCTCGAAGCCATCGATCAGCGCGACTGGCCGGAACTGGCGGGCGAACTCGGCGACCTGTTGCTACAAGTCTTGTTCTATTCCCAGATGGCTAATGAGGACGGAACCTTCTCCATTGACGACGTCTTGGACCGCCTGGCAGATAAGCTGATCGGCCGCCATCCTCACGTCTTCGGCGACATCAAAGCCGACACTCCTGCCGAAGTCCTGCGCAACTGGGAAGCACTGAAAGCCGAAGAAAAGAAGAAGCGGGATGCAGGCAAGACCGAACACTCCGAGCCCGAGTCGATTCTGTCCGGCGTTTCCTCTGCCATGCCCGCCTGGCTGGAAGCTCACAAACTCAGTTTGCGTGCCGCCAACGTCGGCTTCGACTGGCCCAATGTCGATGGCTTGTTCGACAAGCTTCGCGAGGAAACCGCAGAGCTACGGGAACATCTCAAAGAATTCCCTGCACCCGGCCCGCAACCCCAGAGCCGCGGTATAGCCGGGTCAGGCCAGGCGAAGATTTCCGACGATCTCCGCCGACGTCTGGAGGGCGAACTTGGAGACCTCTTCTTCGTCCTGGTGAACATCGCGCGCTACCTGTCGCTCGATTCAGAATCGGCGCTGCGCAAGACAAACCGCAAGTTCCGGCGGCGTTTTCAATGGATGGAGGAACAACTGCGCGCCACAGGACGCACCCCGCAGCAGGTTCCCATGCAGGACTTGGAAGCCTTATGGCAGCAGGCAAAACAGCACGAGTCGAGCGGCCAGTGAACGCCGGCTCGCCCCTGATCCGCAAATGTCAGGGCCTCGACGAAATGCGTGCCTGCGTGGCTTTGCAGAAAGAAGTCTGGGGATTCACTGATATCGAGTTGGTCCCGCTGCGTATGTTCGTGGTCGCCGAGAAAATTGGGGGTCAGGTCATCGGCGCCTTCGACCATGACGACCTCGTCGGGTTTGCTTTCGCTGTCCCCGGCGTTCGTGATCAGCACGCGTACCTCTACTCTCACATGCTGGCAGTGCACCGGCATTATCGGAACACCGGACTCGGCCGCCGCCTGAAACTCGCTCAACGTGACGATGCGCTGAGCCGGGGCTTTGACCTGATGGAGTGGACCTTCGATCCCCTGGAGATCAAGAATTCCTATTTCAATCTCGAAAGGCTGGGAGCAATTGCACGCCGCTACAACGTGAACCAGTATGGAATCACCTCGTCGCCCTTGCAAAGCGGCCTGCCCACGGATCGCTTGGTGGCCGAGTGGTGGCTGAAGTCGAAGCGCGTCGAGCACCTGCTGGTAACCGGGAACAATCCGGAATTCACCACGGTGAAGACGATGTCCGTTCCCGCGCAGATTTACGAATGGAAGGCCGAGGCAGCCACCCGGAATCAGGCCCAGCAGATTCAAGAGAGAAATCGTGTAGCGTTTCAAGAAGCTTTTGCCAGTGGCCTGACGGTGCTAGGCTATCGGCGCGATCCACAGGGAAGTGGTCAGTTTCTATTGGGAATGTGGGACGACGACCAGCGGAGCTAGGAACTCCTCTGTGTCCCCTGTGGTTGATTGAAATTCGTGATAACGCACAATTATGAAAATCGAAGCTCTCACCCTCCGCGAGATCAAGATGCCGCTGGTCGATTTCTTCGAGACCAGCTTTGGTCGAATCTATGAACGCCGCATCCTGTTGGTGAGCGTTCAATGCGACGGTGTCACCGGTTGGGCGGAGTGTGTTGCCGACGGCGCCCCCTTCTACAGTTCCGAGTGGATTGATTCCTCCTGGCTTACCATGCAACGCTGGCTTGCACCTGCTATTCTTGGCAGGATTATCGACCACTCCGCCGAGAGTGCCCGCCTGATGGCCAGAGTCCGCGGTCACCGCATGGCCAAGGCCGCCGTCGAAAACGCGCTTTGGGACGCTGCCGCCCGCCAGCAGCAGCAGCCGCTCTGGAAATTGCTGGGAGGTAAATTGCGAGAGATTCCTTGCGGAGTCTCGATTGGCATCCAGGATTCTATCGAACAACTGCTGGAAAAGATCGAGCGCGAACTGGCTGCCGGCTATCGCCGCATCAAGATAAAGGTAAAACCCGGCTGGGATCTCAACGTTCTGGAGCGCATCCGCTCCCGCTGGGCTGACATCACTCTAAGCTGCGACGCCAACTCCGCCTACACCCTCGATCAGGTTGAGCACCTGCGTAAGTTCGACCAGTTCAATCTGCTGATGATCGAGCAGCCGCTCTGGGACGACGACATCTACAACCACTCCCGCCTGCAACCCCAGCTACGCACCGCCATCTGCCTGGACGAGTCCATCCATCACGCCCGCGACGCCGCGCAGGCCGTCGAAATTGGCGCCTGTCGCATCGTTAATGTCAAGGTGGGCCGAGTGGGAGGCTTCAGCGAAGCGCGCAAAGTTCACGACGTCTGTGCCGCGCACAAAATTCCTGTGTGGTGCGGGGGAATGCTCGAATCCGGCGTGGGACGCGCCCACAACATCGCTCTCTCGACCCTGGAAAACTTTCGCCTGCCCGGAGATGTCTCCGCCAGCAAACGCTATTGGAAGGAAGACATCATCGAACCAGAAGTTGAGGTCAGCGCCCGAGGCATGATCGCAATATCTGACCAGCCCGGCACCGGATACCGCGTTCGTGAAGACCAGATCGAGAAGTTAACCGTCCGCAAGGAAACTCTGAGAACTGAGAACTGAGAACTGGTTCTCAATCCCATCCGTCTATCGCGGGCTTCGATCCGACGTCGCCATCTGCGGCCGATTCTCCGCCAACTCCTGCGCCTGCTTCTTCAGCAGCTCCACAGCCTGCGCGAACGTAAGGTTCGGCGGCGCTTCATGGAAATCGCTGAACGTCTGTGTAGATTTGACTACCAGCTTCCTGAAGAACAATATCTTGCCAGTCAAGTCCAGATCCATCCGGCTAACCTGCCATACTCCCGTGCCCATCGTGCCTTGCTGCACCACAAAGCGGCCGCCTTTGTCGAGGTGTCCGAGAATGCCCCAACCGAAACCGACTTCCTTTTCTAAAGTGCCATCGATCTTCGCGATGCGGCCCTGGCTTTTGTCGATCAGCATGTAGCCCACCATTCCGGTGAGCACTTGCTCGGTGTGAGACGGCGCGCTGTAGTCTGGGTTGGGGCGAAACTTGAGGCGCACCAGTTCATCGCCGGGATTGCCCAACTCTTTTGTCCCAGTCTGCACACCGTCCGGCTCATAGAGAAACGCGTCCGGCAACGCCTTCATGATTCGATTGGTGCGCTCCGTATCATCCCGGTCGGCCTTCTGTTTTTTCCTTAGCTCTTGCGGATTGTTGACCAGTTCGTCCAAACGCGCCTCTTCGTTCCGGCGTTCTTCTACCGTGAGCGGCTTGTCGTTGATTGCCACCAACATGCCCGCCGCCAATTCCTTCGTCTGTACGATTGCCTTGGTTTGCGTGCCATGCCCGTTTTCCTCGCGCTCGCGGAACATGAACTTGGTCGAACTGTTGAAGTTGATCTCGTTCTGAACCGTTTGCCGTACCAGCTCAACCGGGGCCGCGGATACGGTTTGCGCCCGCATAACTTGTTGTTGAACGATTCCCAACAGCAGCAGGAAGAGGAATCTCGGTCTCATGCCAAGCCATCTCATAGATCAGTCTCTAGGTTTAGACGAAGCTATCGCCGTTGCCTCGCCATTTTGCCCAGCGGGAAACATGCCCATTCCGTCTATTTTAAACCGTCTGGGAACCCCCTTGTCCCTTCGTGCACCTGAAAGTCGCCAAATGGTTTAGAATCCGGTAGTCCCGGTTGCATCTCGTGCGCGGACGTGAAGGAGGCTGCGGGCTATGGACACGCCAAAAAATACCGAGTTTGCTCATATCGGCAAGTCGGTCATCATTAAGGGAGAACTTTCCGGTAGCGAGGATCTATTCGTCGATGGCGTGGTCGAAGGCACGATCGAGCTGCGCGGCAACAGTCTGGTGATTGGCCCGAACGGCCAGGTGAAGGGTAGTGTCCACGCCAAGGGTGTGGTAGTCCAGGGCAAGCTGGACGGAAATATCCGTGCCACCCTGAGAGCCGAGCTGCGCAAGTCCGCAGTCGTTGTGGGCGATATTTTCACCCAGCGCATTGCCATTGAAGAGGGAGCATACTTTAAGGGGAAGGTTGATATTCAGCAGGAAGCCGCGAATCCGGTCTCAACCCCGGCAGCGAAGTCCGAGCCGCGGCCGGAAGCCAAGAGCACCGCCGCCGCGCAGACGTCTGGCGCCCCAGCAGCCATGGCAGGCACTGGGAGCAATCCCATGTCGCCAAACACGTCGGTAACTAAAGTATGAGAATTTTGCCCGGTTCGGTTTTGTGCCCCGCGATATAGTTAGTCTGGCAAGCACTCTGAACCGGACGCCCGAAAGAAGTCGAAATGGCATCCGTCACCCATAGTTTCATGAAGCTTTTTCGAGGTCCATCCGTCGAGCCCGGTCCGCATCATGGACAAAGTGTGGGGCCGCCTCACTCGAATCAGCGGCTCACTCGCCGTTCCAGTGGTCTGGTGGAACTGACCCGCCTTTTTCAGTCTGAAGAGCCGCTCTGCATTTTGGACATCGGTTCCACGTCGGCCGCCAATATTCGCTACCTGACCGAACGCGGGCACAAGATTTACAGCGAGGACATTCTCGAAGCTTCCACCGATCCGGCCTTGGTGTTGCGCGACCCACAGGGTCACACTTCCCTCGATCACAAGCGCTTCCTGGCGGAAAACCTGATCTTCGGCAACGCCCAGTTCGACGTGATTTTATGTTGGAACCTGGCTGACTATCTGGATGAAGAACTCGTAAAGCCGCTGGTAGCGCGTTTGTGGTCGATGATCCGCCCCGGCGGCATGATGCTGGCGTTTTTCCACACTCAGGAGGCAGGCCCGGACGCGCCTTGCTACCGTTATCACATCATGGGTAGTGACACCCTCGAAATGCAACACGTTGAGGCCCGTGGCGACCTGCGAAAGGGGCCGGGTCAACCCTCAGCCGGCGGCGCTTTCCGCCTGCAGCGCGTCTTCAACAATCGCCACATCGAAAATCTGTTTCGCGATTTCGCGTCCATTAAGTTCTTCCTCACTCGCGACAACATTCGCGAAGTCCTCGTGGTCCGCTAACTAGCGCGTCTTCCTCACCAGATACTCTGTGACCGCAGGCGCCTTTCCTAGTAACGCCACCACCGGGCGCCTCACCACTCGCGGCAGGCGCAACATCCTCCGGATTGTCGACGAGTTCTGAAACACCGCCCCAAACCGCCGAACGTATTCATCGCAATATCGTCGCGTTGCTTCGTCCAGTCCTGTTTTTTCCCGAAAAAAAGGAACCAGGCATTCCGCCGCCAGGGCGCCGCTGCGCAACGCAAGGGAGATCCCGTCTCCCACAAACGGATCCACAAAGCACGCCGCATCACCGATCATCAGAATGCCATCACGCTCCGGTCGTGGCTCTCGAAACAGCAGCGGCGAAGTGCTCACCGCATCGCCCAATTGCCTCCAGCGTCGGCTCCGCTCGAGCAACGCCGGATCATTACGGAAGACTTCCGGCAGCGTACTGGCCACGTCCGCACGCACCATGGCACAGGCATTGACTCGCCCAGATGTTGAGTCTGCCCTGAGATCGACTGGCTGGACCCCGCAATATCCTCCGTCAAAGAAGTACAGGTCCACCGACACCGGTGGCGAGGCTTCTCCAAAATGGCCCTTGAGGCCGATCCACCTTGGCTGACCATCTTTCGGCGGCCCTGGATTCAAGTTCGACCATCGTCCAGAAGAGTTCACCACCGCTCGCGCTACGAAATTTCCAGCCGAGGTGCTCACCATAAACGGGCCCGAACCCTGAACTCCCTGAACCGTAACTTGCTGGCGGGTCTCCGCGCCCACAGCCTCGGCGGACTTCCAAAGCGCGTCGTCGAGATCAAGCCGCGCGATGCTGGCGGCGGCCGGCTGAACCGGAGCCTGCAGTTCCCGATCGTCCAAGAACACTCGCGTTCGCTCAATCCGTACCGCGTCGCCCAGTAGAGCGCGATGATTTGCATCGAGCAGATCGTCGAGCAGTCCCAACGACTCGGCAGAAACGAATTCGCCACACACTTTTTGACGGGGAAAGCGTCCGCGTTCCAGCAACAGAACCCGCGCCCCATTTCTTGCAGCGGTAATCCCCGCCGAGGATCCCGCCGGCCCGCCACCCATTACAATCAAATCGTACATGGCCCTCACTTTGCCCCAGGCGCGCTCTTCCACGCGATCACGCCCATACGAAACAGAAGGTGCCGCGTGATCTCCACCCGCGCCGCGTTCGACTTCCGCAGCATGTCCTCCATCTCTTTCACCGTGTAGGCCTGCCACACCGATGCTGGTGCATCATGTCGGGTAATCCGGCTCCGGTACAGTGGCATGCCCGCATACACCAGTCCCAGATGTGTAGGATGCCGAACCAGATCGTTGACGACAACCGCCGCGCGGCACACCCGCAGGCCTTCGTTCGCAAACCGCACCACTTCATCCGGTGTCAGGTGGTGAACAAAAAGGGTCGAGCTCACCAGATCGAAACTCCTGTCGGAAAAGGGAAGGGCCAGAGCATCGCCTGCGACCGCACGTCGATTCCCGTTTTTCAGATGAGAAGCCGCTCGATCCAGCAACGTGACTTCAATCTGGATGCCACTCCCCGCCAAAGCCGTCGCTACTGCTGCGGGCACAGTCCCTGCGCCGGCAGCCACTTCCAGCATCGAAAGCGACTTTGAGCCCAGTTCCCGCGCAACGTGTCCGACCAAAGATTGTGTGGTGGCAATTCCACCAAACCACCGGTTGATGCGGTTCAGATCGGAAAGGGAAGCATCGATTTCGGATGGTGTGCCGGCATCAGAATCCAGCAACTCGGGGATGGCTGTCCTCTTCATAAAAAACCCGCCCCAGCACGAGGCTACCCCGTGATCCTCTGTGATCCTCTGTGTTAAAGGGTTGATGCCTACACTTCCGCCAGCTCTTCTTCCAGCAGTTGCTTGTTGTACAGATCCGTGTAGTAACCGTTTCGTTCGATCAGTTCCGCGTGCGTGCCCAACTCCACTACCCGGCCAGTGTGCAGTACTGCGATCATGTCGGCGTTGCGTACGGTCGAGACCCGGTGCGAAATGAAGATCGTAGTCCTGCCCTGCATGACTTCCCGCAGATGGTTCAGAATCTTGTCTTCAGTGTGCGTGTCCACGCTGGAGAGCGCATCGTCAAGCACCAGAATGCGCGGGTTCCGAATGATGGCGCGAGCTATGGCCGTGCGCTGCTTCTGCCCACCGGAGAGCGTTATGCCACGTTCTCCCACCAGCGTTCGATATTTCTCAGGAAATCCCTCAATGTCTTCCGCTATGCTCGCCGCCTCGGCGGCCGACCGCACTTCAGCGTCGCTGGCGTCTGCCTTTCCAAAGGCGATGTTCTCGCGCACACTCTCGCTGAACAGAAACGTCTCCTGTGGAATAAAGCCGATATTCGCGCGCAGTAATTCCAAACTGTACTCCCGCACCGGCCTGCCGTCGATCAGCACGCTTCCCGGGGCGGCGTCGTAAATCCGCGGAATAAGGCTCACCAACGTCGTCTTTCCCGATCCCGTTGGGCCGACAATCGCCAGGCTGCTGCCTGCCGGAATCCGCAAATTCACATCATGCAGAACCGGCTTACCGTTATAAGCGAAGTTCAGGTTGCGGAATTCAATCTCTCCCTCAAGTCCGGCAGCGTTCGCGCTCGTGATTGTTGCTTCCACTCCGTCAGCGATCTCCGGTCTTTCCACCAGGATTTCATTGATCCTCGCCATCGACGCCGTCCCCCGCTGGAAAATGTTAATCACCCATCCCAGCGCGATAATCGGGAAGGTCAACTGCACCATGTACAGATTGAACGCCACAAAATCTTCGACCTTAATGCGGCCTTGCAACACCTCTCTGCCCCCGAGCCATAGCACCAGCACGATGGCGAACCCCAGCATGGCCTCGAGTGAAGGCCACAACATTCCCATCAACCGAACCAAAGGCAGGCTGCGGGCAATATATTCCCGGTTGGCCGCCTCGAATCCCGCAGTCTCGGGATCTTCTTGAACATAGGCACGAATGACGCGGGCGCCGGAAAAGTTTTCCTGCGCGCGCGCCGAAATCTCAGAAAACATCTCCTGAATTTTCTCGAACCGTTCGTGAATCTGCTTCCCGAAATATTGGATGGTGATGCTCACGATGGGCAGCGGCAGGAACGCGTAAAGCGTCAGACGCGGGCTGATGGAGAGCATGAAGGCCAGCGCCCCGGCCGTAAATACGACCGTATTCGCCGAATACATGATCGCCGGTCCCAGCAGCATACGGACTGCATTCAGGTCATTGGTAGCGCGTGCCATAATATCGCCGGTTCGCGTGCGCTGATAGTAGGAATAAGAAAGGCTTTCCAGATGACGAAAGAAGTCGTTGCGCAGGTCGAATTCAATTTCACGCGAGACGCCGATAAGAATCCAGCGCGTCAGAAACTGGAAGATGCCCCTGCCGCATGCGACCACCAGCAGCAGCATTGCATAGCTGATGAGTTGGTGAGTCAGCGCACGGTGATGTGCAATCGAATCCGTCAGGTCCCCGATCGCCCGCCGCACCACCTGCGGAAACAAGATCCAGATTCCGTTGTTGAGGAAAACGCACAGCGTCCCCACGGCGAAGCTGCCGCGGTACTTCTTCATATAGGGGAATAACGGACGAAGGCTCTTGGGCAGCATCTGCTTCCAGTAGATGAGATTCTACCAGCCCAGGCTTCAGTTTTCGTACGGCCAGCCTAGCCCTTCTGGGTCTGCGTGTCGCTACCGAATGCTCGGGCACACGCCCCTAGCAGAAACACCACCCAACTTCCCAGAAAGAACACGGCCGAGTCAATTAGATAGGAATAGACAATCTCAACAGTCATTCGCCACTCCACGCTGTTACGCCCTTCGTACTTTCAACTCCACCTTGCCCGTCACACTCTTGTACCGCTCCACCACGTCTTTGACGGCATACAACCGCCCCAGCGACGTCAATTCTCTGTCTGCAAGCGCGTGTTCTACCTACGACATCCAGTACTCCACCGCCCGCTCCACTCCCCACGCCATTTCGTTCGCGATCACATCGACGATCTCTCGCGGCACCGCTGTTGATGTGGCCATACTCCACCGCCTTCCTGAAAAAGCTGGGGGAGAGCCATTTCCCCTTGCACCCTCCCCCATCCCCTCGTACATCCTCTACTGATTCGGCGCCTGCTCCGGCGCTCCTTGATGTTCGCGCATATGCTCTTCCATCCTTTGCTGGTGCTTGGCCATGATTTCATTGAGCTCGGTTTTCTGCTCCGCCGTCAGCACTTGATAGGCCTGCGACACCACCTTTGCGTGCTCCACCTCAAGTTGCGCATGAGTCTGCGCCCCTTGATTGGCAATGGCCTGCGCCTTGGCCTCGTCGAAGGTGCCGCTCGTGATGAGCTGCATCATCGCCTGATGACTCTGGTGCTCCTGCTGCCACAGCGGCTTGGTCGCAGCCTTCGAACTCTGAAAAATCTGCTTGATCTGGGTTCGCTGCGCGTCGCTCAAATCGTGAAGGGCAAAGAATGGCATCTCGTGTCCCATCCCTCCCCGATGATGCATGTCCACCCTCTTCAGGGTCTGTGACACTGCCACTGCCGCTACCAATGTAAGCGCCAGCCCTGCCGCCCATAGCTTCCATCCGCTACGTTTCATACACTCTCCTCTTTCGCCCAACGTGAAGCGCTGAATCTTGTTTCTCTGATAAGAACACCTTTCCGTACAACCCGGTAGTAAAGAGTCGGTCAACCGGCGTAAAGTTTTGTAAATATGGGTCTCCGCGGGTTTGACAATTCTTTACCCCCGCCGCTGCCCCCTTGTTATAGAACTGATATGAGGAACATGGATCGTATTTTGGTCATTGACGACGACGCAGAGCTATGCGGTTTGGTCGGAGAATACCTCGAACCTGAAGGTTTTCAGATCGAGGCGGTTCACGACGGACCCCGCGGACTGGCGCGCGCCCTCGAAGGCGACCACTTGCTCATCGTGTTGGATGTGATGCTGCCCGGCCTCAACGGCTTTGATTTGCTGCGCCGGCTGCGGGTTGCTTCCAAGACTCCGGTCCTGCTGCTCACCGCACGTGGCGAAGATGTGGATCGCATCGTCGGCCTTGAAATCGGGGCGGACGACTATCTTCCCAAACCCTTCAACCCTCGCGAACTCGTAGCCCGCATTCGCGCCATCCTGCGCCGCACCCAGGGCCGCGGCAAAGCCGAGACCGATGTCATTCCAGAGATCATTCGCGTGGGAGATGTCGAACTCGATCCCGCAACCCGCAGCGTCCTCCGGAACGGCACACCCGTTGAGCTGACCTCGGTGGAATTCAATCTGCTCCACGCCCTGCTGCGCGAAGCGGGACGTGTAGTGACTCGCGAGCAATTGGTCGATACCGTTCTCAGCCGCAAATTCTCTCCCTTCGACCGCAGCATTGATATGCACGTCAGCAAGGTACGCAAGAAACTCGGCGATTCCGAGAGCGGCCCGGACCATATAAAAACCGTGCGCGGCGTGGGATACATCTTCGCCCATCCCCGGGAACATGTCAGGAGCGAAGACCGATGAAGAGCTTGTTCCTGCGGATTTTCCTTTCCTACTGGGTCGCCCAGGCGCTCTTCATGGTGCTGGCCATCATAATCATCACTGCCTTGCGGCCTTCGCGTGAAATCTCCAACCTGCAGGCAGAAGAAGCCGCCTTCCTCAGCGAAGGCGTCGAGGCGTATAAGAGCGGCGGCGAGACCGCGCTGTGGAAGTATCTTCGCAACCTTCGCGAAACCCACCACGTTAGGTTCTATATCGTGGACGAGCAGGGCAGAGACCTGCTGGGACGTACCACACCGCCGTGGGTTCGCCGCGCCCAACTTGGCGAAATGCGCACTGCGGAGAGCTTTTGGGGCCGCCTCACCCGGCAGCAGTTTCTTCGCTCCTCAATGACCACTCCTGATGGACATCACTACACCTTGGTGATTGAGCTTCCTCCTCCGCCCGAGGGAATGTTTGGCCCGCACGGTCTGCCTATCTTTGTCGGGATTCTTTCCTCGGGATTGGTTTGCTACCTGCTGGCCCGGTATCTGACTGCGCCGATCGCTCGCCTCCGCGCTGCGACTCAGAAACTGGCGGAAGGCGACCTGGGCGCTCGCGCCGGCGTTCCCCAATCCCGCCGGCACGACGAAATGGCTGAACTGATGCGCGATTTTAACCGCATGGCGGAACGGCTGGAAAAGTTGGTTAACGCCCAACGGCGCTTGCTGACCGATATTTCCCACGAACTGCGCTCCCCGCTCGCCCGCCTGAACGTCGCTTTGGAACTGGCCCGCCGGCGCAGTGGGCCTGACGCCGGTAGCGCGCTCGACCGCATTGATCGTGAGACCAGCCGCCTCAACCAGCTCATTCAGAAGCTGCTCACGATTGCCCGCCTCGACGGGGGTGACGAATTCATCCAGAAATCGTCTCTCCATCTGGAACATCTCATCAGCGAAATCGCCAAAGATGCCGCCTTTGAAGCCCAGGACCGGCACTGCGAGGTGGAAGTCGACGTGGTGGACGACTGCGTGGTTAACGGCAATGCGCGGCTGCTACAGAGCGCGATCGAGAACGTGGTGCGCAATGCTGTCCGTTACACTGAGCCCGGGACCAACGTCCAGGTCCGCTTGGAACAGGGAATGGGGACCAAAGCGCCGGAAGCCGTCGTTCGCGTCACCGACTCCGGGCCCGGCGTACCGGAAGACGCACTCGATAAACTGTTTCGGCCTTTCTACCGCATCGACGATGCCCGTGGCCGCCAGACCGGCGGCGTGGGACTGGGCCTCGCCATCACCGAACGCGCGGTCGCACTCCACGGGGGCGCAATCCGCGCCGTGAACCGCCTCCAAGGCGGTCTTATGGTTGAGATTCGGTTGCCCCTGGCTTCCAACGCGAGCGACCATGACCGAGCCCATGTCGTCGACGTCGTATCCACTCTTCAACGCGGATAGTCCTGGCTCTCGAAAGCAACTTTTCCTGTCTTCTGCGGTTCCTACTCACTGTTCGGGGTTTGCTCTTTCCCCCGTATTCCTGATACACCTTTGAGAGAAACTTTTCAGCGCCACGCAGCCACTGAGCGGGGGCTCCACCACGCCAGAACGGGAGAAACAATACGGATGAGGTTCCGCTTCTTTGCCTGTTTGCTTTCCATTTCGCTGTGCGGATTGCTCGCGTGCAGCAACAATAACAGCGTCGTCACCACGAACGGCACCGGCGTGCTCTACATCGCAGCTCAGGGCGATAGCTCCTTGACCGCTTACACCGTGACCCTGAGTAACGGTGCACTCACCGTCTTGGGATCGGCGCAGAGCACCGGCTCTGCTCCCTTCGCCATCGCCCTTTCGCCGGCGCTGAATGCGCTCTTCGTGGACAACACCGCCTCCCGGACCATCTCCAGCTACACCATAAACTCTGACGGCTCCCTGACCGCGGGCACCGGCACCGCAAAAACCGGGATCATGCCGATGGGAATGGCCATCGATCCCGCAGGAAAATTCCTGTTCGTGGCCAATCAAGGTTCCAGCACAGTCTCCGTATTCTCCATTAGCAGCGCCGCCCTGAAAGAGGTTGCAGGGTCGCCTTTCAGCACCATACCTGCCGGCAGTACGGTCGCGACTGGGCCTTCGGCGGTTGTGGTCAGTGCCACGGGAAACTTCTTATACGTTTCCAACACTTTTACCAGCACCGTTTCTGCTTACTCCATCTCCTCTTCGGGTTCCTTGACCGCGTTGGGAGGCTCGCCCTTCGCCGTCGGGCTGTCGCCTTCGGGTATGACCCTCCCGCCCAGCGGAGCGTTTCTTTATGTGGCAAATACAGGAACCGACAACATCTCCGCTTTCAACATTTGTGACAAGGTTGTCATCAGCTGCGCCGACGTCAACAACCCGAACGGCAATTTAACTCCAGTCGCAGGTTCGCCGTTCTCCGGCGGCGGTAGCCCGGTCGCGATCGCCGTGGATCCCGCCTTCGACTTTCTCTACGTGTTAGACAGCCGATCCAACCAGATCTCCTCTTTCGCCTACGGTACCGGTAGTGGAGTGTTGACGCCGCTCTCGACTACTCCCACCGTTTCCACTGGACAGTCTCCAGCTTCCTTCGTAGTCGTTTCCGGGACCACTGGGGCTAACGTCGGGAACAATATTACGAACCCCACTGACTTCTTGTATGTGGTCAACAACCAGGCGTCCACGCTCTCCGTTTTCAGTCTCAATACCACCACCGGCGAGCTTACTACGCTAGGGATGGCCGCCACCACGGCGGTGAACCCCACCGCCGTCGCTGCCAATTAGCGGATTGCATCTACGTCGGTACCTTCAAAATCATGTACCCGCCCAACAACGCGAAAATCAAATCCGGCGACCACGCCGCCAGAAACGGCGGCAACTGATTGATGTTCCCCATTGCCTCGAACAACCCCGAGACCGTCCAATAGACCACGGCAATTCCCACTGCCACCGCCACTCCCGCTATGGTTCCGCGACGGCCAGCCGAGAGCGAGAAGGGAATTGCCAGCACTGCCATCACCAAGGCAATCATGGGAAATGCAAACTTCTTTTCCAGCTGCACCCGCAGCCGCACCACTTCAAATCCACTCTGTTGCAAGTCTCGGATATAGCGCCGCAACTCCTTGTAGCTCATCTCCGAGGATTGCTTGACCTCTTTCTTGAAATAGGTCGGCGGTTCGCTCACCCCGGCAAAGGTCGCCACATCGAAGCTGCGGAAGCCCTCGATTGCAGACCCGCGCAGGTCGCGCTCCCAACCCTGTGTGCATACCCAGCGTTGCAGTGTATCTTCCCAGTGTGCCCGCTCCGCATAGATTCGCTGCGTCAGTCGAAACGTTTTGGGATCAAACTGAAACACCGTCAGCCGCCCAAACTGATCGCGCTCCGGATCGAACAATTGGTAGTAATAAATGTTGGAATGCTGTCCGAAGATCCATTTTCGATCGGGGTTTAAATAGGTTTGCGTGGGCTTGCCTTTGATCTGGTTGCGCAACGCGTCCTGCCGCTTGTTGGCGTGCGGCAAATAGAATTGGTCGAAGAAGAATAGCGAGCAGGCCAGCACCGCGCAGGCCGCCATCAACGGGGTTACGATCCTGTAAATGCTGATCCCCGTAGCTTTGATGGCTGTGATTTCGTTCGTCCGCTGCATCAACCCCAGCGTAATCAGCACCGCCAGCAATATGCTCAACGGCGTGATGTTGTAAAGGAAATAGGGCGATACACTTAGCAAGTACTCTCCCACCACCAGAGGCGAAACCTGATTGCGTAAGATATCGCCCAACAACTCAAACAGGGTGAACACCAGCAGCAGCATCAGGAAGGTCGACAGCACCAACCCGAGATTCACCGCGAAATCGCGCAGCACATAGTCATCCAGAATCATGGGGAAGCTTGCTCTGAACACCCGCCGCCGCGTGGAGACTCTCTCGAAAACATCTTGCGCCCGATGGACCCGCAGCCCTTCCGTACCGTTCACTTTCAATCGGCCCTTGAACGGATTCAGCCGGTCGCGCCATGCCGACACATCGAACGGCCTGCGTTCGGCGCGCCACAGCAAGAACGCCCCACCCAAAAAAAACACGAAATCAGCCAGCCACACCCCGAAGCCGGGGGAAACCCGTCCCTGCCGCGCCAGTGATACTCCCACCAACGACGCGAAGTAGTACGCAAACACCAGCAGGATCGCGAGTACAAAGCCGGTCGATTTCCCGCCCTTCTTCGACGAAAGGCCCAACGGAATTCCTACCAGCGCTAGCACCAGACAGGAGGTGGGCAGCGCCAGCCGGCGATGAAGCTCAATCCAGTCCCACCGCGCCATGGGATTGCCGTTGTCATGCGCCTGCCGCCAGAGCTCTGAGGTCTTCAGTTGTGAGACCGGCGCCGGTTCCTGTTCTTTGCCATTCTCCGCCTGGGGCACGGGGATCGGGAGGTCGGTATGCTCAAAGGTTGAGATCTGATAGTTACCCGGAGTCTTGGGGTCCATCTCGTGCGTCGAACCGTTGGTGAGCCGAAGATGCAGAGTGTTCCCGCCTTCGCTCACCAGGATCCCTTGCTCGGCGAGAGTGATACGGGGCGACGCCGGCGTGCTTGTGTCGGCAATGAACACCCCCTTCCACACGGCCGCCCCCTGGGCCGCCTGCACGTTCTGGACATAAAGCACGAGTTGCGGAAAGCCTTCGTAAAACACTCGCGGCTGAACTTCAAATGAGATTTGTGACGACTTCAACTGGTCTTGTAATCGCGCCATGGCCGCCTGCGAGCGCGGAGCCACATACACGCCATTAGCCAGCGCCAGAAGCCACGCCGCCACCGCGAAAATGGAGATGACTCGCAGAAAGCTCCACACCCCCAGGCCGCTGGCCCGCATCGCAGTGATTTCGCTGTCAGCAGCCAAACGGCTCAACCCGATCAGAATTCCCACCAGGACTCCCGCAGGAATACTGATGGTGAGCGTCATGGGAACAATCAGGAAGAAAACCTCGGCCACGCTCGGCAGGGGAGCGCTGTTGCGTACCACCAGTTCGAGGATTTGCCCCAGATCGCGCGTGAACAGGACAAACGTGAAGACGCCCACTCCGATCAAAGCGTGAGTCGTCACTTCGCGCAGAATATAGCGGGTCAGGATCCGCATGAGGCGTCGCTGCCCTGAGTCTAGCACGCAGTTTGAGAATGGCATTCAAGCTGCATATCGACTCGCAGAGGTCCTCGCCTTACCCCTCGGGCGAGTGAGGAAAGGACAACCCTCCCCTGTGAGATGCCCAGTGGTGTTATGCGTGGACGACGCCGAGGAGATTCTTGGTTTCTACCAGGATCTCCTCGGCAACTACGGCTACGCAGTGATGGTGGCCGAGGATGGCACAGAGGCGTTGCAACTATTTCAATCCGGCACTCCGCAAATCGACGCCGTCATCCTCGATTACCATATGCCCGGCATGACCGGCTTGGAGCTGGCTGTCTTGCTGAAGAATCTCAATCCTGAACTGCCCATCGTGATGGTCGCGGGAAACAGTCCACGCCTCGAAGAAATGACTCCGTTTGTCGATGCCGCGATTCCCAAAGGCGTTTCCATCAGCAAGATCGCTGATGAGATCGAACTCCTCCTGGAGGAACGCTCGGCCCGCGCTCAACTAGTCGGCTAGCGATCAGGTGAAGGTTCCTGAAAGATCCCAGGCAACACAGCACTGCCGACATCTCGGCACGCCTGCCGACTATTCGGCCTTCAGGTACAACGCTGACAGGGGTGGAAGGGTTAAACTCAGCGAGTATGACCGTCCGTGCGAGGGCTGCGCCTCCGCCTGGACTCCGCCCATGTTGCCCATACCGCTGCCTCCGTATTCCGCAGCGTCACTGTTCAGCAGTTCTCGCCAAAAGCCGCCGGTGGGAACTCCCAACCGATAGCCAACTCGCGGTACCGGAGTAAAGTTACAAACCACGACGATGTTCCCCGTCGCCTTCCCCTTGCGTAGCAGGGAAATCGTGCTCGACAAGCTGTCATTGCAGTCGATCCACTCGAACCCTCCGGGCTCGTTGTCCATTTCATGCAACTCAGGATATTTCCGGTAGAGCCGGTTCAACTGTTCCACCCAACTCTGCAAACCGCGGTGCATGGGGTATTGCAAAACGTGCCATTCCAGGCTGGCGTCGTGCGCCCACTCGCTTACCTGGCCGAACTCGTCTCCCATGAAAAGCATCTTCTTGCCCGGCTGCGCATACATGTAGCCGAACAACAGCCGCAGGTTGGCAAATTTCTGCCACTCATCGCCCGGCATCTTTCCGATCAGCGATCCCTTGCCGTGCACCACTTCGTCGTGGGACAGCGGTAACACAAAGTTCTCAGTGAAGCCGTACAACATCCGGAAGGTCAACTGGTTGTGATGAAACCTGCGGTGTATGGGGTCGTTGGCAAAATACTTCAGTGTGTCGTGCATCCAACCCATGTCCCATTTCAAACCGAAGCCGAGCCCGCCCACATAAATAGGCCGCGAAACCATTGGCCACGCCGTCGACTCTTCGGCAATCGTTTGAATCCCGGGATGCTCCCCGTAAGCCTCCCGATTGAATTGCCGCAAGAACTCAATCGCCTCCAGATTCTCCCGTCCGCCATACTGGTTCGGCAGCCACTCGCCTTCTTTCCGCGAGTAGTCCAGATAGAGCATCGACGCTACCGCATCTACTCTGAGCCCGTCGGCGTGATACTTCTCCAGCCAAAACATTGCACTGGAAAGCAAGAAGCTGCGTACTTCATTGCGCCCGTAGTTGAAGATCAGAGTCTTCCAGTCGGGATGAAAGCCCTGGCGAGAATCGGAATGTTCAAACAGGTGCGTCCCGTCAAAATAAGCCAGTCCATGTCCGTCAGAAGGGAAGTGCGAAGGCACCCAATCGAGAATCACCCCAATGCCGTGCTGATGCAGGAAATCCACCAGGTACATGAAATCCTGAGGCTCGCCGTAACGTGCGGTCGGAGCAAAGTAGCCGGTGGTCTGATATCCCCAGGAGCCGTAGAACGGATGTTCCATCACCGGCAACATTTGCACGTGAGTGAACCCCATGCGAGTGACATAATCCGCCAGACGCGGTGCCAATTCGCGATACGAAAGCGATCGATTATGGTCTTCCGGAACCCGCATCCACGACCCCAAATGAACTTCGTAAATCGCCATCGGCGCTTGCAGCGAGTTCTTCTCCTTGCGTTGCGAGATCCACGCATCGTCCGCCCAGTCGTATTCCAGGTCCCATACCACCGACGCAGTGCGCGGTGGTTTCTCATGCAGCAAGCCAAACGGATCGGCCTTGTCGCCCACGTACCCGTTGTGTCGCGAAACGATATGAAACTTGTACAGCGCCCCTTTTGTGACTCCGGGAACAAATCCCTCCCACACCCCCGAGTTCCCCCGGGCCTCCAGGCGATGCGTCTGCGGATCCCAACGGTTGAAGCTCCCAATCACCGACACCTCGCGCGCGTTTGGCGCCCACACGCTGAAACACACGCCGCGTTCTTCCCCGGCGTCAGTGAGGTGCGCGCCCAGCTTGTTGTAGGCGCGATAATGCCTGCCTTCGTTGAATAGATGGAGGTCCTGCCCGCTCAGCAAACTAACATCGCCACGCACGCCCGTTCCCGAGCTTTCAATCGTCTTCGCCATGTTCCGCCATCTCTAGTTTACAGGATGACCCTCACGCAGGTTTATCCGTGGTAACCTGCGAAAAGTGTGTGTCTGCGTTGATCCGCGTAAATCTGCGGCTGAGAAAGGTTTTGAATTTGTCCTCCAAACAACTGTTCCGCTCACTTGCCCTGGCGCTAGCACTCACGCTGTCATCCTGGGCGCAAGCCCCCGCTCCGCCGGAACAGAAAATCTCTCCCCAAGAAGCCGAAGAACTCTTCCACGACGTGGACAAGATCCTTCAGTTTGCCAGCAAAGACTCCGGTTTGCCGGCCAAACACGAGGTCAAACGCCAGCTTGTCACCCGCGACGAGGTGGTCTCATATCTACAAAAGTCCATGGCGGAAGACAAAGGCGCCCAGCGCTTGCGCCGCTCCGAACTGGTGCTGAAGAAATTCGGCCTGCTGCCACGGGACTTCGATCTCCAGGGTTTCCTGCTAACCCTCCTCCGCGAACAAGTGGCCGGATACTACGACGCCAAAACCAAAACTGTGAATCTGCTCGATTGGCTCGATGCCGAGCAGCAGCGCCCAGTGCTGGCGCACGAACTGACTCACGCCCTCCAGGACCAGTCTTTCGATCTGGAAAAATGGCTGAAGGACACCGACATCAACGATCAGAAAGAGCCGACGGCCGCCGACATCGAAGCAGACGAGGTCAGCGAAGCCCGCCAGGCCGTGGTCGAAGGCCAGGCCATGGTCACCCTCGTCGACTATATGCTGGAGCCCACCGGCCAGTCGCTTTTGGGTTCGCCTCAGATCGCCAAGGCATTAGAAGAGGGAATGCTGGTCGGTACAGCCGATTCGGTCCAGTTCAAGAATGCCCCAATTTATCTCAAGGAATCGCTGACCTTCCCCTATCGCTATGGTCTGGATTTTGAAGCCGAAGTGCTGCGGAGCGGCGGCAAGCAGAAAGCGTTTGCCGAGACTCTCACCAATCCACCGCGGACCACGCGTCAAATCATGGAGCCGAAAACATATCTTTCCGGCGAGCGGCTTGAGCCTATGCGCCTGCCGGATTTCGATCATGACTTCAAGAACTACGACCGTTTTGATATTGGCGCGGTTGGCGAATTCGACGTCGCCCTTCTCGTAGACGAATACGCCGGAGTCGCGGCTTCACACACCCTTTATCCGCACTGGCGAGGGGGCTACTATTACGCGGCCCGGCCGAAGGGCGACCCTATTGCGCCCTTAGACGTCCTGTACTTTTCACGCTGGTCAGATGCGGAGAGTGCATCCAAGTTCGCAGCCATCTACGCGGGCGCGCTGGAGAAACGATATAAACACGTACACCAGGTTGAAGAAAAAGAGACCAGGGATGTTGCCCAGTTGCCACCACCCCAAAGTCTGACCGGTACACACACCTGGCTGACAGGAGAGGGGCCGGTAGTGATGGTCGTACAAGCCACGAACGTTCTGGTCACCGAAAGTTTTGATCAAGCCACGACCGAGCACCTGGAACAGGAACTGCTTGGGATCGCACTGCCTGCGAAATAGCTATTTTCGAGATGTCTTCGTTAAGCCGAAGGTGCTAGCGGCCCAGGCGATCCAACTGGCATCAATATCAAGGGACGGTAATGCTATGGCTAATGACGAAGTTATTGTGTGATTAAAGATTACCAGCGTCACGCATACACCTGAAATGATCACAAAGGCTCTTGGACTGAATAGTGATCGATCCTGGCGCGTAGGAGACAAAAGACCCCACACGATTATCGAGGAAGACAATAATGGATGGATAATCAATTCCGGTCGACCGAAGGCCACCTGTCTTGAGGAGCAAGTCCAAGCATTGCTAGATCGGGTCGATCAATGTAAGGACGCCATTAAGGTGCTCTCGCGAGATGCCAGTGTCGAATTCTCCTGCGTTGTTTATGCAGACACGACTCCTGCCCTTAATTTCGGGGCTGGCATCATTGGTCGATTAAGCGAGTTGGGGGCGAGTCTAGATATCGATTTGTACCTCCCCACAGGCAGCCCAGGTGCGCGCCCACCGGTTCAGGATGCTGTGGAGGGATAACTCGAGCGCCACCACTACGACCATGCCGCGTGGCAGATTGCGGAGGTGAATAGTTCTGGGGCGTGGACGCGGCAGGAAGTGTATGTGGGCGAGCGTCATTTGACGGCCTACAGCGGGACCACGATCTAAATTTCCACAACTCCGACTGGCTGGGCACGGAGCGGGTGCGGACGGACGTGAACGGGAACATCTACGACAAGCTGCCAGAGCTTGCCCTACCGGAATTCCACCGAACTGATACAATGTATTACATGTAATACGGGAGCCTTTTTTATGTTGACAGTACGCTTGACTCCGCAGATGGAAACTAGACTAGCCCAGTTGGCCAAACGAACTGGGCGCTCGAAGTCGCACTACGCAAAGCAGGCGATCGCCGAATTCCTGGACGATCAGGAAGATTATCTGATTGCGATCTCGCGGCTTGAGGACGACCTGCCCTCCATTCCTCTCGACAAGGTGGCGAAGCGCCTTGGCCTGGACCGCTAGTTTCGACCCTCGCGCCTTGAAAGAGCTGGAGAAGTTGGATCGTGTCGTGCAGAAACGAGTTGTGTTTTACCTTCAGACACGCGTCGTGGAAAAAGGCAAGCCCCGCGACCTGGGTAAACCGTTGACCGGGGACAAGGCCGGACTGTGGCGTTATCGCATCCCTGATTTCCGCCTAATCTGTCGTCTCGATGATGAAGCTCAGAGAGTCCTTATCTTGCGTGTCGCGCACCGCAAAGAGGCGTACCGCTGAGCTGGTTTCGCGCCGCCTTCTGTATAATCTCACTTCGCCTTCATAACAAAACGTTCGTAAAGGACATCCTTGTCACAAGCGGAAATCGGCATCATCGGCGGCAGCGGGCTTTACTCCATGCCCGGATTCACCGACGCCAAAGAACTGCGCCAACAGACTCCTTTCGGCGATCCTTCTGACGCGTACGTCCTCGGCACACTGGCGGGCCGTAGAGTCGCGTTCCTGGCCCGTCACGGTCGCGGACACCTGATTTCGCCCAGTGAGCTCAACTTCCGCGCCAACATTTATGGCTTCAAACAACTCGGCGTCGAGCGTATCGTCTCTGTCTCGGCGGTGGGGTCGCTAAAAGAAGAGCACAAGCCGCTCGATTTCGTCATTCCCGATCAATTCTTCGACCGCACTCGCCACCGTATCGACACCTTCTTTGGCGACGGCGTTGTCGCTCACATTTCTTTTGCCGATCCCATCTGCGCGGAAATGGCGGCCGTGGTTCAGTCAGCCTGCAAGAAAGCTCGCGTGACCGGCAAACGCGGCGGGACCTACGTCTGCATAGAAGGGCCGCAGTTTTCGACCAAAGCCGAGTCGAATGTCTACCGTGGTTGGGGGATGGATGTAATCGGCATGACCAACCTCCAGGAAGCCAAGCTCGCCCGCGAAGCGGAGATTTGTTACGTGACCATCGCCATGGTCACCGACTACGATTGTTGGCATCCCCATCATGAATCGGTGACCGTGGACCAGGTCGTCTCGGTGTTGGTGAAGAACGCCGAAAACGCCAGCTCCGTGGTTCGCGAAACCGTGGCCGCCTTGCCCGCACGACGAAGCTGTAAGTGCGGATCGGCATTGGCCCACGCCATCCTGACCGACCGCACCAAGATCCCGTTTGCGACAAGGGAAAGATTGAAACTAATCCTCGGAAAATACCTGGAGAGCAAACCTGCATGAGTATTCTTGCTGTCGGTTCGGTTGCTTTTGACTCCATCGCTACGCCCTCGGGCCGCGTGAAAGACATTCTTGGCGGGTCCGGCACTTACTTTGCTCTTTCCGCCAGCTACTTTACCGACGTGCGTCTGGTGGCCGTCGTCGGCGAAGACTTCACTGCCGAGCACGAAAGTGTCTTCAAGAAGCGCAAGATCGATACCCGTGGCATCGAACGCGCCAAAGGCAAAACCTTCCGCTGGGGTGGCCAATACCTCGAGAATCTGAACGAGGCCAAGACCGATTTCACTGAGCTAAATGTTTTCCAGGAATTCAGGCCGATCATTCCCGCGGAATACATGGATTCGAAATTCCTCTTCCTGGGCAACGTTCAGCCCACAAAGCAAGCCGAAGTCCGCCGCAAAATGAACCACGTCCAACTCACCGGATGCGACACCATGAACTTCTGGATCCAGGGCGCGCGGGCCGAACTCCTGGAGACTTTGAAGCTCATCGACGTCTTGCTCATCAACGACGGCGAAGCCAAAATGCTCGCCGGGGAGCGCAACCTGCCCCGCGCCGCCCAGAAAGTACTTGCCATGGGCCCACAAGCCCTGGTCATCAAACACGGAGAATATGGCGCCACCATTTTCTTCCGCGAAGGCGCATTCGGCATCGGGCGCCATCCCTTCCGCGCCCCCACCTTGCCCATCGACGAAGTGAAAGATCCCACCGGCGCCGGCGACTCTTTCGCCGGAGGCTTCATGGGATACATCGCTTCTCAGGAAACCCTCAACCGCGAAGTTCTCAAGCGGGCACTGTTCTACGGCGGGGTCATGGGATCGTTCGCCGTTGAACGCTTCGGTACCGAGCGCCTGCAAAACCTGGATCGTGAAGAAATCGAGTCGCGCTTCGAAATATTCCGTGAACTCACCCACCTGGAATGAAGCCCCAGCCCACAGGCCGCTGGGACCGTGAGACCGCCCTCGTAGGCCAGCTTGCCGCCGCGGCATCACTGGTGTCGTTCCTGTTCTACTTCCGCCACGGCGACCTGCTGCTTTACGGCGATGCTGTTGCCCACATCAACATCGCCCGCCGGGTGTTTGATTCTCGAACTCCTGGCCTGCTTCAGCTCGGCACCGTTTGGCTGCCTCTGCCTCATCTGTTGGTGATTCCATTTCTGCTCTCCGATGCCGCTTGGCAAACCGGGGTTGGCGGCGCAATTCCTTCCATGGTTGCCTACGTATTGGGAATCGTGGGTGTATTTCGTTTAGTGCTCGGAGCCTTGGGTCACGAAGCCAAGCCGAGTCCAGCCGCCCGCGTGTCGGCCTGGCTCGCTGCCGCGATCTACGCCGGGAATCCCAACCTGCTCTACCTGCAAACCACGGCAATGACCGAGCCGTTGTATCTGGCGTTGTTCATCTGGGCCCTGGTCCACTTCACCGAGTTCGCGCGATCGGCGACGACAGTGAACGCAACCACCCGCGCACTGTCCTGTTCACTGACCAAATGTGGCTTATGCCTCGCAGCCGCGTGTCTAACGCGCTATGACGGATGGTTCCTGGCCGCCATAGTGTGCGTGGCAGCCGTGGTTGTGGTGATTCGTTCGGATAAGAGTCGCAGCCTTGCTCCCGCCCTTGCGCGATTCGTCTTGCTGGCCGCGGCAGCGCCGCTGTTGTGGTTGGGCTACAACGCGATTGTTTATCGCAATCCTCTCGAGTTCGCCAACGGGCCCTACTCCGCCCGCGCCATCGAGCAAAAGACAATGCAGAGCCATCCCGGTGCTCACGATTTGCCGGTTGCCTTCAGTTACTTCCTCAAGTCCGCCGAGCTGAATATGACGGAAGCAGGTTGGCAGAAGCTGTGGGTGGGGGTTCTACTGTTCGGCACGCTGATGGTCTTCGTCTTCGATCTCCGCCTGTGGCCTTTGCTCCTGGTCTGGACACCACTGGTCTTCTATTCCCTGTCGATCTCATACAGCGGCGTCCCAATCTACCTTCCACCCTGGTGGCCGTTTTCCCTCTACAACACTCGCTACGGGCTGGAGCTTCTTCCGGCCTTCGCGACGCTCACCGCCGTGACCATGCATTTTCTGCTGGCGCTTGCACGCGGTCGCTGGATGAAGACCGCGGCGGCTATAGTGATCGTAGGCCTGGTTGCCGCCAGCTACGCTTCAGACTGGCGTGTTCAGCCCATCTGCTACCGCGAAGCTTGGGTCAACTCGCGCACCCGCATCACTCTCGAAACTGAACTGGCGACCAACCTGAGGCTGCTGCCGCACGACGCCGCGCTCCTCATGTACCTAGGCGATCACGTCGGCGCTCTGCAACGTGCAGGCATCCCGTTGCACCAGACCATCAACGAAGGCAACCATCGCCCTTGGGCCCACCCGACCGACCCCGAAGGCCTGTGGGAGCGGACTCTGGCCGATCCCCGTCGGTACGCCGACTATGTTATTGCCGTGGGTGGTGATCCCGTCGCTGCCGCCGTGCAGAAAGACGCCCAGAAACGCGGCCTCACTTCCATGGTCGTCATTCACACCGAGGGCCAGCCCCCGGCCACCATCTACTGGACCGGTCGCGTCACCCGGTAATCACGCCGGTTAACTGGCCAGCCGACTAAGCGGTTCCGGCGCAGTTTTCCGGTGATAGAATCCAGCCAAACTCAGCTTCATGCCCACGCCGCATCACATCTACGAGATTTTGCACACGGAGATGACCTCGATGGTCGGGGTTTCGATGGTGCGGTTGGTTGTGGCGGCGATCCTGGGAGGCTTGATCGGACTCGAGCGCGAACTGAAGCATCGTCCCGCCGGGCTTCGTACCAATCTGTTCATCTGCCTCGGAGCGGCCATGTATACCATCCTCTCCGATTCCCTGGCAGTCGAACATATCGGAGATCACACTCGCATCGCCGCCCAGATCATTCCTGGCATAGGCTTTATTGGAGCCGGCACCATCATTCACGCCGGGCGCGATCTGGTCACCGGCATCACTTCAGCGGCAACGCTGTTTGTAGTGGCTTCGGTCGGCATGGCGGTCGGCGGAGGTTTCTATCTCACCGCCAGCTTCGCCACCGGGCTCATTCTGATTTGTCTGTTCCTCCTCGGCAGCGCAGAGGAACGATTGAGTCTCAAGTTGGCCGTCCATACCTATGAGGTCACGGGAGCAAGTGCCGAGGAAATCAGTAAAGAGGTAAATCGTATTCTGGAATGCGTCCACTCCATGACTCAAAACGTCGTGATTGCCGCTACGCCCCAGCACGTGCGATTTCAATTCGACGTTGAAGGCACTCGCAAGGAGCAACAGCAGGTTTTCCACGGGCTCAAACAGTCGACGGTTCTCGCCAGTGCCGTCCCGCTGGGGCAAGCGCAGGATTGAATGAGTCCGCCCGCCACCGTCATTCCTTTCGTGAAAGCCAGCGCCTGCGGCAACGACTTCCTGATGATTGATGGCACGCACGCACCCGACGACCCAGCCGAGCTCAGCCGCCGCCTCTGCGACCGTCATCAAGGCGTCGGCGCCGACGGCGTGGAGTGGCTTTTCCCAGCTTCCGACGCCGATGTCTCCGCCCGCCTTTTCAATGCCGATGGCTCGGAGGCGGAAATCTCCGGCAATGGCACCCGCTGTGTCGCTGCCTATCTTTGTGCGGACCGCGCCGCAGAAAAGATCGTCGTAAAAACCGGCGCCGGTTTGAAGACTTGCACCCTGACCTCCCGCTGCGAAACTCAGTATGAATTTGAAATCGCCATGGGTGAACCGCAAGTCGGAAGGGAATTGCCGGTGAAACTCGCATCGCGGGAAGTTCGGGGTATTCCCGTCTCCATGGGGAATCCTCACTACGTGATTTTTGTGAAGCAGTTCGCTCCCGAATGGCAGTCCGAGTCGGCTGAAATTGGACGGCATCTCGACTTCAAGCAGGGGATTAATGTTGAGCTAGTAACCATTGAAGCCAAAAACAATATCACTGCACGCTTCTTCGAGCGTGGCGTAGGTGAAACCCAGTCTTCCGGCACCGGTTCCTGCGCTGCTGCCGTTGCAGCCATCGCCACCAAGAAGGCTGAATCACCCGTGCGCGTGCATGCTCCCGGAGGCACACAAACAGTGCGCTGGCATGGCCAGGTGTTTCTCCGCGGACCGGCTCAGCTTATCTGCCGCGGAGAGTTTTTCCTTTAAGATTGAACTCACATGCCGCCTACGCCGAGCCCGCGCGTCAAACCACCCGCTCTCCAGCCCGGTGACACCGTCGGCATCGTCGCACCCGCCAGCAACATCAAACGCGAACTGCTCGATGCCGGATGCCAAGCCTTGCGTACTCTTGGGTATAAGCCTTTCTATTTCGACTCGATTCTCGATCATGATCTGTACTTCGCCGGATCCGTAAAGCGCCGGGCACAGGAACTTGAAGATATGTTTCTGCGCCCCGAAGTACGCGCCATCGTCTGCGCCCGCGGCGGATACGGCGCAAACTATCTGCTCGACAGCATCGATCTGGAGGAAATCAGGTCTCATCCCAAGATTTTCGTCGGCTACAGCGACATCACGACGCTGCTGACTTATTTTGCTGATGCGGCTGGTCTCATCACATTCCATGGCCCGATGGTCGCCAAAGACTTCGCCCACGAGGGCGGAGTGGACCTGGCATCGTGGAAAGCCGCATTGGGTGGCAGTTCAGAGTGGGCGTTGGATCTCGCGGGCGTGAAGCCTCTAGTCGAAGGCTCAGCCGAAGGCGCTCTTTACGGTGGTTGTCTCTCCATGCTGGTGGCGTCGTTGGGCACGCCCTACGAAATCCAGACCGCTGGAACCATATTGTTCATCGAAGACGTTGCCACCCGCCCCTACCAGATCGACCGCATGCTCATGCAGTTGAAGCTGGCCGGCAAGCTGAACGGCGTTCGCGGCCTGGTCTTTGGCGAAATGCTGGACTGTCAGCAGAATCGGAATCAAAGCTATACCTTGGAAGAAGTCGTGCTGCGCATCGTCGGCGACTTGCGAGTGCCGATCGCATACGGCCTGCGCTCCGGCCACGTCTCGCATGGCAACATCACATTACCGATTGGCGTTCGCACGGCATTAAACGTGACGAGCGGAGAAGTGAGCCTGAGAATCCTGGAGCCGGCAACAATCGCAACTAGCAAAAAGAACGTGCAGGCAGGTAACTAGAGCGGGGTTCCTCCGTGTTCCCCTGTGTCCCCTGTGGTTAAGACTTTGATTTATGACGAACGCTAAACACATTCACTTGATCGGCATCTGCGGCACCGCAATGGCCTCCCTCGCCGGCATGCTACAGCAGCGCGCATTCCGCGTCACTGGATCGGACGCCGCCGCCTATCCCCCGATGTCCGACTTCCTGGCCTCGCTCGGCATTCCCGTCCACCAGCCATTTGCTGTCGAGAATCTTAGTCCCGTTCCCGACTTGGTCGTCGTCGGCAACGTGGTCTCCCGCGGCAACGTCGAACTGGAGCACATTCTCGACCAGCGCATCCCCTTCTGCTCGCTGCCCCAGATTCTGCACGACGAGTTCCTTCGCGGCAAAGAAGTCCTGGTCGTAGCCGGCACCCACGGCAAGACCACCACCACCTCAATTCTGGCCTGGATATTTCAGTCCACCGGATTGCAGCCGTCGTTCCTCATCGGCGGCATCGCTGAGAACTTCGGCAGCAGCTTTCAGCTGGGACAAGGCAAGCACTTCATCCTCGAAGGTGACGAATACGACACCGCCTTCTTCGACAAAGGCCCGAAATTCCTCCACTACTTTCCCGACGCCGTCATTCTCACTTCAGTCGAGTTCGATCATGCCGACATCTACAAGGACCTCGACGCGGTGGAAACCGCATTCCAGCGCCTCGTCAACCTCGTTCCCAAGCGAGGCCGGATCATCGGTTTCGACAGCGGAGAAAGCATCGACCGCTGCCTGGCCCGCGCCTTCTGCCCCGTCGAGCGCTACGGTTCTAGCACGCAGGCAACCTGGCGAATCACCGATCTGCATCTGGATCCCGCACGCACCACCTGGACCGTCCTCCGCAACGGCCAGCCCTGGGCCAACTTCGAATTCCCCCTGGCCGGTGAATACAACGTCTGGAACGCGACCGCCGCTGCTGCTCTGGCTGCGGGTTACGGCGTATCCAAAGAGCAGGTTTCTGCAGCGCTCAAAACTTTCAAAAGCGTGAAGCGCCGCCTCGAAGTTCGTGCGACGATAAACGGCGTCACCATCATTGATGACTTCGCTCATCACCCCACCGCGATCGCAGGAACGCTGAAAGCTCTGCGCTCCCGTTATCCCGGTTCGCGCCTGTGGGTGATTCTCGAGCCGCGTTCCAATACTCTTCGCCGCAATGTTTTTCAAAGCGATCTAGCCAAGAGCTTGGCGCTGGCTGACGAAGTAGTAGTCGCCGAGGTTTTCAAGTCCGAAGCGATTCCCGAAGCCAAGCGTCTCGATCTTGCCGCAGTCGCTGCCGACCTGAAGACGCACGGCCGTCGGGCGCGCATCGTTTCCACAGCCGACAGCATCGTGCAGCTCGTCGCCCCCGAACTGCGCTCGGGAGATGTAGTCGCAATTCTGTCCAACGGCGGCTTCGGCGGGATTTACGACAAACTGCCGGAGCGCTTGCAGTCACTGGCTGTGAGCCAGGCTAAGGCCGGACGATAACATGGAGACTCAACCCACACCGTGATCCGCACTCTTGTCCTACTGACGTTCTGGGCGTTGGCGCTGATTCCCGTGGCGCTCTTTTTCATCCCCTGGTCATTTCTTGTCGGCAACGTCAATCTTATGTACAAGGTCTTCATGTGGGGCGCTGCCACCGGAGTTCGCCTCGTCGGCGTGCGAACCCGCGTCATCGGCCTCGACAAACTCGATCCCGATCGCACTTACGTATTCATGTCCAACCATATTTCGAATCTCGATCCGGCCATCACCGTCCCGCTGCTTCCGCGCCGCACCTCAGTTCTTATCAAGAGAGAACTGTTCAATATCCCAATCATGGGCAAGGCCATGCGCATGGGATCGATGGTTCCTGTCGACCGCGGCGACCGCGATGCCGGCATCGCTGCCGTGAAGTTTGCCGCTGAAGTCGTCCGCCAGGGAGTCAATATGACCATCTATGTAGAAGGCCATCGCTCCTTCGACGGCAAGCTGATCCCCTTCAAGAAAGGCCCGTTTTATCTAGCGGAAGGGTGCAAAGTTCCGGTCGTGCCAATCACCATCGCCGGCACCCACTACGTCATGCCCAAGACCCGATTCGCCATCAAGCCCGGCCCGGTGGACGTAATCTTCCACGCTCCCATCGAACCAAAAGATTTCGGAACCCGTGACGAACTGATGGAGAAAGTTCGCCAAGTAATCGACAGCGGCCTACCGCCGGAATTCCAAAGCAACAAAAACACAGCGTCAGCCTGAAGGTTTTCCCCTGTGATCCGGAGCCTGCCCTGAGCGAAGTCGAAGGGTGCCCTCTGTGGTTAAGGTTTCTGGCTCCGGACCGCTCGCGCAATCTCGGGCAACCGACTCAACAAAGCCGAATATTTCAACCACAGCTTGTGCTCCACCGCCGGCGCTCCGCTGACAATCGCCCCGGCTTCGATGTCCCCAGCCACCCCGCTCTGTGGCGTCACGATCGCGCCATCTCCCACTTTGCAATGCCCCACCACACCCACCTGTCCAGTGAGAATCACGTTGTTGCCAATCTCCGTCGACCCTGCGAGTCCCACCTGCGAAGCTAACAGCGCGTCCTCGCCGATCCATGAGCCATGGCCCACCTGCACTAGGTTGTCGATCTTCGTTCCACGCCCGATGTGAGTCTCGCCGACGCTCGCCCGGTCAATGCACGAGTTCGCCTGGATCTCGACATCGTCCTCAATCACCACCGGTTGCGGCTGCGGAATCTTGTGCCAGCGCCCGGCGTCATCTTTGGCAAAGCCAAAGCCATCCGCGCCAATCACCGCGCCGTTTTGCAGCAGCACATGGTTGCCAAGGCGACACCCCTCGCGCACCACCGCATGCGAATGTGCAAAGAAGTTGTCTCCGATCTTTGCCCCGCGATAAATGACCACATGCGCCAGCAGCACGGAGTTCTTGCCGATCTCAACGTCCTCTCCAATCACCACATAAGGCCCCACGTGCGCGCCCGCAGCGATCCGCGCCGAAACATGCACCACCGCCGTCGCGTGCACTCCCGCCGCATACTTCGCC
This sequence comes from Acidobacteriota bacterium, assembly GCA_013289795.1. Classification (GTDB taxonomy): domain Bacteria; phylum Acidobacteriota; class Terriglobia; order Terriglobales; family Acidobacteriaceae; genus JABCZH01. Next base: position 306,265 of record JABCZH010000003.1, read on the forward strand.
GGCTGATGAAATAATCCAATCGCCTTTGCGAACGCCAAATAAGGATTCTTGCTGCGCAGCATGGCCGACGAAATGGCAGGGAAGTCATCGGCCACAATCACCGCAGCCGCCTTGGTGGTGCGCGCCGCGGCCGCGTACTTGGGATTGGCGACGAACGTGATCTGTCCGGACCCGGCTTCTTCAATGCCGGCCACGCCGGTGATTTCAGTCTCAGGCGAGCCATTTTCCAGCCGCGCGCCCAGAGTGGAAGCGATCTGTGCAAGTTTCATGGTGGTTATCCGTGGAGAGAATCGGAAGGGTGATTGTAACGGAGGCAGCGCGATTAGAGTGAACCGGCCAAGGCTTCAACTTTTTGGTCGCTTTGCCTTTGATCTTGCGCGTTGGTACTTGAGCGCAATCATGCCCCGCGAATAAGTCTTGTTCTCCACCAGCGTGAAGTCGCGTTGCGGAAAGCCGTTGGGAAACAGCGGGATGCCTTCGCCGAGCAATACCGGAACCATCCCGATGTAGAGTTCATCCACCAGGTCAGCTTTGAGGAACTCGCGCGCCAGCTCGCCCCCACCCATCAGCCAGATGTTCTTGCCAGGTTTCTTGCGAATCTGACGAATCAAGGCTGCGGGAGACTGGTCGGTAAAGGTGATGCCGCTACGTTTGCCAGGCGGCTGCGAACGGGAAAGGACGTACGTCGCCATTGCCGAGCCACTGAAAGCGCCACCTGCGGCGTCGAGAGTCTTGCGACCCATGACGGCCGTATCAATCGTGGCGAAAAAGGGAGCCATCGAGTAGTCCTTGGGCATGAAAAGAAAGTCGACGGCGCCGCTGGGACGAGCAATATAACCGTCGATACTAACGCCGAGACCGAGGACGACTTTCCGCACGACGGGATTATAGACAGGTGTGCAAATTCTTTCATCTTGACCACTCCTACCCCCGTGAACCACAATGCTGTGCCTCAATTCTGCGGACCCCCGCCGCAAGAGCAGCCGCACCGGCGAGACCAACGCCCGTGCGTGAGGAAGATTGTTCCCCTGGAAACCAAGATTTTAAGGAGAAAGCCATGAACGTCATCCGCTCTTCCGCCGGAAACAAAATCGGCTATCGCCGGAGTTTCAGTTCCATACTGCTGTTCCTGCTCTTTGCGCTGCTGAGCGCGTCCCAAGGCCTGGCTCAAGCCATGAAAGTTCTCCAGATCACCGCTCCGGGCGCCGTCAACACTTTTCCCAATGGCGTAAACAAGAGCAACATCGTCGTCGGCGATTTCACCAACTCCAGCGGCGCCACCGTAGGCTTTGCCTATCTCGGCGGCACCAAGTTCAAGACTTTTTCCGCCCCCAAATCCAACAACTTCACCCGCATCCTCGGAATCAACGACTCCAACGTCGTGGTCGGAGACTTCTTCGGGACCGACAATTTCTTTCACGGCTTTGTAATCAAAAATAACGGCACAAAATACAGCCAGTACGACGTCGCCAAGGGATCGGCTTCAACGTCGATTTTTGCCATTAACAAAGCAGGAAATTTTGCCGGCGCAACCGGTTCCGGCGGGCCGAACCAGGGATTCGTGAACATCAGCGGGAAGGTCACCACCTTCTACGGCAGCGGCACCGATAACACTTTTGCTCTGGCGATCAACAGCTCCAACCTGGTCGTCGGCCAGTACTACGATTCCAACAACAACTCACACGGCTTTTCCCGCGACTCCAGCGGAGTCATCACAGAAATCATCTTTCCAGGAGCATCGCAGACCGCCTGCACCGGCCTCAACGACGCAGGTGAGATTACCGGCTGGTACGAGGACAGCGCCCTCACATTCCACGGCTTCACTGATATCGGCGGCCAGTTCCAGGCCAACGACTTCATCTTCACCGCGGGCGTCAGCAGCACCGGAGCCTACGTCGGCTACTATTACGGTCCCGGATCGGCCGATTGCAATACCGTAACTGGTACCACCTGCTACGGCTACCTGGCCACACCGCAAAGCGATACCCTGTCCACCATCCAGGTGGCGAATGCGGAGAATACCAGCATTTATGCCGTGAACACCGCGAACGCAATGGCTGGCTTCTACACCGATTCCACTGGCACTATTCATGGCCTGCTGCTTTCGGGCAACACCGTAACCAATATCGACGACCCCAAGGCCCAACCCCAAACCACCATCTGCACGGGGATTAATACCTCCGGCCAGATCGTCGGCAGCTATTCCCCGGCTGCCAACGTCGAGGTAGGTTTCCTCTACACCAACGGAGCTTTTGAGGACATCAGTGTTCCCAACGCCCTCAGCACCTACGCCTACGGCATCAACGACGCGGGTGTAATTACCGGCACCTACTACGACGCCAGCAACGTGGAACATGGATTCGTGTTCGACAATAACGCCTACACCACCATCGACGTGCCGGGCGGCACCAACGCCTTTGTCTGGGGAATCAATGCAAGCGGCCTAATGACGGTGGATTGGATTGACGCCAACGGCCGCGGCCAGGCTTCGCTTTACAACGGCAGCAAATTCACGACCATCAACGTGCCGGGCGCATTAACCACCGCTGCGCACGCCATCAACACGTCCGGGAACGTGGTGTTCGGATGGTTTGACTTCTATGGCCAGGAACACGGCGCATTCCTGAAGAACGGCTCGTACTACATCCTTGACGACCCCAACGGCACCAGCGTTCGCGCCGACGGCCTCAATGACGGCAACCTGATCGTCGGCCGCTTCCTGCTAAACAGCAACGGCCAGTTCGCCGGGTTCCAGGGAACCATACCGTAGAGGCGGTACCCAACCCGCGATTGTCATCCTGAGACAGCGGATCCTTCGCAAACAGCGAAGGATGCCAACGAAGGATCTATGTACTTTCCTTCGAATTTGGGCGACGCAGCGGTTCACAGCTGTGATAACTACGCCTCGTATCAGGGTACGCCTTCAGGCGTACCGCGTCGTTAGGTCCAGAGGACGCCTTTAGGCGCTGCGGGTGCAGTGGCCGTTGCGCCTCATCGGCGCGATGCCGGATTCATTGTTTGGGACGGCACGCCTGGAAGGCGTGCCCCGATGCGAGGCTATCCTTGAGAACCTATCGGTAGGCAGCCAACCTCGACGAAATGACGTGGCCATTCAACAATCGCAAGAACCCGTTCCTGTTTCGTGACACCATGCTTCGACTCATTCATTCGGATAACCTCGAATACAAGGAACTCACGAGGGTGGCACGAGCTTTCTGAGGTTTGATGCAACGATTTGTTGCCCATCCACTTGCGGCAATGGTGGCGTGAAAACGTAACTTACTCTTTCCCACGCTCCGTGCACGACCTCAAGGTAAAGCGTCGTCAATAAGTCAGCGTGCTCTATATATCCTCTCATTTTTACGCCAATCCATCCTTGTTGATGGATGCCAGTCCGAAACGGTGTTTCGATCACCTTTAGCAGCGATGATGTTTCCAGATTGGTGTCTTCGGAGCTTTTCGCTGTGAAGTTGTGTTTGCTTGGCACTTCTTTCACAAGAACCCAATCGGAGAGATCGGAAATCAGTTCACAGTTTTCCCGCTTGTTGTCCAGCGACAGCCCCGGGTTCAATTGCAGGACGCTGCGATCACTTCGCGTGACTATTCTCAAGCGATAGAACAGGAACGTGTCGTGCCAACCCACGCGCACCCCCTGATGCGCGTCAAGAATCTCAACATTAATCTGATTGGGCTCTGGGACCGCGCTGACTATCTTGTACTTTGGGACGAATGGTGTGCCCCCGGCAGCGAATGTCCAGGCATCCACATCTGACGACATTCGATCAACGATCTGATACTTCGACCTGAGCAGCTCCAGTCCACGACTGACAGCATCTTGCGAAAGTCCAATTGCTCCGGCTACGTTGACGCTAGCAAAACTTCCTGTGGTGTGAATGTGCTCTCTGAGCCAAAGAAGAACCGTGTCCGCGTAAAGTTGATCGGTTTCCAATTTGAATTGACCTGCCAACAAAAGACTTTGATTTAGTTTCTCCTCCCTCTGTACGAGCAGGTCGCGTAGTCCTGCATTTTCCCGCTGTATACCTTCATGCTCTGCGCGAAGTGAAGCAAGCCCCGCCGGTTCTTCGGCTGGGGCTGGCGCAGTTGCCGACGCATCCGCCACTGTTACAGTCTTGTTTTGCGACCTACGACTGGCCAACAGCGTGACTACCGCAATGCCCAAGAAAGAGATAACAAACACAATTCCAGCGAAATCCCAGCTAAACGGAAGTCTCCGTAATTCCTTAGCTGCAATGCTGATGGCCGTCAGCATTCCACCGCCGAATACCCAGATCAGAATTTGCCAGATGAGGTTTCCGCGAACATCCTCCCAGCGCTTTTTCCAGAAGCCTGCTCCCATCCGATACACCTCCGCTCTACCAAGCAACCTCCGCAACCGCTCTCAATGAAGTGTACTGCACTCCATCAATTGAAGTACATAACTAATAAAATATAGTGCCTGTATACAATGACTTACGCGCTACCCATTTGCAACAAGTACACTCCGCCCATTCTTCTATGGCATAATGTCCCTATGCAACCCAACCCAACCACCCCGCCCTCCACCGCCCACCAACTCTCCAATTTCCTCCGCGAATGGCTCGGCGGACGCATCTCCTCAGAACTCGAATTGGCCTCGCTCGCCGAGCGCGGCCTGCCGCTGACCACCGTCAGCCGCATGACCCGCCACGGCCTCACTCGCGACGAAGTTCACGCCCTGGTCATTCATCGCCGCACCTTCAAACATCGCAAGGCCAGCCATCAGAAGTTATCGAAAGAAGAATCCGATCGCGCCATCCGCACCGCGCGCATTCTGGCCCGCGCGCAAGCCACGCTTGGCGACGCCGCGTCGGCACTAACCTGGGTACGCGAACCCAAAACGCGTTTCGAAGGCAAGACGCCCATTCAGATGATGTCCACCGAAACCGGTGGCCGCTTAGTGGAAGAAATGCTGGTGCAGATCGACGAAGGAATGTTTGCCTGAGTGTTTCTCTGGAGAATCAGCAACCACGACTCACTCGACGGACGCGGTGGCCTCCTGGCCTCAGCCCGCTGGCACACTCGCGGACGGCCCATCGTTTACCTCGCCACCACGCCCGCCGGAGCGCTGGTCGAGGCGCTGGTCCATCTTGAACTAAAGCCCAATCAGTTGCCCAAGAGTTACCGCCTGCTGAAGGCCGAGGCGCCCGATGACTTGCCAATGATGCATTTCTCCGCGCTCACCGAAGACTGGCGGAAAAACGAAACCGCCTCTCGCACTCTCGGAGATGAATGGCTGTCGCAAGCTCAAACCACACTGCTCGAAATCCCGTCGGCAATCCTGCCTGAAACGATGAATATCCTGCTGAACCCTCTTCACCCGGACGCCGCCCGAATCAGCGTGCTATGGCACGAGGCGTACCCGTTCGACCAGCGGCTGTTCGTCGGTAAGACAAAATCCTAAAACGCAGAGTACGCAGAGGTCTCGCAGAGATGACGGGAAAAACGCGAACGGTTTACTTGCATATCATTGCTCGCCAAACATGGGCACCTGCAACGTATCACTCGGCATCCCACGGCGGCGCCGCCGCGTCGCCCCAATCACCGCCAACACCGTAAGCGACTCCAGCGCACTCCGCGGCACAAACATGCGCTGCGTATTCGACCGCAGGTCCGGAGGATTGATCAAGTATCCCTCCGCCGACGCCTGCTGCAAGTCATTCGGCATCATTCCTTCCAGAACGTCGCCGTCTTTGAATTTAAGCCGCACCCACAACCCCTCGGTGCGAGGGCGGGTCGTGAAAGTCTTGCGGCTGGGCGATTCCGCCTCGCCAAATTCGCGCACAAAGTAAACCACCTTGACCTCGCGCAGCTCAATGGCGACCACGTTGCCGGCCGTATTCAGGATCTCCAGTTTGCCCTCGCGCACGAAATTCGCCGGCGCCACGTGGCCATTCACGGTGTCGCGGTCGATTTTTCTGACAACTACCTTCTTATGGGTCGAGGGCATGCGCTTCTCGCCAAACCCGCCCGGGTTGCGGTTTCCTGCGGTCCGGCGTAGTCACATTCTCACATTTTTGCCGCGAACACAGTCAGTCATCTCGTTCGCAGTAGCCAAATCGTTAACCTTGTGATATTTTGTGTAGTTTGCCGAGGGTACGCCTGAATCATCTAAAGCTAGTCTACAGAGCAGTTTACGTGGAAGTCGGCGGCTGTGTTCCTAAGCTCCTAGTGTGCCCTGTGGAAAAGTTGTGCCCCACTCCGGCCGCTGGCCTAACCCTGCACTCCCGAGTCCAGCATGGCTGATTACATATACACCATGGAAATTCGTCTGACGCCCGATCAGCAACGCGGCGTCACGCTGGTGCAGGACATCGCCCGCGCCGCCGAGATGAACATCTATCTCACCGGCGGTGCTGTCCGCGACATCATCAGCGGCTTTCCCATTCGCGATCTCGATTTCACCGTCCAGGGCAATCCTCTCAAGCTGCAAAAAGAATTGGAGCGCGCTGGCGCCGTGGTCTCGTCAACCGACGAAGATCTGAAAGCGATCTATTTAATATTGCCCGGCAAGGTGCGCGCCGAGATCAGTCCCGCCCGCACCGAGCGCTACGACAAAGTAGGCAAGCCGCCCATCGTTGCTCCCTCAACCATCATTGAAGACCTGCGCCGCCGCGATTTCACCGTCAATGCCATGGCGTTGTCGCTCAATCCTGGTTCGCGCGGTCTGCTCATGGACCCCTTCAATGGGGCGGCGGACATCGAGGCCAAGCTGCTCCGCGTGCTGCACAATTACGCTTTTGTCGAAGATCCCTCACGGCTGATTCGTGCCACTCGCTTTGCCGCGCGCTTTCATTGGCCGCTCGAGGAGCGCACCCAGGCCCGCTACCAGTCCGCCAAGGAAAACAACTATATCGATCACATCAACCACCGGTCGATTGGTCTCGAGATCGAGCAGTTGGCCTATGAAGACGACCCGCTCCACATCGTGCGCACGCTGGAGAAAGAAGACTGGCTCAAGGTTCTCAACCCCCACTGGACCACCGCCAAAGTGGATGCCGTCGGACTGAGTCAGCTGGTCAAAACCCGGCAGCAGATGAATGAACTTGGCTACACGCCCGATCCTTCGCCCGCCGTGCTCTATTTCCTGACTTCACGTTTGAGCGACAAAGATGTCGCCGACGTCCGCAGGATGATTCCGCGCAAGGATCTGATCGAAGCCTGGAAAGATCTCGAAGACAACTCAAAAGATCTGGCGAAGCGGCTGGCCGGTAAAGAAGCCGCGACTCCCTCGCGCACCTGGAAGCTGCTCTCCGAAGCGCGGCCGGAAATGACCTTATTCTTGGCCGTAACCGCCAAGCAACAAGCGGTGGCGCAGAAGATCAAGAACTTCTTCACCAAGTGGCGGCAAGTGCAGCAGAGAATACCTCTGCCTGAAATGACGGAGCTGTTCATTACGCCGCAGTTGCCCGAGTATCCCAAGATTGCCCACGATGTGTTCATGCTATTGCTCGACGGCCGGCTGCGCTCGCGCACCGAAACGCTGAAATTCTTAAAACCGCTGGCGCCGCCTCCACCGCCCCCACCGCCACCACCCAAGCGTGGGCGCGCTGCCAAAGCCGCTGCCGCGGCACAAGCGCCTGCAGCGCCAAATCCAGCCATCGGAAAAACAGGAAAGAAGACCAAGCCCGTAGCTCACGTCGCGTCCCCGGTCGCGCCGGCTCCGCCCGCGAAGCCGCCAGTAGTCGCAAAGCCTGCGAAAGCTGTTCCCAAGAAACCCGCGCCTAAGAAAAAGTCTGCCAAGCCCACGCCCAAAAAGGCCAAACCCAAGAAGCACAAACGCTAGGCCGGACAAAGGAAAACCGTGAAACTGCGCCATCTCTTCCTGCTGCTTCCGCTTCTGCCCGGACTGGTCCAAGCGCAGACGCCACTAGGAACCACTACTGAGAGTAAGCTCATTGCCCTCGAAAACGCATGGAACCAGGCGCAACTCCACCACGACGCCAAGGCATTGGAGCACCTGGTAGGTGACCGCTTCATTTACACCGATACCGATGGGTCAGTCATGAATAAAGTCCAGTTTCTCGCCGACGCGAAAGACATGGACTACCGAGCCACGTCAGCAGCGAATGACAACGTGAAAGTTGACCTGTACGACACCACCGCTGTGGTCAGCGGCAGCTACCACACTAAGGGGATCTATAAGGGCAAACCTTTCGATCATCATGGCCGCTTCACCGACACCTGGATTTATCTCAACGGCCAGTGGCAATGTGTCGCCAGCGCTACCACACTTTTGCAGCACAAGTAATGAATCTCAGTGGTGCCTCTGTGTCCCCTGTGCCCTCTGTGGTTAGGGCTGTTTACCAAGTGTGCCAACCCTTTGTAAGCACCAGAAATCCACTGCCTGTGCATAAACCACATGAAGCGCACAGCCACCTTCCCGTTACAATGACGCCGACGTAAAATCAAAGACAGAGCCCCATGTCCCAATTTGTCCATCTCCATCTCCATACCGATTACTCCATGCTCGACGGCGCTTGCGACGTCGAGAAGCTCTGCGAGCGCGCCAAACAATTAGGCATGCCCGCCGTGGCCATGACCGACCACGGCAATATCTTCGGCGCAGTGCACTTCGTGAATGCCGCCAAACACGAGGGCATCAAGCCCATCGTCGGCTGCGAACTCTACATCTGCAAGAAAGACGATCACAACATCGAGCGCACTCCGCCCGACAACGACACTTACAACCACCTGCTGGTGCTGGCGGAGAACGAAGAAGGCTATCGCAATCTAGCCAAGATCACCTCCGAAGCCTCGCTCCACGGCTTTTACTACAAGCCGCGCGTGAGCAAGAAGTTTCTGGCGGAACATTCGAAGGGCTTGATCGGACTCTCCGGCTGCCTCAAGGGCGAAGTCGCCGAATTTCTGATGGAAGGGAAGTACGAAGCCGCCCGCGGCGCTGCGGTCTCCTATCGCGACATTTTCGGCAAAGACAATTTCTTTCTCGAAATCCAGGACCAGGGTCTGGAGATGGAACACCGCATCCATCCCGACCTGTTTCGTCTGGAAAAGGAACTCGGCCTGCCGATGGTCGCCACCAACGACAGCCACTACCTCTGCGAAGAAGACGCCCACGCGCAGGACGTCATGGTCTGCATTCAGACCGGCAAGTCGATTCAAGACACCAACCGCATGAAGTTCCAGGGCACCGGCTTCTACGTCAAAAGCCATGACGAGATGTTCCAGGTCTTCAAAGACGCGCCCGACGTGCTCTCGCGCACTCTCGCCATCGCCGAACGCTGCAATCTTCGTCTCGAAAAGGTGAGCAACCCCTTTCCCCATTTCGATGTGCCCGCCGGCTACACCCTCGACAGCTATTTCGAACACGTTACCCGGGAAGGTTTTGCGCGCCGTTTGGAAGTCCTGAGAAGTTTGCAGGAGCAAGGCCGCATCAAGCACAGCCTCGCCGACTACGAGCAGCGCCTGGCCCGCGAACTTGCCATCATCCAGCAAATGCAGTTTTCCGGATATTTCCTGATCGTCTGGGATTTCGTCCGTTACGCCCGGGACCACAACATTCCGGTCGGCCCAGGCCGCGGTTCAGCCGCAGGCTCGCTGGTTTCGTTCTCGCTCGGAATCACCGACCTCGATCCCCTGCAGCACGAACTCCTCTTCGAGCGCTTCCTGAATCCCGAACGCATTTCCATGCCCGACATTGACATGGATTTCTGCATGAACCGCCGCGGCGAGGTCATCGATTACGTCACCCGCAAGTACGGCCGCGACAATGTCGCTCAGATCATCACCTTCGGCACCATGGCCGCCAAAGCGGCCATCAAAGACGTGGGCCGCGCCATGGATATCCCCTACGCCGACGTCGACCGCATCGCCAAAATGGTGCCCACCACGCTCAACATCAAGCTGGAGCAAGCGATCAAAGACTCGCCGGCGCTGCAACAGGCTTACGAAAGCGAGCCGCAAGTGCGCCAGCTCCTTGACACTGCTCGCAAACTCGAAGGCCTGGTGCGCAACGCCGGAGTCCACGCCGCCGGAGTAGTAATCTCGCCGCGCCCACTGATCGAACTAGTTCCGCTACACAAAACCAAGAACGACGAAATCGTCACTGCCTTCGATATGGTCGCCATCGAAAAGATGGGCCTGCTGAAGATGGACTTCCTCGGCTTAACCACACTGACCATCCTCGACGACACTGTAAAGCTGATTGCGCAGACTCGAGGCGAACAGCTTGTCCTGGAGAACATTCCGCTTGACAATCTGGAAACCTACGAAAAGGTCTTTCACAAAGGCTTGACCACCGGAGTGTTCCAGTTTGAATCGCACGGTATGCGCGATGTGCTCCGCCGCTACCAGCCCTCAACCATCGGCGACCTCACAGCTCTCAACGCGCTCTATCGTCCCGGCCCAATTCAGGGCGGCATGATCGACTATTTCATCGACCGCAAACATGGCCGCAAGAAGATCGAATACGAATTGCCCGAGCTGCAAGAGATGTTGGAAGACACCTGGGGAGTCATCGTCTACCAGGAGCAGGTGATGCAGATCGCCAACCGTCTCGCTGGCTATTCGCTGGGTGAAGCCGATGTGCTGCGTCGCGCCATGGGCAAGAAGAAGCCGGAAGAAATGGCCCAGCAGCGCGAGCGTTTCGTCGAGGGTGCGGTCCAGCGCGGGTACCCGGCAAAGAAGATCGAAAAGATTTTCGACCTGCTGGCCAAGTTCGCCGAATACGGTTTCCCCAAGGCGCATTCCGCCGCCTACGCGCTCCTTGCCTATCAGACTGCCTATCTCAAGACGCACTATCCGGTGGAGTTTATGGCAGCCATGCTGACCTCGGTCACCGGCAGCACTGACGACGTCGTCAAATACATCAACGAATGCCGTGAAATGGGAATTGGCGTCGAGCCGCCGGATATCAACGTTAGTACTGCCAACTTCACTCCGCATGCGTCCGCCATTCGCTTTGGCTTGGCTGCGGTAAAGAACGTCGGCCACAATGCCATCGAATCCATCGTCACCGGGCGCAAAGAAAAAGGACGCTACAGCTCCATCTACGAATTCTGCGAGAAAGTCGACCTGCGCCTGCTCAATAAGCGTGTGCTCGAGTCCTTGGTAAAAAGCGGCGCCATGGATTCGCTCGGCCGCCGTGCCCAACTGATGGCCGTTCTCGATAAAGCCATCGACCGCGCCGCCAAGACCCAGCGTGACGCTGAGTCCGGCCAACACGGCCTGTTCGGCGTCTTCCAGCAGGAAGAAAATCATACCGACAACAACCGCCTTCCCGACACTCCCGACTGGGACGAACACACCCGCTTGGCCGCTGAAAAAGAGATTCTTGGATTCTTCATCACCGGGCATCCGCTCGAAAAGTATCGCGACAAGCTGCAAAACCTGCGCGCCCTAAGCACCTCCGACATCGCTGCGGTGAAGTCTTCCACCGGCAAAGACGAAAACATCACCACTGCCGGAATCATCACTGGAATTAAAGTGCTCAAGTCTAAGAAAGGCGATTTCTACGCGCAGGGCACTCTCGAAGATATGGAAGGCTCCGTCGAGATGATCGTTTTCCCCGAGGCCTACCGAAAGCTCGGCGACAAAGTGAAGCTGGAAGTCCCAGTCCTTGTGCGTGGAGGCCTGCGCATCGAAGAGGGTGCCAACCCCAAACTCACTGCTAACGAGATCATGCCGCTCGAAGACGCCAAAGTGCCGCTGCCACGCTCGCTGCGCATTCGCATCCCCGTCGAGACCGCCAGCGAATCCACCGTAGACGACCTGCATCTGCTTTGCTGTCAATCCAAAGGCGAAGCTAAAGTGTTGTTTGACGTGGAGCGTCAGGGCGATTTCATGGTGGTGATGGAAGCGGAAGGCTATAATGTGCTACCAGACCGCAATTTTATGGCGCGTGTTGAGGAATTGTGCGGTCGCGGTGCGGTCCGAGTCATTGACTGAAATCAGCGGCGGATGAGAGCTTCCCACCACAGCGCTTTCGGCGTGCAAGTGACGAGCGGTTCCAGAGTCGTCAACGTCGGGCTGGTGGTGACGGGAACAGATTTCCTGCTGTCGATGGTCGAGTCGCGCTGGGCCGCAAGGAACGGTGATGCCCGTAAGATGGACTTACAACTCAAGGCAAGACAGGAACTGGAGAAAATCGAGCAACAGCTTTCCCGGCTGCAGGCTGCGCCGGGACAGAACGACGATCTCCGCACTCAGATCAAACAGCTGAATGATCGCATCGACTCTCTTCGTATCGAGGTCTCCGCGAATCACGACGCCTGGCAGAGGACAGAATTGGCCCGACATCCCCAACGCCCCTATGCATTGGATTACATCGAACGGATCTTCACCGACTTCAGTGAGATCCACGGCGACCGGGGCTTCGGCGACGATCCCGCGATCGTGACCGGCATGGCCCGCTTCCAGGGCCAGGAAGTAATGATCATCGGCCACCAGAAAGCCCGCGACACCAAGCAGAAGGTCTACCGCAATTTCGGCATGCCCAATCCCGAAGGCTATCGAAAAGCACTGCGAGTGATGAAGATCGCAGAGAAATTCCGCCGCCCGCTGTTTACGTTTGTCGATACTCCCGGAGCTTATCCCGGTCTAGGCGCAGAAGAGCGCGGCCAAGCCGAAGCCATCGCCCGCAATCTCCGCGAGATGGCTCGCTTGCAGGTTCCAATCATTACCACCATCACCGGGGAAGGCGGCAGCGGCGGCGCCTTGGCCATCGCCATCGCCGACCGCGTCCTGATGATGGAGAACTCGATATACTCCGTCATTTCGCCCGAAGGCTGCGCCTCCATCATGTGGCGCGACGCCACCAAAAAAGAACTAGCCGCCCAGGCCCTGCACATCACCGCCAAAGATTTGAGCGAACTAGGCTGCGTAGACTCAATTGTCCCCGAACCCGAAGGCGGAGCCCACACCGACCACGCCGCCGCCGCCGACCTGCTAGCAGAATCCTTAAAGACCAATCTCGCTCAACTGCTGAAGATGCCGGTTCCCGACCTCGTGGACGCCCGCTACAACAAATTCCGCAAGATGGCCCAGTTCTTTAGGGTTGAAGTCTAGATACCTAGGCATTCTGAGAACTGGGAACTGAGATCTGAGAACTGGGTTCAGATACCGTATTTCCCAACCAGGTACACACCAACCCTTCCGTTCCACACCTCTACCCACCTACTGCCGTATAATCAAGGGTTGCTCCAATCACTCTTCACAACACCGAGCGGCCCAAACTCCGCTCCAGCCAAAGGAAGGAACAGGCCATGGCCACCACAGATGTAACCCCTCGCGGCACTTCGGGGCCGGCGGGGCAGAAGCGCGTCGTCAACGACATGACAATTCAAGTCGCGACGGTGAATGGATCGGGTTCGCAAAGCTCGAACTCGGTGCTCTTGCGCAGTATCTTTCAGATGGGAGTTCCTGTCTCCGGCAAGAACATGTTTCCTTCGAACATTGCCGGATTGCCCACCTGGTTCACCATCCGCGCCAACAAACACGGCTACATCGCGCGCAAGAAGGAAATCGATTTCCTGGTGGCCATGAATGCTGAGACTGCCCAGGACGACGTGAAGTCTCTGGCCGCTGGCGCAGTTGTGCTCTATGACGAACCGCTGAACCTTAATCAAGTTCGCAATGATCTGATCTTTTATTCTGTCCCCTTCGACAAGATCGTCGCCCCCGTTTGCCCCGAGGCCAAACTGCGCAAGCTGGTCAAGAACATGGTGTACGTGGGCGTGGTGGCGAAGCTGCTGTCCATCGACATGGCTGAAGTTGAAAAGGCCATCCGCAAACAGTTCGCCAGCAAGCCCAAGGCTGCCAATTTGAACTTCGCCGCCGCCAAGGCTGGCTTCGACTATGCCGAAGCCTCATTAACCAAGCTTGGCCCCTACGTCATCGAGCGCATGGACAAGACTGCCGGCAAGATCATCATCGACGGCAACTCCGCCGCCGCCCTCGGCTGCATGTTCGCCGGAGTCACCGTCGTGACCTGGTATCCCATCACGCCCTCGTCTTCACTCGTCGAGACGTTGATCGAATACATGAAGGAGTACCGTATCGGCCCCGACGGCAAAGCCACGTTCGCCATCGTCCAGGCAGAAGACGAACTTGCTGCCATCGGTATGGTGCTCGGGGCAGGCTGGGCCGGAGCGCGGTCCATGACTTCCACCGCCGGGCCGGGCATTTCGCTGATGTCGGAGTTCGCCGGCCTCTCTTACTACGCCGAAGTCCCGGGCGTGGTCTGGGACATTCAACGCGTCGGCCCATCCACCGGCTTGCCTACTCGCACTTCGCAGGGTGACATCCTCTCCACCGCGTTTCTCTCTCACGGCGACACCAAGCACATCATGCTGATTCCGTGTTCCGTAACCGAATGTTTTGAGATGGCGTCCGACGCCTTCAATCTCGCCGAACAGTTTCAGACTCTTGTATTCGTAATGTCGGATCTCGATCTCGGCATGAACAACTGGATGTCCGATCCCTTCACCTATCCAACTGCGCCGCTCCAACGTGGCAAGGTTCTCTCCAAAGAAGACCTCGACCGCCTCGGCGGTTTCAACCGCTACAAAGACGTTGACGGCGACGCCATCGGCTACCGCACCCTGCCCGGCACCGAGCATCCCGCAGCCGCCTATTTCGCCCGCGGCAGCGGCCACAACGAGAAAGCGCAATACAGCGAACGCCCCGACGACTTCGAGCGCAACATGGAGCGCCTCAATCGCAAGTTCGAGACCGCCCGCTCTTTCGTCCCCCGTCCCGTAGTCATGAACGGCAAGTCCACCGCCGGAAAGAAGAACATCGGGATCATCGCCTATGGCACATCGCACTGGGGCATCATCGAAGCCCGCGACCAGATGCGCGATGAATATCAAATGGAAACCGATTACCTGCGCCTTCGTGCCTACCCCTTCACCCGGGAAGTCCACGAATTCATCGAAAATCACGACCGCGTTTACGTAGTCGAACAAAACCGCGACGCCCAGATGCTCAGCCTGCTGAAGCTCGACATCAAGCCGGAACTCGTAACCCGGCTGCGCAGCATCGCACACATTCACGGGCTGCCGCTCGATGCCCGCTCGGTCACCGACGAACTCACCAGCATGGAGGGGAAGTAACATGGCCACCACACCGACCGCAACGCCCGCGCCCAAAACCAACCGCATCGGCCTCACCGTGCTCGACTATCGCGGCGGCAAGACCACGCTCTGCGCCGGCTGCGGCCACAACGCAATTTCCGAGCGCATCATCGACGCCATGTACGAGATGGGCGTCCAGCCCGAGCGCGTCATCAAACCCAGCGGCATCGGCTGTTCTTCCAAGACTCCCGCATACTTCATGAGCCGCTCGCACAGCTTCAACGCCGTCCATGGCCGCATGCCGTCGGTCGCCACCGGCGCGGTCCTGGCCAATCACAAGCTCATCGCCCTCGGCGTCAGTGGCGACGGCGACACTGCCTCCATCGGCATCGGCCAGTTCGTGCACCTCATGCGCCGCAATCTGCCGATCATCTACATCATCGAAGACAACGGCGTTTACGGGCTCACCAAGGGCCAGTTCTCCGCCACTGCCGACGTGGGATCGAAGTTGAAAAGTGGCGTTCTCAACGATCTTCCCGCCATTGACACTTGCGCCATGGCCATCACCCTGGGTGCAACTTTCGTAGGACGCTCATTCTCCGGCGACAAAAAGCAATTGCACGCCATGTTGAAGGCCGCCATCGCCCACAAAGGCACGGTCATGATCGACGTGGTCTCGCCCTGCGTTACGTTCAACGATCACGAAGGCTCCACCAAGTCATACAAATACATGAAAGAGCACGAGGAGCCGTTGCAGACTCTCGACTTTGTACCCGCGTTCCAGGAAATTGACGTGGAGTACGATCCCGGCACCACCGTCGAAGTCACCATGCATGACGGATCGCGGCTGCGTCTAACCAAGCTCGAGGAAGACTACGACGCCACCAACCGTATCCGCGCCATCAGCCGCCTCCACGAAGCGCACGAGAAGGGCGAAGTCCTGACCGGCATGTTCTACGTTAACCCTAAAGCTCCGAGCTTCATCGACATGCTCAACGTCACGGATCAACCTCTGGCCACGCTGCCCGAGTCGGTCATTCGTCCCGGCAAAGAGGCACTCGACGAAGTGATGCAATCGCTCCAATAGGACTCCGTGACTGCACCACAACCGACGACCGTATCTATCTTCATCGGCACCAGCCTCGACGGCTTCATCGCTCGCCCCAACGGCGCTCTAGACTTTCTCCCCCCAGACGGGGGCGAGCCCCACGGCTACAACGAATTTATAGCCAGCGTTGATGCTCTTGTCATCGGCCGCAATACTTTCGAGACCGTTCTAGCCTTTCCCAAATGGCCCTACGGCAAAAAGCGTGTAATCGTTCTTAGCGGCAAGCCGCTCGACTTTTCCAAAGTCCGCGGAGGCGCAGTCGAACAAATGTCCGGCACTCCCGCCGAAATCGTGGGGAAACTCGCCGCCACCGGCGCGCACCACCTCTACGTCGATGGCGGCATCACCATTCAACGATTCCTCCGCGCCGGCCTGGTCCACCGTCTCGTCATCACTCGTGTCCCGGTGCTCATCGGAGAAGGAGTCCCTCTCTTCGGTACGCTGCCACAGGACATCCGCCTGCATCACGTCTCCACGCAGCACTATCCCAGCGGCCTGGTCAAAAGCGAGTACGAAGTAATTCGCTAGCTGCCCTGTGTACCCCTGTGCCCTCTGTGGTTAAGGTTTTGCACGACCCACGACGAACACGGACTAACCCCGAATCTCCTTGACCCCCGCCCATCGGCAAAGTCATAATTCCTCCACTCACCAACTCCAGCCTGTATGTAACTTTGCTGTACACAAGGGGGCCTTCCGATGACTGAAGCCATCAACAAGCGCATTGGCGACTACGAAATCCTCAACGAGCTCGGCGCCGGAGGCATGGGCAAAGTTTACAAAGTCCGCAATGTCATTTCCGACCGCATTGAGGCCATGAAGATCCTTCTTCCCGATCTCGCCGGCCGCCAGGAACTCGCCGCCCGCTTTCAGCGTGAGATCAAAGTTCTCGCCGCCCTCGATCATCCCAACATCGCTGCCCTGCGTACCGCGCTAACCCTCGACAACCAGTTCGTCATGATTATTGAATATGTCGAGGGCACGACTCTTACTCAGCGCATGCAGCAAGGCCCCATTCCGGTTGCCGACGCCGTCAACTACATCAGCCAGGTGCTCGACGCGCTCGGCTACGCGCACCAGCATCACGTCATTCATCGCGACATCAAGCCTGCGAACATGATGCTCACTCCCCAAGGGATCGTGAAACTCATGGACTTCGGTATCGCCCGCTCCGGCGACGAATCCACTCTCACCATGACCGGCACCACTCTCGGTTCGCTCGGCTACATGTCGCCTGAGCAGGTGAAAGGCGAGCCCACCGACGCGCGCTCCGATCTTTATTCGGTCGGCATCTCGCTATATGAAATGGCCACCGGACGCCGTCCCTTCCGCGAGTCCAGCGACTACTCGATCATGGCCGCGCAAGTGAACCAGCCGCCCACGCCTCCCATCGAGATCAAGCCCGGCCTGCCGCCCGCACTCAACGAGATCATTCTGCTGGCGATCGCCAAAGATCCCGCCGCGCGCTTCCAGTCCGCCGAGGCTTTCAGAAACGCTTTAAGTCGCGTGGTTCCGGTGGCGCCGCAACCCAGCAACGCCGCCGCCCACGCCGACACCGACCGCACCGTTACCAGCATCAACCCGTTGCCTCCGACTGCCACCATGTTGCCGGTGCAGACCGTGACCGCTTCCACTATTTCCGTCAGGCAACCCCAGCCCCCACCAGCCGCGTCGCAACCAGGTATGGCTACTACCGTCGCGCCGCCGCCTTCCGCCAGCCATCGCGGTCTTTACATGGCTGTGGGAGCGCTGCTGCTGCTGATGGTTCTCGCGGCTGCCGGAATGTACAGCCGCAACGCCGATGCCCGCCGCGAGGCCTCCCATGCATCCGCCCCTACTACTCAGGATGCAGCCTCGCCCGCGGCACCGGCGCCGCAAACCGCCGCGCCCGCGCCGGATACTTCCACTCAACCTGCCGCGGAAACGCCCGCCCCGCCCCCGGCAACTCCTCCGGTGAAAGTGAAAGCCCACGCCGCTACCCCGCCGCCGCAAGCCGTGCCTGATCCTAATGCTCCGCCGCCCATCGATCTCGATGCGCTCGAGCATGAGATCGATCAGATCTCCGCCCGCGCCGGTTCCGTAAACAGCGGCCTCGACGGCCTGCGCGCCCAGCAAGCCCGCGACGGCTACGGACTGCGCGGCGACATCGCGCAGCGGCAGGAAAGCATGAAGCTCAACGTCCAGAAGGCGCAGGATGCCATTACCCACGGCGACGGTGTACGCGCCAAGCGCTACACCGACCTAGCTAATGCTGACATCGAAGCCCTGGAGAAGTTCCTAGGACGATAGAGCCGCTACAACTCACGCAGGGGCACACGCCCTCGTCTGCCCAGCCGAACGAAGCTCGGCAGATGTATGCGCGAGCGTCTCGCTCGTGCGGCCTCGGAAGGCATGGCTTCGGAAAGGCTCCCGATTCGTATCAGGGTATGCCTTCAGGCATACCGCAACTGTGCGTTTTCAGACGCGCCTTTAGGCGCTGCGGGTAAACTCGACTCTGTCCCACGTTCTTGCGCCCCACCCCGGTAGTGGGCTACTTTCATTTTGAGACTGGCGCGAGAACTGGACTGTCCGCGCGAACATGCGCCGCTATACACCCCCGTCCAACGGGTTCAGCCGCAAACTGGCGAATCATGCGGCTGCAACTGCGCTAAACTACTTCGCATACAATTTCATCTAGACTCACCGTACACTGCGGATGAGTCCAGCGATGGCGGCTGGTGTCACAGATCGGCTGTGGAGCGTAGAAGACCTTGTGGCTCTCTGAGAAGCCTACGAACAGCGGAGAGCGGGAAGAGCAGCGTAGGTGAAGCCACCGATGTTTATCACGTTCTTGGCTGCCCTTGCTGGAATCGTAATAGCGATCGTATGTGCATTCTGCGCAATTCGCCCGCAAAGAGCTGCCGCTTATGCTCGAAACCACTATATAAAGAGTCCCAAATGGGTAAGGAATTGGCCATTCGCAAAGATGGTCATGATGGAATGGTATCCGCTTTATCTTCGGGGAATAGGAATTTTCGGCTTCGGCTGTGCATTAATATGGCTCGTTGGGTTAGTCCAGTGGTCAAAGTAGCCCACTACCATCACCCAAAACCCTTGCTCCGCCTGCCATTCCTGCGCTATACTCCGCGCCGCGCGGAGAAGGCTTCTCCAGTCTCTCCCAACCCCGCGCATTCCTTGAGGAGGCACCCAGTGCCGAACCAATTCGCGTCCATCCCGCGCGTAATCGTCACACTTTTCACAACCTTTATGTTGCTCAACGTCGCCTGGGCGGCTCCCAAAGAATCAATCCTCTACAACTTCAACGGCGGCAGCAATGACGGCGCGGGACCAGTCGGTGGCCTAATCGCCGATCCTGCCGGAAACCTCTACGGCACCGCCGCCGAGGGCGGCAGCTACACCGATTGCAGTCCCTTCGGCCAGACCTGCGGTGTGGTTTTCGAACTCACTCCCAATAGCGGCAGTTGGAACGAATCCATTCTTTACACTTTCACCGGCGGCGCGGACGGCGGCGAACCTCTCGCCGGCCTCGCTATGGATAGCCACGGAAACCTCTACGGAACCACTGCGATCGGCGGTTCTTCCGGCACCGGCACGGTTTTCATGCTCTCCTTCGCTGGCAGTTGGACCGAGTCCGTGCTCTACAGCTTCCGCGGAGGCACCGACGGCGCCTATCCGCAATCTGCGGTCACTCTGCGCAACGGCAGCATCTACGGCACCACCTACGCCGGCGGAGGTAACAACTGTTTGGGCGCGCCTTCGGGATGCGGGACCATCTTTCAGCTGCAACAGGGAAACAACGGCTGGACCGAGAACGTGCTGTACCGCTTCGCCAACGGCTCCGATGGCGCGTTTCCTTACGCCAGCCTAATTCTGGATCCCGCGGGAAATCTCTACGGCGCGACCACGCAGGGCGGGTATCTATCCGGCAACTGCGCTCCTTATGGTTGCGGCAATGTCTTTCAGCTCAAGCATGGATCCTCGGGCTGGTTCCTGAATTCGCTTTACGCCTTTACTTATAACACCGACGGCTCCGCTCCCATAAGCGGGTTGCTCGCCGGCCCCCATGACACCCTCTACGGCACCACATCTGGCGGAGGCGGAGGCTTTTCGGGAACCATCTTCCAACTCGCTTATGCCAAGGGTGTATGGAGCTTCAGCCTGTTGTATACATTTTCTGGTCCTGATGGCGCTGCACCCGAGGGTGCGCTAGTCGGCAAGGGCAAGTACTTGTTCGGGACGACACACGGCGGCGGCACCGGCTCAGGATGCTTTTTCGGCGGTCCCTGCGGCGCAGTCTTCATGCTCACGGCAACCCAGAACGGCTGGAGAGAAACGGTGCTGCACAGCTTCACCAACAACGGCACTGACGGAACCTATCCCGACGACGGCGTGATTCTCCGCAACGCCGCCCTCTATGGCACCACCACCGCCGGTGGCCCCGCCGACAAAGGCACTGTGTTCGCTATTACTCCGTAATTACTGCGACTCGCTGCCGAGCGAAGGCTCGGCAGTGGCTGTGTGGCTACCGCGGCCAAAGCCACCCAAATGTTCCCGCGGTCAGCAACCCATAAACCAGTCCGTCAATCACCTCTTTGATCACGCTCGACCACGGCTGACCTTTCCAGATGCCGTTGCTCAGGCCTCCGAGGCCATAGGCCAGGAAGCCAGCCGTGCCGGCCACGCGAAACACTGCCAGATATTGCATCCCCGGCGCAACCGTGCGTCCCGTAAGGTAAGCCACGAAGAACCCGATCACCAGGCAATAGACGAACCACTGAATCAGGAACTTCCCCATCGCCACCGGCCCGCTGGGACGAATGGTCAGGAACCCGACCGGTCCTTGCCTAAACTTTTCCATCATCACTGGCGACTTCATCTCTGCGTGCGTAGTGTGCGGAAAGACATAGAGACCGGGCTGGAGATTAGCCGGACGCAGCGCCCCGAGAATCTTGTCCTCGTCAGGCAGTTTGCGATAGTCGCTGTTGTGGTATTTCAGCATCATGTGCATGACGAAGCTGGCGAAGAAGACGATCACCGCCGACAACACGATGGGCAGCCACAAAGCAGTAAGAGGAACCAAGCGCAGCCTCCTTCGAATTCGCATGTGAAGCTACGCCTGTGAGAGGCCGCGGTCAAGAGGGCTGTCAACAACCCACGTGGGAACGGGCGCCCGCGCCCTGTCCAGCCGAGCGAGACCGCCTGAGGTACAATTGCACCCCTGTGGATTGAGAGGGGGCGCATCCACAGGCTAGATCCGAGGAAAACCATGTTCAGATGCCAGGTCAAGCCCCGTTTCCTGTGCGGCGTTCTCTGCCTCTCACTCGTAGCTGTTTCCTCACCGCTGCCCGCGCAATCTCCCCAGGAACCGGAACCGGTACCAACTCTGACCATCCGCGTCGCCACTCGCCTGGTGCTGGTTGACGTGGTCGTGACCGATAAGCACGGCCAGCCCGTGCTCGGACTGCAACCCGCCGACTTCACTGTCACAGAAAAAGGCAAGGCGCAGAAAATATCTGTTTTCACTCCTCCAAACCAGGCGACTCCTAAACCAGCACCGCCCGTACTGCCGCTAGGAGAATACTCAAACCGTCCCGAGTATCGCTCGCCGGGTGGCCCGCCTACCGTCATTCTGCTCGACGCCGCCAACACTCCCTTCTCGGATCAATCCTACGCGCGCATGCAAATGTTGAAGTGGGTGGTTGACGAATACCGCCCCGGCGATCGCGTAGCCGTCTTCGCCCTCACCAACGGTCTATTCGCGCTGTCGGACTTCACCGATGACCCGCGGATCCTGCGCACCGTGTTGCAGCATTATGTTGCGCAAGTTCCGGCAGGAACCGGCAGGCCTGCGCCTCCCGACCTGCCCGCCTCAATTGCCGGCGGCGCCAGTCAATCGATGATGCTGCTGACCCAGCAACTGGCCAGCTTCCACTCCGCGGAGCTTCAATTCATTCAGAATCGCCGCGCCGACGTAACCGTGTCCGCTATGCGCAGCTTGATCCGCATCCTCGGCGGCCTTCCCGGGCGCAAGAACATCGTCTGGCTCACCGCTGGTTTTCCTTTTAGTCTCATCCCGCAAGAGGCCACCGGGCTCGATATAACCGGTTCCCGCTGGACCAACGCCCAACTCGCAGCGACCGGAGGCCGCGGCGCCTTTCAAACCGGCCTGGACCCCGGACAGCAGCGCCTCTATGCCGACAAAGTTCGAGACATCGCCGCCGAGTTTGCCAGTTCCCAGATCGCCATCTATCCCGTCGATGTCACTGGCCTTGTCACCTCCCGTTTCGGACAGGCCTCCTTCGAACGCCAGGAGACCATGAAGGAAATCGCCCGCGAGACTGGCGGTCAGGCCTTTGTCAATCAGAACGACCTTCACCGCGGAGTTGAACTCGCCTTCGCCGATCGTGCTGCTTCCTACACCGTCGGTTATTACCCAGACGACAAGAAGTGGGACGGCAACTATCGCAAGATTTCCGTCAACGTTAACCACGAGGGAGCGGAAGTCCGCCATCGTCGCGGCTACTTCGCCGTCGATCCCACCAGGGAAAAAGAGAACGAAAAGAAGCTCCAGCAGGACTTTTCCGACGCCGTCCAGGACCGTATCTCCTCGACCCAAATTGCCTTCGATGCCAAAGTCTCCGCCATCGACAACGCCAGGACTCGCATCGAGTTCATGGTCGACGGCAATTCTCTCTCCGTCGAGGACGCCGACAAAGGCAAGCATCTGAACCTGAATTTCGCAGTCGTCGTCTTTGGCCCCAACGGCAAAGCCGTCGGCAATCACGTTATGAAGCTCGACAAAGTCTTGCCTCTCGAAACCTATCAACAAATCATGCAGCAAGGCCTGAGCGTCCATATCGACGTGGACACGCCCTCCGGCAAGAACCTCGCCTGGCTCGCCATCCGCGACAACCACAACGGCTACGTCGGCACCCTGCAAGCCCCCGTCGGCCAGTAGGGTTTTCAGATTCGCGTGAATCCGTGAAAATCCGTGGCCGCTCTTGTCTTTGCCCAATCTGCGCATCTGCGGCCAAGCCTCGGCAGCTAGAGCCTTGCTAAAATAAACTCGAGGCCACCGCCATGTGCCGCAATATCAAAACCCTATTCAACTTCGCTCCGCCCGTCACCGACGACGAGATTCGCGCCGCTTCGCTCCAGTTCGTAAGAAAGATCACGGGCTTCAACAAACCTTCAAAAGCCAACGAGGACGCCTTCCTCGCCGCCATCGACGAAGTAGCCGCCGTTTCGACTCGCCTTCTCCGCTCGCTAGAAACCACCGCCCCGCCAAAGAATCGCGAAGAAGAAGCCGCCAAAGCCAGAGCTCGCGCCCTCGAAAGATTCGGCGCCTGAATCTCGCAATGCAGGGCCCTGCCGGCATCCGCGTCAGCCCGCCGTCCGCCACATTCCTTACTCCGTTACCGAACAGTGTGATATACCTTCTTGGCTGCTCTTTAGCAGGGCGTCGGACATGCTCAAAGCCGCGCCCACTAGGGCGTTCAGCCCTGCAACATCTGTCATGCTGGCGAAATTTCCCAAGGAGATGGACATGAAAATCGGATCCCGCACCCTGGCGGCGCTTTCCCTCGCGGCTGTATTGTCCGCAGCTTTCCCCTGTGCATTGCACGCCCAGCAATACGTCTACGCCAATAACGACGACGATTCCGGCGGCGATCACAACATAGTCACCGCCTTCAAAGTCAGCAATACCGGACAAATGTCCGTGATCAACACCTATCAGACCGGCGGCCTGGGTACCGGCGGCTACAACGCCGTGAGCACCGTCGCCGCCGCCAAGGTCGGATCCACCGACTGTCTGTTCGTTTCCAACGGCGGCAGCAACAACGTCTCCGCATTCACCATCAACCCAGCCAACGGCACTCTAATCGCCGTCACCGGATCTCCCTTCGCCAGCGGGGGCGCAGGTAACAACTTCGGCATCGGACTCGCCGTCGCCGACAACAAACTCCTGTTCGCCGGCAACACGGTCTCGAACAACATTTCCGTCTTCGTAATCAAATCGGGCTGCGCGCTCCATCTCGGCAACACTTACAACGTCCCCGGTTCGCCCGACGGCATGAAAGTAACTCCCAACGGAAAATTCCTCATCGAAGCCAACCTCGGAAATCCCGACTCCTGGCAGATCAATTCCAACGGCACCCTCACCGAACTCGGCCCCTTCTCCTCGCACGGCACCGCCGTCGGCGTGGACATCAGTTGCGACGGCACCACCGCCTACTTCGGCGACGCCGGCACCGACACTGAAGTCGAAGTCTATAGCATCAGCGCAACCGGCCAACTCACCGAGCTCAACGACTACACCAATACCAACGGCCTGAATTCCAACAACGTCATGCTCAGCGCCGACGGAACCCTTCTCTACGTCAGCGAAACCGCGTCCAACCAGGTCGAAACTCTGACCACCGGCGCGAACGGCGCGCTAACTTATGACAGCGTGGTCTCACTCAAAGTCGAGCAGTTTAATTCCACCCTGGGGATGGCCACCGTGCAAAGCGGGAAGGGAATCTTCGTAGCCGAAGACAGCCCCGCGCAGATCGCCGTCCTGGGCGCGCACGGAACATCGTTGAAGGAGGTCGCGAACTCGCCATTCTCGCTGAACGACAATTTCGCCTTCGTGATCGGCATAGCAGCCGTTCCCGGCAAGTCCTGCCACTAAATCTGGGTGGCCCACTCTAACGTCGCGCTTTTGCGACGTTAGGGTGGGGAAGTTGGCTATCTGGGGCGGACACTCTTGTCCGTTAACGCCCTAGAGCACTTGTCATTCCGAACGCACTCCAACACCGAGGGATCTCCCTTTTATTCTCAAAATCTTCCCACATCGGGAATCTCACCCGACATTCCCATTATTTCCCGACCTCTCCCGCAACCTTGTCAAGCCCCCTAAATCACCAATTTCCTCGCAAACTCCTGATTCCGCCACGAATATAAACTTCCAAACCGTGTCTCACTTACCCCTTCAACTTGCTATTCTGAACTTATAGAGACAAATTCAAGAAAGTCCAGGCGTGGGCCATCAGCCCGCGCCTTTTGTTTTGCCTATGAAAATGCCTATGCTCAATCGCAAACGCCGCGGCGAAGTCGCCGAAGCCGCTTTTCTCCATAAGGCCGCCAGCCTCGGCTTCAGCGTCGCCAAGCCCTGGGGCGAAAGCGACCGCTACGACTTCATCGTCGAAACCGGAGGCCGTTTCCTCCGCGTCCAGGTCAAATCCGCCTACTCCCCCGGCGAGTTCGGCGGCTACACCTTCCACAACCACGGCAACACCCCCGCCGATGTCTACACTTCCGACGACATAGACTTTCTCGTCGCTTACATCGTCCCCGAGGACGTCTGGTACGTCCTCCCCATCCATGTATTCGCCCACACCAGCGCCGCCAAAATCTTTCCCTCCAGCCGCCGCCGCATGTCCCGCTACGAAAAATACCGCGAAGCCTGGTCCCTAATGACCGACCCCCCAAAATGAACGCCACATATAGTAAATTTGTCATCCTGAGCGGAGCGAAGAGCCTGCCCTGAGCCTGTCGAAGGACCTATGCACTTTGCTGCCAGCATTCGCCCTCCGACCACCCGCAGAGGCGCGGATTTGAAAGGGCACGGCTTCAGCCGTGCCGATAGGCTCCGAGGGATGTCGAGAACCGAGAAGGGAACTACGCTGCGGCGCAACTCTATCCCCCTTTTGTCCAACTCCCAAACAACTTGTCATTCCGAGTTGTCCGCAGCCGCGCATCGCGCGGCGAGGACACCGAGGAATCTGCTTTCCCCGCCTTCACCACGAACCATGTGGGACGGACACTCTTGTCCGCCAATGTCCGGACCATCACCGTGCCGATGCGAAAGGGTATGGCTTAGGCCATGCAGGCAATCTCCGCCTCATAAAATAAATTTGTCATCCTGAGCGAAGCGAAGAGCCTGCCCTGAGCCCGGCGAAGGGACCTATGCATTTCGCCGCGAGCATTCCCGTTCCGACCACCGGTAGGGGGCGGAGTTGAAAGGGCACGGCTTCAGCCGTGCCGATAGGCTCCGAGGGATGTCGAGAAACGAGAAGGAACTGCGCGGCGGGGCAACTGTTTCCCTTGTCCACCTCCTAAACAACTTGTCATGCCGAGCTGTCCGTAGCCGCGCATCGTGCGGCGAGGACACCGAGGAATCTGCTTTCCCCGCCCGCGCCACGAACCGATCCGCTCTTACTGCCAAACCGTCGGATAATATCTCCGTGGCCAGGCGTTCCATCACCGCCAACTCCGGCCTGGTTCTTGTTCCTCTGCACCGTCCTCGGATACATCCGCGGCCGCACCCTCCCCGCCGCCATCGGACACGTACTCTTCGGCCTGCTCAGCACATTCGCGTTTCTACTCTGGTGGTGGATTCGCAACAACGACGACCAAGGAGAATAAGGCAGCTCGCAAATTGCAGAGTGCTTCGTAAAAGGGCACGGCTTCAGCCGCGCCGATCAGCCACCAACTTTGACCAACGCGCCAGTAAGGCGCAACTGTCCACTGATAGTAGGTTTCGCGCGAAACCCGTAGTACTCTCGACAGATCCCTCTACAAATACTTCTCCCTCACCACCCCGACATGATGCGCAAAATGTCCCGGAACGATATAAGCCAAAGCCCGTACGGTGAAGCGATTGTCGCTGGCGATGCCGCTGCGCGTCCATGCCTCGGCGGGCAGGTTGCCGAATAGAGAAATGGTCGCGAGACGCACCCGGCGAAACTCCTCGACATGCGCCGCCCAAGAAACCTGGTCGGCACGAGCGCCGGCGGCGGACACAGTCTGGTCGTAACTGGGCAGGGGAGTCTCGAACCCGCGCGCGAACCAGAGCGCGCGAAAGGCGAAGGCGCGCTCAGTGTCGGTGACGTGGTTCAGCACTTGCCGGATGCTCCATTTGTCCGGAGCATAACGATGCAGCGACTTCTCCTCCGAGATCGCCGAGAGCAGAGGCTCGTCGAGCTGGGCTTCGAGCGCGGCCAGCGGATCGTCGCCCGTGATCTGGTTGATGTAAGTGAAGTAGTAGGGCGCGGCGTCGTCGGCAGCAGGGCGGGGAATCATGAATCTATTCTACTTCGCGTGAACCGATGCCTTCGGCGCGGGCGCGCCTCGCAACAAACCTTCTGTGCTCAAGTCTTCGTCGATGTCGGGCCAATGAATCCCGTAACCACCGCCGACAATCTTCCAATTCTTACGTTGGGCAGGCGTGGCGTTGAGCAGGCGCGGATACCAGACCAAAGGCACAGTGATGACGCGGCCATCCCGCAGACTCACGCTAAGCGTATCGTCGCTGGACTGCACGTCCAGCACCCGCTCATCAGCCGCCGATGCCGAAAAACTCATTCCATGCCTCCAGCGGTGAACGTCATGCGACAGAGATGTCACCCTCGGACTCTTCCTCCACGTGACGCAGCCAAACGCCCTTGCTCTCTGCAAGGCCAGTCGCCGCTATCTTCGGAGCCAATGGTTCTGGGCAACAACGCTCGATCCAACCATTATCGAGTAGCACGAACATCTGGCGGACTGCGCTACGACGAGCTGCCGTACCCGGACTGGAGAGCACCCGATGGTCTTTAGTCTCTATTCTCGTGATGACCCCCGTACCCTTTCCCTTCAGGAGGTACTCTTCGCCGACCTTCAAAACGCCATACGTAACCTATGAAGTCTGTTTACACAAAATTATACGTCACTGCTTGCTCTGCGGGGAATCACGCTCTCCCCCCGTGATGTGGAATGGGTTCCATCGTTGGCGGACAAGAGTGTCCGCCCCACACAAACAAACAAAAAGCCCCGCCTCGCGGCAGGGCTCTTGATCTAGCCGAAAGCTGACGGCTGATAGCTGACAGCCGTTTAGTACATTCCTTCCATGCCGCCGCCGTGTCCGCCACCACCCATGGGAGCGCCCTTCTTCTCTTCCGGGATCTCCGCAACCAGGGCTTCGGTGGTCAGCATCAGCGACGCGATCGAACCGGCGTTCTGCAGTGCAGTGCGCACCACTTTCGTCGGATCGAGTACGCCTGCCTTGACCAGGTCTTCGTACTCGCCGGTCAGGGCGTTGTAGCCGTAGTTCGCGTCCTTGGAGTCGTTCACTTTCCCCAGGACGATGGCGCCTTCTTCGCCGGCATTCTCGGCGATCATGCGCAGCGGCTCGGTGATGGCCCGCTTCACAATGTTCACTCCGATATGCTCGTCGCCTTCGACTTTCAGGCCTTCCAGAGCCTTGACGCAGCGCGCCAGCGCCACGCCTCCGCCCGGGACAATGCCTTCCTCGACTGCGGCGCGAGTGGCGTGCATGGCATCCTCGACGCGAGCCTTCTTCTCTTTCATTTCGGTCTCGGTCGCGGCGCCTACCTTGATCACAGCCACACCGCCGACCAGCTTCGCCAGCCGCTCTTGCAACTTCTCGCGGTCGTAGTCGCTGGTGGTCTTGTCGATCTGGCTGCGAATCTCTTTCACCCGGCCCTGAATGTCTCCGGGCTTGCCTTTGCCTTCGACGATGGTGGTGTTGTCTTTGTCGATGGTGATCTTCTTGGCCTGGCCGAGATCGCTGATCTGCACGTTCTCGAGCTTAATGCCCAGGTCTTCCGTGATGGCCTTGCCGCCGGTGATGGTCGCGATATCCTGCAACATCGCCTTGCGACGATCGCCGAAGCCAGGGGCCTTGACGGCCGCGACTTGCAGCGTGCCACGCAGTTTGTTGACCACCAGAGTTGCGAGCGCTTCGCCCTCAACATCCTCAGCGATGATGACCAAAGGCTTGCCGCCCTTGGCAATCTGCTCAAGCAACGGAAGCAGGTCCTTCATGCTGGAAATCTTCTTTTCGTTGATCAGGATGTAAGCGTTCTCGAGAGCAACTTCCATGCGCTCGGGATCGGTAACGAAGTAAGGTGACAGATAGCCGCGGTCAAACTGCATGCCTTCGACCACTTCCAACTGAGTCTCAAGCGTGCGCGACTCTTCCACGGTGATGACGCCATCCTTGCCGACTTTCTTCATGGCTTCGGCAATGATGTGCCCAATGGTCTCGTCGTTGTTAGCCGAAATAGTCCCAACCGCACTAATCATTTCGCCGGTTACGGGCTTGGAGAATTTGTCTAGTTCGCCTTTGCCGCGCTCGCCGGTTTTCTTGTCGATTTCGCCGCAGATGGTGTTGACGGCCTTCTCGATGCCGCGTTTCATGGCCATCGGGTTGGCGCCCGCTGCGACCGTCTTTACGCCTTCGCGATAAATTGCCTGGGCCAGAACGGTGGCAGTGGTGGTGCCGTCGCCGGCAACGTCGGAGGTCTTCGAGGCCACTTCACGCACCATTTGTGCGCCCATGTTCTCGAGTGCGTCCTTGAGTTCGATTTCTTTCGCTACGGTGACGCCGTCCTTGGTGATGGTCGGCGAACCGAATTTCTTTTCGATGACAACGTTGCGACCCTTGGGGCCGAGGGTGACCTTCACGGCATCCGCCAGAAGATTCACGCCGCGGAGAATCGCCTGTCGCGACTCCTCGCCATGTACGATTTGCTTTGCCATATTTTCTTCTCCTAATTTGATTGCAGCTGCTTGCTGCAGAATTGTCTTTTCGGGCCATCGCTAATCGGCTTCTAGCTTTTAGCTGTTAGCTCCTAGCGAACGGCCAACGAACGAGCGACCAACGACGTGACTTACCGTCGCGAGCCGGCGGTTTCTTTCTTGGCTGCGCCGCTGAGGATGCCGAGTACTTCCTCTTCGCGCATGATGATGTAGTCTTCGCCATCCAGCTTGATCTCTGTGCCGGAGTACTTGCCGAACAGGATGCGGTCGCCCTCTTTCACATCGAGCGGACGAACCTTGCCGTCCTCGTTAACTTTGCCTTTGCCGGCGGAGATGACTTCGCCCTCCTGCGGCTTGTCTTTCGCGGAGTCTGGAATAATTATGCCTCCGCGGGTGGTTTCGGATTCTTCCACACGGCGGACTAAGATGCGGTCGTGGAGTGGGGTAAACTTGGCCATGGTTATTGCTCCTTTCGTTCTGTTCTTTTTGAGTTTGGGTTTGATTGCCAGGTCATACGGGCTCGCCAACGGCATGAAGGACTATTGTTAGCACTCATTGTTGGCGAGTGCTAATCATAGCAGATGTGATGGTCGGGTTGTCAAGGGGAGTCGCGGGACGGAAAAACTGATCAAGCACAGGGGGCACGGAGGGTCGCAGAGGAAAGCGTACCACCGGTTGACTGTTAATGATGGTAACTCTATGAATATAAAACATAAACTGCTTATCTTTCTCATGAGTACTGGACTGGCGGTTGTGGCCCAAGTGACCCCGGCTGACCTAGTTTTGAGGGGTGGGACGGTCTATCCGGCGCCGGGAGTCAGGGCGATCCACGATGCCGTGGTGGTGATTCGTGGCGGGAAGATTGCCGTCATAGGAAAGAGCAAGAACGTGCGGGTTCCGCGCTCGGCGACGGTTTTGGACTGCTCGGGCAAGGTGATTGTGGCGGGATTCTGGAACAGCCATGTCCACTTCACTGAAGATATTTGGAGCGACCCACAGGGCACTGCTGTCAAGGCCGGGAACAGTTGCGTCACTTGCCTGGAAGTAGTCCACATGCGCGACATGCTCACGCGCTGGGGATTTACTACCGTGTGGGACCTGGGGTCGGATCCGCAGAAGACTCTGAGCTTCCAGCACATGGTCGATTCCAACGTGATTCCTGGGCCGAAGATTCTGATGGCGGGAAGCATTTTCCCCAAGGAGGGGCATCCGGTTTATCTGCCCGCTGAGGTGCGATTGCCCGAGGCGGCGACTCCGCAGGAAGCCGAGAAGATGGCGCGGGGCTACATGGACATGAGGCTCGATGGGATTAAGCTGTTCACCGGCGCGTACATGGGGCGTGACAAGCCGGTCATCAATATGGACACGGCAATCGTGAAAGCTGCGGTGGACGTGGCTCACGCAGAGGGCAAACCGGTGTTCACGCATCCGCAGAACCATGTGGGCGTGGACAATGCGCTGGCTGGAGGCGTGGATATTCTGGCGCACACCATTCCGACGGAGGGCAGTTTCACGGCGGATGAGCTGGCGCAGATGAAACGACAGCATACGGCGCTGATCCCGACGCTGACGCTTTGGACTACAGTGACGTCGAATGTGGACGCGCAGAAGCAGTTGGTGCAGGCGGGAGTGGACCAGGTGAAAGCGTATGCGTCGCAGGGAGGAACGATTCTGTTTGGCACCGACGTGGGATTCATCACTAAGTACGACACCGCTGAAGAGCTCGAATACATGGGACGGGCGCTGACTTGGAGTGAGATTCTGGCGTCGCTTACGACTAACCCTGCGGCGTTCTTTAAAGCTTCAAGCAAGGGCCGGGTAGAAAAAGATATGGACGCGGATTTGGTGGTGCTGGAGGGTGATCCGGCGGTGGATGTTAGGAATTTTGCGAAGGTGGCTTGGACTGTGCGGGCAGGGAAGGTGATTTGGGCGGCGGTGGGGAAGAAGTAGAGAGGCTCATAACTTAGGTTGGTTCTGAGACAGCGCGAAGGTGACCGCTGGACTACAGGATGTCTATACCTTCTTGAGCGCATCGAATTTTTTCAACAATGATGCATACTGGTACGCTGCTTTTAGCAGCTCCTTTGCAAACTCGACTGCCAATTCTACTTCCTCCTTTCCAACTTGTTGGTATTCTTGTGATTCAATGTGTGCAGCGTCGTTACCCAGCAGTCTGAGATTGTCTGCACCCTCCAGCAATTCCTTTGGAAGGACGATGTTTTTTCCTAAGGCCTGGATCCTTTCCCTAAGGTTGCTTCCGGTCGCTCCTTTGTCGCGGCAAAGCTCCTCAAGGGTCTTGCGGACCATGATGGCCGAGGCCACAAAGCACTGCTGGGAGTGGCATTCAATCGCCTCCTCGAAGGCCTTTCTAACTGCCGCTGGGATGTTCGTAGAGTCGAAGTCAAGCTGTTCGGGTGGGTAGGAGATTGCCACTCGACCCCCTTCCATAACTACAAAAATGTGCTTTCGGCATGCGGGATTAGGGCACCGCCGCTGTCCGAAGACGACCTGTCCGGCCGTGCCGGCGATCGGCGTCACGAAATCGGGGACACTTAGCGCATCCAGGGTCCCATACTGTTTGCATGCTGGACACCTCATGCTAGCAGGGTTGTTTGAGCCCGCTGATTGTCCCGCGTCGGATTCTGAATTTGGAAAGACATTGGTCTATAGCTTAGATGGTACGACATTTTGGCCCTGACGCGTCTTTCCGCGCCCATGAACCGTCATTTTTCTTGTTGCACCCAGCAGGCCGAGGGGGGCCTACGTGGTTCGTGGTGGTTCATACATTCGCGGGCGAGGGCGCCCGCGCCACACGCGATAGTTTGGTCCGTCGGCAATGCCCGCCTCTTGCGCAAAGGGCGCGCAAGAAGCGGGGCACCCACGCTTGGGTTGGCCAACCCCGCCCGTCCGCCTCCACATCACCTTACGATGCGGGTGAGTCTGAGGACTGGTGAACTTTCGACTCCAGACTGCTAAGAATGACACACTGTGTCGTTGACAAGGGTTCCGACAGATGAGAAGTTGAGTTTGTAAGACGCCCTTCCCCCTCCCATTTCTTCCTGTGAACGGAGATATATCATGAACAAACCACTTTTGCTCTTGCTGGCTGTGCTGGTTGCGCCCTTCGCCGCAGCCCAGACGTCCGCTAGTTTGTCTTCAACCTACCAGCCCGCCGATCACGCGCAACCTGCGAGCCACCAGTCGCTACAAATCGAGCGCGCTTTGGTTTCAGACAGCGTGGTCACGGCAGCGGGCGAGATGCCGCTCTCGGATGTGCCATTGCCGGCGGTGCACGAAGAACCATTGGGCGATGTGGCTCGACGGTATCGTGGGATGTCGAGAGATGCGCAGGCGT
The DNA here is from genome assembly GCA_013289795.1 of Acidobacteriota bacterium. GTDB lineage: Bacteria > Acidobacteriota > Terriglobia > Terriglobales > Acidobacteriaceae > JABCZH01. The sequence continues at coordinate 339,323 of JABCZH010000003.1, forward strand.
CGGCGGCCCAACCCGTTCTCAAGCGCAGCACCGGGGCTTTTCCTGGGTGGTGGTTGGCTGACTAAGGCGGCGAGAGCGCCCGCCTCTTGCGCAAAGGGCGCACAAGAAGCGGGGCACCCGCGGCTGGTATTCGCACCCGGCAGCGAGGAAGTTTATTTTGGTGACACGTAGCCGAACGCGCCTTCAAGATTGTTGTTTGGGCCGGCTGTCCAGAACAGTTGGTTGGTTTGTCCGTTTGCGGGGGATCCGCCGCCAAACATAATTCCCCAAAGCTGCGGGATTTTGATGGCTTTGCCGTTCGCGCCGGTGACCGTTCCCACGAACTTGCCGGTCGAGGGATCGAACCCGTTAATGGTTCCGGCGTTGGTGTTGTTCGAAACCAGCAGCGTGTTGCTGAGCGCGCCAAAGTTGCTGGGCGCCATGGCCACGCCCCAGGGCTGATTCAGAGGCGCTCCGCTGATCAGGCGTTTCACGAATGTACCCTGCTCGGTAAAGATGTCCACCGCTCCGTTGGGACCGCCGTTGGCAGCCACGAAGGTTACATAAAGCTGGCCAGCGATGTCTTGGATTCCAAACGGAACTGCGCCCTTGGGCAACGTGGTATCGGTGAAGGAGCCCACGAGTTGGAAGGCTGAGTTGTACATGTCGATCTTGTTGTTGGCGGTGTCGGCGGCGTAGATCATGGTGTTGGCCGCGTTGATGGCAAGTCCGGTGTAAACCGCTCGGAAGTTGGTCACGGCGATCAACGAAGCGCCCGGTGAGAAGGATGACCAGCCTTGAATGGTGCCGTCGAGAGTGCAAAACATGAATTCGGATGGCCAGGTGTCGATCTTGAAATTCCGGCTAGAGTTGTAAACGATTCCTGTGGGTGAACCTTGTCCGCCGTTGGCGCCGGGGACGACGACCTGGAGGTTTTGCGGATTTCCGCTGCCGTCGTAGAGGGTTGACCAGCCGCTGCCCTCGTCACTGAGCCAGAAGGGTGCGCCCGGCGCGTAGGTCAAGCCCCAGCCGTTCACCAGGAGCGGGTCAACGTGTCCGTGGCCCGTCACGTCCGAGTCCAGCACGGTAAGGTTGTATTGAGCGAGAGCTGAAGCGGGTGCGAGAGCGATTACCAGGGCGAGCACCGCGGCAGAGAGGATGAGATTGCTGCTGTACCATCGTTGCATTTGAATCTCCTTGACAGTTGACGGGAGGTTTTGATCGAGGTGGATGGCAGACAGTTCGGCAGGTGGAAATTGCCAATGCCTGGATCTGTCGAGTCCAGCAAGTATAGCGTGGCCGGTATGCAGTTTGTCAGGGGAAGGTTATTTGTTTGTAAAATCGGTGTCTCTGGAATCTGCAATTGGCAGATGCTGGTGATGAGGTCGCATTGGAATCCAAGAAACGAATCCTTCCGCGCAAGGTCCGTTGGCTGGCAGTGGTCACGGGATGCGTTGTGGGAATCGCACTCCTGAGTTTTAAGTGGGCAGCGGTTTGTGGGATTGTTCTGACTGTGGCGGCGGTAGTGCAGCCGTGGATGCCGCGGACGGGGAGGTGGGTGCTTTCAGTGGTTGCCCCGTTGCTGGGGGTGTGGATAGTTCCGATGGGCGGCTTGTTTCTGCTGGGAGCAGTTAAGGGCGAGACCTTAGGGGTCGACTTTTTCAGCCGGGGGCTGGCGTTGGCGTGGATGCTGTCGCCGATATTGCTGGTTTGGTGCGTTGCGGCGCTTGTGGTCGAGGCCAGAAAAGAGAGGCTCGGTCGCTAAGGATGGCTGACATGGTGCAGCAGAGGAGCCTCCCACGTCTCGCAAAGGCGGCGAGACGTGGGGCACCCGCATCCAGTTCCCGTGCTGGGCAGCACACTTTGTTAGAATTGGTCGCGATGAGGAAACTGGGATTCTTGTTGTTACTCGGGCTGGTTAGTGTTCTCGCCTTTGCGGGAAAGCACGACTACGCCGGGCCGGAGAGCAACGTAAACTTCGTGGTGATCAGAGACTATAACGGCAAGCCGGTGCGCAATGCGAGTGTGGTGTTGCATCTGGTCAATGAAAAAGGCAAACAGGACCGCGGCGGGCTGGAGCTGAAGACCGATGCCGATGGCAAAGCGAATTACGAGGGCGTCCCTTATGGCAAGCTGCGGGTGCAAGTGCTGATGCCGGGGTTCCAGACGTACGGTGGCGATTACGATGTCAACCAGGTGCGCATGGAGATCACTATTCGGATGAAACGGCCGGAGGAGCAGTATTCGACTTATGGGCCGAATGGGGAAGAGAAAAAATAAACCGTCGTTGGTCGTCGGTCGTTGGCCTTTAACATCCTGATGGCGGCGGCGGTTGCTAACGACCAACTAACAAAGACCAAGGACCATGGACAGATTTATGGACTATCTGCTGAAGACTGAGCCATCGGAATATGCTTTCGCTGATCTGCAGCGCGACAGGGAGACGGTGTGGGATGGTGTGTCGAATCCGGTGGCGTTGAAGAACCTGCGGGGGATGAAGGCGGGCGAGCGCTTGGTGATCTATGAGACGGGAGATCATAAGAGCGCGGTCGGGACGGCGACGGTGGTTTCGGTGGACGCGGCAGATCCGAAGAACCCGCGAGTGAAGATCAAAGCCGGCAAGGGACTGGGCACGCCGGTGACGCTGGCGGAAGTGAAAGCCAACAAACTGTTCGCGGACTCGCCACTCGTACGGCAGGGAAGACTAAGCGTGGTGCCGTTGAATGCGGCGCAGTATAAGTTCTTAACGGGGAGTGATTGAAATCCCCATCCTAACGTCGAAAAGCACGACGTTAGGGTGGGCCGCTCGCGTCCCGCTATTTCTTGTCTTCTTTCTTTTCTTCCGGCTTCTTGTCTTCTGGCTTGTCGGCAGCCTTTTCTGGGGCTTTGATCGACAGCAATTCAACTTCGAAAATCAAAGTGGCGTTGGGGGCGATGTCGGTGCCCGCGCCGCGCTCGCCGTAGGCAAGATCAGAGGGAATGACTAGCTGCCATTTGGATCCGGTGGGCATGAGTTGCAGGGCCTCGGTCCAACCCTTGATGACGCCAGTGACGGCGAAAGTGGCGGGCTGGCTGCGTTTGTAGGAGCTGTCAAATTCGGTGCCGTTGATCAGCGTACCGCGATAGTTGACGGTGACAGTGTCGGTTGCGGCGGGTTTGGGTCCTGTGCCGGGGGTTAGGATCTTGTACTGAAGGCCACTGGGCAGGGTGACGACGCCGTCTTTATTTTTGTTAGCTGCCAGGAAAGTGGCGCCCTCGGCTTTGTTAGATTCTCCCAGTTGTTTCGTCCGCTCGCGCTGCTGTTGTTGGAATTCGGCTTGCACAGCCATCAGTACGGCGCGGGCCTCGTCCTCGGTGATGAGGGTCTTGCTGCCCGCCATGCTGTCTTTTAACCCACGAGCGATGAGGTCCACGTTTACGGTCATGCCCTGCTTTTTCAGGTTCGTGCCCAGGTTCGTGCCCACGTTCATTCCCAAGGCATAGCTGAATTTGTCTTTCTGGAGGGCGAGGGACGGAGTGGTAGAAGTCTTGGCCGCCGGGGCCTGCGCTTTCTTGGCTGCGGGAGCGGCGGGGTTGGTGACGTCCGGAGTCTGGGCGACGGCATTGCCCACGAAGAGCAGGCCTGTGAGTATGAGTGCTGAGAAGATCGAAGGTCTAGGCATCCGTATATTGTTACATCGACTGGCCGGGGCGGCAAATCGGGGCGGCGCAGATGCCACGGATTGGGGCGGATCTTCAGGGATCTGGCGATCTGTTGTCCGGGCCGCAGATTTCCGCGGATCTTCGCTGTGCTCTTCACTGGTCCTCTCTGCTCTGGGGGCCGCTGGACGAAGGTAATTTGCCCACGAAGCGGCGACTCGCTAGGGTCGTAATAGTTACTTCATAGCGATGAGCACCCAACCCAGCGCCGTGCACCCGCGATTCTCCGTCGCTATTACGGTGATGCTGCGCGAGGCGACGGGCGACGCTATTCTGGCGCAACTGAAGAATATCAGCCTGAGTGGATGCTACCTGGAGACTCCGCGAGAAATTAAAGAAGACGCGCGCGTGCGGGTGGTGTTGCAAGCGGCCGATCTTCAGGCTGAAGTTTGGGGAGTGGTGCGACGCCGGGATGGCACCGGCGTGGGCATACGCTTCACCAACGGCGCTACCGTGGAAGACTGGAAACGTCTGGAAGCGCTGATTGACGACTTGCAGGCCTCGGTGCCGGCCCGGGCCGCGGCGGCGTCACAGCCTTAGCGGCAGCCGCAGATTTCGCTGATCTTTGCTGATCAAGAACAACCCCAAAAAGCGGCCACGGATTTACACGGATTCTCACGGATTAAAGCAATTGCTTTAGTTCGCGGCGAAGGATTTTGCCGGATGCGGTCTTTGGAATCGTTTCCACGAAGCGCACGGCGCGCGGCTGCTTGTAGTGCGTGAGGCGGTCGGCGACGAATCCGCAGAGTTCTTCTTTCATCTTTTCCGAAGCGACGGAACCGTTGCGCAGGACGACGAAGGCGACGGGAATCTCGCCGGAAGCGGCGTCTGGGCAGCCCACAACTCCGCAATCCCGAACCCCAGGATGTTCGAGCAGCACGCTCTCGACTTCCGCCGGGGCCACGGGAAAGCCCTTGTACTTGATCATTTCTTTTCTTCGATCCACCACGAAGAAAAAGTCCTGAGTATCGCGGGTGACGACGTCCCCTGACCAGAACCAGCCGTCGCGCAGAGCCGCTGCCGTTGCCTGCGGCTCCTTCCAGTATCCCAACATGAATTGCGGTCCGCGCATAACCAACTCGCCGGGCTGACCGGCGGCAAGCTCAGTGCCCAGTTCGTCCACGACACGGCACTCGGTTGCGGCCAGCGGCTGGCCGATGGATTCGGGGCGATAGAGTTGAGGATCGAGATAGCCGATGTGGGTGACCGGAGAAGCTTCGGTCATGCCGTATCCCTGGCAGACGAGAATGCCGGTGAGGGAAGTGAAACGGCGCGCCAGCTCCGGAGCCAGGGGCGCTGCGCCGGATTTGACCCAGCGTACACGATGGTTCTTGGGGAACTCGCCGGCTTCGGCGGCCTGACACATGGCGAGGAGCGCGGGCGGAACCGCCGGTATCATGGTGATATTTTCCTGCTCCAGTAAGCCGGGCAGTTGCTGGGGATGAAAGCGCGGAACCAGCACCACAGTTGCGCCCAGTACGAGGGCCGGATTCATGATCACGTTGAGGCCGTAGATGTGGAAGAGCGGCAGAAAGCACAGCACGACGTCATTGCCACACAGGTCGGTGGCATTGGGTGCAATGAACTGAAACACGTTGGCCACCAGATTGTGATGCGAGAGCATCACGCCTTTGGGCAGACCGGTGGTGCCGCTGGAATAGGGAAGTGCGGCCAGGGTGTGGTCGGAAGGCTGGCCGGGAGCGGGGAAGCTGGCGGCGCTGGATCGCAGTAGATTGGCGAAAGGCTCGGCTCCGGCGGCGGGCTGGCGAGTGGTGTACACACGGCGGAGGTTGGGCAGACCGCTGAGATTGACGCCATTGAGGCTGGAGCCGTCGCTGATCAGAAAGACAGCGCCGGAGTTTTCCAGTTGATAGCGGGCTTCCCGTTCGCGGTAGGTTGGATTCAGCATCGTGGGTATGGCTCCGGCGAGCGTGGCGGCGTGGTAGGAGGCGCAGAATTCCCAGCAATTGCAAAGAAAGATGGCGACGACTTCTCCGGGCTTGAGGCCAGCGGCGATGAATCCGCGTGCCAGGGCCTCGACCATCTCGCCGTACTCGGCATAGGAGAAACGGCGGTTGCAGGAAGTGTCGACGATGGCGGTTTTTGAGGGGAAACGGCGGCAACTCTCGAGCACGAGGTCGTGGACGAAACGGCCGTGCGGATCGGCGTAAAGCTGGGTGCGGAGCATGCGGAGGAGATTGTAGCGGAAATCAGCCGCAGATTTGCGCTGATTTCGCTGATGGAACAAACCCCGAAAACGCGGCCACGGATTTGCACGGATCAACACGGATAGAGCTGAAGTCAGTTTGCCAGTTTGCGGAGGAATTCGTGTTCGTCCATGCGGTATTTGAAAGCCTTGCGGCCATCGATGAAGACGACGGGGACCTCGTCGGTGAACTGGCGGCGCAGTTGGTCGTCGGAGTCGACGTCGATTTCCTGCAAATTGAAGCCGCCGCGGCGATGAAGTTTGGTCAGAGTCTCCTTCACAACTTCGCACAGGTGGCAGCCTTTGCGGGAGTAAATGACTACCTGACGGGGGGCTGACATAGGGGGAGTCTAGCAGAGGCGCTGAAGTATGAAAAACTAAACCACCGAGGACACAGAGGAACACACAGAATGCGCAGGAACTCAAGGTACAATTCCATCATGCGAAGAGAGAAACCGCTTGAGGGGAAGGTAGCCTTGATCACCGGCGGGGCAAAGCGTCTGGGAAGGGCCTCGGCATTGGCGTTGGCGCAAGCCGGGGCGGATGTGGCCATCACGTTTCGCGAGTCGGGGCGCGAGGCACAGCATACGGTGATCGATATCAGCGGCTTCGGGGTGCGGACTGTGGCGGTGCGTTGCGATGTCACTGAAGAAAGAAGCGTAAAGGCGGCGATCAAAGAGACAAGAAGGGAACTGGGCGGGATCGACATTCTGGTGAATAATGCCGGCAATTACGAGACGGCGGAGTTCGAGAAGCTGACGTTGAACCAATGGGATGCGATCTTCGCCTCGAACACACGCGGGCCGTTTCTGGTTTCGCGGGAAGCGGTAAAGTTGCTGCGTGAGCGGCGGGGAAAGATCATCAACATGGGGTCGCTGGGCGGACTACGGCCATGGGCGACGCACGCGCATTACTGCTCGTCGAAGGCGGCGCTGCACATGTTGACCAAGGTGATGGCGAAAGCGCTGGCACCGGAGATTGCGGTGAATTGTGTAGCGCCGGGAATGATTGATCTGGGGGAGAAAGCAGCGGCGGCGTTCATGCGACGCCAGGCAAAGGTGACTCCCATGCGGCGGAATGGTACGGGCGAAGAGATCGCGGCGGCGGTGCTGTTCTTTGCCACCGCGCCGCATTTCATCACCGGGCAGGTTATGGCAGTGGACGGAGGTTTGGGGTTGTAGGCGATCTCACTCTGCGGTCGTGGGATCAATGATCTGTTTGACCTCGGAAATGCGACTTGCGGGGAAGCCTCCCTGGCTGGCGTGTTCGCGGATCATTTGTTCGTTGGGGGCGTTGTAGATGCAGTAGATCTTGTCGTCGGTGACATAGCTGTGCACCCATTGAATCGTGGGGCCAAGGTTGCGGAGAACACTGCACGATTTTTGTGATACTGCCTGAAGTTCCTGCGGAGTGAGCTTTCCCGCACCGGGTAGTTCGCGCTCAATCACATATTTTGGCATGAGGATAGTTTGCATTGCTTGGTGGACTTGAATCAAGGGGACTTCAGGCTAGACTTTACTTCTCCAACGACTCCGGAAAGTGCAACACCATCCGTAACGGCTCCGTTTGCTGGCCGTTGGCGGACTTCAGCACCAGCAGACGGCCGTCGCTTCCAAAGCCCAAGGGTTGAGCGTCGAGCGTGGTGACCAGGGCGGTGCCGCCAAGTTCCATGGTCTCGGGATTACGGATCTCTGTCGCCATCAATTTCTTGCCATTGGCGAAATATAGCCGTTTGCCGTCGTGGCTCCAGTCGTGCCAAAACGATCCTTCGGAAGAAACCTGCATCTTGGAGTGAGCCCCGGGGAAATCGGTGACGTATAGCTCCAGGCGCCCGGACTCGTCCGACAGGTAAGCCATCCACTTTCCATTCGGCGAAACCACTCCGTCTCTTTCGTCGTAGCTCTGAGTGAGCAAAGGGATTGGTTTGCCACCGTCCGTCGGCTGAGCATATATGTCGAATAACGTCTTGGGATCCTGAATACTCACGATCAAGTACTGGCCATCCGGAGTCCACGAGTGTACGTAGGCGATGTCTTGAATGCCAGAAGGGATCACCTGCTCTGCGCCGGTGGCCAAAGTCCTGATTCTCATGCTTCCCCTGGTGCCGATGCTGGCAGTAATGGCGAGCTTCGCTCCGTCCGGCGAGAACGCTGAGTAGATGAACCCCGGAACATTGAAGGTTTGCCGGGTCATAATCTGGCGCTCAGCATCGAAGAGCCAGAGATCGGTGTCAGGGGCGTTGGGCTCGCGTTTGGGAAAGGCAATTTTCTTCGCATCTGCCGACACGCTAATCGGATAGGTAATGCCGCTAATCGTGTCTCCGAATTCCTCGCTTTCTTTTCCCGGCAGCTTCACCCACGCGAAGCGCGACTCGCTGGTTTGCGCCTTCCGGTACACCAAGGTGCCCGCAGTTGAAACGGAAAAATTGCCCAGGTCCTTCGGGCCCCAATACTCCACATTCTCGGTCACCGGAATCGGATTACCGCTGACCGCCATCGATCGAGGATCGAAGTGCTGCGCCATGAGATTGCGGTCGTGGAGGTAGAGCAAATATCCTTGTGCGTATTCCCCATTGGAGGCCTGCTGCACCACCAGTTTCGGCTCACTTCCGTCCAGCGATCCGCCATATAGATCGCCCACGGTTCCCGCTACCAGACGTCGTGTGAACAGAAAGTGCTTGCCGTCAGGCAGGAATATCGGATTGCGATGGGTGTGGCCTGTGGCTTCCAGTTTGGTCACCGCCACGGGAATGCCGCCGCTCTCCGCGACCTTGTAGAGAGGCTCTTCAATGTTCGGCGTAAATACGATCATTCCCGCCTGACTCCACGCTCCTCCGCGCCCGGCGGGTGCGTCGCAAATGATCTGCACTGGGCCGCCCGCAGCCGGCACCGTGCGCAATTTGCCGTGGGAGAAGAAGCCGATCATCTTGCTGTCTGGCGACCAGAAGGGAAACTCGACGCCCTGGGATCCGGGAATCGACGCCGCCTTGCCGGTAGTCAGATCGCGGACCCAAAGCTCGCTGCCATTCGGAACTGCGGCGGGGATGGCCAGCTTCTTGCCATCCGGCGAGATGACCGCCCCGCCGAATGAGTTCATACTCATGTCCACGCCGCTGGGCAACTCAATATCGACGCGCACCGGTTGCTGCTCTTCGGAGAGACGACGGGAATAAAGCAGCGCGGCAACCAGGCCGGCCAATGCCAGCACCCAGCCGGCGATAGCGAAAATCGTCCCCAGGCGCTTGCGTTCGCGGCGCGCGCCGGCTACGACCGCCGGCACACCGGCTTTGCTGCCCATTTCTGAAATAGCTTCCAGTTGCAGCTTCAGGTCATGCGCTGATTGCCAGCGTTGGTCGGGATCTTTCGCCAGGCAAGTGCGGATTAGCTTCTCCAGTGCGGGCGGGGTCATGGGCTGCACTGTGCTGATCGGTTCTGGGTCTCTTTCCAGAATGGCGGCCAGGACTCCTACTTGGGACTTGCCGTCAAAAGGGCCGCTTGCCGGCGGCCATTTCATAAAGCGCGCAGCCGAAGCTGAAAATGTCGGAGCGAGCGTCGGCCTCAGCGCCTTGCAACACCTCCGGCGCCATGTACTGGAAGGTGCCGACGATCAAACCTTTCTGGGTGAGCGGCGTCAGTGGAGAAGTCATCTGGGCGACGTTCATGGTCGGGGTTGACGGGGTCAGCACACCGACTCCGCCTCCGCCGGACATCGCCCCCGCAGCTTTTCCCTTGGCGAGACCAAAGTCCATGAGCTTGGCTCCTGACTTGGTCAACATAATGTTTCCGGGTTTCAGATCGCGATGAATGATTCCGTGACGGTGCGCGCGCTCCAGTGCATCAGCAGTCTGGATCGCGATGGTCAGCACCTGATCGATCGGCAACGGACCTTTTAGCAGTCTGGCGGCGAGCGTTTCGCCCTCCAGATACTCCATCACCAGGTAATCAATTCCGTCCTGATGGCCCACGTCGAAGAGGGTGCAGATGTGCGCGTGCTGGAGTGACGAGATGGCGCGAGCCTCACGCTCGAAGCGGGCTTTCAGGTCAGGATCGGCTTGCAATTGCGGCGGGAGAACTTTGATGGCGACATCACGACCGAGGCGGGAGTCGTGTGCGCGGTAGACTTCTCCCATGCCACCCGCCCCGAGCGGAGAAACGATTTCGTAGGGTCCAAGCTTGGTACCCGAAGTCAGCGCCATGCAGGGCGAATTATACCGGACGGCATGGTTCGCCGCGGGTTGCGCGCACCGCCCATGCTCGGGCGGGCAACTCGATTGCGCCATCCGGGCTCACGGGCAGGGACTCTTGCAGCCGCCCGCGAATGGCTTTTTGCGTCGCTTTATCGCAGGCCGCCAGATAATTGGGAGCAGAACCTTGTCCCGTCATAAGTGGTTGCCAGTAGTCATCGAAATCCGAGAAGCGGGTCGTAATGTCGAGGGCGTGCACCGTGACTTGCCCGAACCCGGCGAGCTCAAATGCCTTTCGCAGTCCTTCGGGATTGCACAAAGGGAAGCGGCGGGCCTGATCGTAAGCTGACGCCTTGGGGTCGACCGCTGAGGCCGCATCCCAGAACTCTCGCAGGAAGTGTGCTCCCTCCGCGTAGTCCCACACGTAAGCGGCGACCACGCCGGCTGGAACCGTGACCCGGCGCATTTCCTGGAGCGCATGCTTGGGCTCGGGAACGAAATTTAGGCCCAGGCCGCAAACGGCCACGTCGAAGCTCGCGTCGGCGAAAGGAAGAGCCTGCGCATCTCCGATTTCGAAGCTCACTTCCGGGCTAGCACGATGCAAACGGGCAAATTCGATCTGTTGGGGAGATGCATCCAAGCCCGCGACCCGAGCTGGCGCGTAACGATTAACAATGGCTTCCGTGAGTACGCCGCTGCCGCAACAAACGTCCAGCCAGCGCAACTTCGAGGGCAGACCCAACCAGGATAGGAATTCGTCGGCGAGCAGGCAGCTCCAGCGCCCCATCCACTGGTCGTAGGCTGCTCCGGAGGTCCACTTGTCCATATTCAGTTGATGGCTCTCGACTGCAAAGGACGCAAAGTGTTCGCCAGATCGTAGAACCGGAAAAAGATGGCGAAGGAAACTCTTAGCTCGAGTGCGGAATCTTTCCCCTGGAATTGTATGCGGCCACCAATTAGATCAGATTCCCTGGGACGCGGGAATTGCTTTTGCCCGGACTGGCCCGATTGCGGGATCTCCGGGCTGAGCCGGACCGGGCGTGGTCACAGTGCGCGCCGCGAGTTGCTCCGCCAGACGGTCACGCTTGCCTCCGCTCGAGCTCTTGGCGCCAGGCGCTGGCTCTTTGCGGGTGGGCAAAACACCGACCGCCTGGTTTCTTCCCGCCTTCTTGGCCTGGTAGAGGGCCTCGTCGGCCAAGCGAAGCACTTCAGTGTAGGCGATTGCCTCAGCATCGCTTTCATACCACGGGAATACCGCCCAGCCGATCGAGCAGGTGCAAGGAATGCTGACGCAGCCTTCGAGTTCGAAGCGCTCCTGGCCAACAAAATTCAATACCCGGTGGGCCAGCGTAACGGCATCACCGCGGTCGGTATAGCGTGAAACCACCAGAAACTCATCTCCACCCCAGCGGATGAGCGCATCCGAGTGCCGGATGGCGGAACTGACCCGGCGCGCGATCTCCACCAGCAGCTTGTCACCGACGTCGTGTCCGTAGCGGTCGTTGACCTGTTTGAAGGAGTCGGTATCGATGATGTAGAAAACCAAATCGCGATTCCGCTTTCCTTGAGATGAGGTTATCGGAGAATACGAGCGTGCCGCTTGGCGTACGTCGGCAGCGATGGTGGCGTTGAGGAAGCGGCGGTTTCTGGCCCCGGTGAGAACATCGGTGAGCGAATCCTCGCGCAGTTCCCGGTTGGCCCGTGCCAGTTCCTTGTCCAGACGATGCTGCTTGATCCAGGCCATGGTGCCCAGGATCATCATGGTGATCAGGGTCAGCAGCAGACGGAAGCTGCGAACTGGGCCGGGCGCCGGGCTGTAGTATAGGGCCCATCCGGCCATTGCCGGCAAGGAGAGAATTGTCACCACCGCCAGCCCTGACATCCAAAGATCACGTTTCCCCTGGTCCGCCTTCGCTGGTTCCGCGCGCAGCGTCTGCGTTCGCGCCACCAATCCCACACGGGCGAAGCAGGCCATGGCCACCATCAGCGGGGGGTCATAAACGCTGCCGGTGTAATACTTCCCAAAGTCGATGGCGAGACTGGAGGCGACCGAAGCTCCGGCATACACGAGTCCCGCCACGAACAGGATTCTGTAAACCCCTCTCCAGTTGCCGGTGCTGCGCAGCCAGATTATCCCCGAACAGACCAGAAAAACGAAATGTTCCAGAAAAAACACCAGATCGAACCTGCGGCCGTAAACCTTCTCGTCGGGCCACACATACTGCCACGGGATCACCACGAAGAGATAGAGATACAGCCACCAGGTCACCAACAAGGCAAGATCCAGCGCCCCCAGTTGGCTGGTTTGTCCGTCGCGTTCTATGTGGGGTTGCAGCGCCAGTGCACCCATAAAAGGCACCAGGTGCAGGATGAGAATCACATCTCCGATAAAAGGGTTGGGGACTTCCTGGCGCAACACCACTTCAAAGTAGGTCCATAGTCCCTGCGCCACCAGCCAGAGTGCGCATCCCAGCGAGATCAGCCGCCAGAAAAGGCGGGCCCGAGCATCCGGTCCGCGAGTGTTGGCGAGGAAGCAGACCAGCACTGCGGCCAACAACAGACACTGCGTGAGATCGCCGATGGTCGTCAGCAGATAACCGCGTGGGACGGCGAGAGACAGGACCGCGTGAAAGATGACCAGGGCGCAGATCAGCCACCAACACTTCTCCCGCGGCATGAAACGAACATCCACGTTGTGATTCTAGGCCCGCCCTCAGCAGGAGAAATGTTACCGAGGTCATCTGCGCTTGGTCCGATTGGGAATGTACCCTGAGCGTTTCCGGGACACCGACGGACATTATTCGACATTCGACAGACAGGTTGAATCAGGCCGCAGTTTCGAACTGGCGTTCAGGCATAGGCGGCGCCTTGGTGATTTCTGGATCCGCCTCACGGCTCAAGTGCGTGGTCCACATTAGTCCTGTGACCACCGTCACAACTCCGAACACCAGCCAGCCTTCCACCATTAACTTGAGCCAATGCATGAATCCCCCGGGATATTGAAACAGCCGTCCGGCGCCGATTATAGGGCAAATCGGTTGTTCTGGGAACGATGCAAAGTTTTTACCATAAATTGCAATTGTAGAAACCAGCCCGCCTATCCTTTTTGGCCGTGTCGGCGTCTATTGTGATAAGGATCCGGGAATCGGCCTGAGGTCGGCGCGCCCAAGTCTGGCGTCTTGGCGCGCAGGCGAGTACGGTTGCTGGAACCGAATGCTTTCTCCTCGCGTATCATGTAGTTAGAACCAGAGTCAGAGCCATGCGGGTGCTTCTCGAAATCTTCGCTCAAACCCTCCGCACCCTGTGGGCTCATAAGCTGCGCTCCTTCCTTACCATGTTTGGAATCGCCTGGGGCGTGGGCTCGCTGCTTCTGCTGGTGGGACTGGGAGAGGGTTTTCGCTCCGGCAACCGCAAGCAATTCGACCAGATTGGCGAGAACGTATTGTTCATCTTCGGCGGCCGTGCTCCCGCCATGAATGGCAGCTTCACCAGTCTGCGCCAGTATTACCTCACCTACAAGGATTATCAGGACGTTCGCGACGAATGCCCTGACGTGGGCCTGGTCGTACCCATCATTGCGCGGGACGACATTCGCGCGGTTAGCGACTTCTACCAGAGCAGCGGACGTCTCATGGGCGTGCCGACGGAATTCAGCAAGGTCCGCTATATGCCCATGAACGAGGGACGTTGGATCAACGATCTCGACGACTCGCAGCAGCGTCTGGTCGTGGTGCTGGGCGACGAAGCCCGCAAGAATTTGTTTCCCGGACGCCCCGCCCTCGGCAACACCATTCTTCTCGGTGGATTCCGCTTTCAGGTGATCGGAACCGCCAAACGCATTGGCCACGGCGATGACAACACCATGAACCTGCGGATCTTCGTTCCCTTCCATACCATGCAGAACAATTTCCGCCCTCTGAACGTCGGCGAGATCGACAATGCCATCTCTTTTCTCAACTATCAACCCAAGGTGCGGGAACTGAACGAGGTCGCCAAGTTGGAAGTCCACAAGGTGATCGCCCGAAATCACGGCTTCGACTATCGCAACGTCGATTCCTTTGATGAATGGGACACAGTCCGCACTTCCGATCAAGTGGGCAAGATTTTCGACGCCATGAACCTGTTTCTCGGCAGCGTTGGACTGGTTACGTTGGCACTGGGGGCCATCGGCATTATCAATATCATGCTGGTCGCGGTCGCCGATCGCACACGCGAAATCGGCCTGCGCAAAGCCCTGGGCGCAACCAACCGCAGCATCATGTTTCAGTTCTTTGTTGAGGGCGCGTTTCTCACTCTGCTCAGCGGCGGCATTGGCATGGGAGGAGCTGCGGCCCTGATGGCGGCGCTTTCCACTCTACCCTCGCCTCCGGGCTGGGACACGCCCAAGATCGTTCCCGTGACCGCCGCTTTGGCGATTGGCTCGCTGGCCTTTGCGGGGGTTGTGGCCGGCCTGTACCCTGCGCGCAAAGCTGCGCTGCTCCAACCCGTTGAAGCTCTGAGGAGGGAATAGGTGAAGCGCGACCTGCTGGAGCAAGCCTACAGCGCCATGCGCCACGACCTCCGGAAGACCGTGCTCACCATGTTGGGCATGGCGTGGGGGATTGCCACCGTCGTCTTGTTGCTGGCTTACGGCGAAGGTTTCGGCCGCGCCATCGAAAACATCTTTCACAGTTTTGGCGCTACCGCGGTTGGTGTGTTTCCCAATCGTACTTCCGAACAGGCGGGAGGCAACAAGGCAGGCGTGCAAGTCCGTTTCACCAACGACGACATCGAGCTCTTGCGAAACGTCGTGCCGCTGGTTCGGCATATCTCCCGTGAGTCCGATAAACAAGGCAAAGTCCAGTACGGCTCCCGTACCTTCAGCTTTCCCGTCATGGGTACCGATCCCAGCATCTTCGACATTTGGAACCTGCACGTGGCAGACGGGCGGTTCCTCAACGATCAGGACAATATGACCCACGGCCTCTACGCCGTCATCGGCTCCGAGGCCAAAGATAAATTATTTTCCGGCTTGCCCGCGGTCGGAGAGTCCATCCGCGTGGACGGCGTCACCTTCCAGGTTATCGGCGTGTTGCAGCCCCGTATGCAAGAGGCCGACGATGATGACAATCGCTACATATACCTTCCTTACAGTTCCATGGATGTGTTGCAGGATACTCACTTCCTGGGCGGAATCTGGCTGTCGTCCGAAGGCGTCGATCACGACAAGTTGACTCGCACCATCCGCGAGTCGCTCGGGCTGGCCCACAGTTTCAAACCCACCGACGAGCGCGCCATTTTTCTCTTCGATGCCGCCAAGCAACTCGATCAGTTCAACATCATCAGCATGGGACTGAAGATTCTGCTGGGATTCATTGGCACCATCACACTGGGAATTGGTGGAATCGGGCTGATGAATATCATGCTAGTTTCAGTCACGCAGCGCACCCGCGAAATCGGGGTAGAGAAAGCCCTGGGCGCGCGCAAGCGGGATATTCTGTTTCAATTCCTGGCGGAAGCGCTGGTCATCACCGCAGTGGGCGGAGTCTTCGGCATCCTGCTTTCTTATGCGATTTCCTTGTCGGTAGGAACTCTGACGTTGTATAGCGCGCTCGCCCAGCACGCTTCGGCGGGCGACATTACGTTATTCGTCGCGCCTAGGACGCTGATTACCGCGACCGTAATTCTTGCCATCGTAGGCATCGCCAGTGGAATGTTTCCGGCCTTGCGCGCGGCCAACCTCGATCCCATCGAAGCCCTGCGCTATGAGTGAGTGCCCGTCCCTTTCCGTGATCTGCTAGTGCAGATTTTCGCGACTGCCTCCCGAAAGTATCCACCGCTTTCCTCGACCTGAAACGCTATCCAAAACAAAATACAGCATCTACCCGATTGGCAAAATTCGTGCATCCTCTAGATTTGAGTAGTCGGAGGAAGGCAATGCTTGAGGTTCATATCACCAAGAGCGGTGACGTGGTTGTGGTTCTGTGTAAGGGCAGAATCGTGCGTAGCGCCGCTGCCTTCGCGTTGCGCGATGCTGTTACCCAACAGGGAGACGCACGGGTTGTTCTGCTCGATCTCTCAGAGGTGGAGTCCATTGAAGGTGGTGGTCTGGGCATGCTTGTATTTCTCCAGCGATGGACGCGCGACAACGGCATTGAACTCATACTGTTTGGTCCCTCCAATCCTGTGCGAAAGAGCCTGGAACGCACCAGTTCGACGTCTGGGTTCGAGATCACTCCAGCCCAAGACGCTGGCTCTCTGCACGCGAGCTGATTGCATTTCGGAAACAAGCAGTGTGGGTAAACATCTGGTCGCTGGAGATCTTGATGAACTCTCGTTTCACGGATGACTCACTGAATTGGCGGAGGCTCTGCCGGGCTGCCGTATTAGAGCGAGATCCTGACAAGCTCTTCCACATTGTTCAGAAAATAAGTTCTGGTCTCAGGGCCCGTCAGCGCAGTCTGCGCCGGTTCTCGGAAACGCGGCGGCAGAACATCTCGCCTATGGCTCGGACATTGAGCCGGGCAGCTTAAATCCAAAAACTACCTTGTCCAGCCCCTCGTCACAACCCTAAATAGTTGAAAATACGAACCAAGAGTGGTAGTACGATTGCGACACCTCTGGGTAAGTGCACATCGCAGGAGGAAATATGAAACGACACATTGACCCTCTGTTGTTATCACTACTGCTGGTTTTGTTCCTACTTGCCGGGTGTAGCAAAAAATCGAACGACGCACAGTCGGCGGGCGATCAGCAGAACGCGACATCGAGCGCTTCGCAAGAACAGCCCGTGGTCAGCCTGCCCGCCGGCACAGCAGTGACAGTACGTTTGCAGACTCCGGTTTCAAGTGCATCGTCCGAGGCCGGCGAGATTTTTGACGCGGTGCTTGACGAGCCTCTGGTGGTTGACGGACAGACGGTGGCGCCCCGTGGCGCAGCAGTGCGCGGCAAAGTGACCATCGCGCGTCACTCAGGGCGTCTGCACCATCCGGGAGAACTCGGACTGACCCTGGTTTCGGTGAGCCTAGGGAACCAGGACGTCCCGCTCGAGACTTCGCACATCTACGCCAAAGGCAAATCGCACAAGAAACGTAACCTTGCCTTGATCGGCGGCGGCACTGGAGCCGGCGCTTTGATCGGTGGGGTCGCGTCGGGTGGAACTGGGGCTCTGATCGGTAGTGCCATCGGCGGTGGCGGCGGAACCGCGGTCGCCTTTGGAACTGGTAAGAAGGATGTTGGGTTTGGTCTAGAACGGCGCTTGACCTTCAAGCTGACAGAGCCTCTGACCATCAAGGGTTAGACTGGAAGTGAAAGCGCCCCGTGTAAGTAGCGGATTGGCAATGAACGGGGGAAACTCGATGGGAGCGGGTTTCCCCAACCTCCTACTTGACGGCAAGCCTGCAGTCGTTCAAGGAGATTGCTGCATGAAACGGATTCGCATTTTAACCGTCACCGCTGCGGTCCTCAGCCTCGAAGCCCTTCTGCTCGGCCTTAGTGCCTGTGGCGGGGGTGCCGCGACGGTCGTTCCAGAACCGCCCCCGCCCGCGGCCGTTATCAAACACGTTGTGGTCATCTTTCAGGAGAATCGCACGCCTGACAATCTCTTCCAGGATCCCATCCTCATCTCACGCGGTGCCGATATCGTCAAAGCCGGCAAGAATTCACTGGGTCAGAGCATTCCGCTCAGCCCAATCGACTTGGGCACAACCGGCTCGAACCCTCAGAATTATGACCTCAGCCACAGCCATCCATCCTTCGTTGCCATGTATGACGGTGGCAAAATGGACGGGGCAGACTTAATCCCATGCGCTCCGGCCGCCAATTGCCCTCCAAATGCGCATCCCAACCCGCAATTCATGTATGTCGTTCCGTCCGACGTACAGCCCTATTTCGCTTTGGCCGAGCAATACACTTTCGGGGACCGCATGTTTCAGAGCAACCAGGGCCCCAGCTTTCCGGCCCACCAATTCATTATTTCCGGCACATCGGCGCCGAGTGCGACCAGTAACCTTTTCGCTTCTGAAAACCCCAACATACTGACCGTCCCCGCTGGATGTATCGCTCCCGCCGGGGAAACCGTTTCTCTCATCGATCCCACGGGAAGCGAAACCAACAACCCGCCCATTTATCCTTGCTTTGACCATCCCACGTTGACCGACCTCCTGGACAGCAAGGGTGTGAGTTGGCGCTACTATGCGCCCTCCCCTGGTTCGATCTGGAGCGGACCCGACGCTATTCAGCATATCTGCCAGCAACAGACCATCAACGGCACGCCCACCTGCACCGGCCCGGATTGGACAAACAATGTGATGATCCCCGAAACCCAGGTCTTGCAAGACATCACCAGCGGGCACCTTGCGCAAGTGAGTTGGATCATTCCCAATGGCACCGCTTCCGATCACTCCAATCTCAGCGACGGCAGCGGACCCTCGTGGGTGGCCTCCATCGTGAATGCGATTGGCAATAGCTCGTATTGGGCAGACACCGCAATCATCATTACCTGGGACGACTGGGGTGGCTGGTACGATCACGTCGCGCCCAAGGTCATTGACGACGGCGTCAGTTGGGGTTCGGGTTATCTTTACGGTTTCCGCGTGCCGCTGATCGTAGTTTCGCCCTATGCCAAGGCCGGCTACATCTCTCACACCACACACGATTTCGGCAGCATCGTCAAATTGATCGAAACCACTTTTGATCTGCCCTCGCTAGGGTACGCTGACGCTTCGGCCGACGATCTTTCCGATTGTTTCGATCTCAGCCAGAAACCCAATACCTTCAAGGCGATTCCCGCAGTGCTCGGTGCCGCGCACTTCATGAACGACAAGATTCCGCGCACAGACCCCGATGATGACTAGGCCGCTTTGCAGGTTGAGAATTCGGCCCGCCAGAATCGGGGCAGACTTCACCCGGGTGAGCGGCGGAACGCGGAGGATTCTTCTCCAGGTTACAACTTTACGCTCCCCAGAAACTCCGGCCCTTTTCTCGCTTTCGCCAACTGCTCGAACCCATAAGCGATCTTCAACAATGTCCCTTCGCTCCACGCCCGCCCGAAGAACGACACACCCACCGGCAAACCAAATATGAATCCCGCCGGCACCGTAATGTCGGGATACCCCGCCACCGCCGCCGCATTCGAGCTGCCGCCATTCGAGCAGTCGCCGTTGACCCAATCGGTAAACCACGCCGGCCCCGCCGTGGGCGCCATAATCGCATCCAGCTTGAATTGGTCCATCACTGCATCGATGCCCTCAGTACGCGAAAGTCGCAGGTCCTTTTCCAGCGCGTCGGTGTACTCCTTAGTCGTAAGCGGGCCCTTGGCTTCTGCTTTGATGAAAATATCCTGATCGAAATACGGCATCTCTTTATCTTTGTTGTGGCTATTGAAATCAATAAGCTCCTTCAGCGATCCCGGTGCTCCGGGCCGCGCCGCCAAATACGCATTGAGATCAGTCTTCAGTTCATACAGCAGCACCATAAACTCTGACTCGCCGAATTTCCCATGCGATGGCAGGTCTGCCGGATCGACCACCTCTGCGCCTGCCCTTTTGATCTGTTCGACTAACTGGTTCATCAACGCGTCCACCGGATCGCTGAAGCCAAAGTATTTTCGCGCCACACCAATGCGCGCGCCTTTCAATCCGTTGGGGTCGAGAAAGCTGGTGTAATCCGTCGCCGCTTTGCCAGTGCTCGCCGCCGTGGCACTGTCTCGCGCATCCACACCTGCCATCGCTCCCAGCAGGATCGCCGCATCCCGCACCGTCCGAGCCATGGGGCCGGCAGTATCCTGGCTGTGGGAAATGGGAATGATTCCCGAGCGGCTCACCAGCCCCAGCGTCGGCTTGATCCCCACCAACCCATTGGCCGACGCCGGACACACCACCGAACCGTCCGTTTCTGTGCCCACGGCTACGGTACACAAGTTTGCCGCGGTTGCAGCTCCTGATCCCGAACTCGATCCACAAGGATTTCGATCCAGCGCATAAGGATTCTTGGTCTGCCCGCCGCGCCCGCTCCATCCGCTGCTGGAATGCGACGAGCGAATATTTGCCCACTCGCTCAAATTCGTCTTCCCCAGAATGACGGCTCCCGCCTCACGCAATCGCTCTGCTACAAACGAATCCTTCACCGGCTTCGACCCCAGCAGCGCCAGCGATCCCGCCGTCGTCTGCATGCGGTCGGCAGTGTCAATGTTGTCTTTGATCAGCACCGGAATACCGTGCATCGGCCCACGCACGTGTTTCTGCGTCCGTTCTTTGTCGAGGCCATCGGCAATCGCCAACGCATCCGGATTCACTTCGATCACACTTGCCAGCGCCGGCCCGTGCTTGTCGATCTCCTCGATACGTTCCAGATATTTCTGGGTGATCGAGCGCGCGGAGTATTTCCCCGAGGCCATGGCTGCCTGTAGGTCGGCGATCGTAGTCTCGTCCAGCTCGAAAGCATTCGGCCGAGCTTGGGGCGCCGGTGACACTACCAGCTCCCGCGCGCCCGCCAGCGCGGGCAGTGCGGCGGCAGTTACGCCACTGAGTAGGCTTGTCTGCAAGAAACGTCGACGTTGGGGCGAGAGAGGGTTGTTCAACAGATTTCTCCTGGTTGGGAAATAATCGCTTCCGCTTCTGCTAGAAAACGAGAAACGGCATTATAGGCGATTCGCGCAAATCGGATGTTAAGTAGAGCGAGCGGCGGGGTGACGTTCAGAAGGGAACTCAGGCCAGGGCGGGATCACCAACCATCGCCCGGCCAGTGGCGTTGCATGCTGCGGAATCTGATTTGTCGACGTTTAGGACTGCTTCGTCTCCAGCTTCTTTCGGATTCGTCGCAGCTCTATGAAATTCAGGGCGGTCATGGTGCAAAGCACGCTGCCAAACATGATCATCACAATACTGTCCATTGAGGCGGGCTCCTACCCCGCGGGGCTGCTCGGACGACTCATTCACCCAAGGATAGACTTCTCACAGGAAATATAACTGAAAGCCGCCCCTGTTGTGTTGGCATACTAGTGACGGAACCGAACCTGGTTTCTGGCATTTCTCTGCGTTCTCGGGGTTGATCTCTGCGAACTCTGCGATGGAGGCCCTTCTTACGCCGGAGGCAACGTACCACGCCGGTTATGCTTCAAAATGAGTACCTGGCGAGTATAATTAGGTGGTTCATGCCCAAATATTCCATCGTGGTTCCCCTGCATGATGAGCAGGAGAACGTCACCGATCTCTATGACCGCCTGAAAGCCGTCATGGAAGTCAGCGGCGAGACTTTTGAGCTGGTGTTCGTTGACGATGGTTCCCGCGACCGCACCTTTACTCTGCTGCGCGAGATTGCTGCCATTGACAGCCGCGTGACTGTGGTTCGGTTGCGCCGCAACTTTGGCCAGACTTCGGCCCTGGCGGCCGGCTTCGACCACACTCGCGGCGAATACACCATCGCCATGGACGGCGACCTGCAACACGACCCCGCCGACATCCCGCTGTTTCTGGAAAAGATTGCCGAGGGTTACGACATCGTCAGCGGATGGCGCAAAGTCCGCATCGACAATCTCTGGATGCGCCGGATTCCATCGCGCTGTGCCAACTGGCTCATGGCCAAGCTGAGCGGCGTTGACATCCACGACTTCGGCACCACTTTCAAGGCTTATCGCCGCAGCATTCTTGAGCAGGTCCCGCTCTACGGCGAGTTGCATCGCTTCATCCCAGCCCTTGCTTCCGCCTACGGTGCGTCCATCTGCGAGGTTCCCATCCGCAACGTAATGCGCGACAAGGGCGCTTCGCATTACGGCATCTCGCGGACTTTCCGCGTGTTCTTCGATCTCATCACCATACGGTTCTTGTTGCGCTATCTGTCGCGGCCGCTGCACTTCTTCGGCAGCCTGGGGATGCTCAGCATTTTCTCCGGAGGCGGCATCGCCCTCTGGCTGATGCTCGACAAGCTCTTCAACCACTCCGACACCATGGCCCAGCACGGCCCACTCATGATCTTTGCGGCCGTGCTTCTCTTGGCAGGACTGAATATGCTGGCCGTCGGCCTGCTGGGCGAGATGCAAGTCCGCCACTACCACGAACCCACGCGCCGCGCACCATATTTTGTGGATCGCGTCCTGCGAGCCCAAAGCAGCGAAGAACATACCGTCTCGGAATAGGCCCCCTACTTCCCGAACGCTTCCTTATTCACCACATAAGGCATCTTCCTAACATCGCCGTCGTAGTTGCCCTCAAGCACGTCAATCAACCCCTGAGCCGTCCGTCCGGCCATCCCTTTATTAGGATCGGTCGACAGCCGCGTGATCCGCGCTGCGCTGGCAAAGTGCGGCAACAACCGGAAGCGGTCTTCAATCGCGGGATCGCGCAACGGCGAATCCTCCGGCAGCGGTTCTTTCTCGTACACATCCAACGCTGCACCGGCAATCCATTTCTCGCGCAACGCCTTGGCCACAGCCAGCTCGTCCACCACCGGCCCCCGTGACGTGTTCACCAGATAAGCCGTCGGCTTCATCATGCGGAGCGTCTTTTCGTTGAATAAATGATAGGTCGGCGTCGTGCTCTCGCCTTCGCGCAACAGTGGCACATGCACACTCACGAAATCCGCGGTTCGCAGGGCTTCCTCCAGCGAAACATACTTGATCCAGGTTTTCTCTTTCTGGATTCCCCGCGCCTGCCGCAGGTCCATCACCTCTTGAATTCCTTTGACATATTCATGATTCTGATACGCCGGGTCATAACACAGAATGTTCATATCGAACCCGGAGCATTTCTTGATCAGCGCCAGCCCGATGCGCCCCGTACCAATCACCGCGATGGTTTTGCCGGTGACTTCATCGCCAAGGAAGGGAAGATAAGGATGCCAATATCCCCAGCGGTTTTCGCGGGTTAGATGCTCGGCTGGCCACATCTTTCGAGCCAGTGACCCCAGCAGGAAGAAAGCAAACTCCGCCGTAGCCTCGGTCAGCACATCGGCGGTATGAGTAAACGGAACCTTGTAGCGATTGGCGTCAGCGCGATTGATGTTGTCAAAGCCCACGGCAATCTGCGCCACCACCTTCAGGGTGCCTTTGCCGACCTCGAACACCTCGGCATCAATCGGATCGCGCAGCGTAGTGATCAGCCCATCGACCCCTGACTTCACCTTCTCGATGATCAGGTTCTTCGGCGGCGCCTCAGGCCGTGGATAGACCTCGACCTCATAACCTCGTTTGCGCAGCAGCTCAATCGAATCTCCAATATCACAGGTAGCAAAAACCCGGAATTTCTTGCTCATGATGTATCTTCGTTTTGTGGTTCGATCAGTGTGAATCCGTGGCCAGGTTTTTGATCAGCGAAGTCAGCGGGAATCTGCGGCTAGAGATTCTTCTTAGTCCACTCATCCACTCGCGCCAGCGCCTTATTCAGATTCTCCAAAGAATTGGCTACACTGAACCGCAGATAGCCTTCGCCATAATCCCCAAACGCGGTCCCCGAAAGACAAGCCACACCCGCCTGTTCCAGCAACGCATCCGCCAGCTTCTTCGACTTCCATCCTGTCTTCGTAACATTGGGGAAGACGTAAAACGCGCCTTTCGGCAGCCGGCAAGAGAATCCCTTGATCTTGTTCAAGCCCGCCACAAACGCGTCCCGCCGCCGCTGAAATTCAACTCGCATCTTATCCACTGACGACTGGTCTCCCTGAATCGCCTCGATCCCCGCAATCTGCGTAAAGCTCGCCGTGCAGGAATTCGAATTCGTGTTCAGCCGCGCGATCTGCGCCGCCAGGTCAGCCCGCATAACACCGTACCCCATGCGCCATCCCGTCATCGCCCAGGTCTTCGAAAACCCATCCAGCAGAATCGTCCGCTCCTTGAATCCCGGCACCGACATAATCGAATGGTGCTCGCCCTCAAAAATCAGCCGGCTGTAAATCTCGTCCGATAACACCATGATGTTGCGATCGCCAATCGCCTCGGCGATCCCCCCGATGTCCTGTTTGCTCAACACGCCCCCTGTAGGATTCTGGGGTGAATTGATAATGATCAGCCGAGTGCGATCGGTGATCAGAGCTTTCAGCTCCTTTACATCCAGCCCGAAATCGCGCTCCTCATAAAGGTGAATCGGCACCGCTTTTGCCCCTGCATAATTGATCATCGACTCATAAATCGGAAATCCAGGATTCGGATAAATAACCTCATCCCCGGCATCAGCTAAGGCCAGCAGTGCAAAGAAAATAATAGGCTTACCGCCGGGTACTACGACCACCTCATCGCTCGATACTTTTACTCCGCGCGATTTCGAGACGTCTTCTGCGATGGCTTGCCGCAACTCGGGCAATCCGGCCGACGGCCCGTAGTGTGTCCAGCCTTTGCGCAAGGCATCGATGCCGGCATCGACCACATTCTTTGGAGTATCGAAATCAGGCTCGCCAATCTCCAGGTGGACAATGTCCTTACCCTGGAGCTCCAGCGCGCGCGCCTTGTTCAACACTTCAAAAGCAGTTTCCGTGCCCAGACGCGACATGCGCTGAGCCAGCTTCAATTCGTATTGCGTAGAGGTTTCCATGGTGGCAGGCGTCATATTATATCCCTACCCTGTGGCGCGGGCGTCCTCGCCACGAAATTTCAGGTACACCAGCTGCTGAAGACACGGAGTCTCAGGTTTTAGCTTCAAGGGATTCCGTTGCCTGTCTTTGTGGTTCAACGGTTCTCCCGGATCAGACTCCTGGGCAACACAGGGATGAGTCGCACAGCGTTTTCTTCACGGTCATGCATCGCCTCGTTCCCCGCCGCCTTTCCCGACAAGCGAAAGATGGTGCCACACCCGGTTGGGGCAAAGCAGTTATCATTTCCGCCTTGCTCGGTTCCGCCGTAAAGTCTTCCGTCGGTGGCTTGAATGACACCAGCCACGGGGAACGCGCCGTCGGCCTTGTCGTCGAACCCAAAGAGGCCAGTGACCACGCCCGCCGAGGTCATCCTATAGACCGTGCCAAAGCCTCCCGTCCCGCCAAGGTTGGCAGTTCCGTAGAAGTTCCCGTCGCTGGCTTGAATGAGTCCGGCGTAAGGGATGCCGCCGTCGGAGCAACTGCCAGTGCAGAAGCTGTGCAGGGTTGTGAACTTGCCTCGCGCATTGATTCGAAACGCAGTGCCAAGGCTACTGCTCCCGCCGCCGTCGGTTGTGCCGTATAAGCTTCCATCTTTTGCTTGAATCATGAGGCCTTGCGGAATGGCTCCATCGGCGCAGGAAGCTTGTGAACAGAAGCTGTAAATGGTGGTGAACTTGCCGCCCGGTGTGATTCTGAACAGTGTGCCGCAGCGGTACAGGCACATTGGGCTACTGTTCCCGCCAAGCGCCGCCGTTCCATAGAAGTTTCCATCGCTGGCCAGGGTCAACCCAATGTTCGGCTGGGCCCCGTCTGCGCAGTCGGCCTTCGCGCAGAAGTTATAAAGCGTCGTCAGCACGCCGCCCGGAGTAATGGTGAAAACCGTCCCCTGGTTCTGAGTGCCGCCGATGACGGTTGTCCCGTAGAAGGTTCCGTCATTGGTTTGCACCAGGGCGGATTGCGGCAGTGCGCCGTCTGTGCAACCCGGTTGCGAGCAGAAGCTGTAAAGCGTCGTCAGCGCGCCGCTTGACGTGATCTTGAAAACTGTTCCGGCATCGCTGCCACCACCCTGGTAGGTCTCGCCGTAGAAATCACCATCAGCGGCTTGGGTTAGCCACGCTGGATACCTGCCGTCAGTGCACCCGGCTTGCGCGCAAAAGCTATAAAGGATGGTGTGTACTCCCTGCGGCGAGATTTTGAAAACCGTGCCATCATTCGCGCCTCCCCCATATACAGTCGTGCCGTAAAGATTATGATCAATGCCTTCGATCAGAGAGGCAAAAGGGTCCTCGCCGTTTGTCTCATCGAAGGTGACGAGAGTTCTTAAGGTCTGAGCAGGGGATGCGCCCGCCATAGCCGCGCAGAGAAATAAGCCGCAGATCATTCTGAACATTTGAGGTTCTCCTGGGTGTAAAGCTCGCGAAGATGAACCAGACGTCCCTGGCAGTCTTGCGGTATTGGACGGGATTCTATCACCCTTTATAGCCCGTGCGGGTGGCTGGCTTCGCCTAATCCCCACACACGCCCATGTGTCGTGCGGCCCTCATTGCGTATGATGTCCCGGTATGTTTTCCCGCCGCACCGACTGGAAGCTTACGCCCAACCGCTTCACGCAGGCGCAACAGGAGTTGCACGCCGCCGGCAGGGAAGTCCTCGATCTGGCAATTTCCAATCCCACTCGCGCCGGGCTTCATTACGACAACGCGGCCATTCTCCACTCACTCGCCAATCCCGCTTCGCTCGACTACGATCCCCAACCCAAAGGTCTGCTCAGCGCCCGCCAAGCCGTAGCCGATTACTACAACCAACAAATCGATCCCGAATCCGTGCTGCTCACCACCAGCACCAGCGAAGGCTACTCATTCGTCTTCCGCCTGCTCGCGAATCCAGAAGACGAGATCCTGGTCCCGAAACCCAGCTACCCGCTATTCGAATTTCTAGCCGACTTGCAGGATGTGAAACTCGTCCCCTACCCACTACTCTACGATCACGGCTGGCAGATCGACTTCCCGTCTCTTGAAAAGGCCGTCAGCCCTCGCACTCGAGCGATCGTCCTTGTGCATCCGAACAATCCCACCGGGTCCTATGTGAGTAACGCCGAGCGCGCGACCCTCAACCATTTTTGCGGTCAGCATAACCTGGCCATCATCGTCGACGAAGTCTTTCTCGACTACGCCCACGACGGCGCTCCACGCCCGTCCTTTGCGACCAACAGAGACGTCCTGACTTTTACCCTCAGCGGCACCTCGAAAATCTCCGCCCTGCCACAAATGAAACTGGCCTGGATCGCTGTCAGCGGCCCCGCCGACCAACTGCAAGCAGCCCTGTCGCGCCTCGAAGTCATTGCCGATACTTATCTCTCGCTGAATGCTCCTGTCCAGTTGGCGGCGCCAGCGCTCCTGAACCAACGAAAGCAAATCCAGCCCCAACTGCTCGCTCGCGTCCGCAGCAATCTAGCCGAACTCGATCGCCAACTCGCTCAGCAAAAAGCCTGTCAGCGGCTCGCCGTCGAAGGCGGGTGGTACGCCATTCTCCGCGTCCCCGCCACCCGATCCGACGAAGACCTCGCCATCGATCTGCTGCGCAAAGCCGGAGTCCTCGTCCATCCCGGCCACTTCTACGACTTCCCCCGCGACGGATACCTGGTCTTGAGCCTCATCACTCCGCCCTCCCAACTCCGTGAGGGCATGGAGCGAGTATTGGACGTGCTTGCCGTGTAGGGGAGAAGTTGTGGCTTCACTTCTGCCCTCTGACTTCTCACCTCTCACCAGATGTCATATACTTCCCCCCATGCGCACTATCGACAAACACCAGCCCGGCTCTTTCTGTTGGATCGAACTGGCCACCACCGACCAACCCGCCGCCAAGAAGTTTTACAGTGGGCTCTTCGGTTGGGAGATCAACGACATGCCCATGGGGCCGACCGAGGTCTATACCATCTTCCGCCTCAATGGCCGCGACGCGGCTGCCGGATGCACTTTGCGCCCCGAGCAAAAAGGTGTTCCGCCCCACTGGATGCTTTACATCGCCGTGGATAACGCCGATGCAGCTGCCGCCCGCGCTGCGAAAGCCGGCGGCAACGTCTGCGCTCCTGCATTTGACGTGATGGATGCCGGCCGCATGGCCGTGCTCACCGATCCTACCGGCGCAACGTTCTGTGTCTGGCAGTCCGGCAAGAACACCGGTATCGGCATCGCCGGAGTTGACGGCACGTTATGCTGGGCCGACCTGAGCACGCCCGATCCCGACCGCGCGCGCAAGTTCTACGCCGACATGTTCGGATGGAAGATCACCGATGACACTGACGACGATCCGCCGTCAGGTTATGTTCACATTCAGAATGGTGAGGAGTTTATCGGAGGGATTTCCCCGGTCAAGATGCGCCAGCCCGGGACGCCTGCGCACTGGCTGCCATACTTCTTCACTTCAAATTGCGACGCCACCGCAGCCAAGGCGAAGCAGCTGGGAGCGAAGTTCTACATGGAACCGATGACGTTGGAGAACGTCGGCCGCTTCGGGGTGTTGGCCGATCCCCAGGGCGCCACCTTCGCTATTTTCCAGTCCGCGCGAAAGTAGCGACCACTGGAGCTAGACTGCCCGGCGGCTGGGTACCGTGTATTCGGCAAGTTCGTCGGAACGCGCAACGTTCTTCTTGGCGAACTCCAGCGTAATCTGCTGCCGCACTGCGCTGGAAATATCCATCATCCGCTGGTCCGTGCTCTCCAACTCACGTTTCAAGTCCGCGCTGGCCTTCAAAGCCTGATCGCGAGCGTCGCTGATCTCCTGCAGCTTGGCTGCAAGTTCGCCCACCAGATCGTTAAACTTCCGGACCGCTTCTACATAACTGTTGATATCAAGAGTCAAAGCTTCCCCCATTTATACCGCGCATCAAAATACCATACGCCGCCCCACCTATCAAGCCACCGTCCGCATAGCCCGAGCAGAGACGAATGTCTCCCTATCCTCAGTCTCCAAGGGCTCAGCTTTTCTTTGCGATCTCCGCCGCCCCTCTCAGCGGCCTCTGTGATTAAAGGCTCTTTTCTACGATACGTGTAAATCCGTGGCCAAGCTTTTCTCTGTGCGCCTCTGTGTCCTCTGTGGTTAGGTTCTTTCCTGCCCACCCCCAGGCGCCCGCGTATACTCGATCTACATGATTCACACCATTAACCATGGCCCGATCCGCGAACTCCGGCTGAACCGCCCGCCCGTCAACGCCCTCACCGGAGACCTGATCGTCGCTCTCCGCCAGGCGGCAGAATCCGCCCCGAAAGACGGTGTCCGCGCCCTGGTGCTCTCCGGCACGCCCGGCAGGTTCTGCGCCGGCCTCGACGTCCCGCTACTCATGGGCCTGGATCGCAAAGCCATCACCACTTTGTGGCGCGAACTCTATGCGCTGATGAAGGTACTCGCCTGTTCGCCCATCCCCATCGTCGCCGCCATCATCGGACACGCCCCCGCCGGCGGCACGGTCCTTCCACTATTTTGCGATTGGCGAATCATGGCCGATGGCGAATTCAAGATCGGACTCAGCGAGGTGCAAGTCGGCATTCCTCTGCCCGCTGTGATTCTCGCCGCGCTTCGCCGCCAGGTCGGCCCGCGCCAGGCCGAACGTCTCTCCACTGCGGGCCTGCTGATGTCGCCCGCCCAGGCCCTCGAAATCGGATTGGTGGACGAGTTAGTTCCCACCGAACATGTGGTCGAGCGCTCTATCGAATGGTGTAAGACACTGCTCGCGCTGCCCGCCGAAGCCATGACTGCCACTCGGCACGAAGCCCGCGCCGACCTGATCGCCATCTTCCGCCGCGACCTCGACGGCGAGCTAAAGAAAGTTGCCGCCAGTTGGTGGCACCCCGAGACCCAAGCCACCCTGCGTGCGGTGGTTGAGCGGTTAAAAAAGAGATGAGTCCATTGCCGATCTGATGACCACAGCGTTGGGGCGAGAAGAACCACCTAATCCGCGTGGCTCGCAGCCGGTGTAGCCGGCCTTGACAGGCCGAATACTCGGCGTAACCACAGCCGGAACCTGTCCATGTAGAGATACACCACCGGAGTAGTAAACAGCGTCAGCGCCTGGCTGACGATCAATCCGCCGACAATCGTGATACCGAGCGGCCGTCGCAACTCCGATCCAATGCCCGTCCCTAGCGCCAGCGGCAACCCACCCAGCAGCGCCGCCATCGTCGTCATCATGATGGGACGAAAACGCAACAGGCAGGCCTCGTGAATCGCGTCCAGCGGCGACTTGCCTTCGTTCCGCTCCGCCAACAGCGCGAAGTCGATCATCATGATGGCGTTTTTCTTCACGATGCCAATCAGAAGGATGATGCCGATCAGGCCAATGACATCCAGCTGGTTATGAGTTAGTTTCAGCGCCAGCAGCGCCCCCACACCGGCCGAGGGAATGGTGGAAAGAATGGTGATGGGATGAATTAAGCTTTCGTACAGAATTCCCAGAACAATGTAGACAGTAAACAGCGCAGTAAAAACCAGGATCGGTTCACTCGACAGCGAATCCTTGAATGCTGCCGCCGTTCCCTGGAAATTGCCTTGGATGGTTGCCGGAAAATCAATTGCGCGCTGCGCATTCTCAATCGCGGTGGTCGCCTGACCCAACGAGACACCCGGCGCAAGATTGAAGGAAATCGTCACCGCCGGCCACTGTCCCTGGTGATTGACAGCGAGTGAAGTGTTGGCCGGGCCGTAATGGGTGAAAGCGGAAAGTGGAACCGTCGCGCCGGTGGATGAATGCACGTAGGTGTTTGCGAGCGTGTCTGGACTCTGCTGAAACTGCGGCGCCACTTCCATCACCACGTGGTATTGGTTCAGTGGCTGATAAATGGTCGAGACCTGGCGCTGGCCAAACGCGTCATACAGGATCGTATCGATGTCCGCCGTCGACACTCCCAGACGCGACGCGGTATCCCGGTCGATGATCAGGTTCGCCGCCAAGCCCTTGTCCTGCTGGTCGGTGTTCACCTGCATGAGAATCGGGATGGCGCGCATTTTCTGCAGCAATTGCGGCGCCCATACGTTCAACTCATTCAAGTCCTCGCCTTGCAGAGTGTACTGATATTGCGCCTGGCTCAGACGGCCGCCGATGTTGAGGTCCTGCTGCGCCTGCATGTAAAGCGTCGCTCCCGGCACCTCAGCAAACTTCTTGCTCAACTCGTTGATCACCTGGTCGGCTGTCAGCTTCCGGTCCTTCTTCAAGGTGATAAACATGCGTCCCTGGTTCATCGCCGTGGTGCCGCCGCAGAATCCGATCATGTGCACTACGTTCGGGTCCGCCATCGCAATCTGCACATAGCGCCGCATCTTCTGGCTCATGGCATCGAAGGAAATATCCTGCGCGGCTTGTATCGATCCTTGAATT
Organism: Acidobacteriota bacterium; assembly: GCA_013289795.1. Taxonomy (GTDB): domain Bacteria; phylum Acidobacteriota; class Terriglobia; order Terriglobales; family Acidobacteriaceae; genus JABCZH01. The sequence goes on from JABCZH010000003.1 coordinate 370,298, forward strand.
CGTCCGGTATCCTGCTGGGGAAAAAACCCTTTGGGTACATCCTGATACAGAAATACACTCAGGCAAGCGGTTGCTATGGTGATCAGCAATACCGTGAACTGGTGGCGCAAAACCCAGCCCAGGCCGATCCCGTACACTTTCAGGATTCCATCGAATACCTTCTGGCTCGCCTGGTAAGCATGCCCATGTTTCTCTTCGTGCAGCGACTTGAGTAACTGGGCGCACATGGCCGGTGTTGTAGTAAGTGACACTATCAACGACACCGCGATCGCCGCGCTCAATGTGACCGCAAATTCACGGAACAGCCGTCCGACAATCCCTCCCATCATCAAGATTGGAATGAACACAGCTACCAGCGAAGTGCTCATCGAGAGCACCGTGAATCCAATTTCACGCGCCCCGCGGTACGCCGCCTGCACCGGTTTCATCCCCTGTTCCAGATAGCGGGTAATGTTTTCCAGCACCACAATGGCATCGTCCACCACAAAGCCGGTCGAAATGGCCAGCGCCATAAGTGACAAATTGTTCAGGCTATAGTGCAGGAGATACATCACCCCAAACGTGCCAATCAGCGACAACGGCACCGCGATGCTGGGAATAATGGTCGCCCGCACCGTACGCAAAAATACGAAGACCACGCCAATCACCAGCACCACCGAGATCACCAGCGTGATCTCGATATCGCGCAACGACGCGCGCACCGTGGTGGTACGGTCGGAGACGATGGTCAACTTGATGGCAGGCGAGATCGTTGCCTCCAGCTGCGGCAACAGGTTGAGTACGTTGTCCACCGTCTGAATAATGTTGGCGCCGGGCTGGCGAAAGATAATGAGTAGAACCGCAGGCTTGCCATCGGAGAGCCCATAAATGTGCGCGTCTTCCACCGAGTCCCATACCGTACCAACATCTCCCAGACGCACGGCCGCTCCACTTTGTTGGTTGTAAGCCACCACTAGCGGTCGATACTGGTCGGCGTGCATCATCTGGTCGTTGTCAGAGATCGGCCAGGAATGCACGCCATTGCCGACTTCGCCCTTGGGCCGGTTCGCATTGGCCGCCCCCAGCGCCACCCGCACCGCATCCAGACCGATGCCAAACTTGTTGAGCAGATTCGGATCCAGCTCCGCCCGCACTGCCGGATTCGCTCCGCCCGCCACATACACCTGGCCTACGCCACCCACCTGTGCCAGCTTTTGCGAGAGGATCGAATTGGCCTGATCGTATATGTCCGGCAGCCGCACGCTGTCGGAGGTCATGGAAGCAATCAGAATCGGCGCATCCGCCGGATTCACTTTCCGGTACGAGGGATTGCCGGGAAGATTCGAAGGCAGCTGGCTCCGCGCCGCATTGATGGCGGCCTGCACATCACGCGCGGCCGCGTCAATGTTGCGAGTGAGATCGAATTGCAGGACGATGCCGGTCGCCCCCAGCTGGCTGACCGAAGTCATCTGGTTGATGCCGGCGATGCGTCCGAATTGCCGCTCCAGCGGAGTTGCCACTGCCGACGCCATGGTCTCCGGGCTGGCTCCCGGCAAGCCGGCCGACACCTGGATCACCGGAAATTCAACCTGAGGAAGCGGCGCAACTGGAAGAAAACTGAACGCCAGCGCTCCTGACATTAACAGTGCCAGCGTCAGCAGCGATGTTCCGATGGGCCGCTTTATAAAGGGAGCAGAAACATTCATCGTCTAGTCTCCCGTCGCCGGCTCCTCAATCGCATTGCCAATCCCCAGGCGCTCGAACCTCCGCGCCAGCCGGTCAAACCACAAATAAACCACCGGCGTCGTATACAAGGTAAGAGCCTGGCTGACCAGCAGACCACCCACAATCGTGATGCCCAGCGGGTGCCGCAATTCCGATCCCGTGCCTCGGCCCAGCGCCAGCGGCAACCCGCCCAGCAGCGCCGCCATAGTCGTCATCATGATCGGGCGGAAACGCAGCAGACAAGCCTGGAATATGGCCTCCTCCGGTGGCTTGTGTTCCACGCGCTCCGCCTCCAGCGCGAAGTCAATCATCATGATCGCGTTCTTTTTCACGATGCCAATCAGCAAAATAATCCCGATGATCGACACCACACCCAAATCATTCCCCGTGACCAGCAAGGCCAGAATCGCTCCCACGCCGGCAGAGGGCAGAGTCGAGAGAATCGTGATGGGGTGAATGTAGCTCTCATACAAAACTCCCAACACGATGTACACCGTCACAATCGCCGCCACTATCAGCCACGGTTCCGTGGACAGCGAGTTTTGAAACGCCGCTGCGGTGCCCTGAAATGCGGTGTGAACGCTCGCTGGCATCCCGATTTCCTGTTCCGCCTTATCAATCGCTTTAGTGGCGTCACCCAATGACTTTCCCGGAGCCAGGTTGAACGACAATGTCACCACTGGAAACTGCCCCTGATGATTGACCGCCAACGATGCATTCGAGGTGTTGAGCTGGGTAAACGTGGAAAGCGGCACCTGCGGCCCGGAGGCCGACTTCACATATAAATCTTTGAACGACCCCGGATTCTGTTGAAATTGCGGAGCCACTTCCAAAACCACGTGGTACTGATTCAATTGCGTGAAGATGGTCGAAACCTGCCGCTGTCCGAACGCGTCGTAAAGCGTGTTATCAATCTGCGCCGGCAGAATGCCCAACCGCGATGCGGTATCGCGGTCGATGGTCAAGTCCGCTTGCAGGCCGCCGTTTTGCTGGTCGCTCGCCACGTCCTGCAATTCGGGCAGAGTGCGCAGCTTGGCCACCAATGTAGCCGACAGCGTATTCAACTCCTTGGCGTCGGCGTCCTCAATGGTGTACTGAAACTGCGTGCGGCTCACCCGGTCTTCAACCGTCAAGTCCTGCACCGGTTGCATGAACAGCTCAATGCCCTCGACTTCCGCCAGCTTCGGTTGCAGCCGCCGGATAATGTCTGTCGCCTTCGCGGTACGCTCCTCGCGCGGCTTCAGGTTGATCTGGATGCGACCGCTGTTGGGTGTAAGGTTCGTGCCATCCACACCAATGAACGATGACAGACTTTGAACATCCGGATCTTGCAAGATCACCCGCGCCAGCGCCTGCTGATGGTCCGCCAACGACTGGAACGACACACTCTGCGGCGCATCTGAAATCCCCAGAATCACGCCCGTGTCCTGCACCGGGAAGAATCCCTTCGGCACGATCACATAAAGGAACAACGTCAGTACCAGCGTCCCCAGCGTGACCAGCAACGTTATAGGCTGATGCCTGAGAACGACCTTCAGCGTCCGGCCGTAGAAGGCGATGACATTTTCGTAGAACTTCTCGGTCGATTTGTAGAACCACGTCTGGTGGGCAGGGTCTTTCGCCTTGAGCAGCTTGGCGCACATCATCGGCGTCAAACTCAAAGACACTGCCGCCGACACCAGAATCGTCACCGCCAGCGTCACCGCGAACTCGCGGAACAGCCTGCCGACAATGTCTCCCATGAACAGCAGCGGGATCAACACCGCAATCAGCGAAACCGTCAGGGAAACGATCGTGAACCCAATCTGTCCCGCGCCCTTCAGCGCCGCATCCAGGGGCGAATCGCCCTCTTCCAGATAGCGGTCGATATTCTCGATCATGACGATGGCGTCGTCCACCACAAATCCGGTGGAAATAGTCAGCGCCATCAGCGTCAGATTGTTGAGGCTGTATCCCAACAGATACATGACGCCGAATGTTCCAACAATCGAAAGCGGCACGGTGACCGCCGGAATCGACGTCGCCCAAAGATTTCTCAGGAAGAGGAAAATGACCAGCACCACCAGGACCACGGTCAGTGCCAGCTCGATCTTCACATCTTTCACCGACGCCCGGATGGTCTCCGTCCGGTCGGTAAGGATGCTCACACTCACCGCCGCGGGCAGCCCCGCCTGCAACTGCGGCAACAGCTTCTTGATGCGGTCCACCACGAGGATGATGTTTGCGCCCGGCTGGCGCTGAATATTCATGATCACGGCCGGATCCAGGTTCATCCACGCCGCCTGCATCACATTCTCGATTCCGTCGGTGATGTTTGCGACGTCCGACAAGCGCACCGGAGATCCGTTCCGGTAGGCAATTACGATCGGAGCGTACTGCTCACCCGATAACAACTGATCGTTCGCTCCGATGGTGAACGACTGCCGCGGCCCATTCAGCGTGCCCTTCGCCTGGTCCACATTGGCCGCCGCCAAAGCCGTGCGCACATCTTCCAGACTCAGCCCATAAGAAGCTAGAGCCGTGGGATTCGCCTGAATTCGCACTGCCGGTTTCTGCCCGCCGCTGAGCGAGACCAGGCCTACCCCTGTGACCTGGGAAATCTTCTGCGCCATCGCCGTGTCCGCCAGGTCCTCGACTTTCGAAAGCGGCAAGCTCTTCGAAGTCAGCGCCAGCGTCATGATCGGCGAATCCGCCGGATTCACTTTGCTGTAGATCGGAGGATTGGGAAGGTCCGTCGGCAAGTAGGTCGTGGCAGCGTTGATCGCCGCCTGCACTTGTTGCTCTTCAACGTCAATACTTTGATCGAGCCCAAACTGCAGTGTAATGACCGAACTGCCAAACGAACTGGTCGAGGTCATCTGGCTCAGGCCGGGCACCTGGCCGAATTGCCGCTCCAGCGGCGCGGTCACCGACGACGCCATCACATCCGGGTTCGCTCCCGGATAAAACGTCACCACCTGGATGGTCGGATAATCCACCTCCGGCAGGGCGGAAACCGGAAGTTGCCGGTACGCCACCCATCCCACCAGCATGATGGCCACCATCAGCAACGCTGTAGCCACCGGCCGGAGAATAAAAATCCGTGACGGATTCATGACGTCGGAGTTCCTGAACCTTGCTTTCCGGAGGGCGTTGTGGTGGGAGCTGGCTGCGGAGTACCGGACGGTTTTGTTTGCCGCACTTCAATCTTGCTGCCGGCCTGCAGCTTGTCCTGGCCATCCGTCACCACCACTTCAGAGGGCGACAGTCCGCTCGCGATATTCGCCAGGTTATCTTGCGTGAATGCCACCGTCACCGAACGAATGTCCGCCGTGTCGTCCGCCTTGGCCACGAATACATACGTTCCCTGCGGCCCACGCTGGATCGCCGCCGCCGGGATCACTGTGCTGTCTTTCCTGACTTCGAGCAGTAAGCGAATGTTCACAAACTGATTCGGCCAAAGCGAATTGCCTTTGTTATCAAACACCGCCTTCAACTTTCCAGTCCCGGTGGTCTGGTCAATCTGGTTGTCAATGGTCTCCAGCTTGCCGGTGTCGAGCTTGGTCTGGTCATCCCGGCTGTAGGCATCCACCTGAAGCGTCCCCTTGCTCATGTGCTGGGAAACCGCGGGCAGGCTGTCCTCAGGCAGAGTGAAGAGCACTGCGATGGGCTGGAGTTGCGTGATCACCAACAGCGCATTGGTGTCGGTCGCGTGAACCAAGTTCCCGGGATCCACCAGCCTCAATCCCACTCGCCCACTGATCGGCGAAGTGATGTGGCAATACACGAGATTCAGCTTGGCATTATCGATCGCCGCCTGGTCGTTGCGGACCGTTCCTTCCAGTTGATCCACCAGCGAGTTTTGCGTGTCCACTTGCTGTTGCGACATTGCACCCGAAACTTGCAGCAGGCCCTTGAAGCGGTCGTAATTCAGTTTCGCATCTCGCAGGAGTGCCTGGTCTCGAAATAGCGTGGCTTGCGCCTGGTCCAACACGACCTGGTAGGGCCGGGGATCAATCACTGCCAGCAGTTCACCTTTACTTACGAATTGCCCTTCCTTGAAATTCACCTGCTCCAGTTGGCCATCCACCCGTGACTTGATGTTGACCGTGTAAAACGCGGAAACCGATCCTAGCCCCGTCAGGTAGTAAGGCATGTCGCGCCGTTCAACCGTGGATACTGACACCGGTACGGCCTGTGGCGCATTTGCGCGCGCGGAAGTCGGTTTCGGGTCGCCACCACATCCAAGCCACGCCAGGCAGATCGATAAGATCGAAACCACGGCCAGTCGCGGAAAAATACTGTGGCTTTGAAAGGGCGCGGCTTTAGGCGCGCCGTAATCTTGTTCATTTGCCTCTTGCCCCATGCATGGGCCTCGTTTAATAAGAAGATATGATCGACTCACACTTTGCCTATGATCCGCCATCGCTACGCTTTAGACGCCAAAAAACTGCATGCGGCTACTTGATTTTACGCCCCTGGGTATGTAGTTCCCGAGCCCAGAAATCCCGCAGAATCAATATTATTCCTCCTTGACCCTTTGCCCAAAACCTTTACAAACTTTTACCTTATCGTCACTCTCGGTTATAGTGTCTCGCGGTCTGATCTCATGGTGCAGTCAAAACCCCCGATTACCATTCGCGATCTCCAAGGCCTCCACGACCTCAAGCAGGCCGAAGCCGTGGAAAGGGAAGTGTGGGAACTCTCCGACCTGGACACCACCCCTCTCACCCTCGCCGTCGCTACCCAGCAAGCCGGCAACCTCTGGCTGGGCGCGTTTGAGGGCGGCACGTTGGTCGGCTTCGCCTTCGGTTTCCTCGGCCTCGAAGACGGCCGGCCCAACCTCCATTCCCACATGCTGGCGGTTCGTGCGCCCTATCGGAATTCTGATCTCGGCTACAAGCTCAAACTGGCACAACGGGAGCGGGTTCTTGCCATGCGCATCAACGACGCCCGCATCACCGAAATTACTTGGACCTTCGATCCCCTGCAAAGCAAAAATGCGCACCTCAATTTCGCCAAGCTGGGAGTGATTTCGCTTAGTTATAAGGTTGATTTCTACGGCCCCGAAACTTCCAGCACTCTGCACCGCAACAGCACCGATCGCCTGTGGGTGAAATGGCCGCTCGCCAGCCGCCGTGTGCAAACCCGCTTGCACGGGAAAGACCATCGTGCCGAAATGCTGGACGCGCTCCGCACCCTGCAACCGCTCATCCAGTTCAACGCCCACGGCAAGCCGCACCGCACCGATTTGCCCGCCGCCCTCCTCCGCCAGAGAATCGCCATCGAGATCCCCAGCGACGTCGGATCCGTCGAGCAGAAAGATCCGGCCCTGGCCCGCGAATGGCGCCTCGCAACTCGTTGGGCTTTCACCGCAGCGCTGCAATCCGGATTCTTCGTCGCCGAGTTCTGCCGCACTGTCCGCGGCCAGCAAGGCCCGGGAGTCTATCTGCTGGAGAAGGGAACTCCGGAAGAATACATTCCGGAGCTCGCCTACCAGACAAATGGTGCCCGCTGATTGGAAATGGTGCAGCGTCTTATGTTCTGGGTTTTCTTGGCGACCTCCGCGCAATCCTTTGCGTCCTTTGCGGTAAGCTTTTCAATGCGCAGTCTGTGAACTCGATCCCAAGAGGTGACCGATGGCTTGCAATCCCGAAATCCTAAAGCATGTTCCGTTGTTTGCATTGCTCGACGAAGACGAAATCGCTGTTTTGTCCGGGCAGGTGGAACTCAAGAGCTTCTCCCCACGCCAGCGCATCTACAAGATCGGCGATCCCGGCGGACGTGCCTATGTCATGGCTTCCGGCAAAGTCCGTCTGACTACCGTGGACGAAGACCAACAAGAGGTGATCGTCGACGAACCCGGCACCGGCGAATTCTTCGGTTTCGCCTCCATGCTGGAACAATCTCCCCACCAGACCAATGCCGTGGCCATCGAAGAGACCCGCTGCGTAGAGGTCGATCGTAACGACATCATGACCCTGCTGCAACGCAAGCCACATGCTGGAATGGACATGCTGGCCGTGCTGGGCCGCCAGTTCCATGCCGCTCAGCGCCTGGTGCGGGTGCGCGCCGCCCGCAACCCCAACCAGGTGATTGAACAGCAAGCCACCTACGGTGAGCAGGTTGCCGACGCCGTTGCCCACTTTGGAGGCTCATGGACCTTCATCATCGCCTTCCTGGTGGTTTTCGTCGTTTACAGTGCCATCAGTTCGCTCATGGGCAAAGCTTCGTGGGATCCCTATCCTTTCATCCTGCTCAACCTGTTCCTCTCCATGCTTGCCGCTATTCAGGCCCCGGTCATCATGATGAGCCAGAACCGTCAGGACACCAAAGACCGCGTGCGCAGCGAACTCGATTTCGACGTCAACCGCCGTGCCGCTTCTGACATTCAGGGACTCGCCCGCAAACTCAACGCCCTCGGCGACAAGATCGGCGACCTCGACGACCTGCTGCGCAGCAAGCCACCACAGACTCTTAACCCGTCGTCCTGACAAATTGTTAGTCAATGGAGGAAGCTATGGCGAACGCCTCACAAGCCGCGGGATCGGGTGGAACAGCGTACAGCATCTGGCGCGTGATCATGGCCTCGTCTGTCGGCACCATGATCGAGTGGTACGACTTCTACATTTTCGGCAGCCTGACGGCGGTAATGGCGCCGAAGTTTTATCCCCCGGGGAACGACACCTTTGCCTACGTTGCCTACCTGATCACGTTTGCGGTCGGCTTTCTGGTGCGGCCTTTCGGCGCATTGTTCTTTGGCCGCATCGGCGATCTGGTCGGGCGCAAATACGCCTTTCTCGTGACTCTGTCCATCATGGGCTTTTCAACTTTTGCCATCGGCCTGATGCCGTCTTACGCGACCGCCGGTTGGTTCGCGCCCGTCGTCCTGGTTTTGATCCGCGTTCTACAGGGACTCGCCCTGGGCGGGGAATACGGCGGCGCTGCCGTTTACGTGGGCGAGCATGTCCCCGACAACAAGCGCGGTTTCTACACCAGTTTCATCCAGATCACGGCCGCCCTGGGTCTCTTCGTTTCCCTCATCGTGATTCTGGTCACGCAAAACGCCATGTCGAAGGAAGACTTCGCCGCTTATGGCTGGCGCATTCCTTTCTTGGTCTCGATCATCCTGGTGCTCATCTCGCTCTACATTCGCCTGAAGATGAAGGAGTCGCCCATATTCGCCCAACTCAAGAGCGCTGGCATGACCTCCACTCAACCGCTCAAGGATGCCTTCACCAAGTGGGCGAATCTGAAACTCGTCTTGATTTCGCTTTTCGGAGCCACGGCAGGGCAGGGCGTCATCTGGTACACCGGGCAGTTCTATGCCCTGTTTTATATGCAGACCATTTTGAAAGTGAACGTCAAGACCGCCAACATCGTAGTCGCGATCGCCCTGCTGCTCGGGATGCCATTTTTCACCGTAGTGGGCGCGCTCTCCGACCGCATCGGGCGCAAGAAGCTCATGATGGCGGGCTGCCTGCTCGGCGTACTCACTTACATCCCGATCTACAAAGCCATGGAACGCGCGGCCGGCAACAACGTCGTCACCGTAAAATCCACTCGCAACAAAGTGACCGGCGCCATCGCCCTCACCGCCATGACCACCGACGCGACCGGCGCATTGGTCCCGGCCAAAGAAGCGCCAAATCCGAATCTCACCATGCTGGTCCTGCTGATTTTCGTGCAGGTGCTCTACGTGTGCCTGGTGTATGGTCCCATCGCCGCCTATCTCATCGAGGCCTTCCCCGCGAAGATTCGCTACACTTCGCTTTCCCTGCCATATCACATCGGCAACGGTGTTTTTGGCGGATTGCTGCCCTTGATCGGCCTATCCTCCGTCGCAGCCACCGGCAACATCTATGCCGGACTCTATTACCCAATGATTGTCGCCGGCATAACGTTTGTGGTGGGAAGCCTACTGCTGCGCGAGACCCGCGGCGTTCGCATCTGGGATGAAACCGGACGACGCCCTGCAGCCCGCTAACGACCGCGGAGCAAGTCAGTTTTCGCCAAGATATCGCAACCTGGTACACCTGAGGCCGTGCTGGGCGTAAAGACGTCTTTGCACTGCCTCGTCTTGCAAGCCATTGTTTATAAAGCGCATAGCAAGGTCGTCTAAGAAACGGAGGAAGAGTCAAATAAAAGCACTTGACATTTATTCTAGTGTTATAGTTAACTACAACACTAGCTGTACCAAAGGAGATTACCCAACATGAAATCACGCATCGCAATTTCGGTTCTATTCGTTTTGATCGCCGCCACCGCTTTCCCCGCGGACACGGCGACCACCCAGCCTGACACGCAAAAATCCATCGTGGCTCCTGCGCCGTCCGAGGCGGAGAAGTCCTTCACAACCATCAAGAGCCTGGCGGGAGAGTGGGAAGGCCCAGCCACCGTGGCGGAGATGCCGGAGATGTCAGGCGGCAAGATGCACATCTCGCTGCGTGTCACCTCGAGGGGACACCTGCTCGTGCACGAGCTTCAGGAAGCCGGAACGCCGTTTGATGCGACCAAGTACGACCATCCGGTCACAATGGTTTACCTGGATGGAGACCAGCTCACGCTGATTCACTATTGCGATGCCGGGAACCGGCCGCGCATGACCGGCAAGCTATCGCCCGACGGCAAGACGGTCGAGTTCGAGCTCAAGGACATCAGCGGCGACCCATCGGTTCACATGCACCACTCGGCGTTCACCTTTATCGACACCAATCATCACACCGAGGATTGGACTTTCATGATGAACGATAAGCTGATCCACGCGCACTTCGACCTGACGCGGAAGAATTGACGGGGGCGTATTCGTGTAAGGACTATCTGGAAAACTTTATGGACCGTGAGTGGAACGACAGTCAGCCGATTTACCGCCAGCTTCGCGACCGCGTCGTCGCCATGATCCTCGACGGCGTGCTCAAAGAAGGCGATCCGCTACCATCCGTGCGGGTGGTCGCGGCCGAATATCGGGTCAATCCGCTCACGGTCTTGAAGGGCTATCAGCAACTGGTGGACGAACAGTTGGTCGAAAGCAAAAGAGGTCGGGGCATGTTCATCAATGCGGGCGCGCGCAATCTGCTGCTGCAGGGCGAACGCCAGAAGTTTCTTGCCGAACAATGGCCTGTTGTCTACGCAACCATTCAGCGGCTTGGCCTGAAGGCGGAAGAACTGCTGAATGGTGACGCACCCCGCCGGTCGACGAAGTCTGAACAGGAGAAACCCAAGCCATGACAGTCATCGAAGCACGCGGTCTGCGCAAATCGTTCGGCACCACAGTCGCGCTCGACGGCGTCGATCTGCGAGTCGCAGAGGGCCGCATTCTCGGGCTCATCGGTCCCAACGGCGCAGGCAAGACCACAGCGCTCGACGCGATCCTCGGCCTCACCCAGTACCAGGGAGAACTGAGGGTGCTCGGGCGCGATCCATGGAACGAGCGCGATCAGCTCATGCGCGATGTCTGCTTCATCGCCGACGTCGCTGTCCTGCCGCGCTGGATGCAGGTCTTGCAGGTGCTCGACTACGTCGCCGGCGTGCATCCGCGATTCGACCGTGCCAAGGCGGAAGCTTTCCTTGCAAAGACCGACATCAAGCGAACTCGCAAGATCAGGGAATTATCGAAAGGCATGGTGACCCAGCTTCACCTCGCGCTGGTCATGGCCATTGACGCGAGATTGCTGGTGCTGGATGAGCCGACGATTGGCCTAGACATCCTCTATCGCAAGCAGTTCTACGATTCCCTGCTGAACGACTACTTCGATCGCAACCGCACCATCGTGGTGACCACGCATCAGGTGGAAGACGTGCAGAACGTCATCACCGATCTCATGTTCATCAACCGCGGCCGCATCGTACTCACTTGCACGATGGAGGAATTCGAATCGCGCTATCTGGAAGTGACGGTACATCCCGAGCACGTGGCAGCGGCACGAGCGCTCAAGCCGATTCACGAACGCCAGGCGCTTGGCCGCAGCATCCTGATTTTCGATCGTGCCGTAGATCACAAACTCGATCGCCAGCAACTCACCGCACTCGGCGACGTCCGCACTCCCAGCATCGCTGACCTGTTCGTTGCCCTCATGGGCAACCACGCCGGCGAGACCCAAGGAGCAGCTAGATGAATACCCAATCGAACGCCGTTTCGGATTCTCCCCGCGACTCGCAGGCCATTCCGCCCACGTCTCTGTCGCAGACGCGGCCCCTGTACTGGTCGATACGACGAGAAATTTGGGAGAACCATTCCATCTATGTTGCGCCGCTGGCCATCGCCGCCGTCTATCTGCTCAGCTTCGCGGTCAGCGTGATTTGGCTGCCAAACAACATGCGTGAAGTCTGGATGCCGCACACCATGCGCGAAATGGCGTCTCTCAAAGTGACGGATACCCTGATCGGGCTCGCCATGCCGTACAGCCATGCTGCTTTGCTGGTCGGGCTGGTTGCGTTCCTGGTCGGGATTTTCTACTCGCTTGAGGCGCTGCACGGCGAACGCCGCGATCGCAGCATCCTGTTCTGGAAGTCGCTGCCGGTTTCCGATCTGACGACCGTGTTCTCGAAGGCGGCCATCCCCCTCGTGGTTCTGCCGCTGATCGTCTTGGCGGTCACCGTTTTCCTGCAACAGATTATGCGGCTCTTGAGTTTGTCGGTTCTGGTGATGAACGGCGGCAGCGCGGCGAAGCTGTGGACTCGGCTGCCACTGTCCGAGATGGAATTGGTGACACTCTACGGTACGGCCGTGATTGTGCTCTGGCATGCGCCCATTTATTGCTGGTTTATGTTGGTCTCAGGCTGGGCGCGGCGCGCGGTATTTCTCTGGGCCGTGTTGCCGTTGCTTGCGATTGCCGCCATGGAGAACATTGCCTTCCACACTTCGTTTCTGGGATCCATGCTGCTGAGCCGCCTGCTTGGATTCTCCGAGGCCGCTTTCGACCTCAAGGATAAGAATGGCGTACCGGTCGATACCCATTTCATTCCGCTAACCCAACTAGCTCCGGGGAGGTTCTTCAGCAGCCCGGGTCTGTGGCTCGGGCTGCTGGTTGCCGCGGCCTTGCTCGCGACAGCGGTGCGGCTGCGCCGTTATCGCGAGCCGCTCTGATTCATGAGGAGGAAAACGTATGAACACACCGGTAATGAGTGAACGGATTGTAGAAGCGTCACCGCATCCCAACGCCAGAGTTACCGGTGTCGTGTATTTGTTTTACTTTCTGACGGCAGTACTCGGCGTGTTCTTCCTTAAAGGGATTGTTGTAGATGGAGACGCTACGGCCACGGCGACCAACATCCTGGCACGCCAGTCTCTGTTTCGGTTGGGTTTAGCAACCGGCCTCATCGCGACCGCTCTCTATATCGCTCTGACGGCTCTCTTTTATGGCTTGTTTAGGCCGGTGAACCGGAGCATCTCTTTACTCGCAGCCTTCTTCAGCCTCGTGGGATGCGCCATTCTGGCTTTCAGTAGCCTCTTTCAACTCGCTCCTTTGTTCGTCCTGGGAGGCAGCCCGTACTTGAGTGTATTTAAGGTGGAACAGTTGCGGGCCCTGGCATTGCTGTTCCTCGAACTGAATACTGAGGCCGGCAACATCTGCGTGGTATTTTTCGGAGTTTATTGCCTCCTGATCGGGTACCTCATTTTCAAGTCGACGTTCCTTCCTCGATTTCTGGGTGTGCTGATGGCACTAGCCGGTTTGGGTTGGCTGACCTTTCTGTCACCGCCGTTCGCCAACCATCTGTCTCCCTACAATCTGGTCTTCGGTTTCCTCGCGGAACTATCGCTGATGCTCTGGCTGCTGGCGATGGGCGTGAACGTTCAACGATGGAAGGAGCAGGCCGGCGCAGCACATCAGGAGGAAATTATGACCGCAGCAGTAATGATGGAACGGATTGCAGTAACGTCACCGAGTTTCAAAGCGAGAATGGCCGGCGTCCTTAATTTGTTCAGTCTCCTGACGGCAGGGTTGACCGAGACATTTGTTCACGGCAGGTTGAATTACGTAGGGGGCTACATCGCGATCTCCAGCATGGTCGTTGTGACGCTGCTCCTATATGACATCTTTAAGCCGGTGAACAGGCGCCTCTGTTTGCTGGCGGCGTCCTTCGCCTTCGTGGGACTCAGCTTCGAGGTCCTTCGATGGCAGCCTCGGGGCGTGAACATCGCTATTGTAGTTCATGGATTCTATTGCCTCCTGATCGGCTACCTCGTTTTCAGGTCGACCTTCTTGCCTCGAATTCTGGGCCCGCTGATGGCGTTTGCCGGTTTGGGTTGGCTGACCTTTCTGTCACCACCGCTCGTAAACTATCTGTCCCCCTACAATCTGGCCTCCGCCGTCCTCGCGGAACTATCGCTGATGCTGTGGCTGCTGGTGATGGGCGTAAACGTTCAACGATGGAAGGAGCAGGCCAGCGCAGCATGAAAGCCGATCTGATTCAGTAGCACATCTGATGTAAGAACTCGCGTGAGGAGAAACGACCATGAGCACCGCCGTAATGACTAACCGGTTGGAACTGGATTCCGTGGCCGACACCGTTTTGAAGGCAGCCGCGAGCTTTTGGTTTGCTGTGACCGTCCTCGGCCAATTGGTCTTCGCATTTACGGTAGCGTCGTTCTACGCTCTTACCGCGCTGCGAGGGGATTATCACAAGTGGAACTTCACCAACGGTTACGTCCCCGGCTTTTCCATGGGCAACACCGCTGTGGTCATGCATGTTGCTTCCGCCGCTTTCGTCATGTTTGCCGGCGCGGTTCAGTTGGTTCCGCAAATCCGCAACCTGTTTCCGGTCTTTCACCGCTGGAATGGCCGTATCTACATGCTGACCGCCCTCACCCTCAGCGTGGCCGGCCTTTACATGACCTGGTTCCGGGGAAGCGTTGGCGATCTTTCCATACATTTGGGTTCTACTCTGAACGCTGTTCTGATCTGGCTTTGCGGCGGCATGGCGCTTCGCTACGCGCTGGCTCGCGATTTCAGAACTCATCGCCGCTGGGCTCTTCGCTTCTTCCTTGTGGTAAGTGCATCGTGGTTTTTCCGGATTGGTTTTTTCTTGTCATTTCTCGTCAACAAGGGCCCTTTCGGTTTCGATCCGAGTACGTTTCGCGGCCCGTTCCTCACTTTCATGTCGTTCGCCCAATTCCTAATTCCACTTGCGGTTCTCGAAATCTATCTGCGCGCGCAGGACCGCCCCGGTGCGCTACGGCGTACGGCTACGGCAGGCATGCTTTTTGTACTGACTCTCGTGATGGGCGCTGGACTCTTTGCGGTCGCCATGGCTCAATGGGTGCCTCAGGTCAAAGCTGCGTACGACCCCCGCAAGTCTATTGCGGAGACTCTATCTGCCACCATCGCCACTGGCGGCATCGACGCGGCCGTCAAGCAATACAACGACCTCAAAGCCGTCGGACCTGCGACCTACAACCTCGATGAAAGCGAACTCAACAATCTTGGATACGAGTTCATCCGGGCGAAGAAATTCAAGGAAGCCATTCGCATTCTCCAGCTCAACGTCGAGGCTTATCCGCAGTCCAGCAACGTCTACGACAGCCTGGGCGAGGCTTACCTCGACGATGGCAACAAACCTCAGGCCATCGCCAACTACAAAAGATCGCTTGAGCTGAACCCAAAGAACCGCGGTGCCGTCGAGGTGCTCCGAAGACTCAACGCTCTATAACGATCGGGTGAAGAAACGTCAGTGCTTGAGGGAGGACACAATGATTCGAGAACGAGCGCTAAAAGTTGCTTTGGTGGTAGTGGGATTGCTGTTCACAGCAGGAATTTATCCCGTGACCATGATCCTATTGAAACGGGACGAGTCGAGTTACGCCGACGCGATGATGGGCACTCTCTACATCACGCTCGGCGTTCTCCTGCTGCTTGCGGTGCGGAACCCATCGGCGCATCGCAGCCTGATCGCCTTCGCCGCATGGTCGAGCGTTGCTCACGGCGCGGTTATGGCGATCATGGCATTCCGGGGTGCGAGTGAGCACGACCTTCTTTGGGGTGTGGCCGCCTTCGCCGTCATCGGCGCAACCCTGATCGCGCTTGCTCCGGCTAAGGTTAAGGTGCCGGTTTCATGACATTCTACGACGAATTTATGAATGCGTGAGGTGTTGATATGAGTAAAGTGCAGAAGTTGATTTTCATTGTCCCGCTGGCGATCCTGGCGATGGTGGTATTTATCGCGGTCGGCGGCAAAATAGTGTTGGATCTGTGGAATTGGCTGTTGCCATCGCTCTTCGGCTGGCACGAGATTACCTTCTGGCAAGCCCTGGGAATTCTGGTGCTGTGCCGCATCCTCTTCGGCGGACGCGGATGGCACGGCGTCGGCCGCTCCAATTTCCGCCGCCGCATGAAAGAGCGCTACGGGCACATGACGCCGGAGGAACGGCAACAATTCCGGCAACGTATGTGCGACCGCTTCGGCTTCGGCCCATCGACAGTCGCGAGCAAGGGGTAATGAAGCGCGCAGCCCCACGTCCCGCCGCCTTTGCGGGACGTGGGGCTGCGGCATTGCCATCGTCGCCCGCTGACGTGATCGGAATGCCTGCTGGCCAGCCATTCTTAAGTCGGCCTATCAGCAAGAATCAATTCGGCCGCCCCCGGCTGCGTGGAATATTGTTCAATCCACGCATTGTGCCTCCCAAAGACGCCAATCTGCGGGCGCTTTCCCGCTCGATAAGCGCCTTGAGAGCTTCACGAACCAACGCCGTCTTCTCCACCACCCCGGTAAACTCCTGGGCGATGCGTACGAGTTCGTCATCCAGCGCAAGGGTTGCTCTCATAATGGACTCCAGGCACTGATTATGGCATCAAGTGATGTCATCTCCTGTGCTTATCTGTATCGAGCCGGATGAGCTATCGTCCTCAGCAACTTAGCGAAATCTGCAATCTCCGCACCCGAACTCGCCGCTACCCGTTAGAATCTCCCAGACGCTCCTACACGGGAGACATCCACGCCCGCGTAGAAAGCCACGATGCCAACAACCTCAGCATCAGGTTCATTGCACAGCCCCGCCGACGGCTCTCGCTGGCCAGTCCTGGCCATCCTATCCATCGCAATTGTCCTGTCCCTGACAACCTGGTTTTCCGCGACGGCGATCACCCCTGAACTGAAACGGGAATGGCGCCTTTCACCTTTCGTCCTCTCCTGGCTGACCATCGGCGTGCAGATCGGTTTCGTCTGTGGCGCCTTGGCCGCCAGCCTTGTCAATCTTCCCGACATCGTCCGTCTCAACCGGCTGATGGCTCTGTCTGCCTTGTTGGCGGCCGCCGCGAATGCGTGCCTTCTGCTTGCGCATGGTCCCATGGCCGCAATCACAGCCCGTGTCGTAACCGGATTTGCCTTGGCCGGCGTCTATCCGCCTGCTCTTAAGCTGGTATCCACATGGTTCAATCGTGATCGAGGTCTCGCGCTCGGAACGCTAGTCGGCGCGCTGACCATCGGTTCGTCCATGCCGCATCTCTTTCGCAGCCTTTCGCGTGCAGTGGATTGGCGATTCGTCGTCGAAATGTCCACTCTCGCCACCTCGGTTGGAGCGGCCCTCTTTTTCTTCTTCGCCCGCGAGGGCCCCTATCCCTTCGCCCGCGCCCTCTTCAATCCCCGCCAGGCCGGAGCCGTCTTCCGCGATCGCAACCTTCTCCTCGCCAATCTCGGCTATTTCGGACACATGTGGGAGCTGTACGCCATGTGGGCATGGCTTCTGGTTTACGTGAACGCAGCCCTTGCAGCCCAGCACGTGTCGTCGGTCGGGCGCGCGTCTTTCCTCACCTTTGTCGCCATAGCGACCGGCGCGTTCGGCTGCATCCTGGGAGGCATTCTGTCAGATCGCATCGGACGCACTGCGACTACGGCTGGCATGATGATCGTTTCCGGGGCCTGCGCCCTTGCCATAGGCTTTGCCTTTGATGGGCCGGCATGGCTATTCATCGCCATCCTGATAATCTGGGGCATCTCTGTCATCGGTGACTCCGCGCAGTTTTCCGCCATGGTCACCGAACTCTCTGACCAGCGTTTCGTCGGAACCGCGCTTTCCGTGCAACTCGGTCTGGGATTTGCCCTCACCGTAGTTGCGATTTGGCTGATGCCTAGAATGGCCGACCTCCTGGGTTCCTGGCGATGGGCATTTCTCCTGCTGGTTCCAGGGCCGTCCATCGGCGCCGCTGCCATGCTGTTGTTGCGCAGACGAGCTGCCAGTGAGCGCCTAGCCAACGGAATGCGTTAACAGTTAAAGTGTAGGCGTTGTAATCGCCATCGATACTCCAACCGGAGTCGGCTCAATGTCGTTCCTACGCTACACTGCGACCAAATAGATGAACCCGATACCCAACGCGAAGATTGCGAGTTCTCAGTTCAAGGCCAACCCTTTCCCCTTCTATGCCCGTCTTCGCTCCGAAGCGCCGGTTTATCGCACCATCCTTCCTGACAAACGGAATGCCTGGCTGATAACGCGCTACCAGGACGTCCTTGCCATCTTGAAAGATGAGCGCGTCGGCAAAGACAAAATAAATGCCCAAACCCCGCCTTGGCTGCCGGCGACGTTTAAGCCGCTCTTGCGGAACATGCTCGATTTGGACCCGCCCGACCATACCCGCCTACGTGGACTGGTACAAAAGGTCTTCATGCCGCGCCTGATCGGAAACTTGCGCCAGCGCGTGCAGGACCTCGCGGACGATTTGCTGGACCGCGTCCAGGCGCGTGGGCGAATGGATTTGATTCACGACTACGCCCTCCAGATACCCGCCACCATCATCGCGGAAATGCTGGGCGTTCCGGTCAAGGATCGCCTCAAGTTCCACCGCTGGTCGAACGCAGCCATAACATCCACTTCTTCACGTTGGGGAGTGGTAATGGCTCTTCCGCATGCCGTTGCTTTTCTGCGCTACATCCGAATGCTCGTGAAGGCCAGGCGTGCGAATCCCGAAGACGATCTGGTCACCGCACTCGTTCGAGCCGAGGAAGCGGGAGACCGATTGAGCGAAGATGAACTACTTGCCATGATTTTTCTGCTGCTCGTGGCTGGACACGAAACGACTGTCAATCTGATTGGCAACGGGACCATGGCACTACTGGAGAATCCCGATCAATCGGACAGGCTCTGCGCAGATCCCGCAATGATCCAGTCCGCAATCGAGGAATTGCTGCGCTACAACGGTCCGCTCGAAACGGCGACGGAACGCTATCCCCGCGAGGACGTGGTCGTCGCTGGGATCACCATTCCAAGAGGCGAATTGGTACTGGCCGTGCTCGCCTCTGCCAACCGCGATGAGCGGCAATTCGAGCACGCAGACAGGCTCGACCTCAGCCGCGAGCCGAATCCCCACCTGGCATTTGGTTACGGAGTGCACTACTGCCTCGGTGCATCGCTCGCCCGCCTGGAGGGGCAGATCGCCATTGCCACCCTGCTTAGAAGAATGCCCCACCTTAGACTCGCGGTTCCGCCCAATCGACTTCGCTGGAGGAGGGGACTCGTTCTGCGGGGACTGGAAGCTTTGCCCGTCGAGTTCTCAAGATAAAACGAACTCAGGACGCCCGAAATCAATCTCTCAGGGACCATCCGCCACCGATCTTCGTCGCAGAGCCAACCTGATCATCTGCGCGTTGGAAGCTAGCCTTTCCCACCCCTACCCGAACTCCCCGCTTCCCATTAGAATCTCCCTGACACCTCACACGGAGACCTTCATGGCCGCGGATCCCACCACCAACATCGATTCCATCCTGCAAGAGCAGCGTAAGTTCGAATGCCCCGAGCGCTTCCGCCGGCACGCCCAAATCAACTCTTTGGAAGAATACGACCGCATCTATCGCGAATCCGTCGACCATCCCGACAAATTCTGGGGACGCATTGCCGAAGAGCTGCACTGGTTCAAGAAATGGGACAAGGTCCTCGAATGGAACCACCCCTGGGCAAAGTGGTTCGTCGGCGGCCAGCTCAACCTTTCCTACAACTGCCTCGACCGCCACGTAAAGTCACACCGCAAGAACAAAGCCGCCATCATCTGGGAGAGCGAACCCGGCGAAGTCCGTACCTTCACCTATCAACAACTTCATCGTGAAGTTCAAAAGTTCGCCAATGTGCTCAAGTCGCTCGGCATCAAGAAAGGCGACCGCGTCGCCATCTACATGGGCATGACCCCGGAGCTGCCTATCGCCATGCTGGCCTGTGCTCGCATCGGCGCAACCCACACCATCGTCTTCGGCGGATTCTCCTCCAACGCCCTGGTCGACCGCATCCACGACTCTCAAGCCGTAGCCGTTATTACTCAAGACGGCGCCTATCGCCGCGGCGCCGAAGTCAAGCTTTTCCCCGCTGTCGAAGAAGCTCTCAAGTCGTGTCCATCGGTGAAGAGCGTGGTCGTCTACCAGCGAACCGGATCCAAGATCCACATGCAGCCCGGCCGCGATCACTGGTGGCACGAAGTGATGGCCTCCGTCTCCGACGAATGCCCCGCCGAGCCGCTCGACTCCGAGCATCCTCTCTATATCCTTTACACCTCTGGCACCACCGGAAAACCCAAAGGCCTCGTCCACACCACCGGCGGATACTCCGTCGGCACCTATGCCACCTCCAAGTGGGTTTTCGATCTCAAAGAAGAAGACACCTACTGGTGTACCGCCGACATCGGCTGGGTCACCGGACACAGCTACATCGTCTACGGCATCTTGCAGAACGGCGCCACCAGCCTGATGTACGAAGGTGCGCCCAATCATCCCGAGCCTGACCGCTTCTGGAGCATCATCGACCGACATCAAGTCAACATTCTCTACACCGCACCCACCGCCATTCGCACTTTCATCAAATGGGGAGAGCAGTGGCCGCGCAAGCATAAGCTCGACAGCTTGCGCCTCCTCGGAACCGTAGGCGAGCCTATCAACCCCGAAGCCTGGATGTGGTATCGCGAAGTCATCGGCCACGAGAACTGCCCCATCGTCGACACCTGGTGGCAGACCGAAACCGGCAACATCATGATCAGCCCCGTTCCCGGTGCGGTCTCAGCCAAGCCCGGCTCCGCCACCCGTCCGCTTCCCGGCGTCGTCCCCGAAGTCGTCACCATGGACGGCAAGCCCGTGCCCGTCGGCTCCGGAGGCTACCTCGTCCTCAAGCAGCCCTGGCCGGCCATGGCGCGCACCATATACGGTGACCCCGACCGCTACGTCCAGCAATACTGGTCGCAGATTCCTCCTTATTACTTCACCGGCGACGGCGCTCGCGAGGACAAAGACGGCTATTTCTGGATCATGGGCCGCGTCGATGACGTCATCAACGTCTCCGGACATCGCTTAAGCACGATGGAAGTGGAATCCGCACTAGTAGCCCACGAAGCCGTAGCCGAAGCCGCAGTCGTCGGACGTCCTGACGATTTGAAGGGGCAAGCGATCTCGGCCTTTGTGACCCTCCAACAAGGCCGCCAACCCACCCCCGAACTAAAAGAAGAACTGCGTCGCTGGGTGACCAAAGAAATCGGTGCGCTCGCCCGCCCCGACGACATCCGCTTCAGCGACATGCTGCCCAAAACTCGCAGCGGAAAAATCATGCGCCGATTGTTGCGAGAACTTGCGACCAGTGGGGAAGTGAAGGGCGACACTACGACGCTAGAAGACTTCAGCGTGATCTCAAGGTTGAAAGAGCAGGACGAAGTGTAGCCATGTTGGTCGTGTGGCGCGGGCGCCCTCGCCCGCGTTCTTGTGTAGCATCAGCAGTCGTGGGCAAAAGTGCGTGGGTTTCCTTCTCACGCCGCTCCCGCAAAATCCCAACCCTCTCCGCCAAACCGGCACACATCTGATTCCCGCACTCGCCCGAAAGCACACAAGGCGGCCGTACTCGCCGAGATCTCCTCGCGCGCCAGCGCCTCGCCGATCAACGCCTTCGATCCACCCTGGCTCTGCTCCAACAAAGTCCGCGCCAATACCCGCACATCCGCGTCAGGCGATGACAGTGCCCGCACCAACTCCAAACCCGCATCTTCCTTGCCGAACTGCGACCACACCATCCCGCACAACACCAGATAATCTCCGTACATGACCACTCTCCCGCACCGGAATCAAGTGCTCGTTGTTGGTTCTACCTACTAAGACGCGCGGGTGTGGCACGCCATTGTCAATTTCTTGTCAAAAAGAAAGGAGGACCGACCGTTACTCTCCCGCTCCCAACATCACGATCGGCATAGTCGGAGTCGTTGACCCAGCCTCCGGCTCGATCGTGAGGGCAAACGCCTTGGCCTCGACCCCAACTGGTAGCGGAGGATTCACCACCGCGGCGCTGCCGTGCACATCCGGCTTAAAGACTCCGGCAGGAATTGGTGCGCCGCTGCTGGGGATCAGCCACAGCTCATACGCCTTCTGCGGCGGGGCCGCCGGCAGATTGCTGGCAATGAAGATGAGGCTGGAACGGTCGCGCACATAAATCGCTTTGCCTTGCGGTTGTGGCGCAGTCTTCGCCGCCACCAAAGTTACGCGCATCGCATCACTCGTGGTGAGCGTCGATACAATTTCCCGCGCCCGCCGCAATTCCACCTGCTGCGCGGCCGCGTCTGACTGCATTCCCGCAATCTGTTCTCGCAACCCGGAATTCTGCCTTCCCAGCAGCACGACCATCAACGCCAGCCCGGCTGCCGCCAGCGACGGCGCCAGCATCCACCACCAGCGTCTCGCCGAAGCACGCCGAGGCTCGCGAGCGATCGCCGCCATCAACCGTTCCCGCGACCTCCCCGGAGGCTTCGGCCCCGCCGTCGAGAGTGACAGCAACGCCATATCTCCACGCAAAGCCTCCAACTCCCGCCGGCAGGCGGCACACTCCTGCAAATGCCTTTCCAGCACTTGCCGCTCATCGCCTTCGAGCGAGCCCAACGCCAGCAGTGCAAGGTCCTCAGCGAACTGTTCGTGCACACTCATGTCTGAAACGCCTTACGCAAAGCCAGCAACCCCGTCCGGATGCGCGTCTTCACCGTCCCTAGCGGCTCCCCGGTCTTCGCCGCAATCTCCGAATGCGAGAGTCCTTCGAAGTACGCCATCTCCAGCGCGCTCCTTTGTGCCGCCGGCATCCCGCCCAATACCGTGCGCACCTTGGTCATCGCCATCGCCCGGTCCGCGTCCCCGGCCATATCCGGCTCAACCGAAAGCAAAACATCCTCCACATCGCTCTCCGGACGCCGCTTCCGCAACCCATCAATCGACCGGTTCCGCGCAATCACTGCCAGCCACGGCGCCAGATTCCCCCGGCTCGAATCGAACAAATCCGGATTCCGCCACAACTGCAAGAACACCTCTTGCAACACATCCTCGGCCGCGCCCGTGTCCCCCAGCACCCGCAACGAGACGGAATACACCACCGCGGAATACCGGTCGTACAACTCCGCCATGGCGCTTTCCTTGCCCGAGCGTATCGCCGCCACCAAAGCCGCGTCGCTCAAGCCTGCTCTCGGTTCGGCAGGGGACAAGCTGCTCTTCTCCTATGAAGTACGGATGCTAAGCCCACGCTGGATTGCGGGGATATTGTACCTTGGAAGCGCCTCGAACCACGTAGGCCCAGACAGCCTGAGCCTGCCCTGAGCGGAGTCGAAGGGTCTGGGTGATTGAGCCCAGCACAACAGGGATTCTCTGTGTCCTCTGTGGTTAAGGTTTTCTTGCTAGCCGGAAATAGCGCATCTCTTGCGTGAAGCGGGGATCTTCAACTCAAGCCCGCGCGGACGTTTCCGCGACCTTCTTCTCGCACTTGTGCGCGTTGAACTGTCCCTGGATGGCAGACTGCGCGTTCCCCTGAGTAGGGTCGCCAAAAAACTGGGTATTGCACTGCTCACAAACTCCAATGACAGGTACGTTCCTCACCCGCTTCACGATTCGAAGATTCCGCTTAGGCATGGAACAGTTTCCCACATTTAACACTCAACCTTCGTGAAACTTCGTGTCCTTCGTGGTTCATCGTTTTCTCTCCGCCTACGGCCCCGTCTTCGCCGCCAAATCCCGCTCTGCCGGCGTCATCTGCGTCCACAACACTTCCAGATCCCGCTGAATCCGTATATTCCCCGGATCCTGGCGCGACGCCTTGGCAAACCAGCGATACGCCACCGGCACGTCGCGCGTCACGCAATGCCCGGTGGCATACATCGTCCCCAGCACACTCTGCGCTTTGACGCTTGACTGCGCCGCTGCCGCCAGCAGGCTCTTGCCGGCGCGCCCACAATCCGGCTGGACGCCATGCCCGTACAGATAGTCTTCGCCCTGCACTTCGAGAACTTCCGCGGAAACATTTTTCGCCGGCGTCTTGAACTCCATTCTTGACGCCGCGTGTTTTAACTCAGGCTTCTTCTTGACCGGGGCTTGCGCCTCCTGCGGCTCAGGTTCGCGCTTCGCGGCGTCAGTTGCTGCCGGACTCGGCTGCGGAGTCGTCGTCTGATCTGATGCCCCCATCGTCGGCGCCGGCGCTGTCATGCCTGGTTTGCCGTCATCGTTGGCCGGCGCCTGCTGCACCGCCGGTGGATTAGAAGCAGGTGTCGTGTCAGCACGAGCCGTCACCGGAGTCGTCGCACTAGTATCCGGGGCTTGCGTCGCAGCCGGAGTCTTCGCGGCCCTCGAAATCCAGGCGCGCACCGGCTCACGCCAGTGCCATCCCGATCCCGCAATCGCCACCAGCAGCACCAGCAGTACCGCCAACCGTCCCCAGTGGGTGCCGCCGGGTTCGTCCTGTAAAAGGTATTCAGCCCGCTCCGCTTCCGTCGGATCTTTCTCCGCCAGACCCAGCAGGGAAGGCCGACTGAAGGCTTGCGCTTCCTCGCGCTCCCGTTCCACCCGCTGCCGGGAGGGAAGCTTGGCGCCGCACATTCCGCAGAAACTGTGTTGCGGAAGGTTCTCGTACTTGCACTCTTCACATCGAACTGACATGGATTCCCCTCAAGCTATATCGGATGCGACGACAGATTCCGATTTCTGTCCAGGGGTTGGCGCGACACCGCTCCGGAAGTTCTTCGTACATGTTACAGCATTCCGCAAATAAAAAAGCCACGACTCGCATCGTGGCTTTAATCCGTGTTAATCCGTGAAAATCCGTGGCTAGCCCTTAGTGCCTCCCGCCACCTCCGCCATGTCCTCCATGTCCGCCGCCGCGACCGCCCCGTCCACCACCACCTGGACGCCGCCGTCCACCGCCGCCCGGACGTCCACCGCGTCCTCGATCTGATGGCGGACGATCTGTCCCTCGGTCTACCGCGGCCGAAGCATCGCGATTGAAGTTCGGCTCATCATCGGGGAAATCGCCGCCGCCCTCGATAGTTAGGGCCGGCGCGCGAACTTCACCATGGCTTTCGGCGACGGCCTCCGCCGCACCTTCGCCTCCACCCTCAACTGCGGCATCGCCACCGCCCATCTTCGCGCGCTGCTCTTTGAGAATCGCCTTGCGCGACAAACGAATGCGATTGCCTTCGACCGCCAAGACCTTCACCAGGACCTGATCGCCTTCCTTCAGCTCATCGCGAACATCTTTAATGCGATGCTCGGCAACTTCGCTGATGTGCAGCAACCCATCGGTCCCGGGAATGATTTCAACAAACGCCCCGAAATCCGCCAGCCGAGTGACTTTGCCCAGATAAGTCTTGCCCACCTCGGCCGAAGCCGTCAGATCGCGAATAATCTGCAAAGCCTTGTTCGCCGACGCTTCATCGTTCGAGGCAACATTCACCTTGCCCGAATCTTCCACGTCGATCTTGACTCCAGTCTGCTCAATGATCGACCGGATCATCTTGCCACCAGGCCCAATCACGTCGCGAATCTTATCGACGGGAATCTGCAAGGTGTAAATACGTGGCGCATAAGCCGAGACCTTCTCGCGAGGTCCAGTAATCGCCTCCATCATCTTGTCGAGGATGTACAACCGCCCGCGTTGCGCCTGCGACAGCGCTTCCCGCATGATTTGCGCGGTAATCCCGCCAACCTTGATGTCCATCTGCAAAGCCGTAATGCCATCTTTCGTGCCGGCAACTTTGAAATCCATATCGCCGTAGTGATCCTCAGCTCCAGCAATGTCGGTCAAGATAGCGTAAGCATCGCCTTCCTTAACCAGGCCCATCGCCACTCCAGCCACCGGAGCCTTAAGCGGAACTCCAGCATCCATCAAAGACAAAGAAGCCCCACAAACCGATGCCATAGAAGAAGACCCATTCGACTCCAAAATGTCCGAAACAACCCGCATCGTGTAAGGCCAATTCTCCTCAGTAGGCAGCACAAACGACAAGGAGCGCTCTGCGAGCGCTCCATGTCCAATTTCCCGTCTGCCAGCCCCCCGCAAAAACGAAACCTCCCCAACCGAGAACGGCGGAAAATTATAGTGCAAAAGAAAGCGTTTCTTGGCTTCGCCTTCGAAGGTTTCTAGGCGTTGTTTGTCGTCGCTGGTGCCTAGAGTTGTCGTCACCAGGGCTTGGGTTTCGCCTCGGGTGAAGATGGCGCTGCCGTGGGTTCTTGGCAGGACGCCTACTTCTATCCAGATGTCGCGGATTTGGTCGAATTGTCGGCCGTCTGGGCGGCGTTTTTGGTTGATTACTGCTTCTCTAAAGATGCGCTCGCGTAACGTCTCGAAATATTGTTTGAATTTGGCTTGGGCTTCTTCGTCGTCTTCGGGGATGGCTTTTTGTAGTTCTTTCTTCAGTTCCCGGACGAGGTTGTAGCTTTCGGCTTTCGGATGTTTCTGGGTATCGAGGCGATCGGCTAGGTCGGTGCCTACTTTCTTCTTTAGGGCGTCGAAGTAGGGCTGATCGAACTCGGGCGGGGTTACTGCTCTTTTGTGTTTGCCGGCTTTTTTCTTTAGGTCGTTGATGGCGGCGCAGATCTTTTTGATTTCGGTGTGGCCGAATTCTATGGCGTCTACTACCGTTTCTTCTTTTACTTCTTTGGCGCCGGATTCGATCATCACTATGCCTTCGGCCGTGCCTACTACCATGATGTTCAGCAGGCTTTCGCGCATCTCGTTGTAGGTCGGATTGATTACGAAGGCTCCATTTACCAGGCCTACGCGCACTGCGCCGATCGGGCCGTTGAAGGGAATGTCGGAAATGGTCAGGGCTGCCGATGCGCCGTTAATGCCGGCTACGTCGGGGTCGTTCTCGGTGTCGGCGGAGAGGACAAACGCAATCACCTGAGTTTCGCAGCGGAAGCCATCGGGGAATAGCGGGCGAATCGGCCGGTCGATCTGGCGGCTGGTTAGGATTTCGCGTTCGCTGGGTCGGCCTTCGCGCTTGATGAAGCCGCCGGGGAAGCGTCCGCCGGCGTATGTGTACTCGCGGTAGTCCACGGTGAGCGGGAAAAAGTCGATGCCTTCGCGCGGGTCGGGATTGGCGGTGGCGGTGGCGAGCACAACGGATTCGCCGATCCGCACCACGACTGCGCCGTGCGCCTGCTTAGCCAATTTTCCAGTTTCAATTGAGAGTTGTTTACCACCGGCGAGGTGTACGGATACTTCAGATACATCTGGTTTCATGTGTAGTTCCTTCTGGGCAGGAGGGCTACCGGCCTTTGGCTCTTGGCTCTTGGCTTTTGGCTAAGGCCAAGAGCGAAAAGCCCGGAGTTTGCACGTTGATAGAACTGACGCCAGTAATGACGGGAGGCCGCGCGGACCATTCCGCACAGCGTTTCATTGGAAACCCAATGCCCGAGACCTGTACCGTCACAATGACGGCAGAGCGATTCCTTTAGCCTGATCCCCTGGATTTCAAACCACGAAAAGCAGGGAACTCCGTCTCCCGTAACTACTTGCGGAGACCGAGTTTGGAGACGACCGTCTTATAGCGGCTGGAATCGTAGGTCTTCAGATAGTCGAGCAGGCGACGCCGCTTGCTGACCAGCATGAGAAGACCGCGGCGCGAACCGTGGTCCTTCTGGTGCGCTTTGAAGTGTTCCGTCAATTGACCGATGCGTTCGCTTATCAAAGCGATTTGAACTTCGGGACTGCCGGTATCGGTGGCCGTCCTGCCGTACTGGTCAATGAGGGATTTCTTTTGCTCTCTGGCTAGCACTACCCTGGTGCACTCCTGTCTGTTTTTATTCGATTGTTTGTAACGTGGTAAATGTTAACAGGTTGGGAGGGAGGGTGTAAAGGCGGGGTGGGTGGATGCGTACGACCGCACGGCGCACATCGGGAGCCTGGTTTGGCTGGGTCAGTCTTCCAATGTGATAGCTCTTGGGTACTCCAGCGGGAGCCATGAGGTATCAGGGAAGTCGATGACGAGACCCGTTTCAGGGGTGATGAACTCCTTCCCGAGAAAGCGCAGAAATGGATCATACGTCGTTAGTCGTTCAGCCTTGTAAACGAGAGCGGTCGCCAAGACATCTGCGTCAGGTCGTTTCAGCCTGTTTGCATTGTCTTTGGGCACGCCTGCCGCGATCGCTTTTTCCTTAAGGTCGGACATACGCTTAGAGTCGAAGCGGAACTGTAGGGCGCTGCTCCTTAGGGCAACTTCTTGCGTCGCTTGCAAAGAGACCACATAGGGACTGTCGAGGAACTTCCTCATTGGCTCCTCTGCGGAAGTTCCGTTGCTAAGCGTTACCGTTTCCGACACCACGACACTCGGGATACCCAGCACCGCGTTCCCGTTCTCAAACTTTTGCGTTTGTGACAGCAACGCGGGAACCTTGTCCTTCTCGCCGTTCAAGATTCCTAGCAAGCAGCATGAGTCCCACACATCCAAAGAGGGCTTGTTACTCGGCATCGCGCACGCTCCTGACGTACGCCACCGAGTCCATCCCTTCGGGAAGATGGATCAACCCAACCAACTCGCGGAGGCTGACTTCTGGGCTGCGCGGGAGCACGCGAATGCGGTCAACATCAGCAGCATAGGGCCACGGGCGATCTTGCTTGTAGCGAAGGAGCCCCGTAATCTCCACCGTGCCTTCGAAACCCGCGCCAAGCGACGTGACCAGCGCCGGGTCATGGTACGTACACCTCACATGTCGATCTGGTGTCAGCGGGAGTTGCAAGTGAAACGATCGTTCCTCTGGTTTCCAGCTGTCGAGAACAGCGAGACGACCGCGAAGACTCCCTTGCGAGACGTATTCACGAGCAACGTCAGCCGGCCGCATATGCGCGGCTTGTTCTACGCGGCGTTGGGTTAGCGCGGTAATGGGTAGGGCGGCGGCGGTCGTGCCGTTGCCCACCGATACAAGGGCATTCTGAGGAACGCTAAAGACGAAGTCTTGGAGAGCGGCTAGTGAGGTGGAGGTGAATCGTGTCGGAGGGCGACCGGTCTTCTCTATCCTGCGAAGTCCGTCGTCCCACGTCTTGACAAGCTTGGGGGCCGGTTTTTGTGTGCGCACCCGGACGGGTTGGACTTGTATAAAAGCGGAGGACTTTTTCAGGTCGACGATCTCCCACTTCACCAGTTCGCCTTGGTCAACGGCGAAGGCTTTCAGGGCTCCTAGCCACTTCTCCGCGGTCTTAAGGAAGTCGTCGACATTTACGTTCCGGGTTTTCGGGTCAGTGGTCTCAATCTTCAGGGACAGAGCAGGACTCTTCCGGATCGTTTCGGAACGATTTCTGTGTATTCTTTTGCGGGTCATGGCGACACGGAGGACAGAGCGGTAGCAATCTTACACAAAACTGAGCAGTGAGCGAAATAACCGCCTGCCGTGGGAGGCAGACTCAGACGGCTGGTATCGCGGAGGGTGCCGCGGGACAAGGAAAGAGAGCCCGCCCTCGGCTACGCCGTCTTTTTCCCTGTTGACAATTTTCCCGCTACAGCATCGATGCGCGAATCGACTAGCAGTCGGAGCTGCTCGGGTGGAACTCCGAATTCCGCGAGTGCGAATGCGGCATTAGCTACGGCGGTCGTCGCCCGCTCCTGGGCGACTTCGACCCGCTCGCGTAATCCTTGTTCCACGATCTCCTCAGGGGAAAGGAGCCGCGCGACCGCTAAGGTATCGAGAACCGACGCGTCCGGGGGCAAGCTGACACTCCGATCTGGGATGAGGCCGACTACAATGTCCTGGTGCCGAACTTTGGTGCGACCCACAGTTATGACTCCGGCGACAAATGATATCTGAATGTCCCGCTCCTTGTAACTTCTTGCAAGTCCGGGAATCTGGTTAAGTACACGCAGCGGTAGCCTCGCGCTGCCGGGTTGCGTCCCATTGACCGGAACCTCGGTGTCAGTTCCAACAGCGCGGAAGGTTGCTCCGGTTTCTGAGACAAGGATGTCCGCAAAATCTGTGTCGGCAAACTGCTTGCGGTTGAACAGCAGATGCTTTGTAGCCTTGGCGAGATCCCTTACGCGGATGCTGAAATCTACGTGCATGTGCCTATCTCCGGTTATTCTATGACAGCGAGTGCCTTTCACTGTATCTCGGTTGTGCAAAAGCGGTAGCGGGAATACGGGCCTGGCACGACAGGTTGGGGTCCAAGAATGGGTCGCGAGCCTGGAACCTCAACCGTATCACTTTGACACACAGTGCCAATGTGTGACGAAAAATGCCTACACGGCGAGAAATCGACAGCGTTTTGCACAACTACGACTCGTTCCGTCGCGTCTAACTGATTGATGATATTGAGTGACCTGGGTGCAGCACCCATCTTATCAATAGGCTAGCGAATTGCCTGTTGACACATGGGGTAGAATGCCATGTCTAAGTCTAACCTTTCGAAAGGGCAATCAAGCGTGCCCAGATCGTCAGCCGCCCGCCGTAGTGAAGTAGAGGAGAAGTCGCGTTTGGAGCAATA
Source organism: Acidobacteriota bacterium (assembly GCA_013289795.1). Taxonomy (GTDB): domain Bacteria; phylum Acidobacteriota; class Terriglobia; order Terriglobales; family Acidobacteriaceae; genus JABCZH01. Next base: position 400,650 of record JABCZH010000003.1, read on the forward strand.
CAGAGTCAAGTCCGCCTGCATGGTTCACAAGGCAAGCGGCGATCCCGAAGAGGTGTGTAAGGACGGCTTGGCGATATTCGATGCTCTGGGACCTGCGCGAGAACGGGCTAATGAGTCCGTTCTGAAGAAAGATGAATGAGCCTGTCCCCTTACCTATACCTACGGCAAAACCCATAATCAAGAAAATTAAGCTGGTAGCGGGTGGTGTCTACCTGCTCCGCGACAAAGCTGTTCGCATTCCAGACGGCGACAAAAAGGCAGGTGGCCGCACAGCACACGAGTTTCGCGTTGTGCTCCTTCTTTCAAATCAAACCATCTGCAATTCCATCGCCTGCCCTGTCGTAAGCATTGTTCCCCTCTCTTCCAAGCTGACGCCTCGCGCTGAAACTGATCTGATCATCGGACGTACGAGCAAGAATGGTTTGGATAAGGACAGTCGAGTAATGTTCGGCTACATCCAGCCCGTAATGAAAGATGAATTCGAGCGGCACCTTGGGGAACTGGATGAAGCCCAGTGGGATCAGATCATGGGTAAGATCGTCTGGAATTTCGACCGCTAGGCCTACCAAGCCGGGTGCTCCATACATCCGTGTTCTTTGCGAATGTGTGGGTGCTGCCTGCGCCACTTCACCCGCGGATTAGGATAATATCGCTCGGGCAAATGGTCCGAGTGCCGAGCCGCGTGGGTGAGTGTGATCTCGACGCAGTCGTCTAAAACCATTCACCACGGAGACACGGAGTCACGGAGAAGATCAAAAGCGGCGGACAGGAGTGTCCGTCCCACAAGAGTTGGTGCATGGGGCGGCGGTTGGGTGGCTCCCGGCAAAATGCATAGGTCCCTTCGACAAGCTCAGGGCAGGCTCTTCGCTTTGCTCAGGATGACAGATGTAGAGGTGGTAAGTTGGGCGGGAGACCACAGACATTCGGGGCGTTTCTTGATGTCCAACCAGGCTGAGCGGCACGGCTGAAGCCGTGCCCTGATACGGATCAAAAGCTTTGGCCACGGATTTACACGGATTAACGCGGATTGGAAAACCATTCACCACAGAGTCGCAGAGAAGGTCAAAAGCGACGGACGAGGGCGTCCGCCCCATAAAGCGATTCGGAATCACGATGGGCTTGCGGCGCGGGAGTACAATTAACGCCATGAGTCCGGAAGTATCTGAGCTTCTAAAACGGGCGCTTGCGTTACCTGTCGGTGAGCGCGCCGCCCTAGCCAACACCCTGCTGGAAAGCGTTGCGGGCGCGAGTGAATCTGTCCAGGATGCGTGGGATGAGGAAGTGGCGCGACGAATCGAAAGTCTGAACTCGGGCAAGGCCGTCACGGTTCCCTGGGAAGAACTGCATCGCGAACTGCTGGCGATGGTGAATGGGCGCTAGCCGAGTTATCTTTCACCAAGACGCGATTGCCGATGTAAAGAATGCGGTTGCGTGGTATCAGGAACGAAGCGCGAGAGCGGCCCTGGATTTTATCGAGGAATTGCGCAACGGACACGATTGGCGAAGCGCCGCAGCGCTGGCCGTTGGCGAAAAACGGGACCCGAAAATTTCTTCTCTGGCGATTTCCCTTTGCGGTGATCTACTCCGAACAAGCATCCGGGATCATAGTGTGGGCGGTTGCGCACGGCAGCAGATTGCCTGAGTATTGGAAAGATCGTTTGCCGTAACGCACCCGGCTTCCGTGGTGGCTGTGCCTCATCGATGGCGACGGCTTCACGCGTAGGATCACAAGCTTTCGCCGCGGATTTACGCGGATTGACGCGGATCTGGAAAACCGTTCACCACAGAGACACAGAGTCACAGAGAAGGTCAACTTACCGCTTGGGCAGGATTTCTCCTATGCGGCGGATTTGGGCGCCTACGCCGCGTAGTTTCTCTTCGATGTTTTCGTAGCCGCGGTCGATGTGGTAAACGCGGTCGATGATGGTTTCGCCTTCGGCGACTAAGGCGGCCAGGACCAGGGACGCGGAGGCGCGTAAGTCAGATGCTTGTACGGCGGCGCCGCTTAGTGGAGTCTTGCCGCGTACGATGGCGCGGCTGCCTTCGATCTTGATGTTGGCTCCCATGCGCAGGAGTTCCTGAGCGTGCATGAAGCGGTTCTCGAAGATATTCTCGGTAATGACCGATGTGCCTTCGGCTTGGGTGGCGAGGGCCATGTATTGCGCCTGCACGTCGGTCGGGAAGCCGGGATATTCTTCAGTGACCATGTCGGCGGCTTTGAGCGGGTTGTCGCCCATGACGCGGACGGATTGCTTGCCGGGCTTGGTCTTGACGCCGGTGGCTTCGAGGGTTTGCAAAAGGGCTCCGAGATGAGCGGGCTCGCAGCCGGAGACGTTGAGGTCTCCTCCAGTGAGTGCGCCGGCGATGATGAAGGTGGCGGCTTCGATGCGGTCGGGAATGATGCGGTGCTTGGCTCCGTGAAGCTTGGCGACACCCTTGATGCGGATCGTGGAAGTGCCAGCGCCTTCGATCTGTGCGCCCATTTTGTTGAGCAGGTCGGCTAGGTCGGCGACTTCGGGCTCGCGAGCGCAATTCTGCATCACGGTTTCGCCGTCGGCTAGAGCAGCGGCCATGAGCAGGTCTTCGGTGCCGGTGACGGTGATCTTGTCGAAAATGATTTCGGCGCCTTTGAGTCGCTTGGCGCTGGCTTCTACGTATCCGTGTTCCTGGCGAATGGTGGCGCCGAGACGTTCGAGCCCTTTGATGTGCAGGTCGATGGGGCGAGCGCCGATGGCGCAGCCGCCGGGCAGGGAAACGCGGGCAGTGCCGCAACGCGCGACCAGCGGACCGAGGACCAGAGTTGAGGCGCGCATGGTTTTGACCAGTTCGTAGGACGCTTCTGGCGATGCAAGATTTCGGCAGCTGATGGTGGTGCGGTGCTGGGCGCGTCCGTAACCGAGTTCGACTTCAGCTCCCATGGCGGCGAGCAGCTTGCGCGTGGTTTCGATGTCGCGCACCTGCGGAATGCTTTCGAGAATCACCGGCTCTTCGGTGAGCAATGCAGCAGCCATGGCGGGCAGGGCGGCGTTCTTGGCTCCGCTGACGTGAATGGTTCCCAGCAGCGGGTTGCCGCCGCGAATTACAAATTTGTCCATAGCGAGATGGTTCTCTACTTCAACTCGTACTGGCGCCAGACCCATGGCATTTCCAATCTGTGGCGTTCGACTATTTTAGCGGTTATCGAGGGAAGCGTGGGTTAATTGGAAGGGCACCGTCTTCCTCGCCTACAAACTGCGGGCGGCGGCGATGGCGGCGCGAACGTTGTTGTTGGCGGTGCGCAAGGCGCTAGCAGCGTTGGCGCGGCCGACCTCGGCGTGGAACATGACGAGAGCCGCGGGGACACTGCCGGCGGCTCGCAGCATCTTTTCTGCAGCCGGACGACCAACGCCCGTGGCTTTCTGAAGGATTGTGATCCCGCGTTCCACCAGTTTTTCGTTCTTCAGGTGAACGTTGACCATGAGGTTGCCGTAAACGTAGCCCAGCCGGGTCATGGCGCCGGTGGAAAGCATGTTGAGCACCATTTTTTGGGTGGTGCCAGCTTTCATGCGGCTGGATCCAGCGATCACTTCGGGGCCGACTTCGGTGACGATTGCGAGGTGTGCAGCTTTGGCGAGTTGCGAGCCGCGATTGCAAGTGACGGCGATGGTCTTCGCGCCGCGCCGCCGGGCATACGCGACAGCGGCGATGGTGAATGGAGTGCGTCCGCTGGCGGCAATACCGACGACTACGTCATTCTTGCCCGGCTTCTTTCTGGCAATTTCGCGCTCGCCGAGTTTGCGGGAATCTTCGTTGCCTTCGACTGCTGATCCGAGCGCTTTGATTCCCCCGGCGATGACATATTGCACGGTCTTGGGACTAGTGTTGAAGGTTGGAGGACACTCGGCGGCGTCGAGGGCGGCGATGCGGCCGCTGGTGCCCGCGCCCACGTAGATGAGGCGTCCGCCGTGCTTCAAGGCGGCTGCGATCAGATCGATGGCGCCGGCGATTTGTGGCAAGGCACGCTTCACCGCGGCGGCGACTTTGGCATCTTCCGCGTTGATGACTCGGGCGATCTCGATAGAACTCTTCAGGTCGAGGTTTCTCGACACAGGATTTAGTTGCTCGGTCGATAGTCGGCTCACGGATGCCGAGGTGCGCGTTTGCTTGCGCTTCAACGCCGTGACTCCAGCGCCTCGACTACGGTGTCATGAAATCTGGGGCGAAGTTGTTTGATGGCTTGGTTGGCGCAATCCGGCCAGGTGCGGTTCGTGAGCAAGGTCACTGAGAGCTGGCGATCGGGGTCGATCCATAGCGAGGTTCCGGTGTAGCCAAGATGTCCGAAAGAACGCGCCGAGAAATGTTTCCCGGATTGCGAAGGAGAAGAGGGCGTGTCCCAGCCGAGGGCGCGTGTGGCGCCGGGCGGGGCGGACTCACGGCGGGTGAATACGGCGAGAGTTTCAGGGCGCAGGATGGGCCGTCCGCCCTGGAGCATGGTGTGGGCGAAGGTGGCGAGGTCGCTCGCGGTGGCGAACAATCCAGCGTGGGGTGCGACTCCGTCCATGACACTGGCGTTTTCGTCCTGCACTTCGCCTTGGACGATGCGATGGCGAAAGGTGCGGTCGTCAACGGTGGGGGGAATCGATTCTCGCCAGGTTGCGGGCGGGCGGAAGGCAGTGTGCAGCATTCTCAGCGGGCCGAAGACTTCGCGGCGGCAGAAACTGTCAAGAGGTTCCTCGGCGAGACGTTCAAGTGTGACCCCGAGAATGACGAAACCGATGTCACTGTATTCGGTTCTGGTGCCGGGATCGGCGGTGAGCTGCGTGGCGAAGGCTGCGGCAAGGAGTTCGTCCCGAGTCTTTGCTCCGAGGAACAGCTTTTCGTAAGCGGGCAGACCGGAAGAGTGCGTCAACAACATGCGAATGCTGACTTCAGGGTTGCGGGGATTGTCGGCGGCGAACTCAGGCACGAGAGCCACGGCGGGCATGTCCAAATCGAGCAGACCGAGTTCGTAGAGGATCATGGCCATGCTGGTGGTGGCGACGATCTTGGTGAGGGAGGCCAGATCGAAAACGCTGTCGGGCGTGGTTTCACGTGCGTTTGACTCGTAGGTGAAACGCCCGAATGCCTTCTTGGCTACCAGCTTGCCCTTGTGGGTGATGGCGACTGAAGCTGCGGGAAAGACGCGTTCTGCGATGGCATTCTGGAGTAAGGCAAAGGCCGGCGCAAAGACCGTGTCCTGCTGTTCGTGGGCAGGAATCAGGGACTGGGCGGACGGTCTACTCTCAATGCGCAGTGGAAAGGGATTCGCCAAAGTATTTGGGTGGTCGATGTTCGGGTTATAGCAAAGATTAGAGGGGCGGTAAAGTTACGGGGAGGATGCGGGTGATCGACGTCGTCGCCCTGTAGCACAAACGGTACCCCTTGCTTGAGTTTGTTGAGCAAGCGCGGTGGGGTTGTGTAGAGTCAAAGTATCCGTCTAATTAGAAACAATTCGCGGCCCTGCCGGCAGGTTCTCGCGATGCTGGCGATGATGCTTGCGCTTCCACACGCAGCGGCGTCCACGCGGCCAGGAAGAGCGGCCGCCTCGACTCCCCGGCTTGGCTCGCTTGATTCCATTGTTGAAGACGCTATCCAGGATGGCCAGGTTCCCGGAGCGGTCTTGCTGGTCTGGCATGACGGGCAGGTTGTGTATCGCAAGGCGTTCGGCAATCGCTCGCTGGAGCCGCGGCGCGAAGCCATGACTGTGGACACGGCGTTTGATATCGCTTCGCTCACCAAGGTTGTGGCGACCTCGGTGGCGGTGATGCAACTGGTGCAGAAGGGCGACATCCGCGTCAACGAGCCGGTGGCAAAATATTTGCCTGAGTTTGGTCAGAATGGCAAAGAAGATGTCACCATTCGGCAACTGCTCACGCATTTCTCGGGATTGCCCGAAGACCTCGACTTGGCACAGCCTTGGCAGGGACGCGAGGCGGCGCTGCAAATGGCGTATGCGGAGAAGCCGATTGACCCGCCGGGCTCGCGGTTTCTGTACAGCGACGTCAACTTCATCGTGCTCGGTGCGCTGGTGGAGCGGGTTTCTGGAATGTCGCTGGACCAGTATTGCCGGCAGCATATCTTTTCAGCTTTGGGGATGTCCCAGACCCGGTTTCTGCCGCCGCCGTCATGGTTGATGAAGGTTGCTCCCACCCAGTTTGATGAACAGAACCACATGCTGCGCGGAATCGTTCACGATCCTACTGCGCGCCGGATGGGCGGAGTGGCCGGACACGCGGGGGTGTTCTCGACGGCGGACGATCTTTCAAAGTTTGCCCAGTTTCTGCTCAACGGCGGCAGTGTGTTGTCTCCGTTGATGATTGAGAAAATGACCACTCCGCAACAGCCGCCAACGGCACAGGTGTTGCGCGGACTTGGCTGGGACATCGATTCGCCTTTCTCCAGCAATCGCGGCGACCTCCTGCCGGTGGGAAGTTTCGGACACACGGGGTTCACTGGGACTTCAATGTGGATTGATCCCACTACCCGCACCTTCATCATCCTGCTGACGAATGCGGTGCATCCGCGAGGGAAGGGAACTGCGGTGGCGCTGCGCGCGAAAGTTGCGACGGCAGTGGCGGCGGAGTTGTCACTCAGCGTCACAGAGACAGACGAGCTGCACTGGAAGAGCATTACTGGATACAACGAGGCGCAAACCGCCGCGCGGCGGGTTGCAGTGCGAAACGGGATGGTCCGCACCGGAATTGACGTGCTTGAGTCGCATGATTTCGAGCAGATGCGAGCAAAGGAAGGGAAGAAGAGAATCGGTTTGCTGACTAACCAGACCGGAGTCGATTCTCGGGGACGCCGCACTGTCGATGTTCTGGCCCAGGCGCCGGGGATTTCTCTGAATGCTATTTTCAGCCCCGAGCATGGAGTGACGGGAACGCTCGACACCACCGACATTGCAAATTCAAAAGACGCGGTCACGGGGGTCCCGGTTTACAGCGTGTACGGGGGGGCGGACGCGGCGCGGCGGCCGTCGCCTGAGATTCTGAAAACCCTCGACGCGGTTGTCGTCGATATTCAGGACGCAGGCGCGCGCTTCTACACTTACGAGACCACGCTCGGATATTTCCTGGAAGCGGCGGTGAAAGCGGGGATCGAGATTGTCGTTCTCGACCGGCCTAACCCCATCACGGGGTCATTTGTGCAGGGGCCGTTGACCGATCCCGGCAACGAAAGCTTTACCAACTACTTTGCGCTTCCGGTGCGTCATGGCATGACCATGGGCGAACTGGCCAAGCTGTTCAACAGCGAGCGCGGCATCAATGCGCGTCTGACCGTGATCCCCATGGAAGGGTGGATGCGTGGCGACTGGTACGATTCGACCGGGCTGGCGTGGGTCAATCCCTCGCCCAACCTGCGGAACCTGACGGAAGCCGCGTTGTATCCCGGCGTGGCGCTGGTCGAGGGAACGAATGTTTCGGTCGGCAGAGGGACGGACACTCCGTTCGAGTTGCTGGGAGCTCCTTGGATCAAGGCGCGCGAGCTGGCGCAATACTTGAACGCTCGCAACATCTCCGGTGTGCGTTTCGTGCCGGCCAGCTTCACCCCCAGCGCCAGCAATTACTCAGGCCAGAACTGCGAAGGAGTTAACATTCTATTGACCGACCGCAATGCCGTTGACGCTCCGGAGTTGGGGGTAGAACTGGCTTCGGCCTTGCATAAACTCTATCCGGAGCCATTCCATATGGAGCGGATGATGGAACTGGTGGTCAACCAGTCGGTGTATGACGGGATTTCGGCGGGGGAGGATCCGCGGCGAATCGCGGCAGATTGGCAGGAGCGCCTGGACAAATTTCAACAAATGAGACAGAAGTATCTAATCTACAAGTGACGACTTGGGCTAGAATGATTGACCGGGCCGGCGAAACTCTGGGCCGGAAGGTGGAGAATCCATGGAAACCCTTGAGCGCTGTGCCGGACCCAACTGCGGACAAATACGGCAAATGAACGATCGCTGGTGGCTGATGTGGACCTCGTTCGGTGAGTTTAACCGTCCGGTTTTGTATCTGGCGCCCTGGGATGAGGACATTGCCAAGCGAGAAGGTACGCTGCATGTGTGCGGCGAGCTATGCGCTCAGCGGCTGCAATCACACTTCATGGGAAACGTGCGGTCGAACGAGATGACTCGCAGGGTTGCGAGCTAACTATTTCGCTGCCCGCTGCCGTATGGCTTCCTCGGTGGCCTGGGCTTGCTGACGTACCCGGTCCGGGATGTCGGGCAGGTCACGATCGTACGGCCGGATGGCGGCAACGTCTTCCTGTTGGCCAATCAGGTAAAGCGCACGCAACGCCTCCCAGACTTGTTCGGTACTGGGGTCGACAACAGCAATCTTGTCGCCGGCTTTCACCGCCTGTCCGGTGGGAGCGGATAGCTCGCGCAGACGTCCGCTGATGGGCGAACGAACCTCGACCGTCTGATTCTCCGCCTTTAGCTTGGCGATCATTCCGCCCTGGTGAATCGCGGTGCCCACGGTGCTGGTGTCGATCACGGTCCCGGGCTGGGTGGCGCTTACATCAGCGGGCCGCAGCAGTTCGATGATCTGGGGGCGTCCGCTGGCATCGCCGAAGCGCACCAGTGACAGGGCCGCGTTCCCGCGCACGGTGAGTGATGGATCACCGAGCATCTTGAGCAAAGCTTCATGAAAACCTGCGCCGGAGGTGTCCTGCCCCATCACCCAGGCGTCGGTGTTGCGCACTTCTTCCACGGGATGGTTCGCCAGGCGCACGGCATCGGGATACCACTGCTTTATGTTGACATCGCCGCGGCTCATGCGCTCGCCCAATTGCACCAGCGCATGCTGAATGTGGCGGGGGTGCTTTTCGTCCTGGAGGTACTCGGCGATTTGCTTATCGGAGAGTTGGCGTCCGAACCAGGTGTTCCACCAGAACAGAAACGGCATGAGGACGATGAGCCACCCGGTGGCAAAGAACAGCAGACGATTGCGGGTGGACATGCGGGGGCGGGGCTTCGAAGCGGGAGCTTCGTCAGTCGAAGCAGATTGGATTTCGGGGTTGGGGGAAGCTGACATGGGAGCCACTGGAAATATAGCAGAGCCGGCGGTGCTACTCCTCTACGTCGGCGTCCAGCACACGATCCTGCTCCAGGTAGCGCGAGACGGCGTACTGCGCCAGAAGCGGCGTCTGTAGCTTGATTTCGGCGCCGATCCATTCTCCCTTGGCGTGGGGAGCGTTCGGCGGATGCTTGCAAGGGCCGCTCGATCCGAACTTTGGCCCGAACTGGGCACTCTGGATCTGGTCGAACTGCTGGATGCCGCGCCAGGCTTCGTCGCCCACCGTGCCGGAAACGTCGATCTTCAGTCTCACGATGGGCATAATCAAATGGCCGTTGGGCGACGGGAAGACCCGCAACCTAGCTGTGCGGGAACCACCGGTACAGCATGAAGTATACGAGTACGCCGGTTACGCTGACGTACATCCATAGCGGCCACGTCCAGCGCGCGATGGCGCGGTGCTTATCGTATCGTTCCCGTAATCCGCGAGAAAGCGTGATCGCGACCAAGGGGACGATCACGATCGCCAGCGTGACATGAGGGATAAGGACGATCAGATAAACCGTGTGCCAAAAATGGTCGCCGAGGAAACGGATGTCGCCAACGCGATAATGAAAATACAGGTAGCACGTCAAAAACAATCCGGAGAAAACCACGGCGGCGATCATGCAAGCGCGATGGGCGGCGACTTTGCCGCGCATAATCAAGCTGCGGCCAATCAGCAACAGAACCGCGCTGGCTCCGTTCAAACTAGCGATCAGGGCGGGAAAGTAGGTGTATTGCTCGGGAATCACGCCGCGGGCCTCGTGGTACGTCGATTTACCATAAAGAAAGACAATCCAAACATGGCGGCTGCGAATGCGCCGAGCGCCGTCATCGACACCGGTAGGGAAGTCAGCGTTGGGCTTGCGGGGAAGAGCAACCCGCGTAGCGCTTCGACGCCATAGGTCAGCGGATTCGCCCGCATCACTAATGCCAGCCATCCTGAGGCGCCCGACAACGGAAACATGGCGCCCGACAGCAGCCACAAAGGAATCAGAAACAGATTAATGATCGCGTGAAAGGCCTGGGTCGAATCCATGCGCCAGGCGATGGCGAATCCTAAAGCCGTGAGGGCAAACGAAACCAGAAACACTACCAGCGTCACCAGCAAGAAGTCGCTGACGCCCATCCTGACACCAACTAGCGGAGCGAATGCTAGGAATATCAATCCCTGGATGGCTGAGAGCGTGGTTCCCCCCAGCACTTTGCCGAGCACGATTGCCGAGCGTGGTACCGGGGCCACCATCACCGACAGCAGAAATCCCTCTTTGCGATCTTCGATGACTGACATCATGGTGAAAATTGAGGTAAACAGGACGATCATGATCAGCGCGCCGGGATAGAAGTAGTTTAGATAATGCTGCTGTCCGGGGGCATTGCCGGAGCGAAACGAACTGCCAAAACCGGAGCCGATTACCACCCAGAAAATTAGAGGCGAGGCGATGACACCCACTACGCGGCTGCGCTGGCGGTAGAAGCGAACGATCTCACGCCACCACAGGGTGAAGGAGGGGAGGGCAACGCCCGCGGAAATCGGAACTGGTAAGGTTGCCGCGCGCGTCACCATCTTATTTACGCTCCTGCGGTGGAGTGGCGGCGGGTTTCGCGAATCTCTTGCGAAGCTCGATGTAAGTATTCAAGAACAGGATGCCCGACAGACTCAGCAGGATCAGGCTCAGGAACAAACCGTCTACGGTGGTTACGGTGCCGTTCATTACGGTCCACGCGATCCCCAGCAGCGGAACGATTCCCAACACGATTGAAAGCAGCAGCATCATCGATTTATTGACCCCCTTCGTCGTTGCACTGCTAAAAGCCTTTACCGCAAAGATCGCAAAGGTTCCGCTAAGTGCGCAAAGAAAACCTTACGGCTGCGGTCCTTCGGTTCCTTCCGTCCAGAACCTGTGCCCGGTGCGGCGAATGAACACGTCTTCGAGTGTCGGCTTGCTGACCGAGACCGCGTCAATCTCTCCTGGAAATGCTTCCACCACTTCGGTAAGGAAACGATGGCCGTGCTCGCGCTCCAGTCGAACTTTGCCCTGCAGCACCTGTGCCTCGAGATGAAATCGCTGCTGCACACGTTGAGCCAAGGATTCGGGGTCACGGGCTTCGAGCACAATCACGTCGCCGCCAATTTCTTGTTTCAATTCGTTCGGCGTGCCCAGAGCCACGACTTTTCCTACGTTCAATATTGCCAGCTGACCGCAACGCTCGGCTTCTTCCATCAAATGGGTAGTCACCAGGACCGTGACTTTTTCTTGCTCTCGCAGGATCGCCAAATACTGCCACAGATCGCGGCGGGCGCCGGGGTCGAGCCCTGTGGTTGGCTCATCGAGCAGCAAAACGCTGGGGTGATGCAGTAGCCCTTTGGCTAGTTCGAGGCGTCGTTGCATGCCTCCCGAAAAGGTCTCAGCTTTTTCGTTGGCACGATCCGCCAAACCCACACGCTCCAACATCTCGCGTATGCGCGCCTTGAGCGCGGCCCCCCGCAAGCCGTAAAGATGCCCTTGATGCCACAGATTCTCCGCAGCTGTCAGTTTCACGTCGATACTCTGCGCTTGAAAGACCACACCGATGTGACGGCGCACAGGGTTCGCATCGCGGGCTACGTCGAATCCAAGAATGGTTGCGCGACCGCCGGCTGGAATCATCAGCGTGGAAAGAATTCGGAAGAGAGTTGTCTTGCCGCTGCCGTTCGGGCCCAGAAGGCCGAACAGCTCAGCTGGTTGCACGTCGAAGGAGACGCCATCAAGGGCGGTGCGTTCTTGGTAGCGATGAACCAGGTCTTGAACGGAAATGGCCGCAGGGCCGGTAGATGGGCGAGCCGAGTCGCATGAGATGGTGGGGGTTGTGGACGCCACAGAACATTCTACCGTACCGCTTTTTCCGACAACGTTTAAGCGGCTACCACTCTCCGCCCGCCCTCCGGCACTCGCTCGGCAAAGGCCACTGGTACGTGCCTCCACACCTGGATCGCCAACACCACGGCGGTTGCGAGCAGCAGCGCGCCGACCGCAACGTGGGCCACGGTTGATATGACCATGGGCAATTCTGGCTGCACCGCGTCACGGCCCCACGCCACCCGAGTCAAAAATGCGACGAAGCCGAGGCAAAGTTGCGTGATCAGTAAACCCAGCAGCAGGATCGCCGGCCGCCGCACCGCTTCAATCCTCGCGTACACGGCCAGCGCCCGCACTGCTGTCCAGGTGAGCACCAGCGCCGCCACCGGCGCATTCACCACATGCGGCCACCAACTCATTCCGTGATGGCGAAACATTGCACCGAGGATGAGCTGCACGTAGAGCACCAAAATCGACAGCAGGGTCAGAGTGATCAGACTGGGCCGGCGCGAATCGAGTTCGACTTCAGGAACCTCTTCCACCCAGCGACGTCCGGTGAAGACTGCGATGGCGACAGCGATACAAAAGAAAGTCTGCGCCAGCGCCGCGTGTGCTGAAGAGATTAACGGTGGCAGATAAAACAGCACTGTCAACCCGCCCAACACTCCCTGGGCAACGACGGTTCCCAAGGCGCCAACTGCCAGGGCTTTAATCCAGCGCCGCTTGTCGACGCGCCACGTCCAGATGGCGAGAACGACGGTCAGCACACCCACGAATTCAGCAATCATGCGGTGAGTATGTTCGAAGCGCACACCCCCGATCATGTGTGGAATCTTGTAAAGCGATCCGAAAGAAGTGGGCCAGTCCGGCACCGAGAGTCCGGCGTCGTTGCTGGTGACCAGGGCACCGGCGATGAGCAAGCAGAAAGTCGCGCCCGCCGTGAAGATGGCAAAGCGGTGGTGAGCACGATTGTACGGCATCGCAAGGCCGTTCAGAGGTGACTCCTCGGCGTGAAGGTAGCTTGTTGATGTGGGGACGGGCGACTCGCCCGTCCCCCTTCACCCAACTATTGCTGCTTAAAGCTCTGGTCCACAGTCTTGCTGTCTTTCGCGGCCAGGGTGACTTGCTGGGTTTGTTCGCCCAGTTTTTCCTGCACGAAGGCGATGGTGTACGTTCCGGGCGGCAGGCCCTTGAGTTCGTACTTCCCGTCAGGACCGGTGACTGAGTAGAACGGGCTCTTGACCACGTTGATGTACATACGCATCCACGGGTGCTGGTTACACTTCACCGGCAGCATGATTTCCTCGCGCGCGAAGGTCTTCTGGATGGGCGTGGCATTCGGCGGTTGCGATTCATTCCACTCGCGGTTGGATTGCGGGGTGGGGTGAATGTTGTGCGTGGTCTGGTCGTCGTTCTTGATGCTGATGTTCTGACCAGTCATGACGCCCAGCACGTGGGGATGATACTTGCAGCCCTGCTGATCGATGGTGACGGCGGTCGTTGGAACATCAAAGGTGCGGGTTCCGAGACCGTCTTTTACGTAAACGAAAACATTGGCGAGATTGCCGCCATCGGCGACGATGGTCTCGGCCGAGTTCGCGCCCTTGCAGGCGGCGTCCTGGCTCATGTCGATCTTGGCCGCTTTGGGGGCTGCGCCATCCAGCTTCACGGTGCCGGTTACACTGGCCACGGTGGCGGGATCAATGGGTGTGGCGGCTGCTGCCGCGGGTGCGGCCGCCTCTGGCGCGGCGGCTGGTTGTGCTTCCTCTTTCTTGCTGCAGCCCGCCAGAAGTCCGAGGCCCAGGCAAGGTAAGGTCAGCAGTGAAACCCATGTCTTCTTATTCATGATGTCAACCTTTCGTAAGGAATTGAAAATCTGAATTCAAGTTTCTCGTCCCAAAAGAAGTGCGGGCGGGACGCCCACACGACCGCTGCCGAGCTTGCTGCCTAAAAGGCGGTCTTACGAACCCACCATTCTATCGCGAACCGCCGCTTGCTGCCGTGGTGGTCGGCTTGCGGATGGTTGGCGCCCGATTCGAAGCCTGCGGTCGCCCCATGGACGCGGCTACCCGGCGTTGCTCCTCGGGCGTGAGTTGGAAAATATAGTCCACCAAGAGCTTGGAATGATCTTTCTCGTATCCCTGGAACGACGGCGGCGTCGGGCCGGCAAAGACCCATTGTCCGTGGTCGCGGCGGAACAATCCTGAGGGCATCGACGTTCCTGGGCTGATGGCCTGTGGATCGAGCACCCAGCGCTCTGCCCAGTCGGGCTTCAGGCGCTCCTTGGCCAGCAGGAAGTTGGGCGCGGTGGCGATCTTGTCATGCTGGGGATCGCCGGTAGCGTGGCACTTCAGACAAGGTGCTGCGGTGCTCGAGAACAAACTGCGCGCCATTTCCGTTTCTTTGGCGGTGAGCGTAGGGACAGGCTCGGGAACGTACGGCATGGCCTGCTGCGAAAGCGCCTGGAAGAAGCGCACCAGCTTGCGCTGTTCGTTGGCAGAGAAGGAGAACGTCGGCATCCGCACTTTCAGATAGGGACGCACTCCGTTGCGGTTCGTGTCGGTCTCGCTCAACGAGGGATTTGACAGGAAACGCCGCAACCATTCGGGATCGACGCGTGCGCCCTCGGTCAGAAGTTTCGGCGGCAACTGCTCGGGGTTCTCCCGGTACTGCGGCAGTCCCATCAGCACGGTTTTCTGTCCGGGGATGAATTGATGGCAGCCCATGCAGTTGTACTTCTTGACCACCCACCATCCGTCCTGGATGTCGCGACGCGCATCGCCCGGTTTGTACTGGTAGTTGGAGGGCAGGGAATTCTCCTCGCTTCCCAGCAGGAAAGTTGTCAATGCGCGAATCTGCTCCTGATTCAAGTGCAGATTGGGCATGCGCAGGGCTTCGGTTTCTGACTTGGTCTTGCCCTTGTCGTAAACGTTGGGTTCCGCCAGTTTGTGTTCGAAGAATCCTTTGTGGTCGTACCACGGGCCTTTCGCCGGCCCGTCTGGCAGCCGCTGTAGATCTTCCTTGTCGGTAATCGGCTCTGTGGTACCGCGCTGCGCGGCCTCAGTGAAAAGCGCGAAATCGAGCCGTTCGATCGGCTTGCTGCCTTCGTAGGTCAGCTCGGTTCCGATGCGGCCTTCATCTTCGAATCCGGAAATTTCGTGACAGCCGGCACAGCCGTAGTGGCGAACCCACTTTTTGCCCTCGTCTCTAAGTTTGGGATCGTCCATGTATGACGCGTCAGCATAGGCGGAGGGTTCTTGATGTTTCTGCGTCATCAAAAAGCTGGCGATGTCCTGGGTGTCTTCGACGGGGAGGCGCAGGCTCGGCATCACGGTCATGTTTTGCACCTGCAGTTCGTGACCGTCGTTGGGACATTGACTGTGCTCCAGGTCCCACTGATAGGGAAGTCCCTTCTTGGCGTAATCCTCCGGCCCGATGTCCTTCTTCTCGAGCGGACAGTAGGGGCGCGTGCGCTGGCGGGCGTTGTGAATCCAGCGGACGAGGTAATCGTAGTTGGCCTTCTCGCCTTCGCGGCTGAGGTTGGCGGCGAATGTGCCGCCCTGCATCTGGTCGCCTTCCCCGATGGAGTGGCACGCGAGGCATCCGCGGGTTTCAAACAATTCTTTGCCATGTTCTGCGTTGCCGGGTTTCTGTTTGGGCAGGGCGTCGGTGAAAGCTGATTGCCAGATGAAGGCTGAGATTGCCTGGATCTGATGATCGCTCAGGCGGAAATTCGGCATCTTGGTGGTCGGGCGGAAATCGGTCGGTTTCTTCAGCCAAACCGGAATCCAGTTCTTGTTCAGCTTGAGCCGGACGTCTTTTAGGTTGGGTCCGACCTTCTTGGTGTCTTGCAAGAGGCTGTGCGACTGGAAATCCAACTGCTGAATGCGACCGTCCATCTTGGAGTTTGCGATTTTGAGGGCGACGGCCTTGTCGTTGAGTTGGTTGGCTTCCTCATTGCTGGCGGCGGTGTCGGCCTGCTTCATGAGGTCCGCCGCTTCCTTAATGTTGTCTTTCTTCGCTTGCTCGAGTTGCTTGATTTGCTGGCTGACGGTGTTCAGGTCCTCGGGTTCTTTATCGTAGCCCTCGTAGCGATGACAGCCCATGCAGCCTTTTTGCCGGAACAGGTCTTTGCCTTCGCTGATGGTCCATCCGACCTCACCACTGATCAGGACCATGTCCGCGGAATGGCAGGTCTGGCAGCCGGCTTCGGCGTTTTCTTTGGGATACATCGGCCACAGCCAGTGTTCGTAGTTTCCGTGGGCTTTTTCCTCGCTGGTGGTGGCGCGTCCGTTGCCCTGGTGGCATGGGGAACACCCGAACTTGTCGGGATCGTGCATCTTCAGCAGTTCCGGTTCAGGATGGCTGACGAAAGCGTTGGCGTACTCGTCGGGTTTCTTGGCGCCTTTCGCGGACATGGACGCGGCCGTTAGCTTAAGCGGCTCACGAATGCCCATGTGGCAGGACTCGCAGCGGTCCACGATGTTGGCTTCCGCCACATTGATCTGGACGATCTTCGGGTCCCACTCTTTGGTCTTCTTAATCAGACCCTCGAGCTGACTGGGCGTGAGATCGACCATGTGCTCGTTGATGTAGGCCGACATAGCCGTGCTGGCCGCAGTTACCGGCTTCAGCACATCGCCGAGCTCCGCGTTCAGCTTGGTGCGTTCGTCTTTCAGCGCGTTGTATTTCTCTTCGAGTTGGGCGTAGTTGTATTGCTCTTTGTGGCCGTCGGGAAATTCTACGGAAGCGGGCTTCTGCTTGTAATCGTCTATCTCTTTGCGCTTGCTGGCCTTGCCGGAGGCGCTGGTGTCCGTCTCCATCTGATAGTTGAGAGCATTGACGTAGGCGCGCCGGTCGGTGAAGACATTCTGCACAGCAAGGATCTGGGCGCTGAGGTTGGTAATTTGTTTCTGGAGTTCTTCCTTGCGCGGTTTGGCTGCCGCGTTCGCCTGCTCGTACACCTGGTCGAGTTGTTGATATTCAGGTGTAGTCTGAACACCCTTTACTTCGCTCTGGGACTTCGGTTGGGTCTTGTCGAGGAATGCGGTGTAGCGCTGCTTCCATTCGTTCTGGAAGGCCTTCCACGGGCGCTGGCCGAGGGCCTCGTCCCATAGCGCCCAGAACAGAGTGGCCATAAGGATCACCATGGCCAGCACATAGTGCAGCGCGTACGACTTGGTGACTACCGGATCTTGCTCCGGAATCGGTTGTTCAGGCAATGCATTCTCCCAGACAGTCGTTGGTCGTTCGTCGTCAGTCGTTCGGGTTGGGTTTTGCCAACGACCTGCGACCGAGGACCAACGACGGTTTTACACGTTAAACCACGGTGTAATCCATACGTACTTGATGTTGAATCCTAGGCGCAGCAACATCTTCAGCGGCAGCGCCACCATGGTGAGCAGAAAGAACTGCATCAGCGAATATTGCAGCAGGCTCATGCGCTTGTAATCTTTCGGGTTATAGCGACGAAAGAATGCATGCACCCCAAATCCGCCGAGCACGTAGTACGCACCGACTACGATGGCGCCGAAGATTGCTTTGCCCGCGTTGGATGCGATCCCGAACAAGTCGGGCAAGTCGCGGTTTACTTCATAAATCAAGCGATTGTGGTCCCAGGTCTGTCCCGGCCAGAACCACTGCCAACCCGGGCCGCGAATGAATGTGCCGATGATGATCATCGAAACCCACAGGATGATGAAGCCGAACAGGAACGTGCCAATGGCGAACTTGCGCTGCTTCCAGGTGTAATAACCACTGCCCAGCGGATTGGTGTCGATGTAGGGAATGATCATCAGGCCGATGATGATGAGCGTCGGCATCACCACGCCCGCAATCCACGGATCGAAATACACCAGCATTTCCTGCAAGCCGAGGAAGTACCACGGGGCTTTCGCCGGATTCATGGTTAAGTTGGGATTCGCCGGTTCTTCCAGCGGCGCGTACAGCGTGATCGACCACACCATCAGAATGATGGTGACGATCATGGTAGCCAGAAACTCGATGCGCAGCAGGAACGGCCAAACGTGGACTTCCTTCTGCCATCCCGGACGGAACGGCCAGCTCTTGCGATGGTGGGTTTTGGCCAGTGCCGGATTGGTTTCCAGTTCGCCGATGAGATCATCGTTGGCTTTGGCCTGCTTCCACGCCAGGTAGCAGTAGAAGATCAGCAATGGAATCATGCCGACAATGGGCACATTGTCAGGCGCGGAGCAGATCTCCCAAAGTTGTTTCCAATCCATAATGTCTCCGAAGGCCCTACACTTGCCGCCGCGGTTTGTCTCCCTCGGCCGTGAGCATCACCTGTGCGGGGCCGGAGATGCCGCCATCTTTCCGCACCCGCCAGAAGTGAACAATCATCAGCACCGACGCCACAATCGGAATGCCGATGCAATGCCATATATAAGACCGGAGCAGTGCGTTCGCATCCACGATCGAGCCGCCAAGCAGCCCGAAGCGCACGTCGTTATAGGGCGTCATGCCCATCATCTTTCCGAATGGACCTTCGTGGCCCAGCATGGGCGTGGCGCGTGCCATGTTCGTGCCCACAGTGACGGCCCAGAATCCCAGTTGATCGTCGGGCAACAGGTAGCCGGTAAAAGAAAGCAGAAGCGTGAATACCAGCAGCAGGACTCCGATGTTCCAGTTGAACTCGCGGGGCTTCTTGTACGATCCGGTCAGGAATACGCGGAACATGTGCAGCCAGACCGCGATGACCATCAAGTGTGCGGCCCAGCGATGCATGTTGCGCAGGAGCTTGCCGAAGGGAACGTCGTGCTCCAGATACAAGACGTCGCGGAAGGCCTGAACTTTCGTGGGATGGTAATAGAACATCAACAGCACACCGGTAAAGGTCAGAACAATGAAGAGGTAGAACGTGATCCCGCCCATGCCCCAGGTATAGCTGTAACGCACTGCGTCGCGATTGATTTTGGCGGGGTGCAGATGAAGGAATACGTTGGACAGCACGCCCAGCGCGCGGTTGCGCGGAGTGTCATCATGCTTATGGCGAAAGATCGAGGTAAAGACCTGGGTCTTGGTCGGATCTTTCAGGCCTTCAACCTGCTCCTTGGCCTTGGCCGGCATGTCAGTCTTGAGCGACTGAACGTCTTCCTGGACGCCGGCCTTGACCCGTTGCAGCAGCCCGACCCGGTTGCCGTTCTTTCCGTTGCTGTTGTCTTCCGCCATCGTGAATATTCCTTAGTGAAGCTCTGTGGAACTCTGTGTCCTCTGTGGTTAAGCTTTTCTCTATGCCCGCAAAAATGCTCCATCATCGTTAAACTGCGTAGGCTGTCCCTTGGGCCACTGATAGAGGCGCGAGACGTCCACCAGAATCTGACCATCGGGCGCGGTTTCAATGTGCGCACGGTCCATGGGACGCGGCGCCGGGCCTTCGAAGTTCACGCCTTCGCTGTCATATCCGCTGCCGTGGCACGGACATTTGAACTTGTTCTCGCTGGGTTTCCAGTCGGGCGTGCATCCCAGGTGAGTGCAGCGGGCGTAGATCACAAAAATGCGGTCAGGGGTGCGATCCACCCAGATGCGATACTTCTGTTGAAATTTGGTGTCTACGCCTAACCCGTATTCTTCGGGATAGCCGATCTTGAAACTGGTTGCCGGTTCGAACAAAGTGCGTGGAAGAAAGAATCGGAAGAAGGCCAGTAGCCAGGCGGTAAGAAATGCTGCAACGGTTGCCCAAACCAGCCGACGGCGAGCGCGATTGATTTCGTTGTCTTCGGGCCCGATCGACGCAACGCCTCCGGCGGCTGCGGCTTTCGAAGTTCCCACTGCGGGTGTACCTACATAACTTGTGGATGCCCCGCTGCGCGCAACCGAGGCCGCAGCGGATGAGGCCATGGCCGGAGCTGCAGCACGTGGAGCTGCTGCAGCGGCCACAGGTGCGGACGCCGCTGGAGCCGTAGCTGGGGGCTCACCGAGCAAAGCGGCGATTTCGGAGTCATTTAGAACAGGTAACCCTTTGCGTCCGCGACGTGCCTGTTCTGCAGCGATGGTGGACTTGCTCCACTTCTTTCCTTGCGCGACCCAGCCGGCGACTTCCGCGCTGATGTTGGCTGATGCCGCGACGGGAGCCGCAGCAACAGGTGCTGCGGTTACAGGAGCGGCGGCAGCCGGAGCCGCTACTGCGGGAGCCTCTCCCAGCAAGGCGGCGATCTCGAATTCGTTGAGGGCCGGCAATGCCTTGCGTTCGCGTCGGGCTTGCTCCGCGGCGATGGTGGACTTGCTCCATTTGTTTCCTTTTGCGACCCAGCCTGCGACTTCTGCACTGATGTTGCCTGAAGCAGCCGCTGGCGGAGCTGCGGCCACTGGCGCCGCAGCAACCGGAGCAACGGGCGCTGGCGCTGCAGGCGCTGCTCCGCCGACTTCCCATGCCATCGGCTGACCCGCTTTCAGCGCTTCGATATCCGCGTCCGAAAGCAGCTGCAGGCCCTTGCGTTGACGATAGGCCTGCTCCATGCCAATCACCGAATTGTTGAGCGCCGGCCGCGGCAAGGGCGGAAGGTGCCCGAGAATGCCTTTGGCGGATTCGTCTGCCATCCGTCTTTAACCTTTCGCAGCGGCAATTATGATTGCCGAACCTTTATTTAGGACCTACAAGCTAAACTTCAATCCGCGGCAACCAACTGGCCGCCTTCCGGTTGCTTCAAATTTACACCAATCGCAGTTTCCACTAAATCCGCGAGCGCTGAAATGAAGATCGGCGAATTATTCAATCCCGGCGTCATTTCGAATTGTGTGATCCCGAGCGTCGTCGCTTCGTGGCGGGCTTCATGATCAATCTCGCCCAGCGTTTCCAAGTGATCGGAGACAAAAGAAATTGGAACAATGCAGACTTCGCGCACGTTTTCCGCCGCCAGCGCGCGCAACGTCTTATGCAGGGAAGGCTGCAACCATCTGCTGGCGCCAACCTTACTCTGGTAGCAGAGGCGATGGCGATTGGCCCATCCAGCTCGCCGCATCACGAGTTCCACAGTTTCTTCAATCTGGCGCTGATATGGATCACCCTTCTCGATTACGGACATTGGAACGCTGTGCGCGCTGAACACCAACTCCGCCCGGCGAGGATCGGGAAAGCGTGCCAGCGTCTCTTCGATCTTCTCGGCTAGCGCGTCCAAGTAAAGATGATGGCGATAGAACGGATCAACGCAATAAACCGGGACTGGATCCTGAAACTGCCGCCGCCACTCGTTCAAACTGCTGCCCGTCGTCGTGCAGGAGTAATGTGGATACAGCGGCAGCAGCACCACTTCATCGCACTGCGCCGCCCGAACCTGCTCAATCGCCTCGGCCGTAAACGGATGCCAGTAGCGCATAGCCACAAAACAGCGGGCGTCGATTCCTGATTCATTCAACCGCAACTGCAAAGTCCTCGCCTGCTGCTCGGTAAACCGCCGGATCGGCGAACCGCCCCCAATCACCGCGTAATGATGCTGGACGTTGCGCGCGCGGGTGCTGGAAATCAGTTTGGCCAGGGGTTTGCGCCCGATGCGGGCAAAAGGGAAGTCAATAATGTCGGGGTCGCAGAAGAGATTAAAAAGAAATGGCTCGATGGCTTCCAGCGAGTCGGGCCCGCCCAACTGGAAGAGAACCACACCTGTCCGCCTTGATGAGTGCGCCATCCCCCTCAAATCCTTAACAACTATAAGAATATTAAGAACAAAAGAACAGAGGATGTTACTCAATCATGCGAGACTTCGTCAACGCGGAAGTGGTGGCGCGCAGGCTTGCCTCGCCGGACGGTGCACCGTAATCGCGCTCCCAATCTCGATACTCATCAGATCCTCCCCGACCTCCAGCGGACCATCGTAGGTCTTTCGAGTGTGCGGGACGACGTCGGGAACGTCGGGCGGGACGATGTGAGAATAGACCGCCAGCCGGGGCTTCACTTTCGAGAAGACAGTTCCTGCCTGCTCGGCGGTCGTGTGATGCTCGATGATCTTTTTCTCCTGATCCGAGGTATCGCCCTTTGCCATATCGCCGTATGCGGCTACGTCAATCACCTCGTGAATCAGAACATCCGTGCCCTGGGCGAAGCGGATCAAGTTTTCGGACGGACGAGTGTCACCCGACAACGTGACCGAATGGCCGGCATAATCGATACGGTAACCAAAGGCCGGCTTGATCTCGCCGTGATCGACCAGAAAAGCTGTGATCTTTACTCCGTTCTTGTTATAGACGACGCCTTCTTGAATGTCCTTGGCGATCACCATCGCACCCCCGCCGGGCAGCTTGGTGTCTACGTCACGGCGGATGTGGATATCGAAGGCGTACGCTTCCTGCAAATGCTTCATCATCGCCTTGGTGCCTTTCGGACCCCACACTGGAAGCGGAGTATCGCGGCCCATGACCCATCCGGTCAGCCACAGATCCGGGATGCCGACGGTGTGGTCAGAGTGCAGGTGGGTAAGGAAGAGGCCGGTGATTGCGGTGAAGGGAATTTTCAGTTGATACAGACGCTGGGTGGCGCCTCGTCCGCAATCGAAAAGCAGCTTCTCTTTTCCGGCTTCCACCAAAATGCTCGGTCCGAAGCGGGACATCACCGGGCGCGGGTTGCCGGTGCCGAGCAGCGTGATCTTGAAATCCTGCGCAAGCGAGGGAATGGCAAGAGCGGCCGTCATCGCCAGGGATAGGGCGACTCTGATCCAGGAAATCCGCAGTTGGGGCGAGACGGAGTTCATGATCTTCTGAAGGTCGAAAGCGAACTAACTTGCGGGTTGCGCCACGCCCGTTTCCATGGCTCCAATGACTGAATCGGCAAACTCCGAGGTGCCGGCTTTTCCGCCGACATCTTTCGTGAGCTTGTCGCGGTCGCGATAGACCTTTTCCAGGGCGTTGCGAATCTTCGTGGCCGCCTCGAACTCGCCGAGATGCCGCAGCATCAGCAGGGAACAGCGAATGAGCGCGGTGGGATTGGCGATGTTCTTGCCGGCGATATCGGGCGCTGAGCCGTGTACGGCTTCGAAGATCGAGCAGTGATCGCCTATGTTTGCGCTGGGTACCAGGCCCAGCCCGCCGATAAACGCGGCGCACAGGTCGGAAATAATGTCACCGTAGAGGTTCTCCATCACAAGCACGTCGTACTGATAGGGGTTCATCACCAGCTGCATGCAGGTGTTGTCGACAATGTGCTCGGCGTAGGTGATTTCCGGAAAACCTTTGGCGACATCGCGGCAGCAGCGCAGGAAGAGGCCATCCGAAAGCTTCATGATGTTGGCTTTGTGGATGGCGTGGATCTTCTTGCGCTGATTCTTGCGGGCATATTCAAACGCGAACTTGGCAATGCGCGTGGAGGCTTTTTCGGTGATGATCTTGATGCTCTCGACCACACCCGGCACTACTTCGTGCTCGATGCCGGAGTACAGGCTCTCGGTGTTCTCGCGCACGATGATGAGATCCACCTGCGGATAGCGCGTGGGAATGTGTGGCAGGTTGCGGATGGGACGGAAGTTGGCGTACAGCTCAAACTGCTTGCGCAGGGTGACGTTGATGCTGGCAAACCCGCCGCCGACGGGTGTGGTTACCGGCCCCTTCAGACCGACCCGGGTGCGCTCGATCGACTCGCTCAGTTCTTTGGGAATGTATTCGTGGTACTTCTCGAAGGCTTCGGCACCGGCGGCGAAGGTCTCCCATTCGAACTTCAGGCCGGTGGCCTCGAGTATGCGTACGGTTGCCCGGGATACTTCGGGACCGATGCCATCGCCGGGGATCAGTGTGATCTTGTGGGCCATAAGCTTGTCTAGCGTTAATCAATATCTATCGGCAGAATCGCGATACAACTTGATTGCAGACATCAATTCTTGACCACAGGCTTGGTGCGCAGTTCTGCCGCGTCTTTAGTCTTGAGCAGGTCTTTCAACTCGGTCATGAATTCCTGCACGTCCTTGAAATCGAGGTACACCGAAGCGAAGCGCACATAGGCGACTTTGTCATAGCGGCGCAGGCGGCTCATGATCAGCTCGCCCAGTTCGCTGGTTTTGCGCTCGCGTTCGGCTGATTCAATCACAAAACTCTCGGCTTCGTTCACGATCTGTTCCAGCTTGCTGATCGGCACGGGCCGTTTCTCGCATGCGCGCAGCAGGCCGTTGAGGACTTTTTGACGGTCGAATTTCTCCCGCCGCCCGTCTTTCTTGACCACCATGTAGGGGATTTCGTCGATGCGTTCGTAGGTGGTGAAGCGCTTCTCGCACTTCAGGCACTCGCGACGGCGGCGGATGGAATCCGCCTCTTTGCTCTCGCGCGAATCCACCACTTTGTCATTCGCAAATCCGCAGAAAGGACACTTCATGGGGCTTAGGAGTTGAACTACAGATTGTAACAGGGCATCGGCGATTGGTCTTTGCGCGAGACTTAAGAGTACTCGGCTGCTACCTCGAGTTTCCAATGATCACAAAGACAGCGGCGGCGAACCCGCCTCCGATAAGTAGGCACAATAGGCGGCCCCAAATAGGAATGGGCCAAACGGCACGCGGAGACTGACCGCGTCGTTTGCGCAACGCGCCCGTGACGGCGCCCTGGAGAAAATAGATGGCCAAAAACCCCAACCACATGACGTAGATGATGGAACTCACGCTCATGTCGGTTCGGAAACCGCAGCCTCCGCCTTCTCGCTCTCCTCCGCCACCTTTCGCAGGGACAACCGCTCATGATGAGCGAACAGCAATCCGACTGGCACAATCGCCACAAAACTCATCAGCCAGAGCAGGATTCCGCAACTTACCGCCAACTCGCGCGGCACGTCGAACACTTTGTCGAGCACTTCGATGGTTGCCAGTTGCGCTCCGCCACCTACGCCTGGCAATTGCAGCATCGATCCCACCATGCTCGAGCCCATCAGCAACAATACTTTGGTCACGCTCATGAACTGCATGGGCGCGCCGTAAGCGTGAGTGACTTCTTTATAGCTGACGGCGATCATCCACCACATCAGCACCGACACTACGGAGATTTGAAGTAGGGCGAAGACGCCGTGAATCGTGTTCAGCCCGCTGGCAAATTCGCGGATGCGCAGGGCAATCCGATGTCCCAGATTTTTCGCTAGATGAGCGAAGCGGGACTCCACCCAATCGGCAACACTCGGACCGCGATAGCTAATCAGCAGGGTGACGGCAACCAATCCCAACACCAGTGCCGAAAGCATGTATCCCGAAACATGCAGCCAGTGGTCATAAACGGGACGCGCCTGGGCAAAAGCCCGCAGCTTGGTAGGAAGAAATATGCCACCGACCATGAGCACAGTAAAAGCGGCAAGGTCGAAGATGCGTTCGACCATCCACACCGCCAACTGCGACGAAAAGCTCAGGTTCAGCCGGCGCGCGATTAAGTAGGGGCGAATCAGTTCTCCGGGGCGACCGAGCAAAGCCAGACCAGTGAAACCTACAACCGTGGGCGAAATCAGGCCTAGCGTTGAGGCGTCACGGCGCACTGGACGGAGGAAAATCTTCCAGCGATAGGCGCGGAGTAAATAGGCGAAATAGGTAAACAGCACGCCGTGCATGACGTGCCGCCAGCTCACATCGCGAGTGTTGTCGAGGAATTTCTCCCAATCGAAGGTGCGCCAGTGCTGGAATTGTAGATACACCAGTCCGGCCAGAACGGCCAGAACCACTCCGTAAATCAAGGCACGCGATTTGTTCATGGATGGAATGAAAACGACGCTACGCCCGGCACTTGTTGAAGGTAACTGAACGGGGAGGAAGGGTCAACGCTGGGTTGGGTAACGAAGTCGTTAAGCCGGCAAGCTAGCGGGACAATGGAGTCGGCTTTGCAGGCTGCGTCTTGTGTGCGCTTGCTTTCTTAATCGCCGCCGCTTTCTGTTCCGCGAGCTTCTGGCGATTGAAGTCGCGAACCACTCTGGTCACATAGGCCTGGGTTTCGTAATAAGGAGGCACGCCGTGATACTGCTCCACTCGCTGCGGCCCGGCGTTATACGCTGCCAACGCCTTGATCAAATCAAAGTTGTAACGGACCAGTAGCTCCCGCAGATAACGGGTGCCGCCGTCGACGTTCGTCGCGGGATCAAAGGGGTCAGCCACGCCCAACTGCGCTGCCGTTTGCGGTTCCAGTTGCATCAGGCCCATCGCTCCTTTGCGGGACACCGCCTTCGGGTTGAACCCGCTTTCTGCGCGGATCACGCTATTCACCAGATCGGGATCAAGATGATAGCGGTGGCTGGCCGAGCCGACCACATCGGGCAACTTCAGTGCGGCGGTCCCCGGAGCAGGTGCCAGATCTTGCTCGAAGTGGTCAACCTCGGAGTTCTGAACGTCCACATATCCGCTTCCGTCACTGTTCATGTAGAGCCGCGTAACCTCGCCGATGACCTCCCGGCGCTCATGCCGGATGGAGAACCCGTTGCGCAGGACGGCAACATCCGCCGTGAAACCGCGGACCGAGACGGCCAGGAAGGCCAGTACCACCACGAATTTCTCGATGCTGCGCATACTAAACCTGCACCCGTGCCCGTCCCAGAACCTGCTCAATTGCGGCTGCGACCCCGTTCTCGGCGTTCGACAGGGTTACCGCCCAGCCCTTGGCCCGCAACTCTTCTGATGCATTCCCCATGATAAAGGGCGATCCGGCGTAGGCAAGCATCTCAATGTCGTTATAGTTGTCACCAATGGCCATGACCTGTTCGCGGGGGATAGCGCGGAAATTGGCCCAACGCTCGAGCGCGTGGCCCTTGGTGCATCCGCGATTGAGCACGTCAACAATGGAGAGATCGCGCACTGGATACTCGGTGCGGAGCACAGTAAATTGCTCTTCAACTGCGCTGGCCGCCAGCCTCTCTAACACCTGATGCATACGCGCGATCGGGCCGCAGAACATGGCCTGCACCGGATCCTGGGTCAGGGAATCTTCCAGCGGAATCACAAAATCGATGTATTCCAGATTCTTCTCCAGCCAGCGCTGAATGCTGGCGTTCAGTTCGCGCATGTGCTCCAGTACGATGGCGCCTTTGCCCTCGGTGTCGAAAGTCAGCACGGTATTGCCGCGAAATTCGCGCATTTCCTCGCACAGCCTGCGGCAAGCCTCTACTGGCAGCAGGTCGCGATGGAACGTTTCACCCGCCAGCGACCGCGTGACCGCGCCGTTGGAGCTGATCACCCAGAGGTCAAATCCCAGTTGCTGGGCAATCGGCAGGGCAAACCTGTGCCGCCGCCCTGTAACCAGAACGATCTCGACCCCCTCTTCTTGCGCTCGGCGCAAAGCTGCCATGTCAGGGTCGGAAATCTGGAGTTGGGGATTGAGCAAAGTGCCGTCGATATCGGCGGCCAGCAGGCGGATGGAAGGGGTCACCACAGTTGATTCTAACATCGGCCTCGGGTCGCATGATTCCGGCCCTCCCATGCTATAGTCCGATGAAACCATGGGATCGTTGATCTTCCTATTTTTTCCCTGGGGAATCATCCTTCAGGCGGTGGCGATTGTGCACTTTATACGCCGCCGCCCGGACGGCTATTGGCTGTGGATCATCATCTTCTTCGGGGGACTTGGGGCGCTGATCTACATTGCCGCCGAAGTCATTCCTGACGCTGGGTTGCTGGGCCAATCGTTTAAAGTCTTTCCCCGCCGAAGGCGCATTCACGAACTTGAAGCCGCGATCCTCGACAATCCGTCGGCCGGCAACTATGAAGAGCTGGCAGATTTGTACCTGGAGGAGGGGAATTACGCACGCGCCCGCCAGTGCTATGACAAGGCCATCTCCGCCCGCACCGATTCCCCAGACCCGTTTTACCGCCGCGGGATCGCCGAGGTCGAGATGGGCGACTTCGCAGCGGCCGTCAGCGATCTGGAGCGCGTTGTGTCGCAGAACTCAACCTACGACTTTCATCGCGCTGCCGGTTTGCTGGCTCATGCCTATGCCAACACCGGCCAGGCGGAAAAGGCCGAGGGTCTGTTTCGCGAAGTCACGAAGATCTCGACTGCATCAGAGACTTACTACAACTATGCCAGCTTCCTGGCGTCCCAGAAGCGCCCTGCCGAAGCCCGCGAGTGGGCGCAGCGCATTCTGGATAAGAAACCCACGATGCCAGCCTACCAGCGCCGCCGCGAGCGCCCCTGGTTCCGTAAAGCGACAGCCCTGTTGCTGCGGTTGCGGGGCTAGAGCAGCTTTAGGCGCTGCGCTGAAAAGTTGGCAGTTGGCAAAGTTTCCTGCTATCTTGCCAGCTTCATGAAGAACTTTCTGGTTGCGGCGGCGCTGTTGCTGGGTTCACTGTGCTGGGCGCAGGCGCGTCCGGAAGAAGGTGGAAACGAGCTTCAGGTGTGGACGGGCGGCGGCCACTCGGTGCCGGGTGGCACGGCGGACACCGGGGTGTGGAATGTGGGCGTGCGCTATGGGTGGATTCTGACGCAGCCGCACGGACCGGGCTTTCTCAAGGGTAGATTCGAGTACGTGGTGGATGCCACACCGGTGTTCATGGTGTTTCAGAAGTCGAATACGGCGTATGGAGGAGGGTTCAGTCCGCTGGGATTGAAGTGGGACTTTGCCACGCGGGGCGCGGTGGCGCCCTATCTTGAGCTGAATGGTGGGACGCTGTTTACCAACAAGGATGTTCCCGCCGGCAGCAACGATGTGAACTTTACCTCGGCTGCGGCGTTCGGAGTGCATGTATTCAGGAAGTATGCGTGGAGTGTAGAAGCTCGTTATTTGCACATTTCGAATGCTGGGTTGGCGACACCGAATCGTGGGATCAATACGGTGCAGGTTAGGCTGGGGATTGGGAAGTTCTGGCACCGTTAGCACAAAACCCTTAACCACAGAGGGCACAGAGGTTCACAGAAGTCCTACGTAGTCAGGGTTTGCTATTCGATTTGGTTGCTCGTCTCATTCGTATCAAGAGAAAGACTAGGCCACCCATAAAGGCGAAGCGGACGGTCAACCCTAAAGCGATTCCCCACCACGCGACTCCCTCGGACAATTCGCCCCAGTGTGCCAGCTTCCAAACAAGGTCGAGGCAATACAGGACGAGAAGAAGTAGTACAACCTTTTCCCATGTTTTCGGTTTCATGCTGTGTCGACCTTAGCTGTCCCATAGTCCCACCGTTTCCACCATACTTCAACCGTGATCTAACCCGTCCGATTCGCGGTCGTGCGTCTTCAAGGTTGCGGCATTACGACCCACCCAGCTATTCTTCTGGCTTATGTCAACACTCGTCGAATGTGTTCCAAACTTCTCTGAGGGCCGGGACAAAGCCAAGGTAGACGCCATCGTCGACGCCATGAAGATGGATGGCGTGTACCTGCTGGATCGGGAGATGGACGCCGATCACAACCGTTGCGTGATTACATTGGTGGGCGAGCGTGAGCCGATTCAGGAAGCGGCGATCCGCGGCGTGGGGAAGGCAGCGGAGTTGATCGATCTGACGGTGCATCAAGGAGCGCATCCGCGGATGGGGGCGGCGGATGTGGTTCCGTTTATTCCGATTGAAGGTGTGACGATTGAAGACTGCGTGGCCATGGCGCGGCACGTCGGAGCGGAGATTTGGAAGCGCCACACGATTCCTGTGTACCTGTATGAAGCTGCGGCTACGTCGCCCGAACGCACGAATCTGGAGAACATACGGCGGGGGCAGTTTGAGGGCATCCGCGCGGAGATTGCCACCAACCCGGCACGCAAGCCGGACTTTGGCGAAGCGCGAGTGCATCCGACGGCGGGGGCGACGGTGGTGGGAGCGCGCAAGTTTCTTATCGCCTACAACGTGTTTTTGAATACGCCGGATGTGGATGTCGCTAAGAAAGTCGCCAAGGCGGTGCGGGCATCGAGTGGCGGAATGAGGTTCGTGAAAGGCGCCGGGTTTCTGGTCCGCGGATTGGCGCAGGTTTCGATGAACCTCACTGACTTTGAACAGACGCCGGTGCATCGTGTGTTTGAAATGGTGAAGCGGGAGGCAGCGCGCTATGGCGTAACGCCGATCAGTAGCGAGATTGTGGGATTGATTCCGAAGAAGGCTTTGGAATCGGTTGCGGAGTGGTTCTTGCAGGTGGAGAACTTCGATTCGTCATTGATTCTGGAGAATCGGCTGACAGCGGTGATGGGTGGAAAGATGGCAGTGGGCGGACTGCGGGCTGGAGTTGAGCCGTTTGTGGAGCAATTGGCTGCGCCTACGGCCACTCCGGGCGGGGGGAGCGCGGCGGCGGCCATCGGGGCGATGGCGGCTGGATTGGCCACGATGGTGGCGTCGATGTCGCGAGGGAAGAAGGCGTATCTGCAATATGAGCGGGACTTGAGCGAGGCGATCGCACGGCTTTCGCAGTTGCGCGAGGAATTGAAGGCCGCGATTGATGCCGACGCGGAGTCGTTTAACGTTGTGATGAAGGCTTACAAGCAGGCCAAAGAATTGGCGGATGGGGATAAGGGGATTGAGGCTGCGCTGAAGCAGGCGACCAGCGTGCCGTTAGGTGTGGCGGAAAAGGCAAGGGAAGTGGCGGGGATTGCGGAGAAGCTGGGGCCGGTTACGAATCCCAACATGAAGTCTGATCTGGTAACGGCAAAGGCTCTGGCACAGGCGGCGATTCAGGGCGCGCTGGCGAATGTAGAGATTAATCTGGAGTCGATTAAGGATGCTGGGTTTGTGGCGGAAGTTAGGAAGCGAGTGGGGAAGGTCTAAGCGGGGCCGCTGATTTTCGCTGATCTCGCTGATTAAGAGCAAAGGCCTTTATCGCTGAGTTCGCAGAGGGAAACCCTGGAGAACGCGGAGAGGAGCTTGAGTCGAGCTTTCGCTTTATTGGACAACTTGGCGGCTGTCGTCACGTGGGCTATGCGCTTCCCACGCCTGGTACCTCCGACGGCACAGGCGATGTCCTTTGGTTTGTGATCCGGGCGTTCTGGCTGGCATACAATATAGGGATAACGATGCAAGGTTACGGTTCAGGGCCGTTCTGCATCTAAGAAGCTATGCCCTCAAAGGTGTTTCAACTATGAAATCAGTAAGAGCTGTTCTATGGGTTTTCTTGTGCTGTGTTCCGGCGGCATGGGGTGCAGCGATGCCGAGTGCGGCGCGCAATGCCGTCCCCTCGACGGTGCAGCAGATCATTAGCGTGGACTACCGCACGCTAAAGAATTCCGATACTGCGATGGCGTTGAAGGCGCAAGTGCTGCCGCCCAGCCTCAAGGAGTTCGAAGACCGGCTGAAAAGCGTTGGCATTGACCCGGAGAAAGATGCCGACCAGTTGACCTTCGCCGCCTACCGCGGGCCCAAGAACGAGGTGCGGGTGGTGGGAGTGGCGCAGGGATCATTTTCGAGCAAGGTGGTTTTGAAGAAGATGCGGCTGAACAAAATCAAGCCGGTCAAGTATCACGACAACGATATTTATCCCATGTCGAATGGGATGGAGATGACCTTCCTGGAGGACAACACTTTATTGTTCGGCGATGGTTCGGCGCTGAGGGGAGCGCTGGACACGCGCGATGGATACACCACTGGCCTCGACTCCAACAGTCAGGTGGCGGACATGATCGGGCCGGTGGAATCGGGTACGGTGTGGAGCGTGCTTGATCAGCAGGGAACGCAGAACATGCTGATTTCGGCGCTGGGCGATGCCGGCAAGCTGGCTGATTTCGATATGGTGAAGAAGCGGGTGCAGGGTTCACGCTACACCATGAACTTTACCAACGGGGTCACTTTTGATCTCGATGTGGTCACGGCGGACTCGGTGACCGCGGGAACGCTTTCGTCACTGGTGAAGGCGGGCGTGCTCTATCGCAAGATGACGGCCACGCCGATCGAGAAAGTGGCACTGCAGAACGTTGAGGTGAACTCCGACGGCTCCGACTTGCAGATGCACTTTAAGGCGGACGACAAGCAGTTCCAGTCGCTGCTGCATTCGGATTTGTTTGCGGCGGTATCGAAGTAGGGAAGGTCGCCTCGCGCTTTATTGAAATCGCGCTTTTCGCGCGATTGCGCGCGGTGGCTCCCTAGGTCCTTCGTTCGGCAAAATACGCCTCTCTCAGGATGACAATCAAACGGGCGACTCGTGTAAAATCCTGGATGGACGTTATTTTCGGCTGCCGCGGACCAGCCTTTAGAACCACTCCCGAAATCTTCTTTATTTGAAGCCCGGGCCGGGGCCAGCGGCGGCATGGTCAGGAGACCTAGATGAAGATCGCAAAGACAGCAGATCGTAAGAAGGTAATGGACACAACCAAGAGCACGGATTGTCCCAAGTGCGGCAAGCCGACCCGCATCGTGAAGCGGGTAAAAGACCGCGAACGAGGAGTTTCAGGCGGAGTGTTTATTTCCTGCTCAGGGTGCGAGTTCTACGAGAAGTTGTAGGTGACTGTGGACCAAGCCAACAACGGACGGATCGACTACATCGAGTTTCCCGCCACTGACGTGGCCAAAACCAAAGCTTTCTACGAGCGCGTCTTCGGATGGAAGTTCACCGACTACGGGCCGGATTACACCAGCTTTGAAGACGGCCGCATCGCGGGAGGCTTCACCAAAGAGGGCAAAGTGGTCCGCGGAGGGCCGCTGGTGGTGCTTTATGCCAGCGACCTCGCCGCCACGGAAAAGAGAGTTCGCGACGCCGGCGGCACGATCACCAAGGACGCGTTTCCGTTTCCTGGGGGACGGTGGTTTCATTTTGCCGATCCCAGCGGGAATGAGTTGGCGGTTTGGTCGGAGAAATGAGGCCGACGCAGGCCCTGGTTATTTCAGGAGCTCCAAAACCGGCCGCGAAATAGACGGCAAAGCCGCGTGAGTTATTTATCCCGACCTTTGCCAACGACGCAAAGGTGGGCCACCCCGGCCGCATATCAAACGTGCTCTCTTCGGGACGCGACCTTGCGCGTCTGAGAATGACGCTCAGCGCGTGCTAGACTGGCCGGTAAACATCCACATACATGCCCGTTCTGCGCGTCATCGTGTTGTGGCACCAGCATCAGCCGTATTACAAGGACTTGGTCACCGGCGAGTACCGCCTGCCCTGGGTGCGCCTGCACGCCCTCAAAGACTATTACGGCATGGTCAAGCTGCTGGACGAGTTTCCCAACGTTCATCAGACGTTCAATCTGGTGCCGTCGCTGATGACGCAAATCCAGGATTACGTGGATGGAAAGGCGCATGACCCATTCTTCGATGTAGCGGCCAAACCGGCTCGCGATCTAACCCCGGAAGAGCGGCGCTTTGCGCTGCAATATCTGTTTCAGGCCAACCCGGTTCACATGATTGGGCGGTATCCGCGCTACCGCGAGTTGTGGGAACGCTTTCGGGCAGCAGGCGATTCAACGGAGCGGGCAGAGAAATACTTTCAGCCGCAGGACTTCACCGATTTACAGGTGCTCTCGCAGATTGCGTGGTTTGATGAGTTCTTTCTCGACGAACCCGAGATCGCGGCGCTTATCAAGAAAGAGAAATGCTATTCGCTAGACGATCAGCAACTGGTGATGGCTCGTGAGCGTGACCTGATAGGCCGAGTTCTACCTGCGCACGCGGCGGCGGCGCAGCAGGGCAGAATTGAGCTTTCGACCTCGCCCTTTTACCATCCGATTCTGCCCTTGGTTTGTGACACGAACATGGGCGGAGTTTCTACGCCCGGCCTGCCGCTGCCGCAAAACCGATTTCGACATCCTGAGGATGCTCGTGAGCAACTGGTGCGCGGCCTGGATTTGCACGAGAAAGTGTTTGGCATTCGTCCGGTGGGCGTGTGGCCTTCGGAGGGTAGCGTTTCCGAGGAAGTGCTGACCATTGCTCAGGGCGTCGGCGTTAAGTGGATGGCGACCGACGAAAGCGTGCTTGGCCGGACGCTCGGCATCAATCCCCGCGAGAACGCGGAAAAGCTTTACACCCTCCATCGCTATGAGAACGCTGGGACCGCGATGCATCTGGTGTTTCGCGATCATACGATCTCTGATCTGGTGGGCTTTGTGTACTCGGGGATGGCCCCGTCGGATGCGGCTGCACACCTGATGCGCAACATCATGCATGCGGCGCAGCCGGTTCTCGACCAAGGGAGAGATGCGGTCGTCCCTGTAATTCTCGATGGCGAGAATGCGTGGGAATATTATCCCCGGTCGGGACGCGAGTTTTTGCGGCGCTTCTACGACACGCTACAGCGCGAGCCGGGCGTAGAGGCGGTCACGATTTCAGAAGCTATTGCGCGCCACCAGCACTTTCATCCGCTCAACTCGCTGGTACCCGGTTCCTGGATACACGCCAACTTCAACGTCTGGATTGGCGCACCCGAGGACAACAAGTCGTGGGATTACCTCTACCACGCGCGCAACTGGTATGCGGGGACTGACTCTGGCGTCAGCGAGGCGCAACGCAAGTTGGCCTACGAAGAATTGCTGATTGCCGAAGGCAGCGACTGGAACTGGTGGTACGGGCCGGAACATCACTCGGCCAACGACCGCGAGTTTGACGAACTGTATCGCAAGCATTTGTCGAACGTTTACCAGGCGCTGGGAGCGACGCCGCCCGACTATCTTGCCCAACCCATCGCCGGGCTGGCGGCGCGGCCCGCGTTCACGCCGCAGACACATTACATTCATCCTCGGGTGGAAGGCGACATGGTGCGGTACTTTGAGTGGATGGGCGCGGCCGTTTACACCGCAGACCGGCGTGCCGGCGCCATGCACGGCAAACAGTTTCTGGTGGATTCAGTGCAGGCTGGCATTGACGAAACGAACGTATACGGACGACTCGACTTTGCCGGGGACCCTCCAGATACGGACTTCGATCTGGTGGTCAACCTGCAGTCGTGGGCTACAGATGAAGCGAGTCCGCGCCGGGTGCTGCGTCTGGATGTGAAGACCGCTGGCGGAAGCATGCAATCATGGAAGGTGACCGCGTCCGGAGAAGAACAGCCGCTGGCCGGCTCAGGCCAGTTCTCCGACGAAGCCGTGGTTGCGTTCGCGCGGAACTTTGAGTTCAAACTTCCGTTGGCGTGGCTGATGGCGGTTCCGGTGGCGTCGCCTGGCCGGATCTCGCCCGTTACCAACACACTTCGCATACGCTTCAGTCTGTGGCAGGATCGTCTGCCGGTGGATGCGCTGCCGGTCGAGGGATGGATTGAGTTGCAACTGCTCAAGGAGCAGGATTTGATGTCTGCGGGGATGTAGCTGTGCTGATAGAGAAGAGGCGATCACACGCCGGGTCTAAGAACTATAGATCCCCTGACTCGCTGTTGGAAGACTCGATCGAAAGTTACCAGTCTCAGGCCGAGAATCGAGGCGAAGGCTGCCAGATAGGAGTCGGCCCAGTCCTTGGGAGCAGGACGAGTTTGTTGGGAGAATGCTCGAAAGCTGGGCTCAATCGCAGCGGGTTCGTCCAGTAGGATTGCGTCGCCATCCTCAATCCAGCGGTCGTATGCATCCCATGCATGAGCTTGGCTGAGAACCCCATCTTCGCCCATCACGGCACTGGTGTTCAGCAGACGGAGAAAGCTGATCTGGGTAAAGCGACAAAAGCAGAGACGCGCTTCGGGATCGACGCTTTCAAGCCAGTCCTTGGCTGCTGAGTGGTGAATGTGACGCTCGTAGGTAAGCGCCAGCCAAACATTCACATCAGGGAAAAGGAATGATTTCGAAGATCCTGGCATTGTCGATTTCGAGGGTGCCGGGCCGCTTCGAAGTGATGAGGGGAAGAGTGATGCGTTTACGGCGAGTCTTGCGGGCTACTTGCAACTCCCCTTCGACGCCCCGGAGAATCAGTTGCTTGACCGAACAACCCTCCCTGGCTGCCCGGCTTTTGAGTTCGCGGTAGAGCGG
Source organism: Acidobacteriota bacterium (assembly GCA_013289795.1). Classification (GTDB taxonomy): domain Bacteria; phylum Acidobacteriota; class Terriglobia; order Terriglobales; family Acidobacteriaceae; genus JABCZH01. The sequence continues at coordinate 436,296 of JABCZH010000003.1, forward strand.
GTCCGGAATGTCTACAGTGGTTCTCATCCGCGATTTATAGTGCCATATTTATGGCTAAATGTCAAGTGTCACAAAAAATGGGCGAACCATGAATGTCCGCCCGCCCCCCGGTCAGACTGGAGAGTTTACTACTGACCTGCTACCGCTGCTGGGGCCATCTCCAGCGGACGGCTTAGTTCCATAACCAGTTCCGTTCCCGCCAGCAGGGTCGCGGATTTCTTTTTGCCCAGCCAGTGCACTACGGTGGCCGTTGCCCCGATCGCGCCACCGATCACCACGCCTTTGGCGCCGCCGGCCAGACCGCCGATCACCATGCCCCCGCCAGTAGCCATGCCAATTTCGGTCAGGTCCTGGCCGTCGTGTCCTCGGCCTTTGAACTGGCCTTCATCGTTCACCTCGGTGCCGTTATGGAGATTGGTTTCCGCCAGCGACGCGCTGAGCGCGAAGCGTTGACCGTCGGGCATGACCAGTGCCTCGGGAAATATCCCGATGGTCGGCCGGCCTGAGATCCGGCGCGGCTCACTCAACTGGGCCACGCGGCCTTGAACCGTGGCGCCTACCGGAATCACGGTCTTGCCGTCGAGCAATACGGCCTCCGTCACCCGCGCGGAGAATGGATCGCCAGTTTTACTGGAATAAGTGGCGATATTATTTTCCAGCTTGACGGTCAGCGTCGTTCCTGTCGGCAGGGAAATATTGGTTTGTGCCATCGCCAGTAGCGACAGCGCCATCACGCAAAGCAACGATACCAGCTTTCTCATGGAGCCTCCTGAGATGTATTTGTAGTCTTCAATCTGAAGCTTTCAATTTCCTGACTGCGACCAGAATTTCCTCTACCGGTGCGCGGTCGGTCTGGCGTTCGCCGCGATAGATGTAGCGAACCGTTCCGCCGCGATCGACCACCAGGCTTGCAGGATGGGCAATGTTGATGGCGTCACGCCCGAAGCGGTGGTAGAGCCCGTAGGCTTTGGTCACGGCACGATCTTCGTCGAGCAGGAAAGGGAAGGAAATCGGATGGGCCGCCAGATGATTCGCCGGCTTAAACATTCCCTTAGCCCTTTCCGCTGCGATATAAATCAATTGCGCTCCTGCATGCTTAATCTCGTCCTGGTATGGCTCGAACTGGGCCATGCGCTTGACGCAGTTCGGTCACCAGGTGCCGCGCAGGAATTCGATGATCACCGGCCCGCGACCGAGCATGGTCGAGAGGGCGAAGGTGCTGCCTTCCCAGTTGGCTGATGGCAGCGCAAACCCCGGCGCCCGCGAGCCGATTTCCAAGGCCTCGGTGCGACTCTGCATCTTGAATTGACTTTAAGTTAGCGGCGGGGGCAGAACAAGCGAGGAAGCGGCATGCGAACCAGCGAAGATACCGTCTTCCACTGGGCGCGTTCTGGACGCGGGGAAAGCCACTTCATGTCAGACCATCACAGCCGTTTCGCTCGCGGTGATTTATAATCCCGGCTTTCGCATACACAAGGAGCGCTTATGAGCACACTTTCCAAGATCCACGGCCGCGAGGTCTTGGATTCGCGCGGGAATCCCACGGTCGAAGCAGAGGTCACGCTGGCGGATGGAACCCAGGGCCGAGCCATTGTTCCCAGCGGCGCTTCCACCGGCGAACACGAGGCCGTCGAGCTACGCGATGGTGACAAGAAACGTTTCCTGGGCAAGGGGGTCCTCAAGGCAGTTGAGAATGTGAACACCAAGATCGCCAAGGCTCTGGCTGGGATGGATGCTGCCGACCAGCGCGCGCTGGACCGCAAGATGATCGAACTCGACGGCACCGACAACAAGAGTCGGCTCGGGGCCAATGCGATTCTGGCGGTGTCCATGGCTGCGGCACGTGCTGCGGCCGCTAGTTCGAAGCAGCCGCTTTATCACTATTTGGGAGGGGCAGGGGCCAACCTGCTGCCATTGCCCATGATGAACATTCTTAATGGCGGCGCGCACGCCGACAACAACGTTGACTTCCAGGAATTCATGGTGATGCCGGTGGGCGCGAAGACGTTTTCGGAGGCGCTGCGCTGGGGAGTTGAAGTTTTTCATACTCTGAAAGGTGTGCTCAAGAAGCGTGGTTACAACACCTCCGTCGGGGATGAGGGCGGATTCGCGCCCTCGGTGAAATCGAATGTGGAGGCGATTGAAGTGGTGCTGGAGGCGATTCAGCAGGCGGGATATAAACCGGGACAAGAGATCGCGGTTGCGCTGGATCCGGCGGCCAGCGAGTTTTATCAGGACGGCAAGTACGTCTTCAAGAAGTCCGACAAGTCGGCGAAGAGCTCGGACGAGATGATCCGGTTCTGGGCGAGGTGGGTGAAGGATTATCCGATTGTTTCGCTGGAGGATGGTTTGTCGGAAGAAGACTGGGAAGGCTGGGCAGCGCTGACTAAGGAGGTTGGCGGCAAGATTCAACTGGTGGGGGACGATATTTTTGTCACGAACATTGAGTTTTTGCAGAAGGGAATTGATAAGCATGTTGCGAACTCGATTTTGATCAAAGTCAACCAGATCGGCACGGTGAGCGAGACGCTGGATGCGATTGATTTGGCGCGGCGGAATGGATATACGTCGGTGATCTCACATCGCTCAGGAGAGACGGAAGACACGTTCATTGCCGATTTGGCTGTGGCGACGGGAGCGGGGCAGATCAAGACTGGCTCGGCTTCGCGGACGGATCGCATCTCCAAGTACAACCAGTTGCTGCGGATTGAAGAGGAGTTGGGCGGGGCGGCGAGGTTTTTGGGAGTGAAGGCGCTAAACCACACACCATGAGTGACCACGAATCTGTCCAACCGACCCAAGACAAGAAGACGCCCGGAGAGCTGCTCCTCGAACAATATCTTTCCCCGAGGGGAATAAAGTTCGAGAAGCCGTACCCCGGAAAACGGAAGAAACCGGACTACACCGTCGGTTTTGAAGAAGGTACCTACCTACTCGAAGTCAAGGATTTCACCCCTGGCGAACTATTGGGAGACGGTGGGGCCTAGGATGCTATGGGTCGGATAAGAAAGAAAATTGACGAGGCGATGGATAAATTCCAAGAGTACAAGGGATTTCCTTGTGGGCTGGTCTTGCACAATCAGGGTGCGCCGTTGGTTCATCTCGAAACCGCGGAAATCATGTTTGCCCAATGTTTGGGAATCCAGGCTTTAGTACTCCGATTGACACGAGGAGTGGTACACCCGCAGGGCCAACGACGCGGGCATTTCTGGGTGGCGGCAAAATGATTAATGCACGTCGAAGGAAGCCGAGAATCGCACAGATAAGCGCGCTGATAACCATCAGAACTGTGAATGTTGGATCCATGCGCCTGCAACAGTACGTCGAGAGCCTACCCGGAAGGCCCTGGAGGAAGTTCTTGGGAAAGAGCCGCTGCGTTGTGGAAGCACTTGCAGTCGGTCCAGCTGCCGTTTGATCAAACCGAATGTGCCGTAGGCGTAATCGTCTGGGAAAACATTCTCGCCGCTAAACCTTTGCCTCAACACTTGTTCAGCGGCCCGTATGATGAGCGGTGGACAATAAACAAGAATAGTTGCTTGTCTCTCGTTTATCGAGGAGAAAAGCTCCAGGAGCTTCAACTTCCGCACCCATCGCCTGTTGCTCAGTTCTTCAGTGGCGGCGATCCGCGTGGGGCAATAGCGCCTGAGTAGCTTGGTTCCCGCCGCTGCGCCGATTTTCGCGGCTCCAGTCTCGCCTAAAACCCCATCCGGTCATCCGCAGAAGGCCCATACGTTGCCGGCAGCGGCTTTTCATTCAACCGCAGATATACCCCTAATTGCGCGCGGTGGTGTACCAGATGGTTCAGGAACATGGTGCGATAGGCCATGAAGCGTGATCCGCTGAAGATGGGCTTACCTTGAAAACTCAGTTTCCAGGGTTGCGTCCAAGCGTCGTCTTTCATGCTCGCCAGCGCGGCCCGCGCCTTGGCTGCATTCTCGTCGAAGGATTTCAACAGTCCGGCCAAATCGAACGGTGGACGGGTGCGCGGAGTGCCGCTGCCGAAATCGAGTTCTGGCGTGGTCAATACAGTCGCACCAAATCCGGCCAGTTCGGCGACGTGCGGGGCCAGGCTGCCCAGCGGCATGGATTTGGGATGAGGCACGAAGTCCTTCTTGTCGAAGGGAACCCGCTCCAGCGTGGTCCGTGTAGTTTCCATTTCGTGGTCGAATTCCGGCAGTAAAAGTTCGCTGATCGGCATGAAGTTCCTCCGTGATCAGTATAAATAAGTTCGAGCGCCAGGTGGTCGCCCGTGTAAAAGGCTTTTCACCACAGAGACACGGAGACACAGAGAAACCTGGCCTGGAACTGCTAGAATCCTTCTGATTCCGAAGATCCGCGTTGATCCGTGAAAATCCGTGGCTGCTTTTGAATTGGCTAGAAGCTAGGAGCTGCCTTTGCGTCCCAAACCGCTCGTTCTTGTCATCCTTGATGGCTGGGGATACCGCGCCGAGACTAAGGCCAATGCCATCGCGCTGGCCTGCAAGCCGACTTATGATCGCCTGCTGCGCGAGTATCCCAACACCCTGATTCACACCAGCGGCAAATACGTCGGCCTGCCCGATGGCCAGATGGGCAACAGCGAGGTCGGCCATCTCAATATTGGCGCCGGACGCATTGTGCACATGGACAGCACCCGCATCGAACTGATGATTCAGAATGGCGAGTTCTTCTCGCAACCTGTCCTGGTCGCAGCCATGAAGAGCGCCCGCAGCGGTGGCCGCCGCTTGCACCTGTTCGGCTTGGTGTCGGATGGAGGCGTGCATTCTTATCAGACACATCTTTACGCGCTGCTCAAGATGGCCAAGCAGCAGGGGGTTGACCGCGTCTTCGTTCACGCATTCATGGATGGTCGCGACACTCTACCCACCAACGGCGCCGGCTATCTCGATCAACTACAGCAGAAAATGCGCGAGTACAACACCGGCAAGATTGCCAGCGTGAACGGCCGTTACTATGCCATGGACCGTGATCGCCGCTGGGAGCGCATCGCCAAGGCCTACAACGCCATGGTCAAGGGAGACGGAGAAGGGGGAAAGTATGTCGACGCCGTACAGGGAGTGAAAGCCTCTTACAACAAAGATGTGACCGACGAATTTGTGGTTCCGTTCGTCTGCGTCGATAGCCGCGGCGAACCGCTGGCCACGATTCGCGACGACGATTCCTGTATTTGTTTCAACTTCCGCGCCGATCGGGTGCGCCAGATTACGCGCACCCTGGCCCGCAACAGCGGCCTCAATGAAAAGGGCGGGCGGGACCTTCCCGGTTCCGAAGATCTTGATGCGACGATTCGTCGTGATCGCGTGCCCACGAATCTGCACTATGTCTGCATGACCCGTTACGACAAGAGCTTCAGCCTGCCGGTAGTTATCCCGCCGGAGTCTATGAACAACATTTTGGCCAACGTTATGGCTCAGATGAACATGCGCAACTTGCGGGTCGCAGAGACCGAGAAATATGCTCACGTCACATACTTCTTCAACGGCGGTATTGAACAGCCGTTCCCAGGAGAAGACCGCGTTCTGGTGCCATCGCCCAAGGTCGCGACCTACGATCTGAAACCTGAAATGTCCGCGGCCGGCATCGCCGATGCCGTCATCAAAGCGGTGAACGACAGCGCCTTCGATGTCATCATCGTGAACTTCGCGAATGCCGATATGGTCGGCCACTCGGGGAAAATCGAGCCGACTGTCAGAGCGGTTGAAGTGGTCGACGCCTGCCTGGGCCGCATCGAGCCGGTCGTGCGCGCGAAAGGCGGAGCGATGCTGATCACCGCGGATCACGGCAATGCTGAAATGATGATCGATCCCGTTACTGGCGGGCCGCACACGGCGCATACTACCAATCCGGTGCCGTTCGTCGTGGTCGCGGAAGGCAGCAAGCAATTCACGCTTAAGCCGAATGGGTCGCTGCGCGACATCTCGCCGACAATTCTTGGAATGCTCGGCCTGGACGAACCCAAGGAGATGACGGGTCAAGATTTACGCCTGCCGGACAGGAATTAACCACGGAGGACACGGAGAGCACAGAGGAAGCCTTTGCCGGGCTTTTCCCAGAGACCTCTGTGTAGGATTGTGACGTATGAAGCTACTGATCGTTCTCCATCATCGGTTTGAGCTGTGGAACGCGCCTGACTGGTTTGCGCCGCGGCTGCAAGGTGATTTCTCGCAAGTCGAAGTCGTCCACTTTGCCAGCTATGACGGGATCGAAGCGCTCCGATTACGTCGTGCTCGCTGTTCCTACCACAACGGCCACAAGCGGATTGATCAACGCCGAAGGGCTGGCCTGCATAAACCCCGAAGCTTTTCTCATCAATGTGGGTCGCGGCCCTCTGGTTGACGAAGCGGCGCTTGCGGTTGCTTTGCGCAGCAAAAAGATCGGCGGGGCTGCCCTCGACGTCTTCGAGCAGGAACCGCTGCCTGCCGATTCTCCCTTATGGGAGCTGGAAAACCTGCTGCTGACGCCGCACACGGCGGGCCTCACCGACAAACTGTGGGAGCGGCACTATGTGCTGATCTCAGAAAACCTGCACCGCTATCTGGCCCACCAGCCTCTGCTCGCCCTGGTAGACAAAACAAAAGGCTATTGAACTCGCGCGGAGGGCACTGGGGGAGGTTACTTCCGTTTCGTCCCAACCCCTGCTTCGTATCGCCAGCGGATTGCAATAACACTAAAATCGAGTTCAGCTTATGAAACGCCAGGTCATGCTCTACATCTTCCAGGCGACGGCACTATTCTGGGCCTTCGCGGTTTGCCTGCGCACGGTAGACTTGGGCTGGAACCCGTTTGCCGGCATCGGTCTGGGAATGTTCGGCGCTTTGCCGATCTCTTTCCTTGGCATCCGCATCCACTCCAAGCACAGCCAGAGACAGGAACAAGTTCCGGCTTCCTGACGCGTCACCAGATCTTGCATCCCGCCGCGCTTTCAAACATCTGATTAGGACACGCCTGTACAATGAGGTGTTGACTTTTGCATGTCTCGCACCGTCCAAAGCTGTCAGGAGAACTGCCGGTGAAGTCGGAGTGTTTGCCTTTCAGCCAGATCCCGCATACCACGCCTCTGTTCGCCGATTTTCTTTCTGATCACTCCAAGGTGCAGCGGTTTTATCCACGCTCCGCATACTTCAAGCAATGGATGAAGGACGAAGCTGCGGCCATACGCTATGACGCAGCTCGGCGGGAGCGTGTGGCGGCGATTCTCATGCGCCAGAATGAAGCGTGGGGTGCGGCTTCCAAGACGGTGGAGAACATTCGCCGCCTGCGGGCCGGGGCCGCAACCGTGGTGACCGGACAGCAGGTGGGTCTATTCGGCGGTCCGTCGTTTTCGATTTTCAAGGCATTGACCGCTGTCAAACTGGCGGGGGAGGCCACTCGCGGTGGAGTGGATTGCGTTCCGGTTTTCTGGCTGGCCACGGAAGATCACGACTTGGAAGAGGTCAGTCACATCGCGGTGCCCGGGCCAGAAGGTTCTTTGCAGACCATTGCGACGGCGACCCAAGGGGTGCCCAATGCGCCGGTCGGGACGGTGCGATTTGGCACCGAGATTCAATTCGCGGTCGATGCGGTAGGAGCTTTATTGGGCGAATCGGAAGCGGTGTCGAGCGTGCGCGCTTGCTATCGCCCGGGTGAGAACTTCGGCGCCTCCTTCGCGCGCTTGTTCACGCAATGGTTCGCGGAATGGGGAGTGATACTGTTGGATGCGTCGGATCCTGAGCTCCATCAGATCGCCGAGCCGATCTATCGAACTGCGCTGGAGCGGTCGGGCGAGATCGAGGAGGCATTGCTCGCGCGCGGACGCGAACTTGAAGCTGCGGGATATCATCAGCAGGTCAAGATCACGCCGTCATCGTCTTTATTGTTCAGCGTACACGAGGGCGGGCGAGTTCCCGTTCAGCGACGAGGCAAAGATTTTGTTATCGATCAGGAAACGGTTTCTTCGGCTGAGTTGCTGAAGCGTTTATCGTCGGCGCCGCAGGACTTCAGCGGAAATGTGCTGCTGCGTCCCGTGGTCCAGGATTATCTGCTACCGACGCTGGCCTATACCGGCGGTTCGGCTGAAGTCGGTTACTTTGCGCAGGCAGGGGTGGTGTACCAGGCGCTACTGGGACGAATGACTCCCGTCGTCCCGCGTTTTTCCGCTACTCTGATCGAAGCCAAGCCGAAGACTGTGCTGGAGCGCTACGGCCTCACATTTGCCGATTTATTCGGCCCCGTACCGGTGCGTGAACAACTGGCAGCACACGCCCTTTCCACAGACTTGCAATCAGCGTTCGAGCGGGCTCAGGCTGCAACCAAAGACGCGCTTATGGCGATCCGTGGAAGTTTGGAAAAGCTGGACAAGACGTTAGTGGACGCCGCTAACAACGCAGAAGGGAAGATGCTGCACCAGCTTGAAAGTCTGCGGGCTCGCGCCGCACGGGCGGAACTACTCCAGAGTGAAATCCTTGACCGCAAGGCTGCTTTCCTCAGCAATGCGCTCTATCCCAACAAGGTTCTACAGGAGCGCGAGATCGCCGGAGTGTATTTCCTGGCGCGTTATGGAGCGGACCTGCTGCGCGGCGTTTACGAGGCCATTCATCCTGATTGCGTTGACCATCAGTTGATTTCGCTTTAGCCGGCTTCGAGATTCTTCTCCAGTTTGTCCAACGAGTCGATGCGAGGCAGGTCGGCCTTGCGATATGCTCCGGAAACATCAAGCAGCATCGCCTGCATCCCCACTCCGGTTGCGCCCAGATAATCGACCGAATAGACGTCGCCGACGTATAGGCTCTCCTCCGGCCTGGCTCCCATGGCCTCCAGTGCTGCCTGGAAGATGGCTGGGTGGGGCTTTTCGTATCCAACCAACCCTGAATCCGTAATGGTGGCAAAGCAGTCGGCGATTCCGCAGCGCTTCAGTACGTCCTCAATCTTGCCGTCGGCATTAGAGATGACGGCCAGCGGGAAACGCTTGCCCAGCCGTTGCAGCAGTTCTCTCGTCCCCGGACGAATCACGCACCAGTTGGCAGACCGCCGAGTCTCTTCGACCATCGCATCACGGGCCTCGTCATTTCTTACTCCTAGCTCGGCCAGCAAGCGTTCGTAGAACAGAAACCAGAAGTTGAAGTCAGCGGGATCGTTTTGCTGTAAGGCTTCGTCGAATTGTTTCTTGGTGGCGCGTTCGATGGCATGCCACTGGTCGAGGGTGGGCGAGTGTCCCAGCTTTGCGAGCGGCGCGAGAATATGATCGCGGTCGGGGAAGAGCAGGGTGTTGCCGACGTCGAAGAAGATGGTTTTCAATTGGGTGGGCATCTCCTTCATGTTGACACGCGGGAGTCAAAGATGACAGGACTCATCGAAGAGGACACTCGGCCTCAGCGGTGGAATGGCCTCTTCGCGACTGTGGCCAACAACAGTGATCCGTGCGCAAGGTTATCGAATCAATTCTTCTAGAACCTTAGCGGAAGCCGTGAGCTCCCTTGACCTCAGCGCTCTGGCCACGTCAACTTTACAGGCGAAGCGACGGAGCCCATACCAAGCAGCGGCGCCGCAAATCGTACCTGCGAATAAAACGGCGTAGATGAGAGCTAAGCGTCGAGTTTCGAGTGCGACTATGAAGAAGTATGCTCCCGACGCAACCCAAACAGGAATTGAGAAAAGGCCAGCCAAGATGGACCACACCGGCGACATACCGGTGGCCTGTCTGAATTTCCGCCAGCCCTCGTACTCGTTTCTGATTCCGCTGGCTACCGACTCTAGTCCCCAAAACATACGCCGCTGATTTTACCCGCGGACGCGACCGATTCGAAGTGAATTTCGATGTTGATGGGCAGTCTGTCGCAAGTAGCTGGTTTTACACGCTACCGTTAAGAACCTAACTACGCCGCCGCAGCCACGCATACGCCACCGGCCCCGAAACCAGGCTCAACGTTCCCCACAGCCGCGTCGAAGGATCGCTGTACAACAGCGCCCAGGCAAACAGTAGCATGGGAAGGATCACAACGGTGAGCACTCCCACGGCTCCGCCGCCAACCCGAAAGCTGCGGGGCAGTTCGGGATACTTGCGGCGCATTTGCCAGAACGAGATCAGGGTCAACGTAGAGGTGGCGATGCGCGACCAGGCGTACACGGCGATGAGTTGCGGGACGGTGAATACCGCCAGTAGAGCACAGAACACCGCAGTCAACAGGATGGAACGCGCGGGAGTTCCGAAGCGAGTGTTGACCTTGGCCAATCCCGGATGGAGGTAGCCGTCCTCGGCCATGGTGAGCGGTATGCGAGTGACCGAGAGCATGGTGCTCTCGAGCAAGATGAAGTTGGCGATCGCTGCGGCGGCAAACATCGCTGTGCCCAGGCCTGCTCCGCCAACCAGGCGGGCAGCCGTGACCATGTATCCGGTTTCCCACACCTGCCAATTGCCCAACGCGGCCAGGCCGGCTGCCAAGGTCACGACATAAGTCGCGATGGTGAGCGGAATCACGATGGCCAGTCCCAGCGGGAAATTGCGGCGCGGGTTCTCTACCTCTTCAATCACGGTGGAGAGTTGTTCGTATCCTGCGTACGACCATAGGGCCAAGGAGAGTCCGACTCCATAGGCTTCTCGCCAGGGTTTTCCAGCCGGGAAAAATGGATGAAATGGATTGAAATGCGCCTGGTGGTAACCGAGGACGATGAAGGCGATGACCGGGATGAATGACGCTACCAGTAAGAGCAGCGTGAGCTGGCCCACCAATCGAATGCCGAGGACATTAATGAGCGCTACCAACCCCAAAAACAAGACCGCGACGATCCAGTGCTGCAATCGGGAGTGCAGCGGGATCCAGGCGTTGAGGTAGTCTGCCATCGCCACACCGTACGAGGCGCTCATCAGAAACGTGCCGGTCCAGTTCCACCCACCGCTTTGAAAGCCCCAGAAG
>JABCZH010000004.1 GCA_013289795.1 Acidobacteriota bacterium
GTTCACGCCGAAGTCCGCACCCGGATTGGAGCCATGCTGCAAGTTGCCAAGGTCCCGGAAACATTGAAAGTGCGGGAACACATCGACCTGTTCTCTTCTTATTATCCGCGGCCGCTGCCGCAGGCCGAGACACTCGCAATCGCAGGCTTGCAAGAAATCAAAGACCGCCCTTTCGGCGAGCTTTCCGGCGGACAAAAACAGCGGGTGTTGTTCGCTCTGGCCCTGTGTGGCGATCCCGACATCTTGTTTCTCGACGAACCGACGGTCGGATTGGACGTCGAAGCCCGCAGACTCCTATGGGAGCAGATTCGCAAACTAGTGGCGCGCGGCAAGACCATCCTGCTTACCACGCACTATCTGGAAGAAGCGGACGCGCTGGCCGATCGCGTGGCTGTGATCAATCGCGGTGAGATCATCGCGGAAGGAACCCCGTCGGAGATTAAGGCCAAGACGTGCGGACGCCGTATCCGTTGGGTGAGCAGTCTCAACATCGAGACTGTGCGCTCGTTCCCCGGAGTGGCTGAGGTACGCAGAGACCGCGACGCCTACGAGATCCGCGTGGCGGAAGCCGAGCCCGTACTGCGCGAACTGTTGTTGCGCGACTCCACTGTGCACGACATTGAGGTGGCCAGTGCCGGCCTGGAAGAAGCTTTTCTCGCACTCACACAAAATGGCAATGGCATTTCACAGATTTCAGGGAGGCAATGACAATGGCAACCGCTGCGACCACTATCGACAGCATCACGCCGGCTCTAGCTCGGCCTTTTGGCCGGACTTTGACCATCTACGCCAAAGAAGCCAAATTCGAATTCCTTACGCGCCTGCGCTTGCGAGCTTTCTCGCTTTCGACGATCGGCTTTCCGGTAATGTTCTACATTTTGTTCGGCCTGGTGCTGAATAGCAAAGAAGCGGCCGTGAACGGCACCCACTTTGCCACCTACCTGATTGCAACCTTCGGCACTTTTGGGGTGATGGGAGCTTCGTTATTTGGCACTGCTGCGGGATTGGCGACCGAGCGCGGCCTGGGATGGCTGCAAGTGAAGCGCGCCAGCCCCATGCCGCCATTCGCCTACTTTGCTGCCAAAGTAGTCATGAGCATGATCTTCAGCGCCGCCGTTGTGCTATCGCTATTTGCATTGGGAGTTACTTTCGGCGGAGTTCATCTCACCGCAATGCAAACCATGAAACTGCTGGGCATTCTGGTCCTGGGCTCGCTTCCCTTCTGCGCCATGGGATTGGCCATAGGATACTTCGCCGGCCCCACCTCGGCGGCGTCGATCATCCAGCTGTTTTATCTTCCGCTGTCGGTCTGTTCGGGACTCTGGGTTCCACTGATGCTTCTCCCCAAGGTCCTGCAAGAATTGGCTCATTTTCTACCTCCATATCATCTGGCACAACTAGCACTGGGAGTGGTGGGCGGGGGGCAGCCGGAATCGAGTTGGACGCATTGGGTAATCCTGATCGGATTCACGCTTATCAGCCTGGGCGTGGCCCGGGTTGGTTTCCAGCGGGACGAAGGCAAAACCTACGGCTAGAAAATTGTGAAACGGGAAGCCTTTCATGCAAACAAGAACTTGCAACTCGGCTATTTGGATCCTGGTCGGGCTAGCCATTCTTCTGCTCATGTTTCAGGGCAGGATTGGCTTGCTGGCGGTGGTGCTGCCGATCTCGCTGATGTTGGCATGCGCCCTGATGTGGTCGGGGAACCACCACAGCAAGCTGACGCGCGACCCGGAAAAGCGGTAGCCTAGAGCTGAAAATGAAAGTCATAACCAAGCCGGAGCATGGTTGGGCCTTTTACATGCCGCTGGCATACTTCGGCTTTTTCTACCTTAATCCCATTTTTGAGCACGCAAGCCGCAAGCAGTGGCTGCTTACCGCGCTGGGCACCGTCATTTTTCTGGCGCTCTACCTCGGCGTGCTGTGGATGGAAAGCAAGCCATGGCAATTGGCCGGTCTCGCCGCGCTGATTGTCGTTGGAACTCTCTACGCTCCCTATAACAGCGGTGCATCCTGCTTCTTCATCTTTGCCGCCGCCGTGCTTCCTTACATTGTGGAAACGGAAGCGAGTGTCCTCGGGTTGATCGCGGTGATTGTTGCGGTTGCCGGCTTGGAGACCTGGCTGCTGCACTTGTCGGGCTGGTTTGCGTTTTATGCTGCCGGCCTGTCCGTCGTTGTTGGCGGCACCAACATTTATTTTGCTCAGCGTACCCGTATGTACTACCGGCTGAAAAAAGCCAACGAAGAAATCGAGCATCTGGCCAAAGTCGCGGAGCGGGAACGGATCGCCCGTGATTTACACGACGTGTTGGGTCACACCCTTTCCGTGATCATCTTGAAATCTGAGTTGGCCGGAAAGCTTATCGACCGTGATCCGCAACGAGCCAAGCTGGAGATGGCGGACGTGGAAAAAACCTCCCGCGAGGCGCTGGCCGAAGTGCGAACCACCATTCGCGGCTATCGCGCCTATAGTCTGGAAGCAGAGCTCAAACAAGCCCAGGCAACTCTCGAGACCGCGGGAGTGAAGGTGAAGTCTGAGTCCGCCGAGGTTGCACTCACGCCGGTACAGGAAAGTGTGGTTGCATTGGTGGTGCGAGAAGCGGTCACCAATGTTGTGCGCCACTCCGGAGCCCGCAATTGCCTCCTGCGCCTTACCCCGGTCAACGGAAGCTGCCGCTTTGAAATTAAAGACGACGGCCGCGGCGGCGGCACGGTTGAAGGCAACGGTTTGCGCGGCATGCGCGAACGCATTGAGGCCCTGGGCGGCACTGTGCAGCGAGAGACCAAATCAGGGACACGGCTCACCATCGAGTTCCCAATCACTCTCGCGGCAAGGAACGAGAACTGTTGAGCATCGCCTCCAAAAGCGTGCGCAAGACCATTCGCGTGGTCATCGCGGAAGATCAGGGCATGGTTCTGGGAGCACTTGCTGCATTGCTCGAGATTGAAGGCGACATCGGCGTGGTAGCGCGATCACGCAACGGTAAAGAAGCTCTGCGCGCTGTACTGGAACACAAGCCCGACGTCTTCATCACCGACATTGAAATGCCGGAGATGACTGGCCTCGACGTGGCTGCGGAACTGAAACGGCGGAAGACCGGCACTCGGGTCATCATCCTCACCACTTTTGCCCGTGCCGGCTATCTGCGCCGTGCCCTTGAGGCCGGAGCTTCCGGATATTTGTTGAAAGACATGCGCGCGGAAGAGCTGGCTGAAGCCGTGCGCCGCGTGCAGCAGGGTTTACGTGTCATCGATCCCGAACTTGCCACCGAGGCCTGGGCGGAGCCTGATCCTCTCACCGACCGCGAGCGGCAGGTGTTGCGCCTGGCCGGCGACGGCAAGGGTAGCGGCGACATCGCCACCGATCTCAACCTCTCCGAAGGAACAGTGCGCAATTATCTTTCCGAGGCCATCAGCAAACTGGGCGCTGGCAATCGCGTAGAAGCCGCACGCATCGCCCGAACCAAAGGCTGGCTGTAGATTCTCCTGGTTCGACTCATTCCCAAACCGCCCTTTACACGAGGTGTACAATCACGGCCATAGTCAGTCAAGTGTCTATGACTGCTGTTCAGTTGCGTTAATGTTGGTCGCAGCGTGTGATTCGGGAGGGGGCACCGATGATCTCTCGCCGCTTGGCTGTGCTCCTCACCTTATTCCTTGTAATCACCGTACTCGCTGAGGCTAAGACCGGACGATTGCATGTAAGGCTCATTTTCAGCGATGGTCATCCCTGTAATCTTCATGCCCGCGTCGTACTTTTGAGCGGCCCGAGTTCCATTCCCATCGCGGATGCTTATACCGCTGACGACGGCACCGCAGACTTCGACGATCTGGCCACGGGAACCTATCACCTCCAAGTGTCTGGGGAAGGCATTGAAGAGACCGACAGCGGCCGGATTGAAGTAAATGCCGGGGACGGCGCGCAATCGTTGTTTGTAACAGTGAAACGCATTCGAGAGACGAGTGCGCCCGCGGAAAATCAGAGGTCTCCCACTGTGTCAGCGACTGACCTCAATATTCCCGACGGGGCGAAAAAGGACTTCGAGAAGGCCCGGGCTCTGATGGCAAAGCAAGATTGGAGCAAGGCCAAAGATGAGCTGCTGAAAGCCGTGGCGACGTATCCGCAATACTCCGCTGCCTACAACAACCTTGGGGTGGTTTTTGCCCGGCTCGGCGAACGCGGCCGGGAGCGCGAGTCCCTGCAAACCGCGATTCGCCTGGACGAACACTTTGCTGCCGCGCTGGTAAACCTCGCCACCATGGCTGTGGTCGATCACAACCTGCCCGAAGCCGAACCTTTGCTGAACCAGGCAGCCGCGGCCGATCCTAACAATGTTCAGACCCTGGTGCTGCTGGCCAAAGTGCAGTTTGCGCAGCGGCATTGGGAGGCCGCGCTCGCCACATGCCATAAGGTGCACTTCGTGCATCTGGGCGAAGAGCCTTTCGTGCACTACATCGCTGCCAAAGCCCTAGAACAGGAAAGCCGCGCCGCCGATGCTGCCACCGAATTACACACCTTTCTTGACGAGGAACCCACCGGCCCCCGGGCAGATGCCGTGCGTAAAGAGATGGCGGCAATGGAAGCCCGGAACCGCTAAGCAAGCTCACAGAGCGGTGGTTGGCGACCTGAATGAAATTGTTTCACGTTGCTGCAACAGAGGTGGGGAGCATGGCGGCTTTTTTGCGATTAAGAAAACTCCGGCCTCCATCGACCAGGAAACGTGCGGAAGGGCCAGTGATGAGAATCGCGGTCATGGCTGTGGCGGTGGGGTTGTTGTTATATGCGCTTTTCCCCTTCTTAGCTGGCGGATGGATTGTGTCGCAGTGGGCGGCAGTGTCAACAGCCCTGCTTAGCCTTGGATTCGTCATGTTTCTAGGCGCGGCGGCCACAGTGGGTTCTGCGCTCTGGTTGCTCGTCCGTCTAGGACGTCCGCGACAGCCCTTATGGATGGGGGGAATCGGGTCTCTGTTGTCCGGAGCTGCATTGTGTTCGGCTGCACTCACTCACGTCTATCCTTGCCCCGGCCCGGATTGAATTCATAGAAAAGTGGTCTCCGGTGGAGTCCAAATAGCACTAGGGCCGATCGCGATGCTGGCAGCCTGGCTGAGAATTGGCCGATCGGCGGGAGCGCCGCCTAATGCACTCAAGGACTCTGAGACAAAATAGAGAGTATAGAATTCTTCTTTTGGGGACGAACACCATGCCTCTTCTCAACCCTGACTTGTCTCGATGCCTGCGAACGTTGGTCTGTTGGCTCATAGCAACAGTGGTTTTGGGATTTCCCACGTTCGCTCAGGACTCTTCTTACGTTGTCTCCACCTCTGCGGCCTGGGTCGATACCAATCTTGATCTTCAATCTGGCGACTTGGTGCAGATTTCTGCCACGGGCAGTGCCGGTGGCTGTGATCCAAATGGGGTGAGCGGCGCCGCGACCAATGTGAACCTGCCGCTGCCATCCGCTCCTGCCGGCGCACTGATCGCACGGCTTCATGATCCCGGTGCAACACCTTTGCTGATCGGCAGCAGCCATGATCTGAATATCACGGAAGCGTCACACTTGTTCTTGAGCGCAAATGTGGCGGGCGATCCGCCATGCCAAGGGAAGTTCGTGGTGAAGGTTCATCGGGTGGCGGGTGGAGCGGAAGCAGATTCGAGCAGCGCGAGTTCGACTGCGGGGAGTGCGGGCTCCGAGAACCGCGGTGAGCAACTGAAATCGCAACTCTCGGCTGCAGCCGACATCTTCATGCAGGGGCAGTTTGGATTAGACAAGCCTGCGGCCAGCTCAGGGACGGCCGCGGTGACTTTGAAACTCTCCACCGCACCCTTGGATGCGTCTCTCCGCAAGAGCATTGATGGATTGCCGCGCCGGGTGAATGATCAATTCAAGAATCTAGGCGACATGGTGAACTTCGTGATCGTCGGATCAGAGAAAGACGTGCAGGCCGCGCTGGACGCTGCGAATTGGCACGTGGCCGACACCAACAACAAGAAAGCGGTTTTCGAAGCCGCAATGGACACCTTCGAAGAAAAAGACTATTTGCAGATGCCGATGAGCACACTGTATCTTTTCGGCCGGCCGCAGGATTTCGGTTACGAAATGGCGGAGCCCATTGCCATGGTCGCCAGCCGCCATCACTTTCGCATCTGGAAAGCGCCCGTCACCTGGCAGGGACATGAAGTGTGGGCTGGAGCAGGCACGCACGACATCGGCTTTGCCAAGGACAAACGTAACGGCAACGTGACCCACAAGATTGATCCCGTGGTCGATGGTGAGCGGGACAATATCGGCAGCAGCCTGCAAAAGGCTGACAAAGTAAAGAGTCTGACTTATTATCTTCCACCCAACCCGGTTCAGACCGCCAAGAATGCCACCGGTGACGGCTACAGTTCCGATGGGCGCTTATTGGTCATTCTGCTTCAATGAAGCCTCGCTAACCACGCCCACTTTGCGGAGGTCACGCCACAGTTGCAAGTACTGAGCCGCGACTTCCCCCCTATGTGACGTTGATCACCCACTACGGTGATCTAAATCATGGTGTACCGGGCGCCTCTCTGCGAATCTGGATATCGCGAGGTGTCTTATGCCGCAACCTGAAAGTGACCTTTTGGAACTGTTCAAGTTTGAGCTGAAATTCGTAGAAGATGGCGGTTACGGGCGGTCTCCGAGGACACCCTGGCGTCCTCCCTACATCTTTGAAGACTCACCCAGTTGCCCGAACCTGGGCGATCCCGCTCGGCCGCATCCGTGCAGCGAGTGTCTGTTGGCGAAGTTCGTTCCTGGTGAACTTTTAAGTGAGAACTCGCCGTGCCGGTTCATCCCTCTCAATGAAAAGGGACAAACCATTGACTATTTCTATCGCTACGGCACGCAGCTCGAGTTGGAAGAAGCTCTGGCGGGCTGGTTGCGCACCCAGATCGCTCGTATCGAACAGCAGCTGGCAATCGGGGTAAGGCTGTTGCCAGAGCATTGTGTGGAGCACTCGAAGCCTGTCAAAAGCTAAGAAACCGGGTGGCGGTGAAGATGGCCTTCAAGACATCTCGCTACTCTCGCATGCCCGAAGGACTGGATGCGCGACAAGCGACCTTTCAAGTACGCTCAGTGCCACTTGACCGCATCTTTTGGAGCCTATTCGCCGTTCAAGACCCTCCACGCCTCTCCACCGGTCATCACAACGTGTTGCAGGCCTTTCACCGCTCGGGTGTATTGAGCACGCTCGAAGGTTTCCGGATCAGAGCAACGGATCTGGCTCAGGCTGCCTTGCATCTCGTGCACAGATTCATACTCGTGCTCCTCCATCCATTCCTGAACCCCGCCTTCTATCAAACGCAGATGGCTGATGCCATTCCGCAACAATGTCGAGCACAGCATAGTGACGTCGGCGCCGACCAGGAGCAGCTTGATTACATCTTCGGGACCATGCACTCCACTGGTTGCAGCCAACTCGGCCCGGATACGGCCATAGAGAATACCAATCCACGTCAGCGGCAGCCGTAACTCATGGGGGCTGCTGAGAAGCAGGTTGGGCACAATTTTCAATTCGTCCAGGTCGATGTCAGGCTGGCGGAAGCGGTTGAACACAACACCAGGCCGTCTGCGCCGGTGTCATCCAGCCGCTTTGTCATGTAGGCGAAGCTACTGAAGAATGGACTGAGCTTCACGGCTACCGGGATCCGAACCGAAATCTTTACTTCCCGGACGATGTCAATAAAGGTGTTCTCTATCTCAGAACTGGTGACGTCCATCGCGGTCGGAACAAAATACATATTGCACTCGATGGCGTCGGCTCCGGCTTGCTCAATCTGCTTGGCATACTTGGCCCAGCCGCCCAAGGTTGCACCGTTGAGGCTGGCGATAATGGGGATGTCCACAGCGTCTTTGGCTTTGCGAAGTGATTCAGTTAGTCCTCGGGCCGGGTGCGAAATTCAATGGCCTTGGGAAAGTAGGCGGGCGATTCGGCAACGCTTTGAGAGCCGGCCTTGCGATGGTGTTCAAGCTCAGAACTCTCCTGATGCAGTTGCTCTTCAAACAGCGAGTGGAGCACAACCGCCGAAGCGCCGGCCTCCTCGAGGCGACGAATGGCGCTGATTTCGTGCGAGATCGGAGACGCGGACGCCACTAGCGGCGTGCGCAGACTCATGCCGAGGTATTTAGTGCTCAAGTCCATGATGTTTCCTCCTCATAAGAGAACGCACCCAAGTATCCTCGGATCGGATGGAACTGTCGGCAATCTGGCTCACTCAACGGTGTGATTCGAATCACACATGAAGAGTACGAAACAGAAGGCATCACAGCTCCTAGAAAATAAAAGCCGGAGCAGCCGTGCTGCTCCGGCCGGGTCCTTTTGGCCTATGCTTCAGGCCGTCAGGGCCGCCACGAAGTGCTCACAAAGCGTGGTTTCCAGGTTGTAGTACTTGAAGCAGACTGGGGTCGTCAGGTACGGCTTGAGAATTCCTTCGACCTTGGGATACACCTCGCGCTCATAGCGCTCGGCATCCCGTTTCTCAGCCCACAGACTGATGGTGATCATCTTTTCCGTCTTGGTTTCCGGGAAGAAGGGCAGGATCTCCAGAAATCCCGTCTGCTTCCTCAGGATCGGCAGTACCTCGTTGTGCAGGACCTTCACAAACTGTTCTTTCTGTTCCAGCTTCGGAATAAATTCAACAATGCGGGCAAACATGATAGTTCTCCTTTCCTTTTTGAGGATTGGTGCGACCCGCAAGCTGACCCACCCTGGGAGCGGATTGTTTACGAGTCAACATCATGTAACGATTTGAGAATAGGCGATAAGAAATCAGAAGTCAGTGACTCGAGGCACGTTAGGCTGTGATTCCCAACACAATTTGCCCAGAGGCAGGGGGACGACGGGGGATAACCGCTCAGGAGTTGAGCATTTTCTCCAAGGCAGGCTTATTGCAAATCGTCAGGGTGGATCCTTTCAACTGCAACAACTTCTTCTTCTTGAAATCGGAGAACAGGCGGCTGACCGTCTCGCGGGTGGTGCCAATCATTTCTGCGATTTCTTCGTGCGTCAGGGTCAATTTCACCGGAGCCGGCAGGTCCGGCTTACCCGCGATGGCCGTCCAGGAGAGCAGCAGCTTGGCAAACTTCTCAGACGGTGAACGGGTTAGTCCGAGGGTGCGTATCTCTTCGTGAGCTGCGTAGTAGTTGCGGCTGAGCTGCTCTGCAACCCGCAGTGCCACCTCGCCATGCTGCCGCAGAAATTGCAGCAGGGCATCGCGGGCGATGAAATTCGCCTGGCTGGGCACCATCATTTCAGCCGTGACTTCATACGGACGGTTGGAGATGGTTGCATTCAGCCCGAGAACGTCCCCAGCCTCCGAAATCTTCGTGATGATGGTCTTGCCATCGCTGGCAGAAGTGAAAAGTTTGACCTTTCCTGTACATAGTACAAATACCCCGCGCGGCTGTTGGCCCTCGATAAAAAGCATGGCGGCTTTCGGGTAGATCGCGGTCGACTTTATTTCATTCAGTGCTTGGACTGCCGGTAGAGACAGGTTGCAGAACAGATGCTCCTCGCGCACCGGACAACTAATGCAGTTATCGATGATATTCAGGCCGTAGGGGGCACGCATCTGGAGCCTTCCAATGGCGAATTGTAGCACTTGATGTGTGACCAGTGTCACCAGGAACCGTGACTCTCGCCGGGGATTCTAGGAGCCGGCCGTGACACAATCGTCGAAGTGAGAGGCACATCCTTAAAGCCATATCAGGGACTGCTGCAACGGAGCGGCGAGCTTGCGATTTATAATCTAGCCCGTGAAAACAACCATCGCTGCAATTGCTTCGGCATTCTTGGTCATTCTCAGTTCTACTGGGCTATTTGCCCAAGCGCCTGCCCAGCCGCAACAACCTGAATTCGTCAAGCAAGGCCAGCAGTTGCGCGATGGCAAGCCGGAACAGGCGTTGACGCTTTATCGCCAGACTCTCCAGACTTCGCCTGATTCTCTTCCCGCGAACCTGGCGGCGGGGAGTGTGCTCGACCTCATGGGGAAAGCCGAGGAGGCCCGCAAATACTTCATCAAGGCGATTGAGGTCGCGGACGCGCCCGAGGCCAAGGTCTCGGCCCGCAGAGCCATGGCGATGTCCTACGCCTTCGAGGGGAACTGCAAGAAGACGGTTGAATACGAACAGCAGGTTTTTGATTTCCACGACAGCGCGAAGAATTTCTTCCAGCAGGGAGAGACTGCGGACGAAATGGCTCGCGTGTGCCTCGATTCCGGCGATTTAGACGCCGCCTACAAGTGGTACCAGACTGGCCACGACACTGGATTGAAAGAGCCCGACATCAAGCCGGCCCGGCAGGACCTGTGGAACTTCCGCTGGGAACATGCTCAAGCTCGCATCGCTTCCCGGCGCGGCGACCAGGCTGAAGCGCAAAAGCATGTTGCTGCAGCAAAAGCTATCCTCGACAAGGGCGCCATCCCTGAGCAGGCGCAGTTCTTCCCTCCCCTGAAAGGCTACGTCGCGTTCTATGCTGGAGATTACAAGGAGGCGCTGGCTGACCTGGAACAGGGAAACCCGAACGATGCATTCATCCAGTGCATGATTGGCCAGACCTACGAACAACTCGGGGAGAAGGACAAAGCATTGGAGTACTACCGCAAAGCCTCGACAACAATTTCACACAACCCCGCTGCGGCATACGCGGTTCCCTTCGCAAAGAAGAAGCTGCTGTAAAGGTTGAGGGCCAGGGAGGGACCGCAAAACTGGTGAGCGCGGCAGGACTCGAACTTGAGCCGGTTAGCGGGCGTGAGCGTAGCGGAAGCCCGCTGGCGAAATCCCGAACCCTGAACACCGAACGCAGCGAGGTGGAACGGGGAGGGACCTCAATATTGGTGAGCGCGGCAGGACTCGAACCTGCGACCCATGCCTTAAAAGGAGTTGCCGCGCCAGAAATCAACGAGTTGCGACTGGAAGCTACACCAGGTTACGATTCGTTACCATGTGCCACAGAAGCCCCGTCCAACAAGGCTTTCCGGAGGTGCGGTCGCCAGCCTCGGGCATTCGGTAGCACTCGGTAGGGTTTGGTGGTGGGCACAAAATTGGGCACAGTGACTCTCCATCTGAAGCCGTCCATCACTCGCCAAGATAGGGCCCTCGCCTCTAATGTCTCCTTTCGGTTCTGGCCCGCCGGGCGGAGGGGCCCCCGATCAAGGGGGTACCCGGGGGGCGAAACGTACCCCTTCGCAACGGCTGGGTCTTCGCAAAAAACTTTTTCAATTTTTCGTTTTGCCGTAGCGCTCCAGATTTGTAGCGGAGAATGTGGCATTCCTTGAGACCTGGGAACGCGTTCCCAAAGCCCACACTAGATTTAAACTGGAAATGCCCCGACCAGTCTAGGCTCGTCAGATTGTGGTTTCAATGCGGGAGGAGGATAGGAGTTATTGCGATCTGAAAGTGCACCCGGCCTGCCTCGTGGACCATGTGGAAACGTGGGGAACCGCTAGGCAGGTTGAACGTCGAACTCGCGAGTCTGGCCAACAGAAAAAACCGGTGACGCAGGTCGAGCTTTACCCTGCTCTCCGGGCAGCCGGGCCGGATGTTGAGACCCCGAGGCATTTCGGCTATGGTTAAACCGCGCGAGAAAAGAGGGTTTGGTCACATGGTCCCGTGGCCGTAGGAGCACAAGGCTTAGATGCTAAAACGCTAGCGGCTGAGATCAGGAACGGTACCTGGGCCACCTGCCCTCCGGGCCTGCCCTACCGGTCCCTTAGATGATCGCTGATCTCCTTCCTTATCAGGTAGCCGCCAAGGAAGCACACAACACCGAACCACGCGGCGCAGGCGACTCCAATGACCAGGATCGCTCCTCCGGGTTCTGGCATCGCACGTGCCGCCAGCAAGCTGCACGCGATCCAGAATGCCACCCACAGAAACGTACGAAGTCTCTTGACGCGAACCGTGACCTTCGTAAGTCCACTGTCGACTTGTTCGCATTGCACTTCGACGCCGCTGACAAAAGTGAAGGGGTTTAGACCAACCCAGTTACGGTGACTGTATAGCTTCGGCTGAATCCCTACCACTGCAATCGGGGTTCTTACCGATTCAACAGAGAGATTGGCAGCCCTGTACTTGACACCCTCTTTTGATAGAAGGCCTTCGATCCGCTCCGAAGCTGCTTGAGCGGGCAACTGACAAACGAATTCGTAGGTCTTATGCATCATTAGCCTGGCCCTGACCTGCATGTGTAATTGGTTACCTCACGGGCCGCTCCCGGAGACCCGATTCCAAGACCAAACGAAGCACCCGACCATCCGCCTTTTCCTGGAGTCCAGAATATCGAGCCAGAGAACAGACCTGCGGAGACGCTAATCGAGTTGAAGGGGCCTGTCCAGCTACCGCTTCCCCAGGCCCAGACCGATTGAACGGAGGCGCCCACGTCCAATCCGGCACCTGTTCCGCTGTAAGTATAGTTATACGTGGTTGCGCCGAATGACTGTCGGTTCGCGCCCCAAACTCCGCCTCCCCCAGAAGTGAACGGATTCACCGTTGCGACATTTCCAGAGGCCCCCATAGAAAGATGGTTTCCACTGGGTACCGCACAGGGCGTTTTCTGCGGAGTTTGCGGATCGCCGTTGTTTGGGCCACCTGGCGGGGAGCCTGGCCCTCCGCTCGGCGCGGACCAATAGAACATGTCAGCGTTGCCGTAAACTAACCAAGCCTGACCTGAAAGGAGGGCTAGCATCCTCCCGAGCTCGGAATTGAGGAAGGGCAGAATGTCTGGATTTGATGTGGCAATAGCAGTTGATGTGATTGACAGGGTGTATAGGCTTAACTCATTCCAGGTCACACCGATGTTGCCGCTGGTTGGATCATTGGTGGAGCACTGCCGATTCGCAGGACTGTTGCAGAGTGCCATGAATAAGCCGGACGGATCAACGAAGGTCGTGGGGTTGTTCCCCACGTAGGCATAGCGGTTCCAGGTCTGCGGATTCCAGGGATTCACCGCCGCAACCCCTGCCGGGTCGGGCGTCAGCCAGCGTCCCTGCGTCTTGGCGTATTCCCTGGCTCCGAAGTGGTCGGCGTTGTTCTCCGAGTCCCAGAAGCCGTCCGCGAACCCGGTGAAATCTACGAATGGACTCGCGGTTTCGCTGAAACCGTCCCCAAACGCCAGGTTGGTTTCGGTTCGTTGCACACTCCCAGTATAGTCGGTAGTCACACGGGGCGTCCCCGAATGCCCGGGGGGCGAAATAGTACCCCTTCGCAACGGCTGGACCTTCGCAAAAAACTTTCTGGATTTTTCGAGTTTGGTTTGCGCTCCAGATTTGTAGCGGAGATGTCGAGATTAATTAGGGCCGGGCTTGAGACTCAGAACTGGCCTCAGCAGTCTCGGCTCGTCAGATTGTGGTCTCAATGCACGGAGAGGGATAGAATTAGTACGATCTGAAAGTGCACTCCCTGGTCAAACGGAGCAGAAGTTCCCGAAGATCCTGAAGCATTTCGGTAGTGTCCTAACACTGCGTTGATTTGGTGGCGGCCTCGGAAAGAAGGGCCGCCAGTTCGTCACGGCTTATTCTCCTTAACCTCAACTACCAAAGGTAGCCGTTCTTGGACTGCCGGAAGCGGTTTCCCAAAAGCCTTGGCGAAGTGCCGCGCTAGTTCTTCCTTCGTATCAGATATTCGCATCAGGGTGATGACGGTCATTATCTGGCGATCTAGATGTTCATTTCCGGTATCTGCCGTTAAGTATTGGAAATGTTTACGCTTCCGGTAGCCATGATCAGTGACGGGGTTGAGTCTCCGCAACTCTTCAAGTACGCCAGCAGGTAGCTCCCCATAAACATATTTATTGATTAACTGACCAACAAAAGGGGTACGCTTCGCATTGCCGGGTCTATAGGGCCAATCGTGAATCCGGTAAATCTGGCGGAAAAATTCCTCAGGAAAAGTTCGCGTCCAAGGCCGATACTCTTCCAAGACGTATGCCTCTAAAATCCGTGCAAGTTCATCCTTTGCCCGCTGTTCCTGATAGCCAGTCGCCTCGTCCACCAGGGCAATGATTCCAACGCGAGCAAGCCCTTTCATTAGGATGTAACAGGCCGCTGCAATATGCTCTTGGCCTTTTAGGAGCTTGTCTTCATCGCGGGCATTGACGTAAACCTCGCAGACCATCGGGAGCAACATCGCGTCATATCCGAACGCTCTTCCGCCCTTTACGGTGCGAAAGACTATCGGAGTCGTCGACTGCATTAACTCTTCTGAAATAAAGGGTTTAAGGTTCTCAGCAACCAAAAAAGGCGGCAGTCCGTCGACTAGCTTCAAACTGCCAGTTCCGGCCTTGGCTTTCGCGGCTCTACCAATCGCCGTAAGGAAGGTTTCCTGAGTCAATACACGTTTTCCATTCCGAAGCACAGCACAAGCGATGTTTCGACCACCAATTACCAATTCGCCGGAATGTGTTGCTTGCGGTAGATTGTGTCCCCATCTGGCGTCGGCCCCGCTCTGCGCAATAGCACTGCGTTCCTCCTTCGACAGCTTTTCCGCTCTGGCTTTACCACCCAAGGATTGATCTGAAGGGTCTTTGTCGCTCACGGTTAACCTCCGATGCTTACACTAACACATATAGCAAGCATCGACACACAATTATTTTCAAACAGTCCGAGATTGTCTTTGACATGCTTGCATAGCAAGCATAGAGTAGGGTGGCATTAAAAAGCCCCATCTCGGCGCAAACCGAAATAGGGCCAGAATCCATCACAGCCGTGAGCTGGGATAGACCCCTCAAAGTCATTATCCGGCAAGTCGGCTGTGAACTCAAGGAGATTTCACAGTGACCTGCCACAACTGCCAAATAGCCTGCAATCGCTTCGGGAAGCACAGGAACGGCTTACAACGCTTCCGCTGCTCTCAATGCCGCAAGACGTTCACGGAAGACCACGCGCAGCCCTTAAACGACATGCGCCTGCCGATGGACAAGGCAGTTTCTATTCTGAAATTGCTAGTCGAAGGAATGTCCATCCGCTCCATTGAACGCATCACCGAAGTTCACCGTGACACGATCATGCGGGCGCGTAAATCTCCGCATCTGCATCCTGATGGTAAGGTTTTGCCTTTCGACGAACGCTTTCAGCAAGAAGCTATCGCACCTGAAAGCCGCGATCAGCCTGCATTTTGCGTGGTACAATTTCGTTCGGGTTCACGCCTCGCTTCGAGTCACGCCTGCCATGCAATCTGGCATCGCAGATCACGTCTGGAGCATCAAAGAACTAGTGGCCTAAAGCGTATGAAAGACGAAAGTGAAACATTATGCAGCAACCCCCTTCGTTTCATTGACTTCTGGGTATACCCCGTTGTAAGGTAACTACGTCAGTGGGTACTGTCGTAAGCGCACGCCGAGTTTTGTCCTTGCGGGGATATATGCCTATCCGCAAACATTGAGCACCTAAATGCCTGAGAACCAAAATCCGTCCACGGTAGAAATCGACTACCTCAAGAGTAACTTTTTTCGCGTTATTCGTGTGAATGGAGCTTTTGGCGGGTTCAGTCCTGACGGTCAATTGTTCATGGCGATCTTCAGTGAACGCCCGCCATTTCCCGATGCCACCGTCTACTCTGTTGAGGCCAACGGTCAAATTGGCCCAGAAATCATTGAGAAAAGGCAAACCACTAGTAAGGGCAAAATTGTTCGGGAGTTAGAAGCGGGGTTGTCGATGGATGTTCGTACTGCGCGCGCGATAGTTCAATGGCTGAATGAGCGAATCGATATCGCTGAAAAGATGGCGGCAGCTACGCACCCAAGAACGGAGGTTAAGCAATGAGTTCTTTTGGACAGTGTTTCATGACAAGTCATCCCACGGCTACCATCGTTAGGCAGCAACCTGTAGTCAACGTGGGCGCCCTCAATACGATTGTGGACGCGGTTTGCAATGTTGGCATTGAAGCCCCTGAGGAGAAGATGCCCACTCCCAGCGTGTTTTTGCAAGCCGCAGATTTACTACACGCCTTTCCGATCAACAAGGCGGAGATTTCTCCCTTCTACGGAGAGGTTAACATCACATGGAAAAATGGCTCCGACAGGGTCAAGGCTACCTTTGGCCCGGAACCAGGGATGTTTTTTGTATACAAGGAATGTTTCGAGAACGGGCGTGTTACCTTCAGCGATTTAGATGAACACGCCAATGAGGCTTCCCTGCGTCAATCACTCTACTGGTTGAATACCCACCACCCGAATGTGCGATGAAACATCGGATGGTATCGGCGACATAGTGCTCGATAACCGTGTCCTGTTTAGAGCCTGCACGCGGTCAAACTTCTACAATTCTGCAAATCAAGTCCAGCCAGAAGCTTTCTACAAAGATGGGAAAAATCAGACGGATGGCCTATCTTTGGCCTTGACCCAAGAAGCAGCGATAGGGACAAAGAAGACCTACGGAGTAATCAGTATCACAGCAGGTGAAGTACATGCGGTTCGTGTCGATATGAAAGCAAGGCTCGATTTGCAAACCGCAGATCATGTGCTCATTCGTAATATGCCCTGTATGGATAGGGAGGCTCACGAAAGACAAGAAGCTGAAAAAGTAGCAGCGGAACTTGCTTTTAAGGCCCGCGTCATATCGACCGCCAGAACCAAGAAATCAACGCAGTAATAGGACACTACCAGCATTTCGGCTATGGTCGCAGCGCGCTAGAAAAACAGGGTTTGGTCACAAGGCCCCTGTCCGTCGGAGCAAGGCTTAGAGTGCACAACGGCAGCGCCGATTTCCGGGTATCGTGTCAGGGCTGCACTCGAAGCGCAACTCCGCGATTCGGGGAAAGTCACGCGCCCTTTGCCAGGTCCATGTAAAGCTTCGCATTTGCCTTATCGCCGAGATAGTGACAGGTTTGCGACAATCCCTCATATACCTGCTTGCGTGGGACAGCAGGGTTCTGGCTCGGAAAATCTCGCAAGATCATTTCAAGCTGCTGCCTCGCTTGCGCTAACGCCCCACCCTTGTAGTGAAGTATTGCCAGGCGATACAGGGCTTGTTCCGCAACGTCGTTCTTGAGACCAAAACCAACAACTCGAATGAACTCCTGCTTTGCGGCCTGCGTGTCGTTTGCATCCTCATGGCACACGCCCAGCGCAAAGTGTACCTGCTGCTCATCCGCCACATTGTCAAAAGAAAAAGAAATGGCTTCCTTCAGGATCGGCAATGCCTCTGTGAACCGAGAAAGGCCGAATAGCACGAGGGCTCGCCGCCGTTGGATATCCTCGTACAAGTACCGGAACCGATCGTCTTTAAAGGCCTCGCTATGTCGGTCGAGCATCGCAGCGAAAGCGGATAGACCCTCTCCATACCTACCCTCCTGCATCAAGAGAGTGGGTTCGCAGAATTCGGCATTCAAGAGGACTTCTAGGTCCGATATGTGCAGTTGCTTCAGTTGGCCAAGCGTCTGCCTCGCCTCTTTCAGGCGACCGAGTTTGCAGTAGGACACGTGCATGCCCCCCAGCAAACTCGCTTTCTCATTGTCGTCAGTGGCTTCCGCTAGCAGGATCTGAGACTCCCGAATCGCGTCTTCGCTCCGTCCAGAATTCTCCAATTGCATAAGGTGTTCAAAACGTGCTGAATCCATAGGGCCAAGCTTACAAAGTAAACTACCATCTCTCAGTGCCGTAACTCGGCCCTCCCCCGCCTCCCCAGATGCCCGCGCCGTCGGCGTTCTGCGCGCCGTGCGACATGGCTAGGCAGAGCGGCGTAGTTGTGTTTGTTAGATTGACGGCGGCTGAGCAGATTTATTTGAGCGATCGGGCCAGCCCGTCTGACCATTCATGCAAGTGCCGGGCGCGCCGGAAGGTGCCGACGGCGTGCCATCGAACGCGTAGACGCTGCCATTCATTGTCACCACGTAGACGACAACATGATGGTTCGTATTGTCCGCCTGCATCGTGACGTTCGTCACGACCAGCGGCTGCCCGAACACCTGACCGTCTAAATTGTAGTAACAGTATTGCCCAAAAGTGCTCTTGGTAATGTTGTTGGTGATCGTACCCTCTTGCAGGTTTTGCCCAGTGCGATACACACAGCCGGCGCAGATGGCCGGTATATCTTGGTGCGCGGTGGTCACATTGACGGTGTAGGTTTGACTTTCTAGTCGTTGAGGTGCGCCCACTAACAGAAAAGCGGTGGCGTAGAGGCCTAATAATGTTACAACGCGGTAGTTCCTCATACCTTCTCCTTTTTCGCTCATCCTTCTTGTCACCACTGATCACATCGAGTCATCATTTTTGTTTTCAAAACTTGAGTACAGCGTTAGCATTGGTCTGGGCGATCCAAACGTATGCCCCGTCAAAGGCGACTCCGGTGGTTTGGACCTGTTGGTACCACACTGGGAAGCCGTCGCTGGCACGCAGAACACGTATGTAGAGGTCGCCGGACAGCCACATATAGGTGCCATCAAACGCGATCCCATAAGGCCCATCGGGCACCTGGAAGATGCCGATCACCTTGCCGTCGCTGGCGCGGAGCTTAGTCACTGTCCCGTCGGGACGGCTGACCACCCACATATTAGCTCCGTCAAAGGCAATGCCCAGGGGCCCGTTGCCCACGGTGAATGTACCCACAACGGTTCCGTCGGAAGCGCGCAGCTTGGTCACGGTGTTGGTGCCTCCGTTCGTTACCCACACATTGTTTCCGTCGAACGCCGTGGCGATGGGGTTATCGCCTACCGTGAACGAGCCCATACTCTTTCCGTCGAGGGCTCGCAGCTTAGTTACGCTACCGAGGCCAGAACTTGGGCTGTTCGGGACCCAAATGTTCTGCCCGTCAAAGGTCATCCATCCGGGGAAGGTGCCAGCTGCAAAAGTGCCCATGTTCTTGCCATCGCTCGCACGTAATTTTGTGACCGTATTGTCGGCCTCGTTGGACGCCCAGATGTTGGCTCCATCGAAGGTCACCCCGAACGGCTGCCCACCGACCTTGAATGTGCCCAAAGTCTGGCCCGTGTTAGCCTGCACCTTGGTAACCGTGTTATCGGCAAAATTCGCGGTCCAGATGTTAGCTCCATCAAAACACAGACCATAGGGCTGACTGCCCACAGTCACCGAAGTCGTAGTGTCGGCCAGATACCAATGCAGCAACGCAATCTTCAGCGGGTTCAGCCGTGCTCCCGCATCCAGGATGGGAGGATGCATCTGCAACCCAGCGTGTGCCGGTTGATTGATCGGCTTCTGCGCCTGGATCGGTCGCAAGTTCGCCATTGCCAGAACCACTACAATCAATGACACGCCAGTCAGGATTCGAGTCTTCATGTGTATCTACTCCCTAGGGGCGGCCCATAAAATAAGGGGCTAAGGTAAAAACGTTGTTTATGAGTGGAGCAGTTTTGGAAGATCGACCAGCACTGCGGGACTGCGGCGAACGCTAACCGATCAGGCGGTGGCATTATCACGCCAGCCCATCCGGTTGTCAAGCGGTAAATGCAAGGCACCGCCGTTGGTGCAAATGAACGACTTACTACGCACAAAGGTAAGTGGGGAGAAGCTAGTTTACGGCTGAGGTGCTGCGCGATCATGCGCCTTCACGGTCGTACCGCTCTTTTTCTTGTAGGATCGCACATGGACAGTCTTAGGCCGACTGTTTTTCTTGTGACTGTGGCTAGTCCGAGGAGAAGCTAAAGCGGTTGGTCCGATGGGCGCAACGAGCAAGGTCGCAAACACGAACGCGGCCAGCACTCTCTTCAATTTCATAAGCTCAACTTTCTCGATAGCGGAAGTGGGTTTCTAGTGGCTCCAGCCCATTCTTTGGAGCGCCATGTTCTCCGTTAAGGCGTCCTGCAGAATTTTTCTCCCTCAACTCCAACGCTCCAGTCGCACCCTCCAGTCGTGAGATTGCGTAACCTTAACGGGCCGGTTCGCATTCAAGGCGATCTCAAGATCGTGGTCGCTGATTAGGGTAGTTGCCATCACTTTTGTGTTGCATGTGGGGCAGATCAAGCCTGGGCTTCCGTTAAGCGTACGGCAACTCGATCCCGATGGATACACAGGGGCAAACGGGATCGCTTCAGAGTGACGGAAATCAGCGGGCGTCCTTCTTCCGGCCAGCGGCTTGACTGGCATCCTCGTTGCAATTGTGCTGAGCAAACCATGTTTCCAAATACTTCCTACCCATCTCTGGGTGAAGTTGCAATGTGAGTGGAACTTTTTGTTTTGTGCCACACCTGGAGCACTTGCCGAGCGTGAGGCGGACATCCTCAGATTTGGTCTCCAAGGCTCGTTCTGCCATGCCGTACAGCCTCCCAATGCCTGTGGCTTTCAAACTGCACGATTAACGGCATGATCCCTCACGAGATATTAAGGCTACCTTAAGAGAATTGTTCTTCCGTCAACTCCAGCGGACCAGTTCCTTCGCCACAACGTTCGCCAAGTTCTTTCTCTCCTCAATCCCAATAGTCCAAATATGATCGCCTTGGTCTTCGGTGAGATGTATAACCTTGATCGGCGCATCGCTAGTCAATGCGGATGTTAGGTCGCTTCCGCCAAGCAACGTGGTTGCTGTAACCTTCTTGTTGCACGTAGGGCAGTGAATCTCGAAACTGGCCATGAGCTGAGTTTACCTCAACGGGCTGCGATGCATCTGCTCGATGCCCGTTGGTTTCCAAGAATACAACTGGGCACGCCCACCAGAAAACCTAGTCATTGTCCGCCCTTCGGGACAACTTGGCTAAACACGAGTGGTCGGCATTTGTGATCGGCGTACTTCTGTCGCAAGTGCTCCTCCGCCCCCTCTGGGTCGTTGACTAGCTGCATCGGAACAAGGAACTTGAGATGGCACGCTTCGCAGGATGCCAAACTTGGTGTTTTCTGCACGTATTTCAGAATCGAGAACCTGCGCTCAGCCATAGGTGGAAGTCTGACACGATTCAGAGGTTTATCCTAGAGGCGGACTGCCCTGTCGGCGGGGATTTACTTCTGCTATGGCCTGTAGTACGATGCAACCCGCGCTGGGCGGCCCTTCCCCAGGATTTTGGGACCGAACCCTTCCCAAGAATGGGTGTGTGGGGTTGCCAGACGTGGTAGGCCCCGGCTTCCTAGCGCACCCTCTTTTATCGCGGAAAGGACTGCGCACGTGACCCGAGAGGAAGAACGCATACGGGAGCTGGTTGAATTGATTGCCCTCGCAAACGGCACCAACGAAGTGCTTGCGCTTGCCGGAGAGCTGAAGATTCTGGTGGACGCCAGGAACAGAAGACTCAAAGGCAATCCACCTGATCCAACGGAAAGCCCTGTTAGCAGAGCCGGAAATGCGTCCAGTAGTTTTCGTCGGCAGCCTAGGTGAACTCCCATGAAATCGAAAGTCCAAGAATCTGCTGCGACAACTAACTGAACCACTTCATCAAAAAGGCCAACGCGAAAACACCCGTATCCTTAACAAAGCATCCAACATAATAAAGCGAGACTGGCCAGGTCTTTTTGTGAAGAGCGAACAACACCGCTAGCAGGGCGTAGGCTACGATCAAGATTAGTTGAGCATTTTTGGCGAACGCGGGATTCGCAATCAGTTGTCGCATTTCCCCTCCCGTGGGGCAAAACGGATTATGATGCTTATTTCCTTCGACACGTTTCCAGTTGGGCAGTTCCGACAGGTATAGCGGTAGGTTGGCTCGCCGGGCCCGACCCTGAACGATGTGACCGCGCTAAAATAATGGGCAGGACGGCGAACTGTGCTAGGCTGGAGGGAGTCGCTTACACATCCCTCCTTCGGACCCCCATCTTGGGCGCTGGTCTCTTGTGCAATCTGATAATTCACAGGAGATGCATCCATGCCCGTTCCCGAATCAGTCCACAAATCAATCGTTGATTCCTTCAACCGGATAAGCACTCCGGGCGCTATATCGGCAAAGCAACTCTACGGAACTCGAATCCTTAATCAGCGCGAACTGCAAGTCATCGCCCTGGTTGCCCAAGGACTCAAGAACAGTGAGGTCGCAGAAGCCATCGGCACGACGGAGTATGTCGTCAAAAACCAACTCCGCGCAATCTACGACAAGCTGGGACTATGGAACCGGGTCGAACTAGCATTGTGGTACGAAGCCAGGCGGCGCGAGGGGCAGGCTGCCTGAAAAGTGAAGCCTTTCTGAATGCACTATCCAGCTCTGCGAGCCAGGAAGTTTTGAAAGTTCCAAACCCATTTTTGGTGCCAGTTGTGCTGTCAGTTGGTTTTCGACCCTGATGAACGACATCGAGAACGGGCCGGAGAGCCGATCCCGTTAGAGCTGCCCGGCCCGTCCGGCTCGGCACCAAATTCGCCCGCCGTCCGCTGATCTGCTGGTGTCCTATCTCTTTCTACAGAGCCGGACGCAAAATGAGGCTCCCAGCGGCAGGCCAGGCACGCTGCGACACCGCCATGGGCACCCTCCCGGTACCATCTACATAACTCTAGAGATACGTCGCAATCGACCAACGTCGAACGCAGAATGAACAACCTACCAAGGCCCGTAGAAATCAACATTTAGAGGGCGCGTCGCTGATCCAGTCGTGCTCGTTCTTCCCCAATTGACAATGACTTAGCGAGAGCAGAACTGCCCAGCGGGCCAAATCATATAGAAGATTTAGGAACGAATTTGGCTTGTCAGCCATGAGACGATGGTGATATGGCGCACCATCGGAATAGACGGCTGACGGTCGAACAGTGCCGGATCGTCGATGTGGGCTGCCTAAAGCAGGACCTGAGGCGCGTAGATTACGAGACTAGCTTCAGAAGCGTGATCGAGTGGCGGGACTCGTCCGGCCGAACCGAGGCAGTCCTCGGCTATGAGGTGGGACGGACCACGAGCGAGGGATTGATCGTCCTGACCGACCCTGAACGAACCTCTCCATTTCCGGCTTCGGTCCGGCTTCGAGGCGAGTATGTAATCCCAATCGCAACGACGCAAGCCCACATCGGAGTCCGCCACTGGTTCCGGTGCCCGGTGGAGCACGATGGGAAACCCTGCGGCAGGCGTGTAAAAAAGCTCTATCTGCCCCCTGGTGAGCAGTTTTTTGGATGTCGATTGTGCCACGCCCTGACATACCGATCCACTCAGCAGCACGACAAACGCAAAGCCGCGTTGGCGCGAGATCCCGATGCGCTGGGCGCGGCGCTCGGCAGTGAGGATCTTCGCCGCGTCTCTCTCGCCATTGAGGCGTTGCCCCTAGCTCTGCGACAGGCTCACAGTAGCTGACTGGCGACGCACGGGAGCACCCTTGTGCGGTCCATTCATCGGCTCACAACCTGGGATGCTGCAGGGTGCACCATTGGCCATCGTTAGGGTCCCAGTAGCTCTTCGACATCAACTACGAAACCTCTGTCTGTCGAAAGCGAAAGTCGCGCTGTCAGGCGCTCGCCGCAGTGGAGATCGACATACCTTATCTCTTGACCAGGTGCGAGGCTTTCCTTCGCCGCCAATTTGCAGCTAGTGAAACCACGTTGCTCAAGGTCTTTTGCCGCGCCATAAAAGGCGGTCGCTACATCTGACGCAGTCTTCGTCTCCACCCAATTCTTTGTGGCCATATAGAGACGGCCTTCTCTGAAGGTGATCTGGCCAGACCCAGGAACGCACTGCGAATCGTCGAAGGGCTCGCAGACTACCCACGTTTCGAATGCGGGTGACGGTTCGAGCTTCCAAGCATTCACCTTCTTTTCCCGAAATTTCTTGAAAACGAAGTCCTGATTCATTCCCAGCCTGAGTTCGATGCCGTTGATCTCCAATACTTCGTCGTGCAGCTTCGTGGTCTGCGCGTAGTTCGGGTTTGCAAGTGCCAAGACTAGAAGGATCGTGTTTGCGGAGCATGTGACCATGGCTCGTCTCAGCATGAGGCCCTCATTCTGCAGCGATTTGCTCTGGTAGATACTGAACCGGAGATCACTGATAGTCAACAAGAATGTGACTCATCGGATGTCGACGCATCGGCTGCACGGATCGAAGATGGCGTGCAATGCCGCTCGACATCCGAGTCCGTTTTGGCCGCGCCATCCGGCGAATTCGTGAAGAGCAAGGGATCACTCAGGAAGAAGCTGCGGAGCGATGCTCACTTCATCGGACCTATTACAGCGGCATTGAGCGGGGAATCAGGAACGTGTCGCTGGTGAACGTCGAGAAAATCGCCAAAGGACTGAAAACGATCCTGCCCAAGATATTTGAACGAGTGTAAGGGCCGGGGCCTGGCCCAGGGCTTCGAGGTGACTGTTCCTCAGTTGCTTTCCCGCGTTTGACAATTGCGTCTTCTTTACACACAGGCCCCTATCCTCTCTACCCGCTCCACCCTGGGGACGGGCTAACGGCGCTCTATGCACTCCGTCGTACAATCTGACTCTGTTGCTCGTCTACAATCGCCTTTGGACTAGAAAATATGATAGGAATCGCAGCCTGTTTCGGAGGATTCCATGTCAGCAGCTACTGAGCCACAACCGGTACCCAAGGGCGATCCGCGCTTGGCAGTGCCCGCCGTGCTGATCACCCTCCATGGTGAAATTATCGGCAAGGCAACCGTTTTGTCGTCGGAGATCGCGGTGACGACCGCTGAAGTGGCCAAGTTAGCTCAATCCAAGTCCGGGGAGATCCCGCGTCCTGGCCCCGGTTCCGTGGCCACATTGATGCTCACTTTCCCGCAGTTTGCGGGCTCTCCTGGACTGCGCCCCGTTCCTGTCTCCCTTCATGCGATTGATGGGGAGCTCGGGTTCGGCGTATTGAGACTTTCGGGGGCGCTTCCGCTTCAGGTCCCGCAGGGTTTGCTTGGAACCGGCGAGATTCCAGCAGAAGGGGCCGAATGCGACGTTCTCTACTCCGACATCGAGCGAAAAGTTTTCTCTCAGCTCTCCGGTCGAGTCAGTGACCTACCAACCCAAGGGTTTGCCGTTCAGCTGGAATGGGATGCAACACCAAAAGGGAGTTGGCCCCTTCCGCTAGCTGGCGCTCCAGTCTTCGCTGCGTATCGGCTAGTCGGGATTGTTGCCAAGGGACCGTTGCGCCTGGTAGACGACCCCCGGTCTGGGCCATACATCGTTGAGGTACTGAGCGTGGCCTCGATGTCAAAAAGCGCAGTGACGCCAGTAATCCGCGATTTGTTGCCGTGGGTAGAAAGTGAACTGAACACGCCGAGGCCATTTCCCTTGAGTGCTCGGGATAAGAAATTTTCGCACGCCTCCGGAAGGAGTGCGCAACCGAGGGAGGAGGAAGATACGGAGTCCAAGCCAGCGGCTCCGAGCGATACGGAGTTATTTGCGCGGATGAGTCCGTCGAGCCGGAGCGCGCTGGAGCGTGCGGACGGGATGCGCCGCTCTGCGGGCCAGGATACGGTACACATGGAACACCTCATCGCTGGCCTTTTCGACAAGACGGACGGCCCCACTCAGCGGCTACTAGGTCTCGCTGGGATCGACCGCCCAAGACTGGCGCAGATTATCCAGGACACAGTCGGGAGTGTCATCCCGCAAAGCTACAGAGGACCAGAACTAACCAGGTTGCCGCGCATGTCAAAACATGTACGCGACGCTTTGACCATGGCAGCTGCGAAAGCGGAAACGACAGGGTCGATCCGAAGCAGACACCTGCTGTACGGTGTGCTCTCCGTAGGAGAGTGCAGGATGGTGAAAGCGCTGACCAACCTCGGCGTGACCCGGGACGGCATCATTCTTGACGAAGAACAAGCTGCGGAGCCTGTGTCGCGCCTCAAAAATATTACGAACCCTGCGCAAGAGGCCGGGGCAAATCCGACGCCAAAGTTAGACTCCGATCTTTGGAGTGAGGAGGACCGGCTGGGGTATGAGGCGTATGCGCGAACGATTGCGAGTCTGATCACGCACAGGGAGACCAGGCCGCCGCTGACCATTGGGATTAAAGCGCCTTGGGGTGCGGGGAAGACCACGTTAATGAAGCGTGTGCAGCATTTGCTGGACGGGTACGCAAGGTTGAGCGAGGAGAGCCAGATTGGAATCCTGCACGAGTGGCAGCCTTCGCAGCTGACATTGCGAGAACTGCTGCGGGAGCTAAAAGGTAGCTCCAAGCCTACGAAGCTGGAAACGAAGCGGAGCACGGAGGGAGAAGCGTATGGCCTGTCGCCGCGCACCACGGTTTGGTTCAACGCGTGGAAGTATCAGACGAGCGAACAGATATGGGCGGGCATGGCACATTGCATCATTAGTCAGATCACGGCACGGATGGGAGTGAAGGAACGTGAGTTGTTCTGGTTGCGGTTGCACGCGCGACGGGTGAACGCCGATGAAGTACGGCGAAAAATGTACGAGATGATCGCGCGGCAATTACTCCCACTGGCGCTAGTTGTGGGTGTCGCGGTTGCGATCGTGATCTGGGTCGCGGCAGCGATTCAACTTCTCCTGCCCTACCACTCCGTGATTCGGGGAGTTTCTATTCTGGCGGGTCTGATCGTGTTGGTTTGGAAAGGCTGGAACAAGCTGGGAGACAAGGCTGCCGGAACGGTGCGCGATTTAGTCCGGGAGCCCGCGTACGAAGGAAAGATGGGTTATCTGCATTTAGTCGAATCGGACATGCGGGAGGTGCTGCAACTGGCGACTGCGGCTTCGGTGACGAAGGATAATCCGAAAGGGGATCCCCTGGTGATTTTTGTGGACGATCTGGATCGCTGTGTTCCTAGTAAGGTTGCGGAAGTGGTGGAGGCAATCAATCTTTTTCTGTGTGGGGATTATCCCAATTGCATTTTTGTTCTAGGGATGGAGCCTGGGATGGTAGCGGCGGCGCTGGAAGTCGCCAATAGAGATGTGATTCAGAAGGCGGAGGAGATGGGACTGGCGGACCGGACGGCGCCGGTGGGTTGGCGGTTCATGGAGAAGATTGTGCAGCTACCGATCATGATCCCTCCTCCGTCTGCGGCGGGACGGCGGATGTATTTGGGGTCGCTCACCGGTCTGGCAGGCGAGAGTCCCGACGAGACGTTTGTTATGGCGGGCTCTGTGCCGATGCTTCTGGGGCCGCTGCCCATTTCCCGACCAGCGCAGCACGGGGCTGACGAAGAGGCGAAGGTTCAAACCTACATCGGGAAGATCGGGCCAGCCAAGAGTTCAAGTGAGGCAGCGGCAAGAAGCCTGAACCTAGTTGCGCAAGCTCCGGTCGAAGAACGCTGGGCGGCGCGGGAGGCCGGCAACAGGGTTTACGAACAAACGTTGAGTGAGCGTGATCCCGTGATGGCGCAGTTTCTGGAAGACGTGGCGCTGTGGGTGGACGGGAATCCGCGGCAGATCAAGAGGTATTTGAACGTGTTCCGCTTTTACAGCACATTGCGGCATAGCTTGCGGTTGGAGGGTGTGATCCCCAGCAAAGATTTGCCCTCGGATGAAGTCCTGGCGAAGTTTGTGGCACTGAGCATCCGGTGGCCGCACGCGGTCGATTGCCTGCGCGTGAAGAAAGACCTGAAAATGGACGGCGCGGACGGGCGGAAAGTGTCGTTGCTAGAGTTGCTGGAGACAGAAAGCAAGAAAATTGCCGGTGATGATGTGGCTGCGGACGCCGCATGGGAGAAGTTAGTCGGCAAGAATGGTCTAGGGATGGGCGCGTGGGCGGAACAAAGGGCGTTCCGGCAGTTCTTGTCGCGTGGGGAATCTCTGTACAAGAAGGGGGGGCATGGGCTGTGGTGAAGGGGATTTTCCATTTGCCAGCCGCGAACCCACATCTTTGGTCCGCGCGGTTTCGGTAGACCGGGTAGAGCAGGTAGACACTCTCTCTTATGTGTATGGGAATCTCTGGCTCGAAGACTCCCTACCTATAAAGAAAGAAGTCTACCCTCTCTACCCCTGACGGCTGAGGGCTATGCGTTCGGCCCGCGCGTGGTCCACAAACTTTCCGCACTATGCGCTACGCCAGGCGAATAGGGTCCATCTTGACGCCTGAACGGTTGGCACCCTCGGAACCCAACAACTCTTTTCGCAACTTCTCAATAGCCTCGTCCGTATACTCGCATTCATCACAAGCCTTGATCAGCGTCGCAGGTGTCGGAACGACCACCGTTACTCCGTGAGAAGTTTTGGTCTCGAATCCGAGATCTCTTACCATGGGGCCAATCTGACGAGGCAGCAAAGGGAAGCGGTGGTTGTCCCAGATGGACTTAGTCAAGGTGCTGAACTTTATGTTTTGCCAGTCCGCACCAAAATCGTCGTGATAAAGGACGTCAAGGATTGCGCCTAGAACTAAGCCGTCCGGTTCAGATGACTGCGCCTCTTTCAATTCGGCGGTCTCCGTGAGAAGTCTGGGGAGCAGTTGTGCCGGAAAGTCTTGATCCCCGCACAGCCCTGCAGTACTGAGGAGCACTTTGTACGTGGCGAAGATTCGTCCGGCCACACCCTCCGGCTGTTCGATTCGCGGTGGTTCAAAAATCGCATTGTGGACCAACTCTCTGCCTTCGACATTCCAGGAATCGTTGGCATTGTAGTCTTGGTACTTTCGGCTATGGTCGGCTTTGTACCGAACGAACACGGTTCGGCCGTCCAGAGCAGCATCGTTGAAGGGAATCCGCCGATGAAGAACGGTAGCACCGAAAAACTTCTTGCTGTCGGTTCCCCAGTTTTCTCCTAGCTTCACCTTGTGGGCCGCTTCTGCGGATCTCCTTTGATAACGATCTGACAGCATCCTCTCAAATGTAGCCTCCGAGTCTTTCCAGGCCTGGTCTGCTTCTTCGAGAATAGCGGTTCCGGAGCCGCATTCGGCAAACTTGTCCCTGATGGTAGGTGCGGTCATGCTACGGAGGCTGAATGCGGCAGGCCGGTAAGCGAAATTGCCGATGATCTCCAGAGTCGTACTCTTGCCACACGCTGTCTTGCCTATCAAAGCAAGTAGCGGAAATGTGTCGACATGAGGAAGGCTATGAGTCGCCAGCGTCCAGTAGGTGACCAATTTCTGGTCACGCTCTTTCAGTCCAGTCGAGCGTAACAGTGCCGTCTGCATCAGAGCCGCTGCCCGAGCGAATTTCTCTTCCATGTCTGACACTGTGTCGCTCACCCCCAGAACCGCTCAGGCAAGTGCGTTCGTGAGCCTACTTGCTTTGCCTAGCAGCTAGATGCGTCCCGATGGAGACTATTCGTTTGACTTCACTGGCGGGAATTCGTACAAGGCGACCTACATGCACGAAAGTGATTTTGGACTCGCTGACCCAGCGACGGACGCAAGAAGGTTTGACGCGCAGTGCCGCTGCAAATTCTGGGATCGTCAGTAAACCGTAAGTTTCGCTCATGGCGTAGCTTTCTCCTTTGGAGTCGGCCACGTGGTCCGTGGTCCGTTGAAATAGATCACACCAGATGAAAGGACACCTGTCACTATGGAGAAAACTGGAGAGGGATTTATTCCACGGAGGAAATTGTCACGAGGTTTTGTCCGGGGTAGTGGACTGTTCTTTCTTGCGAGAGGCCAATAGCTTTCGTATTGCTTCGGCTGTCGTGCAACCTTCCCCGTGCTTTCTGTTCAGCGTCGACGCGACTTGGGCATAGGACTTGCCCCCGGACTTCAACTGCTGGGCTTCCTCCGCTAGTGCGTCCTTCCTTGGCCTTCCTGCCGTTGCGCGTGGTGGCCCCAAAACTCGTTGCGCGTACAGCCTCTTTGCCCTCCGGTATTCACGCCATTTCTTGGGAATACGCGGCAGGATGCTTTCGTATTTTTCGACTAGTCCCGGGTATGGTCGAAGATTTATAGGCGAGGGGTTTTTCCAAAGGATCCTCTCAACCCATAGTGGGTAGTCGGCTAGCAGCTCTCGGAGTTCTTCCTCTGCACTCTTGAAAGTCACACCCTTCATCTCGCTTGACATCTGGGACTTAACGAAAACCACTAGCGGACGGGATGCGCCCGTCGTTCGCTGGGTCCAACTTTCCGACTCTCTAGCACAGTCTATCGCACCCCGTAACACGTGGTACACTGTGCAAATTGTGTTTGTCATAACCTAACGTTAGCTATATAATGGCTCCGTGTATGAACAAGGTGAGCAACGCGGCAAGCCTAATGGGCCGTAAGAGCGCGAAGGTACGACAAGAGAAGTGGGGACGGAAGGAATTCGTGCGCCGGATGCAGGAGTGGGGAAGGCTGGGCGGCAGGCCAAGAAACGGCAAAGCGAAGGACAGAAACAAACGAGGTGAGCGATGATCTATAAACGGGGATGTAACAAGAAAGGTCCAAACGAGACTTGCAGCAAGTGCGGTGAGCGTGGCTCCTGCGGTGTCTACTGGTACAAATTCATGTGGAACGGCAAGCTCGTGCGGGAATCCAGCAAACAGGGCAACGATAAGGTTGCGCGACAGATGGAGGCCGCGCACAAAACGTCTCTTGCGAAGGGCGAGGTCGGCATTCGTGAGAAGAAACCCATTCCCACCTTGGCCGAGTTCCTTAAACATCGCATCGAACCTTGGGCCAAGCAGCGCACTTCGTGGATTTGGTATCGAGCCGGTATCCGCGCCCTAGTTCGATACAGGCCGTTGGCCAACATGCCGCTAAATGAGATTCAGGGTGAGCAGGCGGGGGACTTTGCAGCCCATCGGCTGTCCGAAGGTCTTCAGGCGGGCTCGATAAACAGCTCGCTGCGCGTATTACGGAGGGTCCTCCATCTGGCAGTCGAGTGGGGAGTATTGGAATCCGCCCCGAAAATGGGACTCTTGTCCGGGGAACGTCGGCGGGAGCGCGTTGTAACGGTCGAGGAAGAGGCTCGTTACCTTGCTGTTGCATCGCCGCTTCTCGCGTCGGTGGCTGCGGTCCTGGCTGACTCAGGTCTACGCCCTGACGAGTGTCACAGATTGCGGTGGGAGGACATTACCTGGGTAAACGGGCGCAACGGAACTCTCCTTGTGACTCATGGGAAGACTGCGGCAGCGAGACGGGTCCTGCCTATGAGTTCGAGAGTCAGATCAATCTTGGAGCAACGATGGGCTGAAACGGGGAGACCCTCTGAAGGGTGGATTTGGCCTGCACCGACTAAGACCGGGCACATCGACCATTCGAGTCTCAAGAAGCAGCACACCAAGACACTGAGACTGTCCGGTGTTCGCCCATTCGTGCTCTACAGCCTGCGCCACACCTTCCTAACACGGCTCGGTGAGTCCGGATGCGATGCTTGGACATTGGCCCGCGTTGCTGGACACAGTTCAGTTGCAATCTCCAGCCGCTATGTTCATCCATCAGAAGATCTAGTCCTAGCTGCCATGTCTCGACTGGGTAGGCACAATTCTGGGCACACCGAGAATCACGACGAGACGCCGAGTGGATTAAGAACGGCGGCAATGCCAGAACAATCAGAAGGATACATGGTGAGCGCGGCAGGACTCGAACCTGCGACCCATGCCTTAAAAGGGCATTGCTCTACCAACTGAGCTACGCGCCCACACCCTTAACAATTTACACCAACTGGTGATGCTCTTGTTCTTGATCGGTGAAAATCCGCACGAATCCGTGACCGCTCCTCTCTTCGCCCACTCCGCACCAAACTATACAACTTCGTCCTGAATCCCCCGATTGAAGCGCTACCCAGCTAATGCCAAAATGGGGCTACGAATTCAGAGGTGTTCCATGTCCCGCATCAAAGCCAATCTCCTGCTTCCGACTCTCCTGCTGATGTGCTGGAGCCCAGTGTCAAGCGGCGCACAAGACAACCTGGTTACCGTGGACGTTCCCAACGCCAAAGAAACCGACTGCACTGCCATCAATAAGAGCGGGGTGGTGGCGGGATATTATGTCGACTCCAAGGGAGTGAACCACGGCTTTGCCCTGATTCAGAAGTCTTTCAAGTTCTTCGACGTGCCCCGCGCCCAGGCGACCTTCGTGTACGGGATCAACGATTTGAACCAGGCCGTGGGCTGGTACACGGATAGCGGATTCATCACTCATGGCTTCCTGTACAACGCAGGCAAGGTGACGACGCTCGACCCTCCCGGCGCGACGCTTACCAATGCGTGGAGCATCAATAACTCAGGAACCATTGTGGGCACCTTTGTTGACGGCGGCGGAGTGCACCATGGCTTCACCTACTCGCAGGGCGCTTACACTACCTACAATGCTCCGAACGCAATTCTCACGGCCATCACGGGGATCAACACCGCCGGACAGATCGTTGGATTCTACGACGACTCCAGCGGCAACCAGCACGGCTTTGCTCTGATGAATGGAAAATTCTCCTCGTTCGAATACCCCGGCGCCACGGACACTCTGGCCACGCGGGTCAACGACAGCGTAAAAATTGTGGGCTACGACGGCGCCGATGGACTGGGTCCGTTCAGTGGCTACATCGAGAGTGGCGGCGTCTTCACCACCGTCAATTTTCCTGCCTCGTTAGACACCCGCGTGCTCGGTCTCAACAAAGCCGGAACCGTGGTCGGGCGCTACACCGACCTGAACAGCGTGGTGCACGGATACATGGGCACGCCGTAACTTACGCCCGTGCCTCCCTCAAAGCCGGGCGCCACTCGCCCAGATTGCCGCCGCTTTACGCGTGACAGTCGTGCTCAGCAGCAAGGAAAGCTAGGTGTTGCTGAAAGTCGTCGAGAAAGTAATGCTCGCGCACAGCTGCCTGAGGAGAGCGGCATTGGACCCGGAAATCGGTCATTCTGACCCATTTTTTCCGCAACCCTCGGCGACCGGGATATAATCCCTGCCGCAGCAACCCGCGAAAAAGGTTTTGATGCTTTCATCATCCGTCAATTACTGGATGTCTTCTGTCGGGCTCATCTATTTTCTTGCCGGAATTTTTGTACTTCGCAAAGAGATCAGCGCGGCTCTCGGCTGG
Source organism: Acidobacteriota bacterium (assembly GCA_013289795.1). Classification (GTDB taxonomy): domain Bacteria; phylum Acidobacteriota; class Terriglobia; order Terriglobales; family Acidobacteriaceae; genus JABCZH01. The sequence goes on from JABCZH010000004.1 coordinate 32,704, forward strand.
GAAAAGCTCATCACCTTGGGCCCCGTCTTGATGGCCGTTCCAGTCGCTATGTTCGGCACCGACCACCTCTGCAGCCCGGGGCCTATCAAGGATATAGTCCCGTCCTGGGTGCCGGCGCACTTGTTCGTGACGTATTTTGTCGGATGCGCGCTGCTCGCCGCGGCTACCAGTCTTACAGTGAGGAAGTACGTACGCTTGTCGTTCACTCTGTTCGGAGTGATGTTCTTTCTATTCGTCTGCATGATGCATATACCGAATGCGCTGGCGGATCCCAAAGATCGCTTCGCGTGGGAAATCGTGCTAAGAGATATCACTTATTCCGGAGCTGGATTCGCCCTCGCCGGAGTGTATAGCCGCGCCTCGTCTCCGCAACAATCGAAATGGATGATTTTGTTTGGGCGCGTCGTCATCGCGATGGCTGCGATCTTTTTTGCCGTGGAACACTTTCTTCATCCAGAGTTTTCGCCCGGCGTCTCTTCGCCAGCAGTGACGCCATCCTGGGTTCCTTTCCCCAGCGTATGGGGATACCTCGCGGGTACGATCCTACTGACCGCTGGAATCGGCCTAGCCCTGAACAAAAAACCCCGGATAGCCGCAACCTCGATTGGCGCGTTAATGGTCGTGATCGCTCTTTCCCTGGAGCTAATCACGCTGATCCTAGCCCTCGCCCGCGGCGGGTCAACGCTGGAAATCAATGTAGCGTTAGATACCGTCTTTGACACAATGCTCTACGGCGGAGCAGCACTCGTCCTGGCCTCGGCATTGCCGCGCGATCCTGATCTCGTGGAGAAAACCTAGCGTCCACGTTTCCAGGATCGCAACCAACCCTTTTACAGCGGGCTCGATGTTTGCGCCAACGCGATTGAGTGGGACCTTCGGCAGTGTTATGAATTTGGTGGAGCTAGTCGGGCTCGAACCGACGACCTCATCGTTGCGAACGATGCGCTCTCCCAGCTGAGCTATAGCCCCACGCCGACTAGGGAACATTGTGGCGTCAGATGATTTTACCAGCCTGGAGTGCCGCAAGCCAGACGCGCTGCCGCTTCCCCTCCCACCCCACTTCGCGTTATATTCACAAGCCGGTTCATTTCGGAGGCATTCATGGTTACTCAACCTAAGATCGAAGGCAAAGTGCGGTGTTTTGGCGAGAACATTGAGAGCGATCTGGCATCCAGATTCCTGCGTGTTGTCGAGGTCGCTGCCATTGCTTCGGCACACACCATGGGTCAGGGCGAGCGCAAATTGTCGGACCAAGTCGCCACCGAGGCCATGCGCAAAACCATGGACTCGATTCCCATGCGCGGCACCATCGTGATCGGCGAAGGCGAACGCGACGAAGCCCCTATGCTCTATATCGGCGAGAAAGTGGGCGCAGCGTTTCCCGACGGCAGCGAAGTGCCAGAAGTCGACATCGCCGTGGACCCGCTCGAAGGCACCAACCTCTGCGCCACCGGTGCGCCGGGGGCAATCACTGTGCTGGCCGCGTCGGAACATGGTGGCCTGCTCAACGCGCCCGACTGCTACATGGACAAGATCGTGGTCGGGCCTTCCTGCAAGAACGCCGTCGAACTCGACGCTCCCGTGGCCGACAATCTGAAGAACATTGCCAAGCGGCTGGGCCGTGACGTGGAAGACCTGGTGGTGATCGTGCTCGAACGTCCGCGCCACGAAAAGCTGATTGCGGATATTCGCGCCGCCGGCGCACGCATCAAGCTGATCGGCGACGGCGACCTTTCCGCCGGCATCGCCGCAGCCGTCATCGGCACTGGCGTGCACGCGGTGATGGGCTCGGGTGGGGCGCCGGAAGGTGTGATCACAGCCGCCGCTATCCGTTGCCTCAACGGCTACATGCAAGGACGACTCATGATCAACACGCCCGAACTCGAGGAGCGCATCGCGCGTATGGGGATCAAAGACAAGAAACGCATCTACGAAGCCGAAGACCTGGCCCCGGGCCAGCAACTCATCTTTGCCGCCACTGGCGTAACCGACGGCGCTCTCATGCGCGGCGTACGCTTCTTCGGCGAAGGCACACGAACGTCGTCCGTGATCATGACCCTGCGGACGGGCAAGGTGCGCTTCATCGACAGCATCCACCTTGAGAAAGGGCCGGATGTGAAGGTGAGGTTCGCGTAAGAAACAGTCGTTGGGCGCCGGTCGTGGGTCGTTGGTAGCACCGCAGTCTCGGCAGCGGTCCGGCGATAGCTCTTGCCAACTGGCATTGTTGACACCAGCCGGTCCGAGGCGAGAGGAATTGCTTGACGGGAATCTCTGATTCATCTAGATTAAAAATCTAGGTGATACAGATATGCGAACCTTGGGACTATTCGAGGCTAAACAGAAACTCTCTGAAATCGTCGAGCGGGCTTCGGCCGGCGAACAGATCGGAATCACCCGTCGCGGCAAGCTCGCTTGTATTGTCGTTCCCGCTCGCCCCAAAACCAGTCTGCGGGAAGTCTTCGAAGACATCGAGCAGATACGGAAGCGCGCCAAACTGCCCAAAGGGGTCAAGGTTAAGGACTTGATTGAGGAAGGCCGGTTTTGAAGCGCTTTGTCCTCGATGCTTCGGTCGCACTCAGTTGGTTCGTGGATCGTCCTGTTTCGCCTTACGCCATTGGTGTGAAGCAGGCGGTGTTGGATGGTGCGCAGGCGGTTGTACCTGCTCTTTGGCACGCAGAAATGGCAAATGGCCTCATAGTCGCCGAGCGCCGGCGAATTCTGACCGCCTCTGATGTGAACGGCTGCCTGACAGATCTTGAAATGTTGCAGGCGCATGCCATCGAAACCAGCTCAAGACTCGCCACAGCACGTCAGGCCCTGACGATTGCGCGGTCGTTTCAGCTCTCCGCGTATGATGCGCTTTATCTCTATAGTGCACGAGTCGAGGAACTGTCGCTTGCTACTCTTGACTTGGCCCTTCGCGCCGCGGCGCCGCGTTCAGGTGTCGAGCTCTTCGGTTAGTCCCAATCCGGCGAAAATCCCTCTGCCCGTTGTCGAATTCTGCACCGTCCATCCGTCTATTTCTCGAACAGGGAGAATGAGCATTTTAACTAAGACTTCCCTGCTCAGGAGGAACTCCATGAAACTACGTGTGTTAGCAATTGCGATCGGGCTGTTCATGCTGTCACCTTCGCTAGCGGCTTCGGCGGCAACCCGGAGCGACTCTGCCGCCTTCGCTCAACTCAAATCCCTCTCCGGCAGTTGGGAGGCAACGACCACCAAAGGCAAGGCCCACTTACGCTACGAAGTGGTATCGGGAGGCTCGGCTGTGGTTGAACATTTCGACAGCGACGATCTGGGCCCCGGCAATGCCATGGTCACCGTATATTATCTTGACGGCGACCGCCTCCAACTCACCCATTACTGTATGGCGCACAACCAGCCTCACATGCAAGCCGAGTCATTTGACAACGCGAGTGGCGAGCTGCGCTTTGCTTTTGTGAATGCTACTGGGCTCAGCGGCCCGGAGGCCGGCCACATGCACAACGCCACTTTCCGTTTCATTGACGCCGACCACTTCTCCACCGACTGGCAATTCTACGAAGGTGGCAAACCCAAGTTCAACGAAGCCGTCCAATACTATCGAGTGCGATAGGAGACCTTTATGCCAAGCTTCATGCTTTTGCTCTATAACGATCCCGCGAACTGGCAGAACATGAGTCCGGAAGACGCGCAAAAAGCCCTCCAGAAATTCATGGACTGGGGAAGCAAGCTGCACAGCTCCGGCGCTCATCTCGCCAGCCACAAACTGGCCGACGACGCCGGTAAAGTCATGCGCGGACACGGTAAGGTCCGGGTCACCGACGGGCCTTATAGCGAGACCAAGGAAGTTCTCGGCGGCTATTACCTGATCAAGGCCGCAAACTACAATGAAGCCGCCGAGCGCGCCCGCGACTGCCCGGCGCTGGAGTACGGTGGCACTATCGAAGTGCGCCAGGTCGATCCCATGATGGACGACGCGGCCTAAGGAACAACGAACGGCGAACCGCTGTGAACAACGAAGTCATTGTGGCTCCCGACCTGCTTATTGACCATCTGTTCCGCAATCGTGCGGGGCAGATGGTCGCCTACTTGACCCGGCTGCTGGGCCCCGAACATCTCGATCTGGCAGAAGAAGTGGTGCAGGAAGCGTTGCTCAAGGCGCTGCAAAACTGGCCCTACTCCGGAATCCCCCAAAACCCTGCGGGGTGGCTTTTTCGTGTAGCCCGCAACGCCGCGCTGGACGCCATTCGTCACCGCACCCTGGCGGGAGAAAAGAACGTGCAGTTCGCAGCCGAGCGGATTCGTGACGCCGAGGCGGCTGCGGGAGATGACAGGGAAATCGAAGACCGGCTCCGCGATGACGAACTGAGTATGGTGTTGATGTGCTGTCATCCTGCCCTGCCGCGTGATGCCCGCGTCGCATTGAGCCTGAAAACCGTCGGCGGATTCAGCACCCGCGAAATCGCACGGGCTTTCCTGTCCGATGAACCTACGATTGCCCAAAGGCTGGTCCGCGCCAAGCGGCAGATTCGCGAGAGCCAAGTCTCGTTCGAACTGCCCACTGGAGACGACCTTGCCTTGCGTCTCGAGTCTGCGCTCGAAGTTATCTATCTGATGTTCAACGAGGGTTATGCCGCGCAATCGGGCCAAGACTTGGTGCGGCAGGATCTTTGCGGAGAAGCTCTACGACTTGGCCGCTTGCTGGCCACATCTTCGGTGGGAACGCCACAAGCACATGCCCTGGTTGCATTGATGGCCTTTCAGGCCGCGCGCCTGTCGGCCCGCATCGATTCCGGCGGAGAACTGGTGCTGCTGGAAGATCAGGACCGCAGTCTGTGGGACCAGAAATTGGTTGGGCTGGGCTTTCGTCATTTCAGCGAATGCGCAGAAGGCACGCAAATGTCTGCCTACCACGTACAGGCGGCCATCGCGGCCACCTATGCTGGCGTTCAGCAGGCGAATGGGATCGACTGGCCGGTCATTCTGAGTTTGTACAACGAATTGATGGAAATCAGCCCGTCGCCCGTGGTTGCGTTGAATCGGGCGGTCGCAGTCTCGAGAGTTCAGGGTGCAGAAGCCGCACTCGCCGCTCTCCGGCCGCTCATTGAAGACCGTTCTCTGCGCAACTACTACTTGCTGCCCGCGGTGCAAGGCCGCCTGCTTCGCGATCTCGGCGACCGCGAAGCCGCCGCCGACTGCTTTCGCCAGGCGCTGGAGCGGCCGTGCTCCGAGCCGGAGAAGAGATTCCTGCAGCGCAAGCTGAGAGATTGCATGTAGGCGCCGGCGTCCTCTCCTGTGCTGGCGTGCTACTTGAATTCCTTCATCACCTCGGCCGGGACTCTCGGCGTCGCGGGAAAATCTACTGACGCACCCGGCAACAGCGCCACGGTTTTTTCCGAGCGCTTGGTTCCATCGTGTACTGCAATGGTATGCGGCTTGCCAGGTTCATAGCTTTCCCACAACGAAACCCCGGCGTAGGCGCCGTCTTTGCGCAGGACGTAATAGGTCATGTCCACGAAGCGCAGCTTGTTCATGTCGTTGTTGTAATTGCGGACGATGCGCTTCAGCGTATCCATGCCGGCCTCTTGCGGTGACATGCCTCTACGCATGTTCTCGACAATGGTGTGCGCGCCCGCAACCTTAATGTTCTCTTCCCCGCTGCCGGTCGCGCCCGCCGAACCGACATCCTGATCGGTGTAGCAGCCCGCGCCGATGACGGGTGAATCGCCTACGCGTCCGGGCAGTTTGTAGGCCAGGCCGCTGGTGGTGGTGCATCCAGACACTTCGCCTTTGGTGTTCAGGGCCGAACAGTGAATCGTGCCAGTCGGCGGAAACAAGACTTTGTGAACAGCCTCCTGTCGCAACTCAGGTGCGATTCCAAAATCAGCAGCATGCTCTTCCAATCTACGGAAGCGCTCCTGCCACAACTCAGATTGCGGCTTCGCGTCAGGCGCCTGCCAATGCGGATCGGCCAGGCCCGGGCCCCACCAGTCCTGCGTCGAGTGATACTCCTTCCACAGCAGCCAAATCTTGCGAGAATGGTCAGTCAGCAGATTCTCACGCGGAAACCCCACGGCCACGGCGAATCGCTCCGCCCCCTCGCCCACCAGCATCACGTGGCCGGTATGATTCATCACCGCTTTCGAAACCAGCGAAACATTCTTAATATTCCGCACCCCGCCAACCGATCCCGCACGCCGCGTCGGTCCGTGCATGCAACAGGCGTCAAGCTCGACCACGCCCTCTTCATTGGGCAAACCTCCGAGACCAACGCTGGTGTCATTAGGATCGTCTTCGGGGCCCTTAACCACTCTGAGCGCCGCGTCGAGCGTGTCTCCTCCAGAGGCGAGGAAAGCGTAGGCATCGTCGAGATAAGCGAGGCCATTGTGGGCGGAAATCATGATGGGAAGTTTACCGGAGGAGCCAGCCTCATTCGTTTTCGACACCCGCCCGTAGCCCTTAGGGTCGAGCAATCCCAGTGACAGTGAACCCACAACAGCTGTGCCCAAGAAGTCGCGACGTGAGACGGTCATCTTGCCTCCGAAGAAATGCCTTGTGAAGCGTGCGCCAGAATATCACGCCGGAGTACTTGGCACGACTCGTTCGGAAGCTGTCGTTGGTGGAACAACAAATCTGAAGAACGGTCGGCGTTGTCAGGTTTCGGTTCTCGATTTCAGGAGGCCACCGACAAGGCATGTCCATTGCTCTGATCGGAGCGGAAGCGTAAGAGCGCCGCGATGTTCCCGGCAGAGTCGAACGCGGGATCATCTTTGACGTAGAACAACTCGATGTCGCGGCGAATGGCGATGGGGATAATGGCATCCATGGCATCTTCGAGTTCGCGGGTTCCGCGTCCGCAAGCCGCACAATAGTGCACCATGTGGGCATCGAGATGGCCGCATCCGGTGCATTCCACCGCCGCGTGCGAAAAACCCTCTCCGACGAGCAGCGTCTGCACTTCGCCAAGCTCGAGCGATCGCAGGACCCGCCGCAATCCCGTCACCCCGCGGCCATTGCTCCTGGCCTGATCGAGAACCTCGCCAACCAGCTCATGCCGCCGCCGGTCGATTGAGTCGCGCCACAGCCGGCCAGCTTGTTCTTTGATCTGGTCATTGGTGATCCGGCTGACATCGGTTGAAAAGCGCCCCAGCAACCGCTCCATCACGTACGGATGCAAGTGCGATTCAAAGTTGTGCCAGTTGGTATCGTGGCAGCCAATAATCAGCTTTTCGCAGATTCCCTTCTCCAGCGCTTCGCGCAGATGCTCGGCGACGGCCTTGAAGTGATGCAGGGCGTCATCCTGTATGCGGCGCTGCGCATGCCCGCCCTGGTACTTGACGTGACCATTGCGCAGGGGCTGATCAACCGCCGGCGTGTGGAACAATCCCGTTCGCTCTCGCAGTTCATCCAGCCGCAGATCGAAAAATCGGGCTTTTTCTCGGTCCACCAAGGCGACCCATAGCCAGGGCTGAGCTCCCAGAACCTGGGCCAGCGGCTTCATGTGAAACCGGCGGTTCACAAACAACTGGGTTCCCGGCAGTTGCGCGGGCAGATCGAACTCCCGCCAGAAGTGCCGGCTGGCACAAGCAAAAACCGCCTTGGCGCGGGCCTGGTTACCATGCAGGTTTTCAGCCAGGATCAGAATACGGTCAAGATCCGCCTTCACTCCGCCATTTTTCCCCTGTTTCTCCACGTCGTGGAGCGCATTGCGGACAAGATCCTTGACCAGAATGGCCTCTTCGCGGTGGGACTTGTCGAGCGGCGTACGCGGCTCGAAATAGAAGCTGATGGCACAGTTTTCGTGCCCGTCGCTATGGAAGTGCGCCAGCTCACGGATATCTTCGCGCGTAATCATCAGCTTCTCCTGTTTGCTCAAATGCGCGTGCTCAGGTGCCAGTAGCCCGCAACGTTCTGCTGTTCGATTTGTCCCAGCGGCCCGCCAGCCGTGCCGAGTGACGTAGATGTTCGCGGGCAGTCGCTATGGAAGTGCGTACGTCATCGGCTTTGCGGTCGGTGATGGCGGCGATTTCTTCCACCGAGAAACCCTCCACGGCATGCAAGATGAACGACTCGCGATCCGGCCGCTGAGCGCCATCGAGCGCAAGCTGCACCAGAGCGACCATTTCATCCGAAGAGGCGATGTCCTCCGGTGTGGCGATACGCCGGTCGGCAATGACGTCTTCTCCGGTCAACGTTTCGTCAGGCTGATGGAACTGCAACTCGGCTTCGTCGCTGGCACGTATGTTAGGCTTGCGCGCCGAATCTTCAAGATGGATGGAATCCACACTCTCGGGGTTACAGCGGCAGAGGTCCTCGATGGCAAGCAGCGCCAGCCGGTACAACCAGGGCTCCAGGGCCAGGCGTTCCGGCTTGTCGGCCCCGTCGCCTAGCGCCCGCGCAATGGCCTCGTCGATGACTTCTTCTTTGCTGACCTCGCCCGACGAGGTTCCCTCGCTGCTCTCCCGGAAATACAATTCACGTTCCACAAAGCGCTCCAGCCGGACCAGATTCGCATTGACGAAGGAACGAATGTCATCCCCGGAAACGGTGGGCACATGAACCACGGCGATTGTATCTTCAAATCGAATCTCGGAATCCGACCGGTAACCGGCGACCCGGCGCCGCGACCATTTGTGTGAGTTTCTCAGCAGGTCCTTGTGCTTGCTGATCTGGTGCAGCAAGTCATCCGCCGCGGCTTTCAATGCACTGGCAGCCGAGTGCGCCGATTTCTGAACTGCCATCTGTCCCGAGGGCAACCGCAGGTTCAACGAAACTGTGGTTCCCTCCCGCGGAGAACTCTGCTCAATAGCTCCCTTGAGATGCACCAACTCCGGCCGGAAAACCTGCAGCCGCTTGCGCAGTTTGTCGACCAGGTGGTTGATTTCTTTTTCGACGTCAGGAGTTCGATGATCCCTGTAACTGAAGTGAACATTCATGCCAGGCCTCGGAACACGGGAGCAGATCCCGCGAAGGTTTCCGGTTCCTTACAAGCCGATTCTACACCCGCGGGGAACGAGGCAATGAGGAGAATTAAGGAAGGTGTTGGGCCTTAGAACTTGCAGCACCAGGAACGGGAACCCTTCCACTTCCACCGATGCCCGGATGAGGTTCCCTACACTGCCACCGTGACCGACGTCTCCGTCCGCGTCACCGGACGATACAACGTGTCGCGCTCCACCGGTTCCCGCCCGGCTTCGTGGATCAACCGTATCAGTTCTTCGCGGCGCATGCCTTGGGGAGTGGTGGCGCCGGCGTCGTGGTAGATCTTCTCTTCGATGACGGTTCCATCGATATCATCCGCGCCAAAGCGCAGCGCGATCTGCGCGATCTTCGCCGTCATCATCTGCCAGTAGGCTTTGATGTGCGGAAAGTTGTCCAGCACCAGGCGGCTGACCGCGATTTGCTTGATGTCCGTCATACCGGTGGTTTTCGGCAGGTGCTGCAACGGCGTGTTGTCGGGATGGAAAGCCAGCGGGATGAAGGTTTGAAATCCGCCGGTCTGATCTTGTAGCGCACGTAATCTCAAAAGATGATCTGCGCGATCTTCATCATTCTCGACGTGTCCATACAACATGGTCGCGTTCGACTTGAGCCCCATCTCGTGCGCCAGCTTTGCGGTTTCCAGCCACTGGTCGCCATCAATCTTGTGATCGCAAATGATGTGCCGCACCCGGTCGGCAAAAATCTCGGCGCCACCGCCGGGGAGCGAGTCCACTCCAGCGTTCTTCAATTGCGCGAGCGTCTCCCCGATTGACAGCTTGGCGCGCCTGGCCAAGTAAGCCACCTCCACCATGGTGAAAGCCTTCAGATGGACCTCCGGAAAGCGCTGCTTCAGACCGGAGATCAAATCCAGGAAATACTGGAACGGAAGATCAGGATGCAGCCCGCCGACAATGTGAAACTCCGTGACCGCCTCGCTATATCCCGAGGCCGCGGTCTCAAATGCCTCTTCCAGGGCCATGGTGTATGCGCCCGGAGCGTCTTTCTTTTTCCCGAAGGCACAAAGCCGGCAAGCGGCTACGCAAACATTGGTGGGATTCAGATGGCGGTTGACGTTGAAGTACGTCCTGTCACCGTGCATGCGCTCACGGACGGAATTTGCCAGCCACCCGACGGCAAGAATGTCGCCGGTGCGATAAAGGGCGAGTGCATCGTCATCGCTTAGACGCTCGCGAGCGAGAACCTTCTCGTGCATCGGTCGGAGGCGCGCGTCGTCGGTTTGAAAGGGATGGCGCTTCGACATCCTCTCGATCATACCGCACCACTCCTTTGAAAGTCACAGATTGGCAAAGAAGCCGTCAACGCCGCCACAGCAAATCCCCGGCCACAAATAAGAAGAACATCACTGAGATCACTCCGTTCATGGTGAAGAAAGCAGCGTTGAGTTTGGAGAGATCGTCCGCAGCGACCAGGGAGTGCTCGTATAGAAGAAGTAGAGCAACGGTGGTAACGCCGGCGATCGCCAACCTGCCCAGCCCGAACACCGCGATCACGCTAACCAGCAGCAAAAGCATAGCCAGATGAAAACCCCGCGCAATCCAAAGTGACGTCCCGATACCGAAATGGCGAGGGATGGAGTGCAGCCCGCTGCGCCGATCGAAATCGTAATCCTGGCAGGCGTACAGCACATCGAAGCCTGCGCCCCAGAATGTAACCGCAGCGGTCAGCAGCAGAATGCGTGGATCGAGCGATCCCCGCACCGCAATCCAGGCCGCCGACGGAGCAATGCCCATGGCGAATCCCAGAACCAGGTGCGACCAGCGTGTGAAACGTTTGGTGTAGGAATAGAGCAGAACCACACCCAGCGCCACCGGCGAGAGCAGCAACGAAAGACGGTTGAGCTGGGAGGCGGCCAGGACAAAGACTGCGCAGGAAACAATGACGAACGCCGCCACAAATCCATGCGTGAGAGTACCAGCGGGCAATGCTCGTGTTTGCGTGCGTGGGTTGGCGGCGTCAATCGAGGCATCAGCAAAGCGATTGAAGGCCATCGCCGCCGACCGCGCTGATACCATGGCGACAATAATCCACACCAACGCGTGCGCATTGGGGATGCCATTGGCCGCCAGCATTGCTCCGCACAACGCGAACGGCAGCACGAAAATGGAGTGCTCCCACTTGATCATCTCCAGCGTGACACGCAGGTTGTGAATAATCGCCACGCTGAAATTGTAAAGCAGACCCGCGTTTCCAAGTCTTCTGGAACGCCACGCGCTACCATCCTTCGCCGTATCCCTGTTCGCCAATCAGCGGCACAAAGCGGCATCCTTCCAGGTTGGTAACCACCGTGCGGCCCTCCGGCTTGCGCACCAACTGCAACTCCTGCGCATCCGCCGGCCCCACGGGAATGACCATTCTTCCACCTTCCCGCAATTGCTCAAGTAAAGGTTGAGGAACTCTGGGCGCAGCCGCTGAAACCACAATGGCATCGAAAGGTGCGTGTTCGGATAGACCACGGCTGCCATCGCCCACGATCAGGCTCGCATTGCTACACCCTAGGCGCTGCAGGATCGCCTCCGCCTTAAGGGCGAGTGACTCGATCCGTTCCACCGAATAGACCTGCCGAGCCAATTCCGCCAGCAGCGCGGTTTGATAACCGGAGCCGGTCCCAATCTCAAGCACCGTCTCCGAAGCGTCGAGCGCCAAAGCCTCTAACATGAACGCCACAATGTAGGGTTGCGAAATCGTCTGCCCGTCCCCGATGGGAAGCGGATGATCTTCATAGGCGCTGTCTCGATATTCATCAGCGACGAACAAATGACGCGGAACCCTCCCCATGGCGGCCAAGACACGCTCATCCCGAATGCCGCGGGCGCGCAGTTGAGCGGCCACCATCTTCTGCCGCTGTGCCACAAAGCGGTCGGATTGAACGCCGATTGTCATGTTTGAAGAAGAACATGTGTATCTTACGCCGCCGATAATCATCAAAATGAGCAGCCAGCCGAGCGGAGACACTCGTCGGCCCGGCAACTCTTCTAGTACTATGCGGGAACGAAACCTATTGAAACCAAGGATGAACCTCAGTGAGTGACGAACGATACGCCCCCGGTTGGCCCGGCATCGAGGCGCGCTGGACCTCCAGCGCGAAGAGCGGAGTAGGCACGTCCTTAACCCGCAACAGCAAAGTATGGTTCACCACCAGCCACGGTATTCTGAATGAAGTTTACTATCCACGCGTGGACCAGGCGTGCACCCGCGACCTGGGACTGGTCGTCACCGACGGCAGCCGTTTCTTCTCTGAGGAAAAGCGTCATTGTCAGTGCACGATTGCCGCGATGACTCCCGGAGTTCCTATCTATCACCTCACCAACACGGAATTGCAGGGCCGCTACAAGATCGAAAAAGAAGTCTTCACCGATCCCTACCGCAATGTAGTCTTGCAGAGGATTCGGTTCATTCCGCAACAAGGCAAGCTCGAGGACTACCGGCTCTACGCTCTGCTCTCTCCCCATCTCGCTAATCATGGAGGCGGCAACACCGGCTGGGTCGGAGATTACAAGGGCGTTCCTATGCTGTTCGCAACCCGCGAGGACACCGCGCTCGCCTTTGGCTGCTCGACACCCTGGCGGAAAATGTCGGTGGGTTTTGTCGGCTACTCGGACGGATGGCAGGACCTTTCCCAAAATTATCGACTGACCTGGGAGTACACCCGCGCGGAGAATGGCAATCTCGCGCTGACCGGTGAGATCGATCTGGCCGCTTGCAATGGAGAATTCGTGCTGGCGCTGGGTTTTGGCGGAATGGCGACGGAGGCCGGACAACAAGTGCGATCAGGCTTGCTGGAGCCTTTGGACGCGCTGCGCGACCGCTACGTGATGCACTGGAAGAGCTGGCAGAACACACTGCTGCCGTTGGACCAACCTCAGCGCGAACATGATCTGTATCGCGGCAGTGCGGCCGCACTGCGCACCCACGAGTCCAAGGATTTTCTGGGAGGTGTCATCGCCAGCCTCTCCATTCCATGGGGCTTTAACAAGGGCGATGAAGATCTCGGAGGTTACCATCTGGTGTGGCCGCGCGACCTGGTTGAAACTGCTTTCGGATTTCTGGCGGCAGGAGCCAAGACCGATGCCATTCGGGTCTTGCAGTATCTGGAGTCCACCCAGGAAGCCGACGGGCACTGGGCGCAGAATCTGTGGCTCGACGGCCGTCCCTATTGGATGGGCGTGCAGATGGATGAAGCTGCCTTTCCCATCCTCTTGGTCGACACCCTGCGACGGGAGATGCACGTGCCCGCGGGCGAGCTGAGGCGCTGGTGGATGATGGTTTATCGCGCAGCAGCGTTCATCCTACGCAATGGCCCGGTTACTCAGCAGGATCGATGGGAGGAAGATGGAGGCTATTCTCCATTCACGCTCGCAGTGGAAATTTCGGGGCTGCTCGCCGCTGCCGATTTCGCCGACGCGGTGGAAGAAAAAAAGATTGCAGGCTACCTGCGCGACGCCGCCGACGCCTGGAATGACAATATCGAACGCTGGACTTACGTCACCGGAACCGATCTGGCGCGCCAGGTCGGGGTTGAGGGCTACTACGTACGTATCGCGCCGCTGGACTCAGACGGAGCAGCTTCACCCCTGCAGGGTTTTGTGCCTATCAAGAACCGGCCCCCGGGGCAAACCGACGCCCCGGCATCGCAGATCGTAAGTCCGGATGCTTTGGCGCTGGTTCGCTTTGGCCTTCGCGCCCCGGACGATCCCCGCATCTTGAATACCATCAAGGTGATCGACGCCCTCTTGCAAGTGAAGCTGCCTCAAGGACCATGTTGGTATCGCTACAACGGCGACGGCTATGGCGAGCATGAAGATGGTTCTCCGTTTGACGGCACGGGCGTCGGCCGCCCCTGGCCTCTTCTGGCCGGAGAGCGCGCCCACTACGAACTGGCCGCCGGCAATCGCGAGGCCGCGGAAGAACTCCTAGCCGTGATGGAAGGCTCAGTCGCTGACGGCCACCTGCTGCCCGAGCAGGTTTGGGACGCTCCCGATCTGCCGGATGCGGAATTGTTCACTGGCAAAGGCACGGGTTCCGCTTGTCCGCTGGTGTGGGCGCACTCCGAGTACATCAAGCTGCGGCGCTCGCTGCGCGACGGCAGAATCTTTGATCAGCCGCCTCAGCCGGTCCACCGCTACCAGGTGCAGAAAAGAAAATCGCCATACTGGGGATGGCGCTTCAACAATAAGTGCAAAACGATGAGTCCAGGGAAAAACCTGCGGCTCGTCTTGCCCGCACCCGCAACCGTGCATTGGAGCTTTGATGGCTGGAAGACTGCGCACGATATCGACAGCGAGGACACCGGATTGGGCGCCTGTGTCGCTGACTTGCCCTCCAATCAATTGTCTGTGGGCCGAGAGATTGTCTTCACCTTCTATTGGCTACAGGAGCAACGCTGGGAGGGAACAGATTTCTCGGTCCTCGTAGAAGATCGATGAACTGGCGTACCGTCAGCCGACTATCCCGTATAAACCAACTCCACCACCGTACAGTCGTCGCTCAATGGTGTTCCACAACAGAAGTCCGAGATGGCCGCGAAAATGTCTTCCAATCCGCCAATCTGGGCGGCCACTTCGAGCCGCGAATCCTCGAAAAAGTCTCCTTTGGCGTTTTCCGCCTCGGTGACGCCATCGGTCACCAGCACCAGGCGATCACCCGTCTTCAATTGGTAGTGGGCGCTTTCGTACTTGGCGTCGGGCAACAAACCCACGGGAAGATTGGCGTCGGAAGGGCGCTCGACCTTTCCCGCGGAAACCACCAAAGGTGGAATGTGGCCACAGTTCACATACTCAAGCTGACCAGCATCGCTAACTCGGGCAATGAGGACCGTCGCGTACTTCTCGCCGATGTGTTTCGCTGTAAAAAAGCGGTTGACTGCGGTTACGATGTCGGTCAACGGCATGCCCGCCGTGAGTTGCGAATAGATCATGCCTTGCAGAGTGGACGCCAGCAAGGCAGCCGAGACTCCCTTTCCGCTGACGTCGGCCAGCACCACCGTCAAGCCGGCATCGGTATTCACCGCGTCGAAGAAGTCGCCGCCGATCTCTTTGCAGGAAAGATTTCTTCCGCTCAGGCGTGCGAACGGAACTTCGGGGATGGTCACTGCCATCAGCCGCTGCTGAATTGAAGCGGCAATCGACAGCTCCTGCTGATACCGCCGCGACGATTCTTCCGCCTGCACCAATCGCGCATTCTCGATCAGCGAAGCCGCCTCGGTTGCGATGGCATGCAAAATGTCGTTGCTGACGCCGGAGATGTCCCGTGAAGCGAACCGCGAATCGACGTACAGCGCGCCCATGGCTTCGGCGGCAATCGCAGGCGCGGGAGAATCGGTGTCGCGGGTAGTCTGTACCTGCGGCTTGCGCAGCGGAACACAAATCACCGTGCGCAGATCATACGCCACAATGCTCTTGCGCCCGGTCAGGTCGAGAGACCGGCTGGTGTCGGTAAGCACGAACTCCGAGTTCGACTTCAGTGCATCTTCCAAAATGGAGTGAGAAATAGTCGTGTCTTCCAGCAGCGGTTCGCTCTTTGAGTTGCGTCCCGCGGCCAACCGTAACTCGCCTTGCTCGTTCTTCATGAACACATAAGCGCGCTCGGCGCGCGTGAGCTTGAGGGTCACGTCGAGCAGCGTCATCAGAATCTCATCGAGCACTCCGACCGTGTTCAGCTTGCGGGCAGCCTCCAGAAACAGAATCAATTTCTCCAGGTCGGTTGTTTCATCCGAGATGTGCATCCCGGAAATCTGGCTGAGGAATTCGCGGGCGGAGTTGGTGGTCCCATGGAGGGGGTTGAAAATGACGTAGGCGACCTCGCGAACTCCAAATTCCAGACGGTCATTGCGCTCCAGGTTCTTTTGCTGGATGCGCTCGCCGTTGACGAAGGTTCCGTGTTTGCTACCCTGGTCAACTACGCTGAATTGGCCGTTCTCGGAAACAATGAGTGCGTGGTCGCGGGATACGCGTGGGTCAGCGATCACCAGATCCTTGTCCACTTTGCGCCCCACGCTGAAGGGACTGTGGTCCAGATTGATGATGCGTTGCTCGTTCCCCTGCACGAACACGAGTGTGGGAAATACTCCCGAACTCGATTCCGGAGGAGGATTGACGATGGTCTGAAAGCTCATGTGCGTCCGGGCACTCCTCGACCCGCGAGGAGCCCTATGAGAATAATGCCAGCATCGAAGCGCGGTGGGAAGGGGAGAGTGCGATTTTGTTCAATTCCCGCCCGCTGGAAGACCTGAAAGGCAGCCCTGGGCCTCACTTGCGGCTGCGATCAAAGGACGCCAGAGCCTCTTGCTCCGTATCATAGACCTCGAACACGGTCACCAGCTTGGTAATCTGCAGCACATCCCGCAGCCGCTGGCCTACACCTGTCAACTTGATGTCTGCCCCGCCCGCGCGCGCCGAGGAGTACACGCCCACCAGCGTTCCCAAGCCGCTGCTGTCGATATAGTCGACCCCGGCAAGATTTAGCACCACCTGGCGCGATGAGGCCAGCACCTTCTTGAGCGTCTCCCGCAACCCTGCGGCTTCTTCCCCCAGCACAATGCGGCCATGGCAGGTAACTACGCTGATCCCATTCACTTGCCGGGTTTCAACTTTGAGGCTCATGCAATCCTCCGAACAACATGCACAACGATTGGTTCGAGAAGCCTAACGCGGGTGACCGGGGAATGCAAGGCGGGCACAATCCCCGGCGTCGCCTACGGGGATTCGGCCACGTTGGCAAAGCCGCACACCAACAACGCCAGTACGGCGACCGGAATGGCCACACTCGTGTAAAGCGGCAAAGCCCATCCTCTTTGGATGGCTTCCACAGGCAAGAGGGTGGACGCCACGAACAGCCCCGACGCCGCCAGCCACGGCCAGAGCAGCGTCAATCCGCATATTGTGGCCGCCACGCGCCGGACCAATCCCCTGCTCCACAACTCTCCCCCCAGTTGCAATACCAGCAAGATTCCGGGCAGCAAAAGCACATGGTTGTAAGGGGAGGCTTTCGGAATGATCACAACAGTCGCCGCCAGAATCAGGACCGTGACCCGGTTATGGATCAACGATCCCGCCGTCTCGCGGCGGCACCGCCAGGCAACCAACGCCAGCGCGACCACAATCAGAATGGCCAGCCAATTTCCCCATCGCGGCGTGATCAGAATGTTGAGCACCGAATCCGCGCCCTGGTTGTATCGGCGGTAGGCCATGACCGCCTCGCCAAAGCGGCCCATCCATCCCGGCAACAAGTATTCCGCCCCGCCCACCAGCACGGCCATGGTCCCGGCGAATCCCCACCAAAAGCCGCGCCGGCGCGTCCAGTCGCTGAGCGCCCAAAGCAAGAACCAGGCTGCGACCGGCAACGCCAGTTGGGGCTTGACGGTCGCCAGCGCCAGCAGAACTCCCGCGGAAAAAAGATGGCCTTCGATCAGCAACATGGCGCTGGTCGCAATTAAGCCGGCAACCAGCAGGCTCAACTGCTGCAGCTTGATTCCCTGTAACACTGGGAAGCTGCCAAGCGTGAGCACAATCAATGCCGCCATCGTCTCCAGTGAGACTTTCCAGCGAAACGTGCGCAACCACAGCAACACCGAGGCCGCGGTCAACATCACCAGAAGCCACCGAAATCCCGTCTGAACAACTCCAAACGGCAGTGTAATTGTTGGAGCGAGCAAAAACACCACGTACGCAGGATAAGCAAAGCCCTGCTCATCTTTCGGATCGTGCGGCAGCGTCGGATCCAACGGCCGCCCATAGTATCCGGCCTGAATCTCCCGCGTGACTTCCGCGCTGTAGGGATCGCGGCCATGCAACAGCAACTCCCGCGCCCCCAGCCAGCGCGGATAAAGATCAGAAAGATTTCCGCGTGGGATGCCGTAAGGCGCGGATTCTCTCTGCTGATACGGGATCAGTACATGCTGCACATAGAACCACATGCTCCCGGCCAGCAGCAGGGCTATGGCTAACCCAAATGTGGAATTTCTCCGCAACGGTCTGGCGAAGCTGAAATCGTCTCATGTTACAACTTATGCAGGTACATCTCTCGTGCAATGACTATTCTCTCGCGCGACCAACGGCCAGGGGATCTCCACTACTGGGTTAGCACCCTGTTGGCACTCGCGCTGGTGCCACTCTTACGAGAGCTAAACCTTCCGGTCCGTTTCGATTGGTTACGCCTCGGTTCTGCCTTCTGGCTGGTTCTTGCGGCGCAATCCCTCTTCGTCGCCACTCTCTTATATTTGATCGGGGCTGCCCCGGCAACGTTTGGCCCGCTTCTGCTGCGGATTCGCCGGGACAAGGTACGCATTGCGCTTGCATTGGTGTTCTTCCTCATCCTCCTTTGGGAGTTCACCCGGCTCAAAGCCCTGGTCTTGACGGTCGATGCCATCGCCCTGCTGGAGTTTCGCGAGCGATTGAAGCCTGCCGCTCGCCGGGTAGCCGCACTCTCAGTTCTGGTCCCTGCAATCTACCTCTTTGCCGGGTTCCTGCTGATCTTCGCCTACAACGACATCATCGTATCGCTGCGTTTCTACGGCGCGACGGACGCGGCATTCAACGCCATGGACAAGTGGCTGCTTCACGGAATGTCGGTGTCCGATCTGTGCCATTGGGCAGTACGAAGATTTCCTGTTTCCTTCTTCCAATTCCTTGAGTTCATCTACTTCGGAATGTTTCCCCATATTGGTGCGGCTCTGATCCTCATGGCCGTCTATTCAGGGAAGAAACGCGCGCTTCAGTTCGTGGGAGCCATTCTGACGGCGTATTATGTAGCGCTGATGCTGTTTTTTCTGTGGCCCAGCCAGGGACCATATTATTTGTGTGCCACGCATTTTTCGGAGTTCCCCAATAGTTTGAAGGCATTTGCCGCGCAGAGTACGTCTATCGCAAACTCGCAGGCGCTCTGGAACCATATACGGATCCGTCAAATTTCTACTGACTACTACATAGCCTTTCCCTGCATGCACATCGCTCAACCACTGGTCGTCATGTGGTTTCTAAGACCATGGCGGCGGATGCTGGCTGCCCTGGCCATCTACGATTTGTTGCTGATTGGGGCGATCTTGCTTCTGGAATGGCACTATTTGGTCGACATTTTTGGAGGAGTGCTGGTAGCCGGTGTTGCGATCGCTGTGGTCGACGGCCGCGAGCTGTTGCAGGCTGCCGGGATCATGAAGAGGTCCGAAGTTATGACCTCGTCGTCATGACCGCCGTGGGCCAAACTCGTCGACGTATGCTGCTGTTGGCCTTATCCATCCTCTCGGCGTGCAGCATGTGGCACTTCGTCACGCATGTATGGGGCGCTGGGCAGTCAGCTGAGTTTTCGGACCTCTACGCGCGATGGTGGGGAGCCCACGAACTGTTGTTGCATCGCCGTGACCCTTACAGTCCCGCAGTGACTCGTGAAATCCAAATCGTCATCTACGGTGCACCAGTTGCTACGTCGAACCCCGGCGACGCAGCGGAACTGGCAGGAGGATTTGCATATCCCATCTATGTTGCCTTCTTGATGTGGCCGACGGTGTATCTGTCCTTTCCGGTCGCGCAAGCCATATTTCTGGGCTTGTTCGTGGCGCTAACGCTCGTGAGCCTCCGGCTTTGGCTTTACGCGCTTCGGTGGCGACTCCCGGCAACTGAGTTTGGCATACTTGCTGTTTTCACCTTGGGCAGTTTTCCTGTATTGCAAGGACTCAAGCTGCAAAACCTGAGTCTGCTAGTGGCGTTCCTGGCAGCCGCGGCCATGGCCTCACTCGCGGCAGACTACTTTGTCGTGGCCGGTCTGTTGCTCGCCGGCGCCACCATCAAACCTCAGTTTGTGATCTTGTTGATTCCCTGGCTGGCTTTGTGGATCATGGGCGACTGGCAGCGGCGCCGGCGGCTGGCATTGAGTTTCTTAGCTGCGATGTCAGGTCTTATCTTGGGAAGCGAGATGCTTGCGCCTGGTTGGATCACCCGATTCCTGACTGTCGTTCGAGCCTATCGGCATTACACCTTCGGGCATTCTCTGCTCGACGTGTGGTTCACTCCGCGCATCGGCGCCGTGGTAGCTGCTATGCTGCTGTTGGCGGTGCTGGCCTTGGGTTGGCGATGCCGCTCGTGCCCGGCACAATCCTCACGCTTCTTCCTCGCTTCCAGTTTGATGTTGGCCACAACCCTGGTAGTCATCCCTACACTGGAACCTCATTCCCACCTTTTGCTACTCCCCGGCATTCTTTTTCTGCTCCGGTATGGTGGTGCTATCTGGCGTGCGAGCAAGCTCGCGCGACTCCTGCTTACCGCCGCCTGGATTCTTGTGGGTTGGGCTTGGGTGGCCGCCTTCGGCATGACGCTGGCCGCAATCTGGCTTCCTGCGGGAACCCTGCTGAAGTTCTGGGAGTTGCCTCTGTACACCAGCCCGCTTGTACCGTTTGGCATTCTGGTTGTCTTGGGCTTCTTGCTCGGAAATGAGGCTGGGATCTTTCGTACTGGCAGTATGATCTTCGAAGCTTGAAACAGTCCCTTCAAACGCGTCGCGTATTTGTAGCCATCCTTGCCCTGGGATTGTTCATCATGGCCGCGCGCAGCGTGACCGATCCCGACGTGTGGTGGCACCTGCGCACCGGGCAGTTGACCATTCAGAATCATCGCGTCTTCCACAACGATCCATATTCGTTCACTCGTTTTGACCAGCCTTGGATGGACCACGAATGGTTGTCACAGGTTTTCATTTTCGCTTTGTATCGCGTCGCCGGATGGGGCGGACTGATCGCCGGCTTTGCCGCCATCATCGCCGCCGCATTTCTGCTGATCTTTCAGCGGTCTGCTGGCCGGCCTTACGTCGCTGGAGCGGTTACGGTTTGGGGTGCGGTGGCGTCCATCCCTTGTTGGGGCGTGCGTCCGCAAATGCTCACGCTTCTGCTGGCCAGTATTTTCCTCCTGCTTCTGGAACGTTCTTACGAACGCCCGAAATGGTTGTGGTGGATGCCCTTGCTCACGCTGCTGTGGGTAAACCTTCACGCCGGATTCGCCGTCGGCATCGCATTCCTGATCCTGTTTCTTGTTGGCGACGGGCTCGACTTCGCATTTGGCTATAAAGACACGCAACTCTCCCCAGCGCGGTTTCGCCGCCTGGCAGTGGTCACCGTCCTGTGCGTCGTGGTCGTCCCACTGAGCCCCTACGGGACGCAAATGTATCGCTACCCCTTCGAGACCCTGCACTCGCACGCCATGCTGGCCTACATCGGAGAGTGGCTGTCGCCGGACTTCCATCAGGCGCGCTACTTGCCCGCACTTTTTCTGATGCTCGCGACCCTCGTACTTCCCGCGCTCTCGGCGCGACGCTTGCGTCCGCGAGAACTGTTGCTCCTTGGGGTGACGACCTATGCCGCGCTGCGCTCGGTCCGTCACATCCCGATCTATGTGTTGATAGCGGTGCCGCTGGTGAGCAGCATGATCGAGGCCTGCCTGCGGGCCAAGGGCAAGACCGTATTGCTCGACTCTTCGCGACAACCGCTCACCCTGCTCAAGGTGATTGCTAATGCAATTCTTCTCGCTGGCTTTCTAGCGTTCACCATGGCGCGGTTGCACTACGTGGTCGCTCACCAACCTGAGACCGAAGCCAAGGAGTTCCCCCTCGGCGCCGCAGCTTTCCTGATGACTTCCCGGCCCTCCGGTCCGCTGCTGAACCACTACAACTGGGGCGGATATTTCATTTGGAAGTTGTTCCCGGTGTACAAGGTTTACATTGACGGTCGCGCCGACCTTTACGGTGACACCTTCATGGATGAGTTCGCCGCCAGCTACTATCTGAAGGGAAAATCCTGGCAAGACCCACTAAATCAATGGGGGATCCAGACCCTAGTGCTCCCCCCGGATGCGCCTCTGACGTTGGCTCTACGAGCCATGCCTGGCTGGAAAACAACTTTCTCCGATCGCCAGTCGGTGGTGTTGACCCGCGCAGGTTCTGGCGTCAGCCAATGACAACCACGTCCTCGAGCGCTGGCAACCAAACCCCCGCGACCAAACTTTAGTTACGCCCCAAGTTACCTTTCTGAGCCAGTCTGCAATAAATTGTCGCTCCAACCTCCATCCCTTCGCGGTATCATGGGGCGGGGACACGAGGCATCATTCGTTCCCCTTCGCAAGCTATTGATTTGGAACATGGAACCACGCTGGCGTACGAGCGGGGCGTGGGCAGTGTATGGTCTTATAAGGGTGAAGTTCACCCGTTTGAGACGCATCTTAAGGAGGGCCGGAAATGACAAAGATTCTCCGTCGCCTATGGCAAGACGATGAAGCGCAGGACATCGCAGAATACGCTGTGATGCTGGCTGTGATTTTGGTCATCGTCGTGGGCACGATCCGATTGATCGGATCAAATGCCAATAACGTGTTCTCGCAAGTGGCCAGTTCAATCAATCAGTAGGGCGACTGCTTCGGCACCCGCTGGCTGCACGGTCGTCTTGGCGCGTTGCATACCGTTGTCCATTGGGGCTTGGTTATTGGTGTCATGTATGAGTTGGGTTCCTGAGGAGCAGTAATGAATCGCAACCGGTTGTTGATGATTGGCTTCATCGCTCTCGCCATTGCCGGCCTGGTAAGCATTGCTGTGTACAAAAACCTGCAATCCAACCGGAGTGGCAACCAAGCGCCGGGTGAGGAGATACTGGTCGCAGCCGACGACCTCCAGGTGGGAACGAAGATCGAGGAAAAGGACATCAAGTTCGTCCGCTTCCCTTCCTCCGATCTGCCCACCGGTGTCTTCCACATAAAGAACAAGGTGATTGGCCGCGGCGTCGTAGCCCCCATCTCCCGGGGTGAGTTCATTCTTACCAACAAACTGGCGGGAGAAAATGCTGGATCAGGGTTGCCGTCTCTGATCCCGCCCGGCATGCGCGCAGTATCGGTACGCGTGAATGACACTACCTCAGTGTCAGGCTTCGTCCTGCCCGGAACACGGGTCGACGTACTACTGACCGGGAGTCCGCAGGGCTCGGCTGAGCCCCAAACCACGACAGTGTTGGAGAATGTTGCCGTCATCGCCACTGGTCAGAGGCTGGAACGCAACTCCGCGGGAGATCCTCAAACTACTCCGGTGATCACTTTGCTGGTGTCGCCAGATGACGCCCAGAAACTGACGCTGGCCAGCAATCAGGGTCACATTCAGTTAGCGCTTCGCAACCCCATGGACACACGGCAGGAAGAACTGGCTGCCGCCAGGTCGTCGTCGCTGTACAAGCTTGCACCGCCCGTGGCTGTGGCACCGGTTCAGTCCCGGCCCAGGCATGCCGCCCCCTTACCACCGCCTCCACAGCCCACTGTCTTTACAGTAGAGGTTTACAAAGGGGACAAAAAGGAAGAGGACAAGTTCTGAACACAGCTTCGGTTCGAGGGTAGAAAACATGGCGATTCACTCCCGCAAGTGGGAGAACCGAAAGACGCAACCTGGCAGACGGCTGGTAATTGCAGCGAGTATTCTGGGCTTGTCGAGCCTCGCCCCGGCGCGGCCACAGGCGGCTTCCCCTGCGACGCCGGCCGGCGCCGCTCAGGAGCAGCCGGCAGCCAGGGGTCCCGAGGCCAGTACTCAGGTTCCAGCGCAGGAATCTCAAGGCTCAGCTCCGCTGCGAGTGCTGGTCGGGAAATCAATCCTGATCAACACTACCGAGCGTATCAAGAGAGTTTCCGTGACCGATGCGGCCGTTGCCGATCCCATTGTGGTCGCGCCCACGCAGATTCTGGTGCATGGCCGCTCCGCCGGCGAGGTGTCGTTGCTCATCTGGGATGAATTGGACCGTTCCCGCAGCTTCGATCTGCGCGTGGATGTGGACGTGAGCGCCGCCGCCGAGGAAGAGAAAGCCGTGTTCCCAGATGAACAAATTTCCGTCACCCCGTCCCGCTCCGCGATTGTCCTCTCCGGCCATGTGTCTACGGAAGACGTCTCCAAGCGGGCCGGAATGATTGCGGAAGCCTATTCCAAGAACGTGGTCAATGTGCTCACCTTCGGTCCGGTGGGGGCGCAGGAAGTTCTTCTGGAGGTAAAGTTCGCGGAAGTGGATCGTAATGCCGCGTTGCAGCTGGGCGCTGAGTACATTACACCCGGCACTGGCCATACCACCGGAACATTGACGACCGGTCAATTTGGCGGGGTGTCGGTCTCCACCAGTTCGGCAAGTACGACCACCACCGGCGGCACCACCACCACTTCCACCAATTCCACGGCTCCCACAATCAACCTTACGAATGCTCTGAACCTTTTCCTTTTTCGCAGCGACATTAATTTTGGTGTGGTCGTGGAGGCCTTGCAGGCGAAAAACCTGCTGCAGATCCTTGCTGAACCCAACCTGATCGCGGTCAATGGAAAGGAAGCAAGTTTTCTGGCGGGTGGCCAGTTTCCTTTTCCCATCGTCCAGCCGGGCCAGGGGTTTGCCGCGGTCACCATTGCTTTCAAGGACTTCGGTGTGAAGCTGCAGTTCACTCCTGTGATTATGCCGAACGGCAACATTCACCTTAAGGTGGCACCGGAAGTCAGCACTCTGGATTTCACCAACGCTTTGACCATTTCCGGCTTTACGGTTCCCGCGTTGAGCACGCGCCGCGCCGAGACCGAGTTTGAATTGCAGGACGGACAGAGTTTCGTGATTGCCGGCCTGCTCGACAACCGCGTGACCGACCTTTACAACAAGATTCCCGGCCTCGGCGACATCCCGATTCTGGGAAATCTGTTTCGCAGTCGCAATCTATTGAAGAGCAAGACCGAATTAATGGTGCTATGCACCGTGCACCGGATTTCGCCAAGCACCCAAAGTCCCTCCGGCCCCAAATATCCGGAGCCGTTCCTGAACAAAGAAAAGTTTGACCCCAAGAAGCCTGCCGGCGGCAGCAAGTGAAGATGTTTGCGCAATGGGAATTAGTTCGATTTCGCGAATGAAGTGTCCGTAGGAGAAGTCGCGCAGCATGCCCGAACTTTCAGTGGTGATCGTCGCGTCAGACAGCGAACAACGGGCCGTCCTGCAAGTACTGGTGGACAGCACCAGCGTCGCTCGCTCCGTGCATACCTGCGCCAGCTTTCCGGTTGCGGCCACCGATCCCGTGACCCGCCGTATTCAAACCGCAAACGCCGACGTGATTCTGGTTGACATCCCCGCCGACAATGCCAGCCCCGCCCTGCATGCCATCGAACTGCTTCAGCGGGAAATGCCGGATTCGGCCTTGTTCGCGGTGGGGAGCCTGTCCCAGCCGCAGGTCATCGTGAATGCCATGCGCTGCGGGGCGCGGGAGTTCGTGGAAAAACCCACCACTACCACGGATCTGCTGGAAGCATTCGTGCGCCTGACCACCGCCCAGCGAAAAAGCCGCCGTGAGGAATCGCGCGGCCGGATGTTCACCGTGGTTAATGCGAAAGGGGGCAGCGGCGGGACCACGGTCGCGGTGAACCTCGCTCTGGCAGTGCAGGCCGCGCACGGCAGTACCGCCCTGGTCGACATCGCCCCCCTCGGACACTGCGCCCTGCACCTGAATTTGAAACCCTTGTTCAGCGTGGGAGACGCCATCCGCAATCTGCATCGCCTGGACAGTTCCCTACTGGAAAGTTTCATGACCCGCCACGGTGGAGGATTGCAATTGCTGGCTGGCCCCAACACTCCGGTGCCAGCCGAACCCTCGACGGCGGAGTTCGCCAAGTTGTTTGACCTGCTGATCGGCCACTTCCGATACGTAGTTGTGGATGCTTCTTCGCGCATCGATGCGACTACCCGGCTGGTTTCCAATTTGGCAAACGTCGTTCTCATGGTGGCGCACACCGATGTCGCTTCTTTGTGGAGTGCGGCCCGGGTGCAACAATACTTGAGCGAGAGCGGCAGCCGCGAGAAGGTCCAGTTGATTCTCAACCGTTTTCGCAAGATTCCGGGTTTCAGCGAGAGTGACGCGGAAGCTGCCGCCGGGGTGAAACTGCTATGGAAGATCCCCAACCAGTACTTCGCGGTGTCCACGGCGATCGATCGTGGAGTTCCGCTTTCACAGCAGAACAATACCGAGATCGCCCGGTCATTCGCTGGTTTGGCAGCGCGCTTGACGGAAAATGATTTGGATGTGAAACGCAAGGCTTGGTCGCTGTTCAAAACAGTTTAGGTTCAAAACAGTTGTAATTAGGACTCTTCAAGAATTCCCATGGCGAATCTGCAGACCTTCGAGAGAAGCGAGTATCAGCAGGTCAAAGCTGATCTTCACCGCAAGATCCTCGACCGCCTGGATCTGGAAAAACTGGGACGCGCTCCCAGCGACACCGCCCGCGACGAAGTTCTTCTGCTGATCCGCAACACCGTCAACAGCGAAGCCGTTCCCCTGAGCTTTGCCGAGCGTGAGCGTTTATCGCGTGAGATTCTGGACGAGATTTTCGGTCTGGGTCCGCTGGAACCGCTGCTCAAAGATCCTACGGTTTCCGATATCCTAGTGAACCGCTACGACCGGGTCTATGTCGAACGCGCGGGCAAGATCGAGCCTACGGGGTTGAGTTTCAAGGACGATGCCCACTTGATGCAGATCATCGACCGCATTGTGTCGCGAGTCGGACGGCGCGTCGATGAGTCTTCTCCCATGGTGGATGCGCGTCTGGCAGACGGCTCCCGCGTAAACGCCATCATTCCGCCCCTCGCCATCGATGGGCCATGCCTTTCCATCCGGCGCTTCGGTCACGATCCATTGACTTCTCGCAACATGATCGAGAACAAGACGCTCACCGAATCCATGTTGGAGTTGCTCTCCGCCATGGTCAAGGGCCGGCTCAATATATTGGTCTCGGGCGGAACCGGCGCGGGAAAGACCACGCTGCTCAACGTGCTTTCCGGGTTCATTCCAAATTCCGAGCGCATCGTAACCATTGAAGACGCAGCTGAACTACAGATGAAGCAGGAACACGTGGTACGTCTGGAAACCCGCCCCCCCAATATTGAAGGTAAAGGCGCAGTTCGCCAGAGACAGTTGGTCATCAACAGCTTGCGTATGCGGCCTGACCGCATCGTGGTGGGCGAGGTCCGCGGCGAGGAGGCCTTCGATATGTTGCAGGCCATGAACACTGGCCACGAGGGATCGCTCACTACCGTGCACGCCAATTCACCGCGCGATGCCCTGGCCCGCTTGGAGAGCATGTTCTCCATGGCCAATCTCAATCTGCCCGAGCGCGCCATGCGGCACCAGATCGCCTCCGCCATCCACGCCGTCGTGCAGATTGCACGCATGGCGGACGGCACCCGCAAGGTGATTACGGTATCCGAAGTCACCGGCATGGAAGGTGACATCATCGCCATGCAGGAAGTGTTTGTATTTGAGCGCGTAGGTATCGATAAAGAGGGAAGAGTCAAAGGAGTGTTCCGGGGGACTGGAATCCATCCCAAATTCGCCGACCGGCTGGCCACTGCCGGTTGCCGCCTGCGCCGCGACTTGTTTGAATCGCGGATGGAGGTTTGAACCACCCATGCTGACCATCATCGCCCTCGTGGTGTTCGCTCTGGTTGCCCTGCTGGTGTTCGCCGTCGGTTCTTTCCTCGACCAGCGTAGCGCCCAGGCTCGAATGCTGCGCGACCGCCTGGCCTCGGTGCAGAAAGCCGAGCAACAGACCAGCGAAGAACTTGCCCTGCTGCGCGATGAAATGATGAGTAAGATCCCGGCGCTGGACAGTTTGCTCCGTCGCTCCGAGCGCATGGCGAATTTCCAGGTCTTTCTCGAGCAGGCCGATTTGAAAGTTCGCGCCGGAAACATTCTTATCCTCTGCGTAGTCAGTGCGGCGGTGCTCGGCGTAGTCGGATACCTGGTCGCGGGTTCCCTGCCACCCAATCAATCTCTTTTGTTCGTGATGGTCGGAGTCGTAGTGGGTGCTGTTTTACCCTATTCTTACGCGTCCTACCGTCGCACTAAGCGCTTTCAGAGATTCGAAGAGTTGTTTCCCAACGCCATCGATACCCTGGCCCGGGCGGTGCGTGCCGGCCACGCGTTTACTACTGCCCTGGAACTGATTGCCAATGAGATTTCCGAGCCCATTGCCTCGGAATTCCGCAAGCTGTTTGAAGAACAGAAGTTCGGCCTGCCGGTGCGCGACGCATTGATGAACCTGGCCGCGCGCATGCCCCTGGTCGACGTAAAGTTTTTCGTTACCGCCGTCATGCTGCAACGCGAAACCGGCGGCAACCTCGCCGAGATTCTGGATAATCTTTCCTATGTGATCCGGGAACGGTTCAAGATCATGCGGCAGGTGCGGGTGTACACCGCGCAGGGGCGCCTCACTATGATGCTCCTGATGGGCCTACCCCCCATCATTGTGGTGGTAATGCTCACCACCAATCCGATGTTCATTCGCCCCCTCTTTGCCGATCCCATCGGACATACTCTGGTGGTCGGCGGGATCGTGCTGCAGACCATCGGTTATTTTGTGATCCGGAAGATCATTCAGATTCAGGTTTGAGCTATGGCTTTTGCCCTTACTATTCTCGTGTTCCTGTCCGTCGTGGCCGTGATCTTTTCGTTTGGGGCAGCGGCGTACGCGCCGTCTTCCGTCCTCGGCGCTCGCCTGCGCGCCCTGGGCTGGCAACGCGAGAAGCCGCAGGAAAAGCCAGCCATGCGGGAACGCATTGAGCAGGCGCTTGATCCGCTCAGCAAAGCCATCCCGCTTTCACCCGGAGAAGTCTCCCGCGCCCGCGCCTGGCTGATCCAGGCCGGTTATCGCGATGCCCGTCATCTGACTATCTACGTCGGCAGCCGCCTGGCCTGTGCTCTGTTTGGCTTCGCGCTGGTGGTTGTGAGCAGTGGTTTCAATTCTCCCGTGCTTCTGGTCAGCGTCACCGCGCTGGGATTCTTCCTGCCCCGGTTCGTGCTGAAGCGCCTGATCCGCAACCGCCAGCTGCGCATCAAGCTTGGCCTGCCCGACGCGCTCGATCTCACCGTCATTTGCGTGGAAGCTGGTCTGGCCCTCGACCAGGCTCTAATGCGCGTGGGCCAGGACCTGCAGCATGCCCACCGCGAATTGAGTGACGAGTTTCACCTTGTAAACCTCGAGATGCGTGCTGGCAAGCCCCGGGCTGAAGCTCTGCGCAATCTCGTGGAACGCACCGGTGTGGACGATATTCGCTCCCTGGTCGGAACCCTGATTCAGACCGACCGCTTCGGTACCAGTGTGGCCCAAGCGCTGCGTGTGCACTCCGATTCCCTGCGCACCGAGCGGCGACAGAGGGCCGAAGAACAAGCCGCCAAAACCACCATCAAAATGGTGATCCCCCTTGTACTGTTTGTCCTCCCCTCGATTATCTTTGTGACGCTCGGCCCGGCTGTGATTCAGTTAATCCGCACGCTGATGCCCGAGTCTGCGCGGTAGAAGGTCCCCCGACCAGGAATTGCGTTCAGGAGTTATGATGTCTTTACCGGGTTCCACCGGCTATGCATTTAATCGGACGCGGCAGGCGTATCTGGCCACTCGTGTCACGCTCGCTGCAACCCATTGGTCGCGCTTCCGTGGCTTGATGTGCACTGCGGCAGCGGAGTTTAGTCCCGGGGATGGCTTGTGGATCGTGCCCTGCCGCGGAGTCCATAGCTTCGCCATGAAGTTTCCCATTGATGTGATCTACCTCGACGCCCGCAAGTGCGTGGTTCACATCGAGGAGAATCTGCGGCCCTGGCGCGTAGCCAAAGTAAGTCTGCGGGCAGCTTCAGTACTGGAATTACCCGCAGACACACTGCGTTCCAGTCGAACCGCAGTCGGAGATGAAATCGATATCGCGATGGGCCAGGCACGGGGAGCAAGCACAGCGTGAGCGTTGAACTCAAGAACGAGGAACTCAGGACCGACAAGGTCGAGAACGCGGACCTCAAGCTTCTGATCGAATGGTCGTCGCCATGGCGGGAGTTCGTCACCGCACTCGGGCCGGCCTTGGGCAAGTCTCCCAAGCGCCTGGCCGGCGAGGCCCGGACCGATTCTTTCCCCTACCGCGGGATGCTGCTCTCCTGGATCGTCGAAGGACTCGTGCTGATTGCCGCAATCGTGCTGCCTGCGCGCCTCGCCAGTCTGCGCCCTTATCAGCCGCCGAGCATGCCTAAGTACGACATCATTTATTTCTCCGGAGCCGAACTGCCGCAGACCGAAGACCGCGGGGGCGCCCGCGCCGGCCGATCCGGACGCGCGGGAGGACACGAGGCTTACCACCCCACCCAGGTCATCCGCGTGGCCCGCGGCGATGTCGTGCGCGAAAAGATAGTGGACGCCCCCAAACTAAACTTGCCGCAATCAAGCTCGGCGGTCGCCAACCTGATGGCGTACAAGCCAATTCCTGGCCCTGCTCCCGCCGAGGGTTTGAAGCCATCCCTGCGAGCGCCAAGACTGGATGAAACTCCAGTCGCCCCGGCGCCGCAAGTCGATCAGGACAAAATGCGGAAGGCGCCGGCGATGAATGCAACTGTCGTGCCGCCGCCTCCGAGTGCTGCGCAGCGCGACATCACTTCGCTCCGCATTCCGGGTTCGCAAACCATCAGCGTGGTTCCGCCACCGGTTTCTGCTCCCGAACGGGTCACCAATCTCAATCCGCGGCTCACGCTGCCGGCGCCCAGCGTAATCGCGCCACCTCCAACCCAAATTGCGCGTGACCTCAAGTCCACCGGCCCAGGATTCGGTTCCGGCGAGCTACAAAAGCAAGTCGTGCCTCCGCCAGTACAGGTCGCAGGTGCCACCTCCGACCGCCGATCAGCCGGAGGACTGGGCACATCCAACGTAGTACCGCCTCCGGTACAGGTCGCAGGCGGTTCGCTTCATGCTCAGGGAGCCTCCGGTCTGGATGGAAGCTCGGCGGTCGTTCCTCCGCCGCCCACGGTGTCTGGGGCAGCCTCCGCCGGGGGGATGGGCCACGGCAACCGTGGTACTGGGCTAGGCGGGCCGCTCGATGGCGGTTCGGTCACTGTACCGCCCAGCAACACCGGCGGCAACACTGCCGGCAATGGAATTGTCATCTCCAGCCAGCCGGGATCGAAGGTCGGCGTCCCCGGCGGCGCTGGGGCCGGCTCCCTCGCGCTCTCGCCCGCCGGCGGCAACAAGCTGGGCGTCGGGGAAGGTCAAGGCGGGCAAGGCATCGCCCGCGGTGAAGGCTCAGGCAGCGGCTTTTCTGGAGAAGGCCCCGGTGGAACCAAATCCGGCGAAGGCCCGGGCACTGACGCTGCCGCGCGCGGCGGTATTTCCGCCTACCCTGGCTCCGGCGGAGCCGGTACGGGAACCGTCGGCAAGCCTCCACTGCCGGGCGTTTCCGTGCATGGCGGAAATAACATCATCACCCTGCCCAGCTTTGGCGCGGACGGCGGTTCCGGCGCCGCCCCCGGACGGACCTCCGTCATGAAACCCAGCGAAGGCCCTGACATCACCATCGTCGGCACGTCGCGCTCCGGCGGCGCTTTTAATTACTACGGCACGCTCAAGGGCGACAAGGTGTACACCATCTACCTGGACACTGCCCTGGGACCCGCAGTGCTCGAATATGCCGACCCCACATCGGCCACGCATCCTTACGGAGAAGACCTGACCGCTCCTCATCCCATGCGCACCGACCTCCCCGCAAACCTCAAGCGCTCGCGCCTCGTGATCTCGTGTGTTCTCGATCGCTCTGGACTGGTTCGCAATCCGCGAGTCCTCGAACCCGGCTCCCATGACCTGACCACCAAAGTCCTGGCCGCCCTGCCCGCCTGGAAGTTCCGCCCCGCCTTTCGTGGAGAGCAACCCGTCGAAGTCAACGCCATCCTGGGTTTCGACATCGATACCCGCTAGACGGCGGTTGCCCTACATCACTGCGCTGGCGTATGAATTGATCTCGCAGTTCGGGCTGATCTCTTCAAATTGTGGTGTGGTCCATTCCATGGTTGCCTCCTGAGTTAGCGTTTAACTGCAACTTCTCGCGGTGCTGAAGTGCCCAAAGATGTAGAAGCTACCGGCTCGCCAACAGCTGGCGGTAGGGTTAGGAACCCCTGCTATCTGACAGCTCGGGCTTGAAGGATCTTGGATCGGCCCCTGTGTTCCCACGTAAACGTAACCATTGGCGACTGTCGGAATGGAATACTTGGTCGCCGGGTTAATTTGGTCCACCGCAGTCAAGCTCACAATACAGTCGTCGCTGTTGTAGAGCTTCTTCATATTCGTGTCGGTGGAACTGGCTGCATCAAAAGCTTCAAGCGCACCGTGTGTGGCGGCATGGAAGGTCTTGGTGTTCCACGTAAATGTAGTGTTGCTTGGCACGACGGTGCCGTCCGCCCAGATCGCCCAGACAATTGCATCGTACGGATTGGAGGATGTTGTGGCCGAGATCGACGGCGTCGTGCCCCAGGGGAATAGGCGGGGAGAAGTTGCCACGGTCTCGTACGCCACGGCCCTAGTTTGGTTACACGGAGAGGTTGAGCTAATCGGGTTCCCGGTGCCGCAAATCTGGTATCTCATCAGTTCGCCCCCGCCAGGATTGCCGTCATTTGCTGGGCTAACGAAAAGGTAGTTCGTCGTAGAGCTTTCCCAGAAGGCAGGGTTGGTATGAATCAGCGGCCCGCCAGGAAATGAACTGCTAATCTGGAATGTCTGCACGTTGTTCGTGCCGATCGCGCTGGTGCAGTTGGACACATGCCTGTATAACCTCCGGGGCTGGTCCAGTCCATAAACCAGAGGCCGCCCTCCTTGTCCCCGCTGACAGCTAAATGTTGCCAGGTGCTATTCTCGCCATCGGGGATGAGCATGGGACTGCCGGAACCGAAGTCCACGTCGCCGCTGCACCCCGGATCCATACTTGAACGGTAGTACTGATCACCGGGAGTATAGGAATTAGCAGCAATCGACAATGCGCCAGTGTTTGCGCTAGACATTTTAACGAAAGTGTCTCCCGCGTCAGTGCCGCCCGTGGTGTTCAGGTTGAAAAACCCATTTCCTGTGTTGAAAAAGATGTGATAGCTACTGCTCGGGTCCTGCGCATAGACCGGCCCTCCCCCGCCTCCCCAAATGCCGCCACCATCCTTACCTGTCGAATTCTCGGACATGGATAGGCAGAGCGGTGGGGTGCTCAGGGACGCGGTGTCGTACGCGAATATCAGCCCGTTCGGGTAGGGGTTCTTGAGTCCGTCCATCATCGACAACGGTATATACAGGAATCCATCGCCTCCCAAAAGTAATGCGGGACGCTGAATATGCCTCTGCGAGAAGTTCATATCAGTCGGGCACGTGCCATTCGGGGTTATGGAGATTGACGTTACGCCTGTGAGAGACAGGCTCGTTATGTCGAGCGCCCACAGTCGATGGTAGTAATTGCTTCCTGAGAGCGCCTCTGTCACTAGATAGATCGTACCGCCTGTGCTGCCGTCTACAAGCGTAGTTGTATTGATGACCGGAGTGCCTAAAATCCCAACGCTTGGAGCAATGGTTTTGCAGCCCCCGCCGCCTACGTTGTCGCATGTAGGTGCAGTCTCTCCAGAGAGCAGCAGCGATACCGGTGTACCGCTCAACAGGGTGCACGCGCCAGGAGCACCACTGGGAGCTGACGGTGTTCCGTCAAAGGCGTACAGGCTGCCATTCATCGTGGCGACATAGACCACAGCCCGCCCCTGACCAACGCCGCCCCACTTAACGTTAGTAACCACGAGTGGTTGACCATAAACTTGGCCATCCAAACTGGTGTAGTTGCAGAACTGGCCAAACGTGCCTGTTGTGATGTTGCCACGCGTAACCATGCTCTCCTGCAAGTTCTGCCCCGTGCGATATACGCAGCCGGTGCAGATTGCAGGAATGTCCTGATGTCCAGTAGTTACGTTAGTCGTTTGAGCAAATTGTTGAGGTGCGGCTCCCAGCACGAAAATCAGTAGCAGCAAACCTGAGAACGTAGTGGCGCTTCGTCTCCCCATAGTTTCTCCTTTTCGACCTCTCTTCTCTGGATCGTCTCCTCAAGTCCATCTAGAACTTGTGTAGACGATTGGTGTTTGTCTCCGCCGTCCAAACGTAGACGCCGTCAAAGGCGACGCCTGCCGAATTAAGCCGTCGCGACGCAACCTGGGCACCATCGCTCGCCCGCAGAATCACCAGGTTGGAATCGCCCGAGATCCAAATGTAGGTGCCATCGAACGCAACCCCGTACGGCCCATTCGCGGGGACCGGGAAGGTACCGAGTACCACCCCATCGCTAGCCCGCAGTTCGGTCATGGTGTTACTGTTCCGGTTGGCTACCCAAATATTTGCACCGTCAAAAGCGATCCCCAATGGGTTAGTCCCGACACCGAATGTGCCTAGGACCGCGCCATCCAAGGCCCGCAGCTTGGTCACACTGCTAGATCCGTCGTTTGTCACCCACACGTTTACCCCATCAAATGCAATAGCAGTTGGAGAGCTGCCCACAGCGAAAGTGCCCAAGATCTGGCCGTCAGTGGTCCGCATTTTGCTAACCGTATTGTCCCGAGCGTTCGGCACCCACAAGTTCTGTCCGTCGAACGCCGTCCATGCGGGAAACATCCCGGTGCGAAATGTGCCTAAAGTCTTGCCATCGCTCGCTCGAAGTTTTGTGACAGTGTTGTCGATTTCGTTAGACGCCCAGATGTTGGCTCCATCGAAGGTGACCCCAAACGGCTGACTGCCTACGTCGAACGTGCCAAGAAGCTGCCCATCGCTGGCCCTGATCTTGGTTACATTGTTTCCCGCGAAGTTCGCTGTCCAAATGTTGGTGCCGTCGAAGCATAGGCCGTAGGGCTGGTTGCCCACAGGGAACACAGTCGAAGTGTCGGCTAGGTACCAATGCAGCAGCGCAATCTTGAGCGGGTTCAGACGCGCTCCCGCATCCAACTTGGGAGGCTGGATCTGCGATTCCTGCTGGGCCTGCGATGGTCGGATGACAGCTTGCTGCGCATGGCCCACGAACAAGTTCGCCATCGCCAGAATTACGACAATCACAGACGCGCAAGCCGCTATGAGGATTTTCATAATCTTCTACTCCCCCGGGGCGTGATGCAGTGAAACCTACAGTGACTTTGTTGCTATGAAATGAGACGATACTGCGGAGACCCACGTGCCACCCTGGCCCATGGCACCCGGACTACCGGGCAATTGCACTGTACTTCCCTTCCCCAGGGAAGGTCAAGTAACTTTTCAATAAAACGAAATAATCGAGCCAGTCGGGCTGAGTCACAGCCGCCGCGAGTCTCGCTCGCCACGCAATTCACTCATAAGTAAGTGACACTAACTACTTACGCCGAAACAACACTGCCGTCTTATCCTCGTAAACCGATTCCCACCCGGCCTTTAGCCTGAGTATGTTCGCCAGCGGCGAGTCCGTCGGCATCAGCACCCAGTCCACGTGCAGCTTGTCCAAAACCTCATCCCATCCCAGTTGGACCAATACTGCCTTCAAATAATCCTTAAGGAATGCGTCGCCATACAAATCATGACGATCGTCGGCCACAACCTGCGTCTCAGGGTACAGTCGATAAATCAAGTACCCGCCCCAATAGTCCAAACTAAGAATCGGGCCATGAATCCCCCGCCCTGCAATTACTTCCGCAGCTTCCACCGGAAATCTCTTGTCATCGAAATAGGAGTTGATGAACTGAGTCGAGCCAATCCGTCCCTGATGCGCGCACGCCCACAAGCAGAGAACGAACACCAGCACCAGCCAGAGATGGCCATAAAGACTCTTCTCGAGCGTCTCCATGCGCCCACCAAAAGAGCGCGTCCACGAAGCCAGCCTACTCAGCCAAGCCGCCGCGTCGCCGTTTTCTCTCAGTCCCGCTACGCTCTCCGATATCACCGGAGCGATGATCAACGTGATCAGGAGTGCTGATGTCGGCAGACTGCGCGTGGCATAGAATCCGCTGTAAACTGCAACCAGCAAAACCAGCACATGGGTTGTGCTCAGCCTCTTCCGCGCACTCGCCACAGTTACAATCGTGATCAGCACCAGCACCGCGAAGCACTGCTGAGCCGCCCCGTGAAAGTCGGGCGAGAGAAACTCACTGATGCGGTCCATCAAGAAACGGTCCGTCAGATAACGGTAAACGTGGAGGTGCAACTGATATGTATAAGGATTAATGAAGCTAGCCGCCGTCACGAGCGCACTTACGCCACTTAGCCGCTTTAGCCAAGTTGCGGTTTCGTCCCGCCGCTCTCGGCTTGCCCAGTAGTCAATCACGCCACCGGCGACATAGACCACCAGCAGAACAAAGCCAAGCACAAATCCGCCATGTACATTCACCCACAGCAGCATCACTATCGGCAGCCAGAGCAGGCGTTTCTTTTGCTCCGAAGCCGGTGCACCCGCCGCAGAATCTAGTAACTCGAACCAAACGACGGTCAGGAGCCAGCTCAACAAGTGCGGCCGAGCAAGAAAATGCACCGCCGAGGACCCCAGCGTCAGGATCAAAAGGAATAACGTGATCAGCAAATTGCCGCCACGCCGTAATCCCAGATGAAGAGTCAAAACGAACGTCGCCGCGATGATCGCCGCTGAGTAGAAAACCACGCCGTTCAGCCCCATCGCGTGGTGGATGACGGCAAACACAATGTCGTAGAGCCATTCCCACGCGAACCACGGCTTCCCATTCATGGTCGAAGAAAACGAATCTGTGCGAGTGATGGCGTGGGTCAGCAGCATTTGCTGCCCATTGCGAATGTGCCATCCGATGGTGGCATCGCGCAGCAGCAGCCGTCCCAGCGCGCCGCAACTCAGCCCGAACAGCAATGCGGCGAACAACAAATCCGCAACCGAGGGAATCAGAAAGCCGACCCACGCTCCACGGTCCGGTTTGGTTGGCGCAGCTTTCGAGGCCAAAGTGTTTGCTCGCGTCTGACTAACGCTGAAAATGCTACTCTTTTGTTTCAGAATATTAACAGTCTCTGACCGGGTGCATGCATTGGCTACCGACTCCAAACCTCGAATCGCCATCATCGGCGCCGGCTTCGGCGGCTTGCAGGCGGCGCTGCATTTGGCCCGTCTGCCGGTCCAGATCACACTCATTGACCGCCGGAATCACCACACTTTTCAGCCGCTGCTTTATCAAGTCGCGACCGCCGGGCTCTCTCCCGCCGAAATCGCCGCCCCCATCCGCTGGATCGTGCGCGGCCACCCCAATATAGATGTTCTGCTGGGCGAGGTGCAGGATTTCGACCTCGCGCAACGCCGGGTGAAGCTGCCCGATCTTGAAATTCCTTATGACTATCTCATCGTGGCAGCCGGCGCCAGCCACGCTTATTTCGGGCACGACGAGTGGGAACCGTTCGCTCCCGGCCTGAAGACCATCGAGGATGCGCTCGAAATCCGCCGTCGCGTCCTGCTCGCGTTTGAACTGGACGAACGCCAGGCTGCCAGCGGAGGCCCGCAGCAACCGCTGAATTTCGTAATCGTCGGCGGTGGGCCGACGGGGGTAGAGCTGGCAGGAACTTTGGCCGAGATTTCACGCCGCGTGCTGGCCAATGAATTCACGTCCATCGATCCCAAGAGCACTCGCATCATCCTGCTCGAAGGCGGCCCGCGCATTCTGCTAACCTATCCCGCGGATCTCTCCCGCAGCGCCGAGGAACAGCTTCGCCATCTGGGAGTGGATGTGCGCACTTCCACCATGGTCACCGACGTCGAAGCCGGCGCGGTGCGCATGGGAGAATCCCGTCTTTCCGCCGCCGTGATTCTGTGGGCCGCCGGAGTCGCCGCATCTCCTTTGGGCAAGAAACTGGGAGCGCCGATCGACCGCGCTGGGCGAGTGCTGGTGAACCCTGACTTGAGCATCCCCAGCCATCCCGAGGTCTTCGTCATCGGCGACCTGGCGTCACTCAAAGATGAAGGCGGAAAGATAATTCCCGGCGTCGCACCCGTTGCCATGCAAGAGGGTCGCGCCGTCGCCGGCAACATCAAGCGCGAACTGCACGGCGAACCCCGCCGCAATTTTCATTACGTCAACAAGGGCAATCTTGCGACTATCGGCCGCGCCGCCGCCGTCGCGGAATTCGGCAAA
The DNA here is from genome assembly GCA_013289795.1 of Acidobacteriota bacterium. Lineage (GTDB taxonomy): Bacteria > Acidobacteriota > Terriglobia > Terriglobales > Acidobacteriaceae > JABCZH01. Next base: position 70,617 of record JABCZH010000004.1, read on the forward strand.
GTCCACATCTCAGGCTTCCTCGCCTGGTTATCCTGGCTGTTCATTCACATTTTCTTCCTGATCGGGTTTCGTAACCGCATCATCGTGCTGATCCAATGGGCCTGGTCCTACTTAACCTACGAACGCGGCGCCCGCCTGATCACCGGAGATCAGACCCTCCCCGGCTGGACCGTGTCAAAGAACAAAGAACCTTAGCTCCGCGCTCGGGAATGAAAGGGCACTCATTGGCAGGGGAAGAGGTCTCGCGGATAAGTTGCCAATCTGTCCTCTGCCTTGACCTTCGGGTCCTTGAGCAATTCGATCTTCAGTTTCTCCGGTTTCGTGATCGGCGACGCCAGCCGCAACTCGAGAACAACATAGTTACGGACCAGGGCGGCCATCGACTTCCCAGCCGCCGTGGCATTCCGCAATGACGCTGCCGGATCTTGACGACTCATGTCGAACCATGCCCACCGGCCACCCGAGGCTTTCGCCGCAGCTTCGAACGGACTGTAATTTTCTACCGTCATGCCCGTACCGAACCGATCCGGCCCAACCCGTCTGGACTGATCGAATGACGCCCCAAAGAAGCGGATGCCGGCTACTCTCTGCTGGCTCAGCGCTTGCTCGGTCTCTTTTTGAATCTGATCCCAGGTTGTAACTAGAAGCTCAGTATCGCCCTGGCGGTACGCGCCAAGACTAGCGCTTCCATTTTTCAGGGCTTCGTCCAGACCGGCCTCGGTCTCCCGTTTTCCGGAGGGAAACATTTCTCCCAAGGTGCCTTGCAGAGAAGCACGATCCGTTACGTGGAAAGCTTGCTGAACCCTGTCGTCGAACGCCAGCAGGGTGAAATCACCTACCGCGGGAAACCCAGCCAGGAACTCATCGACGACCCTCTGCGTGGCCGCCCAGGTTGACTGATCGTGGTTGGCGCTGGCGTCGAGAAGGATGACCACTCGCGGTGGTCGATCGGCCGGCTTGGCCGATTGCACGGAAGCGGCCTTGCCGCCTACCGTCACTCTAAAATCCGTGGCTGTTAAGCCCTCAGATGCATCCGCGCCAGGCACTCCAATCAACGTTGTGCGTGACAAGCACGCATCACTTTCGCCATGAAGCACCGTCGCCAACAAACAGACAAACGCAAGCAGACAAATAAGATAGATCCGCGCGCTCGCGCACAAATACCACGTTTGTGCTGTTGCCCGGCAAGTATCGGCGATTTGCATCAGTTCGGAATATTAGTCCCCATGAACTCGCTTAACAAGGGGTAGAAAAGGGAGCGACATGAGCACGCGATATAATCTAAGTATCTTGAAATTCGCCCGGCTCATTGCGTTACTGTTGTGCTTCTCCGCTATTGCGGTTGGCCAGGAAGCGGCTAGCGTCGGCCAAACCGTCCTGGTCACCCCTTTCGAAAACCAGTCCAAGGCGCCAGGACTCGAGTGGATCGGCGATTCCTTTCCCGAACTGCTGCAGGAACGCCTGAAGTCTCCAACGCTTTACGTCCGGCCTCGCGAAGATCGCCTGCGGGCCTATGACCGGCTGGGCATCCCGATTCACATTCGTCCCTCTCGCGCCACCCTCTACCGCATGGCCGAGCAGATGGACGTCGATTACGTAGTGCTCGGCGAGTATAACTTCGACGGGCAAACGTTTTCTGTCAAAGCGCAATTGCTGGACATGCGCCGTGAGCGCCTTTTGCCCGAGATCACCGAATCCGGCCTTCTGGTTCAACTCATCGATATTCAGACCGGACTGTCCTGGGACATTCTGCACTGTCTTTATCCTGATTTCGCTGTGACCCGGTCAGCCTTTCTGAGTGAGGCTCCAGCGGTGCGCCTGGATGCTTTCGAGAGTTATGTCAAGGGCATCACTGCTGCCAGCAATGAGCAGCAGATTCAGCGCTTTCACGAGGCCTTGCGTCTTAGCCCCGAATACCCCGCCGCCAGCCTTCATTTGGGCGAAGCATACTATCGTGAGGCGAAATACGAACAAGCCGCCTCATGGCTGTCTCGCGTTCCCCCCGCAAATCCGTACTCCGGGGAAGCCAATTTCTATCTCGGACTCGCAGCTTACTACCAGGGAGACTATCCCCGCGCGGAATCAGCATTCAGTGCCATAGCTCAGCGCTTGCCCTTGCCGGAAATCTACAACAACCTCGGCGTAGTGCTCGATCACCGCGACCGTAAGCTCGCCGTGGAGGACTTTCAGAAGGCCGTCGCCGACGATCCCAGCGACGCCGACTATCGGTTTAATCTCGGAGTAGAACTTTATCGCAACGGTGACCGCACCGGCGCTGCCCGGCAGCTTCGCGAGAGTTTGACGCTGAAACCGAGTGATCCCGAAGCCAAGTCTCTACTTAACACAATTGACGCCGGTCCCGATCAACGTGCAGTCGTACCTGCAAGCGTGAAGATTCCCATGGAACGGCTCCGTACCGACTACGACGAAAATTCCTTTCGCCAACTTGCCTTGAAGATTGGGGCTGCTGCAGAAGGACGCCTTTCCCACTCAGATGCCGCAACCCATGCCCAGTTTCACGTGGATCGTGGGCGTCAACTGCTGCTGCAAGGGTTCCTCACTGAGGCTGAACGTGACTTCCGCGAGGCCATCGCGTTGAATGCTTCGAACGCCGAAGCCCACGCCGGATTGGCCAAGGCCCTGGAAACTGGCGATCCTGCGGCTGCGCGCGCCGAGGCCGAGGCGGCGCTGCACTTGCGCGCGTCCGTGGAACCCTTTCTTGTGCTGGCGCGGCTCGATTTGAGAGACAATAAGGCAGCGACAGCCGGGCGGGAAGTCGATCAGGCGCTTCATCTGGAACCGGACAACCCGGCCGCGCTGGCTCTGAAAAACACCGTTGCAGCTAAACTGGCGCAGGAAGCGCCACAGCTGCCCAATCGATGAAGACGATGGTGTCGCGCCTTGCATCCGCGTTCATGACCGGCATCCTTCTGTGCACCTTCGCCGGGTTCTGTTCCGCCCAGGTCCTGAAGATCACCATCAGCGACGCCATCCATCCCATCACGGATGAATACATCGGCCGCGCCATCGCCGAAGCTCAGCTCAAGAAAGATCGGGCGCTGCTTATTGAGATCAACACTCCCGGCGGACTGCTGGAGTCCACCCGCGACATAATTGAAAAGATCGTCGCCTCGCCGGTGCCCGTCATCATCTACGTCACGCCCAGCGGCAGCCGTGCCGCCTCTGCCGGATTCTTCATCCTGGAGAGTGCTGACGTGGCCGCCATGGCCCCCGGAACCAACACCGGCGCCGCTCATCCCGTCGCCCTCGGCGGCGGCAAGATGGATGACATCATGAAAGAGAAATTGGAGAATGACTCCGCCGCCCTGATGCGGTCCGTTGCCTGCAAGCGCGGCCGTAACGTCGAAGTCTCCGAAAGCGCCGTCCGCCAGTCGAAGTCGTTCACCGAGCAGGAAGCTCTCTCTCAAAAGCTGATCGACTACGTGGCTCCCACCGAGGACGACCTCTTCAAGCAGATGCAAGGTAAGACGGTCAAACGATTCGACGGCAAGACGGTGACCTTGAACCTGGTAGGAGAACCCGTCCTCAATTTCGACCTCACACTGCGGCAGCGAATTCTGGCCTATCTCATGGATCCGAATATCGCCTTCATCCTGCTCGCCGTAGGCGCTCTTGCGCTCTATGCCGAGTTCAACCACCCCGGCGCAGTGGTCCCTGGCACAGTGGGGGTGATCTTCATCCTCCTGGCCGTGTTCGCGCTCAACCTTCTACCTACGCGCTTCGCCGCCGTCGTGCTGATTTTCGCCTCGTTCGCGTTGTTCGCTCTGGAAGCCAAGTTCGCCACTCATGGTGTGCTGGCGCTCGGCGGAGTTGTGACTCTGACTCTCGGTGGCCTGTTGCTGGTGGACGCTCCCATTCCCGAGATGCGCGTTCATCTGGTGACTGCATTAGCGGTAAGCATTCCGGTGGGAATCATAACCGTATTTCTCATGAGCATCGCGATGAAAGCGCGCTCAAACAAGATAACTACGGGCGCCCAAGGCCTGGTCGGCGAAATCGGTACGGCGGAGACCGCACTTTCGCCCCAAGGCAAAGTCTTCGTTCATGGCGAACTCTGGGACGCAACTGCTTCCTCTAACGTGGCCCCCGGACAAACCGTAGTGGTGCGCCAAGTCAACGGCCTGCAGTTGCGCGTGGATCTGGCCCGGTAACCTCTCCAGTCACCGCTTCCCTCCCGCCAACTGCGATACAATCCGCCATAGGAACATCCCTTACATAAGTTTGGAGGCCCTGATGGATCTGGGCATTGGTTTCACGACAATCGTCATCGTCATCGTTGGGCTCTACATCTTGAGCTCGATCAAGATTCTGGCTGAATACGAACGCGGCGTCATCTTCCGCCTGGGGCGCCTGCTGACTACCGCAAAAGGTCCTGGTATCGCTCTGGTGTTCGCGCCCCTCGACCGCATCGTACGGGTTTCGCTCCGTCAGGAGGCCCTTGAAGTGCCGCCGCAAGACATCATCACTCGCGACAACGTCACTCTAAAAGTAAACGCCGTCATCTTCCTGCGCGTCATCGATCCCAACAAAGCTGTGGTCGAAGTTTCGAACTACATCTATCAGACGTCGCAGTTTGCCCAGACCACGCTTCGTTCAGTACTCGGCGAGCAGGAACTCGACGAACTGCTCTCCCATCGCGAAAAAATCAACCTGCGCTTGCAGAGCATTCTCGACACTCACACCGCGCCCTGGGGCGTCAAAGTAACCAATGTCGAAGTCAAGCAGGTGGATATGCCAGAGTCCATGCTGCGTGCTATGGCTAAACAGGCGGAGGCGGAACGCGAGAAGCGGTCCAAGATCATCCACGCGGAAGGCGAGTTCTCCGCCGCCCAGCGTCTGGTGGACGCCGCCCATTTACTCGCCACCGAACCGGTGAGCGTTCAGTTGCGCTACTTGCAGACGTTGACCGAGATCGGCGTGGAGAAAAATACCACCGTGATCTTCCCGGTTCCAGTGGACTTCTTCTCCGGCCTCCAAAACCTGTTAGCGCCGAAGCCCGACGGCGGAACGACCAAGAGTTAGCGGCGACGAGGTGGCAATGACAAAAGCGGCATCCGAGGACACCGAAATTACACTAGGCACGGGCAAGATGTTAGCCCTGTTTTTCGGGCTGGTGGCGTTGTGCGCGGTGTTCTTTTCGATGGGATTCTCGTTGGGCCGAACTTCAGGCCTCAAGCCCTCCGCGGCAGAAGTTGCTTCGCCCGCGGTTACGACTGCCGGCAACGCCCGTCCCTCGGCGGTTAAACCGACGGCTCCGGCCGCCGACATGACCTTCTACAAAGCGGTCTCCGACAAGAATGCAGATAGCCAACTGACCGCAAAGAATGAAGCCGCTCCCGCGCCCGCAAATGATGCCGCCGCGACTCCGGCCGCACCCTCCGCCACCCCTCCGCCGGCTGATCCCACGGTCGCGCTGCCCACCAACGGCTACTACGTTCAAGTTGCGGCCGTCAGCAAACAGGAAGACGCCGACTCATTAGTGGATGCCCTCAAGAAGAAGCAGTACCCGGCGTTCTCCGCCAACGCCCAGCCCGACAAGCTCTTCCACGTCCAGGTCGGCCCCTACGCCGATATCAAAGACGCCGAAGCCATGCGTGGCAAGCTGGTCAGCGACGGCTACAACCCGATTTTGAAGAAGTAGCGGATCGCTTAGAGGAGTGGCGCAAGACATCCGCGTCGGACGCCCATCCCGCCAAAACCGGCCGGCGACGGCTGCGATCAGGTATTGAAGAAGTGCTTGGGGAAACCCGCAGCTTATTTCACTCGCTGCCTCTCCTCCACCCGGCCTCGATCCCAGGCCGGGTGATCAAACGCACCCTCAAAGTGTTCACTTTTGGGCAGTCCTCTGCTCGGGCCATCGCCTAAGATATCTGTATACGAGGAACTCCGGCATTGTGGCCGCGCTTCGGGAAATCCTGGCTGCGATGTCCATTTCCAGCATCAAAGTTTGACCTGCAAGTCCGCGAACGTCGGGGTTCGCGAGAAAACAACTTGGGAGAGGAACAGTTCCATGACGCAATTGCTCAAGAAGCTAGGCTGGTGCAGTGGTGTGCTTGGGTTCGCGCTTTTCACCATGGTTGTACTTTCACCAGCAATCGCTCAGTGTCAGGGCGGGGATCAAGATCAGAATCAGCAGGGTCAGCAGGACGATCCGCCCAGCCGCGTGGCCCGCATCGGCTACCTGGAAGGTTCGGTTTCATTCCAACCAGCCGGCGAAACCGACTGGGTGCAAGCGGTACCCAACCGGCCCATGACGACCGGCGACCGGCTTTGGTCGGATCGCGATTCGCGCGTCGAACTGCAACTGGGCTCGGCTGTGATTCGCCTGGATGCCAATACCGGTTTCTCATTCCTGAATTTGGATGACAACACAGTTCAGATCCAACTTACGTCGGGTTCGGTGAACGTTCGGGTGCGCCGGCTCGACCAGAATGATGTTTTCGAGATCGACACCCCCAACCTGGCGTTCTCCATTTCGCAGCCCGGAACCTATCGTGTGGCGGCCAGCGAAGACGGTACAAACACGGTTGTCAGTGTCCGCGAAGGCGGAGGCCAATCGACCGGCAATGGCCAGACCTATACGCTGCACGCCGGGCAGTCGGGTACATTCAGCGGGAGCGACTCGCTGAACGCCGACGTCGTTGACATACGCGGACCCGATCGATTCGATGATTGGGCATCCCAGCGCGATCGCAGCTATGAGCAGTCGCCCTCGGCGCAGTATGTGTCCCACGATGTCGTCGGGTACGAAGATCTTGATCGCTACGGTGACTGGCGCGATGACTCCAACTACGGCCACGTCTGGTATCCCAATCAGGTCGCCGCCGGCTGGGCGCCTTACCATGACGGCCATTGGGAGTGGATTGCCCCTTGGGGGTATACCTGGGTCGATGACTCTCCCTGGGGCTACGCCCCATTCCACTACGGACGCTGGGTGACAGTCGACGGACGCTGGGGCTGGGTGGCCGGCCCGGTCGCGGTAAGGCCGGTGTATGCGCCCGCGCTCGTGGTCTTCATCGGTGGAGGAGGCGGATTCGGCGGCAACGTGGGATGGTTTCCGCTCGGTCCCCGGGAAGTCTATGTGCCGTCTTATCGCGTCAGCCGCGGATATGTGAACCGGGTGAATGTCAGCAACACGACCGTCAATACCACCACCATCACCAACGTCTACAACACCACAATCATCAACAACCGCACCACCAACATCACCAACGTTACGTATGTGAATAGGAATGTTCGGGGTGCGGTGACAGCGGTTCCCCAACGCTCCTTCGCAACTGCGCAGCCCGTTGCCCGCACGGCCGTTCGTGTAGATGCGCGGCAAATCGCTGCCGCGCCTGTGAGTGCGCGGATCGCAGTAGCTCCCACGCGCGAAAGCGTTCTTGGCGTACGGGCCGCAACCGCCAATCGTGTGACCACGCCGCCGCCTGCTGTGATGAACCGGCAGGTGATCGCAAAGGCGACGCCACCTCCTCCGCCGGTGCCGTTCGCAAGACAGCAGCAGGCTCTGGCGGCGCATCCAGGACAGCCTTTGGCGAAGCAAGAAGTACAGGCCCTCCGTCCCGCAGCCGCTGCGGAAGCCCACCCGATGGTCCGCCAAGCCCCTCCGGGCAGGCCAGCAACTCCGACCATGGGCCGTCCGGCCAATCAACCCGGAACTCAGCCGAACGCCCCTAAGCCCGCAGAGCCCGCTGTCACTCCGCCATCCAACCAGCCTGCCAACCGTCAGCCGGTTCCGAACGAACGTCCGGGCGCAGCGAATCCTGCAATGCAGAATCGTCCACAGTCTGTGCAGCCGAATCAGCCAACTGCTAATCGGCCCGATGCGAACCCTCCAACTGCGCCGCTCCCGCGAAACGATCAATCGCCGGTAGCACGGCCGAATCAGCCGAGCCCTAATGGTCGTCCGGAAGCGAATCGGCCCACGACGGCACCACCGGATGGTCGCGCCAACCAGCAAAACCATCAGCCAGACGCGATTCAGAGGCCGAACCGGCCACCGTCTGCTCAGCCAGATCAACCTGCTCCCAACAACCAACCGGACTCAAATCGGCAGCCGACAGCTCCACCGGATAATCGGCCCAATCAGCAGAACCGTCGGCCGGAGCCGACTCCTCAGCCGAACCGGCCACCATCCGCTCAGCCGGTTCCGAACAGTCGGCCAGGAATGAATCAGCCGGCAACGCCGAATCAGCCGGACAATCGTCCTGCGCCTGATCACGCTCAGCCCAACCGGAACCAGACTGCTCCGGGGACTGTGGCCCCTTCTCCGAATAATCGCCCGCAGCAGGGCACGCCGCCACAGGCCACGCCCCTACCTCGGCCTCAGCGTCCACAACCGGGACCACTGACGCCTGAACAGAAAAGGCAGGAAGAGGAGCGGCAGAAGCGCGATCAGCAGCAGCCGCCTCCAGGCTCCTAACCGCAGCTCCCAGAGTCGGGTGGTACCATCGCTCGCGGCTACCCACCCGCTTAGGAAAGTAACCAAAAGCCACTGCGACCCGTATTAACTGTTGGAGGGCGCTTATGGCGAACGGGCAAACGGAAACCGCGCGGCCATCCGATGTCGGCGCGCAATGGCTAACGACGACTGCATCCTTGCTAGTGGGGACAGCGTTCTTTGCCCTGTGGTTCTGGCGCTTGCCGAACTGGCTGGGCTTTCGCGTGGACGCGGCAAGCACGGCATCGTGGCGGTGGCTTGCTGCCCTACCTTCGGTGCTGGGCTTCGCGGTAGCCATCCGCTGCATTTGGGACTTCGGCCACACCGGACACGGAACTCCCGCGCCCTTTGCTCCACCGCAGCGACTGGTTGCGGTGGGGTTCTATCGCTACGTGCGCAACCCCATGTATGTCGGCTTCTTCACCGGATGGATCGGCCTGTGGATCGTGTTCGGGCGGACCAACTGGTCTGTGATCGCGGGTGCAGCCGTGGTAGTGTTCGGAGTCGCTCTGTTTGTGCGACTGTATGAAGAGCCACACCTGCGCAGGACGTTCGGCGCCGACTATGAGGAATATTGCCGCAATGTGCACAGGTGGGTGCCACGCACCCACCCATGGGCGCTCTAAGAGGACTGGTAAGCTGCCCGACTCGGACGCGGATCCTGCCCATATTGACATCGGTCGATGCCAAGGTCTATTCCTATCTTGCCATGACTGAACTCTTATGACCGAACCCCAGAGAGCCTTCGACCGTGCGTTGCACGCCATCAGCGACCCCACTCGTCGCCGGATTCTCCAAGTCTTAAAGAAAGACTCGTCCGGCAAGCACTCAGGACTCTGTGCTTCGGACATCGAAATCAAGATTCGCCTCTCCCAACCCACCATCTCGCATCACATGGCTGTTTTGCAAAAGGCGGGATTGGTGGACGCAAAGAAGAAAGGCTTGTGGAGATGGTATCGAAGGAACGAAGCCGCGTTAAGCGCGTTTACGCGCAAACTTGGGCGAACCTTGTAAGCACCTAGCCTGCTGCGGCCGCATTAACCTTTTGCAGCAGGCGCCGTGCATGTCCGATCAAATCGCCGACTTCAAACGGTTTCACCAGATGCGGCACTTGGTTGTTCTGTAGGAACTCGCGCACCTCAGGCTCGGCCGCACTGGCGAAAGTGACCAGCAAGTGCTTTTCCAGACCCGGCAGGTTCTCCGCGATCCAGCGGTGGACCTCGAGCACGCTGCCGTTGCCCGGCATCTTTCCGTCCATGATCACGGCATCGAACGCCTGCTTATTCAGCAGCGATCGCAATTCGTCGCCACCCATGCAGGCCACGACTTCCGCGCCCGCGCCCGACAGCACGTCACGCTCAAACTCGAGGACGGCTTCTTCATTTTCCACCAGCAGAATCCGCCCTTCGACCGCCGACTCCCGTCGTGGAGTGGGGGATGCATTCTCTGCCGCCATCGTCCCGCTCGTCGAGGGTAATCGAACCTGGATCACCGCCCCGCCTTCTTCCCGGTTGTGAGCAGAAATGCTTCCGCCGTGCTCCTGTATGATTCCGTAGCAAATGCTCAAGCCAAGCCCCGTGCCCTTGCCAACGCTCTTAGTCGTATAGAACGGCTCGAAGATGCGCTTCGGCTCTTTGATGCCAGGTCCCGAATCTTGGAATTCTGCATGCAGATGCCCGTCCTTGGCATACACGGACACGCGCAGATTGCCTCCTTGACCGCTTTCGAGCATGGCGTCCACGGCATTGTTGATGATGTTCAAGAACACCTGCTCCAGTTGATGGGGATCAGCCGTAACCCCAGGAACCGAGCAGTCGATCTCACGCTCCACCTTGATGTTGTTGGTCTTCAGGTCGTAGTCGCGCAGCGATAAGGTTTCGTCCAACACTTTGCAGAGATCAACCTGCTGCTTCTGCGGCTTACGTTGGCGCGCGAACGACAAGAGGTTCTGCACCACGCGGTGTGTACGCTGCGCCTGCTTGAACAGCTTGGCCACAAATTCCGAGGCGCGCTCGCTCAGGCCTTCGCTCTCCAGCAATTGCGCATAACCCAGAATCGCCGTCAGCGGATTGTTCAACTCGTGCGCTACTCCCGAGATCAGCTGGCCCACGGCTGACATCTTTTCGCTCTGCAGCAATTGTTCCTGGGTCTTGCGCAAATCTTCATAGGCCCGGCTGGTTTCCTCGTACAAGCGGACCTTTTCGATGGTGGTCGCCAGTTGCCGCCCAATCGCCACCAGTAGATTCTCGTCGTTGCTCGAGTACTCGCGGTTTTTCCGGCTGCTGATGCCCATAATTCCTATGGGTTTGTCTTTGCTCCACAGCAGCACCCAGATCCACGAACTGGCTCCATCTCCGCGAATGAAATCCACTGCCAACGCCGGAAGATGAGGCAGATATTCCTCGGTAATCACCTCCGCGCGTGAGCGAGTCACGAGGTCGCCAAAGCCTTCCGGCAAATGCACCTCAGCACATCGCATGCGCTCCGCGCTGTTCTGCCCCCAAGCTGCGCGCCGCCGAAATATGGGTCCATCAATATCGGCCAGATAAATGGACCCTGTCTCGGCCCCCAAGAGCGAAATCACCTGCCGCAAGGTGAGGTTCAGGATCTCATCAAGATCGAACGATTGCGTGGCGATGACAGCCATCGCGTTCAGCGCATTTAATTCGCGGTTCCGCCTGCGGACTTCGTCCTCCGCCCGTTTCTTTTCCGTGATATCGAGCAGGAATCCTTGATAACGGTCCACCTTGCCCTTCGAATCCCGCGTGGCGAAGCTGCTTTCGAGCGCCGTAATCAGCGCTCCATCCTTCCGCCGCAAGGTGACTTCAAAATTCCGCACAAAGTTATGGATGTCAATCTCCCGCCGGAAGGAATCCCGTTGCTCCGGGGAAGCGTAGAGTTCCGTGTCCACATCCACCGCCATCAATTCGTCGCGGGTGGGGTAGCCTAGCATTCGGACAAAGGCATCGTTGCAATCCAGCAGCTTGCCGCCCGGAGTGGCGACAAACACTCCCTCCTGCGCCTGCTCGAACAGCAGCCGATACTTCTCTTCCGCAGCGCGCCGATCGGAGGTATCGCGCACCACGTGAATCGTGCCTTTCTGGCCGCTGCCTTGCGCGCTTCCCTGGTCGGTATAGGTCGAAGTCGAAATCATGGAAAACCCGCCGAAACAAGGGTCGGGAATTTCATGGAACCCGTCGCCGCTGCGGTTGCAATAAGGACATCCGCTCCAGGGAGAAACGTGCGGTAGCACCGCTTCGCAAGGCTGTCCGGCAACATCCGCCGGCGCTTGCGCCAGGTGCTGCAACAAGGCCTGATTGGCCTTCATGATGCGGAATTCGGAATCGTGGACCAGCACCAGATCCTGGATTGAGTCGAAGGTGTTCGCCCACTGCCGGTGCGAACGGAGAATCTGCTCCACCAGCCGAAGGTTCTCCACTGCCAGCCCCAACTGATGCGCGCTGGTAGCCAGAAACTCCAGATCGTCGGGGGTGTAGGAAAGCCGATGGCGGCTGCCCAGAGTCAACACGCCGATCACCGATTTCTTCCCCAACACCGGCACCAGTACGCAATGATCGAAGCCCTCTCTTTTCAGGAAGGGACGTACGTAGTCATCCGAAGCAGATGTGCGAACCACCAGCGCCGCTCCGCCGCTCAGCGTGCGCTCGAACTTGTCGTCCGTGGGCACCACACCCCGGTCGCGAAGAAAATCCTTGGAAAGACCGATTTGCTGCACGATCACCATCTGGTCGCCTTCGAACAGCCTGAACCATGCCGCCTTGGCGTGCATCAGGCGTTTCAGCTCTTCGAGAGCCGTGGCCATCATCGGTCCGTGCTGTTGCGCCCGGCTGATGCTATTAGTTAAGGCATTCACCACTCCCAAACGCCGCGTGCGCAGCCTGGAATCATCCAGCACCACCATCAGCAAACTCGCTCCGAACAATAGGTCCGTCACCAGCCCAAAGCCTGGCGGCAGATAGTCGCTCACCGGAGCCCAGTCAAGATGGACCATCAACAGGCTGACGGTCAACAGCCAGGGACCAATTTCCCAGCGCGCCCAGCGAAAGCGCACCAACTGAATTGCTGCTGCGAAGGTGATGATGCGGTAACCCACTTCCAGACCAACTCGCAGGACGAACGAATCCGGCCACCAAAAGGCTCGGGCCACGGCGTAGCTAATAAGAAGAACGGAAAATACCAGCAACGGAACTAACAGCTTGCGGGCGTGTGAGTAGATGAACACCGCGCAAGCGAACAGCGAAACCGCCAGGACAAACTGTGCTTGCGAACTCGCGACCAGCACATCCAGGTTGGCGCCGCTCAGCGCGCTATGTAACGTCCAGCCGGAAACGAAGTAGGCTAGCCAGCCCACAATCCAAATCAGCAAATAACGCTCACGAAACGTGCGAAATACCAAAAGGCTGGCCGCCAGGACGACCAGGGTGGCCGATTCCACCGTCATCATCTTGGGGACAGCCAACTCCAGGGCGGACCAGCCGCCATCTACGTAGCTGTTCATCGCAATCAAGGGCGTTTAGGTGCTCCATTTTTGATACCATGCCCGGCATCGTTCCCAATCGGGTTTCCGACACCTATTAGTTACTTTAGGAACCCAAAAATGGGACGCATTTCGAGTTAGACTAGGGTGGTCATGCCCTCCGAGCGCATTCTGGTCGTCGACGACGAGGAAGCAATCCGCGAGATTGTCTGCTCCATGTTGACCGCCGCCCACTACCGGTGCGGACAGGCTTCCTCCGGCATGACCGCCCTGGCCTTGCTAGAGTCCGGGGAAACCTTTGATCTGATGCTCTCCGACCTGATGATGGCCGATCTCGACGGCATCGGTCTGCTGGAACGCACCAAAGAAAAGTTCCCCGACATGCCGGTGGTGATGGTTACTGCCGTACACGACATTTCGGTCGCTTTGGCCGCCATTCGCAACGGCGCCTATGATTATTTGCTCAAGCCCTTCGAGCGCGAACAACTGTTGGCCACGGTACGCCGGGCACTCGAGAATCGCCGCCTGAAGCTTGAGAACCGCGCTTACCAGACCGGCCTAGAAGCCCAGGTTGCAGCTCGCACCCAGCAACTGCAGCAGACCATGTACGATCTCGAACGCTCCTATGACATCACGCTCGAGGCCCTGGGTGATGCCCTCGACCTTAAGGACGCCGAGACCGAGGGTCACTCCAAGCGCGTCACTGCGTTCACCATTGCCATTGCCCGCGCCATGGAAGTACCCAAGGAACAAATCACGGTGATTGCCCGCGGGGCGTTTCTGCACGACATTGGCAAAATGGCAATTCCCGACGCCATCCTGCGCAAGCCGGGTGCCCTCACCCCGGACGAAATCACCATTATGCGTGAGCATTGCTACCGCGGCTATCAATTGCTCAAAAGGATCACCTTCCTGGCGGAGGCCTCGGAAATCGTCTACTCCCATCAGGAACGCTATGACGGCACCGGCTACCCTCGTGGACTGAAAGGTGAGGAGATCCCTATCGGTTCACGCATATTTTCCGTGGCGGACACGCTCGATGCCATCACCTCCGATCGCCCCTACCGCGCGGCCCAGACTGTGACCGCCGCGCGCGAGGAGATCGAACGCTGGTCCGGACGTCAGTTTGATCCCAAAGTCGTCAAGGTTTTTCTCTCTATGCCCCCGCACATCTGGAGCGATCTGCGCAAGGAAATCGACGCACAGATCTACCGCTTCGCCTATTCCACCGCCAAAAGCGGCAACTAGCAGGTAGCCTGCAACTTCTCGTGTCTGTGGCGTTCTTGCTCTGCAAGGTTTCCCGGCGTATACACTTTCCCTAGCACTCACAGGAGGCTTCATGAAACTGCTCTCAGCGTTCTTCGCAGCTCTTCTGGCAACTACATCACTGGCTTTCGGACAGGATCGTCCCACAGTCACCGCACAACCCAATACCGTGTACGTCTCCGCCGATGGAAAATTCGAGGCCAACCCGGATACTGCCGTCGTGCAATTCAATATTTCCGCGCAGAAGAACAAGTCGCGAGAGGCCTATGACCGTGCCTCGCAAGCCGTAGAACAAGTGCGGGAAATTCTACGCTCGAACGGAATCGACCCCAAGACCGCGGAAGTCGGTGCCTTGTCCATACAGCCGCTTTTCCAATACTCCAATGGAAAATCGAAAATCGGCTCCTATCAAGTGAACACGGAAGTGAGGCTCAGGCTGAAGGATTTTACTAAGGTCGCCCCCATCGTTGAACAGTTTTCCGGCATGGACATAACCGGCAACCAGTCCGTCAGTTACACGCTCGAAGAAATTGACCTAGCCAAAACCAAAGCCGTCGAAGACGCGTATCGGCACGCCCGACTATCTGCCGCTGCCATCGCTCAGGCCGGGGGACGTACCTTGGGCGACTTATCCTACGCCTCAGTGGATACTGTAGAGAACATAAGGCATACGCAACCGCTTCCCATGGTGGCCATGGCTCGGAGCCAACTCGCCGTCCCCGCTCCGACCGAAGAATTTACGCCACAGACCGCAACCGTCACCGCCCACGTGAACGCGGTATTTAATCTGAAATAGGAGCGAAATCACTGCGCCGACCCCGGCGCCCGCGTCACATTCGGCACCCGCGACGCATCCAGCGGAATATCCCGCTGCACCACCAATTCAATCGTCGTCCCAGCGTCCATCTTCACGTCATCGCCGCGCGTCAACATGGCAATGACAGTGCCGACAGCGCCGCCCACTCCTGCTCCAATCAGAGCACCCTTGCCTCCCTGACTGAGCCCCCCAACCAGTGCTCCGGTCCCAGCGCTTGTCGCGACGGTCCCGACCTTCGAGCCAGTCTGGCGATCTTTCTGAAGTGTTCCTTCCTGATCTTTCACTCCAGTCTTGTCCAATCCCGGCGCATTTTCCACCGCACCGGGGAGAACCACCGTATATCCACTGGGATAAATCAAACTCGTGAAGTGCATCAACACCTGCGCCCGCCCTTTGATTCGCCCGCCGCGCTGGATCTCGCTGATTCGTCCCTGCACATAGGTCCCGGCGGGAATCAGCACTCGATTGTTCGCAACCACGGGAAACGTTGTCTCCGCATACACCGCATCGCCCGTCCGCGTGCCTTTCGTCGAGATGGCATGCTTGAGCGCCACCGGCACTTTGGTTCCTGCAGGAATCATCAACGTCTCGGGAGCCGGCGCAGGGGCGCTGGTGGCCGGATTCGAGACTGGATTCGCAGCGGTGCTGGTAACACTCTGCGCCCAGGCCATCCCCACGAGACAACACGTGACTAGGACAATTCGCATGGAACACCTCCCGCCAGAAAACACAATCGCCACAGTATAGAACGCGACCGTCCCATACACGGATGCAAACAGTCCAGGAAGCGCTGTACGGTGGAGTTTGGGGCTGAGGGCTGAGGGCTGAAAGCTGAGAGCTAGATCGGCATTACCCCGACTTCCAACTCCACGTCGGTGGTTTCGACCATCGCAATCGCATCCCAAGGGCAGCCGTCGAGGAAGCATCCGTCCGGCCCTTTGCTGACGCATTTCTTACAGCCGATGCAAAGAATAGGATCCACCTGAATGCGGCCAAACGGCGGATGGTCTTCATCCGGAACCCAGAACATGCAGTCTTCAATGGGGCAATATTCCACGCAGGCAGGAGAACCGGCACAGCCAGTGCAGCATTCGGTAATGACCGCCAACTCCTTTGGTTTCTTCTTGCGAGGAGTGTCAATCCCCTTCGACCGGGGTTCGAACTTGAACTCATCGGGAACCATCCCCACAGCCTTGGTATCGGCAGCCATGGCGGAATTATAGCATTCAGCATTCAGCCTTCAGCACTCAGCCAATCGCAGCGGATTTGCCAGCTAGAGTACCGGGCGCTGGCAGCTGAATGCTGAAAGCTGAGTGCTGAATGCTAATGTTCACTCATCACATCCTCCACCGCCACACTTCTGCTATAGTGGCGCTTTCAGACACCAAAGACGAGCGGAAGGAGTCCCCAGTCATGGCAGGCAAGAGCGTCAACAAAGTCATCCTCATCGGAAATCTCGGTAAAGATCCCGAAGTCAAATACACGCCGCAAGGCACCCCGGTGGCCAAGATTTCTATCGCCACCAACGAGCGCTACAAAGACAAAGCCGGCGAATGGCAGGACCGCACCGAGTGGCACAACGTCGTTCTGTGGCAGCGGCTGGCTGAGATCGCCGGCGAATATCTCAAGAAGGGCGGCAAGGTGTACATCGAGGGCCGCCTGCAAACCCGTTCCTGGGACGACAAGCAAACCAACCAGAAAAAATACATGACCGAAGTCGTCGCCAGCGACCTGGTTCTGCTGGGCGGACGCGGTGAAGGCGCTGGGGGTGGAGAATCGGCGCGGGGCGCAGCCGCAGGTGGCAACAATTTCGACCAGCGCGCACCAGAACCGGAACCAGTGTCGGCCTCATCGTCACCCATTAGCGACGAAGATATACCGTTCTAGGCGATGTTGCAGGTGGACATCTCGAAGGTGAAACAAAATATCGAAGGGAAGGTGGCTTCAGGTGATTGGAGCACGCCCAGCGAATATGTTGGCGAATTGATGCGCCAAGACAAAAAGCGGAGACTGCAGAACCTCGAACAAAACCTGATCGCTGCCACCAGAGGCCCCAAGATCAAATTGTCTGTGTCGGAGATCCGCAGAAAAGGGTTGGCTGCCGTCTTGCGCGACCGAAGCCAACGCCGCTAGAGCACTCCGTCCCCCCGTTACTAACGGCACACCGCCGCTCGCGCCACGCCTCCCGACCTTGCTTTCCTCGTGCATAATCACAACATCCTATGGCGTGGGAAACGTGGAAGACATCGAGCGCCGGGCGCAAGCTGCTTTGGATCGCATTCAGCGCAGCATTGGTCGCAGTGTTCGTCCTCGCAGCTTGGGCACTAGACCTCACCGTCCCTTACCTCCCGTTAGCGATCGCCGGCGGTCTCGTGTTCTATCTGCGCAACTGGCCTGCCGTCGAGGAACTGATCGCATGGGTCGCCCTGGCTGTTGGCTTCGCACTGATCGTCCGCTTTCCTCACGATCACAACTGGATCAATACCGGTGCCGGCGTGATGTCACTATTCGGCCTCGGAGCTTTCCTGATGCTTGGGCTCCGCTGGCTGTGGTCAACCGGATCCGAGCGCCGAAAAACCTATGCCGTGCTGGCGCCGGGAGTGGCAATGGTGCTCTTTGTCCTCTCGGCCCAGCGGGCGCTGAGCCTGGCCAATGTGTTGTATGCGAAAACCTTTGACCTGTATTTATATGTCTTCGACGGCTCCTTCGGATTTCAGCCGAGTTTTCTCATGGGCAGAGCGATGGCGGCGTCATCTTTGCTGCGGGTCGCTTGCCTGCTGACGTACATATCCCTGCCCTTCGTGATGGCATTGGTCTACGCGTTGCTCTTACCGAAAGGAACGGAGCGGCCGTCGTGGGACATCATCACCTTGTTCCTGCTGGCGGGGCTGGGCGGCTGGGCGCTTTATAACATCGTTCCTGCCACCGGACCGGTGTACGTGTTTGCAGACAGCTTTCCCTGGCGGTCGCTCCCCTACAAATCTCTGCCCCGGCTACTCCTGGAATTGGTTCCGGTAAACTCCACCATACCTCGCAACGCCATTCCCTCGCTACACATGGCCTGGGCAATGCTGCTCTACTGGAATACCAAAGGACTGTCACGCGGCCTGCGGGGCTTTCTAGCCGTTTATGTCGCCTTGACCGTGGTATCAACGCTCGGAACCGGCGAGCATTATTTTGTGGATCTGGTCGCAGGTGTGCCGTTCGCGTTAGCGGTGCAGGCCGTGGTCTCGCCGGACCACAAAGCGGAGTTTCCGCGTCGAACCGTCGTTGCTATGGCTGGATTGGCGTTGACGATGACATGGCTCCTCCTGGTTCGCTTCGGGGCCCGCTGGATGCTGGTTTCGCCGCTTCTGCCGTGGAGCCTGGTGGCAGGGAGCGGAGCCGCGATCTGGAAGATCAAGACCTGGTTTGACGAGCCCGGGATAGCGTCCGTGAAGGCGGTTCCGCTGGTGAATGCGTCGGCCGCGGGACACAATTAACCTGTCATCTCGATCCCGCCCTAGAGATCTGCTTTTCTCCACTGCACCTTCTGGTTGCCGCACCCTTGGCAGTCGTCGCACCATTCGACTAACCTAAAGCAGGGGTTCCGCCATGTCCGATCTAGCCAGCAAGAATTGTGTTCCCTGCAAAGGAGGAGTGCCGCCGCTCAAAGGCGAACCGCTCCATGCCCTCAGCCATCAGCTCCCCAATTGGAAGGTGATCAACGAGCATCACATCACTCGCGAATTCAAGTTTCCTGACTTCAAGGAGGCCTTGGATTTTGTGAACCGCGCAGGTGCCGTCGCCGAACAACAAGGCCATCATCCCGATATCTTGCTGAAATGGGGAAAAGCCGAGATCACTATTTGGACCCACAAAATCGACGGCCTGACCGAGAGCGACTTCATCATGGCCGCCAAGATCGATTCGTTGTATCCCGGGTAGAGCGGTTGCGTGCCGCGTGTCAGCCTGCAAACTCTCGCCCCCGCGCTGTCCACGGCCTTTGCGCCCACCCCCACAGCAGCGCCGGAACCACCATCACGAGGCCGGTAGCAATAGCAACCGCCTTCGCCGAATATCCCCAGTCGAGAAACAAGCCACACAGATAAGCCCCGATAGCGATGGTCAGCATACTCATGCCCAGATCTGCGGCAAAGACGCGTCCCCGAAAACGGTCTTCAGTGTTGAGTTGCAGAAGCGTGGTTGAAAATACCCAGATCGTGGAACCTCCGCAGTGGGCTAACACCACCCAGAAGCACGCCACCCAAACGGTGTTCGATGCTCCCAGCGCAGCGTAGCCAACTCCCACGACCAGGTAGCCGAACAGAACTCCCAGACGCAAACGCTCCTGCGAATGCCCGGCCCAACGCGCTGAAACCAACGGCCCGACTAATGCTCCCAGACCCCGTGCTCCAAGCAGCAGGCTCATCCCCAGCATGCCTCCACGTTGCGGGTCGATGCCTCGCCAATGCACCGGAAAGTAACGCTGCCCCATCACTGTGAAGAGTACCCAACTGGGGCCGATCATCAACTCTCCGGCCTTGCCGAAAATTGTGGCCAACAGGCGCCGGTTGCCACGCACGTAGCGGACACCTTCGAGAATTGGAGAGTGGTCCCACAGATCGCGGGCACGGAGCGGTGCGGCCGACTCGGCATGAGGTTCCTCGAATCTCATCCCGCGAATGAGCACGGCCGACGCCAAGAACGACAACGCATTCAAAATGAATACGGCATCCCGCCCCAACAGCGCGGCCACAACACCACCGACTGACGCGCCTACCAGCAGATTTACCGACCAGGTGGCGGAAGACAGTGTGTTCGCCAGGATCACATCTTCTCGCTCGGTGATGTTCGGGATCACCGAACTGCGCGCTGGCTCGAAAAACGCCGCCATCAGCGTCTCGACAAACAACAGCGGATAGACCAGCCAGACCAACGCCCGCGAGCGCACGAACAACATCAGAAAGACAATGACCATGCGGGCCAGATCGGCAGCGATCATGACGCGCTTGCGGCGAATGCGGTCGTTGACCACGCCCGCGACTGGCCCGATGAAGGTCTGCGGCAGCACTTGCAGCACCAATGCAAGCGCCACCGAACTCGCCTTACCCGTCAGTTGCAGCAACAGACTATAGATGGCAAGGGTATAAAACCAGTCGCCGAGCTCGCTTACGATCTGCGCCGACCATAAGCGCCGGAAATTGCGGTTGCGACGAACCAGACGCAGATACGCCGACAACGAAATCGACGTGATCGGGCGCTCCGGTTGCGGCTCCATAACTGGGGAAATATAGCGAACAAATACTGTACCTGCCGCACCGCACATCGGCAAAGCCGGGTCTCGCATCCCGCAAGTTGACTTCTCCGCACCGCTCAGCCTAACCTTGCCAACGCTGCACAATCGCTAACATTAACCTGACAGTCCCGTCTGTTACATACAGGAGCTAGCCCATGAAAGCGTTTCTGCGTTTGGCCACCGTCCTGGTCCTCAGCGTCATTGCGTTTTCCCAGACTGACGAGGTCGCTCCCAATGAGAACTTGGTCGCTGAAGGAATCCCCAAGATTCCCGCCTCTCTCGCCGAGTCGGCACAACGCTATGGAGAAAGCCGTTTTGCCGCCTTTGCAGGCTGGCACCCAACCCGCCGCGAGATGCTGATCACCACCCGGTTTGCGGATACTTCCCAGGTGCATCAGGTCAAGTTCCCCGGCGGCGCACGCACTCAGCTCACTTTTTTCCCCGATAACATCTTCAACGGAATCGACTACCAGCCGTTGAAAGGTGATTCCTTCACCTTCATGAAAGATGTAGGTGGAGGCGAGTTCTTCCAACTTTATCGTTACGACTTCGCTAGCGGCGACATCACGCTGCTCACCGACGGCAAGTCTCGCAACACCGACCCACATTGGTCGTATCAGGGTGACCGCGTCGCGTTCAGTTCCACTCGCCGCAATGGTAAGGACGTTGATGTCTGGGTGGTTAACGCCGCCGATCCCTCCAGCGCAGGCATGGTCGCGCAATTGGAGGGCGGAGGGTGGGGTGTCTCTGACTGGTCTCACGATGGCAAGAAACTGCTGGTGATCAACTCAGTCTCGGCCGCGGAGAGCTATCTCTGGCTGGTCGACATCGCCTCCGGCGCCAAGGATTTGCTGACGCCGGCGACTGGCTCAGAAACCGTGGCATACAGCAACGCCCGGTTCGCCAAAGACGACAAGGGCATTTACTTGACCAGCGACCGGGATTCCGAGTTTCAACGCTTGGTCTTTATGGATCTGGCGAACCGTAAGCCGGCCATTTTGACCCCCAACCTTAACTGGGACGTCGATGAGTTCGACCTTACCCGCGACGGGCGGTGGATTGCCTTCGAGTCAAACGAAGACGGTGCCAGTGGCTTGCACGTTCTCGATACCACGACCCGCAAGGAGATTGCCTTAGCCAAGCTGCCACTCTGCGTGATCTGGGGTCTGAAGTGGGATGAGAATGGAGATGAGTTGGGATTCAATCTGAGCACCGCCAGCCAGCCCTACGATGCGTATTCACTCGATATGGCTTCGGGCAAACTCGAGCGCTGGACCTTCAGCGAGACTGGCGGCCTGAACGCATCCAACTTTGCCCAGCCGCAATTGATTCATTGGAAGTCGTGGGACGCTCGTTCAATCTCCGGCTTCTTGTTCAAGCCACCCGCCAGATTCTCAGGCAAACGTCCCGTGATCATCGATATCCACGGAGGCCCCGAGGGTCAGTCCCGTCCCGATTACAACGGCCGGGGAAACTATTTCATCAGCGAACTGGGCATCGCCATCATTTATCCAAACGTGCGGGGTTCGACCGGTTACGGAAAGTCGTTCCAGAAACTCGACAACGGCTTTCTCCGCGAAGGTTCCTATCAGGACATCAACACGCTCCTCGACTGGATCCAGACCCAACCCGACCTCGACTCCAGCCGCGTGATGATCACCGGCGGCAGCTATGGCGGCTTCATGACCCTGGCGGTCGCCACCAACTACGACAACCGCATCTGCTGCTCGGTGGATGTAGTCGGCCCGTCCAACCTGGTAACCTTTCTCGAGCACACTTCCGGGTACCGCCAGGACCTGCGGCGCGTCGAGTATGGCGACGAACGCGATCCCAAGATGCGTGAGTTCCTGGAGCGCATCGCGCCCGCAAACAAGGCGAAGAACATCGCCAAGCCGCTGTTCGTGATCGCAGGCTTGAACGACCCGCGCGTGCCTGTTAGTGAGTCACAGCAGATGGTGAACGTCGTCCGTCAGAACGGCACACCAGTCTGGTGGCTCATGGCCAAGGACGAAGGCCACGGCTTCAACAAGAAGAAAAATCAGGACTACCAGTTCGACGCGACCGTCATGTTCGTGAAGGAGTATCTGCTGAAATAGAGGTCGTTGGCTGTTGGTCGCAGGTCGTAGGCCTCATCGCGAACGGCCGGCTTGGCCAAGGACCAAGGACCGATGGCCAACGACTATAATCCCTCCATGCTCGATGAGATCGCGTTTCGCAATCATGCCGATGCGGCATTGGGTTCGCTGAAGCAGAGCTTGATCATCGCCGAAGAATCCGCCGACTTCGAGGTTGAAGACCAGGCCGGAGCTTTGCAGATTTCGTTTGAGGATGGCACTCGCTTCGTGATCTCCCCCAACGCGCCAGTCAAGCAGATATGGATTTCCGCTCTGGCCACCAGCTTCAAACTCGACTGGTCAGAAGCCAAGCAAGCCTTCGTGCTAGGGAAAACCGATGAAGACCTGAAGCCGCTAGTCGCGCGCCTGATCAATCAACAATTGGGAGAAGAAACGGTCAAAATGTAGGTGCGGGCAACCCGCGGTGCCTTGCAGCATTCCGGGTTACGCGAGCTAACCATCCGCTCCCAACTTCTTCTTCAAGTCCCGCGCAATTTGTTGCCCGTGGAAGCGTCCATTCTCGATGAATATCTCATTCGTCCGCGATCCCGCCACGATCACTCCCGCCACATAGATTCCCGGCACATTACTCTCCAGGGTTTCCGGGTCGCACACCGGACGGCACTGGTCCCCAGAAAGCTCAATCCCCATGGAGCGCAGAAAGTCGTAATCAGGATGGTAGCCGGTCAGGGCAAAGACAAAATCGTTCTTCACCCGCACCATGCCTTCAGGAGTTCGCACCATTACGCAATCCGCAGCAATCTCCTGCACCGTGGAGTTGAAGTAGGCCTTGATCTCGCCCGCCTTGATGCGGTTGTCAATATCAGGCAGAATCCAGTACTTCACGTGCGCGTGCAGCGACGGCCCGCGATGGACCAGAGTCACGCGCGCTCCGTGCCGCCAAAGATCCAGCGCGGAAATCGCGGCTGAATTCTTTCCCCCAATCACCAACACGTCCAAATCAAAGAACGGGTGCGGCTCCTTGTAATAATGAAAGACCTTGGGCAACTCCTCGCCAGGAATGTTGAGCTGGTTGGCCATGTCGTAATAACCGGTGGCGACGACTAGTTTTCGGGTTTGATAATCAAAGATCCGGCCCAGCCGGTCGCTCGTGGTGACGTGAAAGTCGCCATCACGCCCATTCACTGTCTTCACCCACTGATACTGCGCCACCGGCAGGTGATAATGCTCGGCCACCTTGCGGTAGTACTCCAGCGCTTCTTCCCGCGTGGGCTTCTGATGAGCCGTGGTAAAGGGAAGGTCGCCAATCTCCAACAACTCGGGCGTGGTAAAAAACGTCATGTTGGCGGGATAATTGAAAATGGAATTTACCAGGCAGCCTTTGTCGATGACCACCGCCTTGAATCCAGCGCGCTGCGCCTCAATCCCGCAAGCTAGGCCGGTCGGCCCAGCTCCGATCACCAGCACATCCACCCGCGAACCCGAGTGCGCGTCAAACTGCGCCCGCGGCAAGGTATCGGGAATCTGAACCGCGTCGGAAATTTGCCTGGTCGGCAAGCTGTGAATCCTGAAGGCCGGGAAGACTCCGCTCCCAGCAGAAATCGCCCACCTTTTGGAGTTAACGATTCTAGCACGCGGGGAACGACAGGCTCTTCCCCGGACAGGTGCCCACGCGCGCTATAATTTTAGGTTACACGTGCCAATCTTGACGTACTGATCATCAGGGAGATTGATGCCAGTCTCATCCGCACGAGCCACCCGCACTGAATCCGACAGCATGGGAAAGATCGAAGTCCCGGCCAACGTCTACTGGGGCGCGCAGACCCAGCGTTCGCTGCTGCATTTCAACATCGGCCGCGACACCATGCCGCCAGAACTGATCCGCGCCTTCGGCATCCTGAAAAAAGCCTGTGCGCTCGTGAACCAGGATCTGGGCAAGCTGCCCGCCGACAAAGCCAAGCTCATCGCGCAGGCCGCCGACGAAGTCATCTCCGGCAAACTCAACGACCAGTTCCCGCTTCGCATCTGGCAGACCGGTAGCGGCACCCAGACCAACATGAACGTCAACGAAGTCATCTCCAACCGCGCCATCGAGCTGGCCGGCGGTGAGATGGGGTCGAAAAGGCCGATCCATCCCAACGACGACGTCAACATGTCGCAATCATCGAACGACACTTTCCCCGCTGCCATGCACATTGCCGCCGCGGAGCGCGTGAAGACTGCGCTGATCCCCGCAGTCAAGACCGTTCACGACGCCATTGCCGCCAAGGCGAAGGAATTCCAAAATATTGTCAAGATAGGCCGCACCCACTTGCAGGACGCTGTTCCGCTCACGTTCGGCCAGGAATTCGGCGGCTGGGCCAGCCTGCTGGAACGCGACATCCAGCGCCTGGAGCAAGTCTTGGGCGGGCTTTACGATCTGGCCATCGGCGGCACCGCCGTCGGCACCGGCTTGAACGCCCATCCCGAATTCGCCGAGCGCGCCGCCAAGCAGATTGCCGAGCTAACCGGGCTTCCCTTCCGCTCCCACGGCAACAAGTTCGCCGCGCTCTCGGCGCACGATGAAATCGTCTTCGCGCAAGGAGCGATGGAAACTCTGGCCGCATCCTTCATGAAGATTTCGAATGACATTCGCTGGTTGGCATCGGGCCCGCGCTGCGGCCTCGGTGAAATCTCCATCCCCGAGAACGAACCCGGCTCTTCCATCATGCCCGGCAAAGTCAATCCCACGCAGTGCGAGGCGATGACCATGGTCTGCGTGCAGGTTCACGGCGCAACCGCCGCCGTCGGATTCGCTGGCTCCCAGGGCAACTTCGAGCTCAACGTTTTCAAGCCGGTCATCATTTATAACTTCCTTCATTCGGTCACGCTGATCGCCGACGCCTGCCACGGATATGTCGAGTACATGATCAAGGGCATCCAGGTCGATAAAGCGAAAGTGGACTGGTACGTAAAGAACTCGCTGATGCTGGTGACCGCCCTGGCCCCCAAAGTCGGCTACGACAAAGCCGCCCAAATCGCCCACACCGCCCACGTCGACCACAGCAGCCTGCGCGAAGCCGCACTCAAACTGAAGCACCTCACCGGTGAAGAGTTCGATCAGTTGATGAAGCCGGAGAGGATGACCAGGCCGTAGATGCTTTCGCTTTTTCGTCGCCTTTGATATGCTGGCAATATGAAGGCACTACAGTTCGTCTTGGCGCCCGTCCTTCTGCTCGGCTGTCTCTCCGGTACTGCTCTATCGCAGCGCCCGGATACCGTCGAAAAGAAGTTGATGCGAAGCGCCCACGATGTGGAGTATGCGGTTATCCCGCTTATGTATTGGGGATCCCACGGTCATGAGCCTGAAAAGGCAGGGGTGGTGGGTACCGGCTTCCTCATCAATGAGGATGGTTACTTCGTAACCGCGGCCCATGTGCTCGCTCTCTACGAATCTGACTCCGCACAGCTAACTGCGACCATCCGCCAAAAGGACGGGAACGGTGGTGGCCGATGGTTCGATGTAATTGACAAAGACGAGAGCAGAGACTTGGCTTTGTGCAAAATCAAGGGGTTCACTCCGCACTTTCCCAAAGCCATGGTCGCCGACCATCCGGATTCACAAACGCCATTCGCAAGTCTGCAGGTCTCGGACGGGACGGTTCAGACAGGACAGTTTGTAGTCTTAGCTGGTTTTCCACTTGGCTCCTGGAATCCCACAATTCAGCTTGGTACGATTGCCGCTGTCAAGACTGTGAGTCCACTTGCCGGGCGGGTTCCTGCAGGTCAGCGAGAGCTTTTGCAGATAAGCGTCTCCGGAAACAAGGGAAACAGCGGATCACCCGTGATCTCTCTCGACAGCGGCAAAGTAGTCGGAGTCATCGTCCAAGCAGTACCCGCTCCCGCTGTACTCCAGCGTCGACGCGCCCTTGCCATTCGGTCAGAGCTCAGGGATCATGCTCGCCGTTCCTGCGTCTTGGGTGTCGGAGCTTCTGAAGAAGCACACTGTACGTAGCGTCGGTAAACCGCCCTCGTGAGTTTGTTTAGGTTGGAGGTCAAGCCCTAATGATAAAAGCAAAGGTGATCAAATGGGGCGACGGTCTAAAGTCCGCATTCCCAAGACCGTGGCCAAAGAACTTCGCCTGAAGGCGGGTGACTCCGTGATGACAGATGCTTGCGATGGTCACATCGAGTTATGCCGCGCAGTCCCGACACTGGAGGAGTTAGTAGCTGGAATCACGCCCGAGAACCGTCACGGGGAAATTGATTGGGGGCCGGACGTTGGGAAGGAAATTATCGACCGGTAGCCCTAGATCTCTTACTCCGCTCTGGCCTCCGCCAACTCCACAGCCGTCTTCGCTACCATCTTCGGCATAGTCGAAATCGTAATCACGCTTACCAGCACCAACACGCTCCCAAACACTGTCCGTAGCCCGATCGTCTCGCCGCCTACGAAATATCCGACCAGAACCGCAACCACGGGATTCACATACGCATACGTTCCCACCTTCGTCGGCGATTCGTAGTGCAACAACCAAATGTAGGCAGTGAAGGCCACGATGGATCCCGCGACAATGAGATAGAGCAATGCAAACCACGCTGTCCACGAAACCGCCTGGATGCGGAACCCCTTGAACTCGCCGGTTAGCGCCGCCAGAACCAGCAGTTGGATGCCTCCAGCCAGCATCTGTGCCGCAGCGCTCATGGGCTTGGACGCAGGCAGAGTGAGCCGCCGAGTCAGAATTGTGGCCACTGACCAACAAACCGCCGCCACCAGTAACGCCAGCGCGCCCGCGCGATCAATCGGAGCTTCCCCAAATGAAAAAGACCGGTTCATCAGTACCGCAACACCACACAGGCCAGCCAGCAGCGCCAGGCTCAAACGCACGGTCAGGCTCTGCGTCCGCAGTATGGCAACTTCCAGCAGCGTAATGAATATCGCGATAGTGGCCAGCACCACCGCCGCAATCCCCGAAGGCACCCGCTGCTCCGCCCAGAACACGCAGCCATAATCGATGAGAAAGATCAGCGTCCCTTGCAGACAAATTCCCGCCCATTCGCGCCGGCTGGGATGTGCGATACCCTTGATCCGCATCCAGCCGTAAAGGGCCAGCCCCGCCAACACAAAGCGCAGCCCTGCCAAGAGAAACGGTGGCACCTCGCGGACTCCCACCCGGATCGACAAATACGTCGATCCCCAGACAAAGTAAATGATGGCGAAGGCCAGCAGGATTTTCCATGACGCCGGACGGATTTCCATGCGCTATAGATGACACTGCCACCGTGGCGGAACCATCTCTGGCTATGAAAGATTTCTATAGGGGAAAGAACTATCTCTTATTCCGGCTCACAAAGGCCAGTCCGCTGAGCCTGGCCACCTGCTCAGCCGCAATTCCCTTACTCGCAACCAGCACGTGAAAGCTCTCACCCATACCGGCAGGCGTCACCAGATGCTTCAGTTGCAGCGCAACTTTGGCGCGCTCTTGCGGCAAGCGGCAGTCGTCGAAGGCATCGGCGAATTGATTCCGTTCGCCGATCCCCATCAGGAATTGCGACTGGGTCAACAGCGGTTCTACCTCCATGCCCTGCTGCTCGGCAGCCGCGGCCAACGCCGTAAAGTTCACATGTGTCGTGATGTCTTGTTCGCCGGGGGCTTCATAGGGGTTGGCAGAAACGGAATGCTTGCGATATGCCATGATGGTGCCGCGATGGCGTCCGGCAAGTTGCTCGGCGCGGGTGTAACCGTAGTCGATGGCAATAAGAAACCCCTGTTGGATGCTGGCTGCCAGTTGAGTCATATAGCTCTGGGCGATGCAGGCAGTCTCGACACGCTCTCCATCTTCGGCGTGGACGCTGTAGCCACCAAGGTACGCAAGACTGTCAGTGGTAGCTGGAACCCAGGTCTCGACAAAGCGTCCGTCTTTCTCCGCGATGCGCAATTCGCCCCACGGACTGAGCACTTCAACCGGCAGCGCGTCGAAGAACTCATTAGCGAAGACGATGACAGGAACGCTGGACGCCGCGGCTGCATCCGTGGCGCAAGCACGGGCGTGCACAGCCTCGGCCGCGCTGTGAAGCTCGTCAGGTAACGGCAGCTTTAGGCCCTGAGGAAACGACGCATTCCCCGCTACGAAATGCCGTTCCAAAGTGACCTGCAGTTGTGCCTGCAGCCCGGCCGACTGTTCCCACAACGAATAATGCAGCGCCCCAAAGAACTCCGGAAACTTCTTCTCCGACCAATCGAGCACATCGCGCGCGAACAACCCCCTCCCCGGCCCCAATTCCAGGATCTCAATCCTTTCCGGCGAGCCCAGTATCCTCCACATCTCTTCAAACTGACGCGCTAGCAGCCGCCCGAAAACGGCATGCACATCGCTTGATGTGTAAAAGTCTCCCGCTCTTCCAAACTGTTCCACCTTCCGCGAATAGTAACCATGCTGCGGATCGTACAGACACATCTCCATGTATCGCGAAAACGGAATCGGACCGCTCGCACGAATCTCCTGGATGATCTTCTCGCGCAGGCTCACATGCCTTCCCGTTGGCGCTCAACGCGATTTTGCGGCGTGCGAGTGAACATTTCGATCAGGTAGTCGTGCAGGCAGTCAAAGAGTTGGCGCTGAAACGTCCACTCAAACTGAGGATGGTCCAGGTCGCGGGGATGCAGCTCGAAGTAATAGGTATGCACTGGAATGTCAGGATTCTTGAACTTGATGATGACCTCGACCGCCTCGCCCTTGCCGCGTGCAGAGAAGTCGAGCAAGGGGTGCTCGTATAGCCGCAACTGCTGGAACACGCGGTCAAGACGTGTTTCGGAAGATTCGGGCACGAAATGATTCTAACGGAAGCAGTACCAACCGACGGACTATAGAAAACCCGACAGTACTGGAGATTTCGGTAGACTAGAGCTATTCATTGGAGCCACCGATTTCACCCATGAAAACCGTCGGCATCATCGGAGGCATCGGACCAGAGTCGACCATCGACTATTATCGCGCCATCCTCGCGGCCTATTGCGAGCAACGGACCGACCGCAGCAACCCGTCCATCATCATCAACAGTATCGACCTGGACAAGGCGCGGGAGATGTTCGAAAACAATCAACTCGATGCAATCGTCACCTACCTGACCACCGAACTACGCCGGCTTTCGGCGGCGGGCGCACATTTCGGTGTTCTCTCCGCGAATACTCCTCATTTGGTTTTCGACGAACTGCGCAGACAGTCGCCAATTCCGCTGATCAGCATCGTAGAAGCAACCTGTGACGCCGCCAAAGACATGGGCTTCACCAAGCTGGGTCTATTGGGCACCCGTTTCACCATGCAAGGGCGATTCTATCCCGACGTCTTTTCGCGGAAAGGTATCCAGTTGGTCGCACCCGGTCCCGACGAGCAAGCCTACATTCACAGCAAGTACTTTGCGGAGTTGGTCAAGGGCGTATTTCTACCGGAGACCCGGCAGCAGTTGCTGGACATCATCCATCGCATGAAAGAACGCGACAACATCGAAGGAGTCATTCTGGCCGGAACCGAACTGCCCTTGATCTTACGAGGCACGACCAAGCCAGTCGTCCCCTTCCTGGACACGACTCAGATTCATGTGCAGGCAATCGTCAGAGAGTTGTTGGCTTAACAGCGAGGCCCCGGCACGAAGGCATCCTTCAGACTAGATACGCTCTCTCGCCGTCCCCGATCACCACACCCGGCAAACGTTCTGCGGCATCATGGGCTGGCCAGTCTTGCAGCCGAAGGCCTCGCCGAACTCCGGCATGTTTTGCACTACGCCGTTCACGCGAAACTGCCGCGGCGAATGCGGATCGGTCTGCACCTGCAATCTCAACTGCTCTGGCCGCGTGTCCCCACACCAGGTCTGTCCATGGCCGAGAAAGAACTGCTGAATCGCCGTATAGCCGTCCTGTTTCTGCTTCACATTGATGTTCTTTCTCTGGGCATCCTCCAGAAATGCCATAAAGGCAAGCCGCAACCCGCCGTTGTCAGCGGTGTTTTCCCCTAGAGTCAGTTTGCCATTCACTTTGACATCGTCCACCACAACAAAGCTGCCGTACTCCTTCACCGTGCAGTCGGCTTTCTCATCGAATTTCTTGCCGTCCTCGGGCGTCCACCAGTCCGACAAATTGCCATTGCCGTCGAACTGGCGCCCCTGGTCGTCGAAACCATGCGTCAATTCGTGACCGATGACGCCGCCGATGTGGCCGTAATTCTCCGCGTCGGTAGCCTTGGGGTCGAACAGAGGCGGCTGCAAAATCCCCGCCGGAAAGTTGATATCGTTCATGCTGGGGTTGTAGTACGCATCAACCGTGGGCGGGCTCATGCCCCATTCTCCACGATCAACCGGCTTGCCTATCTTGGCTATTTGCCGGAGGTTCTCAAACACAATGCCTCGTTGCACATTGCCGAACGCGTCGTCGCGCTTGACCGTCAATTTCGAATAATCACGCCACTGGTTGGGATACCCGATCTTGTCTGCGACGGCGTGAAGCTTCGCCTTGGCTCGAACCCTGGTCTCCGCACTCATCCAATCCAGCGTGTCGATGTCGCGGTCCATCGCCGACTCGATGTCTTTGACCATCTGCACCGTGGCATCCTTACTGGAAGAAGCAAACTCTTGCGCCACATAGACCTGCCCCAAAGCCTCTCCCAGTGCGCCGTCCGTCGTTTGCACGCAACGCTTCCAGCGCGCCCGTTGCTCCGGCTGTCCTCTCAGTTTGTGGCCAAAGAAATCGAAATACTCATCGTCGAAAGCCGTGGGCAAAACGATGCTCGGCACTCCATTGATCAACTGCCACCGCAGATACGCCTTGATCACGCTCATTTCGGTCGTATCCAGCAGCGCGCTCAGCCCTTTGAAAAACTCAGGATTGGTTACATTCACCTGCGCAACTCCCGGCGCTCCGCCTTCCGCAAGAAACTTGGGCCAGTCGAGGTTAGGTGTCAGCTTCTGCAGTTCAGAAACTTGCATCACGTGATAAACCTTATTGGGATCACGCTGCGTGGTGATGTCCATGGAGACTTTGGCTAGCGCCGTCTCCAGTTGCATGATGCTCTGAGCATCGCTCGTGGCCGCGCTTTCCGATTCCCCCATCAACTTGAGTGTATTGACGATGTGCTGCACATATTCTTTCCGGGTCTTTTCCGGGGCGTCACCAGTGCGGAAATAGTAGTCGCGCTCGGGCAGTCCAAGGCCGCCTTGGTCCACCAAAGCAATCTGTTTGGTGGCATCCTTAAAGTCTTGTTGCTCGCCGAACCCAAGAAATGCATTCGCATTGATCAACTGGAAATGTGCCAGCAGCGAGGTCAACTCACTCTTGTCCTTGAGTGCAGCAACCCGGTCCAGTTCCGGCTGCAACGGCCCCAGTCCTTTCTTGTTAATCGCATCCGCGTCCAGGCAAGAAGCATAGTAGTCACCGATCTTCTGCTCGTTCGGCGTACGGCTCGCGCCGCCCTCGCCCGCCTTCTCCAGCATGGTGTGCAAAATATATTCATTGCGCTCGGCGACCAGCGCGCCGGTTCCGTAGCCGGAGCGATCCTTGGGAATCGGATAGTATTTCGTGAAGTTTCCGCAGGCGTATTTGAAGAAGTCCACGCACGGATCCGCTCCGCTATCGATGAAACGCTGATCGAGACCGCTCAGAAGCTCAGGCTTCTTTTCCGAACTGCTGCTCGTGGCTTGGGCCAGCAACATCGAACTCACGCTGCAAATCGTTAGCAGCAAGATTGCCACACGAAGGGCTCCATGCCTGGTCATAGTTGTCCTTTGAGGATAAATTGAGAATACCAACAGATTAGTTAACCAGATCAAACTAACAATCGTACAGTGCCGCTGAGCCCGGTCTCACTCGTACCGCAACGCCTCAATCGGATCCAGCCTTGCCGCCTTCACCGCCGGCAGCATTCCACTCACAATTCCCACCAGACTCAGAATCGCCGTGGACAAGATCAGCGTCGCCGAGTTGATGATCAAGTGAATGTCACCCTCGCTGGCGTTTTCTTCGAACGCGCTCCACAGCGTCAGTGAACCCACCGACCACGAGACCAAGTATGCAAACGCTACTCCCAGCAGACCGCCCAGTGCGGTGATCACCAGCGCTTCCGCAAGGAATTGAAACAGGATATGCCACTTCCGCGCGCCCAGGGCTTTCTCCACACCAATTTCACGCGTCCGCTGGGTCACTGCGACCAGCATGATATTCATGAGCCCAACCCCACCGATCCCTAGTGTCAGCAAGCCGATGAAACCCAGCAAAACCTTGATGCCGGTAGTGATGACTTCCAGATCGGCCAAGTCGGAGAACACATCGAACACGAAAACTGCTCGCTTGTCTTTGGGATCGAACTCGTGATGAAAGGCCATGGAATTACGAATGGCCTCGACGACCTTCATATGGTCGCCCTCGTACTCCATCACAATCGAGTTCAGGTAGTAGGTGTTCATCAGGTCGTTCATCGCACTGTACGGCACGTACACATGTTCATTCAGGTTGTCGTCGCTGTTGTTGATCACATGTTTGAGCACTCCGACAATTTGGTAGGAGATGCCATCTACGCGAATGCTTTCTCCAATCGCATTCTGGCCAGAAAACAGCTTCTTCTTTAAGTCCGCGCCGATGAATGCCACCCGAGTGTGGGTGTAGTCGTCAGCCTCACTGAATGCGCTGCCTTCGGCAAACTCCATGCGCCGCATGCGCGGGTAAATCGCATAGACGCCGCTCACCGCGTAGTTCGAGCTTCGCGTTCCGTACGCCACCGCACATTGCTTGAAAGCCTCAGGCGAAAGCCGTTTTAGAAGAGGTACTTCTCCCCGGATGTACTCCAGATCATTGATCGTCAGTTTGACTTCACTACCCGCCTTGGTCCCGCCGGCCTGAAGCGACGTCCGTCCAGGAAACACAAACACCAGATTGGTTCCAAAGGAGCGAAATGCAGCCATTAGTCCATTTTCAAACCCAGATCCGTAAGCCAGCAGCAAAACTACGGTAGCGATACCCCAAGCCATGCCCAGCATGGTGAGCACACTGCGGCGTTTGTTGAATCGTAAAGCGCCGTAAGCCTGCCTGCCCAGGTCACGAATCATTATTACTCCTGCCTCAAAGCTTCTACTGGGACCATATGAGCCGCCTTGCGTGCCGGATACAGCCCAGCCGTGATGCCCGCAATCGCCAGCGAAAGAATTGCCGACACTGCCGACATCGGCACGATCCGCGGCGTGTCGAATCCCTCGGGCGACGGCAGTTGTCCCAGCAAAGTCATGAATCCCCCCGCCAGCACCAGACCGATCCCGCCGCTGAACATCGTCAGAAACATACCTTCGACAAAGAACTGCGTCAGGATATTGCGATGAGTCGCGCCCAGCGCCTTTCGCAAACCAATCTCCCGCGTCCGCTCGGTAACCGAGACCAGCATGATGTTGATAATCCCGATCGCCCCCAGCCCCAGGGTTACGAAGCCTACAACGCCGAGGAAGTAATCCATGGCATTGAAAATCTTATCCACGCGCTGAGAGTTCTCGATCGTGTCCCAATCTTCAAACGCATCTTCCAGCTTGGGATCGAAGCGGTGCCGCCGGGCGATGATCTGATGCACTTCCGCTTTCGACCGCAGGTGCTGGGCCTTGTCCAGCGGCCGGTAGTTAATGAACGAAACCGCGTTCTCTACGTTGTCGCCCTTGAGCGGGAACAGGTCCCGCATGGTTTCCAGCGGAACAAAGATGCGGGCGTTGGTGCCGTTGTTGCCGTCTTGTCCCACTTTCGCCAGCACCCCGATCACGTCGAAGCGGACCTGGTTCAGCAGCAGCGTAGCTCCCACCGCCGGCCGCCCTGGATACACATTCTTGAGCAGTTCCCAGCCCACCACCGCAACCCGGCGGTGCTGTGTATTGTCTTCATCGTTCAGCCAGCGGCCGGTTCCAATGGGGATATTCCGAATCTCGTTATAAACGGGCGCCACACCAAATACCTGTCCATTGGTGGATCCATAATCGCTGACCGCGCGAATATCCTCGCGATTGATCACAGGCGACACCACGCGCAACGTGTGGGCCTCATCGCGAATCGCAAGGTAGTCGTCGTAGGTGAAATGATAAGTCTGGCCGGCTTGCAGGCTGCCCGCCACCGCGGGAATCCGCCCCGGAAAAATAAACATGATGTCCTGCCCCAGATTGGCCAATTGTTTCTCTTGGCCGCTGCGGAAACCCTCTCCAAGTCCGACCAGAAGCAGCAACGAACCCACGCCCCATGCGATCCCGAACATGGTCAGGAACGAGCGCAGCTTGTGCGCCCACAATGTGGCCAGCGACTGACGAACGATATCGACCAGCGTTCTCATGAATCCTTGTGATGCAGGCGCGAGCGTCCTAGCTGTGCTTCCCTACCGTGTTTACGTAACCGCCTCGCAGAAAGTTCCCGCAGCTTATACGTTTCAATTACTTGGACGGAAATCCCACGGCAAAGATAGCGGCCCGCGGACCCATTGACGTCCTCCCAACCTGTTTTTACAATTCGCTATCCAGACATTTGTCTTCCCGTCTAAACCGTCGTTTCTTAGCCGAAATCCCAGGTTTTATCAGGAAAACAATTCAGAAGCGGAGGGTTCGTTCCATGTTTAACAAGTCGGTTGCAGGATTCATCGTGATTTTCGTGCTGGCGTTTGGAGTCTCCTCCTCCCTCGCCCAGTCGGCCTTGCTGGATATACCCCGGCAGAGCCAGCACGCCGTCGTCATCCAGCGCGTCGGCATCACCGACATCACCATCAGTTACCACCGCCCCCTGGTCAACAAGCGCGAAATCTGGGGAAAGCTGGTTCCCTATGGTGAAGTGTGGCGCGCCGGGGCCAACGAGAATACAACCATCAAATTCACCGACAACGTGACCATCAACGGCAAGCCTCTGGCCAAGGGCGCTTATGGTCTCCACATGATCCCGGGAGCAAGCGAGTGGACGGTCATATTCTCGAACATCCACACCGCCTGGGGCAGCTTCACCTACAAGGAAGCGGACGATGCGCTGCGCGTGACCGTGAAACCACAGCCCGCAGATTTCCGCGAAGCCCTGACCTATGACTTTGATGATGTGAAGGCGGATGCCGCCGTGGCCACGCTGCGCTGGGAAAAGGTAGCCGTACCATTCAGCGTCGCGGTCGACGTGCACGACACCGTGAAAGCCAGCCTGCACAACCAACTCCAGGGCCTGGCGCAATACACTTGGGAAGGCTGGGACGACGCCGCCACCTATCTGCTCGGCGAAAAGTACGATCTGGACGAGGCCTTGAAGTATGAAGAAACTTCCATCGGCACCGAACCGCGTTTTGATAACTTCCTGACCAAGTCGCAAATTCTGGAGGCAATGGGCCGAAAGGACGACGCTGAAGTGGCGAAAAAAGAAGCCCTCGCCCGCGCTACCGCCGGGCAGCTATATGCTTACGGTCGCCTGCTGCAAGGACAAAAGAAGCAGGACGAGGCCTTCACCTACTTCCGCCAAGCTGCCAAGAAAGATCCCAACGACTGGACGGTACACGACGGCACCGCCAGAATCTATTCCGCCCAGGGCGACTTCCCCAACGCTCTCAAGGAAATGAAGCTCTCCCTGGCAGGCGCGCCCGACAATCAGAAAATATTTGTCGAGCCGCTAGTCAAGAAGCTTGAGGCCAAGCAGGACATCAACAAGAATTAACTCATGTGGGGCGGACACTTTTGTCCGCCGCCTTTGACTTTGCTTTTGAAGTTGCGAATCGGCAGCTCAGGTGGGCCCCGTCCTTGTCTCTCCGTCTTTGGACAGAGACAGGACGGGGATTTTCTCTTAACTACGAAGCCTTGAACACGGCCTTAGGCGGAGAACACATGGATTCAAACCAGCGGCTGATATAAACCTGGGCGTGTGCCTCGCCACAGAAGTGCCGGGCGGTGGGACTGTTGGCCGCGTTCAGGTCCCATTTGACCACCGCGAGCTTCTGATCTCCGCACTCGATCACAAACCAATGGATCGGATTCCCACTGACAATCCCGCAAATCTCGCATTGGAATTCCTTCAGACTCGACATGCCTTCTCCTCACGACCGCTAATCGCCAGCTTTGGCAACCGGCTTCTCAGCTTTCTGCTCCGGATATTCATACACCCCACGCCCGGTTTTTCGCCCCAAACGCCCCGCCTTCACATACTGCACCAAAAGTGGTGCAGGCCGATATTTCTCGCCCAACGACTTGTGCAGGTACTCAAGAATCGACAGCCGCGTATCCAACCCCACCAAATCCACCAGCTCAAACGGCCCCATGGGATGGTTCAAGCCCAACTTTAAGGCGTTGTCGATATCTGCCGCAGACGCAATGCCTTCCGCCAGCATATAAAACGCCTCATTGCCGATCATGGCGTTAATGCGGCTGGTGATGAACCCCGGCGATTCCTTGATCACCACGACTTCTTTACCCATCCGCCGTCCGACCTCGGCCGCAGTGGCCACGGTGTCGTCGTCCGTCTCGAGCGCCCGCACCACTTCCAGCAACTTCATCTTGTGTACCGGATTAAAGAAGTGCATCCCAATGCATTTCTTCGCACGATAGGTCACGCTGGCAATTTCGGTCACGCTGAGCGAAGACGTATTCGAAGCCAGAATCGTCCCCGGTCGGCAGATCTTGTCCAGCAGCGTAAAGATTTCAATCTTCGACTCCATCTCCTCCGGCACCGCTTCAATCACCAGATCAGCTTCACGCGCCGCTTCCTCCACACCACCTGCATACTCCAGTCGGGCAAATGCCGAATCAGCGTTGGCAGCAGAAACTTTCCCCAACCCAACTGCTTTATCGAGGTTGGCACGGATTTCCGTCTCCGCATTTCGCAGCGCATTGGGCAGCAAATCTTCCAGAATCGTGCGATAGCCGCCAAGCGCAGCCACGTGCGCAATACCGCGGCCCATGGTCCCCGCCCCGATCACGGCAATGGTCTTGACCTGCCCCACTACTTCGCTCCTTTCTCCAACTGTGCGACGATGGCATTCAAGTTCGTGCCCGCGGCGCGCAGACTTTCCGCCAGGCGCTTCGACTCCTCCGCATCCATGCCGGCAACAAAAGCCTGGATGCGCCGCAGCGTAGTCACAATGTCATCCACATAATTAATCAGGCGAATCAATTCTCCAGATGTTCCCATATCGACCTTTACTCCTCTTGTGCGGGATGGCAGTCAGTTCAGAACAGTGACAAGACCGTCAAGAATGTCTTGGGGCTTCCTCTGTGTACCTCTGTGTCCTCTGTGGTTATCGCTTTTACCGTCGATACTGCGTAGGCTGCGGACCCTTCTCCAGCATCTCGCGGTTCCAGATCGCCCCTTCGCGAGTGTAACTGGCCAACTCGAAATCCTGGGTCAGTTCCAGCGCATCGGTGGGACAAGCGTCCTCGCACAATCCACAAAACATGCACCGGCTCAGGTCATACGTGAAAGTGGTCAACTCCTTGCGCCGGGTCTTCTCATTGCGCTCGCTGGTCACCATGATGAGATGCTCCGGGCAGGCCAGCGCGCACAAGTCGCACGAGATGCACATGGTCTCATTCGTGTCCGGATTCACGTTCAGCCGCGGCGCTCCGCGATACCGCTCCGCCACTTGCGGCCGCTCCAGCGGATACTGTTCGGTATAAATCTCCCGGGGATCCTGATAGCGAAACGTCACCCTCAGTCCCTTGAGCAGGTCGATGAAGAACACTTTGCGAAGCAGGTTGGCCAGTCCCATGACCCAGCAAGAATACCATTAGCCAGCTAAAATGCAGAAGACGCATGTCTATCCCAGCCAACGACCGACGACCGACGACCAACGACGAGATTTGGATGGAGGAAGCCCTCCGCGCCGCCCAGCGTGCGCTCGAAGCGGGCGAAGTTCCTGTTGGCGCCGTCGTGGTTCACAACGGCAAAATCGTCGGCCGCGGCTGGAACCAAAACCTCGCCGACACTGATCCCACCGCCCACGCCGAGATCATCGCCTTGCGCGACGCCGGCAAACACCTCGGTAACCATCGTCTGGGAGACTGCGAGCTGTTTGTTACAATTGAGCCGTGCGCGATGTGCGCCGGAGCGCTGGTGCATGCCCGGCTCAAGCGCCTGGTCTACGGGGCCGACGACCCCAAAGCCGGCGCGGTGCGCTCGGTCATGCAAGTGCTGAACCACCCCAGCTTGAATCACCGCATGGAGGTGCAGTCAGGAGTTCTGGCAGGCCGCAGCGCCGAACTACTGCAAGAGTTCTTCCGAAGCCGTCGCTAGTGGGCTTGTAGCTAAGAGCCAAGAGCTGTTTTGCCACGGAGAGGTGCGTGAGTGGTTGAAACGATCCGCCTCGAAAGCGGACATACCTTAACGGGTATCGGGGGTTCGAATCCCTCCCTCTCCGCCAGTTATTTTCAACAGCAACACCTACCTTACGACCGCCGTCATCGCCTTCAGCTCGATCCCAGGCTTCGGCTGTGTGATCATCTCCGGGATCATCGCCGGCAGCTTCATCGCCCACACTAGCGACACCGCCGACGAAACCACCGCCAGCGACCAGACCAAATAACGGCTGCTCACCATCCAGTGAAATCCGAATCTTCCGATCACCAACCATCCCAGAAACATGGCACACCCTGCCACCGCCGGGAGCCAGCGTTCGCGAGCGCTGAATTTCACCGTTCGCACCATGCATGCCTGCATCCACAGGGTGAACGGCAGCGACACGATCAAATCGAACAAATAATGCTCGCCCGTGGCCAGCGTGTCAAACACGGTAGCAACAGCCAACACTGCAGCCACAACCCGTGCCCAGCGCGACAGTCCCCGAGTGTTCAACCAGATCAGCAGCGCCCAAGTCAGATGCAGCGAAGGTACGGCGTTGCGCGGAAACGCCGGCAGCACCGGAATACTTTCCAGCGCCAATCGGTGCAGCATGGGATACGGTAAATAAGCGTTGGGGAAATCGACGGCGAAAGCATAGTGAGGACCGCACACCGGAAACACACTGAAGAACAAATATCCCACCATGGCGGGAGCGAACAGCAACTCAATCAACTCCCATAACGGTTTTTCCCGGCGCGCCATGAAACCCGCATACAGCGCCGCCATTGCCAGCACGATTCCTTCATAGCTGACTTTCACCGCGGGAAATAGCCACGGGTTCGCGTTCAACATCTTTCCCAGCACAAAGCTGGGCTGGAAACCCAGGGCTCCGTCGAAAGCGTAAGCATACAGATCGAGAGTCCTGGCGTGGATCAGCGACGCCATATTGAGTGAGTATTGCGCGCCCAGGGTCAGGAAAGTCAGTGCGGCTCCCGGCAGAAGCGCACGGTAACTGGCCGATTCTACCTCGCGGCCTCGCCACAGGATCGCGCAACTCATTACCAAGAGACTGGCCAGGCCGAGTGGCCCCATCACCTGCACCAGCAGCGTGGCCACTCCCTCGTAGCGACCCCACACTGTCGCCGCCACTCCGATCGTCCCGAGTCCGCCCACCAAAGCAACGCGAGACCACCCCGGCCGCGCCGCCAGAAAAAGCAGAAACGCTCCGCCCAGCCCGTAGCCAATAAACGGCTGTTTGAAGTCGAGATTCAGTACGGCTTCAATCGCAATCGCCGCCAGCAGAGCGCAAACTAGAACTCCTGCGATGACCGGCAGGCCTTGCCGCGGAGCACTGTTTTCTTCCGGCATAGGATGGAAATTGCAAAGTAACACGCCGCTTCCCACGCCACAATAGACGCAGAGGTTCCGCCGGTCACGCGCGTAACGGCAAACGCTTCAAATGTCGATCTGCTTCTCTGTATGCCGGCTGACGTACCAACATGGGCTGTAGCCGAAGTGAGGAAACAGCGAGCGCACGCACACCTGGTCCTGCGGTGAGTTGTACTGGTATTCCGTCTTGCCATTCTTTTCGTGGATCACATAAACCGAGGTCACGCTGACGCTGCCGAACACATCCTCATGCCGCCAGCTGCGATAGCGGAGGGAGATCCCGTCGCCGCCGTAAACCATCGCCGCCAGCACCAACGCGACACTCAGCAAACGCACCACCAGAGGCTTCATGGGATATCGTAAATAAAGTGACATACCATTAGGTTCCATACAAGTTGCGGTCGAGGCGCAAGAGGTCCAATGGCAGAATCAGAGATTGAAGTCCGGAAACTGGGCGCAGAAGACGCGCAATCGTTTTGGCAGCTGCGCTTAGCAGGGCTGGAGCAGGAGCCGCGGGCATTCACCGAGTCCGTCGAGGAACATCGAAAAATGGCAGTCGATGAGGTGGCCCGCCGCCTGAAGGGCACGGTTGCGCACGGCAACTTCGTGATGGGGGCCTTCACCAAGAATGAAGACCGCCTCGTGGGGATGGCAGGATTCTTCCAACGCCCAGGCCCAAAGATCCGCCATCGAGGCCTCATCTGGGGCGTCTATGTACAAAGCGAATGGCGCAAGCAGGGCGTCGGGCGGTTGCTGCTCGCCGAGGTTCTGCGCCTGGCTCGGACGATACCTGATCTTGAGCAGATCCACCTTGCGGTGGCTACGGACCAGTCTGCCGCCCGTCGACTGTATGCGTCCTTGGGATTCGAAACCTACGGCCGCGACGTTCACGCCCTCAAGCTCGGTGACAGCTACGTCGATGAAGAGTTGATGCTGCTCCAGTTGAAGGGTTAGAGGTCGCCAGCCCCTACACCACAAAATACTTCGCCCCCGGATGATGCACCACAATCGCCGACGTACTCTGCTCCGGCTCCAGCAAGAAACCAGTCGTCAGTCGCACCCCGACATTCTCTTCCGGCTTCAGCAAAGTAAACAACTTGGTCTGATCTTCCAAGTTCGGGCACGCCGGATAGCCAAACGAATAGCGCGATCCGCGATACTTCTGATGGAACAAGTCCCGTATGTGCGGCGAGTCCTCCCCGGCAATCCCCAAATCTTCACGCATCTTTTTATGCAAATACTCCGCCAGCGCCTCCGCAGTCTCCACACTCAGCCCGTGCAGATAAAGATATTTGGTGTACTCCCCACCCTCGAACAAGCGCTGCGTTTCCTCCGATGCTCTCGATCCAATCGTCACCAACGAAAGCCCAATCACATCCATCTTCCCGGCACTCTTCGGTGCAAAGAAATCCGAAACACTAAGCCGCCGCCCCTCCCGCTGCCGCGGAAAAGTAAAACGAAGAATCTCCGTCTCCCCCTGTGTTCCCCCGTGACCTCTGTGGTGAAGACTATCCTCAGGCTCATACACAATCACATCGTTCCCATCACTCTGAGCCGGGAAATATCCATACACAACTTTAGGATCAAACCAACCAGCCGCGATGACCTCTTCTTCCAGTTGCTTCTTGATCGGCCGGAACTTCTGTTCCACCAGCCGCACGTAATCTTCCTGTGAGGCGGTCTTCAGCTGCCACTGATTCTTGAACAGCGCGGTGTCGTTGATGTACTGAAACACTTCGCGCAGGTCCCAGTCCTTCTTGACTTTCACACCCC
Source organism: Acidobacteriota bacterium (assembly GCA_013289795.1). GTDB lineage: Bacteria > Acidobacteriota > Terriglobia > Terriglobales > Acidobacteriaceae > JABCZH01. The sequence continues at coordinate 112,450 of JABCZH010000004.1, forward strand.
AGAACGGAGGCACCGGAATATTCGGCGCATCGCTTACCACCGGGCTGCGCTCGGCAAACACTGGGCCACTCTCTTCATCCACCGCAACGGCCTTGGCGTACTCCTTGACCGTGCGGCCTTCCTGCAATCGGCTTTCGCGATTGCCGTTAGGCGCAGAGATGTCCTGCATGATATGCAGGCCGGCGAAAGCGTCGTCGGCATAAAACACCGCATTCGAGTACTCGCGCCGTAGATCGTCTTCGACATACTTGCGCGTCAGCGCAGCCCCACCGCAAATCACCGGTATCCCCAGGTTCTGCCGCTGCAAGTCCTGAATCACATACTTCATCTCCAGCGTTGACTTCACCAGCAACCCGCTCAAGCCGATGGCGTCCGCCTTATGTTCCAACGCCGACTTGATGATGGTGTCCCCCGGCTGCTTGATCCCGAGGTTCACCACGCGAAATCCGTTGTTGGTCAGAATAATGTCCACCAGGTTCTTCCCAATGTCGTGGACATCGCCCTTCACCGTGGCTAGGACGATGGTTCCCTTCTGCGAGCCTTCCACCTTCTCCATCTTTGGCTCGAGATACGCCACCGCCTGCTTCATCACTCCGGCGGAGTCCAGCACCGACGGCAACTGCATCTTGCGTGCGCCGAACAGCTCACCCACTGTCCGCATTCCGTCGAGCAGCACGGTGTTAATCAGTTCCAGCGGCGTGTACTCGATCAGAGCATCTTCCAGCAACTGTTCCAGAGTCTTGCGCTGTGCGCCGTCGCCCACCGCCTTTTCGCCGTTGATAATGGCAAACTTCAACTTGTCATCGACCGAGAGAGTTTCGACATGTGCCGTGGTCGAGGCTTGCGCCTTCCCCTTGGTTCCGGCGAAGTGGCGCATGTACGCCTGTAGTGGATCACCATCGGCATAGTCGCGGTGAATCAGTTTACGGGCAAGTTCAACCTCTTCATGAGGGATCTTGTATAACGGATAGATCTTGGTGTAATTGACAATGGCCATGTCGAGACCATTGTCCACAGCTTCATGCATGAAAACCGAGTTCAACACCCTCCGGGGATATGCATCCAGCCCAAACGAAATATTGCTGACCCCGAGGATGGTCTTGACATCCGGCAGTTCTTTCTTGATCTGCCGGATCGCGTTCAGCGTCTCCATTCCCGCGGTGCGATACTCCTCCTGCCCGGTCGAAATCGGTAGCGTGAGCGCATCAAAAATGATGTCCACGGGACGAATGCCATACTTCTTCGTCGCCAGTTCATAAATGCGCTTGGCGATGGCGGTCTTTTTCTCTGCGGTCAGCGCCATGCCGTCTTCGTCGATTGTCAGCGCGATTACAGCAGCCCCATAGCGCTTGGCCATAGGCAAAACCTTCGACGTACGCTTCTCGCCGTCTTCCAGATTGATGGAATTGATAATGGCCTTGCCCGGGATTCGCTTCAACGCCTCTTCCACCACGTCGGCTTCGGTGGAGTCCACCAGAATTGGCGCGGGCACGCGGGTGGCCACCTTTTCTAAGATGGAGGTGATGTAACCTTTCTCGTCTTCACCCACAATCGCACAGCACAAATCGAGCATGTGCGAGCCTTCGTTCACCAGCTTCTTGGCCAGCGCCAGAATGTCGTCGTACTTGCGAGCCCGCACCAGGTTGCGGAAATGCTCCACTCGCGTGGTGGTGTTCATCTCCTCAGCAACGATCAGAGGTTTCGGTTCAAGATCGAGCGGAACCGAAGTGTACGCGCTCGACGCCGCGGCAGTCGGCTTGATATCGCGCTTCGCAGGTTCGACGCCCGAAACTGCATCGACCACTGCTTTTAAGTGTTCGGGCGTGGTTCCGCAGCAGCCGCCGACGATGCGTATGCCGTAGTCCTGTACAAAATGCTTATGATACTGGGCCAACTCCTGAGGAGTGAGCTTGTACACCGCATGCCCGCCCACATTCTGCGGAAGTCCAGCATTAGGCAGTACCGATACATATTTGGTTGAGTTGGCGGCCAGAAAGCGCACGCCATCGTTCATCTCTGCTGGCCCCGTGGCACAGTTCAAACCGATGATGTCCACATCGAATGGTTCGAGCGCGGTTAGCGCCGCGCCAATTTCGGTTCCTAACAACATCGTCCCGGTGGCTTCAAGAGTGACCTGAACAGTGACCGGCAGCCGTTTGCCGGTTTTCTGCATGGCATCGAATACGCCGGCCAGCGCCGCTTTGGCTTGCAGCAAGTCCTGCGAAGTTTCCACCAGCAGAACATCCACTCCACCTTCGATCAGCGCGCTCGCCTGCTCAACATAGCCCGCCACCATGTCGTCAAACTTGATGTGTCCCAGCGAAGGCAACTTGGTGGTGGGTCCAATCGATCCGGCAACGAAGCGCGGTCGTTCCTTCGTAGAGAACTGCTGGGCCACTTCCTTCGCGATTTTCGCCGCCGCAATATTGAGTTCCGCGACCTTATCCTGGAGGTCATACTCGGCCAGCACCACGCGCGCCCCGCCGAACGTGTCGGTCTCCACCACGTCGCAGCCCATGTTGAAGAAGCTGGCGTGAATATCTTTAATAATGTCGGGCCGGCTCAAGACCAGGAGTTCGTTGCATCCCTCCTTGCCCCAAAAATCGTCCACACTAGGATTGCGGGCTTGAATACTCGTGCCCATGGCGCCGTCATAAATGACCACGCGCTCCCTTACGGTTTGTAAGAAATCAGACATCAGTGCTATTCTCACTCGTTGCTAGTCCGCTCATCGACGTGGCCGACGACCAATGACCAACGACGGTCCTTATGCACAAACGCCGGCCCGCTTAGAGGGCCGGCGCGTCATCAAGATAATCCGTTTTATCGAACTCCCAATTCCCCGCTGGCCACTTCGGCATGATTGAACACCGCGTTGGCTCCCATATGTGCTGGCTGGGGGGCCAGCATCTGCTCTTTGCGATAGACCAACCCGCTGGCATTGAAGCTGGCAATTTCAAAACCGTGCCCATGCGTAATCGCGTCCGTAGGGCAAGCCTCCACACAGTACCCGCAAAAGATACATCGGTTGTAATCAATGTTATAGACGCGGGCGTAGCGTTCGGCGCCGCTCACGCGGTGTTCGGCAGTGTTTTCGGCGGCTTCTATGTAGATGCAATTCGAAGGGCAGGAGGCGGCGCACAAGAAACAGGCTACACATTTCTCCAGACCGTTTTCGTCGCGCTGCAAGACATGCACTCCGCGAAAGCGGTCCTGGAACTTCGCGCCCTTCAACGGACCCGGGCCGTCGGGATAGTTCTCCACCTGAGTAGGCTGGAACATCTCCATGAAGGTGATGCTCATGCCCTTGGCGATGGCCGCAATGTTCTTCAACACCGTCATACCGTACTAGTATACCGAAAGCGCCCACCTACCGGCAGTTCAGGCGATGCCCAGCATCTGATTGAAGAAGCCCACCAGGTATTTCCAGACCAGGTAGTACACGATCAAGGCAATGGCAAAACCGAACGCAATATAGTGATACGGAACTACCAACTGCTCGAACCACACCACACCGTTGCTCCCTAGGGTCAGGAAGCCCAGGCCGGTAGCAAGCATGAATCCTAGGGGCGCCAGCACAAAAGGCAGCAGCGCTCCATGCAGTCCGATAGGCAGATGGCGTCGCGGCCGCAACCACAGATAAAACATGTTCCAAAGTCCAAACAGGCTGGGCACCAGCGCCATGGGAAATACAATGACCCGCTCAATCGGGATCGGCACCTGGAAGACAAAACGCGCCGTGCAGAATGCAGTCAGCACCAGCAACAGAAAAACTGTGGGGGCAACAATGCCTCCCATGTAAGCGCGTAGGTACGGATGCGTATTCATAGTGACCTCCCTTGCTCACAAGTGATAAAGCAGCAGCGGAATCGTGTTTGGCGCCAAAACCAGGCACAGTGTCACCAGCGCCAGCAGCGTCCAGTCGAACCACGGAACCGCGGCGGATCGCTCTTCCAACCGTCGCAGCAGCTGCGGCCACAAATCGCGTACAAGTTCTGCATTCGCCGGACGAAGACTTTGCTTCAACAGTTCACGAATCTTTTCTTCGTGTTCATTCATGGTTCTACTCCCAGCTGTTTGAGTTGTTTTCGCAAGAGTCGTACTGCCCGAAACACTCGCAGTTTGACTGCTCCCACCGAGATTCCCAACGCCTCGGCAATCTCCTGGTACGGCTCTTCTTCGATCAACGCCAGCGTGGTTGCGATTCGCAGCTTCGCGGGCAATCGGCGAAACGCTTTACCCACCCGCTCACGGACATCTTGTTGAATACCGGGATCGGGCAAGGCGGTTGCCGCCATATCTTCTGGAAGCTCTGTCTCCCGGCGCGATCTCTTCAAATAGTCGAGCGCCGTATTAGTCGCGATCCGCCGCGCCCATGCGCCGAAACTGCGTTTGGGATCGAAGCGCGCGTGCGCTCGATGAATCCGCCAGAAAGTCTCAACGGTCAGATCCTCGGCAATGCCGTGATCGCGCACGATGCGCACCGTCCAGCGATACACTTCGCCTTGAAACTGCCGGAACAGGCTCTCGAAGGCGTCAAGGTCTCCGTGAGCGAACTGCTCGAATACTGTCGTGGGCAGCTCCGCAGACTGTTCCATTTGTCTTCCTATATACGCTTACGGGCGGGAGCGTGGAAAGGTTACAGAGAAAGGCGTCGCCACGGCTATTATTTGAAATGTGACTGTAGTGCTGAACACCCAGACCAAGGCCCCGCTTCGGACGGGATTCCTCCGATTGTTCATTCGATGGCTCGCCATCAGCGTTGTGCTTCTTTGGTCGCTTGCCGTGCTGATCCTTGTGGCCGCCCGCTGGATCGACCCTCCGACAACCGCAGTCCACATCCAGCGCCGCGTGCAGGCTTGGATTCACCACACGCCCTATCGCGACCGCTATAAATTCATTCCCCTCAGCCAAATCTCGCCCGATCTCCAGCACGCCGTAGTCGCCGCCGAAGACGCAAACTTCTACCACCACCATGGATTCGATTGGCACCAGATAGAAATCGCCGCTCAAGAGGATATGGAAGGCGAGCGCACTCGCGGAGCTTCCACCATTACCCAGCAACTCGTAAAAAACCTGTTCTTCGGGACCGGCCGCTCGTTCCTCCGCAAGGGCGCAGAGGCCTCATTGGTACCGGTGGCCGAACTCGTCCTCGGCAAACGGCGCATTCTGGAGATATACCTCAACGTGGTCGAATGGGGCCCGGGTATTTACGGTGCAGAGGCGGCGTGTCCTTATTACTATCGGACCCCAGCCCGCAATATCGGCCTTGAACAGGCGGTACGGCTCGCCGCAATTCTACCCGCTCCCCTGAAGCGACGGCCCGAGCGCATGAATAATTACGGCGCGATTATCCTCAACCGGATGCGCCAAATGGGTTGGTAATCGTGGCCGACATTTACCAATGCGAGCGAACATTAATCAGAGATTCCCCAATCCCAACGGATAGAATACCGACATGAAACCGATCCCTTTGCGGACACAGCTGCGTCTGGTGGCAGCGGGCTACGCTGTAGTGCTGGCGATCGCGGCACTGCTCGTCTATCAGCGCCACCTGCTGTACCTCAATCACCCCGAAGACGTCGCGGCGGCGGGCGGGATGTACGCCGCCGGCGACTGGATGCTGGAGATCTTCATTGCCTGCATGTTGCTGGTCCCGACTTTTGTTCTGGTGCTGGTGATCCGCAAGTCCGAAAACCTCTACACTGCCTATTCCAAGATATTGCTGGGCCTGAGCCTCACTGCTCCAATTTCCCTCGGACTGCTCAGTATTCCGGCCGTGGGCCAGGGGACGATGCTCCTGGGCTGGATTTGCATGGATCGGCTGCTATGCTCGCCGGTCGTGATTGTGGGACTGGTGGTCAGCCGCTTGCTGGCGCGGTTTGACCGTGCGAAACGCTTGACTTTGTATGCGGTACTGATCGAGGTCTTGACGTTGGCTCTCACGGCAGCACTGTTTCTATTCGCAGCGACAACCCACAGAGGCTAGTGCCCATCATTCGGATTTGTCCACATATCGCAGAATAAGCGGTGTGCCGGTCAGGCTGCGCCCCTCAGTGCGCTTTTTGCACTTGTAACTCTCCCCGCGACTTGCTTGCAACGACCTTGACTGCCAGGCCAACCCCATGGATAATTGTGGCCCTTGGTACGCGGCCCCCGCGCGCATCGAAATAGCCCTGGTTAGCGGATCCGCCCCTTTAGGAGGAAACCCTCGATGAAAATGCGACTCTACACGTTCGCGCTGGTTCTGCTGGGAGTCGCGGTGTCTGCAAATGCCCAGACCCTGACGGTGCTCTACAACTTCGGCTCCAACAGCGGCGATCCGCTATTCCCGTTATATTCTGGGGTCATAGCCCAAGGTCCGGACGGGAGCCTATATGGCACCACACCATTAGGCGGTACACTCAACAATGGAGCCGTGTTCAGGGTGACACCTGCGGGCACGATGACTGTGCTGCACAGTTTCATGGGAGGCGACGGCCAGGCTCCGTTCGGCGGCCTGACCTTAGGCACGGACGGAAATTTCTATGGCACTACATTTTTCACCATCTTCAAGATAACCTCCAGCGGCCAGTTGACCACCCTCTACACCTTCAGCGGTGATTCAGACCCCAACGGATGGGAACCCTACGCGCCACCGGTCGAAGGCGCCGATGGAAATTTTTATGGCACCACGTCTGCGGGCGGTCCCGACGGAGGCGGAGGCGTGTACAAGATCACACCCTCCGGAACCATTACGAGGCTGCACAGTTTCTTAGCCAGTGACGGCTACACCGCCTATGACGCCCTGATTCAAGGCACCGACGGCAACTTCTATGGGACCACGTCACAGGGTGGGAGCGGCACTGTTGGAACCATATTTCGTATTACGCCCACAGGCACTTTTACAGTGCTGTACAACTTCGACACTACCCATGGCACCACGCCTTATTCCTCTTTGGTTCAAGCCGGCGATGGCAATTTCTATGGAACCACCGAGGCCGGCGGCGCCTCCGGCTTCGGAGTCATATTCAGAATGACCCGAGCCGGCCAGCTCACGGTTCTCCACAACTTCACCGGCGCCGGCGATGGGGGAAATCCGCTCGCCGGTTTGACGCTGGCGACCGACGGCAACGCTTACGGGACCACAGACGTGGGTGGAACCCTCAACTTCGGCGTTGTTTTCAAGCTGACTCCGCAGGGTACGTTCTCCGTGGTCAATAATTTCGACAGTATCCACGGTGCCTATCCCACCACACCCCTGATTCAGAACACAAATGGGGAATTTTATGGAGACACTTACGAGGGCGGCACCGCCGATGAGGGAACTTTCTTCAGCTTGGATACCGGCCTGGGACCATTTGTTAGTTTGGTCCGCCGATCTGGCAAGGTTGGCAGGGTGATTGGCATTCTCGGTCAGGGTCTCACCGGAACCACGAGCGTTTCTTTCAACGGAGTCGCTGCCAAGTTTAAGGTGTTGTCGGACACCTCCCTCACCGCAACGGTCCCGAAGAGTGCTACCACGGGACTCGTAACCGTTGTGACGCCAGCTCGAACTCTTAAGAGCAATCAGAAGTTCATCGTCGTGCCTTGAAGTCCGGCTGTGCACAGCGTTTTAAGAGCTAATGATCACGCAGGCGCATCATTCTCGAACCGACGCCACTTCTTGTTGATAAAGGGATTGCAAGTGACCGGCCAAGATGATCTACCTTGCACTTGCTCCAGATGCCTCTTTGGTGTCATTGCAACCGCTCCGAACCTGTGGTAGCGTCAACAAACAGAAGAGGTTAGCTTGCAACGAACAGTTCCCGCCGGGCTTGACCGTAAAGAAGCGGAGATTTATCAGCATTTGGACACCGCCCGGCTCCCGAGACACATCGCCATCATCATGGACGGCAACGGCCGCTGGGCCAAGCGCCGCCACCTGCCGCGCATTGCGGGGCATCGCGCGGGTGTGACTGCGGTGCGTTCGACGGTCGAAACCGCGGCCCGCATCGGCATTCCCGCGCTCACGCTGTACGCCTTTTCCGAGGAGAACTGGAAGAAGCGCCCCAGGAGTGAAGTCGATTTTCTGATGGGCCTGTTGTGCCGTTATCTGAAAGCGGAAGTGCCCACGCTGAACAAGAACAATATTCGGCTGGAATACATTGGGCGGCAGCATGAGTTGCCGGACTCGGTGCAGGAGAAGATGCAGTGGGCGCGGGGAGCGACGTCGCACAACACAGGAATGACACTGACCCTGGCGCTCAACTACAGCGCGCGCAGCGAATTGGTGGACGCATTTGCCTCGCTGGTGGACGCCGCCGCTCGTAATGGTGGCTTGAATCATTTGAAGATTGATGAGGATGCGGTGTCCCGGCATCTTTATACGCGGGATTTGCCGGATCCAGATCTGGTGGTGCGCACCAGCGGCGAGATGCGGCTCAGCAATTTTCTGTTGTGGCAACTGGCTTACGCTGAGATTTATGTGACGCCGACGTTGTGGCCTGAGTTCCGCGGGGTTCACCTGCTCGAAGGCATCGCCGAATATCAGAAGCGCGAGCGGCGCTATGGCGGGTTGGCCGAAGAGGCCGCGCACGCGCATCACTCGAAGACAGTACGGAGCTAAGGCTCTTGCAACTGCTCAAACGCATCCTCACCGCGGTGGTATTGATCCCCGTAGTTCTGCTGTTGGTGCTGAGTGCGCCGGTGCCGGTAGTCGCGCTGGTTGCGGCGCTGGTGGCGCTGCTGGCGGTACAGGAATTCCTTAAGCTGGCTGAGGCTTACGGCATTCGACCATTCCGCTGGCCCACCTATCTTTTCGTCGGCGCGTTCTTTTTGTTTCTGGCGCTCAGTCCGGCGAACGCCAAGCCCCTGCTCTCCACTGCGATATTTGTGTACACCGTGGGGTTCGCGGCGGCGATTGCGCCGTTTGTTTTTCTTACCGTCGGATTGCGGCAGGTCAACCTGAGCGCCGCGTTGCCCGCTGCGATGGTTTCCGTGTTTGCGTTTGCCTATGTCGCCCTGCCCCTGGGATTGCTGGTGCAACTGCGCGAGCAGTGGTCGGGAGCGTTCTTGCTTTTATATCTGCTGCTGCTGGTTTGGGCGGGCGACATCTTTGCATATTTCGTGGGGAAGTCGCTGGGCCGCCATTTAATGGCGCCGCGCATCAGCCCTAAGAAGACGTGGGAGGGTGCGCTGGCATCGATGCTGGCGAGCCTGGTGGTGGGGATGCTGCTCTACAACTACGCCCTGCCCATCAGCACGGCACTGTTGAATGCGCATCTGATCCAGGTGCGGGACGGATTCTTCGCTCTGCAAAAGCCGCCGCTGTGGCCGACTCTGTTGCTCTCGGCGGCCATCAACGTCGCCGCCCAGTTGGGCGATCTGGTGGAGTCATTGATCAAACGGGGCGCTGACGTTAAGGATTCGGGAACCATTTTGCCGGGACACGGAGGCATGCTCGACCGCATCGACGCCCTGCTCTTTGCCGCTCCAGTGCTGTGGTACTATGCGGCTTGGCGCGTGATGCAGTAGCACAACCCCGTCGTTGGTCGGTGGCTCCGATTCAACGTACTGACCGACGACTAACGACCAAGGATCAACGACCCGGTTTTCCCCATGAAACGTATTGCCATCCTGGGCTCGACCGGTTCCATCGGCCAAAGCACCCTCAGCGTGGTGGAGTCGCATCCCGAGCGCTTTCAGGCGATCTCGCTGGCTGCCGGGCGAAATGTGGACGCTGCGTTCGAGCAGGCACGCCGCTGGAAGCCACGTCTGGTATCGATGGCGACGGCAGCCGATGCGGAAGTCCTCGAGGCTCGCCTTAAGAAAGCAGGCGTCGAGGGAGTCGAAGTCACCCATGGATCAGCCGGAAGCGTGCGCGTCGCTACCCATCCAGAGGCTGATTTCGTGGTTAGCGCCATTGTCGGGGTCGCCGGGCTCGAAGCCACCTATGAAGCCGTGCGCGCCGGAAAAACCGTGGGCCTCGCCAACAAAGAATGTCTGGTAGCGGCGGGAGAGTTGATCACAACCGAGGCACGTCGCCAGGGCAAACCGCTGCTACCTATCGACAGCGAACACAATGCAGTGCATCAGTGTCTCCGCGGCGGGCGCATGGAGGAAGTCGAGCGCATCTGGCTGACTGCTTCCGGCGGACCTTTCTTGAACACGCCCCAGGCAAAGTTTGCCTCCATTACCGTCGAGCAAGCACTGAATCATCCCACGTGGAAAATGGGGCGCCGTATCACCATCGATTCCGCGACTTTGATGAACAAGGGATTTGAGGTGATTGAGGCCTGTCGGCTGTTTAACCTGCCGGTGGAGCGGATCAAGGTGATGGTGCATCCGCAATCCACCATTCACTCCATGGTGGAGTTCGTGGATGGCAGCATACTTGCTCAGTTTTCGGTGACCGACATGCGCCTGCCGATCCTGTATGCGCTGACCTGTCCAGAGCGGATTCAGTCGGATATGCGCTTCCCGGTCATGGACTTACGGCACCTCGAATTCGTCCCCCCAGACATGACAAAATTCCCTTGTCTGGGTTTGGCGTATGAAGCGGCGGAGGCTGGAGGTGCGAAAACTGTTGCACTTAACGCCGCTGACGAGGTCGCGGTGGCGGCTTTTTTGGAGGGCAGCATCCGCTTCGACCAAATCCCGGAGATAATAAAGATGGTCCTGGCTGAAACGGGAAGCCAGAAATTGGAATCTATAGAGAAGGTGCTGGAAGCGGACAGCAAGGCCCGCAGTATCGCACAGGAAAAGGTCGGGTTGCGGGGCGATTCGGCGGTTCAACAGCAAGCATCATCCATTCTTTAAGGGGACTCGTACAACTTATATGCAGGAATTTATTACCGCAGTGCTAGCCGTCGGTGTGGTTCTCGGATTCATGATTCTGATCCATGAATTTGGCCATTACGCGGCAGCCAAACTGCTGGGAGTACGGGTCGAAGTGTTCTCCATCGGCTTCGGCAAGCGCCTGCTGGGTTTCAAGCGCGAGGACACCGACTACCGCATTAGCGCCATTCCCCTGGGCGGCTACGTCAAGATGAGCGGCGAGAACCCGATGGATGAGCGCACCGGCGATCCCGGGGAGTTTCTCTCTCACCCGCGCTGGCACCGCTTCATTATTGCCATCGCCGGACCGGCCATGAATATCATGCTCGCCATCGGCCTGTTAGCAGGCGTTTACATGGTGCACTTCGAGTACCCGGCTTATCTGGAACAGCCCGCAGTAATCGGTTGGGTGGAGCAGGATTCGCCCGCGGCCAAAGTTGGACTTAAACCCGGAGACCGCATTACCCGTATCGAGAACATCGAGAATCCCACCTGGGAGCAGGTCGAGCCCAAGGTGGAGATGAATCCCAACCAGCCGGTGAACGTCTCCGTCCAGCGCGGAGATCAAACTCTGAATCTGACTCTTACTCCACAAGCCTATGGCATCTCGCAAATGGGTTTTGCAGGTTGGGACCCGAAGCGTGCCATGGAAGTGACCGAACTCGAGCCCGGCATGCCAGCCGAGAAAGCTGGCGTCAAGGTTGGCGACCTGATCGTCTCTCTCGACGGACAGCCGGTGCCCGCTCTGGGCTGGATGATTGAGTATCTTCAACAGAAAAAAGATAAGCCGATTGCGCTGACCGTGCTGCGCAACGGCCAACCCATCACCTTCAACATTCAGTCGGTGCTGGCGGACGTGCAAACCTTGCAGACCAAGGCATACCGCATCGGCGTAGGCAGCTTGCAGTTGAAAGTCGGGAGCCTCTCGTTTGGAGCGGCGCTGCGTCGCTCGGTCGACGAGAACCGCAAGACTTCGCTTTTGATTCTCGAGTTGATGCAGAAACTGGTGCAGCGCAAGATGTCGATGCGCACCATCGAAGGCCCCATCGGCATCGGACGCGCCGCCGGAGCCGCCGCCAGCGAAAAAGGCTGGACGCCGCTGCTTTTGCTCACAGGCGCCATCAGCCTGAACCTTGGCATCTTTAATCTTCTGCCCATCCCCATCCTTGACGGCGGCGTCATCATGCTGCTGCTCATCGAGACTCTGATACGCCGCGACATCAGCCTCCGCATCAAAGAGCGCGTCTATCAAGCTGCATTTGTTTTCCTGGTGTTGTTCGCGGTCATGGTCATCTACAACGACCTGGCCAAAACTCTGCCCGGCTTGGCGGGAAGACTGCCTTAAGACAGTTCCCGCTTTCTAGAACTGATCTCCGTCCCGAATCCTAGGTGGCTTTGTGCGCGAAGATTGCAGCCAGGTCGCTGCGGCTCGCGATACGGTCGGTCTTGGCTTCTGCTTGAATGCTCTCCGCAATTTGTCGCGCTTGAGAGTAGTGGGGCGCCGCGTCAGCTGCGTCGCCCGCCAGGTCGAACGCGCTCGCAAGCAGGAAATGGCTCCGCGCCAGCAGCGCGCGTAGCCCAAGTTTCTCGCTGCGAGTAACCGCGCCTTCGAGCTCCCGCTGCGCCGCCGTAAATTGTTTCTGATTGGTCAGCGCTTCTCCCAGCAACATCGAACACTGAATGGATAGATATTTCAGGCCCAGGCTGTCTGCTTTTTCCGAGAGGGCACGCAACTGGTTTACGGCCGCACCGGAGCGCCCTTGCTGGACGGCTAGCCTCGCCAGATTGATCTTCGCCAGCAGAGTGAGCCGCGCGTCCGTGGTGCGCGCCGCCGCCTGCAGAGCCTGATCATAGAAAGGTGCGGCCGATTTGTAGTCGCCGCGGTAAAAGAAATTATCGCCTTCATAGCCAAGCACGACCGCCACCTGGGCCTGGTTCTTCAGTCCGGCCGCAACGGTCAAGGCCTCATCCAGACTCTTTTGCGCGTCGTCGTTACGTCCAGCCTGGGCAAGAGCGTTGCCGTAGCCGCCAAGAATCTCCGCCAGCCAGAAGCCGGTCTCCTTGGTTTCGCGGAATGTCTTAATGGCATCTTCCTCGGAACTCAGCGCCGCGCCATAGCGTCCTTCGTACCCGAACAGCGTTCCCATGCCGGCCGACTCGAGGGCGGCCCCGCGAGTGTCGCCGACGCTCCGCCGCAGATCCAAGGCACGCAAATACCACTGCAGCGCCTGATCGTACTGCCCCAGTTTGGCCGAAGTCTCCGCCAGGTTGTGCACCGTATCCGCGATGTCGCCGGGCACATTCAGTTTTTCGCGGAGTGCCAGGGCTTGCTCAAAGTAAGTCCGCGCATCCTCGTAATGCGCCATCGACAAATAAGTGTTGCCAATACTATTGAGCACAAGCCCCTGGTCGCTCACGTTGCCCAAGTCAACCTGGATTTGCAGCGACTCTTTGTACAGCCCGAGCGCTTTATCGTACTGGCTGCGATTGTTGTAGAAGTCCGCCAGATCGTTCAGCACTCTCGCTGCGTCCGCCTTATCCCCCATCTCGCGGTATGAGTCCAGCGCGCCGCCGTAATCTTTCAGCGCCTGGTCCGGTTTTCCCAGAGGCTCCTCCGTTTGGGCAATGGATTCAAGACTGTCAGCAATTCCCTTCTTCAAACCCAGACGGCGCTTGATCGCAAGCGAATCCTGAAAGCTGCGAAAAGCATCTTCCCACTTGGTCAGATCGGAGTAAGCGATCCCCATGGCTTGAAGAATCTGCGCTTTCTCCTCGTCGTTGCCAAACTCGACCGCCATCCCCTGAGCGCGGGTCAAATATTCCAGTCCGCCCTGGTCGTTGCCACTCTTAATCTCGACCCGGCCCATCGCCAGCAGTCCATCCACTCGCTTGGGATCGATGGCCAGCACCTTGGAGTACTCCTCCTTCGCCTTATCAAACGCACTCGATTTTTCGTATAGATCTGCCAGGGCAAAGTGCAGGTCGGCATTCTCAGGAGACGCCTTGACTAGGTTCCCATACGCTTCAATTGCCTGCGGATAGCTCTTCAAGATGGCCTGATGCTTCGCCAGAATCAGATACTTCTCGGCCGCCGGAAGTTTGTCACTGAGCCCGACTGCCTTTTGCGAAAACCGCTCGGACTCGTCTTCCTGGCCCAACTGAGCGTAGGTTTCCGCCATACCCGAGTAGGCGAGAGCAAAATTCGTGTCTTCCTTGGTGGCAGCTTCAAACTGCTTCTGCGCATCGAGGAAATTCCCCTGCCGCGCAAGTTGAACGCCTTGATCGTAGTCCCGCAGGGCCGGCAGAGAACTGGTGGAAGGCTTGAAGGATTGTCCCTGAAGCTCCTTGATAATGCCGCTCGAAAGCGCCAGATTATCGCGAATCTGGCCGGCCAGGTGATCGACGACCGCCAGCACATCCTTCTCCTTCGCCGATTCCGGGATCTGCGCAGTGTGTGCGCGTTTGAAATCCTGCACCGTGGTGTCGATGTGGATTTGGTCTCCCGACCTTGTATATTGCCCCCAAACCACGGTATCGGCGTTGCTAAAGTCGGCGAGGCGCTTGATCGTGGCGGGATCAAACATAGCTGAGGGCGAGATTCGCAAGTCGCGAACCGTTTGGCTGATGCGTTCCGGAGAAACCACGCGCAGAGACGCAGACTGCCCTACATCCGTGCTCAGCATCTGCGCCAGACTCGCCCCCAGCCAGTCCAGGTTCGCGTCTCCGGACGCGTTGCGGAACGGCAATATTGCCAGAGATACCGCCGGCCCACCCGCTTGTGTCTGGGGCTTCGACCGGAAGCGCTGGCGCAAACCGATTCCGCCCGCCACAACAAGCACCAGGGCCACGGCCGCCGCAACTCCATGTTTCTTCCAGGAAAACGACCGCGGCAGAAATCCAGCTATCGTCGTCGTCCACGGGACCTTGCTGTTACCCTGAATCCAAGTTTCCAGATCATCCGCAATCTCGCGCGTCGATTGATACCGGCGCTTGGGATCAATCTCCAGACACTTCCTCGCGACCTCGCTCAAAAATGGCGGAACATTCGGATCTACTTCAATCGCCGGCCGGGCGGGCTCCTTGGTCCGTTTGAACATGGAAGCTTGCGCCGTGTTCGCCTCGTACGGCATCTTGCCGGTAAGCAATTCGTAGAGAATCAGGCCTAACGCGAAAATATCGGAGCGCGGTCCAACGTGCTCGCCCCGTACCTGCTCCGGAGACATATACTCCGGCGTACCGACGAGCATCCCGGTCTGCGTCATGCCTCCCGGCTCGATCGATCGCGCAATGCCGAAATCCATTACATAGACCCGGCTCTGCTGGTCCACCATAATGTTTTGCGGCTTGAGATCACGATGAACCACGCCTTCCGCGTGCGCCGCTTCCAGGGCCAGGCAAACCTGTTTCACAATCTGAACAATCTCTTCGACCGGCAACTTCCCTTTGGTCCTGACCAGGCCCTTCAGATCATGGCCCTCGACGAAATCCATGGTGATGAACTTGGTGCCGCCGACTTCACCAAGATCGAATATCCGGATTACGTTGCGATGGGTTACTTTGCGGGCAAGAATCAGTTCCTGCTTGAAGCGCGCGAGGACCTCGGGATGCGCCGCCATCTCCGGACGGATCACTTTCAGAGCCACCACGCGGTCAAGTTCCCGGTCTCTCGCTTTGTAAACAGCACCCATTCCGCCTTCGCCGAGCAAACTAAGGATCTCATAGCGCGTTCCCAGAAAACTTCTTGGCAGAAGTGGGGACAGGGAGGCGGGAGACACAGGCGATGGGCGTGACCAACCTTCGGCAACTCCAACGGTGGCGTCGCCAGGCGAAGACGCTGCCACCCCGACAGTTTCATCTTCAGACGGAGGCGCCGGCATTTCCGCCGTTCCCGCGTCAGGCAGGGTAACTGCCGTCACCGCACCCGCGTCGAGAGACGCATCGCATTGAACGCAACGAAGCGCCGTCGGCGGGTTGCTGGCGTGGCAATGCGAACATTCCATGTCGCTCGCCATTCTACCGCTAACCGCTGTCCTGACAAGACCTTCGCATGGGCGGATTTAGGACCGTCGCGTCCATGAAGGGAGGAGGGGTGGGGTGGCCCACCTTTGCGCTTTTGCAAAGGTGGGGATAAATCGCCACAAGCAATCAAGTGATTGCGCGATTCCGTCGTGGCGTTCGCGCGATGCCCTCTTAATCCCCTATACCCGACAGCGGAACCTTCTGCCTTTGGAACAAAGTGTTGTCGTGGAGTTCCACGCTCTTCAGCGTGCGACTCCCAGACTTCAATGAAATCCCGCAATCATCGAACGTGGCATGCCTACTTCACTTCGAGATTCTGTAAACGACACCCGAGGCGTACTGCCCGCCGTTGACCGCTACTCCATATAGCTTCCCCGCGCGACCGACTAGATCTCCGTAATTGGGGTCACGCCCGTCCGCACAATTTGGAAGCGAGCAGAAAGTGTAGAGTACGGTCTCCGTCTGGCCTTTGAGCATAAAGACGTTGCCAGGTCCGCCGTCCGAAGTTGTGCCAAACATTGCCCCGCTCTTTTTGTCCAGAAGAACTCCAGTTTCCGGGTTTCCGCCACCAGCCAGGCCATCGAAGAAGAAGTGGTACTCTTTCCCGCCGCCACCTGAGCCAGCAACCAGCTTGAATACGCCTCCGCACGTGACATCGCAACCATTATCACCGCCTAAAAGAAAGGTTCCATACAAGTTTCCTGTCTGATCGACGGCGATTGGGGAAATTGGGTACGCGCCCGTCGTTCCATTGAATCTATAGAGCACGGTTTCGGTCCACTTTCCACCGGTTGTCGGAGTTAGTTTATAAACTAGACCGCAGCCCACGGTCCCGCCGCCGCAGTTCTCCGTCCCGCCATTCTTTGTCGTCCCGAAGAGGGTGCCCGACTTGTCTATTGCGATGCCATATTCGGGATAGGCGCCGTCCGGTCCTGAGAAGCTGTGCAGGATGGAGAAGGTATAACTTCCGCCCGAGGCCGGGCTCAACTGAAAAACGACTCCCATGTCATCGGGGCCGCCGCCAATGGTAGTGCCATAAATATTTCCACTTACGTCCATATACAATTTGCCAGCGTAGGGGCCAACTCCGTCCGCGCTGCCGCCCTTGAAGGTCCAAAGAACCGTTTCGCTCCAAGTTCCCCCGGGCGCTTGCGGTGGGCTGAGTTCGAAGACGGTTCCGTTCCCAACTCCTCCATAAAATGTAGTCCCGTACAAATTGCCTGAACTGTCCGAAATGAGCCCCGCGTAAGGCTGCGCGCCGTCGGGGCAGGTAAATTGGTTCGAGGTGACACAAAAATTGTAAAGAATCGTTTCCGTCCAGCCGTTCCCCGAGGGACTCAGTTCATAGACGGTGCCGCAACCCCCACTGCTCTGACAAAAGCTGCCTCCCAGTTCGGTCGTGCCATAGATATTCCCGAGAGCATCAAAGAGCAGACCACCGCTTGGCGCGACCCCGTCGTTGAGGTAGGCTCCAAAACTGTAGAGCACGGTCTCAGTCGATTGTGCCGATGCCCAGGTGCAAGCCAGCAGGATTGCGATGAAAAGCCAAGAAAATTGAGTTCGGCTCATTTTGTTCTCCCAAACGATCACTCGAAAGCTTACGCGCTCGCCTTCTATTAGTAAACAGGCGTGAGGCCCACCTTTGCGCTTTTGCTAAAGGCGGGAATAAGTCGCCGCAAGCAATCAAGTAATTGCGCGACCTTGTCGTGGCATTCGCGCGATGCCCCCTAGTCCCCCATACCCGACAGCGGAACCTTTTGCTTCTGAAACAAAGTGTTGTCGTGGATTTCCACGCAGCCGACCCGCTTCCCCTTCCCTTTCGGAGTGAAGGTTACATTCATCACGCACTGCGCGTTCGGCGCCAGCGTGGTGCCATTGCTGCAAGTCGTTCCTGACGCAAAAGCGAAATCCCCGCTGATGGTCAGCTTCGAGAGAACCAGAGAGGTTGTTCCGGTATTGGTCAGAGTCACCGTCTGCGGGGGACTGGTCGTGCCCACCTGCTGATTTCCGAAATTCAGCGACTTGGGCACAACCCGCGCCCTTGGATTGATGATCGTAGCGCTGAGCGGCACCGTCTGCGGGCTTCCCGGCGCATTGTCAGTGATAGCGAGTGTGGCCGTCGGGCTGTAGTTGTCTGAATCCGAGAGGCAAGTCAGCAAGATCTTGCACGACTTACCCGCCGCCAGACTACTGGGGCAGAAGCTGCGGGCGTGGAAGTCATCGAGATCGTTGCCCGGAGCGGCAATCTTGATCGAGTTGATGATCAAGGGCGCGTTCCCGGTATTCGACAGGGTGACGAAGGACACACCCGGTAGTCCGAGGTACAGATTGCCAAAGTTTACTTTGGACGGGCGCACGGTGGCGATCGGGCCCGATCCACCCACCACTTGGATGGTCGCCGTAGCCATTTGCGGCGGATTGTTTAGTGCCGCGAGCGTGGCAGTGTTGACGTAAGTGCCGGCGCTTGAATTGGAACTCATCACATGCACGCTAGTGCGGATGGCGGGAGACAAGCTTCCCAGAGTGCAGGTCAGGGTTTGACCATTGGCAATGCCGGTGATGGCGCAGATTCCGGGGCCGGTGTATGGCGGGCTGACCGACCAGTTGACGTCGGCGCCAGCCGGTAGTGGATCGCTCAGCGTCGCATTCGTCGCCGACCCCGTACCCGGCGCTGCGCTATTGCTCATCACTATGGTGTAGCCGATGGGGCTGCCGGCGTTCACCACGGTCTGATCCGCCGTCTTGGTCACGCTCAAGTCCGGCGCCGCATTGTTGAGCGGGAAAGCCACCACCACATCGTTGAACTGCTTGGTCTTGCCGCCAATGCCCGCATCGGGCGGCTGGTGCGGATCGAAGTAGGTCGTGATATCGAAGACAAACTGGCAGTAAATCGGCGGATCCGTGGGGTTCCCGTTGATCAGCATCGGCACCGTGCAGTTGGTCCCGTAGGGCGTAATGATCGAAGCTTCGTAGTCGGGATCGTCGTACAGCCGCAGATTATTGAGCTGATAAGGATAATTTGGATTTGGCAGGAACGAAGTATTGTTCCAGGCAATCGACCAGGAGATGGGGCCGTTGTAATCGGTGATGGGCGGCTCGATTCCCTTGGTCCCGAAGTACACACTATAGAAGACGCAGTTTCCGTTCGAATAGGCGTCGCATGCCGGAACAATAACGTCACCGTTGCCGAGCGTCTCAAACGGGAAGAAGCTCGTGAACCGGCAATCGAAATCCGTGGACGGGATCTGCCCGAACTGGCAGTCTCCATCGGCCTGGGCCATGGAAACTTCGTTGGCGGCAACGGTCATGGTGAATGGTGAGTTCACCTGCGCCGCGGTCAGCGCGAGCGAGTGCGCGTTGGGATCGGGGCAGGGGTTCTTCCCCGATGGACAATTGAACACCGCAGGCGGCGCAGTGACATTCTGGCAAGGATAGATACCGCCCGGACACGTGAATGGAGCTGACATGGTAATTGGCGGCGGAACAAACGAAGCAGTAACCACCTGGTTCGAATTCATCAACACCGAGCAGCCCTCGACACCACTGCAAGCTCCTCCCCAACCACCGAAGGTCGTGTTTTCCGACGGAGTCGCCGTCAAATTCACCGTTGTCCCTGCGTTGTAACTGGCGGAGCAGGTTCCAGACTGCACACCGGCTGTGTCAACGCAGTCGATCTGTTCAAAATTGTCAGTCACCGTGCCGTTGCCCGTGCCCAGTGTGGTCACGGTCAGCGTAAACGTCTGACTCGATGCCATCACCGACAAAACCACCTGCGTGCTGGTGTAATTGACCGCCCAACTCAAATTTGGAGGCAACGGGGGCAAGTTCGTAGTGACAAACTGGTTGCTGAGTGAACTCGCGGTCAATATCACGAATTGATTGCCGCCCGCAGGAACAAAATTGTTGATAAGGCTCACGTTGAGCGTGCCGCCCAAGCTCGCAGTACCGGGAACATTCAGTTGCGAGTACTGCGTCCCGGCCGTGAGTCCTCCGATCACCACGTCATACGCACCCGCTGAACTTTGGGTATAGCTGCCGACGCCATTGATGCCAATCGTCAATATTCCGGGGTTAGGAATGTCGCCCGCCTCCGTCACTCCAGCCATGCTTACATTACTGAGAATGGTCCCGTTACCCGATAGCGTGCCGCTGCCGGTCACGTTCACGCCTTGAGAAGTGGCCAGCGTCCCATCCACCTGCGCCGTTCCTCCGTTCAGCCCGACGCTAACCGATGAAGCGTTACCGGTTGCGGTGACTTGGAACAGGCCGGCATTTTGCGTATAAGCACTGACGTTGAAAGTGGCCGAATCCAAAATAATGTTCCCGGCGTTCAGCAAGGATGTCCCCAGGAACATGTTGGGGCCGCTGGTCATCATCACGGATCCGGTCCCGGTCAACGTCGCGCCCCCGCTCGCAGCATTCAGAACGGTGTTGCTTTCACTCGAATCCAGCAGTACCGTGCCGTTATTGTTGATTGTCCCAAACAGGTTGGTGGTGCTGTTGTTTCCAACCGTGTAAGTTCCTCCGGCAGCTATCAAAACGGCGTTAGCCGTGCCGTCCAGGTTGAGAACGTTGCCGCTGAAACTTCCGACGAAACCACCGTTAATGCCATTCAGCGTTCCGCCCTGAATCGTAATTCCATTCGCGAATTGCACCGCCGCACCGCCGCCATTCGCAACGATGCTTCCGCCCGCATTGCTAACACTCGTGCTAACTTGCAGCATGCCAACGCCGGTTGCTTCGAGCATCCCTTGGTTGGTAAGCGCGTTTGGATTCAGCACCAGAGAACTCGCAACATTGGCATTGATCGTCCCCTGATTCACAACGCTCAAGCCATTCGCCCCAATGACTCCCGTCCCTTGCAGTGCGTTGCCCGAGTTGGCCAATGTCTGATTGCCGCTAGAGGCCGCGATCTCCGCCGCTCCGTTACCCGTCGTGGTCAATGTCACCGTACCCGCACCCGTCAAACTCACCGGCCCAGCCACGCTCAGGAACGTATTGTTGCCCGCCGCATTAACCTGAATCGCACCTGTGTTGTTGATTGTTCCCAACAGGAACGTCGTGCTGCTGTTGGCGACAACATAGGTGCCCGCAATGTTCAAAACACCTTGACTGCTCCCATCCAAGGTAATGCTGTTGCCGCCCGGGATAGTCAAGACTCCCCCATTAGCAGTCGCCAGCGTTCCACCCTGAACAACGGCATTGTTTACGAATTGCACGCTCGACGTGGATCCGTTCACATCGATCGTGCCTCCGTGATTGTTCAGTGTCGAGTTACTCAACACCAGCGTTCCCCCAACCGTCGCCTCCAGCAGTCCTTGGTTGGTAAATCCGCCATTGATCACCAACGCTCCCTCTGCCGGCAAGTTGGCATTGATCGTCCCCTGGTTCACTACGATCAAACCATTCCACCCGATCACGCCCGTCCCTTGCAGAGTATTGTTGACATTCGTCAACGTCTGATTCCCGCCCGCGGTTGCCAAAGCCGCCGTTCCGTTACCGCCCTTGGTCAACGTCACCGAACCGCCACCCGTCAAACTCACCGCGCCGGTCATAGTCAAGAACGTATTGTTCCCCGTCGCGTTCACCTGAATCGCGCCTGTATTGTTGATGGTCCCTAACAAGAACGTCGTGGAACTATTGGCAATCGCATAGGTGCCCGCAATCGTCAGCGAACCCAGTGTGCTCCCGTCGAAGGTAATAGCATTGCCGCTCGGAATGGTTAAGACCCCATTGTTGACGCCGGCCAGCGTCCCACCCTGGATGGTGGCATTGTTTACGAACTGCACGCTCGAGGCCGCTCCGTTCACCTGGATCGTCCCCGTACGGTTCGAGATCGTCGAACCACTTAGCGCCAGAATGCCTCCTGACGAAGCCTGCAGCAGGCCCTGATTCGTAAACACGCTCGGATTCAGCGTCAGCGTGGCTGCCGAAACATTGGCATTGATGGTCCCCTGATTGGTCACCTCCAAACCGTTCCATCCGATGACGCCGAACCCTTGCAGCGTGTTGTTCAAATTCGTCAGCAACTGGTTCCCGCCGGCAGTAGCCAGGGCTGCGGTTCCGTTACCCGACGTGCTCAACGTCACCGAGCCCGCGCCCGTCAGACTTACTCCTCCAGACATGGTCAGGAAGGTGTTGTTCCCCACGGCGTTCACTTGAATCGCACCCGTGTTGTTGATGGTTCCGGTCAGGAACGTGGTGGCGCCGTTGCCGACCACATAGGTGCCCGCGGTCGCCAAAGCACCCTGGCTGCTTCCGTCCAGGGTGAAAGTGTCGCCCGGGGGAGTGGTTAAGATCCCACTGCTCGCGGTAGCCAGGGTTCCGCCCTGCACCGAACCGCTGATGAACTGCACGGTTGAGCCGGCACCGCTCGCGAGGATTCTTCCCCCCAGATTGTTGAAGCTGTTCTGCAGTCCCAAAGTGCCGCCGGCCGTTGCCTCCAGCAGACCTTGGTTCGTTGTGTTGGGCGTATTCACCGTTAGCGTGCCGGTGCTCGGCGTGTTGCCATCGATGATCCCGCCCGCTTGATTCACTAAGTTCAGACCGTTCCACCCGATGACGCCCGTCCCTTGCAGTGTGTTGTTCACGTTGGTCAGCGTCTGGGAGCCGCCCGCGGTGGCAACCGCAGCCGTTCCATTGCCTCCCTTGCTCAAGGTCACCGAACCCGCGCCGGTAAGACTTACCGGCCCCACCATGGTCAGAAACGTGTTGTTGCCGGTCGCGTTCACCTGAATCGAGCCTGTATTGTTGACCGTCCCCAACAGATTGGTGGTGCTGCTGTTGGCGACCGCGTAGGTGCCCGCGATGGTCAATGGCCCCAGTGTGCTCCCGTCCAATGTAATAGCATTGCCGCTCGGAATAGTCAGGACCCCGTTGTTGACACCGGCCAGCGTTCCGCCCTGGATTGTGACGTTGTTCACGAACTGCACGCTCGACGTCGCTCCGTTCACCTGGATCGTCCCGGCGCGGTTGTTAATCGTCGAACCACTCAGCGCCAGAATGCCTCCCGACGTGGCCTGCAACAGACCCTGGTTCGTAAATACGCTTGGATTCAGCGTCAGCGTGGCTGCCGACACATTGGCGTTGATGGTCCCCTGATTGGTCACCTCCAAACCGTTCCAGCCGATGACGCCGAATCCTTGCAGCGTGTTGTCCACATTAGTCAGCAACTGGTTCCCTCCGGCGGTCGCCAGAGCTGCTGTTCCGTTGCCCCCGGTGGAGAGCGACACTACCCCGTTCCCAATCAGACTTACTCCGCCCGTCATGGTCAGGAACGTGTTGTTGCCCTGCGCCGCCACTTGAATCACACCGGTGTTGTTGATGGTTCCAATCAAGAATGTGGTGCTGCCGTTGGGTCCTGTGTAAGTGCCGACAATGGTCAATGGCCCGTGAGCGTTACCATCGAGCGTAAGGTTATTGCTGCTCGCAACCCCAAGACTCCCGCCCCCGCTTGTGCTGAGGGTCCCGCTCTGGATCACGGCACTATTCGCAAACTGAACATTCGAGCCGGTGCCGCTGGCCAGAATGGTCCCGCCGGTATTGTTAAAGACGCTGCCGTTGAGTTGCAGTGTGGCCGCGGCAGTTGCCTCGAGAAGCCCTTCGTTGGTTAATGCACCGGGGTTAAGTTCCAGAGTTCCTTGCGCCGGCAGGTTAGCGTTGATTGTGCCCTGATTGATCACATTCAAGCCGTCCCCGATGACGCCGGCGCCTTGCAGGGTGTTATTCACATTGATCAGCGTTTGAGCTCCGCCGGAGCTGGCGATGGCGGCCGTTCCATTCCCTCCCTTGCTCACCGTCACCGAGCCCGCGCCCGTCAGACTTACTCCGCCAGACATGCTCAGGAAGGTGTTGTTCCCTACCGCGTTCACTTGGATTGCACCCATGTTGTTGATGGTTCCCGTCAAGAAGGTGGTAGCGCCGTTGCCGACCACATAGGTGCCCGCGATGGCCAAAGCACCCTGACTGCTTCCGTCCAGGGTAAAAGTGTCGCCGGGGGGATTGGTTAAGATCCCATTGCTGGCGGTGGCCAGGGTTCCTCCCTGCACCGAACCGCTGATGAACTGCACGCTTGACCCGGCGCCGCTCGCCAGGATTCTCCCTCCCAGATTGTTGAAGCTGTTCTGCAGGCCCAAAGTGCCGCCGGCGGTTGCCTCCAGCAGACCTTGGTTCGTTGTGTTGGGCGTATTCACCGCTAGCGTGCCGGTGCTCGGCGTGTTGCCATCGATGATCCCGCCCGCTTGATTCACTAAGTTCAAACCGTTCCACCCGATGACGCCCGTCCCTTGCAGCGTGTTGTTCACGTTAGTCAGCGTCTGGGAACCGCCGGAGGTGGCAATAGCAGCCGTTCCATTCCCTCCCTTGCTCAGTGTCACCGAGCCCCCGCCCGTCAGACTCACTCCTCCAGACATGGTCAGGAAGGTGTTGTTCCCTACCGCGTTCACTTGGATTGCACCCGTGTTGTTGATCATTCCGGTCAAGAAGGTGGTGGCGCCGTTGCCGACCACGTAGGTGCCCGCGATGGTCAAAGTACCCTGGCTGCTTCCGTCCAAAGTGAAGGCGTTGCCACCTGGTGTCGTCAAAGTACCGTTGCTGGCGGTGGCCAGGGTTCCTCCCTGCACCGATCCGCTGATGAACTGCACGGTTGAGCCGCTGCCGCTCGCCAGGATTCTTCCCCCTAGATTGTTGAAGCTGTTCTGCAGTCCCAAAGTCCCGCCGGCAGTTGCCTCCAGCAGACCTTGGTTCGTTGTGATGGGCGTATTCACCGATAGCGTTCCGGTGCTCGGCGTGTTGGCATTGATAATCCCGCCCGCTTGATTGGTCAGGAGCAAACCGTTCCACCCGATGACGCCCGTCCCCTGCAGCGTGTTGTCCACATTGGTCAGCAACTGGCTCCCGCCCGAAGTCGCCAGGGCAGCGGTTCCGTTACCTCCCTTGCTCAACGTCACCGAACCCCCGCCCGTCAAACTGACTCCAGCACCCATCGTTAGGAATGTGTTGTTGCCCGCCGCGTTCACAAAGATCTGTCCTGCATTGGAGATGTTTCCAAACGCCGACAATTGCTGACCGTTGCTGATGGTCAGACTGCTTCCGCTATCTATGTAGAGCGCGCCCACACTGGCGTTGATGTCGAGCGTCACCTGCGACGGAGTCGGATTGCCGTCGTTGATGCACACATTCACGCCGCCGCCATTCGGAACCCCGTTGCTCCAGTTACTGGGATTGCTCCAATTGCCGGATGCTCCTCCGATCCAGTTGTCGGTCGTCCCCGTGCAACTCGTGACCGCCGTCAACTTGAAAGTCGCGGTTACCGCTTGATTGGAGTTCATGGTTACCGTGCAGGCCCCTCCGCCGCTGCAAGCGCCGCTCCAACCAACAAACGTCGAACCCGCATTGGGGGCGGCAGTCAACGTCACACTGGTTCCGGAAGAGAAATTCGCGGCACAACTTGTCGTCGGGCAATTGATGCCTGCCGGGTTGCTCGTCACCGTGCCACCACCGGTACCCGCCTCCGCCACGTTGAGAGTGAACGAAGTGGTCGTGCCCGTACCCGAGAGAGTCACCGTTTGCGTGCTGTCGGAGATGTTGTTGGAGTTGTCGGTGAACGTCAGTGTCGAGTTCTCGGTCTCCGGAGTCGAAGGTTTGAAAACCACAAAAACTGTGCACGACGAATTTGGTGCCAACTGTCCGCCAGCCGAACTACAGGTATCACCGGGGCCTTCGAAGAAGTCCCCTGGAGACAACCCATAGGTAAACGTCAACGGCGCACTGCCTGGATTGCCCAGGGTCACGGTCTGCGGGGAACTCTGCGTTCCCACTTGCTGATTGCCAAAACTAAGACTGGGCGGGGCGACATCCGCAAGCGGCGTTGCCACCAGAAATCCATAAGCCGCAATGGTTCCGATTAAAGGACTGCTCTGAGCGCCGCTGATAGTGGAAGTGGCTTCTTCTCCTTCAGTCGCATAAGCGAAAATAGTGTGGAACCCCGGCAACAGCGGCGTCGTGGTGCCGGTGAAATTCCCGTGTGTAGTTGGAGTGGCCGGCGTCCACGATCCCAGCCACGTGTCCATCTGGAAAAGCAATTCGTCCACAGGCGCAGCGCTGAGACCGTTTGAAGCCGAGAAGTTGAAGGTTGGCGTCTCGTCGGAGGTCTGATTACCCACGAGGGGCGCAATGGCCGTCGCGATCGGGTTCGGCCGTACTCGCTCCGCCGTGATGACGCTGGTGTTCGAACTCAGGTTATTAGCGACATAAACTTCACCCGTCACCGGGTTTGCGGCCAACGCAAAAGGCTGGTTGGCATTCGCGTCCGTCACCGCGGTGCTGGCATTGCTGCTTCCGTCGATAACGGTGACGCCGCCGAAATCCGTGCTGTTGTTGCCGTTGTTGGCGACGTAGATTCGATTCAGCGTTGCATTGACAGACACGGCAGAAGGAGCCGTCCCTGCCTGCACCGTGGCGATTACCGCCAGCGCCGTGCCGTCAATCACCGAGACGGTATTGTTGCCCGAGTTCGTTACATAAACCCTGTTGGTAATCGGATTGAGCGCCAAAGCGCTCGGAGTGTCACCCACATTGATGGTGGCTACGACTAGAGCAGTGGTGCCATCAATGACCGTGACGTTGTCGCTAAACGAATTGGCTACGTATATCTTGCCAGTCAGCGAATCCACTGCCAGCGCTATCGGGCGACTCGCAGCTAAGTCAGTGATGGTCACGTTGCTCGAGACGACGGGATCAAACACTGTGATGTTGTCACTCCCATTGTTGGCGACATACACCAGTCCAGTGGCTGGGTTGACGGCAATGGCAACCGGAGTAGTCCCGGCGCTGACTGTGGTGGTGACTGAGTTATTCGCCCCATTGATGACGGTGACGTTGCCGCTTCCGTTGTTGGCGACATACACCGTGTCAGTCACGGGATTCACGGCGACAGCAACGGGATTGGTCCCCGTGGGAATCGTGGCCACCACCGAATTGTTGCTGCCGTCGATCACCGTGACGGTGTTGTTGCCCTTGTTAGCCACATACACCGTGTTGCTTGCAGGATTCAACGCGATGGCAACCGGATTGGTGCCAGTGTTGACGGTAGCGACAACCAGGTTAGTGGTTCCATCGATCACCGAAACCGTGTTGCTTGCGCTGTTGACCACGTACACCTTGTTCGTCACCGTGTCCAAGGCTACGGCAGACGGATTCGTCGATGTAGTCAGGGTGGTCGTGACCAGGTTGTTGTCGGCGTCGACTACGGTAACGTTCGCGCTCCCGTTGTTCGCCGTATAAACCGTGTTGGTTACAGGATCCACCGCCACGGCAACCGGAGCAATCGCGTGAGAGTCTGCGACGGTTGTGGTCGCATTGGAAACTCCGTCAATCACGGTGACACTGTTGCTCGCGTTATTGACAACGTAAATCTGGTCCGTGGTCGGGTCGGCCGCCACCGCGATCGGACTGTTTCCCGTGGCGACTGTTGCGGTGACCGTATTGTTGGCGCCGTTGATGACGGTGACGTTGCCGCTGCCGTTGTTGGCAACGTAAACTACGTCGCTCACCGGATTGACCGTCACCGCCGCGGGACTTGTTCCCACACCGACTGTGGCGGCAACCGTGTTGCTCGCCCCATTAATCACCGTCAGGTTGTTGCTGCCGTTGTTCGCGGCATACACCATGTCCGTCGCGGTATCCACCGCCAGGGAATCCGGGTTGGTTCCAGTCCCAACCGTGGCGGCAATCGTGTTGTTGGCTCCATTCACGACGGTGACGTTGTTGCTGGCGCGGTTGGCCACATACACCATGTTGGTTGCCGGATTCACCACCACCGCGGCGGGAATGTTGCCGACGCCAACGCTGCCCACCAGAGTGTTCCCTGCCCCATTGATGACTGTCAGGTTGTTACTCTCACTGTTGGCCACGTACACCATGTTGGTCAGCGGGTTCAGCGCCACCGCGATGGGACTAATCGCATTTGGATCTGTAACTGTGGAAGCAACATTGGTCGCGCCGTTGATGACGGTGATGTTGCTGCTTCCGTTGTTGGCCACGTAAATCATGTTGGTCAGCGGATTGACCGCCACGGCAACCGGATTACTTCCTGTGTTGACGGTCGTGGTGAGCGAGTTGGTCGCTCCATTGATCACGCTGACCGTGTCGCTGGCCGTGTTGACCACGTAGATGGTGCTGGTCACAGGATTGACCGCGATGGCGACGGGAGAGTTCCCGACACCGATGGTGGACGTCACACTCTGCGGCAGTGCAACTCCAGCAGACAGCAAGACTCCAAATAACAGCCAGAGTGCTGCCCGCACCAACCGTGAAGGGTTAGCCGGCACTGAAGTTACGGACAGTCTCGAAGGAGAGAATTTACGCTGCTTCGCGAGTTCGCGGCTTGACGAGGGGCGAGCTGCTTTCATGGGCAAACTTTCAGTTCAAGAGTTAGGCCTGCGAACTTCCATGCTGGCAAGAATCTGGATCGGGGGAATCCAGTGTCTCAGCCATGGTGCCAACCGGCGCCAAACCCGGCGAAGCATTGTACCTCTTTCCAGGGATCGGGGCGGTGTGCAATATTTTGCATCTTGCCGCGTCCGGCGCGGCTTCGAGCCGGGTTCGGCGTCACCTCGCGGTGCGTCGAATGACTGCATTAGGGGCCATTGCCTGCGCGGGTATCCCCTCGGTCCGGACTAGGTCCGGACCGCATTTCCGCGTGTTAAAATAGAGGTTCCCATGGCAAACCTTCTTCGCAGAAAGACCGTAACCTGCACCGTAGGCAACGTCCGCGTCGGCTCCGACGCCCCAATAGTGGTGCAGTCCATGACAAATACAGATACCGCGGACATCGCCTCCACCGTCCAACAAGTCGCCGCCCTCGCCAAAGCCGGGTCCGAGCTGGTCCGCGTAACCGTCAACACCGAAGAAGCCGCCGCCGCCGTGGCCCCCATCGCCGACCAACTAGAAAAGCAAGGAATAACCGTCCCCATAGTCGGCGATTTCCATTACAACGGGCACCTGTTGCTTAAGAAGTTTCCGGAGTGTGCGCGGGCTTTGGCTAAGTATCGCATCAATCCGGGGAACGTTAGCATTGGGCGGAAGAATGATGACAATTTTGCCACCATGATTGAAGTTGCGGTGGAGAATCAGAAGCCGGTGCGCATCGGAGTGAACTGGGGATCGCTTGATCAGGCTCTGCTTACTCGCATGATGGATGAGAACTCGCGGCTGGCTGAACCTCAAGACGCTCGCGAGGTCACGATGGAAGCAATGGTCGTCAGTGCGCTTAACTCCGCCAAGCTGGCTGAGAAGTACGGGCTGCGTCCGGATCAGATTATTCTTAGCGCGAAGGTCAGCGGGGTGCAGGACCTGGTTGACGTCTATCGGTCGCTGGCGGCGCGTTGCAACTATCCGCTGCATCTTGGACTGACCGAGGCCGGCATGGGCGCCAAGGGGATTGTCGCTTCTAGCGCGGCGTTGGGCGTGCTTTTGCAAGAAGGCATTGGCGACACCATCCGCGTGTCGCTGACTCCTGCGCCGGGCGGTGACCGCACCGAAGAGGTCCGCGTGGCGCAGCAGATTCTGCAATCCATGGGCATTCGCAGCTTCACTCCGCAAGTCACCGCCTGCCCCGGATGCGGGCGCACCACCAGCACTTTCTTCCAGGAAATGGCCGAGCAGATTCAGACTTATCTGCGCGAGCAAATGCCCGAGTGGAAGGGACGCTACGTGGGCGTCGAGGAAATGAAAGTTGCTGTCATGGGATGCGTGGTCAACGGCCCCGGCGAATCCAAACACGCCAGCCTGGGCATCTCGCTGCCGGGAACCTTCGAAGAACCCAAAGCTCCCGTCTATATCGATGGCCGCCTATTCACCACGCTGAAGGGCGACCACATCGTCGCCGAGTTCATCAAGCTGGTGGATGAGTATGTGGAAAGCCACTACGCGGCGAGAGAAGAAGTGGCCGCGCGATAACCTGTCATTCCGACCGCTTCCGTCATTCTGATCCCTGGTCCCATAAAAACATCGCCCAGTTGTGGAGAGGTGGAGACTCACTTCGAGGGTGAGCTTTCAAAGAAGTCGCTGAGGCCTAATTGATCTACCCTGCTCGTGTGGGGACGGGCGCACCCCGCCCGTCCGAATTGAGGCGTCCCCGGGGCTTTGCCGCTTGTGCCATACATACAAAAGGAGGATCATAGATACACTTCATCTTGCGACTTAATGTCTCTTGGAGGAATCATGTCAGCGAAGCTCCTGCTCTCCTATCCGGACATTTTGCAGTTGCTTGCACCTCACGCAGTGGTACAGCGTACAGAATCCAGGCAGTTCTTAGCTTGGTTCTTGCACAACTACTATCGCCTCGAAGAGGGCGAAGTAGATGACTGTATTTGTGATGGCCCTAACGACAAAACCATTGACGGCATATACGTTAACGAACAAAGTAACCAGATCGATGTCTTTCAGGCCACCATCGCAAAGGGCAAGAAGACCTTAGGAGACACTGCATTAAAAGAGTTCTATGGTTCCCTTTCGCAATTTCGAGATCGCAAGACCGTTGACGGACTCCAAGCGGCAACAAAGAATAAGGAACTCCGCAATCTACTTCTTGATCTAGACATCGCGGAAAAAGTTGGAAAAGGCTATCACGTACGTGGCGTCTTTATTACCAATGCAGCCCGCGATCACAACGCTGTCGCTTACCTGAAAACGGCACCCGATCTGGTGCTTTACGACAGTACCGAACTTCAACGTGCGTTCGTCGCGATTGATAAGACGGAGCCGATCGCTGGCGAGATCACGTTCGATGTGTCCAGCGTTCCGGTAATGGAATACCCAATTGGGTCGAGTTTGAAGATGGCCATCGCTCCGGTATCGGCGCTAGAACTGGTAAAGATGCAAGGTATTAGTAACGGCGAGCTGTTTGCGTGGAACGTGCGGCAGTCGCTACGCAAGACGAAAGTAAACGACGATATTGCAAAAAGCATCCAGACGCAGGAGGAGCACAAATTCTTCCCAGCCTTTCACAACGGTGTGACTGTCTTGTGCAAGAGACTAAACATCTCTAAAGATCTCGTCACGATTTCGGGCTACGCGGTTGTGAACGGCTGCCAGAGCCTAACTGGACTTAACGAAAACAAGGGCAAGCTCAGTTCCGACCTTCGTATTCTGACGAAGTTTATCCAGACTCCACCAGATGGCAAGTTGGCGGCGAAGATTACCGACCATACCAACAATCAGAACGGGATCAAGCATCGCGATTTGCAATCGAATAATTTAATACAGACGAGGCTGCAAACAGAGATCAACGGTGGCGGCGAGTTTTACTACAGGATCAAACGTGGAGAACACCTCGAATGGCCGACAGACAAGGTCATAGAAAACGATCTGAGCGCGAGGATCCTACTGGCATTCGACAAGCGTGAGCCGTGGTCATGCCACCAGACCTACAGATTGTTTGACGAGTTACACTCTCCAATTTTTGGTCGCCCTGAGGTTAACGGGAACCGTATCGTAGTGTTTTACCGTATCTATCAGGTGATGATGTCCAAGCTTGATCTCTTGGACAACCAGTTGTTCGCTCGTTACCGTCTTACGCATTTTTTCTTATTGTATCTGCTGCGGCAGGCGCTGGAGACTGACGAGGTTGGCAGGGAGTTCTGTCGTAACCCTCTGCCTTTTACAAACACGCGGAGAAATTCGGACCGGGTAATGAAATGTGTCGACAAGATATCACAATCGATCGTTAGGGTACTCAATGGTGAAGTCAAGAGGCGAGATGCGGATAGCAAGAACCCCCTAGACTTCAAGCGAGAACTGAAGAGCCCCACCCCCGTACGCGCTATTGAGAGCACTGTTATTACCCACTACCAAGTGCTGACTGATAGTGACGCAGCGGTCACATTTTCCAAGGAATGGCAAAACTCAAGATCAAACAAGGCGGTTGCTTGACGCGGCCACCGGGAGGTGGCACGCGCCCCTTAATTCCGCGGATTTGGTTCGAACCGGGGTGCCCCGCTCCTTGCCGCATTTGCAAGGGGCGGGCGCGGCGACCACTCGTCCAATTGGTGGGTAGAACTCCCTGCGGCGTTCTTGCAAGGTTCGGGAAGTACAGGGGTCCTTCACTCCCTGGCCGGTTCGCTTCGCGAAACGGCCACTGCGTTCAGGATGACAGGGGTGCTTGGGGCGGAGTAGCTATCCCTCACGCCATCAGGTACCAGGCATCGCGATACTTTTCGTATCGACCTGGCTCGGCGGTTCCGCGCGGATGGAGGTGCACACTCCGGCGTGGCACAAATGCTCGCACTGGAATTACGAACCACTCGTCTTCGGGAACGATGTGAGCCACCAGGAAATCGATCTCTTCAACCGTATAGGGGACTTGCTTTTCACCCCGCCTTCTGTGCGCATGGATCATGTATCCTCCCCAACCGACACTGTTGGATGACTTGACTTGCACCTTCCAGAAATTGGGTTCGGAGTGGACGATGAAGTCATAGCGGTTGCTTTCTCCGTAGGGCTTGGAGACGCCGAAGCCGAGACTCTCGGCTTTGTGGACGAAGGCCAATTCGGAGAGCTCGCCTCGTTTCTTGCAATCGACGGTGGCGCGTAACGAGCTTTGTTTTCTTTCAAACTTTTTCTGTAGAGATTTATGGGTTGTGCTCATAAAAAACGCCGGCTTGCGCCGGCGGATGGTCCTTCCTCTAGATTGTCGGTGGTTGATTTCGAGCAAGAAAAAGGCGCGAGCTTGAGGCCCGCGCCTGTTGACTGCCTATACATTCAGAATAGCAAATTGGTCAGGTAAGTGAGACACGAAATCGGAATTTATTTCTGCCGTCGAATGATGAGTTTGTGGGGAGATTCGCTTTTTCGTCCCCTTGACAACGACTTTTGGGGGGCGGGGCCGTTTTGGGAATGAGCGAGTTTTTGTTCTTGTTTGGGACGGATCTATCGGGGCTGTAGTTTGATGGGGAAAATGTGGAAGAGGTGGAGCATTTCGAGTCCCCAGAGAAAGAGGGAGACAAGGGCTCCGGTGACGGCGAGCATCTCGCCGAAATTCAGGCCGCGGACAGGCTGGGCGCGGCGGGTGAGCAGGTTAAGAATGTTGAGCGACGCGAAACCGCAAACCAGCGCGATCAGAATGTTGAATACGTTGCCGGAACCCTCGGCAAGGAGCAACGATTGGAGGTGAGCTGGAGACATCGCCGTGGCCGATAAAGTTCAAAGGGCAAAGTGGCAGTGCAGCGCTCCAATAATGTAGCCGCTCTCCTGGCGATTTGCAATTCTTTCAGGACAGAGACAGCGGCAACTCTGGCTCGTTGTCGGGGAGGGGATCGGCGATGGTCTTTAGTTCAGGATAGTGCTGGAGCAGCGGCTCGGGGGCTGTGACCCGTTGGCCGCTGAGCATGTGTTTCAGCTGGAGGGCGTTGACTCCGGCTTTGCCTTCGAAGTGATTGTTGGCGATTACGTAGGTGACTTCGGCCTTCTGGGCGATGTGTTCGATCTTATTCTGCCATCCCGACAGCTCCTTTTCGTTATAGAGATAGTTGTAGCGGTCTTCGCCTCGTTCGGCTTCGAACCACATATCATAGTTGCGCCCGTGGAGGCGGACGTAGCCGACGGGCGAAGTGACGTATTCGGTGGCTTCGAGGGCGCGGCCGATCTGGGGTTGGTCGATGTTGCAGAAGGCTACATTTTTCTGGGTGAAGTAGGCGAGGGTTTCAGGATTGTCCCAACTGGAGTGGCGGACTTCGACTACGCGTGGGTACTCGATGAATTGGCGGAGCAGGGTTTCGAGATATTCGCGGTTGAGTGAAGTGTTCTTGAACGAGACGGGGAACTGGATCAGCAGGGCGCCGAATTTTCCGGCGGAGGCGAGGGCGTCGAGACCCTGGCGGGCGAGGCGTTCGTCTTCGTCGCCGGGGCGGATGGTGGCGGCGGAAGTGGGCTCCATGACCGCGATGGGTGAGTGGGTGAACGAACGATGCAGCTTGGCGGTGAACATGAAGCCGGGATTCACTGCGGCGACTTTGCGCGCCCAGAGTTTGGCGAGCTCGGGCTTGATGTGTCCGTAGAACGAGGTATTGATCTCGACTACGTCGAAGCAGCGGGCAACGACCTCCAGGGGATGCTGCTTGCGGAGCCGCATGCCGGGCGGGTAGAAGATTCCTTCCCAGTCTTTGTAGGACCAGCCGGCGGTGCCGATGCGGATGCTGGGAGGCATAAGAAAACGTCCCGGTTGTGATACGCAGTGATTTAACCATAGAGGGCACAGAGGAGCACAGGGGAAGGCGCTACTTGGTTGGGGTCGGCGAAGTATCCGGCACGGGAGCGATGCCTTTGGCCCCGAGGATGGCCCAATGCCATTCTTGATCGGCGGCGAGGGGCGCACCGAGTTTTTCGTGGAAAACGTTGCTGGCCAGTGATGGGACTGGCCCCTTCAAGTGAAAGACTAGAGTCAGTTCCGAAGGCTTCTTCCCGGTTTCAGGTTCCTCGGCGACGGCGGGCATTAGCCGGGCGCTGCCAAAGTAAACGCCGTCGTCCACGGGGCGGCGGACCAGAGTGAGGCCGACCGTGACCTCCGTCAGTTTCCAGAAGCTGCCGTTGTACATCGAAACTTCGAGGCTGTCGCCTTCGATGGTGGCGGGACCTTCGAGTTTGGCCAATTCGGCGGGCGGCAGGTCTTCAGACACGAAAGGCATGGCGAGCAAGCTCGCAGCGGCGGCATCGAAAGAGAGACTGCAAGTGCCGTCGGGCGACGAGAGCGCGAACTCTCGAGCGCGGGGAGCCGGTGGAGCTTGTGGCTTAATGCTCATGCGGTGGCTCTCGACTTCGTCCATCACGTTGGACAGGTTGTCATTGTCGATGACCAGAGGGGCTGAAACCGGAGCTTTACTGCGCCGCACGACGCGGGCGAGATCGCCGAGAGAAACGGCGGCGTCAGATTGCGAAGTCACAGATTGCGCCGCCACGGAAAACGGGCATAACAGCACGAATAAAAGGCAAGCGGCGCGCCGATGAAGGGTACGATTCACGGAGATTTGCGGAGCTTATCCTAAAATTGTAGGTCAGAAGGGGCGGAAGAACAGCAAAGGAGGGCGAACCTTGGTCGTAGCACTTTAGTTAGCAGTGGGTTTACGAACACCCGGAGAGATGCAGTTTCCATGAGTGCTAACGCCTGATTACAGGAGTTACGAACCACAGGGGACAACAAAAAGCCCCCACACCAATCAGTGCACCGAACCGTCCTCCTCGCTAAGCTCAATCGCTCTGCCGTTCAAACGCGCCCATGTCGCAGCCGCCCGTGTCCTCCTTGTCGGGACGCGCTACGCCGCGCTGATCCGTGTCCAGCGGATGACCGTTCCCGTCAGTACAGCCGTTCGGATTACCTGCATCAATTGCCGGACTGCCGGATAGCAGAGCTTGGGTCTGAGTCGGGCCGCCATTATTCTGCAATGGGCCGAGCAGGGGGTTTGTGTTGTTCAGATCTCCTGGACCGTTGAAATTGCAGGTGCCATCACTGGCCAGGTTGTAACCATCCGAGGCGACAGGGTTCTCGCAGTTGCCGGCAGCATTATTCGCGACAATGCTGTTCTGGAATGTAATCACACCGCCGATGCCTGCCCAGCTGTTGCCCGTGATTGTGCTGTTGCTGATCATCGCCACTCCGCCGTTCAGGATACCGCCGACGGTTCCACTAATTCGTGAGGTATTCCCGCTGATGGTGCTGTTGCTAATCGTCAGCTGTCCCTCGTTGTAGATGCCACCGCCTTGGCTGGCGCAGGGGAATCCAGAACATGAGACCCGATTCCCGCTGATGGTGCTGTTGCTGATCGTTGCCGTGCCGACGTTGTAGATGCCGCCCCCACCACCTATGCGGCCCAGGCCTGCCCCATTTCGACTGATCGTACTTCTGTTAATGGTTAGTGTGCCGATGTTGAAAATGCCCCCACCGAAAGTGCCACTGGTACCATCTTGGATGGTCACATTTGATACGGTAACGTTAGCCGAGACGGTGACCACCGTGTTAATTTGTCCGCCATCGATGATGGTCGTGCTGGCACCGGAACCAATTAGATTCAGATTGAGGTTGATGGCGAGGTTCTCGGTATAAGTTGCTGGACCGATTCCGATTGTGTCTCCGGAGGAAGCCAACGAGATAGCATGTCCAATCGTCTTGCAAGCAGTCTGGCGAGTCTTGCAGTTGTTCCGGTCATTACCGTGCACTCCATCGACGTACCAGATACTGGCGAGGGCAGTCGGAGCCACGGCAAGGAACAAGGCGAGAAGCAACTTGCTCATAGAATCCCTCTTTGTAGCGGGAATCAGTCGGTCAAACCGTGTGGCGCTTAGAAGCCAGTGCCTAGGAGAAAGGCCAGACGGACGGCCAGGCGCACCACAGCTTAGTCGCGAATAATAGGGCTAACGGGGACACCTGTCAATTGTAGTTTTGAGCCAATCAGGGCGCGACGCCACTTTGTGAGGTGCTAAGGCAAGTGAATGAGAGCTAATGATTTAAGTTCTGTTCAGAAGGTCATTGGCGCAACATCGCCATTGCACTCATTGACCGGATCAATGAGTGGTAACGCCGTTAACAACCGTTGGTCAGTTCCGAGATCAGGGCGAGGGTCACATCAAGTATTCGCGCCACATGCTGGGATGGGCGGGACAGGAACGTGGGACTCAAGGCGTCACCTTGAAGACGATTCCCGAACCCCGGCCCGGGCCACCGCCGAAACAAGTGGTGCCGTATAGGGTGCCCGTGGCATCCCGAATCAGACCTGCATGGGGCTCGTTACCGTCCACCCCCGCCAGAAAGCGATGCAGCACCATCTCCTTCCCAGTGCTATCAAGTTTGAACACCGTTCCGGCGCCGTAAGCGCCACCTGCGAATGTAGTGCCGTAGATGTTACCCGCGGAATCAGCAACTAAGGCTCCGCTGGGCTGCGAGCCGTCCGGGGTGCCGGTGAAGCTGTACAACACGGTTTCATTGCTCGTGTTGTCCAACTTGAATACCGTTCCGCATCCGCCAGAGCAGTTGGAACTGCCACCACCTGAGGACGTAGTTCCATAGAGGTTTCCGGTTCTGCCACGGAGCAAAGTCCCGGAGGGGTACCGACCATCCGCTCCTCCGCTAAACGTGTAGAGCACGGTTTCGCTGCCAGACTGATCCAGTTCGAAAACCGTTCCACACCCCTCGCCGTCCTGGCATCCGCGATTTCCGCCCTCATAGGTGGTGCCGTACAGGTTGCCTTTGGCATCCACGATCAGGTCGCTGGGAACTGACCCGTCCGGTGGCCCCCTGAAAGTGTACAAAACCGTTTCCTTGCCCCCGGTCTCGAACTCGAACGCAGTGCCGTAAAGCGGATATTCCGCAGTCCCAAAGAAGTTGCCCGCCGAATCCCGGGTCAAGCCACCGGGGAATGCCGCGTCCGGCACTCCCTGGAAACGGTACAGGACTGATTCCTGCCATCCGTTCGGCGTCTGGGTAAGGGAGAAAATGGTGCCACAACCGACTGAGCAAAAGAGATTGAAAGATCCGCCATAGGCCGTCGTCCCGTAAAGAGTGCCTGCAGAATCCAGCACCAGACCGCTGTACGTATTTGCTCCGTCGCTGAAGCTACTTCCTCTGTCTGGTCCCCCAGTGAAGCTGTGCAGCAAGGTTTTCTTGCCAGTCGCATCCAGCTCAAAAACGGTGCCATTGTTGTTGATGCCGCCCTGGTAGGTGGTGCCATAGAGGTTGCCCGCAGCATCCCGAACTAAAACTCCATAGGGGCAAGCCCCGTCCGTTCCGCCTAGGAATCTGTAAAGCACTTGGTAATTTGCACGCTCCGCCTGGTTCGCGGCGTACTGAGCGACGGCGAACGCAGAAAACGCAAGGTTCAACAACAACGCAAATGCAAACATCGAGGAAGTGGATTTCATAACCCTTCCTGAGTACTGCGCAGTTTTGGTGCGCGCCTTATTCTACGCTGATTCTTGACGTGCGACTGCTGGCAATCTTACGCCGGCAAACCGCCGAGTCTGGTTCCCGCAGCGGCGGTCATTGCTTCAGGTCAGCGGGCCAGTTGGTGATCAGGGTGAGGGGTTCGGTTATGGATTGCGGCAGTACGGTGTTCATCACGAATTTCTTGCCGTCGGCGGAAACGGTGTAAGGTCCCGAGGAACCGCTCACAGTGGTGGCCTTGAACAGGGCGTGGGGGGTGCCCAGTTCCAGGCTGGCGCCCTTCTGGCTAACGTCCACAGCCATCACCTGCTGGTCAGTCGACCAAAAGACGAGTTCCTTGCTGTCCTTCCGCCAGTTTGGTCTCGTTCCTCCGGCGGTCGATACCTGCCAGCGGCCGGTGCCACTGGGGAAAGGCTGAATGTAAACCTCCATGCGGCCGGTCTCATTGTTGGCATAGGCCAGCCATTTGCCGTCGGGTGAGAAAGCGGGTGAGACGTCCGAGAAATTCGTGGCTACCACCGGAAACGGTTTCTGCTCGCCGGACTTGTCGGGGAACATGGGCAGCGCCCAGATATCCAAGCCGGTGGTCGATTTGGGATCCACCCGCATGTAAGCGATGTAGCGGCCATCGGGAGAGACGGAGAAAGGAATCTCGCGTATGCCGGTGGTTTCTAGCAGCTTCTCCTTGGCACCTGTGCCGTCGGCATTTTGACGGTAGAGAGAGTCCATATTGCCGCTTGGCCCGTAGGTGAAGACAATGGATTTTCCGTCGGGCCACCAGATAGGCCAACCGCTGTATTGCGGGCCAAAGGTGATGCGGGTCCTGGTGTGGCGGGTGAGGTCCACCACCCAGATGTCGCCGACTCCGTTGTTCTCGAGGGCAAAGGCCAACTTGCTAGCGTCGGGGGAAAGGATGGGCCAGTAGTAATCGGCGGTTTCGGGCACCACCGGCTCACCCGGCTTGCCGGATGGGTCGTACCAGATCAACTGAGAGCCGCCGCCAGCGGCGCCGTGCTGGTACAGCAACTCGCCGTTGGCCGAGGCTGTCAGGACGCTTCGCCAGGTGTCAGTATTGACCGCGACATGGTCGGCCACGGGCTTGGCCTCGCCCTCCAACGCCAGACTGCGCGGGTTGAAACGTTGCGCAACCAGAGTGTTGTCGCGCACGAACAAAAGATATCCGGGGGCCGCGTAGATGGCGTTGGAATCATTCCGCAGCAGCAGCTTGCGGTCCTTGGAATCGAGTGCACCCAGATAGATACCGCTGTCTGCGCTGGTCCCGCCGTGGGCGAAGTAGAGAAAGTGCTTGCCGTCGGGAAGGAAATCGGGCCAGCGATGGGAAGTCTCCTTGACGTCTGGCGTGGATAGGGCGACGCGCGTACCCCCAGCGGCATCAACGCGCGCCAGGCCTACATTGGTATCCGGCGCGAACACGATTGTGCCGGTCGTGCTCCACGTTCCTCCCCGTCCGGAGGGGGCATCGCAAAGGGCTTGTGGAGGACCGCCGCTGGCATCCAACTTGTTCAGCTTATTCCCGGCGAAGAACGCCACGTAGCGACTGTCAGAGGACCAGAACGGGTAGGTGGCTCCATCGGTTCCGGACATAGGCTGCGCGACTGCGGAGTTCAGCGGCCGGATCCAAAGCATTTGCTTACCGTCTGCGTTCTTGGCAACGAAAGCGAGTCGCAGCCCGTCCGGGGAGAGCACCGGCGGTCCGGCGGTGTTTCCGGTCAGCAGGAAAGTGGCTTTCTCCGGCGCCAGGATGTAGGAGTGAACCGAAACCTGCGGTGCGCGCAGGGATTGAAGATAGGCCAGCGCGAAGCCGATGGCGACGATTGCGAGCACTCCGACTGCAATCCACGCCAGCCATGGCCGTTGTGCAGGCGCAACGGCGGGCACCTGGGTTGTAGCTAGCGGCGCTTCGGCAATCGCTTGCAGTTGGAGCTTGAGGTCGTGTGCAGACTGGATGCGCTCGTCGGGATCTTTATCGAGGCAGAGGCGAACGACGCGGTCTAGCCCTTGTGGAGTCTCGGGACGCAGAGTGCTGACCGAAGGCGGATCCACCGCGAGAATCTGCCCGACGATGCTGGCCTGCGTTTTGCCTTCGAAGGTGCGCTTGCCCGTGACCATCTCGAACAGCATCACGCCGAAGGAAAAGATGTCGGAGCGGGCATCGGCCTCGACTCCCTGGATCTGCTCGGGCGACATGTACTGGACGGTGCCGATCACCGCTCCGGCAGTGGAAAGCGGAGAAGCAGGCGAGTGGGCGGGCATGGTCTGCGTCAGGGCTGCGGCGAAAACGGAAGCTGAAGAGGTGCGTCCGCTTCCGGAGGCGACGGTCGCGTTGAGCGGCTTGGCGAGACCGAAATCGAGAAGCTTGGCGCCGGACTTGGTGAGCATCACGTTGCCGGGCTTCAAGTCGCGATGCACGACTCCGGCGCGGTGTGCTTTTTCGAGAGCGTCGGCAACCTCGATGGCGATTCTCAACACTTCTTCAGAGGCGAGCGGCCCCTTTCTCAACCGGTCGGCCAGAGATTCCCCTTGCAGGAACTCCATGACCAGGTAGTCGATGGGGCCTTCGTTGCCGACATCGTGGAGCACGCAGATATGCGGATGCTGAAGCTGGGAGATGATCTTGGCTTCGCGTTCGAAGCGGGCGCGCAGTTCAACGCTCGCCACTAGTTGAGCGTTCAATACTTTGATGGCAACTGTGCGTTCCAATCGCGTGTCGCGAGCGCGATAGACTTCGCCCATGCCACCCGCGCCGAGCGGTGATTCGATTTCGTAGGGGCCAAGTCTGGTGCCAGAGGTCAGAGCCATGCGTGGGCGCAATTATAGCCTGAGCAGCACACTAGAGAACATGCGACGTCAATGGCCTGCCATCATCACGTAGCGCTACTTCTTTCCGATGCGGTAGACGATTCCGAAGTTGAGTCGAACCGAAGACGTAGTGGAACCGCTTGAGCGAATGCCAAAGTAATCGCTGCCCAGCCGCAGGGCGAACTTGCGGCTGCTGCCGAGCCCGATGTCGGCTCCGCCTCCGAGCGCGAAGGTAAACTGGGTTCCCCCGGCGGTGATGCCTCCGGTCGATTCGGAAAAGTGCGATCCACCGAACAGCGCCTGGGCGAAGGGCACGACCCTGTCCAACTTGCGGTAAGAGAATCGCGGGCCGAAGGTGTATGTTTCTCCCGAGAACGCGTCTGGGATATGGCCGACGTAGCCGCCGAAATCGCCAACCACGCCGAACCAGGGGTTGGCGTTGAGAGCGACCGAGGCGCTGCCGCCGTTCATCCAGATGGTAAAACCCTTAACAATATAAAGAGGAGAGTATCCCACGGCGACGTCAGCCTTGGGGGTATCCTGCGCGCGGGAAATCGGGGCTAAGAGCGAAAAAGCAAGGACGGCCAAGATCGGTTTCTTCATTTGTAGGCTCCGGAGAACGAAAAGTCCTAAATTGCACGCCTGAGCCCCAAGAAGATGGCAGGAAATATACCGCAAAACCTCAGTCGCGGTGTCAAGTTAATGTAAGAACCATCTGCAACCGCGAGCGGTGCTGAAGGACTGTTTCCACAAGCCGAGGATCCCGTACTCTGCCTCAGCCGGTTCAGCAACGGCAAGTAATGAATTGCCGTGGATTGCCCAAGAAACCCGCCAATCCTGAGACCGGCCGCCACCTAACAATGAGGTGTTGACCCGTAATGGCCGACAGCAGTAAGATTCGCACTCGGAAAAGAGCCGGCCTTGCGCCCCTCCCCAACGTCGCGCAGGCAGCCTACGGCAGGACAGTTCGCAGAAACGCCGTTTATGCCGAATCCACAATCTACGTTCGCGGTCGATGTGGTCGAGTTTGCCGCCACTCTGCTGGCACAGCAGGAGGCCGCCCCCCGTGCGCAGGTAATCGCAGACAAGGTTGCCGAGTTGCTGGCGGACACCGCGGTCGTGGTCTATGTGATTGCGGACCAGGAGAGTCCCGAATGGACAGCGAAGGCTACCGCAGGGGAGATCACGGTTACAGATGCGGTGGAGTTTGAGACTGGAACGCTGGGCGCGTTAGCGGCAAAGCGGGAACTGCTGGTGTTTGAGGGGAGCGACCTGCCCCGCGAAGAGTACGCCCATCTCGACATTCGTCGGCAATTCGTCGCTCTGGCCTGCGTCCCGCTGCAGGTGAACGAGACGCTGGTGGGCGCCATCGAGCTGTTCCATTACGAAAGTTCCTTCCCAAAAGCCATGTTGGCAGCACTGAACGAGGTCGCCGAACTGGCTGCGCCCGCGCTCGCGTCCGCGCTCTTCTACGAGAGCGAGCGCAACACCAACCTGCACTCCATCAGCCGCGTCACCCAGATGTACGACCTGGAAAAGGTCTTCAACTCAACGCTAGAGATGGACGAATTGCTGGGCACGATTGCCGGAAAGTTCCAGGAAGTGATGAACGTGCAGGGCGTCAATTTGTGGATGGTGAACGACGATGCTTTGGAACTAGTTGCGTGTGCCGGAGTCGATCCCACGGTTGAGGTTGGCATGGTGCAGAAGCCGGGCGAGGGCATCGCGGGAGATCTCTCCGACAGCGGCGAACCGGTGGTGATCGATGATCCCGAAGACGAGCGCCTCCAGAAGCGAAATCAAGGTGTCCAGGATGGGGCGGTGTTCTCCCTTGTGGCGGCTGCGCTGATGGAGCACGAGACGCTGGTGGGCGTAGTTGAAGCAGTGAACCGGATGGATGGACTTCCATTCGACGAAGATGACGAATTCCTGCTGGCCAACATCTGCGAAACCGCCAGCAATGCGCTGCACAATGCCAGCTTGTTGCAGGCTGAGCGCAAAGTGGAGATCCTTGAAGCCCTGGTTAAGGTGAGCGGTGAGATTACTTCCACTCTCGATCTGGACCGGGTTCTGGATGCGGTGGTGAACGGGCCCAGCAGCGTAATCCCATATGAACGGGCGGCG
The DNA here is from genome assembly GCA_013289795.1 of Acidobacteriota bacterium. Taxonomy (GTDB): domain Bacteria; phylum Acidobacteriota; class Terriglobia; order Terriglobales; family Acidobacteriaceae; genus JABCZH01. Next base: position 155,138 of record JABCZH010000004.1, read on the forward strand.
ATCGCGTTGGACCAGCGGGGCAAGTTGCAACTGAAAGCGATCGCGGGAGTGAGCAAGATCAATCCCCAGGACCCGAACACAGCGCGTCTGCAAGAGTTGCTGGAGTGGGCGTCGTCGTCCAAGCAATCCATGTTCGTGATGCAGCACGGGAACGATGTGGAGGACGAGCGTCCGGAGACGCGTGCGAAGTTCGAGAAATACTTTGCCGATAGCGGTATGCGTGCGTTTCATGCGCTGCCGCTGGCGGATGACGATGGCACGTTGGGCATCCTGTCATTCGAGAGCAGCGATCCGGACTTTCTCAGTACTGCACATCTGGAAATGATCAAGGTGCTGGCCGGGCAGGCAACGGTGGCGCTGCGCAATGCGTCGCTTTATCGCGAGGTGCCGTTCATCGACGTGCTCGGGCCGATTCTGGCGAAGAAACGCAAATTTCTGGCCATGGAGAAGGGGCGGCGGACGGTCGTGGTGGCTGGCGCGGCTCTCGCCCTGTTGTTCCTCGCAGCCTTTCCCTTGCCGCTGCGGGTGGATGGGCCCGCCGTGGTGGCTCCGGAACATAGTGCGCGGGTGCAGCCTGAAGTCGCCGGCGTGGTGCAGGCAGTGAATGTGCGGGAAGGCGACGCCGTGAAACAAGGCACGGTTCTGGCCCGTCTGGCGGATTGGCAATATCGTGCTGAACTTGCTGCCGCGCAGGCCAAGTACGAAACCGCAGTTTCACGAACGAACCGGGCACTCGCCGGCAACGACGGTACCGAGGCCGGAATCGAACGGGTGCAAGCCGACTACTGGGCGTCTGAAGTGGCTCGCGCCCGAGAACGATTGCAAAAGACGCTGTTGCGCTCGCCCATCGATGGTCTGATTGCCACACCCCACATCGAGGACTCGGTAGGACAGGATTTGAAACCCGGCGATACTTTTGCGGAAGTCGTCGATACCTCGCGGGCAAGTGTGGACGTTGCCATCGATGAACATGATGTGTCGCTGCTCCGGCCCGGCGAAGAGGCATCGGTCAAACTCGATGGGTTTCCCACGTACACGTTTCGCGGCGAGTTGACGGTGGTGAGCCCCAGGGGCCAAGCGCAGGGCGATGACCGCGTGTTTTTTGCACGAGTCAGCGTACCCAATAGCGAAGGGCTGATCCGCACGGGAATGCAAGGCCGCAGCAAGATCTTCACGGCGTGGAGACCTGCGGGAGAGGTCTTCTTCCGGCGGCTGGGCATGTGGCTGTGGTCGAAGATTTGGTCGTGGTTTGGATGGTGAGCCGAGGTGAAGCGATGAAGCGATATATCGTGATCGGGCTGACGTTTCTGCTGCTGGGTTTCAGTGGATGCAGCGGTTCGAAGGAAGTCGTCGCGGCCGCCGCCCCGGCGCAACCGGCGGACCAGCCGGCCAGTGTACAGAAGGAGAGCGTTTTCGTCGCCTCGGGCCCGGTCGTGGTGGAGAACCAGGTGGATGTCAGCGCCTTGCGAGAAGGGCCGGTGGTAACCATTCTGGCCCAGCCCGGTACGCAAGTACATCAAGGACAACTTCTGGCGAAACTCGATGACCGCCAGATTTCCGCTGACGTGGAGGGCGCGGCCGCCCGGGTTCGGTCAATCGAGGCGAATCTGAAGAATTGGCAAGCCGAGACCAATGTTCTTAAATCTGACCGGGCGCGCGCTGAGAAATTATATGAGGCGCAGGTGATCCCGAAAGAAGAGCTGGAACATGTGCAATATAAAGAAGAGGCGGACGAATACGAAGTGCAGCGTGAAGCCGAAAGCCTGAACAATGCCAAGGCGACCCAGAAATCACTCGAACTGGAGCTTGACAAGACCAACATTGTCGCCCCGTTCGACGGAATCGTGGCGCGCCGCTATGTGCGAGTCGGCCAGAAAGTCTCGCCCGGCGACCGGCTCTTCTGGGTCACCGCCATGGCGCCACTGCAGGTGAAATTCACCTTGCCGGAACGGTTACTCGGAGATGTCAAGCGCGGGCAAGTCGTTTCCGTATCTTCCACGGATGTCTCTCCCGCTGCCCAACACGACGCCAAGGTGATCGATGTCAGCCCGGTGGTGGATCCATCGAGCGGCACGATTGAAGTTCTGGCCCAGATTGAGGGGCCTGCCCCTGATTTGCTGCCCGGGATGCTGGCCTCGATCCGCATCAACCTGCCGCAATGAACATTGTTCAAGCACTGGACGCCGCGATTCCTGAAATGCCCGAACGGGTGATCCGGCGGGACAAGCCCAAGGTTGACCCCCGCGTCATCACCAAAGAGCACATCGAGGACGGCCGCCCGATTATCGTTACCAAGCTCCCGGGAACTGAGGTGGTTCTTCGCTTCATTCCTGAACAATGGAAGTTGATTCAGCTCTTTGACGGAAACAGAACCTATCAGGAGATCGCCGCACTCTCGGCTGAGGCCACGGGGTCGGCTTTCTCAGAAGACGACGTGCGAGAGATTACCAGCTTCCTGTACAACAACACGGAGTTTATCTGCAAGACACCGCTGGAAAAAAACATCATCCTGCAGGAACAGGTCCGCGGCCAACGCCGCAAGAAGCTGAAGAAATCCCGGATAACGGATTTCACCGACATCACCGTAAAGGAATGGCCGAACGCCGACCAATACATCACCTGGCTGTACCCCAAACTGAAGTTTATCTACACTCCTGCCTTCGTTCTATTCAGTTTTTTCCTGTTTGCCGTCATGCTCTGGATGTGGGCTGACAAATTCATGGAAATCTGGAATGACAGCTTCGAGTTTTATAACTTCACCGCCAAGTCCGGGAAGGATCTGCTCGAGTTCTGGTTTCTGTTCGGAACCATGGCTTGTATTCACGAGAGCGCGCACGGGCTCACCTGCAAGCACTTCGGCGGCAACGTCGAAAAGATGGGGTTCACTCTCATGTATTTTGCCCCCAGCTTTTTCTGCGACGTTTCTCAAGTATGGATTTACGGGGGCCCGGTGGAGAGGATGGCTACAGCCATTGCCGGCATTTGGATTGATCTGATCATTTGCGTCTTCGCCACGGTGGTGTGGTGGGGAACGGCCACCGGCATGACCATCCACGACCTGGCCTACAAAGTGATGATGGTCACCGGCATCGGCGTCTCCTTGCTTAACCTCAACCCGCTGATAAAGCTGGACGGATATTTGATCTTTACCGAACTCATTCATGAGCCCGACCTCAAGGAAAAGAGTACAGCCTACCTTTCCGGCCTCATGCGGAAAAAGATCTTCGGCCTGCCGGTGGAGGTGGACTTTGTCCCGCGGCGTCGGCGTGTTTTCTATGTCGTCTATGCCATCCTTTCCGGCATGTACGGATATCTGCTGTTGTCGTTCCTGATGGTGCTGTCGTTTCATATTTTGCAGGCTTATACGCCGGAGTGGGCCTTCCTGCCTGCTCTTGGCATCGGGTATTGGGTCTTCAAGTCCAAGATCAAAATGGTGGTGAAGTTTATGAAAATTGTTTACCTGGACAAGAAAGAACGGCTGCGAGCCTGGCTGACCGTGCCACGCATCGTAGCGCTCTCTGCTGCGTTATTGGTGATCATCTTTCTGCCGCTATGGCCGGAGTTTGTCGAAGGACGCTTTGTGTTGGAACCGGCTCACAAAGCGTGGATCCATGCCGAGGTCGCGGGACGGGTGACGCGAGTGCTTGCCCGGGAAGGGCAAGCTGTGGCCGCCGGCCAACCTTTGGTCGAACTCCGAAATCTGCAACTGGAGTCGGCGGCGGCAGGCGCGAATGCTGACTTGCACGCCGCTTCCGATCAAGCCAACCTTGCGCTTTTGCACTATGACGATTTCGGTCCGGCAGAGTATAAACGCCAGGAGATGGCAGAGCGGAACCGGGCAATGGTCGACCAGGAAGCTCTTCTCCGAGTTACCAGCCCCATCTCCGGTGTGGTGGTGACTCCGCGGCTGGATGACCTGATGGGAGCATATTTGAAATCTGGCGCGGAGATCGCGGAGGTGGCCGATCCCTCTACCCTGACTGCCCGCATCTACATCCCCGAATTCGGGATGACGGACGTTCATCCGGGTTCCACAGTGAGGCTCCAGGCGGAATCTCATGCCATGCCTCTGACTGCGACCTTGCTGTCAGTGGCGGCTGCATCCAGTTCGATTGAGCCGGGGCTCATCCCCCAGGACCAACTGAAAGGCATTACTGCGCCTCGTTTCTATGTGGGATCGGCATCGCTGACGAACCCCGGCGCACTACGGGAGGGTATGACCGGCGCCGCCAAGATCCTGGTCACTTACCGCAGCATTGCAGGGTTCAGCTGGATATTTGGCCGCGATCTGATCGAGCGCAAGCTGTGGTAAAGGCGTTTTGAGAAGTTGCGATCGGGTGCAATAAAAAGGACCGCCTTTTTGAGGCGGTCCTTTCTTGTGTGACTTGTGTTTCGCGATGCGAATCAGAGCGCCTTTACCCTCGCCAGCGGCGTGACGCGAGCGACTGGGGTGACGCGAGCGACCGGGGTGACCCGGGCTACGGGCGTAACGCGGGCTACGGGGGTTACCCGAGCGAGCGGCGTGACGCGGGCATGAGGCGTGACGCGAGCGTGGGGTGTGACCCGAGCGTGCGGAGTTACTCTGGCAAGGGGAGTGACTCGCGCGTGCGGAGTGACTCGCGCGTGCGGGGCAACTCTGACGCTGGCGACCTTGGTCTGGCCGGGATTGCTGGTCATTTCAGGCTTCGCTACCAGGGCTTTCTTGGTGGCCGTGCGATTGCTGATCAAAGATTTCTTCTGGATAGCCATTTGAATTCCTCGCAAAGTTTCTGGATTTTGGTCTCCGACGACGCAGCTACTACAAGCACCTCTGCTGCCAAACCCCGCAACCCCAATGCGGTGGTGTGTGATCATGCAGAATCAAGCAGTTGCACAGCCTGAGGCTCGGCAGTTCCCTCCTCTTGAAACTGCTTTATCTCCGCCCGGTAAAAAATTAACTTCCCTTCGGTTAATTATTGACCGAACCCTCATAGATTTCGCTTGCGGCAGAGATATTTCATGCGCTGGGGGTCGATGCCAAGCAAGGCCGCCGCGGCCGACCTCTTGCCGCCGGTCCGGTTCAAGGCCGCTTGCAGGTAGGCGAGCTCGATGCGGTCCATCTCGGAGTCGAAATCGACTCCCCCTTCGGGAATAAGGATCGCCTCCTGACTGGCATTGCTGGCCACCAGCATTTGCTGTGGCAGGTTCTGGACGTTGATGATGGCGCTGTCATTCATCAGCACCAGCCGCTGGACAACGTTTTCCAGTTCCCGCACGTTCCCCGGCCATTGGTAGTCTTCCATGACCCCGAGAACTTCGGCTTCCACTTGCTTCAAGGGCTTGCCGTTGGCTTTGCAATAGATGCGCAGGAAGTGGCCGACCAGCAAGGGAACATCTCCCTGCCGTTCGCGCAAAGCAGGCAGTGCGATGGGTACGACGTTGATGCGGTAATAAAGGTCTTCGCGGAAACGGCCAGCCTGGACCTGGGCTTCCAGGTCTTCATTGGTCGCTGCAATGAGGCGGAAGTCAATTTTCTTGGCGGTCTTGCCCCCGATGCGAGTCACCGCCCGGTCCTCTAAAACGCGCAGCAGCTTGGACTGAAGGGCGAGGCCTAGAGTGGCGATCTCATCCAAGAACAGGGTGCCGGTATGCGCCAGCTCGATGTGCCCCTGGCGGGCCTCTTTGGCATCGGTGAACGCGCCTCTCTCATGGCCGAACAGCTCGGTTTCGATGAGATTCTCAGGAAGGGCGGCGCAGTTAATGCTGATGAACGGCTTCTCGGCGCGCGGTCCCATGGTGACGATGGCCCGTGCCACCAGTTCCTTGCCGGTGCCGCTCTCGCCGCGTAGCAATACCGTGCTGTTGCTGTCGGCGACCCGGGTAACGGCGTCATAAACACGGCGCATGGACTCGCTGGCGCCAATCAACTCGCAGAATGACTCCCGCTCAGCGTCTTTCTCCTGGCGCTGCCGGTATTCGACTTCTACCGCTCGCTTCTCCAGAGCACGACCGAGGACGACGCGGACTTCCTCAAAGTTGATGGGAGCGACAAAATACTGATCGACGGTGGCGTCGATGGCCTTGTGTCGCAGCTTGCGGCTGTCGGAGCGGGTAAGGGCAACCAGCACCAGATCGGGCCCGAAGGAACGCAACTCGGCGAGTGCGGTGATTCCCTGTTCGCTGTTGGCCCCGACGGTATCGATGTCCAGGAGTATGGCATCGGGAGACCGCTTCTTCACCCATGCCAGCAGTTCATCCCAGGTGCGAAGCATGTGGAGGTCATAATCGGGCGCGAGGTGGGTTTCGGCCTCAGGGCCCACCAGTTCGTCACCGGTGACGATGACGATGCAGTACGGGGAAGCCAGATCGCGGGCAGTTGCGGTGCGCATAGCCCTCCAAGAAGCGCACCATTATGACAAATTTTTCGCTCCTTGGGGGTTAATTTTTAACCCCGAGGCGCGCTTCTCACCGCCATGCCATTCCCTGGCTTCGTGTGTTCAAAGGAAAAGGAAGATAAAGGCTTGAAAAACCTCACCGATTCCCGTAACTTTAGCACGCGCTTGGAACATCCCACTTCACCGCTTTCCGCAATGATCGGAGCCCCGGCGAAGAAAGAAGGAGAATCGTTTGGACATCAATGTCCGTAAGCGTTCGGAAGTACAGTTGATCCAGCTCCGCGGACCGTTAAGGATGGGGCCCGCGGTGGACGGATTGCGTCAAGCCATGGAGGAACTGATTGGCCAGGGCGACTATCGCATGGCCATCAATCTGGCCGAAGTAAATATGATTGATTCCAGCGGCATCGGTCTGCTGGTGCGGTTTCTGGCCTCCACCAAGAAACAAGGCGGGAACATCAAACTGGTGCAACCTTCGAAGTTTGCCGTGCAAACCCTGAAGCTGGTGGGAGTCCTCAATCTGTTCGAAATCTTCGAGGATGACGACGCAGCGGTGGGGTCCTTTTCTTAGTTTCGGATGTTTCTATTTCACACGGAGATGAGCCTTCATGGCCGATGAATTTGGCGCAGGCGGGAGTAGCGGCTTCACCGAACTACTCAATCTGAGCCTGCCCGCGAGTTCGGAATCGATTGCGACCATTACCGGCGCCATCTCCGAGATCCTGGAGCGGCTGGACCTTCCCGAACAGAAGAGGTTTGAGATCGACCTGGCGGTGCAGGAAGCCCTGGCCAATGCCGTGGTACACGGATGCGATGGAGACCCCTCGAAGACCATTACGTGCAGGTTGAACGGCGATCCCAAGGGCCGGCTGGTGATTTCGGTGACCGATCCCGGTCCCGGCTTCCGGCCCGAGAGCGTACCCGATCCGAAGCGTGCTGAGGGCCTGTATGGCGACCACGGCCGTGGAGTTTATCTGATCCGCCAACTCATGGACGAAGTTCAGTTTGAGCATGGCGGCGCAGAAATCAAGATGTGGAAGTATTGAGTTGCGAAGTAGGCCCGGCAAGGGTGAGGCGCCGGGAAGTCGAATCGGGTAAGAAAGGTTAGCTTCGGAAAAACCAGGGCATGCTGGAAGACTCAGTGCGCGCAACGGGACCCAGCATGCCCTTGGTAAAGGAGAACCCTACAACAAGCCAGAGGAACGAAATCGCGCTACCGGATCCATGGCCGGTACTGCATCACGTCTGAATATCCAGCGAGCCACCGCAAATCCGAACGCCGCGTAACACAGATAAACGACTCTCAAATGTCACCCCCGAAGATGCTCATCGCGCCTTGGGGGTAGGCTGGATATGCGTCCACGGTAGCAAGCGCACACCGGTGGTACAAGCCCCGAACGGGCCATGGTCGTAGCACGAAAGTTTAGGGTGGAAAACTATGGTACCGCGGGAAGTAACATCCATCCGATCAATCGCAGACAGATTCACAGTTATGGCGTGATCTCGAATACCACACCGCACCCGGGGTAATAGTAGGACTGGCAGTCGTTGAGGTTGCCGCCATAGATTGTTGTCCCGTAAACATTACCAACCCGGTCGAGAGTCAGACTGGGACTGCTTTCAGGGTATGCGCCATCCTTCCCGGCAAAAGTATGAAGGACAGTCTCTTTCCATACCCCGCTCGATGTGCGCGTCAGTCTGAAGACCACACCACATCCGCCATTGCAGAGTTGGCTGCCACCACTGCTCGCTGTAGCATCCAGATTTCCCGCCGGATCTAAGATCGGGCTGCCTACGGGCGCTGCTCCGTCCTTTCCGCCAGTGAAGGTGTGCAGTACTTTCTCCTCCCATAGGCTGTTGCCACGGGGCGATAGCTCAAACACAACGCCGCAGCCGCCATGGCAGACTTGGCTGCCGCCGCTCCCGGCTGTCCCATAGAGGTTGCCTTCCGCGTCAGAGATCACGCCAGCGCCGGGACTCGCTCCGTCCTTCCCACCCGTAAAGCTGTGAAGGACAGTTTCCCTCCATTCGTCTCTCGAATCTCTCGAAACTGGTGTCAGTTCGAAGACAACACCACCGTTGTATCTGCCACCTAACTCGGCGGTGCCGTAAAGGTTTCCCGCCGCATCAAGCACGGGTGTGGCGTTGGGAGATGCACCGTCGACACCGCCAGTGAACCGATGGAGTACCGTCTCGGACCACGGTCCGGCGGTCGTAGGTGTTAGCTCAAACACGACCCCGCATGTGCCAAAAATCGGACAATGAGCAAGCCCACCGAGAAAGGTTGAGCCATAGAGATGGCCAGCCGTATCGAACACCAAGCCGGCGTCGGGAACTGCTCCGTCGCTTTCCCGGAAGGAATAGAGGATTTTTTCTGTCCACTGTCTGGTGCCAGTTCTCGCAAGCTCGAAGACCACGCCGCAACCGGGCACCGCATAAGAGCTGCAATACCTGGCGTCACCGCCCTCACTCGTAGTGCCGTAGAGATTACCGCTGGAATCGAAGACCAAACCGCTGTTTGGAAAACCCCCGTCTGCGACACCCTTGAAGACATAAAGCACCGTTTCCGTCCACATCCCGCTCCCATCAGGAGACAGCTCAAATACCGTACCGCATGAACCTGGACATGTTCCGCCCCCGCCATTCATTGCAGTACCGTATAGATTGCCGGAGGAATCAAAGGTAAGGCCGCCAACAGGGATACTTCCATCGTTCCCGCCAGTAAACGAGTGCAGAACTTCCTCTTGCGCCCCCGCCTTAGCGATGGTCGGTTGAGTCAGCGTGGCGCTAGCTATCACCGCTGAAAGCGCGAGTCTCAACAATGTTTTCAGGTTCATAGATCCAACCATTAGACTTTCAGATCCAGGAGTCCGAAGGCTCGTTTGTCCGCGGGGCAAGCGTGCACTATTCAGACGGGATACTTGGTGAAGCAGCTAGCACCGCAATTATTGTCTTCGGCTACCGTCGCGTCAAGGGGTAAGGTGGTTTTCCTCCCGCCCGGAATAAGTTTCCTCGAATCGCTGATGCGGGCAAGAACGCAGCCACTTATCAATATGAATAGTCAGCACTGCCAGGACATGGCTATGTCAGACCTTTGATTGGAAACGCGGATTCCGAGGCTTAGCCTACTTCTTACCGCCCTTTTCCAGCAGGGCCCGTGCGGCTTGCAATTGCTTGCGCTGGGCTGCGTCTACTTTGGGGTAGGCCAGCTTGAGTTCTTCGAGTGTATCCACGATAACGGCGGCCACTACCGCACGAGTGAACCACTTATTGTCTGCCGGCACCACATACCACGGGGCGTGTCCGGTGGCGGTGTAGCGGATCATCTCATCGAAGGCGTTCACGTAGTCCTGCCAGTAACCGCGCTCGCGTATGTCGGCGGCGGAGAACTTCCAGTTCTTGGCAGGATTGTCCAGACGTTCCTCGAAGCGGCGCTTCTGCTCCTTCTTGGAGAGGTTCAGGAAGAACTTACGCACCACGATGCCGTTTCTGCTCAGATAGCGCTCCAGGGCGTTAATGTCCTCGAAGCGATGCTGCCAGAAATCCGAGGTCACGAGCGACGGGGGTATTCTTTCACCCTTTAATACCTCGGGATGCACCCGCACCACCAGTGTTTCCTCGTAATAAGAGCGGTTGAAGATTCCGATATGGCCGCGCGCCGGCAGATTGCGCGTGCTTCGCCACAGAAAATCGTGATCGAGTTCTTCGGAACTTGGAGTCTTGAAGGAATAGACCTGGCAGCCCTGGGGATTCACGCCGGTCATGACGTGCTTGATGGCTCCATCTTTTCCAGCGGCGTCCATGCCCTGGAAAATCAGGAGGAGCGCCGACCGGTCCTGAGCGTAGAGTTTGTCCTGCAACTCGGTCATAGAGACGATGCCGCGCTCGAGCACTTCGGCCGCTTGCTCCTTGGAACGCAGCGGCCCGGTGTCGCCGGGATCGAAATCTTTCAGGCGGAACTTCTTGCCATCATCTACGCGATAAGGTTTGGCCAGCTTGCCAGCCCAGCTCATATGGACTCTCCCAATGTCATGGGCCAGGCTTCTGCCGGGCGAAGAATATCTGCGATCGCGATTGACATTTCAGCTTAATGATAGCTGAGTCAACGAAATCCTGGGGTCTGTGTTGCCTGGAAGGACATGTCCGCATTCCTCATCACCCCAGGTGTACCAGTCCCAGATTGGGCGTGTTTCCGGCCCTCGGAAATTGATCGTCCTCCAGTTTCAACTCTGTCCTTCCGCCATCTGTCAGTGACACTAGCCATAAGTCAGACTGACCTTTCACCGTTTTGACATCGCACCTCAAGGAGATCACTGCAAGCGTTCTGCGCACTATGAGCACTCACATCAAGGCGAGAATCGGTTCCGCGGGTTGGGAAGGAGTCGTACTCTTGCTGTCACTCACCATGCTGGCCGGATGTCAGGGTCTGAGTGCTGGGGGGAAGTCGGCGACTCCTCCGCCGCAGAACAATAACTCGGCCGGCAACCTGGGCATGAGTACCCTGAGTCTCGACTTCGGCAGCGTATCGGTAGCCGGCAGCAAGACCCTGAGCCTTACAGCGACCAATAATGGCACCACCGAGATCACGGTTTCGAGCGTTGCGCTTTCGGCGACGCAGTTTACCCTGAGTCAGCCAACGATTCCGGTAAAGATCGCTGCTGGGCAGAGTTCAAGCATGAGTGTGGTGTTCGCTCCTACGGCTACGGGAAGCATCACTGGGTCGATGTCGATCACGAGTGACGCGTCGAACGCCTCGATAACAGTGGCGCTACAAGGTGCGGGCTTGGGCGCCGGGCAGGTCACCGCCAGTCCAACCAGCCTCAGCTTTGGAAGCCTGCCGCTTGGCAAGAATCAGACTCTGCCGGTGACGCTGACCAATGTGGGCAATTCCAGCGCAACTATTTCTCAGGCGACGGCGACCGGGGCAGGATTCGCTGTGAGCGGGTTGTCGTTGCCGTTGACGCTGGCGGTTGGCCAGAGCACGAATTTCAATGTGGTGTTTGCGCCCCAAGCCAGCGGGGCGGTCACTGGCAACGTGGCGATTGTCAGTGATGCGATCAATTCTCCGTTCAACCTGCCGCTTACAGGCACCGGACTGCCGCCGGGTTCGCTCTCGGCGAATCCGCCAAGCATCCGCTTTTCCAACGTGCAGGTGGGAAACAACCAGAATATTCCGGAGACGCTGACTAACAGCAGCGGTGCCAGCGTAACCATCACTCAGGCGGTAGTCACGGGTGCGGGTTTCAGCGTCAGCGGTCTCAGCCTGCCGGTGACTCTGGCGGCCGGGCAAAGCATGGGATTCAGCGTGGTATTCACTCCGCAGTCAGCGGGTAGCGTCAGCGGCAACCTCGCGGTCGTGAGCAACGCGTCCAACTCCACGCTCAATATTCCGCTGGCGGGAACGGGGATCCAGCCCGGAACGTTGACCCCGACTTTGCCCAGCGTCAACTTTGGCAATGTGCAGGTGGGCCGCAACAAATCGGTATCGGAGACCGTCACCAACACCGGCGGCTCGGATGTGCACATCTCTCAAGCCACGGCCACGGGGAGCGGTTTCAGCGTTAGTGGGATCAATCCGCCGCTTACCCTCACGGCGGGACAGAGCATCACGTTCAACTTAGTGTTTACTCCGCCATCGGCAGGCAGTGACAACGGAAATCTTGCCATCACTTCCGACGCGTCTAATCCCACATTGAATGTTCCGTTGACTGGCAACGGGACGCCGGCGGGACAGTTGGCGGTAAATCCGAGCACGTTGAGCTTCGGTAATGTAGTGGTGGGACAGAGCTCGCAGAAGACAGCACAATTGCTGGCTTCCGGCGCCACCGTGACGGTGTCTTCGGTGAATGTCAGCAATGGTGACTTTACCGTGAGCGGGCTAACGTTTCCCGTGACCATCCCAGCCGGACAGGGCGCGCAATTTACGGTGACGTTTACGCCGCAATCGGTGGGAGCAACGTCGGGAACAGCTTCGTTCACCAGCGATGCCGCTAATTCACCGACTGTGCTCAGCGTAAACGGAACCGGCACGCAGCCAGTGCAGCACAGTGTTCTGTTGAACTGGACGGCCAGCATATCGCCCAACATCGACGGCTATAACATCTACCGGAGCGGTAAATCGGGAGGCCCGTACAGCAAGGTGAATACTTCCTTGAACAGCGGCACCAGTTACACTGACACCACAGTCGCGAATGGTTCGACGTACTACTATGTGACCACCGCAGTTGATTCCAATTCCCAAGAGAGCACGTACTCCAACCAAGCGCAGGCCGTAATTCCGTAAGTTCTGGTTATCACCACTCGCCTCGAGGCTTCCGCGTTGGAAAGCGTACGACGGTAGGCAGGAAACCGCCGCAACTGTCGACGTCCATTTGCCTCCCAGTACGAGTCCGATCTCCGAAAAGGGACTGGTGCTCGGGAACTAGCGCCGGGATGTACTAGAGAGACCTTCCCTCGCAGCGAGGGGAGCCAGCAAACTGATCATGCTATGCCCCTCCCCCAATTGATTTCTCGTTCTGTCTTTTTTCGTGTCGTCATTTTGATGACCCTGCTCGGTATCAGCGTGCCGTGCGCATACGCGAGCCGTACGCAGTTGATTTGCAATCCGCGCAGTCTGGGATTCGGCAAGGTTGTGACCGGCCAGACCCTGACCCTGCCGGTCAGTGTGACCAACACTGGATCCTTTTCAGTCACGGTTTCCAGCCTGACCGTGACCAACGCCGCGTTTACAGTTAACGATTTCACGGTGCCGCAGACCCTGACCGCAGGTCAGAGCGTTCAGTTCAGCGTGAGCTTCTCTCCCGCGACGGTGGGGAATGTGAGCGGCACTGTGGAGTTCAGTACCAGCATCGGGACGCTCAACCTTCCAGCCAGCGGCCGAGGTGTAAACAACTGGCCGTTGACGGCAAGTCCCGCCGGCTTGAACTTTGGCACTGTCGCGGTGGGTGGTTCATCAACCCTGCCATTGACCATCAATAACCCCGGTACAACCAGCCAAACCGTGTCGATCGGCAAGGTATCAGGCACGGGGTTTTCGGTGACGGGGGTCACGCTGCCGCTGATTTTGGCGGCGGGTCAGAGTTTTACTTTCGGCGTCACGTTCGCTCCCTTGTCGGCCGGAGCCTTCAGCGGCAGTATCCTCGCGACCAGTCCTTCGACGCCGGCTCTGATCATTCCGCTTTCCGGTACCGGCGCCACAGCGGGCCAGTTGACGGTCACGCCGCCTACGATCAATTTCGGCAATGTGACGGTTGGGCAGAGTTCAAGTCAGGGCGGCCAACTGACTGCCAGCAATTCCAGCGTGAACGTTTCTTCCGCGATCATGAGTAATCCGATGTTTGCCCTCAGCGGGATTTCATTGCCAGTAACCATCGCTGTGGGCCAGTCGATCAACTTTACGGTCACCTTCACTCCGACGAATGCTGGAACCATCTCGGGGACCTTGTCGTTTGTTAGCAACGCGGTCAACTCCCCGACAGTGCAATCGCTGACCGGCTCGGCAAGTGTGATGCAGTACTCAGTGAATCTCAGGTGGAATCCCAGCACTTCGCAAGTCGTGGGCTACAACGTGTATCGCAGCACGCAGTCGGGCGGACCGTACGCCATGATCAACTCCGTATTGGACCAGAACACGGCCTACACCGATAGCACGGTAGCGGATGGGCAAACCTATTACTATGCCACTACTGCGGTGAACTCCGATGGCCAGGAGAGCGGCTACTCGAATCTGTCGCAGGCTGTAATTCCCTAGGCCCGGGAACCACGAAGAGAGTCTGAACGAAAACACTACGGGAACGGAATCACCACTTTTACCACGTTGGAATGACGGCTCTGCTTCCCGGCCTGGTTGACGGCCGTGGTTGCGTAGTAATAGGTGTGTCCACCGCGCACTTGATCGTCGACATACTCAGGGATGGGAACAGGATCGCGGTTGATCCTAGCGCATCGAGCACTCAAGCCGCTGCACCGAAATACGTTGTAACCAACGAAGTCATCGTTGGTCAGAGCATTCGCACTGGGCTGCCAGGACAACATAACCCGATGCGGCCTGGTGACGCGCCTTTGAAACCTTGAATTCGTTCCATCTGCTGGGTACGGCTGGTCTGCTTGCGACAGCAAAGGTGTGTCTGGATTCTTGCCGGCTCGCGGCCCCGCTTCGACTGATTCCTGCTTGAGGGTTCCGTCGCTGCTTTTCGTCACGTAGCTGGTGGGAGTAGAATCCGCTGGAACCTCGCCGTTAGTTCCCCAGAGCTGAAGGCGCATCCCACCAAGCACCACAAAAACCGCGACGGCAACGGGGACTGCTCGCATACTTCTGCCTCTTCGAATCGACGGTACTCTCAATCCAAGCGCCCGCTCATCCGCTGGCGATCGATCACGAGATCGATCCTCCCAAACCAGCGCGGAACGCTGGCCTCAAGTTGAATCACACCCTCGAACCTTGCTGCGGCTCACTGTGTTTTTTGGGACTGGCAATTCTACCCGGTCTGGCTGGCGTTTTGGGGTTTCGATCAAGATATTTCTCAGGTGCGGTTCACAAATGGTTCACACCGGTTACACCTCCCTCATGAGTGCAAAATATTGCATACTCCACGATCCCGATGGTAACCAGTTACTCTTCCCAAAGTAATCAAACGAAGCAGCTTAAGTGGCACCGACGGGCCATGCGCTGTGGCGGTGAAGATGCGATAGTACATGTACGCCTGGACAGTACCAGGCCCACACCAACGATTATGAAGAAATTCAGCATTGGCGGGGCGTACAGGTTTGGCGCAATCACCCTCTTATTTCTTCTTGCGGGTACGTACGCGGCAGTGTCACAGGAAGTCTCCATGGCGCTGCTTCAACCGGCGCCCATCCAGCCTTCGCCTGCGGCCGTGGTCAGGACCGTACCGTCTAGCCCGGTACGCCTGGGCGGAGAAGCACACAAGTTCTGGGACGCGAAGAACACTGCTTTGTTCGCCACGGTTGCGGGGTTCAGCGCCGCCGACTTCGCGGTCACTCGTGACAACCTCAGCCATGGCGGGCGGGAACTGAATCCGCTGACACGACCTTTCGCCGGCAGCACAGCCGCTCTGGCGGTGAATTTCGCGGGCGAAACCGCTGGCGTCGTCGGTCTCAGCTACTGGTTCCACAAGACCGGCCACCACAAACTGGAACGTCTCACTCCGATCGTTAACTTCGGGATGTCGGCCTTTGCTGTAAGCTACGGCCTCGCGCACCGCTAAGTGCCCTGACAGTCCCCGTTTCGAACTGCACCCGCCTAGCCCAGACCACGCTCACGATTCCGATTGCTGTGAATTGGGCAACTGGATTATGATCGCGTCGCTCCGGGTCATTCTAGACGGCCCAAGTTACCAAAGTGCCATACCGCGCGGGATGCAGGACATGGATTCCCGGACTCTGGACTGTCCCGAAGTGAACCTCGGATAATCGAGGTCATGGGAAAGAAGTGGCCATTCTGGCCTGGCCATTGGTGGGGCCTGCTGGCAGTACTCGCCTGCATGGTGCTCACCGGATGCGCGGGCGTGTCCTCGGGCGGGTCGTCGAACTCCAATCCGCCCCCGAAAAATGACCCTCCCAGCGTGGGCCAGCTCTCGGTTGCCCCCACCACCATCAACTTCGGGACGGTGGCTTTGGGCAGCAGCTCCAACTTGACCGGCACGCTGACGGCTGCCACTTCCGACGTCAATGTCACCTCAGCCGCCTGGAATGGGCAGGGTTATAACGTCAGCGGGATCACGTTTCCGGTAAAGGTGGCCGCAGGAACGAGCGTAAACTACACCGTCACCTTCACGCCGGAGGCGGCGGGCAACAGCCCGGGCGCGATTTCCTTCGTCAATGACGGATCCACCTCGCCGGTGGCCGAAACTCTCGACGGTAGCGGCGGCCAGGCAGGGGTGCATACGGTTGGCCTCTCCTGGCATGCCAGCACGTCTTCCGTGATCGGATACAACGTCTATCGTGGAACTAAGTCCGGCGGCCCTTACCAGCGGCTGACCACGTCGCCACAGCCAGGCACCAGCTATACCGACAGCACGGTGTTGACTGGCACGACTTATTATTACGTCTCTACGGCGGTAGATTCGAACCTTGCCGAGAGCGTTTACTCGAATCAGGCGCAGGCCGTAATTCCGTAGTCGCAACTCTCAACGGTGTGCCGAACTCAGCGGCGCCATTGGTGTCAAGCCGGACGCCGGAGACCGCCGTTCTCCCTTCCGCAGGATCCACAGCAGCAGGAAGATGACCAGCAGAGCGATGAGGAGGAACAAGACCCCACCATGGCGGTGAAGTCTGCCGCTGAGGTATCCGGGATCAACCTTGGTCCCGAGCATGGCAATGGTGAAAATGCGGAGGCCGTTCTTGGCAACCGACAGCGGAACCGCCACCGCCACCAGCAACGCCTTGCGCCAGAAGGAGCGCAACTGAAGCTGGGCCAGCACCATAGTCGTGACCACCAGCAACAAGCTGGAACGAATGCTGCTGCACTCCTTCGCGACTTCGATGGTCACGCCGGGGATGGTCAGGAAAAAACCGTCTTGGGATACCGGCACTCCCGCCGCGCTAAAAAGGACCTGAGCGCTGAAAGCCGACCAGCGCTGCAGAAACGTGATGACATGGGCCAGCATGAATGCCGGAATTGGCACCAGCCATAACAAGAAGCCCAGTGGAAACAGGAATGTTCGCGCGACTCCGTTCCCGAAGCACAGCACAAACACTCCCGCCCACCAGACCACCAGAGCCAGCATGTCGAGAGCGAGGCGTGTGTCGGATTGAAATCCGGGGCCCCATTTCGCCAGCGTGGCAAGGAGTACAGACACCACGCAAAGGGCAGAACCCCATCTCAGCCCCGGTTTCGGCAGGACCTTGAACACATGCCGATCCAGAAAGATCAGGGCTGTGACTATGGGAAACACCAGGAGAATCTGGGTGTACTCTTCCCTGTCCAGGGCGAGAGAAAAAGTAGCTGCCAGAGCACGCCACTCCAGGACCACCGAGACGCCGCACAACAGAGCGAACGTGAGCGGAGCGGGCAACTTAGTCATGCGACTGAATCTTTACCTTGATCTCGTTCGAGGGGCCGCTTTCCGTTCCGTTGGCGGCCACTCCGCGGGTCACGTAGAAATAGGTTGTTCCAGCTTTAACGTCGGTGTCAGTGTAGGTCGTGCCGGCACAGAGCTTGGGATTGATGCGCGTCGGGTTGCGGTCGTGTGACTTGGTGCTGCGATACACGTTGTAGCCGACGACGGTGTCACGAGGCAACTTGCTGGCCGGCACGCTTGCAGCCCACGAAAGTTTGACGCTGTGGCCCTGCACTGCTGCCGCGGGGGAGCCGGGAGCCGAACCGTCTGCGGGGGCGTTTGCAACTTTCGAAGACGAGACAGCCTGGGTGGCGGCCGGGGAGACCAAGCCGGATGCCAGAACGGTGACCAGCACCGCACTCCCTAGATTGGCCAGTTTAAACATGTGCATTCAGGGCCCTTAATCTGGCTGACAACAGAATCATAGAGCGATTGTGGGGCGAGTACCAGCACTCTGTAACCGAGAATCCGAACCGTTAAGCCGAGAGGTGGGGACGCACAGGCACCCGGCTACGCCGTACGGGAGGGAAAGCCAGCGGCCGGCGGCTCGCTAATCCTCGCCCGAGGTGCTTTTCCGATATACTTGTGGACGTCCCCAGAAGCAGCCGGGATCGTCTGTGGCGGCAAGCACCAGCAAGGTCGCCATCATTGACAGTGGCGCTGTCGTCGCGAGGGGCCGGACCAAGATCGTCTATTGGAATACGCCCAACCCTAAGGTTCCGGGACAAGGAGATCACAATGAAAGTTCAGATCCAGGCATCACGTTTTCTGCTGTCTCTGGTTTTGCTGGTGTCGCTGAGTGGAATCTCAAGTCTTGCGCAAGACGGTAAACTCATCATTCATGTGACGCCCAAGCAGGCTTACATCTTCCTCGACGGGCACGCCATCAGCGAAGCCAGCAAGCACCACTCACTAAAGCTCAGTGCCGGTGATCACAAGATTGAGCTGGCCAACTACGGCTATCTCCCGTCCACACAAACCGTGAACATCACCGCCGGCAAGAGCAGCAAAATCGACGTGACCCTATCGCCGGTTTCCGGAACCATCCCCGGGCCCTTCGGCGCCATAACGATTGAGGGCGCCAGCCGCGATGCGGTGTTGCTGAACGGGAAGACACCCGACTACTTCGTCGGCCACGGCGACGAATTCGATCACAACTGGTGGTGGAAGCAAGAACTGGTGGTCCCGCCCGGGAGCTATCAGGTTTCGGTGCTGTCTGGGGACAAGGAGATTTGGTCAGGCCCGGTCAACGTCCCTGCTAACCAGCGTGTGGTCATCGACGTCCCCAAGGGTGTTCGCAAGACGGTGGCTTGGCCGCGTGGGGAAAAACTCAGCGCGATACCACGATTCACCGCAGGTACCGCTACCGCGACGGTAGCCGTTGCCAAACCCACTGCGCAGCTATCGACGACGGCAGCGCAACTCAACTGCGGAGACTCTTCGCAGCTCAATTGGACGTCTTCTGACGCAGCGGATGTTGCCATCACTCCGGTTGGGCCGGTTGCTACGTCGGGCCAACAGCCCATTCAGCCCACCCAGACCACCACCTACAACCTGACCGCGACTGGCCCTGGCGGCACCGCGACTACTAGCACGACGGTCAACGTCAACAACGCTATTCAGGCTAACCTAGGGCTTACACCGGCGGTGGTCCACTACAAACGCGTTGGGGATAAGGTGGTCGCGGACGATAGCCCGGTGTTGAACTGGACGGCCGCTAACGCCTCGACGGTATCGATCGATCCGCTGGGCACGGTCAGTCCGAACGGCACACGGAATCTGGAGGTCGCTCCTACGAAGACGGACGCCGATCAGACCGTGACGTACACGCTCAACGCCACTAACCCTTGCGGCGGAGCTGAAACTAAAACTGCCACCCTGCGCCTGGTGGAAACGATTGTGCCCTCTGAGGCGCTTTCGATGCGCAGTATTTACTTCCCAACCGATCGGCCGAGATCGATCAAGTCAGAGGCGGCACTGCTTCCAAGCGAAGAAGAAATGCTTAAGTCGATTGCCGCCGCTTTCAAGCAATATCTTGCGGTGAAACCGGATGCCCATCTGACTCTCGCCGGACACGCCGACCGGCGTGGGCCGCAAGCCTACAACCAGCCGCTCTCAGAAAGGCGCGCCGAATTGGCCAAGCGCGTTTTGGTGGAGCAAGGTATTCCCGAGGCCAATCTTGACGCTCGAGCCTTCGGTAAAGGGCAGAATCTGAGCGTCGATCAAGTCAAGCAACTGGTGGAGCAGGATGCCAGTCTGAGCCCGGAAGACCGGGAGAAGACCCTCAAGAAAATACAGACCATCGTGTTGGCCTACAACCGCCGCGTGGACATTACGTTGAGCACCACGGGGCAAGAATCAGCCCGGGAGTATCCGTTCAAGTCGCAGGATTTTGCCAGGCTGGTTGACCGTAACGGTCCAGCGAAAGCAAGCGGCGTGGAAATGGCAGCGCAAAAGGAAAAAATAAAGAACTAAGAAGAGCCTTCCAAAAAGACGATGGGCGGCCGTCATGCGGCCGCCCTTTTTATTAGCTTTTCCCTTTTCAAGGTGAGTAAGCTACGGCTCGACTCTGTACAGCGTCACCATGCCCGTATCCATGTGATCTTCGACATGGCAGTGATACAGCCAGATGCCAATATTGTCCGGGATCATGTCCACCGTCTGCATCGACGCCGGCCCCAAGAGCAGAACATCGGTGCGCTTGCCATGGTCGAGCACGACGTTGCCGTGCCAGTGCGGAGTATGGAAATTGACACCCTCTCCCATGGTCAACAGGTACCAGCGTACGCGTTCACCTTTCTTCATTGTCATCATCGGTCTGTTCGCAAATAGGTAGCCGTTGATCGTGGACTTGAAGTTAGCGGCCGCGAAACCAGTTCCTGCAAGAGAGAATCTTCCCTCGTCATCTACGGGCAGGAATTCCTGTTTGTTCACTCCTTTGGGATCGGTGGTGTACGCCTGGAGGTTGTGGTCGAGATACCAGCTGGTGTTTTCGTCAAAAATCATGAAAAGATTGACGAACTCACGATCCACGTCTTTGGGTTTGCCATCAGGACGAGCCATGCCCCGGGCTGTGATGATGATCGCGCCGACCAACCCGCTCTCTAGCGCCGTATTCCCGTGCGAGTGGTAAAGCCAGACCAGCGAACTCGGGTCGCCAGGCCCTGGGCCCGCTCGCTCCCGAACCTCCCATGAGTAGACGTGTGTCTTGCCCGGGAGTACGTCGTCATCTGCTTTGTCGTCCCCGGTTGTGCCGTCGTCGTAGCTGGCCCCCTCGGAGGCCTTGTTGTAAAAGACACCATGGGAATGCATGCTGGCGGGATGAGTGGCGTTGTTCTTAAAGACCACGCGGATGGTATCGCCTACCTCGGCGCGCAGGATTGGTCCGAGAATGCCCGCGTGCTCCCACTCCGGCGCGCGCGGCTTCAACTTGTTGAAGGTCTCGTCGGTATATTCACGATACACCGCCTTGCGATAGACCTTGCCGATGCGATGCGGGCCCGGCTCCACAAACACATTGGGATAGCCCGAGAATTTCATGCCCATCATCTTGTTGATGCCGTCGGGGGCATAGTCCCATTCCACTTCGTCTGCAGCCACATAATAGATGCGAACTTTGCCAAGGGAGAAATCTGGGGGGTGTGCCCAGCAAAATGACGTGACTCCGAAGCATAGAACGGCCACCGAGAACAGCGTCTTCCACGTGCTGCCTACGAGTTGGCGCATGTTCGCCCTCCCCTAATTGCGATGTGATTGTTTCGCCTGCAAGACCGGCCAATGCTAACACCTCTTGGCGTTCCGCCCTGCGCACTGCAACTGTTGATCGGGAAAGGATCAGCCCGGGCAGCGAGACGGAAAGCCATTCCACGGCCGTTCTACTGCCTGTGCGCCGAACGGAACCAACAAAAAAAGCCGGGCCCGCTAAGGCCCGGCCTTTTTCACTTCATCAAGCTAGTGCTTGTTACTTACGTTGGCCGACAGCGCAACCTGTTGCGGACTGCCGGGAGCGTTGTCGGTGAAATTCAGAGTCGCCGTGTTTTGGCCCGTGTCATCCGCATAAAAGAAGACAAAGACCGAGCAACTCCTGCCGGCTCCGAGCGACCTTCCACAGAAGCTGAAGAACGAAAAATCGTCTTCATGCGGCTGGCCTGGAGTCACGGTGATGTTGCTGATCTGGAGCGTGGCGGTACCCGTGTTGTTCACCGTCAAGGTTTGCGTGGACCAACTGCGATAACGAACGTTCCCGAAGTTGATACTCGAGGGCGAGAAACTCACCTGCGGCCCCCCAGTCACACTCAAGGTAAAGCTCTGCCCCGACGATCCTGCAGTGCTAGTCGCGGTGAAACTGATATTGAACGTGCCGCTGACGGTCGGTGTTCCCTTGAGCGTACCCGTGCCGTTGCCGTTGTCCTGGAAGCCGACACCATTCGGCAGTGTCCCCGACTCAGTCAAACTGGGAGTCGGAAATCCTGTCGTGGTCACGGTAAAGCTGCCGAACACGCCCACTTGGAATGTGGTGTTGTTCGGGCTGGTAATGACGGGAGCCTGCAACACTGTCAGCGCGAAGGGTTGCATCGCGTTGCCGGCGCTGTTGCTGGCGATATTCGTAAAGTTGTATACGTTGCCGGTATTGGCCGCGGGTATGCCTCCGAGCGTCGCAGTTCCGTCGCCGTGACTCACCAGCGTCACCCCATTTGGCAGTGCACCGGTTTCGGTAATCGACGCTGCCGGAAA
The DNA here is from genome assembly GCA_013289795.1 of Acidobacteriota bacterium. GTDB lineage: Bacteria > Acidobacteriota > Terriglobia > Terriglobales > Acidobacteriaceae > JABCZH01. Next base: position 177,327 of record JABCZH010000004.1, read on the forward strand.
ACCTGTTGTGGTTTCGAGAAACGAGCCCAGCGTCCCAACCTGGAAGGTTGCATTGTTGGCACTGGTAAAGGCCGGCACTTGGCCAACCGTGAAGTTCGAGGTTTGCGTGTTGGTGTCCAGCACGCTATCGGTCGCCGTCACCACCAGACTTCCGGGGCCCGTTTGGTTGAATACCACCATCTGGCCGTTGGTCACCGAGTTGCCGTTCAGCAGGCCAGTGCAGCTGGTGATGGTTACAAAGGGCGCGTTGGGATCGGGAGCGCAGGAGAAGCCAATCGTGACTGTCTGCCCCACAATCACGGTTTGTCCGTTGGCCGGCGAGGTGATTGTTACGGAAGGCAGCGCAGTGCAGTTTTGGGCGACGACAAAGTCAGAAAATCCCTTGCTGCCCCCGTGCGTGCCTGGATCATTTCGGCCCTGCGTGAACGTCTCAATGATGTTTTGCCAGTTGTTGGTACCGATCGGAGCCTTCAGGAGACAAGCGCCGGTGATGCTCTGGCCGGTGTTGAAGTTATTGAACAGATCGTAGTTGAGGTTCGTGCAATCGTTGCCTTGAGACTGCGTGCAAACCACTTCAAACACGACGCAATTGCCTCCGGCTCCATCGTAGATCACGCACTGTGCGTTGCTGAAATTGGTACCTGCTAGGCGGGTCTGGCTGAAGGTCTGCTGATTCGTAGGGATAGCTGTGACCTGCACGCTATCTCCGTTGTTTGCGTTCGAGTACTGCAGCTTATGGTTGTAGCTGCCATAGACGTAATTGGTCTGGACGGGCTGAGGGTTAGGAGTCAGAGTCTGAGTGATCGGGGTCGGGACGTTCGCAGGTGCGAAAGTCCAACTCAGGATGTCGTTACTCTCGGTATAGCCCCCCGTGGAGGCCGTAAAACCTACCCAGGCGGTTCCATTGTTCAAGCCGAGCTGAGTTGAAAGATCAACGCTGATCACCAACAAGGGAGTTCCCAGGTTGTCGACAAAAATGCTCAATGTACCGGGGTCATACTGAAGTACTGCCGTGTGGACATTGCCGTCGGAAAGTGTAATTCCCCCAAGATCAGCGACGATTCCCAGATTAGACGGGTTGTTGTCGGGGCAAAAAGCGGTATGGTCCTGGGTGTTTGGACCGGTCCCGCAGCTCTGCACCGCAATGTGGTTCGCGTTCGGATCAAAGCTGTTTTGAAACGTGTCGAACTCAACCGTCAGACTGTTAGGAATGGGCGAACCGAACTGCCCGGAATCGGCAAAACCATAACCGATACCGCTGCCAGTTGCGCCCAAGGCCGCGGTTCCTAGTCCGTCGCCGCTCGAATTCTGGATGGTGAACGTCAGACCGTCTCCCGGTCCATAAGTGCCGTTTGACGGGTCATGCGTAATCTGGAACTGGAACACAGTAGTGAAACCCTGATTCACGGTTTGTTGCTGCGTCATAAACCAGGCCGTTCCGGCTACAGTGTTCGTCCCGTCCGGCGTCAAACGCAATACGTTTTGGCCGCTTCCGTTTACGGCCTGCGCGGCCGACCCATTCAGAGCTAGGCTGCTGACGTTGCTGAAATCGTTGAATGAGATCTGGGCAAACAAGGGCGTCGTGCCCGCTGCGAGTAGGACCAGAACAATTCGCAGCCACGCGTTCAGCCGCTGAAAATGGGTGATCATGGAGCCTCCTGGGGTCGTTCTCGGATCGGATACCACGCCGGCTGCCAGAAACTGGGGCTGCTGCCGCCCCCCGGGGGACAGGGTGAGGAATGGTACTTCGGCCTAGGGGCAATAGTCAATCGAAACCGCATCAATCCCGGTCGACTTACGGCTATAGTAGAAAGTCTTCCAAACACCAGGGTCGGCTATGGAGCAGTTCGGCGGCCTCGACATACGGGCGGGCCACCCGCTCCCCCTTCTGCGACTCGCCTCTCCAGATCTGACGCCTCAATCGCGCGACGCTGCAGGTCCAGAAGGAGTGCCAGGATGGACGCGGCACCGGGTTTCGAGGACGACCTCATGTTAAAACGCTGAAACCACATGGCTTATTGGCTTCGTTTCGCAAGATTCTCTACGCTCGGACAGCCTCACTCTTTTTCCACTGCTGTTGATCAATCGACGTCGGTGGTCGGCTTTCTGCGATTTGCTTTTTGCGCGACCAGCTCGCGATACCGTAGCCTTGACTCTTCGCTTGGAGACAGTTCTCTCGGTTTCCCAGTGGCGTCCAAGCCATTCAGTCCCGTTCCTCGCGACACACCTGCGTTGTCCAGTCGCGATTTTCTCGCCACGGAGAGCCTTCCGTCCGCGTGGGATTCGTGGCCGAACTGATCCGTGAGCACAATCTCGAATGGCACCATAGCAAAATCGGGGTATTCCGCCGGAATCGGTGCTGCCCCCGACGCCAGGAGCCAACCTTCAACTATCTGGCCGCGATACCAAAATCGCAGATTCTTACCGGCTACGTCGAGTATTTCCCTTCTTTCGAATTCAAACCAGCCCAGTTTGAACACCTGGTTTCGAGGATCCAACGGCAAGACGGTGATGTGGTTGTCGAAGGCAGTTCTGATTTCGCAATCTGGCACAATTACGTGAGATCGCAGTGCAACCAAGCGCACCCAAACCGCATAATACGCAACTCCGTCGTGTTGAACGTTAAAGATCATGTTCTCCCAAGGTGGCCCGACTCCGATTTCTAGGACACGCGCGGCTTCCAGCCATTCCTCCGGGATTTCGACATCAATACCTTCGTCGCGCACTTGTAGCAGGCGATCCAGATACGTCGCTTTTTCCGCCCGGCTCAACCGGGGTTTGCGTATTGGCATCTATTCCTCCTAGAAAAAACGGCAGAAACGACAGAAACTACTCAACCGGTTTCTGCTCAGTCCCTTGCAACTCCTTGCAATCGGGGCAGTCGTCGATAAACGGCAACTGTAGCCCGAATTCCCGGACAAGTTGGTGTATCCGGGTGCGATTCTCGCTCGAGAACCGCAACGCCTTGCGTTGCCCGTCGCTGCGGGTAGGCAGTTTGAGGTTCCGCAACCTCCACCCAATTTCCTTGCTGTTGTACTCGTAGATGTCGCCAAGCGCCCGCATGATTGCATTTGCGCGAGTCGTAATTTCACCGACGGTCATTTCTTTCTGAAGGTGCGACGGAGTCCAGACCGCTTGCAGACTTGCAACTCGGGGATCGTGGGGCCCCCACTCCACAAGCCCTTGCTGGAGCGACTCCAGCAGCGGGGTCAGCACCCGGACAATTTCTGCGTCTGCCGGAATGCAGGGTGCCAGGTTGCGCACCAGCTCAAATCTAGCCAGGGGGTGCAACTTCGCGACGACGGGCTCCCCGCCCAGTAGGCGCAGGCGAAACATCTCGAGCTGTGGCTGAAATTCCGCCGCGATACCTGCGAGTTGCGGATCGCTCAGGGGTAAAACGTCGGTGGGTGGCAAGGGCAGAAACATTGCTTCCGGGCCCCACATCAACGGCGACTGATCCGGCTGCAGAACGACGACCTTGGTGCAATCGAAGGCGCTCAGTGTGCTCCCAGTCCCTGCAACGAACACACCGGGGCAACTCGCGGCGCGCCAGAAGACGCTTTTTTTGAGCAGCGGATCATTCACAATCGGAGTCGGACGCAAGGAGAATGGAAGGCGACGACTGAGTTCCGCTACCAGGAGCGCACGACGACACAGCGCACCGAGAAACCGCAAGGCATTGCATACCCGCATGAATTCACCGCTCACACACAGGGTGATCGGGATCTGGAGGATTTCATTGACCCAAGAGCTCAGAATCGCGCAAGTCGCGAATGCTGCCCAGTCCTCCGCCAGCCCCAGGTACTGGCTGCAGGTGTCGGCGACTTTCCTGAATAACTCGAGGGTCGTACGGTAACCGGAAGCACCGTTCGGAAACCTTATTGCTGCACGGATACTGGGGTGCAATCTGGGAGGATGGTAGGAGATACCGTCGCAATTGATCACCGGTCGGACAAGCGTGTGCTTCCCGTCCCAGGAAAGAAGCGACAGTCCGTCCCGATCGCCCGCATCCACCAAATCGAGGATCGTGCCGTTCGGCAGTATTTCGCCGTAGGTGGTGCGCTCTTGCGGTTTCGCTGTAAAGTTGGACGTTCCGCCTGGATTCTCCAAAGCTCCCTCCGTCATCGCCTGCTGCGGTGGCCACGTCAGGAAGGCACCGGATTGCGTCCGGGGCTAGAAACGGGGCAACGCTAGCAGGCAGAAATATTTCTTGGGAACACTTTGGATACCATTCCAGAACAACGATACTTACCGTGAGGGTGAAACGCTTACTTGACCGCCATCTTAACAGACTCACGACGTAATGCAAACTTTTTTGCATCGGGGGACCGGCAATACCGCGCACTGTCGCCCAGGACTCGCCGGCGGGATCTCAATTTTCTCCTTGTTCTGGAACCCCAGGATCGCCCGCCATTTTTTCGGGCTCACCGGTACAGGTTGCCTAAAAAGATCGGCCCCCGGCTGAGTTCGGCACCGGGACGGGTCGCCCTCGGCGGAAGGTCTCGTGTTGTCTGGCGTGGTCCGCGAACTCAGACCTCGACAATCGCAATCCCCGGAGAGAACTTACCAGGAATGATGACTCCTACTTCTCTTTCTTCTGTCTAGCCCACCTAGCAAGGGCAGCCTTTCGGGCACTAGCACTCCTCTCCTCCGGACTCAGCTTAGCGGCTCGCCTCTTCCCGCCTTTCGAGCCTCCCATTTTCCCCAATGCCACCGCATGAGGGTTCTTCTTAGACATTTTGGACATTTCTGCCTACCTTTATGCCCCAACTGGCGACAAGAACGCAACAGTTAAAAATCTATTGACAATGCGTACACGCCTACGCATAATATAAGTAATATGCGTTAGCGCCTACGCATAGCTAACTAGAATTCGGGGACTTTATGACCTCAGCGGCAACTGCGACGAATCAAAACGTCCGACTGGCAAAACGGAGATGGGCGGGACTACCCAGGGTAGCGCTCATAGCGTTGAGAGAGCTGAGTCGGGAATATCGGCTGTCCGTTGCGTTAGGCCATCTGCTTTACATAGATGAACGCTGGTACGTAAGCCACGCGGGTCTCTTAAGGATTGCTCAAAGGAGGAAGTGTTCTGGGATAAAGGTAGAGTGCCTGCGAGAATTTTCCGATCCAGGGGCGTCACGTTGGGCATTCAAATCTACAGTCTTTAAGCCCGGCGATTGCAGAGGATTTGTTGGTTATGGCGACGCCGACCCATCAAATGTCTCATCTCTAGTCCACGGTGCCGAGATGCGCGTCGCAGAGACGCGCGCCGTCAATCGCGCGTTGCGCAAGGCCTATGGGATCGGCATCTGCTCGGTCGAGGAAGTCGGTTCCTTTGGTGGCCAGCCCGCTTCGCGTCCAGAGTCCAAGAAGCTGCCGCAGCCTGCCAATGGCAACGGGAACTACGGCGGCCGCACGGTCCGCGATCGCCTCTGCCAATTGATTCGACAGCATCGGCTCGATGCCAACCTCGTCAAGTCCTACGCGACTGACTTCTGCGGCGTCAAGACGCTACGCGAGGCCACGCGCGAACAGGTCGAGAGCTTCGTCGTGCACCTGGCCGACTGGGCTGAGAAAGACCCTAACGCGCTGCTTTGCCAACTCAACAGCTACCCGGTTCAGAAGGAAGGTACAGCATGAGACGCCGCATCCAAGGGTTAAATGACGCGGACCAGTCTGCAGCGGACCAGGTTCGCGATGGCCTGTTCCTGGTCAGGGTCGAGCGAGCCCACCATCAATGGCACGCTCGGAGGCCGTTTTATTTACTCCGCTTCTCTGTTCTGAAACCCAAAGAACTCAGCGGACAGCCGATTACCGGCCGACTCTACTGCACACCCAGAGCTTTGTGGAAACTCAACTGGTTCTTGCGTGATTTCGGCTACGACGCCGACCTGCTTGGGCGAGATGAAATTGATGAAAAGAAATTGGTCGGCCTGCGTGGAGTGGCCAAGATCAGCCACGTCGTCGCGGACGGTGCTTCCCTGCTCAACCTCGATGGCTTCGCACCTGCTGGCCAATGGGAAGAGTCGTCGAGCGTTTCGCGGTCAAGTACATCCAGCAGGGAGGTGATGCGATGACCTACAGCTACACCCAAATGAGCAACTATTTGACCTGCCCTCGCCGTTACCGCCATCGCTATCTCGACGGCTGGCAGGAAAAAGACACCCGCGCCGCCATGCTCTTCGGGCGGGCATTCGAGCAAGCTCTCAGTGCCTATTTCCTTCGCGAGGACGCTGCAGGGGTTTTATTCCGTGAATGGTCTGCCTACAAGGATCAACAGCTGCACTACTCAAAGGGCGATAGTTGGGACCGGATACTGCAGCAAGGCATCCAACTTCTGGACCGGTTCTGCCAGGACGACCGCATCCGCATTCGCCAACCGCAGCGTAACCTGCAGATCAAGTTCGAGCGGCCGCTGGCTGGGAAGAATGTCTTCGTAGCCTATGTTGACGCCGTCGGGAAATTGGATGGCACACGCTGTCTCATCGAGTGGAAGACCACCTCGGCCCGCTATCCAGAAGAGCCCGATGGGTTGCTGGCCCTCGATCCCCAACTCCTGTGCTATTCCTGGATGACCGGCATCTCCGAAGTCGCTCAGATTGTCTTCGTGCGCAAGCGGCTGGTTGAGGTACAGTACCTCCGCACCACCATCACCGACGAGCAGCGCCATGAATTCGGCCATCTGGTCGCAGATACGATTGGCCGGATCGAGTCTGCCCAGTTCTTGCCGCACAGCGGAATCCGTTTCCCGCAGAATCCCTGCAGTACGTGCCCGTTTCTGGGGCTTTGCCTGGGGAAACAGGAGATGGTCGACACCCGACTGGTGCGACGACCGGGAGCAGAGCACCTTGGTTGGCTTGACGAGCTTGCATACTAACAATCCGCCCATGCTGCCCAAGCTCAATCGCCGACGAGCGGTGTTCGTGCTCACGAAGATCGACGAGATTCTGGCCTGGGAGAAGCAGAAGGAAGCGGAACGGGACACCCGGTTCGTCGAACTCGGGCGTTACTTGTGCGAAGTGCGGGCGGGACAGTACTGGCGGGTGGAGAACGTGAAGTCGTTCGATGAGTTCCTGGAGCGGCGTTTTCCGGAGTCGCGACGAAAGGCGTACTACCTGATGTCCATCCACGAGAACCTACCGCCACAGGCACGGCGGGATCTGAAGGAAGTGGGATGGACGAAGGGGCTGGAGTTGGCCAAGGTAGCTCGGAGGGACCGGGAGCACTTCGATTGTGCAACCTGGTTGCACAAGGCACGAGAGATGCCGAAGGAGCAGTTTAAGCAGGAAGTCGAGAAGGAGCTTACTGGAAAGGAAAGTGAGCCGTCGGAGATTATCTATTTCAAGCTCTATAAAAGCCAGATCCCGGTTGTGGAGCAGGCAATCGAGACGGCTGCATTGATGCTGGGGACGGACAAATCCCGCGGCTATTGCTTAGAAATGATTTGTGCTGATTTTGTGGCGGGTGCCAACCTTGAAAACAGCAATTCGCAGGTCCTGCTGCAGTCGATCTTGCGTTTCTTCAAGTTCTTGCCGGGAGAAGAAAGAAAGACGTTTCTCGATAACTTTGCCGAGAAGGCATCGTGAGCTGCGCACGACCGAAGCAGCCTCGCCTGCGGCTTGACCCCCAGCTATACGAACAGTTACGCGATCAGGTAGTGAACCGCGATAGCTGGAGATGCCAAGCATGCGGCTCGATGTCCAACCTCGAAGTCCACCACAAGGAATTCCGCAGCCAATCCGGCGACGATTCCGAGCAGAACCTGATTACGCTCTGTTCAACATGCCACGCGATTGTGCACCGCGGCTAAGCAACTGATTACGGCGTGATCTTAAACACGACGCCGTTGTTATACTCTCCCCCTAACTTGGCCGTACCGTAGAGGTTGCCGTGACTGTCAAAAACCAGGTTACTGTAAGAGAACAAACCATCGTTGTTTCCCGTAAAGACGTACATCGAGTTATAGTTCCACGTGCCAGCGGAGTTCGTAAGTTCGTAAACCGTTCCGGCCTGGTACGTACCGTCGCAATGCGTAGTGCCCCAAATGTTACCAGATGAATCTAGGAAAAGATTCTGGAAGACCCCTGAAATGTCCCAGCCAGGCAAGCTATAGAGAACGTTGAAATTCCAGCCGCCGGCTGACGGCGTCAGCTCGAAAATTGTGCCCCCGCTATTTGCACCACCACCAGTGGCTGCGCCATAGAGATTTCCGGCCTTGTCAAATATCAACCCAGCGTATGGAACATCGCCGTCACCTTGGTGTGTGAAATTGTGCAGGATGTTTTCCTTCCAGTGCTTGGAGGTCGTGGCCACGATCGGTGTCAACTGGAAGACGGTGCCGTATGTGTCTGTGCCTCCTGCAGAAGTCGTGCCATACAGCGTCTCTCCAGCGCCCAAGGTGACACCAGCGATAGGATTTGCGCCGTCGGCGGTCCCACCGGCGAAGCTGTACAGCACACTTTCCTTGCCATTCTTGCTCAATTCAAACACCGTTCCGGCGCCGTACGCGCCTCCAACGGTGGTCGTACCATAGAAGTTGCCTCGATTATCCATCACCAAACTTGCCTGGGGATTTGCACCGTCAGCGGTGCCACCTGCAAAACTATATAGCAGAGTCTCCTGACCGCTCGAGCTCACCTTGAACACCGTGCCGAGGCCGTTGGCACCCCCAGCGTAGGTCGTACCATACAGGTTGCCTTGCGAATCCATCAGTAAGCTTGCTTCGGGAGTTGAACCGTCTGTTCCGCCAGTGAAGCTATATAGCAGGCTTTCCTGGCCACTCTGTGTCACCTTGATTACGGCGCCGTTCCACGAGGCTCCCCCCTGACTGACAGTACCGTAAAGGTTTCCGGCTGAATCAATCACGAAGCCAGCAAGGGGATACCCTCCATCTGTATTTTTGCCTGTGAAATTGTAAATTACGCTAAAGGTTTGAGCTTGAACTCGCAGTGGCGCGAACGCCCCCAGTCCAAGAATGAAAGCCAATACCAAAATACCGGTGGGTAGCATCGATGGGGGTCTCATATGACATCCCTTCCTATTCACGAAACTGTGATCCCAAGCCCCGAAAATACCCGGACCACACAGACCAGCCAGAGATTCGCACCAACATAGCACGGAATACTAAGGGCTCCAAAAGATACTGCAACGCCGCCTCTACCCCGAATTCACCGATCTTGAGGCGACTTCGATAAGCATCCGGCATCCAAACAGCAATTGCCACTCTTCCATGGGAAGCCGGCACTGCTACTGGCACCGTCAAATTCAAAGGGCCCAATTGTATACCATGTTGCCTTCCACCGTCGCTGAAACCGAGCCAGCCGCGGGCAGTACGTGGTTTCCAAGTCCATTAAGTACCGATCATCTGCCAGCGATTGGGTAACCCATTTAGAACTAGGTAGATGCACTGGGTCGAATGTGGTTCGGCGGAAGCGTCCAGCAAGCCCGTTACTCGATGCGCAACAGCAAGACAGGCCGAGTGAGGAACTGAAGCGCGTTGATTTCATCCACAGCACGACAAATCAGAGGCTCCGAAACCGCCTCGACGGTGATGCCAAGAGACAATTCATCCTTAGACATGCGAGGCTCCTGCCCCAAGGACTCGAGATGAATATCGTAGCGAGCAATGACCTCTGCCACGCGTGCCACAACACCTCGCTGATCTTTGACGTTTAGACCTAGATACCAGCGAACCGGGCGGGGATTCTCACAGATCTTCATCTCCGGTGAATCCACGAATCCAACCGCACTCCTCGCCCTCAAATGCCCCTGTACGAGATCACGACCGATTTCAATCAGATCAGAAACCACGACGGCTCCGGTCGCATCGCCCCCAGCACCGCGACCGTAAAACATCTGGGTTCCAATCTTGCTTCCGGACACAAAGATCGCATTATTCACCCCCCGAACCCTGGCCAGCATGGAATGGCGGCTCACCATCCATGGCCGCACCGAGACCTCAACTCCGGATTCGGTGTTCTCCGCCGAACCAATGAGGCGGATGGTGCTGTCGAGACGGTTTACGGCGCGAACATCAGCAGCACGGATCTGGCGGATACCACAAGTGGGAATCCGAGATATGTTCAATCTTCCGCCGAAGGCCATTCGTGCAAGGATGCAGAGCTTGTCTCGGCTGTCCACGCCGTCGATGTCTAAAGACGGATCGGCCTCCGCGTAGCCCTCCTCTTGCGCCTCCTTTAGCGCCTTGTCAAACTCGATGCCACGGTCCTCCATCTGGGTAAGGATGTAATTGGCAGTACCATTCATGATGCCGTACACCGCGCTCAAACGATCGCCGGTGGTGGACTCGTGAATGACTCGCACAATGGGAATGCTTGACGCTACGCTGGCTTCAAAACCGATCGGCAGATTCCGCGATGCTGCAAGCGCGAACAGTGCATCGCCATGTTCCGCCAGGAGATTCTTATTGGCTGTCACCACGGGCTTACCCCCTTCCAGGGCGGCGCGAACGAGTTGCAGAGATTGGTCCGTGCCGCCCATGACCTCGACGACTATGTCTACGTCGGGAGCGGCAACCAGTTCTCTCCAATCGGAAACAAAGCGCGCACCGTCGGGGATGTCTTGCGGTCTCACCCCTGAGCGCCGGCATATGACTGTGACCTCGAGCCTGATCCGGCTTCGCCGCTCGATAAGGTCGACGTGCTGGGAGATAATGCTAGCGGTGGCGCGGCCAACCGCGCCGAATCCGACGATACCGATGCGTACTGGTTTCATCTTCAATTTAAAAACTCTTGCTCAGCGCCTTCTTCCATCTGCGGCGCCACAATCGTGTCTTGAATTGTAATTGGCGCAGGGTTTTGTGCAACCATGACGATAGTTACCAACTTCGCGAGAGACCAAGTTTATTGCGGACGAGTTTTGAACGTCATTCCCGAGTGTGCAATTCTATTTCCGGAGAGCTGGCGCTGGACAATCAGGCTTGGACCTTATCGTTATGAAGAATTGTCGTCAGTTTTACATTGATGGTGAGTGGATTGATCCAGTTGAGACTCACGATTTCCAGGTGATCAATCCGACCACCGAGGGGCCGATTGCGACCATCACGCTTGGCAGTGCAGCCGACGTTGATCGCGCCGTGGCTGGCGCGAAAAGGGCCTTTGAGTCTTACTCAGGAGCAAGCGTGCGAGACCGTCAGGCGCTCCTGCGACGGGTCATCGATGCTTATCGATCCAAGGCGGGCGAGATGGCTGAAACCATCTCGCTGGAAATGGGATGCCCGATATCGTTGTCGCGTGCGGCTCAGGTACCTGCGGGCCTATCCCATCTTACTGAGATTGTCAGGGTGCTTGAACACTTCAGATTCGAAGAGCTGAAGGGTTCAACCCTCATGCGAAAAGAGCCAATCGGGGTGTGCGCACTCATCACACCGTGGAACTGGCCTATGAATCAGGTGGTGTGCAAAGTGGCACCCGCGCTGGCGGCGAGCTGCACCATGGTTCTCAAGCCCAGTGAGGTAGCACCGCTCTCCGCACGCTTATTCGCGGAGATTCTCCATGAAGCGGGCGTCCCCGCTGGGGTTTTCAATCTGGTAAATGGCGACGGACCGACGGTAGGAGCAGCGCTTGCAGCTCATCCGGACGTGGACATGGTTTCGTTTACCGGTTCCGTACGCGCGGGTGTCGCGGTAGCGACGAAAGCCGCTCCGACTGTGAAGCGGGTTACGCAGGAACTCGGCGGCAAATCGGCAAGTATCATTTTGGACGACGCTGATTTGTCGAACGCAGTTCACAAGTGTGTCCAGGCATCCTTTCGCAATGCCGGTCAATCTTGCAATGCGCCCACTCGCCTGCTGGTTCCACGATCCAAAATGTCCGAGGCGATCGCGGCGGCGAGGCAGTCGGTAGAAGCCACAAAGGTTGGTGACCCATTCGCAGCCGATACAGCCGTGGGTCCGCTGGCCAGTAAGGCTCAATTCGAGAAAGTGCAGGGCTACATCCGTAAGGGCATCGAGGAAGGCGCAACTTTAGTTGGGGGCGGCCCTGGCGTGCCTGACGGTATGGTTAAGGGTTACTTTGTGAAGCCGACCGTGTTCGCTGATGTGCGCAATGACATGACCATTGCGCGTGAGGAGATCTTTGGGCCAGTTCTGTGCATCATTGCGTACGTCGATGACGACGACGCTATCCGAATTGCCAACGATACACCCTATGGCCTGTCAGGTTTTGTAACTTCCGGAAACATCGAACGCGCGCGCGCTGTGGCGAAACGGATTCGCTCGGGGAACGTTCACATTAACGACGCAAAGGTGGATTTCTCCGCGTGCTTCGGAGGCTTCAAGCAGTCGGGCAATGGCCGGGAATGGGGCGCGTCTGGATTGGAAGAGTTTCTCGAACTGAAGGCAATGCTTGGTTACGGAGCCAAGTGAGAGAGCAGGAGGCGCAACCTAAGCAGGGCGCGACCCTGCCGCGAGCCGAAACTTTGGAGACATCCCATCGATGCGAGAGTAACCGACTCCGCCGACTATTGGCTGGACATAGAGCGTTTTATTGCATATGCTTATCTTGACCGGAAAGAAAATCGCGAAGCCTCCCTTTGCGATGGGTCGTGAACATCCGCAAAGCAGCATCCCCCACGCGAGATTGCTCGATAATGTAACGCCGGGAACCCAAGGAGAAATCGATTGCCACTCGGAAGCGGCTGGTCAAAAACCTGGACATTTTTCGAAGGAGCTTGGCACGAGGGCAATATCGGAATCATGGGTCCGCGAACCCATGCTGCCTGGATGTGTTCAGTGGTCTTTGACGGAGCGCGTGCGTTCGAAGGCGTCACCCCCGACCTTGACCTTCATTGCGCTCGCGTGAATGACTCCGCCAAAAAACTTTTTCTGAAGCCCACAGTGTCGACTGAAGAGTGGGTAAGACTCGCCCGTGAGGGGATAAAACGCTTTGATAAGGAAGCGGCGCTTTACGTAAGACCGATGTACTGGGGGGAAAAAGAAGGGCCTTGGGTTCAAGCGCACGATCCCGAGTCGACGCAGTGGTGTCTTTCGATCTACGAGGCGCCCATGCGGACACCCAAAGGCTTCTCGATCACACTGTCTCCTTTTCGCCGGCCAACCCTGGACACGATGCCAGTCGATGCCAAGGCCGGCTGTCTCTACCCCAATAACGCGCGCTCGCTTTTTGAAGCGCAGTCCCGCGGCTTCGACAATGCCATCGTTTGTGACGTGGCAGGAAACGTCGCTGAACTCTCCACTTCCAACGTGTTTATGGCAAAAGAGGGAGTCGTGTTTACTCCTATCCCGAACGGAACATTCTTGGCAGGCATCACTCGCCAGAGAGTCATCGGACTCCTACGTGACAACGGCGTCACCGTGGTCGAGAAGACACTCCGCTACGAGGATTTCGAGAAGGCCGACGAGATTTTTGCCACGGGAAACTATTCCAAGGTGGTTCCGGCCACTCGAATCGGTGACCGCTCACTTCCCTTCGGCCCCTTTTACACGAGGGCCCGAGAACTCTATTGGGCATTTGCGCATTCATGACCGGACCACACCAGCAACGTGCAACGCCTTGGAGTATGCTCCATTTCCACTGCGTGGGTGAATTATGAACCCGATGCCGACTTCCACGATGGTCGAGATGCTCACCCCGATTTGGCGGCGCTTGCTGCAACGCCCCTCCGTCGAGGTAGAGGACAACTTTTTCGATCTTGGGGGAGATTCCTCGTTAGCGCTCCAGCTATTCAACGAAATCGCGGTCGCGTGCGGTAGAGAACTTCCGCCGGTAACGATCTACGTCGCGCCTACTATTGCTGCTCTCGCCGCCGTGTTGGAAGAGCCCGAAGAAATACGGCTACCGCCGCTGGTGCTACTCAAGGATGGTGCAGAGCAGCCACCGCTCTTCGTCACCCACGGCCTGGGCGGAAGCGTCATCGACTTCTTCCAGGTGGTAAAACACATTCGGACGTCGCACCCGATCCAAGGGATGCAATCCAGGGGTATAGACGGTACGGAAGAGCCATTCGACCGTATCGAAGATATGGCCGAGTTCCATCTGGATGCGATTCGGAAGGTGCAGCCGCACGGACCTTATGTGCTGGTGGGCTATTCGCTCGGTGGGTTGGTAACGTTTGAGATGGCGCAACGACTGGTTGCCTCTGGCGAGAAAGTGGCACTGCTGGCCATGCTGGATTCCTACCCAGACATACGCTACTTATCACTCGCGCAGAGGGCGCTCCTGGTGACACGCCTGACGACCCGCCGCGCCGCCACGGCGATGAAACTGCCTGCAGGCGAGGCTTTTTCTCTCATCGTCCGCCCTTCTCGGCGCCGCTCCACTGCGCCCAAGGTTTCCTATCAGCTGCCGGTTGATGTGACTCTATCCCCGGCCATGCAGCGCGCACGGGAGCGCGCGTATCTGGCGTTGACCCGCTACAAGCCCAGGTTCTATCCCGGCAAGATCAGGTTCGTAAGAGCGGAAAACCCCACCGACTTCCCTGCTGATCCGGCTGCAGTTTGGGCTCACCTGGCGGAAAAGTTCGAGGTGGAAACTGTGCCGGGCGATCATCTGGAAATCATGTCTACCCATTACGAGAAGCTGGCATCTGTGCTTTCCCGCTATGTCGAGGAAGCGCTCCGTTAGCCCACCCGCTTGAGCGTTTGTTTTTGCCAACCTCCCGAGAGTCTGTAAGGATAACGAGATGAACGGGGCAGAGAGTCTAATTCGCACGCTGCTCGCAGGCGGGGTTGACGTGTGCTTTACGAACCCCGGCACATCAGAAATTCATCTTGTCGCCGCGCTTGACCGGATCGCAGAGGTGCGTTGTGTGTTGGGCCTATTCGAAGGTGTGGTTACCGGCGCGGCAGACGGTTACGCTCGCATGGCCGAGAAGCCAGCCAGCACCCTGCTGCATCTCGGCCCTGGACTCGCGAACGGCTTGGCGAATCTGCACAACGCGAGCCGTGCGCCAGTACCGATCGTCAATCTGGTTGGCCAACATCCGATCTCTCATCTGCCTCACGACACGCCCCTCGTCTCAGACATCGAAGGCATTGCGAAGCCATATTCCAAATGGCTGCGGACTTCTCGAGCGTCGTCCGACATAGGTCATGACGCCGCGGAAGCCCTGGTTGCTGCTCGTACGGCGCCTGGCCAGATAGCAACGCTAATCGTCCCGGCAGACGTCTCATGGAGCGAAGGCGGTTCCATTGCTTCCGTCCCTACTCCGCCTAAAACTCCGCTTCCGGATTCTCGGTCCATCGAACATGCAGCCGCGATGCTCCGGTCAGGTTCGCGGACCGCAATCCTGATGGCCGGAAATGCGCTTTACGGCAACGGACTGGTTACGGCGGGTCGCATCGCGGCGGCCACGGGGGCAAAGCTGCTGGCTCCTTATCCCTTCACTCGTTTGCAACGCGGCACGGGGATAGCGAAGGTCGATCGGGTTCAATACGTCCTCGAATTAGGGATCGAGCAATTTAAGGAGTTTCGTCAGCTGATTCTGGTGGGCGCGCAGGCTCCGGTCGCATATTTCGCCTATCCCGGAAAGAGCAGCGTATTCACTTCGCCGGAGTGTGAGATCCATACGCTGGCGATTCCTGGCGAAGATTACGTCGGTGCACTTGAGGCGCTGGCGGCAGCCTTGTCGGTACGCGGCACTGAATTATCAGCGGAAACAGGGGAAAGACCATCCTTGCCCAACGGAGAAATCACGTTGCCGGGTTTGGCCGCTGTTGTCGGTGCGCTTCTACCCGAAAACGCCATCGTGGTTGATGAGTCCATGACATCGGGTCGCGGGATGATGGCTACAACCAAGGGCGCTCCGCCGCACGACTGGCTTGGGAACACCGGCGGCTCGATCGGAATTGCCCTCCCGCTGGCTGTGGGCGCTGCAGTAGCCTGCCCAAACCGGAAAGTCTTGTGCCTGACTGCCGATGGCAGCGCCATGTATACACTCCAGGCGCTGTGGACAATGGCACGCGAAGTTCTGAACGTCACGACCGTGGTTTTCGCGAACCGAGAATACGGAGTCCTAAAGCGTGAGTTCTCTTATTTGGAAGCAGGCAGTCCTGGAACTCGCGCTGCGAGCCTGTTTGATATAGGACGTCCGGATCTTGATTGGACACTACTGGCGAAGGGAATGGGAGTGCCCGCCACGCGGGTCACTTCATTGGATGCATTCGGGAAAGCGTTACGGGCCGGGTTGGAGAGTGAGGGACCGACGCTGATTGAGGTGCCACTGTAGAGCCTGGCGGCTCGAGGTCAAAGCGAGGTTTTTCACATAATTACGGCAAGACTTTTCAGGCCCCTGAATCCAAAGGTAGGCGCATACTCCGGCCGCGGGCCAGTGAGCTTCATCTTCGGAAAGCGCTGTACCAGGTTCAGGAGCGCAATCTGTCCCTCTAGCCGCGCGAGCTGGGCTCCGATGCAAAAGTGCAGACCTGCACTGAAAGCCAGGTGTTGGTTGTTCAGCCTCTTCAGATCTAAGTCATTCGGTTCCTGAAATTGTTTCGGATCCCGGTTGGCCGCACCGAGCATGCATAGAACCGTCCATCCCTTTCGGATCTGCTGCCCGCAAACGTCGATATCTTCTTTGAGCACTCGCGCAGTGAATTGTACGGGGCTCTCGTAACGCAGAAGCTCCTCCACAGCGGAGCGGATTATCTCCGGCCTTTCTCGCAGTTCAGCCGTCTGCTGCGGGTGCTGGAGAAGCGTGTACATGCCGTTGCCGATCAGGTTTCGAGTTGTCTCGTGCCCTGCGAAAAGCAGCGCGATGCACTGCGCGTATAGCTCTTCTTCGGTCAGCACTTCTCCTTCTTCTTCGATGTCGATCAGAAGGCTAATCAGGTCGCTTCCTTTGTTGCGTCGCCTCTCTGCCACGGTCTTTCTGAAGAATTCGGTTAACTCAATGAGCGCATTTTGCGCCGCGTGCGCCTCTTCCACGGTACGATTTGGATTGCCTCGAAACACCGCGATGGCCCGCGACCATTCGACGAATGTGTCGCGCAGTTCCTGCGGTATTCCAAGCATTTCCAAAATGATGCGCACGGGCATTGGATTTGCGAAATCGCGCATGAGGTCGACTTCCGAGCCATGCTGTAGCGGCTTTAGCATCTGATCGACAATGGCCTCAACTTGCGGACGCAATCCCTCAACTGCTGCGGCCGAGAATCCTTTATTGAGAAGTTTGCGCAGCCGGGTGTGCTCCGGCGGGTCCATGAAAATCAGCCACAAGCCCAGCATGCGGGCGAGTTCGGCGAACTCGGATTGCCGGCTGAGCGGCAGAGACAGTAGCATCTGCTGTGCGCGTTTCGCAGACAACCTGGGGTCCTTGGCAATCGAGGAACACTCGGCGTGGCTGACAATCGACCATACCGGCCATTTGCTGCCGACATCCAAATAATGCACCGGGCCTTCCTCGTGCAGGCGAGCGTACATGGGATACGGGTCTTGCAGAACTTCGTCGCTGAAAACAATTGCTTTCTTCGGCGCGATGGACAACCTTACCCCCCTTGAAATTACGAGCCGACCGGCACACGCTGCCAAATCAATTCAACTGTTTGGACTTCTCCATTGATCCGCGTCGGTGGCGTGATCAATACGATTTGATCACCCTGGAATTTGACATTGCGGATCAGATCCCTACCCACGTAGTTCTGAATCGATGAGATGTCGACGTGATGGATTACCTTATCACCATCGAAAACGTATCGCCCCGCATAGGCAAGGAACGTCTTAAATGCCTCAGCCTGCTCCTCCAGCCTCCCGCCTCCAGGAGAAAGCGACTTTCGGCCGTCATAGCTAATCAAGGCGGTCACCCTGCCGTCCGCATATGTGAGAAGGCCCACGGGACTGGCACCGTACGGAGCTTCATTTCGCTCCCCGCCCGATGTTGTGCTTGAGGCAGATACCAACCTCCATGTACCCACAAGCTTATCGGTGCTGTGCCCGGTCATTCCGATTCCTCTTTGGGTTTTACGTTTAATTGGCGTTTGACGGGAGATTAACGCAAAGCCTACACTCTGCGGTTCCATTCTCAGACGTATCATTGAAACACATTGTTCGCGAAGGAACCTATGGCGACGGAATTGGAAGGCAAAGTTGGGCTGGTGACTGGCGGGACCTCGGGCATTGGCCGCGAGACGGCAGTACTTTTCGCGAAGGCGGGAGCTAAGGTGGTGGTTGCGGGAAGGCGCGTACCGGAGGGCGAGGAGACCATCGAACTGGTGCGTGCGGCTGGCGGCGAGGCTTTATTTGTGAAGACCGACGTTTCGAAGGCCTCCGAAGTTGAAACGCTCATTCAGAAGGCAGCGGAGAGATTTGGCCGCCTAGACGTGGCCTTCAATAACGCCGGAATCGAAGGGGCCTGGTCGCCCATTGTCAGGCAATCGGAAGAAGACTGGGATCGGACCATCGCGATCAATCTCAAAGGCGTCTGGCTCTGTCTGAAGTACGAAATCCGGCAGATGCTTAAGCAGGGTGACGGCGGAGCCATTGTGAACATGGCGTCGATTACGGGCCTAGTTGGTGCTGTAGGGGCAGCAGCGTACAGTGCAAGCAAGCATGGTGTGATAGGGCTGACGCAGACCGCTGCGTTGGAAAATGCCAAAAGCGGGATTCGGATCAACGCAGTGTGCCCCGGATTTACCGAAACTCCAATGACGGATCGGCTGTTTCGCATTCCGAAGATTCAAAAGAACCTTCTTAGTTGCCACCCTATCGGCCGTTTCGGAAGACCGACGGAAATCGCTGAGGCTGTGGTGTGGATGTGCTCGGAGCGCGCATCGTTCATGACGGGCCAATCCCTGGTTGTTGACGGCGGCTTCCTGGCGGGGCCCAATTCTCCGAGCTAGCTACACCTTTTGCCTCATGTCATCGGCAATCTTTGCCAAGTCGGCTTTCGCAACTTTTCCGCTCGGCGTCATGGGCATGGTTGAGACAAACAGGATGTGTGACGGTCGCTTGTACGGGGCGAGGTGTTTTGCAGCGTATTCTGCCAGATCAGTCTCCGTAAGATGCGAGCCTGTCGCCGGTTGTACAAAGGCCAGAATCTCCTCATCTTCTTGTGTCGCTCTGCCGACCACAGCTGACTGCACCACGGAGGGATGGGCATTTAGCACGGCCTCAACCTCAGCCGGGTAGACGTTGAAGCCAAGTCGGATGATGAGATCCTTCGTGCGTCCGACAATGAAGAGATTCTCTTCCTCGAAGCGGGCAAGATCACGGGTATTAAACCACCCTTCCGCATCGATCGCCGCGGCTGTTTCGTCGGGCGCGCGATAGTAGCCCTTCATGATGTTGGGCCCGCGCACCCATAGCTCACCGACTTCCCCTACAGGCACTGGTTGACCCCCAGGCCCAACCAATTTGGCTTCGACTCCAGGAAACATCGGACCGACTGAGTTATCCGCACGCGGCGGCGCATCGACCCTCACTTGCGCTATGTTGGGAGAACACTCGGTGATGCCATAACCGTGATGGAGGGGCAGGCCGAACAGGCCTTCCACAGACGACTTGATGGCAGGGGGCAGCGGGGCTCCTGAACAGGAAATGATCCGCAGCGCGGGAAACTCGAAGGATTGCACCTTTCTCATTTTCGCGTATTGCAGGAAGAGAGAAAACATGGAGGGCACACCCAACATGATCGTTATTCGCTCTCTCTCAAGCGCCACCCGTGCAGCCACGGGATCGAATCTCGGCTCAAGATAGACGGTTGCTCCGCTGAGCAGGGTTCCCAGGAAAACTATCGAGAGCCCAACGATGTGCGACAACGGCAGAATTCCGTAGAGGCGGTCTTCGGAGTTCAAAGACCGGATCTTCGCGGCGCCTCTAGCCGAAAAAAGCAGATTGTCGTGCGTCAACATGACGCCTTTGGGGAGGCCAGTGGTGCCCGACGTATAGATGAGCGCGGCAACGCGAGTCCCAATCTCAGCATCAATCGGCTCAGGTTGGACATTTTCGTTAAGAGGGCCGAGACCTATTCGACCTAGATCGCGCACCTCTTCCAGCGGTGCCCCGTGATGCTTCGCGTGTTCAGTCGCATGAATGGACACGCTTGTCGTGTAAATTACGCGCCGGGCTTGGCAGTGATCACGGACCGCATCGATCTCGCGTCCCGACAAACGCGGATTCACGGGCACTGGCCAGGCGTCCAAGCTGGCGACTGCCAGTAGAACCGCCGCAAATTCCCGACAGTTTTCACCGACGATCATGACTCGATCGCCGGCTCGCACGCCTGAGCCGCGGAGCCACTCCGCCGTCTGCGAGATGACTGCCACGAGCTCGCGATACGACCAGCTGCCGTTCGGATCAACAATAGCTTTGTGATCGGGCAAGCGGTCTGCCCACGGCTTCACGACATCGGAGATGCGCGTGGCTGCTGAGGCGTTCATCGAAATCGGGGGCTGATGTTGGTTCGTGGTCGTGGCTAGGTCCTGCCGCGAAGCTTGCTTTCAATAAAGGCAACCGTGCTTTTCACAGTGGCAAAGTTGTCAGTCGTTACTTCTTCGTCATCAACTGTCAGGGTGAAGCGCTCTTGCACGAACACGACCAGTTCGATGACTCCCTGGGAGTCGATTACATTGCCCAGCAACGGCGTATCGTCGCTGAGCGCTTCGCTGCGGCCAAAAAGAAACTTCTCGGTTAGGAAGTTACGAATTTCTTGTTCGATCTCTGTCGCCTGCATTTGCATATATTCCTCTGGTATTCGCGGACAAACTCTGTCAGCAGAAGTCGAGGGGAGGGTGTATTACCTTTTGAAAATCAAGCCGCCCCCGAGGTTCCCGTTATTTTGGCCTCGGGGTACATGTTGAAGTCATACTTACTACGCAGGTTCACGCCGGCCTCGAGCTCGAGTGGCCTGGATGGAATGTACCGCAATCGCAGTGATCTTCCAATTGTCATCAGGTGAACCTGCATTTCCATGCGGGCAAAATGCTCTCCGATACAGTTTCTCGGGCCAGTGGAGAAAGGGATGGTCGCCAGTCGATGCCGACGTTTTGCATTGTCAGGTCGAAAGCGATCTGGGTTGAAGCGGTCTGGTTCCTCCCATAAATCGGGATGCCGCTGAATGAAGTAGGGAGGAACGTAGACTTCAGTTCCAGCCGGAACGAAGTACTCTCCAAGCCGATCGTCACGCAGCGCTTTACGGGTTAGCAGCCAACCAGCTGGATACAAGCGCATCGTTTCTTCGATGATTTGACGCGTATAGAGAAATCGCGGCAAATCAACGAACTCGAAACCGCTCGTCAGAGTGTCGAGTTCATTCGATAACTTTCGTTCGACATCCGGGTGCTGAGAGATCAGATACCAGGCCCAATTCAGAGTACTCGCCGTGGTCTCGTGACCAGCAACGATCATCGTCAGAACCTCGTCGATCAATTGGCTGTCTGGCATCAATCGGCCGTTTTCGGGGTTGCGTGCCTGCAGGAGCATGCCCAAGGCGTCAGTGGATATCGCGGTATCCTTCCGCCTCCGCTCGATGACTTGGAGAATGGTCTTCCCTAGAGCGCGGAACGATACAGCAAAATCCATGTTGCGCGCCGGTTCTTGGGAGAGCAGATCGAAATGAAAGCCAACCAGTTCGTAATCGTCGCCCAGAATGAAGCGGAGCACAACCTCCAGGGCCATGCTGCTGACGTCCCGTGTGACATTGACACTTTCGTTTCTCTCGGCTGCCAACTGCCACTTCCTGAGCAGTTTCGCATTGACGTAGGTAATCAGTTTAGTCGAACGCCCGATTGATTCATGATTGAACGCTGGCTGTATCATTCTCCTCTGCCGTTTCCAGAGCTCACCTTTGCTCACCATCAGGCCGTTTCCAAGGAGTAACGCCACGCGCCTGATGGCCTGGCCTTTTACGTAGTTCTGCCAGTTCTCGACCAGGACATGATGCGCAAACTCGATGTTCCTGATCGCATAGACGCTGGTCTCATAGACAGAGGCCTTGTAGATGTCACCGAAGGCTTCGAACTGACGACCCATCCATTCCAGGAGGTCTTCGTTCGGCCTATATTTCTCTTGGGGCCCGGGCGGTATGCGTTCGTGTTCGACTGCCGTGTCGGCCAGCGTCTCCACACGCGCGTTCGACGGATTGACGGGCGATCGTCCAGTCATGAACTGTCTATTTCAGGAAGGTTTTTCCAGAATCACTTAGACGCGCGATCACGCCCCTCGGGTTGACGCTTTACGCGCAACTTCAGGCCTTCCACAAACTCTTCGTATCGATGTTCTGGCGTTAATGGAACAGTCGCAATGCCCAAGGCTTCGGCAGCAGGAGGTCCCCAAAAGGTATGTGGCGGTACATTGCGGCTCACTACCGTGCCAGCTCTGATCACCGCCCCTTCCCCGATTACCACATTAGGCAGGATTACACAGTGCGGCCCGATAAAGACGTCCTTTTCAATGACAACTTTTCCGTTGTTTATGGATCTTCTGGGTCCAGAGTAAAAGTGAGCAATTATCGAGGTTCTGAGGCCGATCGAGCAGTTATCCCCGATGGTTACGTCAGTCGGGTGTATTTCGTCAATGTACACAAGCTGGCCCACCCAGACATTGCGTCCGATCACAACTCCGCGCAGCCGTTGCAGCCACGGTCGCAAACTAAATCCCCCAGGTGCCACAAAAGCTACCTTAGCCGTAAGCCTACTGAGCAGACTTGGCAACCTCAACGGCCCCTCCCTCGCATTGCAGAAATGGCGGAGATTGGACGCATCATAGAGCATGGGGCATCCGGTGACCATTTGCGCTTCATATTCGCCGGCGCTCAGTGGAGTGCAGATCGCTTTCGCTGAACATTATCACGAATGGAAGCCACCGCTGAGAGCTCTGGCATTCCCAATTTATTCATCACCACATAGCGCAACCAATTGCGATAAATGCCCGTGGCGGATGCGTGCCAGGTCTTCTGCACTGTCCCGGCCAAGGCAGCGTCAGGAAAACCCCCCATAAGATCTTCTCGGCGATCGCCGATTACGGCATCTTGAAACTCGGCCAGAAGCTTCGTTGCCTCTGCATCGAAATAACCCTTCGGTATCGAGGGATACGTTTCCCGCTCTCCCTTGAGAAATCGTTTTACATCTCTCCGATATTCTCTCAGCAAGGTCTGGGCACCATATTCTGGATGGCCCTGGAAATGTACGAACAGGCTCCGCTTTTTCTTTTTCACGAACGAGTCTACGCCGCCCTCGGTCGATTGCGTCAGCACCAGGTAGCCACTCGCAGTCAGTGCATCCGAGCGCACTTCGTTCCATCGAGAATGAGGGAAACGCACTCGCTCCGCCGCGCCATTGGTCAGCTCGTGGTAACCAACTCTGGCAAAGTCAAAAACGCCGAACTGCTTGTCAACAAGCGGATGGCGCTCGATCCCGTCGCTATGAAGCACGCTTGCATGTGCCGCCAGGCACGACAGAATTGTGGAAACAGTGTTGCTCTCCGCCCAGTCCAGAACGTTGGCCAACGCAGACCAGTAGGGTTCATTGCGCAAGTTGGGCTGCTGTGGCTCGGTGCCGGTCATGATCACGGCGTCAAACTGGTTGTTCAATAAGTCGTCCGTGCTGCAGTAGAAGCTGTTTACATGCTGGCGCCCCCGCTCTCCGCGAGGAACTCCGGTCAACGAGTGAAGCTTGAGAACTACCGGAAGGTCGCCAGAAGCAGCGTCTAGCAACTCGAAGAACTGCAGTTCAGTGTCTTCGAGCGCGGCGTCGGGCATATTGTTGATGAACGCGATCCTCACGCACTCTGGTCGAGCGTCGTGGTCACCCAACCTTGCCGAAGGTAAGCTTCTTTCTGCCCAGCGGGGTGGAACTCGGCCGCCTTCAATGATCAAGGGCACGATGTGCCTCGCTTCGCTGCAATCTCTGCGACGTCCGGCTTTGCGCGATCCAGCGCCTGAGCCAGATCCTCGATAATGTCGTCGATGTGCTCAATGCCCACGCTGAGCCGAATCATTTCCGGAGTAACCCCGACCTTCAATTGCTCTTCTGGCGACAATTGCCGATGCGTGGTCGACGCCGGATGACACGCCAACGACTTGGCGTCGCCCATATTCACCATTCGCTTGAATAATTTCAGCGCATTGAAACATTTCGTACCGGCTTCGAAGCCGCCCTTCACACCAAAAGTCAGCAACGAGCAGCGTTTCGAACCAAGGTACCTCTGTGCCATGGGGTACAACGGATTGTCCGGAAACCCCGCATAATTGACCCATTCCACCATGGGATGATTGCGCAGACACTCCGCTACCTTGCGGGCGTTCTCCACGTGGCGTTCGACGCGAAGAGCAAGAGTTTCAATTCCCTGCAGCAACAGAAAGCCATTAAAGGGAGACAGCGTTGCACCAGTGTTTCTTTGGCAAACCGTCCGGCAGCGCGCGACGTAAGCCGCGTCGCCATAGTGCTCGACGTACACCACACCGTGATAGGCAATTTCCGGCTGGTTCAACATGTAGAAGCGCTCAGGGTATTTGCGCCAGGGAAACTTTCCACTATCCACGATCATTCCGCCCAGCGTCGTACCATGGCCTCCCATGAACTTGGTCATGGAATGCACCACAACGTCGGCACCGTATTCGATGGGCCTCAGTAAGATCGGCGTCGCGATGGTGTTATCGACGATCAAAGGCACGCCGTGTTTATGCGCCACACGCGCCAGCCCCTCAATGTCTGCCACATTGCCCGCAGGATTGCCCACGCTTTCGCAGAAAACCGCTCGGGTGTTTTCGTCAATGAGTTTTTCCACGTCATCGGGATGGTCGCTGGCTGCGAAGCGCGAGGAGATTCCGCGCTTGGGGAAGATATGCGCCAAAAGAGTATAGGTGGCGCCATATAGCTGCGGCAGCGAAACGATGTTGTTGCCCGACTCGGCAATATTGATGAGCGAGTATTCGATGGCTGCCATTCCAGAGCTGACACTTAAGGCCTCAACCCCGCCTTCTAATGCAGCAACTCGTTTTTCCAGAACTGTATTCGTCGGATTGCCGATTCGGGTGTAGATGTTTCCCTGGACTTCGAGATTAAACAGCGCCGCCCCGTGCTCGGCGCTGTCGAATTCGAAGGCGACCGTCTGATAGATCGGCACGGCTACGGCCTTTGTTGTGGGATCGCCATCGTACCCCGCATGAATCGCAATCGTCTCTTTTTTCATTCGCCAATAACCCTCAGAAACGGTAAATCCCCAGCCGGGAATTCCCTGGATCCCTTCATTTCGCGCTCGTCGCCACGCTCCGAACCGGAACCGCCGCCGGTTCTCTCGAAAGGGACTTTGTCAGGGTGCGTGTGAGCGTGCGAGCGGCAAAACCCGCGCCAAAAGCAAAGCGCATCACCGGCCCAAAACTGTTTGCCGCGGCCACGCCCACGAAATAAAGACCGGGCACAGATGACTCAAAGTTGGACGAGAGAATCGGGGAGCCCTCGACAGCCTTGAGCCTCGATCGAATCTCTGAATCCAGAAACTTCAGTCGTTCCAGATTCACTTTGTATCCCGTCGCGGCAATAATGTGGTCGGTCACAATCTTCTGCTCGCGGCCATCCGTTGCGCGAACGCGCAGTTCGGCCCTGCCATTGCGGACCTCGGCGCCTTGAGGCGTGCATCCCATCACTAAAGGCACTTTCCCGATAACTTTGTCTCTGCTGAACCAGCCGCCTGAGGGACCGAGCGATCTTCGGACTGCCTCCACCCGCAGGCGCTCGGGCAAGTAGTAAAAAGCCATTGGCGCGTTGGCAAAGAAGCGCGACCGGAGGCCAGGACCAAGCCCCGACCCAGGATGCCTGATCTTCTGCCAACGAGTGCGAGGCTTCCCGGTAGGCTGACTATGAAACCTCAATTCGCTTCTGCGACTGACAAGCTGTACGTTGGCGCCAGCTTCATGTAGTAATCCCGTCAAATCTATCGCCGAAGATCCGCCACCAATTACAACTACATCGCGACCGCGAAACGGTTCGACTTCGTGATGGCGCGCACTGTGTGACAGAAATCCTGGCGGCAGATGCCCTAGGTTCTCGGGAACGTAGGCGAAGTGGGTAATGCCGACCGCCACCACAACCGTGCGAGCTTCAACTGTTTCACCGTCCTCGAGCCGCAACATAAAGCCGTTCGGCAATCGATCGACACTACCTACGAGCTTGTCTTCGAGCTCCGGCACCATGCGATCCCTGAACGCAAGTCCGTAAGCGCTGAAAGTCTCAAGTCGCACGGGTATTCCGGAATCGGCATACTCGATGCCCTGTTCGGCGCAAAACCGTCCTAAGGTGAATGCGCTCTCCGGATCGTAGATGTCGGAAGCAAAGCCGTCCGATTTGAGCATCATGCCCTTGGGCATGTGCGCCAGCCAGCTGTCCATAGGACGACCGAAAATTCGGAACGGAATACCGCTACGCCGCAAATGGGCGGCGACGGAGAGCCCGTAGGGACCCGCGCCAACAATTGCCGTGTTCAGCATGCTTGAAGAGATGCTCCTTTGACGTTTATCACATTTGTTACCGAAACTTGGAACTGTGCCGGGGGATCGGCTGAGAGGGAGCCAGAGGGGAAAGGTGAATTATAGCACGGACACCTGTACGGCATCGGGCGCCTTCGGCCTGTAGTATCAACTACATACGGCGGAATAACAGGTGGCACAACCTCCTACCTTGCCGCCAAACTCAAAAGTCCGCAGTCGGCATGGCCTGGGCGGACAGACTTTGCTTCAAAGAACCGTTTCAACTTGAGGATCGGTTTTTCAAGCAAGTTCCAGGATATTGCTGCCATCGCGTAGGTGGCAGCAGTCGTCACGGGGAGCGCCAGAAACTGGTGCTTATCCAGATGGAATGTTTTGGCAACATCAAGTGGAATCTTCTGCAGCAAGTAGATTCCATAGCTGATGGTTCCGGTATAAACGAGGAATCGGTTCGTCAGAAGCGCATGCAACCATCTCTGCGCCGAGAACAGAGCAAGATAAACGAAAGAAACCGAGGCCATGGCAATCAGGGAAAAACCAATCCATCTGGCATGCGCGGCTTCGACCACAAGAGCGAGAGGCGCCGAGACAAGAAATGCGACCCAGGCGTGCGTTAGAAACTTCGATGGGGAAAACTCAACCGAACGGATAACAACCGCCAGCAGTGCTCCCGCCATCAGACCGTCCAAACGACAGAATGTGTTTGAGTAGATATTGACCTGATGCATCGAGAGATAAAAACGCAATATTGGAGAAAAACAAATCACTGCAATGGCGATCTTGCGAAGCTGAGCCTCAGTGCAGAACCACACCACCCAGGCCCAAACGAGGTAGAACTGTTCCTCGACGGCGAGCGACCACGTAACGCCGAGGGCCCCGGTAGCAGAGGAGGGAATCGGAACCAGGAAATTCTGAAGGAAAATTGTATAAGCCCACCACGGCGACGACCGTGCTTCGAACACGGTGTGGGCCTCGGATGGACGCAAGATCGGGACAATCACAAACATGAAGAGAAGCACCGAGTAATACAGAGGCCAGATCCGGAGACAGCGCCGGGCATAGAAATTCTTGAAATACCCATCTGATCCCTTCGTGTCGAACAGAATCCCCGTTATCAAGAGTCCCGACAACACAAAGAAAAGATCCACCCCCATCCATCCGTTATCCGAGATCAAATGCAAGTGCAGTGACGGATACCTATCGGTGTTGTGTAGCAGCACCATCAGCACGGCCAAGCCGCGAACGGCATCTAGCTGCGGGATTTTCTTCATGTTTGGCTAGGGCCGGGTGCGGTGCGACAACTTGAGCCATTCCGAAGGTTCGAACTTGGATGCCAGCGCGAGCTTCGCTCGTCTGCTTGCCAGTCGGCGCTGCATTAACTTGAATTGGCCTGAAGATGCGAGGTCGATAATCCAATCATTGCCTGACCCGAACTTGTCGGGGCATTATGCATCACGCTTGCACAATTCGGGCACCTGCTCCGCGAATGTGCCTTCATTCCCCTCTCCGACAGAGAAATCGATCGCTGGCGTCCGCCGAGCAAGCCAGGCATACCTTGCACTCCAGATCCATAACACCGATCCCAGAGCCGTTCCGGATGTATTTGTGATGAGATCGGTCATTCCTGAGTCACGCGTTGGCAGAAAGGACTGCAACACTTCGATGGTCAGACTGACGATAAACCCCAGAACGACCGTTACAATCACCGCCCGCTTGATTTTTCGCACCGAGGAAAAATATGCGCAGAAAAAGAATCCGAACGGAACGAAGCCCGCAATATTGATACCGATGTTCTTCCAATAGCCCCACGTCGGGAAAAACTCATTCCATGGGGTTTCGAGAAACGGTTCATGCAACACGAAGAAGCGCTTCGGGATAAGCAGACTCGTCAACGAATCCACCTGATTGTGGACAACACTTCCGTTCCTTTCGGTGAAGAGATAGAGCGCAATAACACCTTCGCTTTTTGCCAGGGTTGCAGCTGTGTTCTGCACCCAGGACGCGTAGTGCTGTGACGCTTCGCTGGCTGACAATTCACGATTGTAAATCGCTAGTCCTTCTAGCTGCCCAGACCAGGTGTTGGTCGACTCGGGCCGGTTCCCCACGATGAGTTGACCGCTCAAGTCCTGACTTGAAAACCTGAAGTTTGGAGCCCTCTTGACCAGTGCACCATCCGCGTAGACTGTCGTACCTGCCGGACCGGAGGTGATTGTGATAAAGACCAGCTCCCCAGGACGGAAGACATCGGTGGCATAGATTGTGCCTTTTTCAACATTTCGGAACTGATCTAGGTTCGCGTGCTGTATTCCGAGATTGTGGTGAGACTGCCACAAGACAAAAGGGGCTACACGACGGTCCGGCAAGTAAGACGCGAGAATCGTGCCCGAGTAGTCCAGGCTGGGTTGCAGCCAGATCTCGATACCGCAGGGTGCTCCCTCTTTTGACACGCTTGCCTTCAGAGCTACCGAACTTAGAATGCTGCCGTATTCTCCAAAATGAAGTCCATTCCCATTGCTCACCCAGCTGATTTCATTCTTGGGAGCATGGAACGGCCACAATCCTATGACTAAAATGCCGCAAAGAACCATTAGGCATATCGTTCCCAGAGCTCTTGTGGCCATCATCGGAAGGTATACAGCTCATGCAGTGAAATTGGTGGGTTCAACGGCAAACACTACTGATCTCTACAACGGATAGCGGCCGCGCCCCCAGATGATAGCGCGGTTGGCTATCGACAAGGGAAAAATAGTCGGACGCACAAAGTCGACAAAAAGCACCACACGATAGGAATCAGTATCGTTCCAGACCTCGTGCTCGTTGCTGTCGTCGAAAATAAGACTCTTCCCTTCCTTCCAACAGCGCACGTCGTTTCCGACTCGAATCCTGCAACCGCCTTCCGGCCCGGGGATGATCAATCCGAGGTGGTAGCGAAGCACGCCTTTATAGGGCCCGCGGTGAGGAGCAATGTACTTTCGAGGCGCTAGAATCGAAAACATCGCGGACTTCATCCCCGGAATACGATGCAAAAGTCGCACAGTCTCGGGACATCGCGCGCAGTTCTCTTTTTTCTTGTTGCCGAACGAATAGAACCAAAATGTCTTCCATTGGTCGCCCTCGGTCAGAGCTTTCTGTGCCTTCGAAACATCCTGGAAATTCGGGATCTCTTCGCGGCGTACCATCAGCACGTCCAATTCTTTGCGTATTGCTTTCCATTCCGCCTCAATGCTGGTTACCCAGGGAAACGCCTCTTGCTCGAAAAATGTCTTGTCCCCGTCACGGTAGAACAGCGTTTTTTCTATCAGTTCGCGTATCATCTCTCTTCCCTCCATTTCTTCTTCAGCACGGGTGGCTTAGCCGACGTGCTTGTAGAGGAATGTACCCATGGCTCTTAGAAAGACGTCTGGCGTAATCGGGACCAGGTTCCGAAGAGCACCTTTCTCCCAGCCATCTGTAGTCGTTCCCGACCTATGCGGATATTTCCAGTAACAAAGTTCAGTCCCGACGGCGCCCCAGTGTTCCTTGAACGATATGAGCCCAAGATTGTTGCGGTCAGAACGACCCATTTCAAATTGATCAAACCCTTTGTCTTTCGCATCCTGGATTGCTCTCCAGAACAACAGGGCCACGCCCCCCAACTTGTGAAAACGCTCATCGCTGCAACCGTACTTATAAACCATCGTCTTTTTGTGGGCCAGCGTGAGGATGCTGGCGATTGGCACACGGTCCTTGGTCACAACTCGAATCTTCAGCTTGCCTCCAAAAGTGGCGATAAGAGCGCGAAACCAAGCGAGCGGTTGCGGCGGTAAATACTGCCTCCGACGGGTCATCACTTGTAGGTCATAAAACTGTTGAAGAAGGCCTTCCGAGCATCCTTCCGCGTAATGTAATTTCTCCCGTTCCGCTCGACGAATTTTTCGTTGGACACCATTCTTGTGGAAGTTGTGAAACAACTCCTGAATGCTTTTGCGCAGGTCCAGGCAGTGGAAACTGTATACATCGCTTCTGACGAGCCGCGTGTGATTTCTCGGCTGAACAGAGATTGGTCTGATCTCGACGTACTTCCACTTGCCCGCATCCGCCCGCCGCCTAATATGAAGTAGCAGAGCGTCCAGTTCACCCGAATCAGTCAGCAGCGGTTCGCAATGATCTGAGAAAGGCAAGGACACGAATCGTCGACCGGTCAACCAGCTGTCGACCCGGCAAAACACAAGACCATTGGTGAGAGCGGCGTCGGGAGAGCAAGTCGTGACCACCAGCGGATCGTATCCGTATGCCGTCTCCAACGCACTGAGCCAGTTTGTACTGTGGAACACCGAGGCTCGAGAATGACTGTCGACGAAAGCTTCCCACCGCGGATCGCGCAAAGGGTTGATCTCGTAAACGCTCGTCACGCGAGACTCCTCGTTCACCGAGAGCGGGATCGTTGAAGCCGAATTGGTAGTGACCATAGTCACGATGCCAAAATTCATGATGCTTAAATTCCCACTCGCAGTCAGGTCAGAGGTTCTTCTTTACGGTCATCCAACAACCTTCACATCAGGAGTCCCTGTGATTTTCGATTGATTCTCGGGTGTCCCAGCGGCCTTCGCGAAGTATTTTTGCTTCACGAGATATGGAAGCATCAACACCTCTGCTACGAACGGAATAGGGTCTTTTAGACAAAACACCGACTCCGTGCGCGTACGCACAAGGGACGTCCAATAAGAGCGGAGGTCTAGTTCGTCATCCCATAGGTATGACGCAGCCGTCGGCAAATCTGTGACCACTCGAAGCCACCCAACTCCGGCCTTCGCTCTGGCATGCTCGATCTGTTTACCTAGCTGGTCCGAGTACAACAGATAAGGAAAGTCCACGCCCGCCGGACCGCCGAGGCTGTGAAAGCCCCAAGTTCTCGCGTTCACGTCTAATAACTTGAATTGACCATCTCGAGGATCCTGCTTGAACTCCACTTCTACGAGCCCATAGTAGTCGATGGCTTTGAGAAAGCGCTCGGAGAGTTCCTCAATTTCAGGGAGGTCGATCGTCTCAACGTACGTAGCCGCGCGGCCAAATTCGCGAGGATGCTGGCGCATTCGTCTGGCGACCAGCGTGCTATGCGCTTTGCCATCACGAAAGAATGCACAGTACGAATATTGCCGTTGGCCATCCCCAGGAATAATCTCCTGGATCAGAATTTCCTCAGCCTTAACCTGCCGAATGGCTTTCCGATACAAACTGTTGAGTTGATCGGGGGTCTCAGCCCGCCATGCCTTCGCGCCAGTGGCATAGAAGAAATTTTCTTTTACAGCCGGCTTGATGGCCAGGGGTAGGTGATTGTACAACTCAGCAAGCTCCGCCTCGGTTCCGGGGTTATAGGTGTGTGGCACCGGAATCCCCAACTCCCGGGCCCGGTCATAGGTGTTTTTCTTGTTCCATGCCCACCGCACCGTATCCCAGCCTGCTGTAGTAACCCGAAAGAATTTTGCCAAGCGATCACGGTGACGGGAAAATGCAGCAACCGTTTCATCTCGGGTGGGGTATAAAACCCATCCCTTCAGCCCATATCGCTGACCCACTTCCATCACACTATCGACTGTCTTCTGTTCATCTCGCAAATCCTTTACTCGAACTACCCGGTCCACGTATTTCGAGAACTGCGAAACCGAGTGCTGGTCATCGATGACGATGATTGGAATGCCCCTGCGTCCCAGGCTTCGAGCAATGCCCAATCCCGGGTGTTCGCCGCCGATGACAACTGCTCCCACTTGCTCTCTGCTCATCAGTATTTCCTGAGGTTTCTCGACACGTGAGCAACCAACTCCCGAGATGCGGACTCCGTACCGGCCACGAAGTACAGCAACGGCCCGAAGCTCCGGGCGGCTGTAGCACCAATGAAGTGCAGTCCCGGCACGGAACTGCGAAAACCGCTGGCAAGTCTTGGATAACCGTCAAACTGCTCAATATCGTCTGTAAGCTCCTGCGGAAGATAATCGTATCGGGATATGTCTACCTGATACCCCGTTCCGAGTAAAACGCGATCCACGCGACGCTCGCTGCCGTCATCGAGTTTGAGAACGACCTCGTCCCCAACCGCTTTTGCCTCAGTAACACTCCGTCCCGTCGTAATCTTGACCGTGGATAGTCGTTGAATGAGCCAGGGAGCTCCCGCGGAACGTACGGCTCGAGTTCGGATCTTGTCTCGCGCCCTTAACGGAACATGGGAAACGAATCTGGGATACGCAACTAGACGGCTGATCCCGATCGGGCCCACATCGTGAGAAGAATAGAGGAGCGATGAAATCGGACCCATGTGGTGCAACCAGGAATGACCGCCAATCCAGCGCAGATGGGGTGTGCGCGCAATTACTTCCACTTCAGCATTGGCTTCATGTAGGAGCGCTGCCGACTCCAACGCACTCTGTCCTGCGCCGATGACTACGACCCTTTTCCCCGTAAATTGTCGAACGTCCCGACCCTCGTAACAGTGAATTGCCTGTTGCGAAGAGAGTCTCTGGAATACGGCGGGCTTCCTCTTGAACGGGCCAATCCCAGTGGCAATCACTACACAAGCCGAGCGAATCTCGTCACCATCTCGCAGGATGAGCCTGAAGCTCGGCCGGTCGCGCTCGACACGCAGAACCATTCTCTCGTCCACACCCGAACCCAGAAGCTGCCGGAACCACTTGCCATACTTCACAAAGGTATCCAAAGGCAATGGCGTGCGGGGCTCTGTCTTAGAACTAGCTTCGTAGGCTTCTAGTGTGAAAGCTCTATCAGGATCAGACAGATTGGATGCGACCCGAGGCGACCGTAAAAGCATTCCCTCCGGCATCTTGTTGGCCCAAAACTCCATGGGCTGACCAAACACACACGCAGAGATCCCTTTCGCTTTGAAGTGAGCTCCCGCGGAAAGTCCATAGGGACCAGCACCAATGACAGCAACATCACAGTCCACGGGAACGGGTCTACGGATCGTTCGCGTCGAACGCGCGCCTGCGCTATCCAGTTTCACGGCTGACTGACCAATCTTACTGTTGAAGTAGTTGTGTCCCTTGTATCTTGATGGATAATTGAGAGTGCGTCAGAGATCATTTTGTCGTCTACTTCTTTCCCCGGGATGCCCGAGCATTCCCGGCTCAGCTCTGCGGTTCACGACGACCGGCTAGTCAGACGGAGCGCCCTAGATTGCGAGATTGGTCACTTTCAACTAAGCTCGGAAAGACGGATGGCAACACGCGACTTGACCTCCCCTACCACTCCGCTGTGGAGCATCATCATAGGTGTTTACGATGACTGGGTGCCACTCAACGATTGTCTGCATTCTCTGGCGCAGCAAACGAATGGGCCAGGCTTTGAAGTCATCGTTGTGGACGACGGCAGCAAAGAAGTTGTTCCACAAGTGATTCGTCAGTGGAACCGTTCTTACACGCTGGCCGTCCTCAGGCAATCTCATGCGGGAATCTCCGTGGCCAGAAATCGGGGAATTCAGGTTTCTAAAGGGTCGATACTGCTGTTCGTCGACGCAGACTGTAGATTGGAAAAGAATTGTCTCGCGGCTCTGGAGTCAACTATCAGCAACGCACCGCGCCATGATTGTTTTCAACTTCACCTGGTAGGAGATTGCTCGCAGCGAGTCGGCAGAGCAGAACATTTGCGGCTCATAACGCTTCAGAATCATATGCTCCAGTCCGACGGTCGCATTCGATACCTTAACACCGCCGGATTTGCGATCCGACGAAGCAGGGTGGACGTGGACAAGGGTGTGTTTGATCCTATCGCGGTTCGGGCAGAAGATACTTCCTTGTTAGCCAGCCTAATGCAGTCCGGAGAACTTCCCCTATTTGTTGCCGATGCCATCGTCCAACACTCGATTCCACTGTCCCTGCTGGCCCGTCTTCGCAAAGATATTCGGTCAGCCTATCTAGAAGCACGGACATTCGACATTATCGCGTCAAAAGGTGTGAGAATTCGAGTGAGTCATCGGCAGCGTTTGAGCATGCTATGGTCCATGTGGAAGACCTCCGGACAACCTGCGATCGGAAGGTCAGCGTGGTTTGCACTAGTAACCAGGCAAGGGCTGCGTCAAGCTATTTTTCTTTTGTACCGATTTTTCGGGGTTCAATCCACATTCCCAGAGCGCTAAGCGTACCTCACGGAGGACAATTTTAGTGCCCTATGTTGCATCGGCCAAGAACCCGCATTCGCGAACTGATTCAAGCGTTATCCGCGTTAGGTGTGTCAGAATCGCACGACACCGTTACGTTTGCACCGGTGTACTCGGTGCACCCCAGTTGAAATTCACGGTGGGTGGTGACCAGCGCATCCTTCATGTCCTCTCTCGACACCACAAAAGAGAGATTGCATTCCGAAGAACCAAGTGCGATCGCGATAACGTTCACCCCCGACCGACCTAGTGCGCCGAACGTACGCCCAACAATCCCTGATCCCCGCATATTCCGGCCGACTACGGTGACAATCGCGACCGTGGGATCAAGAGTGACATGTTCTACTTTTTCGTGTGCCAAGTCATGGGCGAACTCCCGGCGTAGCGCCTCAACCGTTGACTTGGCAACCGACGACGAAACCACGAGGCAAATGTCGTTTTGAGACGATGACTGCGAAATCAGCAGCACATTGGCCCGCACCGCAGCGGTGGTGGCGAACGTGCGGCCCAAAACATCTGGCACACCTACAATGCCCGGACCGCCAACGGTAATCATCGCGACGTCGCTGATACAGGTGAGCCCCCGGATGCCCCGGCCGTTCGGAGGACCTGCTGGGGTAATTTTCGTTCCTGACTGTTCGGGTGCGAAGGTGTTGCGAATCCAAAGCGGGATTCCGCAATGAATGAGGGCGCGAAGAGTTTTCGGATGCAGAACCTTGGCCCCAAAGTGTGCCAACTCGGCAGCTTCGCGATATGAGATCTCGGCGATTGTGCACGCGCCGGGTACCAAACGCGGGTCAGCTGTCAACATCCCGTCAACGTCCGTCCAAATCAGTATCTCGTCAGCGTCGAGGGCCGCGCCCAGGATTGTTGCGGAATAGTCCGAGCCGCCGCGTCCCAGGGTCGTGAGCACGCCCCCCGCTGTAGCGCCGATGAATCCGGTCACCACCGGAACGAGACCCTTCCGCAACAGTGGGCGCAAGTGCGCGTCACAGCGCTCCCGAGTCACGTCCATACATGGGTCCGCGGCGCCATGGCAGGAATCGGTTTGTATGAGTTCGGTAGCCTCAATCGCCTGGCTCGCCACTCCACATTCCGTCAGCGCGGCCGCGACGAGCGGAGCAGAAAGACGCTCGCCAAGGCTCGATATCGAATCGCGTGCCCGCGGCGTCAGTTCGCGCAGCAGCGTCGTGCCCTGGCACAGCCGCTCCCCTTCTTGAAGTAGTACGGCCATTTTCCGGCTGAGACGACTGCGCTGGGCAGCTGAATGAATCAGCGTGTTAACTACGACGTCATGCCGCTCGCGCAGGCCTTTGAAAAACAATTCGACCGACGCGCCATCTCCTGCTTCCGATTTTGTGCCAGCGTCGATCAATTTGTTCGTCACTCCGCTCATCGCAGAGACAACAACCACGACATCACTTTCGCGCGAGGCTGTTCGAATGATCTCGACAACTTTCGCGACGCACGCCGCGTCGCCCACCGATGTCCCGCCGAACTTCATTACGCGAAGTGGCCTTCTCATTTATGCTCCTGAATCGGGGATGTCGCAGCAAGCACCTGGTTCATGTGTCGTTCGGAATACCAGCTGCGCTGCTTTTGTCCTGCAGCAATGCAAGCTCGAACCAGTTCCGGTTCTTCCCAGGGGATATCGTGATAGCCCGACCGCAGAAAGTCGCTGGCCGGATCTCTTATCCACTCTTGCGGGAAGAGGGCGATCGTGTCGCTCTGTGTGACCGGTGTCGCTGCACGAAGGGTTTCCCCGGTCACGGCTGCAAGCAAGGCTGCGGCAAGATCGCGTCCGGGACCAAGCGTTAGGTGGCCGACTTGAGTTGCTCGCGGATTTATCTCAATGAGGTATACCTGCCCGGTGTGTGCCTCGAGCATGTAATCGAACCCGAGCAATCCAGAAAGATTCAGGCCACGAACGATCTTTTCGGAAACGTTCGCCATTTCGTTGTTCTCGATCAAGCGCACGACAGTGGCGTGGCCCATTGAATCTGCCTTCTTGAGCACCTCAAAATGGAGGCTCGCCAGGGCTGTACCTTTCCAGCAAGCGATTGTGCTGGTTGCTTCGACCCCTGATACAAACACCTGCCCGTTCACGACGGGTCGGCGGCGGACTAATGCTGGCCACACCAACCTCTCATCTTGATCTACCAATGCCCGCTTAGCCGCCCTCGTCAAGAGCGGCGGAGCCTGAAGATCCCGCAGGCCTTGCTCCGCCTCTTCAAGCGTATGGACGATCTTCACGCCGTCACCACCTGACGTTCCATCGGCCTTCAGCACCGTTGGCAAGCCTACCTTCGCGATCCATTGCCGGAGATCATCGATGTTCGTGACGACCCCTGTGTCCGCAACGCGGACACCCATGTCCTTGGCCACTCGCATAAAGCCGGATCTCGCACTCACGATTGGGTAGCTCTCAGGGATACCAAGCGACCGCTGAATCAGCGCGCACAGAGATCCACCCTGCCCGTGGCGGAGACGCTCCCGATAGTAGAGGTAGTGCAAGTGGTGTGCTGCGTAATCATCAGCCGGAACAATTAGGTCGGGTTTCATGGCCGCGATCGCATTCGCGAACGACATCAATGGCGCCAATCCGCGGTAAGCGTAGATTTGGCGCACAGAGGTTATGTTGCGTAAGGGATGGCGAGACGGGCAAACAGCTCCGACTGTGAACCCGGCATTCGCCAGAGCCATCGCCAGCCGAGCAGTCGGAAACCAGCGACACGTCGTGGCAACCAAGACGGTTGGTTTCAATTTTTCTCCTGCCATACCATGTGTTGGTTGCCCAACATCCGGGTTAACTTCTTATCGTGCGGTCGATTCACTTCGGGACGTTAGATGAAGCCACTTCACTCCCCGCTTCCTGGAGGGACAAAACCAGACGACCATCCTCTTCGCTCGCATAGGCAATGCGCGCTCGCTCGCTGCCGGAACCCTCGATGCGCCAATGGTCCCCATCTGGCACCAACTGCATCTGCGCACGCTGTCTCCACCAGCGGTCTACTTCTCCCGGGGTGGGTATCCAGACATTTCGCTCGCTTCGCAGTTGCGCCAAATAAGCGAGCAGGGTTTCGTAGGTCCGTCTCGGGCGGGGATCCATAATGTAGTCGGGGTGGACAATGAAGCTGATCAAACCGTGCTTCGCCATGATCAGATCGACCTGACGCGTCCATAGATCAATGGAATAATCATTGAGAATATGAAACAGGGAGTAGTCCTGCGTGGCGGTCACGGGCAACTCTAGAATGTCCCCTACAAAATATGGCATGACCGTGCAGCAACCACCACGCTGCGGATCCAAGTGGGCGACATTAGGCACGGACATGTCATAAGAGAATTCGAGCTCCTTAAACCACTCCTGCCGTCTGTATAAAACCGCTGCGCGGAATCCGTGCGCGCCCCACTTGCGGCCATACGCATTGATT
This sequence comes from Acidobacteriota bacterium, assembly GCA_013289795.1. Taxonomy (GTDB): domain Bacteria; phylum Acidobacteriota; class Terriglobia; order Terriglobales; family Acidobacteriaceae; genus JABCZH01. The sequence continues at coordinate 215,301 of JABCZH010000004.1, forward strand.
TTCGGGATTCGCTCCAGGAAGGTGTTTCTGTCTCGAAACAGGCGCCCATCGTGATTCAAGTCCTGAACTGTGACTTCGAAGCTGCGACTTCGAACCTCGTCGAGATATGAATCAGGGACATCATATCTCCATTCTGGCACGACCTGGAACGACGCCTTGATTCCGAAGCGGTCGTCAATGTCCATGAGGTCGGAGCAGGAATTCCTCCCCGCTAGAGTCTCCACGTCGTGCGTCATGATGGCACAACTGCTTGCGCCTTCTGGCCAAAACCAGATGAACGGAATTCGATCGTGCCCCTGCGACTTGAGGGCCATCAGCATCGCCCGCTCGAAGAGATTGTCGACGGTAGTGTCCACTGGCCAATGCGGAAACGGCAGCTTGTCCCAATTCATCAAAAGGATTTTCTGGAGGTACTTGCGGACCGCAACAGGGAGCAACGGTCTCACGACGTAGTACGCCGAAGCGGTTGTTGAGTTTAAAATGGAGCTTTTCAGATATCGTTCCGTGCGGAGATTATCGGCGACCTCTGCCAGATCGAATGGCAAATAAACAGTTCCCTCTCGACTGGTCGTGCCAGGTAGAGAGTCTGCCGTCGATTCCTTTGGACTACCAACCGGGTTCAAGCCGGCACACTGTCCAAAGCAAGTCTCCGCCCCGAAGCGGAAATACCCATTTCCGTTCCGTGAGTCCCCATGCTGAGCAATCCTCACTAAGCTATTGGGGCAGCGGTAATATTCGACCAAGCCGTCGGTCATGTGGTTTTAGCCTCCAACCGAGTAGCCGCAACGTGCGGCCCGTTAGGCGCTGCATCTAGCGCAGCGCTAGATTGTCTACTCGGAGGGGTCGAGAGAATCAAGAAAGACCTACGCATCTTCAATACGAGGAAGAAACTTCGAGTCCCATGTGGATTTCCGGCGAACGCTGAACTTTGAGCCACTCTTCAAAAACTACCAAGCTGAACAAGACCTTGTGGTAATCATTCTGTCCCGACTGATGTCGCTTGAAGATTTGTTGCACGGCGGATGGCCGCAAATACTGATATATATGAGAATCTCTATCCATCAGAATCTCTTCCATTTTGCTGCCCACGGCACCCCGGAACCAATCGTCGACGACATTCACGGCGAATCCTCTTTTTTTTCTTCTCAGGATGGTCTGTGGAAGAAGGTCCTGGCACACCCGGCGGTGTAGCCATTTTTGTGAGCCGCGCCGAACTTTGAAATTTGCCGGTAGCCTCTCAACGTATTCGACGATCTCCTTGTCCAAATAAGGCACTCGGGCTTCGAGACCGTGTGCCATCGAGAGTTTATCGCCAAACATAAGGAGTTCGTCAGGCAGTGTAGACCTCATTTCCAGGAACTGGAAGCCTCCAAGTTCGTCAGTCTCACTCATGAGAGGCTCCAGGTCCTTCCAGGAATCAAGGATTTTATCGCCCGCATCCGGGTCGAGCATTCCGTCCTCAAAGAGGCTGTCGATCTCACTTCCCGGCAAGAGAGACAAAACGTGTTGATACCTCCGCATCCGCTGTTCGACGTCGAGCGAGTAGATACCCCGTTTCAGAGTCTCGTTTCTCGGCAGCGCCGAGATCGCGGAGGTAATTGGAGTACGCATCCATCTCGGTAACGCTCCCCAATAAGCTCCATAGCGCACACCAAGATGTCGACGGTAACCGCCAAATAACTCATCCGGACCCTGGCCGATCAACGCAACCTTCACATCTTCCCGTGCCCGCTTACACACAAAATACATGGGAACAATCGAGGAAGAGGCGATCGGCTCTTCCAGGCATGCAACAATCTTAGGCAGCGCCTCCTCAAAGGTCTTACGGTCAAGCGTCACCTCGTGATGTTGCGAAGAGAACAGAGCAGCGGTCTCTCGCGCATCCGTCAACTCATCGTCCGAGAAGCTTGAACCGTATCCCACGGTATATGTCTGCCAGGATTTCCCATACAAATTCATCAACGCTAGCAGAAGCCCAGAGTCGACGCCACCACTCAACAACAGTCCCACGGGCACATCGCTCAGGAGATGCCTTTTCATCGACTGCTTGTACAATTCGAGCAACTCTTCATGGGCTTCGCCAGCAGACTTCCTCGGTGAAAATGGTACCGGCCGATACTTGTACCATTGACGCACGCTAGAAGCTCCCTTTTCGCATATGAGCATCGTTCCGGGGGCAAGCTTCTGAACCCCCTTGAACATCGTGTGCGGCGAAGGTGTGTAGCGGTATCGCAGAAATAAATTTAGTGAATTTGGATCTACGTCGGTGCGTTCATTGGACGCAGCCATGACGGCGCGAATTTCCGACCCAAAGTACAGGCGACCGTTATCAATCTTGTAGTAAATCAGCTTGATTCCAAACGGATCACGAGCGAGAACCAGTCGCTCTTTCCGAGGATCCCAAATTGCCAAACCAAACATCCCGTTCAAGTGATTAAGTACATCATGGCCCCACTGTTTGTAACCGTGAACAATGACTTCCGTGTCAGACTTCGTTCGAAATACGTGTCCAAACCCTTCCAGTTCGCGCTTGAGTTCCGGGAAATTGTAGATTTCGCCATTGAAAACCACCCACACCGATTCCTCTTGGTCCGACATGGGCTGGTGGCCGCCCTTGAGATCGATGATCGAGAGCCGGCGAAAACCGAACCCGAGCGGTCCGGCGATGTAGTAACCTTCGTCATCGGGTCCTCGGTGCGAAATACTATTCGCCATCCGCTCGACATCCCGGCGAAGCACGGGAACCCGATTCCCAAAATTGTATTGTCCGCAAATTCCACACATAGAATTGGCTAGTCTTGTCTCAGGGATGCAGAGTGACCACGATGAGTGCTTTTGAAAAGCAGAAAGCAAAGACTCCTGAACAGCTGAGCTTGAGCCCAACGGTGCATCGGAGTATTGTCCCAACCGAGAAGGAGCTGACGACTGCGAAAAGAACCGTCAGATTTTTGCCATTCCTTCAGGTTGATGGCACGCAACAAAACCTCATCCAGTGCAGGAAACCGGCCTTCCAGCAAGACGGCCACATTTATACACTCTGCGTAGTCATAGAGCTCTCGTCGATATACCGTCGTCCGGGGTCTGCGGGAGAACGGCTTGGGCAAACCTCGCTCATCAAACAAGTTGCGGACGTAGTATTCGACCCCGCGCCCAATGGCCTTGGTGCACTCTGGATTTCCGGTGAGCGCCTCAATCTTGGCCAGCGCTTTGAGGACGAAGCAGGTGTGAAAATGATCGACAAACTCTCCTTTGCCATCCACGGAGTAGTACCAGGAGCCATCTGCATTCTGAGATTGGAGAACGAAATTCAGATTTCTGTCGGCCACCTTTCGGTAGTCTTCGTCCGAAAAATCAACCGATGCCCGAGTCAGCAGAAACGCGCGGTAAGCACTGGCATTCACGACTCCGCCCAATCCGCCCGGTCCGGGATTGTATGAACAACTGGAAGCGTTCGCCGAGGTCTCGAAATCGTGATAATCAAGAAAGCCATGCTGGGCAATCGACCGCATGATCTCTCGCCACTCTTGCTTGCCGTCAATCAGGTAGACTTCCCGAAAGGCCTCGTACACATACGGTACCGTTGTTATAAAGGGAAGTCCCTCCTGCAGCATGCCACGTTTGGTCTCCCAATTGAAGGGGTATCCCCAGCAGTAGTGCTCATATCCTTGTGACCGGGTTTCTTTCAGAACCTCAATAAAATGGACTGCCCGACGATAGTACTGCTCTTCTCCAATCGCCTGCGAGAGAAACGCAAAACCCATGGCATAATGCGCGTCGGCGATAGGGAACCTCTGCGGCTTCCAGAAGAGCTTCCGGGCAGATGGCACAAACGCCTCGCAGAAGATCATTGGGGCAACCGCCAGCTTTCCCAGCAACGGCCTTGTGTAGTACATGGCTTTCGCGCGACGACCCAGATCACTGGCAAAAAAGCTCTGGTGGTCGTACGAAGTCTCCCCGAAGCCATCGAGCCACTCCACGAACTGGAGGACTGCCGTTTTTGCCTTCTCGACCTCGACTGCTTCGACCATAGTCGAAATCCTGGTTGTGATTTGCTCTGTTGTCATCGCGAACTTGTCTTAACATCAAATCTGTCAATACGTCTGAAGGTAATCAAAGATCCAAGGATTGCTTTCAGTTTTTGCATCTGCTCTTTGCGGTGGAACCGCATCAGTTCGGTAGAGACAGGGCGCTTTACTCGCGTCAGTAATGCCCACATGTATCCAGAACCCAGCGCAATTCCGTCCAACAGAAAAGGTCGGTTTTTCAGTCTGTAGGCAACGCGGAAGATCTGCCACACCGGGTGATTGCCAAGGTAATAGTCCTTTTCGCCGTAGGAAAAGGATGAGGCAAGTTGCCCGCGTTCAGCCGTTCCCAGGCTCCGATAGTGGAAAAACGACTTCTCTCGAAATGATCGTGTCGTCCAGCCCATCATACGAGCACTTGTGACCGCCATCCAATCGATGCCACCTGCCTTATGCGCATAATACCCACCAATTTCTTGAAAGCACCGGCGTCGAAACATCTGACACTGGCCGGAGACGTGGTTCTGACCTTCGAAGCTATTGGTTTCCGAACTGTAGCCACTTGCCTCCTTGAAAATGGTTCCCGCAACTCCAAGACGAGGATCTTTTCGAAACTGATTCATCAGAAATTCGAAGTGGTCTGCATCAAATGACGTATCGGCATCCACATTGCCGATGACTTCATACGCTAGATCTCTTACTCTCTCCTGACCAGCGTTGAACGCATACACCTTCGCGGCAAAATGCCGCTCTTTGCGCACTGGAAGATCCACCAATTCCATCCATGGATGGTCGGCGAGGTATGGACGCACGATACTAGACGTGTTGTCGGTCGACCCGTCATTCACGATCACCCATTTCGCCGGCAAAACGGTCTGCTTAATCAACGATTGAATTGTTTTCTCGATGTAGGCCGCCTCATTCCGAGCGGGAGTAATGAGGACATAGGGTATAGAGTGATTGCTCATCGGGCCACCTCGGGACAAGTGCGTTGTTTCTGTGTGACAAGGACAGGAGGCGTATCAAATCGTAATCGTTGTCTTAAGTTACGGGACTTCATTTGGGCGCTTGTGCTACACCGGCAGCATGCGCGTATATCGTGCTCCGCTCACTAGCGAGCGAGTTGTCGTACTGCTGCTCTGGCTCATAGACAACCACGTGGCTACCCCTGTTGGAAAAGCTAAACGGAACACAGAGCAGTTTCTTAAGGCGGGCTCTTAGGGCTTCTCGTCGTTCCGGAGCCACAAAGAACAGCATGAAACCTCCGCCACCGGCTCCCAGAAGCTTGCCGCCGAGCGCGCCAGCGCTGAGACCCGCTTCGTAGATCTCATCGATGCTTGCGTTTGAGATTTTTTGTGTGAGCGTTCTCTTTATTTTCCAGCTTTCGTGCAACAATCGGCCGAATTCATGTAGGGATCGATTGGAATTCGCAACGATAGCTTCGGCCTCTGCAACGAACTGAAGCATGGTGTCTAACTCCTGCTTCTTGTGAGGAGTCATTTTTAACTGTTCCTGTGCGATTTCAGAGGCAAACCGAGAGAAACCAGTAAAATAAAGTGCCAGATGTTGCTCCAGTTCCGCTAACCGGTCTTGTGAAGTTAACATTCGCCTCACGTCGATCGAGCCATCCGTACCGAAGTTGATGCGGTTGAACCCCCCATGTGCAGCGCTGACTTGATCTTGTGCGCCGACCGCCTCTCGCAGCAGGTCTTGTTCAACGTGTATGGCGTCTGACGCTAGTGCATGTTTATCGCGCATCTGATTCTTGAGGGCATAAAGGCCGAGGAGAAGCCCCACCGTAAACGCAGAACTCGTACCCAAACCGCTACGAGCAGGCAAATCCGCTACGTGGTGAATCTCAACCCCTTCGTCCATTCCGGCGAATTGCAAGCACGCACGTACCGAGGGGTGCTGAATAACGTCATTCCTGTCGACATTCTCAATCTTAGAATAGGAAATGCGGCTGTGGTATTCGAAGAAGGGTGGCAACCGCCGACAGGTTATATAGCAGCACTTGTCGATCGTGGTCGACAACACAGAGCCACCGTACTGACGGTACCAAACCGGGTAATCGGTGCCTCCTCCGAAGAAGGAAATGCGAAGCGGAGTGCTGGTGATGATCATGTGTTCAGCCTTTTGTGACGACTCTGTTTACCGCATGGTTTGACCGACGATTGCTCCGCACCGCACCGATTTCTTGACGATCATTAACAGATTCCTCCACCCGAAGGATCTGCTGGACTGCTTCAAGCAAGGATCGTGCGAGCACATCGGGGTTACCATCTGCGTTGGCGCGGGGTCTCAGAATTCTAGCCGTTCTACATCCAACTCTTCTGCCAGTTTCCACATCCTTATCGGAATCGCCGATCATCCACGAAGAACTCAAATCCACTTGATGCTCGCGTGCTGCTGCGAACAGCATGCCCGGCTCGGGCTTCCGGCAACTGCAAGGAGGCTGCTCCTCGTGCGGGCAGTAATAAACACCATCGATGTTCGCGCCCAGTGCCGCGAGCTCGTTGCACATTCGCTGATGGATGGAATCCAACTCATTCGCTGTCAACAACCCCTTGGCGATACAACGCTGATTGCTGACCACGATCACACGGAAACCAGCTTGGTTAAGGAGAGCGATTGCCTCGAAGACCCCAGGAAGGATATGCATCTCCTCCCAACGAGTTATGTACTCGTCTTCGGTCGGAGCTTTTCGATTGATAACACCGTCACGATCTAGAAATGCGGCTTTGTTCATGAAATATTGTCTCTTCCACTAACTCTGAGATGATGTGGCCGATCAAGATGTGGCATTCCTGAATACGGGGAGTCTCATTCGATGGCGCACAAATGCAGTGGTCCACAACGCCCTTGAGTTTTCCGCCGGTGCAACCGGTCAATGCAACCGTGCACAACCCCATTTTACTGGCTACGGAAAGTCCACGAAGTACATTTGACGAATTGCCGCTGGTTGAAATACCAATCGCCAAGTCTCCCGGACGCGCCAAGGCTTCAATTTGTCGGGAAAACACCAGGTCATATCCGTAGTCGTTGCCGATCGCCGTGACGCACGAGGTATTCACGGATAAAGCCAATGCTGGCAGTGCGGGCCGATCAAATGCAAAGCGTCCTACAAATTCAGCGGCAATGTGTTGCGCATCCGCCGCGCTTCCCCCGTTGCCAAACAGAAGCACCTTGTTTCCTTGTGAGATTGTGTCGACCAAGCGTGCACTGACCTTAGCGATAAGAGACACGACATCAGCATTTCCGAGCAAAAGTTGCTTTACGGCAATTGATGCCTGAATCGAGCGGCTCACGCGCTGTTCGAAATCGCCGGTGTCTTTCATCTTATTTCGCTAATTCAACCGCTGATAAAGGTGCACTGCCTATTTCCCCGCGACGGCTCCAGGACGTCGACTCTTCGAGGCCGCCTCATTGAGGGAATCGCAAAGCTGTTGAGCGCGCGCATAGTCTGCCGGGGTACCTATGTCGATAAACATTCCGCGTTGCTCTTGCGCATACAACCCGCGGCCCAGCAACCGCGGAAATACGTCTCTCTCCAGACTGGCCGGCTGTTCCGGAATATGTTGAAAAACAGAGTGATTGAAGATGTAAACTCCACCATTCACCAATCCAGGCAGATCGGTGCCAGTCTTCTCCGCAAACCCTGTGACTCGGCGGTTCCCGCCCACTTGCACCGTTCCGTATCTGCTCGTGTCCTCTACCCGCAGTACAGCCAGCGTTGCTAATGCTTTATGACCTCGATGAAACTCCATCAGCCTGCCGAAATCGATGTCCAGAAATGAGTCGCCGTTCATAACCAAGAAGTCGGGAACGTCTTGCAGATACTGCTGCGCCCGCTTTACGGCGCCTGCAGTGCCGAGCGGTTGTTCTTCTTTCGAATACTCAATCGCCATATCGCAGGCGCACCCGTTACCGAATTCATTTTCGATCTGGTCTGCCAGGTAGCCCGTGCACATCACAAGACGACGAATTCCTTGTGAACGAAGCTGTCCGACCAGCAACTCAAGAAAAGATCTCTTCCCGACCGATGCAAGCACTTTGGGTGCAGAGGGCACGACTGAGCGCAAGCGTGTTCCCAATCCACCAACCAGGAGAACAGCTTTGATGTCAGCCATCATACTTCTTGTGTCTGCATGCACTCGCTAATAGCTTTCACATCGCGAACGCTATATTACGCGGTCCCAGAAATCGAGCATCGACGTCAGAGTCTGCTCGATCGAAAACATAGGCTTCCATCCGGTCTGTTTGTGAATTTTCTTCGTGCTGCCGAAGATGATCTTCTCATCGGAGGGCCGCATCAAGCGCGAGGTGGGCCGTACCTCTGCCTTTACGCCCGAAAGGCGGATCGCCGTTCGCAATAGCTCACCGATTTCGTGGGTGCTAGATGCACAAAGGTTATATGCCTCACCGCGCTTTCCTTTCAGGGCGGCGAGGTAAAAGCCACGCACCGTGTCATTGACATCGAGGAATGCGCGGTGCGGCTTCAGGTTTCCGACCTCGATCACAGGTGGCTGCAAGCCCTTCTTGATCCGAATCAACTGGCGCACAAAGTCTGACGGCGCATCATTCGTCTTCCCCGGGCCGGTGGTATTGAAAAGCCGCAGGTTGACCGCTGGGATTTTGTAATCCAGGAAATACTCTCGTGCTAGCAGGTCCAAACACACCTTGCTGATTCCGTATGGATGCAGAGGCCGAAGCGGTTGCTCCTCAGTCACGGGTATAGCCGAGGCTGGAACGTGTCCATACTCAGCGCTCGAGCAAGCCGAAACCACCACGGGAGGACGCTTCATATGACGTACTGCTTCAAACAAGTGCAGTGAGCCCATGGCATTAGACTCGAATGTTCCGACCGGGTCCGCCCAGGATACTGTGGGCAAACTCTGCGCCCCCAAGTGAAAAACATGTGTCGGCTCGTACTGTTTTAAAATCTGCTCGACCTTTTGACCATTAGCAAGATCGCACTGCACGAACCGCAAGTTCCGAAGTTTCGGAAACGAATTGGAACCGTGCAAAAGGTAGCTACCGATTACGTCCCACTCTTTCGTCTGAAGAAACTTGACGAGGTGCGAACCGATGAAACCTTCTGCGCCGGTGACTAGTGCGATCTTGCTCATTGGAGCTCCGGCGACACGGCAAAACCCGACTCACCGAATAGTTTCTTAAGAGACATAACTTCTTCCCGAACCGGAGGTATGAGCAAGGACAATGAATAAACGATCGCAAAGGCCAAGATCGTAAGCAGGAGTTGCGTAACTATGCGCTGCGGAGCGACTATATATAGCCCAAGTTCCGCCAAACAAACTCCGCCCAAGCATAGCGAAATCGGACTCAAGATAGCCTGTCCAAGCCGCCGCAACGTCAAATCGGTGCCGCGAAAGCTGAACTTGAGTATCCACGGCAACATGGCCAGCAGAGTTAAGGAACCTGATAGAGCCACGCCCTTGATGCCAAACGGCAGACCGATCGCGTAGCTGACCACCATCACCGGCGAGATGATTAGTAAGAGTTTGAAAAGCCCATTCGAATGCCCCCGGCTCACGAACAGCCAGATGGTCGACTCGAGAAACATCTGTCCCAACGCACAGATAGCGAGGATCTGGAAAACAGGCGCCGCTGCTCGCCACTGATTCCCAAGGGCCAGAACGATCACCGGCTTTGCTGCGACAAAGAGAAAACCAAAAATTGGGGCGCTGATCCACATCATCAAATTGACTGTACGAAGGTAGTATCGAGCGAAGCGTTCTGGATCGCCTTGGGTTCTGCTGAAAGCGGGAATCGCAACGCCACCCATCGGCGCACTGAGCTGGCGGACGGGGAGCATGAGCAGATTATAAGCTCTCGAATATAGGCCCAGAGGGCCGGCTCCCGAATATCGGCCGATCAGGACGTTGTCCGCGCTCCGGCTCACAGTGATTATGAAGTACGAAGCGGCGACATTGCCGCCAAAAGCAATCATGGACCCAACCTCGGCGTCACGTCGCGGCAGGCTCGGCCTCCAATTGACCATCATCCAGGAGAGCCACATTCCAGTGAAGTTCAATATCAAGGGAAGAGCGACTAATGCCCAGTAGCCAAACCCTCGCCAAGCCATTGTGATGGCAACCGGAACAGCTATCAAACAAGAGGCTACATCCCTAATAGCGAGGGATGAAAAGCGCATCTGACGCTTCAGAATTGCATCGGGTTGCACTCTCAGACCGCCGAAGAGGAACGTGAGAGATATGAGCAGCGTGATATTTACGATCCGAGAGTCTCGATAGAACCTTGCCAGTACCGGGGCCAAAGTCACGGTTATTAGCATGAGGCCGAGCCCAATAGCGACGTTTATCCAAAACAGAGCGCTGACTTGATCATGGCTGATCTCTTTCCGCTGGATGGTGGCCTCAGAAAGACCCATATCCGCGAACGCCTGGCCGAGTCCAGTGACGGTCGAAACCATGGCCACCAGTCCGAAGTCTGCCGGGGTCAGCAATCGCGCAAGCGCGACTGTCGCGATCGACTGAATCAGAAATTGGGTGCCCTGTGACGTGACATTGAGCATTCCGCCACGAACAGACCGACGTCGCAAGTCTGCGTGCAGATGTTCGGTGCTAAGCGCGTCTAAGGCTGGTTGTTGGGCGGCTATGCTAGGCATCAGGATGTAGCTCGAATCGAAGACCGATAAACTAGTGTCCGGAACGAGAATTGGCACTGGCCTCTTTGTGAAGAGCCTGTAAGTCGAGTGAATCGCTCGGCACATCATTCGATGACTTTCCGGAGGCGCGTAATCGAAGCAATTTGGCATACACACGCATGGTCATCTCGCCGACAACGTCCCAAGAATGCCGTTCAGCCGCGTAATCGCGGATCTGCCTCCGCTGGCTGTCCAGGTCTGCATACAGGTCGCTGGCGAAGTACCCTACGATGGTCTTCTCCAGGTCCACTGGATCTTCGGACTGGAATACAAACCCCGTTTTGCCTTCTACAATGTCATCCCTCAAGGACCCCACGTCGGCGGCAAGAACGGGCAGGCCGAAGCTGTGTCCGAGGAACAAGACCCCGCTCTGGTAAATATCTCTGTAAGGCAATACAAGAACGTCAGCCGCCTTGAAATAGACCTCGGTCTCATCGTCTGGAATGAACTCGTCCCTGAGCCGTATCTGCCCATTCTGCACTTCGTCGCGGATGTCTTCTCGGATGGCTGCCCAGTATTGCTCGCACCGATCCACTCTGCCAGCGATGATCAAGCGATAATCTTCACGACGCGCCGATATCTTTCGCAACGCCCCAATCAAGTATTCAAGGCCTTTATAAGGCGTAATTCTACCGAAAAAGAGAATCGTCTTTTCACTTTGGCGAATACCCAGGCGCTGCTTTGCCTCCCGCGGTGTGAGACGAGTATTCGGAACCGCATTGTTGATCCCGAACGGGATGACCGTGACCCGCGCGCCAGCCACGCCAAATTCCTCGACTAGTTCAAGCTTCATCTTTTCCGTGTGCACGAAAATGTGGTCGGCGAGCCGGTATTGAATTCGCAGCGTAAGACGATTGAGTTTCGTGTCATCGCCATCGCGCTTTGCTGCATTCACATTGTGTACTGTAAAGACGATTGTTTTTGCTAACATCCGGTAGTACAGCATCAGCAGAGTGCGGTCGAAGAACTCGAATTTGTTATTCCACAGAATGTGAAAGACTTTCGGCTTGGCAGTCGCGGCATAACCGATGAGCCTGGCGTAGTACTTCAATATCCGGAAGACCTTACTGATCAAGCCGGCACCCGGTCGGTTACCACCACGGAGATTAAAAAAGTTCACTCCGGGCTGGCTGCGGAATTCTGCGAAGTCAAGCTCGTCGCTGCCAATCAGATCCAAAGCTGTTCCCTTGGAAAGAAGCGCCTTGGTAAGGCCGTATACGTAAGGGCGATCGCTGCCCCCGGTTAGCAAAGCTACCGTGACCTGAGCGGATGGGCGGACCACCGCCTCACTGCGCAATTCATCCGGTTCCTGCTTGGTCGAAAATTTCATCGCAGAAATGTGCGCCTAGCTCTTTTGGACAGCATTCACTGTCGGTGACACGGCAAACCCCTTGCTGCGAGTTTCCACGGCGTACATTGCCTTGTCGCACTGGCGAATGCATGAAGCCTTAATCTGCGGGAGCACGCTCTGCGCCCATTTTGCGGCTCTCCATCCAAACAACGGCTTCATCCAGGCATATTTCCAGCGCAAGTGGGGCTCTTCCAGACGCCCTTGAAGCTGCGCGGCAACGCTCTGCAGTTCCGCGACCAGGTCCGGCCGCTCCGGATAGAAAACCGGATACCAATTTTGCAAGTACGTCAGGCAAGCCTCCCGCGAGCGCTCGCTATCTTCAAGCGACTGTAGGTACTGAACGTGCAATTTCATCGAAAGCAGCAGCGCGTTTCTCTTTCTGTCCGAGTTGCCAACGTAGCTTACACGGCTTGAGGTCGTGATCCTGTAGAAGACCCCAGCCCCGGGCACAAAACGTGTCCCTTCGGAGGCCAAGAGCACACGGCAGAAATATTCGCCGTCATCATCGCTTACCATGCGCGTGTCCCACGATCCTGCAGCTTCGGTCAGTTCCCGGCTCGTCAGCCAAGTCCCAGTTTGCATGTGCAGGTTCTCGCCCATTTTCCTCAACAGCCAGTCTACCGGCGAAAGATCCTGCCACAGTGACGTCGGCACGAAGCGGGCGCGGTTTACGCGATAGTTGAAGAAGGCCCACGGTGAGGAAAGAAGCACTCGCCGGCTGTCAGAATCTCGCAGTGCCGCAAGCTGCCGCGCAATCTTGTCTGGCGCCAGCAGGTCATCCGCATCCAGCCACTGGATGTAGTCCCCCTGGCTCAGACTCAGAGCACGGTTGCGCGCTGCCGCAGCGCCCTGGTTCTCGGTGGACACGACTACAACCTCTTTTGAAGCAAACCTCCGCGCCACTTCCGCCGTTCGATCTTTAGATCCATCGTCCACGACGATGATCTCTTTGCGGGGCCAGGTTTGCGCCATCGCCGATTGGATGGTATCGGCGATCCACTCCACGGAGTTATAGGCCGGAATTAAAATCGAAACCAGCGGTTTCATGATAGGAAACGACTAATGGCAAACGGAATCTTACAAAATTCTGGAGTGTATGGCACCTGATGTAGTGTTGTACGCGACGGTCCCTTCTAGGTCAATCAACGTTCGCTTGAAGGTTCGTCGGAGGAGCAGGAGGTTGTCCCTGGCCCTGTGTGAGCGGATGAGGATATGTGTAGGGTGTGTAGTAGCTGGTCCACGTATTTGTCGGGTTGCACACGTAAAGGGTGTTTTGATCGCTCGCCCAGTAAGCCACTCCCGGCGTATTCCCGCCCGGCCCCGCCGTGCAAGTCGCAGGACGGGCCGAAAGCAGGCCGCTGCCAGTACCCGAAGTTCCCGTGAACGATCCGCATGAGCTATTAAGACTCCCGCATTGGTAGTAGAAATCGGCGTTGTTGAACTCCGCGTCCGCCTGCGCTACAGATACGAGATAGCTCGGATTGTTAGGGACCGGGGAGTAGCTATCCATCCACTCATAGACAGGCTCCAAAGCTTCGTTCGGCCAGGCGATCGTCCCAGTGGAACTGTTTATTGTATTCGGAAAATTATTGGCCAAAAGCTGTCCGACGCCCTGCCCAGGCTGATCCATGCAGCGATAGCCAGTAGAGACATTGCTGTTCTGGTCCCAGTTCGACCCAGTACCATCGAAAGACGCACCGCAGTACCCCCAGCCGTTGGGAACAGCGGTCTGATTGTAGGTGGAGTTGTTTCGCCGCATGGAGTGGATGGATACGAGACTGGCGTACCCAGTGCCGCCCCCGGCGGGTGACGAAGGAGCCGTGTTATTCCAAACTACACCCGTACCGCTGCTGAGCCAGAATGCGCTGCTGATATAGTTGCCGCTCACCGCATTGAACTGATTGTTGTAGATCTCCCACGCTCTGCATCCCCGTTCCCTCTGGCCGCCTCCCGTAGGGTGAGTTTGAACACTGGGTGCTGGAGAGGTCATGTTCATCGTGTTGTAGCGCCAGACGTAACGACCGCCTTGGGTGCAGTCATTCCCGGCTCCGCTGTTAAGAGTGTTGTTCTCGACAAATAGAAAATTGGCTGATCCCAATCCTGTGGGGGTAGCCCAAGACTGATCACCATCGCCGAGTGGGTCACCGTTACACGATCCCGCGTTGTACGCCCTGACTGAATTGTTAACGCTCCCTGCAGGGTTATCAAAGATCGAATGATCTACGACCCCATAAATGCATCCGTTAAATTGCAGCAATGAACTGGCGACGGCTGGACTATAGGTTGTTGAATCAAAGTGGGAATGATCAAGGCGGACGTTCTGCGAGAGCCCCGCAAACTGGACCATGCCATTCCATTTTGCGCTGCCGGATCCGCCCTGAAACGTGAGCCCAGCTAGCCGAAAAAGTGTGGACGACGAAGCAGGCGTTACGGTCATAACTGGATTGTTGCTGGCGTAGCTATCGACGATGATGGTTGCATCTCCTCCGCCCTGGGTATTCAGATCGCCTGCGCCGAGGATCGACAGGTTGCTGCTGCCGGAAGGCACGGTAAGTGTTACCTGTGTGGTCCAGTTGCAGGTTCCCGCCGGAATGTTGACAGTCGTGGTGGACGCAGTCACTTGACTGAACGCCGCCTGCACATCGCTCGCGTTGCAGCTCGCAGCATTGATGGTCTGGGCTTCTGCGCTCACAAAAGCGCACAGTAGAAGCAGGAATGAGAGCCATTTTATCGTCATGGTCGGGGCAGATGCCTCGTCGGTGTTCTCGAAGTCTGACAAGTCCATACTGCCTTCACGATTCGTCAAAGTCCATGCACGAAGGTTCATCACGTAGTTGGCCCAAAAAACCCGCGGAGCAGTGTCCAATCAAGGCTCAAGTCGCTGAAAACAAATCAGGATTCTACGAGGTCCAGCTCTTCGAGTCGTCGACTCCCTGAAACCCCGGCCGCTGGATTGTCGAGGAAAAGGCGGTGAATCAGTTCCAGGGTCAGTACCTTATGGAGTTCGGTGGTGTAGTTTCGATCTCCCTTGATATGACTTCGCACCACCGCCTCGAGCCCTTTTCGCTCGATATAGGGCCGGGCAAGCGCGCGCGGTTCGAGCAACATTTCCTGAACGTACCCGGCGAGGGCATCCCGGTACCATAGGCGAAAATGGAAGGGCTTGTGCCGCCCCAGGAACGCCTTTTCAAGGTGGAGCGGCGAGAGAGCATGGTCAAGCCGCGCCAGCCATTGCGGCATGCCCATGTCGTACGCGTATTCTGCTTTGAACGAAAACTCGAGGGCTGCTTTGGAGATTGACGTTGAAATGCGTCCCCGATTACCCGCGAGGCCACGATCAGTCGGGATTCCAAGTAAGGCACGGTTTCCATCCGAAATCAGGCGCAACGAAACCTCATTGCTGGTGAGCGCAGACGCCGGCGACCGAAAAACAGTACGGACGAAGTCATTGTCGAGAAACGGGGACCGCATGGAGAGCTGCGTCTGCTCCAGCGCCAGCACTCCATACAGATTCCACGGACATAGCTTGAACGCAGCAAAGGAAACTGGATGGCCATGAAGGATTCCGGCGTAGGTGTTTGCAGCCCGATCAACGTAAGACCGGAACTCCGGGCAAAATAAACCCGCGACCGGTTCCTCCGGCTTGAATGCACGGACCCCACGCATTACTTCACTGCCATAGTTTCCCGTCATTCTAACGGCCGCAATTTTGCGCGCCTTTTCATTCAAATAGAGATCCGGAGCGCGGCCGACGTCGACGCATCCATCGCTGAGATACACTGCGCGCTCAGCATAGTGGGAGAATTGCGACAGAAATTCTTTACCAGCGGTGAGAACTTGGTGAGGCTGCCTGCAGACCTCGGCCACACGCCGCGCCACGCGGACATCCTGGTTTTCGCGGAAGATGCTACCGAACGTGTAGCAAGGCAGCGATCCGGGATCGGGTTTGCGGCAGGCCAGGATCATGCGCGTGTCCAGACCGCCGGTCAAGGACATCCCAATGGCCTGATGGCCATTGAAATACCTAGGGAGATTGCGGGTAAACGTTTCCCGAAGTTCCCGATAATAAGTTTCCGGATCGAGTTTTCCCTGCTGTTCCCACTCCTTCGCATGGAAATAGCTGCGCTTCTCATCGAGTGCGCCGTTACGAAAGGCCCACACCGAAGCCGGCGGCAAAACCTGAATCCCCTCAAAGAGTGTCCGGTTCTCAAGGACGGCGCCGCAAGAGACGAATTCTCCAACTCCCCGAGGATCCACCCTCCTCAGCTCGGGACACACCGCAAGAATCGCTTTGGCTTCGGCACCAAAGTAGAACGCGTCTCTTGACTGGTGGTAGTAGAGGCGGTGCATCCCGTAGCGGTCATTGAAAAGCAGCGCAGTGCCGCGGGTCCGGGCCGTCAGGAGCCCATGAAACCTTCCGTTCAATCCTGCGGGAAAAGATGGGTCCTCTTCGGAGAGGTGAACCAGGTAGGAAGCTCCATCGAGATCGAGTTCATGCCCATGCCGCTTGAGACGCTGTGCCGTTCCCGGCTCAGGAAACTCTTCTCCCGAAAATGCGAGAACTACATCGCCGCGTTCGTTTCGCAACGGCATCCCGTCAGAGAAAGAACCCTCTCGTGCCACCCATCCGACGTAAACGCCCAGCGACTCATCGATCCAGATGCCCGCCGTATAGAAGGACTCGTGGCGAAGCGCTTCGACCATCCGCAGCAACTGCGGCATGGCCTGCTCGCGCGACATCCGGGTTATGCAACCTACGATTCCTGGCATATGGTTCTATTGGGGCTTCGCCAAGGCCTTTGCTTCTTGTTTCTTTAATAGAAGGCGCACGAAGGTGTGCTGTAGGTCCTCGCGGTCCATTTGTCGATATCGCGCGGCTAACTTGAGACCGTTAAGATCGACCTTGGCGCCACGTTCGTCTGCTAGCTCAAGCCCCGACAACAAGAAGATGTTCACCCACTCGGCCCGCTGCAGCCTATTGATGTACTGAACCTCATTTTGTCCGATGATTTTCCAAAGCCATTCGGGAAACTCCAAGTAGAATTTCCGGTGGACTGTCGAATCATAGTTGGCGAGGTGATCCTCAATGTTAATGCTGTGTAACGCCCAACCACCTGGCCTCAGGATCCTGACGCTGTTCTCGACCAGAGAAGAAGCGATGTCGCGGCCGACATGTTCAAGCACGCCTCTGCTAACGACAAGATCGAAGGACTCGGCTGGAAATTGATCCAAGCTGCCTGAGCCGTCAATCACGTACTGGAACCCGAACCGTCGATATAGCTCTTCAAAACCCGCGACGCCCAAGGCCACATCGATCTGGTCATAAGCTCTGGCCAGCTGACTTGGAGAAACGACATCCTTGACCTCGGGCAACCGGGCACGTAGCTGTTGAAGGTAGTTCTTCATGCCAAGTAACTGCCGATTGTCCCAGACGTCAAACAGGACTGCTTCCACGTCGAAGAACAACCGCATGGTCACGGCTTCCCAGTGGAGCCAGCCTGTACCCAGTTCGAGCACGCGTCCTCCGTCCTTCGCCATTCCGTACGTGCGAGCTAGTTGCAGCATTTCCTTGACCCGCTCCAGGTAGTAGTCCGGCATTCGGCCGCACGCACGCTCCCGGCCACCCCTCTGGTTCCCTAGGGCGCGGTACGCACGTCGCATGGGCCCACAGCTCGAGAAGGCCTTGAGCCCCACCGCAACCGCAAGATATCTCCGCATAGTCGTGGCCTCCTTATTAGGCTAGGCCTTCTCCAATCGGGGAAATTTCTTTTCGTACCAGAAACTACGGATTCTTCGGTACGAAGCAGCCATCGGCTCAGGAACCCATTCGTTAGTTTTCCGGTGCAGGCCCAAGCGGAGGGCGATCCGGCCAGTAACGGTCAATGGTATGTAATATCGGGGCAGCTCAACCTTTTGGAATCCGTTGTGCCTCTTGAAATCAGCCAAGGTATCGCTCTGCTTCTTGCCATAAGAGAAGTTGGCGTACCAGAGGTACGGAATGCTCCGATCGGCGCAGGATCGAACTGCTTGCGCAATCAATGCATTGGTCGGAGCCTTGTCCCGGTGCTGGATCATCGAGACAATTTGCATCAAGCCCGCCTGACTTCTGTCTTCGTTATGGACCAACTTCACGAAGCCAATCAGGATGTTCTCGAAAAACGCCCCAATGAAGATGCTTCGCTCCAGGAAGGTACCATTGATTCTGCGTACGGCTTCAAGTTCCTTTCGATAATGCCAGAACGCCATCCCCTGCCGGACTGGTGACTCGTCGTAAATAGCGGATATTCCGCGAACCAAGTCATCATCGAACGGAACCTCGCGCACGACGACGCCGTTTTTTGCCGCCTTGCGGGCCTTGTTTCTGGCCTTGAAGTCGATCTGTTTTGTCATCCAGTGATCAAACGTGGAAACCGGAAGTGCGGCCATATTGTCCAGTTCCATCGGATAGCTATATTTTGGCGAGGTCTCGGACAGTCTCTGGATGAAGGTGAAAAGGTCAACCCTGGTCCCAGATTCTCGGAGCGCGGCCAGTGCCACCTCCGGGTCGTCCAGAGAATCATACCCCTCGGCGTCGAGGCGAGCGATCCGGATGAACTTCCCCTCAATCACCCCTTCTTTACTGCAAATCTGCATAGATCAAATGCCTCCCTTATCGGAAACGGTTGGGAAGACTACTTAACATCGGCTGTACTGCGCGACCGGTGTGCACACCTGCTGTTTCCAGAGGAAATGTGGCAACCGTGTCGGGGTTGTCGAATGCAGCAATTCTCTGGACTCGATTTGTCACACGTTCTGCCAGGGAAACGGTGCTCATCAGGACCATAAGCCACAGCAAACCACCCATGAAAGCTGCCTCGGTCATGTTGTAAAAGACCAGGACGGCCCACGTTGCTAGGGCGAGCGAGGCAAGACTGGACGATGAGTTAAGTGTTTTGCAGATGTTGCGGTAACTGGCGATCAGAAACCCGACAAGGAGCAAAACCCCGATCAGACCCAGGTTCAGGTATACCTGAAGATAGCCATTGTGTGCTTCATTGAGATGGCCATAACCAGAATTCTGCCAAAACCACTGGAGCCGAGAACCGAGCCAGAAGCTCTCATAGCCGGTACCAACGAGGGGATTGGTGTGCATGCTGAGGAGGATCTTCCAGATATCAGCTCTGCCGGTGAGGGTTGGGTCGCGACCAACCGCTCCGGCCAGTTCCCCATTGATATTGAACCCGAAGGCCAGAATTAGATACGCGCAAAAGCACGCCGGAATTAGGGCTTTGAGGAAGCCGGGATGACGCTGGAACACTTTGCTGTTAACCGCTGCGATCACCAGGCAGCCGAGCACCAGGCAAACACTCGAGGTTGCACTGTGAGCGAGGTTCAGCACCCAAAGCGTGAGTGCAATAAAGGCGAAGTTAACCAGGATGATGCGCTTGGTTCGCCGCTGCTTGCGTTCAGGCCAGCGCGTTACGGTATCCCAGCAAAAGAATAAGCCGCTGACCAGGCACACGAGACCGAGCATATTCTTGCTGGTCGTCGCTCCTACATACGAGTCCGCGCCCGTCCAGGTCTCCCACTGCTTGCCGAGTTGGGGATAGTACTTGATGAGCAAGATGGAGAGCGGGATCAGCAGATAGCTCAGGCGGCGAAGCACAGAACGTACTGCTTCCAGCGGGCGAGGATCGGATAGAACCACGAGAACTACCAAGTAGTTGCCAAGATCTCGAAACCAACGCTTCAGGGCGACGAATGGGAAGTCTGACCAACAAAGGCTGACCAAGGCAAAGGAAAGCAATGCGGTGAGAGCCAAGTTGCGAGAAATAAAACCGCCCCATTTGAAAGACCGCGACACAAGAATGGCTAGTGCCAGCAGGATCAGCACGAGGTCGACCGTGCGATCCAGAGGATTGCCTTCTTCAAGTACCTGGGCCACCTGAGCTACCTGGCCACCGAGCCATTGCGAAGGCAGCCGCGATCCGACGATGAACATCCACATTACCGGCACCCACACGGCGAACGAAACCTTGGAGTCTCTGGCGGGGTCAAAACGCAACAACGCCACCAGCAGGATGAACCAAAGACACAGCGCTAAAGAGGGAGGCATATCAATACTCGGCTGACTGGGTGTTGTGGGTCTGTCATGCCACATTCTGAGACAATGCAACCTCTTTGCACTATCATTTGGCCAAGCACGTTCTAACTGGCCTTCCTGAGTGCATTGTTAAGGCTGGCCGCCGTAGAACTGAGAAAACGACTTTTCGAAAGATGGTCGTCTCTAAACTCGCAGAGAATCCGCCTGATGGCCACCGAAAGTTCGAAGTGCAACGACCGGCCCAACTTCTCGGTGTCTTCCTGCTCTCGATAGAACACCTGGAAATGTCTTTCGCCGTGTGGGCAAATAGCTTCATCAAAGACAAGGTGATCGGCCTCGGTGGTCCATCTAACGGGTTTCTGGTCACACCGTACTTCAGTAACAAGATCGACTTTATTTTCCCTCTTCCGAACATGTACGTTAAGCACATGATCCGATGGATTGGTGATCCGCAATTCATTGCCGTACATTTCGACCTCTTCCAGGTCCACCCCTTTGACGCGGCGGCGGAAAGCCCTGCGGATGACTTCGCCCAGCGGGCGCCAGTGTAGATCGCAGTTTAGGGACTGGAGTTTCTCGATCAATTCGATCAGTTCGGCGCAGTCATCCTTGAAGAACTCATGATGACACACGATCAGGCATGGCTTGCCGAGCAGGAGATCGAAGGCGAAATTTTCCAAACCGTGAGAGGCATATCTGCGCGTAAAAATCGGGAAGCTACCGTATGCCATGATGGCAACGTCCCAGACATCCCTGATTCGTGTCCCGACATTAACGGAGTCCGCAGGAACGGTCTCAGTATTGGCTGCGGCAAGGAAGCCGTTACGTTTGAGGACTTCCGGACACATCGACGAAAACACCCCCTGCGGGAAGATCATGACAGAATCGTGATGAATGCCTGTCCGAGCCTCATGATTTCGCATTCTGGATTGAGCCAGCCTAGCTCGGTTGTTTAGAACGTTTGGTGAGGTGTCGCCGAACTCGGCTGCGATGTGGTCACAACCATGAATTGATACAGAGAAATCCCCTAACTCGTCTCTGAAGAATTTGGCCCCACTGGTAGAAGTACGACGCCAATTCCACGGAATGAAGGCGATGTTTGTTTTGAATCCGTATCGCCGCATGAGATTGCGCACCATCCCAAAATCACAGGCCCCGTACTGCTGTCTCAAAAGAGGATCATCAACGATCAAACAAGCGCCCAGCTCTTGCGACCGCCAAGCAACATCTCGGAACATGAGCTTGACGAACATCACGAGCGGCACGACAGAACAGAAATCCTCCTTTACATCGTAGAAAGCTCCTTCTACCGCTTCATCAATATCGATCATGTGCGAGCTTGTGCAGAAGAAAACGGGCGTATCGCTGTGCTGGAACTTGACGAACACCGGAGACCCTCCAGCAGAGACGACAGTCGCAAATTTCGATTCTTGGCCAGCGGCACCGACCAGAACGGCGTCTTCTTTCCTCAATTGCGACGAGGTTTCGAGACCAGCCATTGGTCCGGTCAAGTCAGGTAGCGCGCGGGATACGTGAAGCAAATGACCACCCGCAGGTGCTGGCCGCAACAAGAGATCGGCATTCTCGAACAGAGACTGGAATCCCTGCTCGCTAGCATTTCGGTCGTCGCCTGCATAGGCGTAAAAGGCAGTCGGCGGTGGAACTGAGTGGTTCGTTCCTTGGATCTGCTTTAGCGCTACCGCAACTGTCTGGACCAATCCGAATACGACACAGTTCTGGGCACGTCTCTCCAAGTCCGACAGCTTGGATACTTCCACGGTTTCCCAAGGCACACCAAAGAAATCGAGGATACCGGCCAGCCGAAGATGCTGCGTTGTCGGCTTGCCTTCGCTTAGGAGAATTGCCTGTTTAGCCAAGAAGTGATTCCTCTTAAGGTTGGTCCCAGATTGCAGGCGACTTAAGCGGGTTTCCGAGCGACCACAAGCGAGCGCATGGCTCGGTCGCGAGCCACCAGATTCAAGAAGGGACTCAGGAGTCGGCAGGCGAAAGTGAGAGCGTGCCCGGCCGAGTGCGGGATCCAACAAAAGTTTCCCTTCTTGATGATCTCGAACCCTGCAGTTTCAAAAGGCGAGGCATACTCCTCCAGCGAAGGCAGATAGCACTCACCCCAATTCTGATCTACACCCCGCAAGCGACTGCGAAAGGCAGGGAAACCGTTATTCATATCGATGTTGATGCATACGCCTCCCGGTCGCAGCAAGCGATAGATGTCGGCGGCACAATCCACTTGTTTTCCAAGGCGGTGGCAATAGCGGAAGGTATTGACACCCACAATCAGGTCGTAGGATCCAATTTGGTGTTCATCCCCACCCAGCCCCGCGATTAGGTCTTGCGCCAGATGTTCGTTGCGGGCAACATAAAATCTCAGTTTTCCCGCAAGATGGGGTGGGAGAAAGGCCTCTGCTTCGTTCCCCGCGGCCTCCACTAGGCGAGGAGAAAAATCCGTGCCATATGCGCATTCCACGGGGACTTGCTCCTTCTCTAGCAGGCCGACTAGGCGGGTGATGTTCATACCTCCGCCACAGCCAAACTCTAGAAGACGAAGAGGTCGTGTTGTGGAATTGCGCAAATAGGAATCCACGACGTCCATATATATACGAGCGTAATCGTTTTCTAGGAGATACGTGATCCCGTAGCCCGCTGTCTCCGTCGTGTACTTGCGTACCGCGTCCTCGGAAACGTATTCATCGAGAAACTTTTCATATAACTGTTCGGTCTTTTCCATGGCCTTCTCTGATTCATCCTCCGTAACGATGTCCAGCGATTGTTTCCTCGTCTTGATAACACCTGATTCTTGAATATTCATCGACTTGCTCCGCAGGGAACCCGGGTGTCCGTGGTCTCATTGAAGGCCCTGTCGACGTAGGCTTCTGCGCGGTGAACACTGTCGTGCGACTCTCGCACATTGTGGATCCGTAGTTGCAAACCGGGCAGATTATCAGTGTGATCAGACAAGACCCTGGCACGCACTGCGTCCGGTTCGACGCTGTCTATCCCGAACACAACCGAGCGGCGCTTCCGAAACCACGATGTCGCTTGCCCGGCCGTCGCAAACCATGCGTCTCGATTCTTCAAATGTCCGAGCAGGTCGCGATAGGAGGCACCCCATAACCTCTCCGGTGCCAAGCTTCGATCGTGCCAGTTGGTCGTCAGGCAGCCTCCAAACCGGGCTGCATTCTCCAGCAATCGACCGAGAAGTGTCGTTGCCTCTCGCGGAGACAAACCCAAGTAATTCGGATAAAACAAAGCAGTGTCCATCGCATGCAATGGCAATTCAAGCAGCCTCGCTGCTTGAAGCGGCTTATATGCCTGCGTGGTCCCGGCTCGATATCCCACGGTCTGGTTGTAGCCAACCGTGGAGTCGTAATCGGCTCCCGCCCTCTCCAGGACTATCGACGATTGTTCATTAAAATAGAGCCAGTGCATCCGCACGCCGATCTCTGAGGCCTGCGTTAGGCTCCGAATCTCTTCAAGTTCTTCGTATCCCTTAGAACTGTCGAGCCAGGCGTCGATTCCGTGTAATCCGACTTCGCAGCCCGCAGCTCGGATCTTCCGGATCGCATCTGCAACAGTTCTAGCATCATAGCGAGCCGCACGAAACTCAGGCGCCACACTGTTAAACGTCCTCCCAGGATTGTCCTTAAAAGGAATCACAAAGAACGTAGAGCACAGCCCTTTCTCCAACTCCAGATAGCGATCATCGAAATCGTGCCAGAAGTCTTTCGCAAGGCCCATGTAGACAAACGGTAATTTAAGAACTGCAGCCCAATTCGTGAAAAGGCTTCGAAGGGTCATCCTCCCGCGCAGCACGTTGATCAACGAGCCGAAGACCGCGCGGTAAAGGAATCCAAACATTGTCCGGTCAAATTTGTGTTGGCGGATCGAAGGATGATCGACATCGTGGGTTAAGCACGCAATGAATTTATAACCATCGGGAACCGGTGGAATCTCAACCAGCCGAACCCCACTGGCGACGATTAAATCCCTTAACAGTGCGATATGCAGATCCAAAGTCGGTATGCTGGCGTGAGCCACAGGCTGCCCTGCTGTCAGCAGGGTACGGGCCTCCCCGAAGACGTCATATCCTATCCGTGCGATCGCCCTCCCCTGGGATTGGCATTGATGCATCACTTCTTGCTTGGATTCCTCGTCAACCAGAACACCTCTTCCCTTTTCTCGAAAGGTTATGCTGTCCCCATAGATCGGGATTTGGGCTCCGTTGTACGACAGCATTCTGTTGGTCCTTCGGGAACCAATATCGATTCCTCCTTCAGCGTCAAATGGAAGTTTCTCGCCGGAATACAGTAGAACTAGCTTGGCGGTGCCTTGGTCGAATAGGCTGTCCGTGGAGCAAAGCAATACGTCATACCGCCGATCACTCCGGTAAAACTCCCAAGGAGTTTTGAACAGCTCGAAGAACTCGGAGACTACCGCGTGGTCCGACGGATTCGCTATGACACCGATCATTGTCAGGATTGTGCGGGATGAGGGTTAAGAAGTTCACTCACCAAGTCCACCAGCGTCTCCCGCTCCTTGGCCCAGGTGTGGGCCAGATAAACCTGCTGTCCGCGCTTCGCGATCTCCACGCCTTCGTTGGCATGGCTAGCCACATATTCGATTTTCTTTGCAAGGTCGTCCACGTTGCCGGGGTCGAAGTACATCAGAGAATCTTCGCTGAAGTAGTCTTGTATTCCTGAAGTTCGCGGACAAACCACCGGCCTGCCAAGGGCCAGATACTCGAAAATCCGGGTTGGCGTATTAATCTCAGTAAATGCATTTCGAGGGTTTGGAATAATTCCCACATCACAGGCCTCAATTTCTTGGACCAATTCCTCCTGCATTTTTCCACCGAGATAACGCACATTTTCATCTAGACCCTGGGTTCGAGCATCCTCCATGATGCGGTCAAGAAATGGAGTTCTGCGACCAAAAATGCGAAGTTCCACTCCAGGAACAGTCTTCCTCACTCGTGCGAGCGCGGCGATCGCCAGGTCCAGACCATTCCGTTCGACGATCGAACCGTGGCACATGATCACAAAACGCTTGTTTGGAGTTGCGTTTCGGGGCTGGGACTCGCTTGTGACTTGAAATGGAAAGATGTTCTCATTGGGAGAATTCATCACCACCCCAATTTTCTCTGGAGGGCAGCTTCGCGCGGCAAAAATCCGCTTGCACGTGACATTTACCGTGATCACCAGATTCGCGCATGCCAGACTCCATTTCTCGAGTCGCTTCACGAGTCGGACGCTCAAACTGTCTGGGTCAAGGTTGAAAATCGTGGTCATGAGTTCGGGCATAGGATCGTGCTGATCAAGAATCACCTTCGCCCCCAGCATTTTCGGTATCAACCCACTCAGGACCAGAACGTCGGGCATGTTGTGCACGTAAACCAGGTCATATCGGCGTCTCAGCGAGCGCAGCGCCAGAACAGCGGACGCCATCAGAATGAAGGCAGAATACTCGTAGGCATATCTAAGCTTTCCACCGCGGCCATGTTCGATGGGGAGACGCCGGACGTTGATTCCACGCAAGACCTCCTGGGTTGGAGCGCCCTTCTCACCTTCGCACAGAAGATCTACAAGCATTCCTTCCTCATAAAGCGCGTCGGCAGCGCGGCGCGGTCGCGGATCGAATGGAAATAGCGAAAACGTAACCATCGCGACCCGCTTGCCCTGGAGACTTGGTCGGGTCGTAAGGCCCGCACCTCTCAGGGATGACGGGTGCGAATTCCCGTCGCCAGGGCGCTTTGTAACGCTGCGATTTGCGCTGGGATGAACCTCGTTTGTGATAAATCGGGCCGGGTTCGGCTTAAAAACAGACGTATGATCGCTTCCGTGGCCCTTCGTCATGCCGTACAACGAAGTATCCTTATAGTCGTTCATGTTCTGAGGGGTTGGACATGATTCTATGTTCTAGGGATTGCTAGTGGCAATTTGTTGCCGGGGTGTAGGAGAGCGAACAGATACCTTCGCAAGCGCGGAAAAAGCCCTGAAAACGAGCTTATCGAACTTGAGTCGCGCACTTTCCGGCGGCGGTAGCGACGCTGTCCACTTCTCTCTTAACCGCGTCTCGCTCAATCTTCTCTCGGTTCGAGGTTCGGATCGCCTTAAGCATCGCTGAATGGTCGAACTTGCACAGGATTTCGATGTTCGGCATGACACAATGGCCACCGATAACCCCGGGAAAGTACTTCACTGGGGGAAAGAACTTGATCTCTTCATAAAACGAAATGATCTCTTCGTAGTCGGCTCCCGATTGATCGCAATATCTCTCAAGTTCCTGGGCCCAGGCGATCATCAGGCCGAAGTATGTGGTCTCCGTTAGCTTGGCCAGTTCAGTCGCTTCCGGGGACGTAAGCACTTTCGTCTTCATGCCTAAGGATTGGAAGTGCCGGGCCGCTTGTTCACCCGCGTCGGGGTCCATGGCCCCCACGAACTTCTGATAGCTGCGCAATTCTTCAAGCATTCGAACGTGTTTGCCGCGAACCGGGCTGTGCACGACAGCGGTGCGCGTTCGTTCGGCCACGGCTCTTGTCGTCCCGACGCCAACGGTGCTGTTGATGATGGTCAACGCAGGCTGAAACAGATCAATGTAGCGAGCGGTTTCACCAATAAAATCCTTGATCTCGAAGGGGTAACAGATGTGGAGAATTTCTGGCCCTTTGACTCGCTCGGCAGGAGGGGACACGTCCACACCGACAACGTCGTGATGCTCAGAAAGAAGCTGGAAAAGTGGCTTCCCCACCTCGCCGAGTCCGACGACAACTACCTTTTTGTTTTCTCTCACCTGTCTCTCCTCTTCAAGAAACTCAATTTGATAGCGGTTGGAGCTTTGCGATATTACTCTGACGTGGGTACCTTGCCCAACGCTTCAAGAACCTGGAAGATTCGATGGAAGTTAGAAACTCTTCTGCCGGCTTCCACCCACAGGCGAGGAAGCGGCAAACGCGACAGAACTCGCTTGCGCGGGCAGCACCGGAGGTCGACCTACACTGAAGTAGTGGAATCCGTGATCGGCCGCTTCGGACGGATTCAGCATGTTTCTGCAATCCACGATGAGGGGCCGCTCGACGACCGTGCTGAGCCGATCCCAATCTATCTGGCGAAACTCATCCCATTCGGTGACGATCAACACAACGTCGGCACCCTTGGCAGCTTCGTAGGGGTCGGAGCAGTAATTAATGTCGGGAAACGCCGCTTTTGCCTTTTCCATTGCCTCGGGGTCATAGGCGCTGACGATCGCACCCTCATCAACCAGGGTTTTGATCAGCGCAAGCGACGGTGCAAAGCGAACATCATCCGTATTCGGCTTGAAGGCAAGACCCCACACCGCGAGTTTCTTGCCGCGCATCACCCATAGTTCGTTACGAAGTTTCTCGACGATGTGTTCAACCCGGTGCTGGTTGATTTTCTCCACTTCCTTAAGCAGGGAAAAATCACACCCAGACTTCTCGGCGATCCTGATGAAGGCTTGCACATCCTTGGGAAAGCAAAACCCACCAAAACCGATCCCAGGATTCAAGAAGGCGGGGCCAATTCGAGGGTCCAGCCCCATCCCTTGCGAGACTTTAGTCACATCCGCTCCAACCACTTCGCAGAGATTCGCCACCATATTGATGAAGGAAATCTTCATCGCCAGAAAGGAATTGGAGGCATGTTTGATCAATTCTGCCGAACTAGTATCGGTCGCCAGGAAGATGGGTTGCTCGCGTTTCGGGCAACTCAAGTGGATGGGGCAAGTAAACTTCTGCTGGACGATCGGTTCATAGATTTCTCGCAAGAGGTCTGCCGCACGTGGCGAGTCGGCACCGATGACAATGCGATCCGGATGCAAAAAGTCCTCGACTGAAGTTCCTTCCCGCAGGAATTCCGGATTCGACGCCACATCATATTCCAGTCCATGTGTGCTATGCACCGACAGATGTTTTCGCAACTGTGCGCCGGTCTGAACCGGCACGGTGCTCTTTTCGATGATCAGCCGATACCCTGAAACCTGCTTCGCAATCGCCCGTGCGACTTTTTCGATGGCAGAAAGGTCTGCATCCCCGTTTGGCAACGGCGGCGTCCCCACGCAAATGAAGATCGCGTCTCCCCAGGCAATAGCCTCTTCCGTCGAGCCGAAACGCAAGCGGTCACCCTTTCGAACGCTCTTGATGACGTCCTCGAGATGAGGTTCAAACAATGGCATGACGCCATTTTGCAGGTTCGCGAGTTTTGGGACGTCACTTTCGCCGCAGAAGACATCATGACCGATTTGTGCCAGGCAAGCGGCGGTTGTGAGACCCACATAGCCTGCACCAATCACTGAGATTTTCATTCTTTGGTTGTTCCTTGTCTCTAATTATTCTAGGGGTCGACAGGGCATGTCGTCTACGCCGTACGGTCAGCTGTGACTGGAGAAGCAACTTCCGCGTCGGCATGTTTACGAATGAACTTAGAGCTAAAGCGAAGAACCTCCTCCACTACCCTCGCCTGCTGCTCCGCGGTCAACTGCGGGAACATCGGCAGGGAGACGATTTCTGCAGCCGCTTTTTCGGCCACTGGCAGGTCCCCCAAACGGTACTTCAGCCGAGCGTAAGCCTTCTGCAGGTGCAACGGAATCGGATAGTGAATGCCGGAACCAATGCCAACCTTCTTCAGGTGGTTCATCAATCCGTCCCGGTCATCGACGCGGATCACATAAAGGTGATAGACGGATCGCGACCAAGAGGGCTCGAAAGGCAGAACGACAGCCTCATCCGCCGCGGCGAACAGGCGCTGGTATTCGGCTGCACGTTCTCGCCGCTGAGCATTCCACTTTGCCAGGTGAACCAGCTTGGCGTGGAGAAGGCCGGCCTGAATTGCATCCAGGCGTCCGTTATAGCCCTCTACGTCGTGATAGTACTTCTTGGCTTGCCCGTGGTCTCGCAACATTTTTATCTTGTCGGCGAGAACTGGATCGCTTGTCGTGACCGCGCCAGCTTCGCCGCAGGCACCCAGATTTTTCCCCGGGTAGAAGCTGAAAGCGGCTGCGCGTCCCATCGAACCTGCTTTCATCCAGCGATTTTGTTTGCGAGAGAAATACTCCGCTCCGTGCGCCTGGCACGCATCCTCAATCACGGTGAGTCCGTATTTCTGAGCAAGTGCAAGGATGGCGTCCATGTCAACCATTTGCCCGTAGAGGTGTACCGGAACGACCGCCGTCACCGGTCGGCCACTGCGACGACTGATCAGTTTGCCGGACTGGTCTCTCTTGCACTGCTCGAGGTACTCTTGCAGCCTTTCCGCACACATGTTGTAGGTGCGCTCGTCAATGTCGACGAATTCTGGAAAAGCCCCCGCCTGTGAAATGGCTTCGGTGGTGGCGATAAAGGTGTGAGGTACGGTGACGACCACATCGCCGGGCTGTACACCGCTCACCATGATGGCGAAGCGCAGGGCATCGGTACCGCTGCTAATGGCGATCGAATGGCTGGTATTGCAGAACGAGGCAAACGCATTCTCGAATTCTTCTACCATAGGACCACCGATAAATCCGCCAGTGTGCAGTGCTTTGCGGAAAACGCCGGTGAGTTCCTGCTCGAGTTCGACGTGAGGAGTAATCAGATCAAGAAAAGGAATTCTGTTCGGCATATTATTTGAAACACTCATTGTGAAGCCTCCATAGACCGTTCGATATGACGTAAGAATTTTGCTGGGTTTCCGGCGACGATGGCATTGGCAGGAACATCTTTGGTTACGACACTACCTGCACCCACAATCGCGTTTTCTCCGATGCTGATCTTGGAAAGGATGGTGGCGCCCGAACCGATCGAGGCGCCCTTCTTGACCACCGTCCGCTCCACTTTCCAGTCAGCCTCGGTCTGTAGCTTGCCTTCGGCCGTGGCGCGCGGATAACTGTCGTTGATGAACATTACCCCGTGCCCGATGAAGACATTGTCTTCAATGGTCACGCCCTCACACACGAAAGTGTGGCTCGAGATCTTGCAGCGCTTGCCGATGGTGGCATTCTTCTGCACTTCGACAAACGCGCCGATTTTGGTGTCGTCGCCAATCTCACATCCGTAAAGATTGATGAACTGGGAAAGCTTGACATTGCGGCCAAGCTTAACGTCAGGGGCGATGCAGACGTAGGAATTCATAGGTAAAGATGCGTTCCGCTGAATCAATCTCGGAAATATTTCATTAAGACCTTCAGAGGGAAACGGGGTGGAACGAGAACTCAGGGTCAGAGATAGACCAGAGCGCCCCGCTTGCGAAGGGACTGGTCGGCAGCTTCGAGCATTTTGACCACTCGAAGCCCTGCGGGTCCATCGTTGAATGGAACCTTGTCGTGAGTAATGCAATCCACAAAGTAAGCCAACTCGTGGCTGAGCGCTTCGAACCTGTCCACCTGGGGGGACCACATGTCACCGGAGCGGTAATTCACCAGCAGATTGTAGAGACCCTCTTGGTTCTTGACGTCGATGCCCTTGTCGTAAATCTTGATTTTCTCGTCGGCTTCCAGATCATTCCAGACCAGCATCTTTTTCTCGCCCCCGATCAGGGTGGTGCGTACCTTGACTGGCGACAGCCAGTTGACATTGATGTGCGCGATGATCTTGTTAGGAAAATACAAAGTGATGAAGGCTACATCTTCGAAACCATTGAGGTGGGTCTGCCCGGTGGCGACGACTGCTTCGGGCGTCTCCGCGATGAGGTGATCGATGATAGAGAGATCGTGAGGCGCCAAGTCCCAGATCACATTCACATCGTGCTGGAACAACCCGAGATTGACTCGCGTCGAGTCGTAGTAATACAGGTTGCCCAACGTGCCTTCCTTGAGCAGTTGCTTGATTTTCTTCACCGCCCCGGTGAACAAGAAGGTGTGGTCCACCATAATTTTTAGGTTTTTCTTGGCCGCCAGATTGATCAGTTCCTCGGCTTGGGCGGTGCTACTGGTGAACGGTTTCTCGACGAAGACATGCTTCCCGTGCTCCAGCGCAGCCTTGGTCAACTCGTAGTGCGTCCAGACCGGTGTGATCACAGCAATGGCATCCAGGTCCTTGGATGACATCATCTCAGCCGCATCGCTGGTCACGCGCACGCCAGGATAGGATTTCTGGACACGCTTTCGCGACGTGGGACTCTTGTCGCACACCGCTAGGACCTGGGCTCCGTCCAGGAGGTCCAGGTTTCGGACCACATTTGGGCCCCAGTACCCGTATCCGATCACACCAAACTTAATCATTTGTCTTCCAGCCACCTACTCATTCTTCAGATTTGCGACACGGGGGAACACCTTGTATGGGGACCAAACAGGGAGAGACCGGACTAGTATGCACCTTCACCTAACATTGCACCGGGGGTCCGGAGGATAATCTTCAGATCCAGCCAGGGCGACCAATTCTGCGCATATTGCAGATCCATGCGCACCATATCGTCGAACTTCACCCGACTGCGGCCGCTGACCTGCCAAAGGCCAGTGATGCCTGGTTTGGCTTCGAGCACCCGGCGGCGATGCCAGAAGTCGTATGCTTCCACTTCATAGGGAACCGGAGGACGGGGTCCTACCAGCGACATTTCGCCTCGCAACACATTGATGAATTGCGGCATCTCGTCCAGACTGGTCCGGCGTAAGAACGCTCCCACTCCCGTGATCCGGGAATCCTTGGTGATTTTGTACACGCCGTCGCCATTCCCGTTCGTGGGATGCCGCTCAGCCGTCCCGGCTATGAGTTGCTGGACGTACTCCTTGTGAGTACTGGCGTCGTTCCCGACATGCATGGAGCGGAACTTGAGGAAGGTAAACGAGGCACCATGCTGGCCGATTCTTCGTTGCCGAAAGAACACCGGCCCTTTGGAAGTCAGCTTGATGGCCAGGGCAATCACCAACCACAACGGGGCAAAGGCGATCAATGCGAACAGGCTGCCACCGATGTCCATGGCTCGCTTCAGAGTGTTAGAGAACTTACGGGATTCGTCTCGCTTTTCGAGGTCGGGGTACAACCTGGGATCGCTAGGCCGCCGTTCATCTTCGTGGTTCCAGTCCTCAGGGAACAGGTGGAAGGAAAGGCTCACCTGACTGAACTGTTCAAAGCTTAAAGCGCTCTTCAGTGTTTCGCTTACGCGGGTGATCATTGTCCCCAACACCGAGGCGCGATCTTCCAGACCAATCTCGGTGAACATCACGCCGACAACTCGGTTGTGCTTGTACCAGCCGGTGACATCGGTTTCCCGAGTGGACACGGAGAGCGCAGAAAGGATGCTGCTTAGGACCTTGGTGGTCCTTTCCGATGGCACGTAACCGCCCATATCGACCAGCATGAGCAAGAACGGTTTGCGAGAACGCTCGCTCCGCTTCCGTTCCAGACAGATCATCCTCTGGAAGGACTCCTCGCTCAGAACCGCGTGTTGCCCGTTGCTGGGCGCTTGCACGGGGAGCGGGCTTAAAGCCGAACCGTTGTTCGAACGTCGTACGTTCACAATCCCTCCATCTGTCCAGCGTCTTAGCTTGCGCGCGCCGGATGCTTAACAGCGATTGATTTCAAAGGGGGATATTGCTGAGTTACAGAAATACCGATTGCCAGGCTAGAACCGCTTATTCTTCCGGGAGGCTACTCTGCACTGCGACCGCCGACGGAGCATAACGCGAGTAGTAATCGCTCGATGCCGCTTCTCGCGAACTGTTTAACAACGCACCGATCAATTTCGATTGTTCAATCGCTTCTAAACCACGTTGCAACTGCTGCTTCTGCGTAGCTCCCTGCCGAGTCACAAGCAGCACACCATCCGCAAGTCGCGTCCAGATGCTGGTATCGCCCAGTGGGAGTACCGGCGGGGAATCGATCACGATCCAGTCAAACCATGCGGTCAACTGATCCATTAGGGCGGAGAGGCGGCCCGACTGCATCAGTTCCAAAGGGTTCTTAGGCGAACTGCCCGCCGGCAGGAACCAGCATCCTGGACCTTCTAGACGATAGATGTTCCGCATGGGGCCGGGTTCGCCCTGCAACCATTCACACAATCCGGGAAGCTTGCCCAGACCAAACATCTGAGACAGTGCCGGCCGCCGCAAATCTCCATCCAAGAGCAAAACCTTCTGCTGCTGTCTGCGGGCCAAGGTGCAGGCCAAGTTTGCTGCCACCATGCTCTTCCCCTCTTGGGGAATGCTGCTGGTAATTAAGACTTTCTTCAGCAAGCGGTTTTGTCGAAGCTGACGCAAGCGAACACCGAGGAAACGGAATTTTTCTGCGGCTATGCTCTCCCGGTCGACCAAGCTGACAAGGCGGCTCTGCGGAGAAACCACCACCTGCAGCAACGGAAACTGCTCGACGACAGTTGGGCTGGTATCGCTGGTCTCACCTTGCAGGGCGACGGCGGGCTCGACCACGGACTCATGTTCGACGGCAAGATCATCAACCGGGAACTCACGGACAGCGGACGCTTTCCGCTCCACCGCCTGTATCAGTTCGGTTGCGATGGACAAAGCCGGGCTTTCCTCTCCGGACTGTTCTGCCTCGGACCTTTGTAAAGCGTCAAATATATGGCTCATGTTTACTCGCGCGAGTTGTCACCGCCTGGCGCCTTTCAAGTTCGTCCAGCGGCTTTTGCAGATGTGAAACCAAATCGAGCAGGGTCTTGGCGGCGAGGCGGAAGTCCGTTTCCTCGCCCATCACCTTGGGCTCTTCGGCATGAAGTTGATGCACTACGCCCAGCCGAAAATCCACGGCAATATCATCAATGATGTCGGGAGTGATGCGGCGTGCCTGACGCGCATATCCGGCAATCAGAGCGTTTTCACAGATGGTGTTGATGAGCCGTGGAATCCCCCGGGAATGTTGATAGATGTCCGCAATGGTCTCGATCGGAAATAACTCGTGGCCCAGAGAACTCGATCCTGCCAGTTGCAAGCGGCGCTCGATGTATCCCCGGGTTTCATTGGCATCGAGCGGCTCCAGACGCGAGCGCAACGCGATCCGTTGTTTGAGCTGTCGGAGTCCAACCGAGTCTAATTTGTCGTCAAGCTCGGGCTGCCCTACCAACAGAATCTGTAGCAGTTTATCGTGGGCTGTCTCCAGGTTCGTCAGCAGGCGGATCTCCTCAAGAATGTCGGCCGAGAGATGATGCGCCTCGTCCACCACCAAAACGGTGGTTAGCTTCCGTTGGGCACGAGAAATGACATACCCACCAAGCTCGAGCAGTAACTCACCTTTGTTCTTGCCCGATGCAGGCAACCCAAAATCGCTGGCGACATATTGCAAGAACTCGACCGGGGACAGCCTGCCGTTGAAAATATAGGCATAGGCTACGTCATTGTTCTGCTTGAATAGTTGCAGCAGGCAACGCAAGACCAGGGTTTTCCCCGTGCCCACTTCTCCGGTTAACACCACGAACCCCTTGTGCCTTCGCACTCCGTAGTAGAGTGACGCCAGAGCTTCGTTGTGTCTCCGGGTGGGAAAAAGAAAAGACGGATCCGGAGTGATCTCGAATGGATTCCGCTTCAGGCTGTAGAAAGACTTGTACATTTTAGATGACGCCTAGCCGTGCAAATAGCTGAAGGCGGACCCGATCAGGATGGTGACCGCTACAAATCCCGCGACTGCCCACCCCAACCAGGTTTTCCTCTTGCTGACCTGTTCGTCGGCTGAGGTCACAATAACCGGGATTTCAGAAATTACGGGCACGGGCAACAAGCCTTTGATCTCCGCTTCGCTGTAGGCCCGATCGTCGGCCATCTCGAATGCACCCGCCACCGCCGCCCCCAAGGCTAACCCAATCCCCAGCCCCATGCCACAGAACTTCAAGCGGTCGGGGAAGTCGGGTTTCAAAGGCAGGCTGGGTGGATCAAGAATGCGGAAGCGCTCGCCTTGTTGCAGCAGTTCCATGCTGGTGGCCATGGAGGACTCGGTTTTCTTTTTCAACAGTTCATCGTAGTTCGCCTTGGACTGATCGTAGCCTCGGGTTAAATCCGCCAGTTGCTGCTCGCGTACCGGCTCCTGGTTGAGTCGCGCCTGGTATTCGCCCACCTTGGCTTTCAGGGTTGCAATCCCCCGTTCCCGGTTCGCAATTTCCGTTTCGTTCGCCTGCAATTGCCCCTGCAACTGGACCATGGGGGATGCATCGCGAATGTCCGCCGCTGTAACGGGCGCGGCAACGTCCTGGGTGGGGGCCGCGCTGCCGTCGGCCTTCGCCTTCATACCGGCCATGATCTGATCCCGCATCTTCTCGGTGGTAACGATCTGGTCTTTCAACTTGCGCACATCGGGGTGACGATCAGTGTAATGGGAACTCATGTCAGCAAGTTGTGCCTTCAGTTTTTCCAGTTCCTGGTCAACCGCCGCGAGACCCAGCGGAGCGCCGTCGGAAGTTTTGGATGATCCCTGCAGGGTGCGGTACTGGTTCACCAGGCTTTGCAGGTAAACGTGTTGTTGGCGAGCGCTATTGAGAGCGTCTCCTTCGCTCTGGAGCTGCGACTGCAGGCCCCCCAGGATCTGAAGATTGGGAGCCAACTGCTCCGGCAATTCGCCCACGTGCTGCGCTTTGAACTCGCGGATCTTATCTTCCTGCGCCGCCAGAGTTTGCCGGGCGGTCTCCAACTGACCCTCCATGAATTTGGTGGTGTCTTCGGACTGCTGCTGCCGAACTTCAAGATTTTCATTGATAAACAGATTGGTGAGCTGGCTGGTGACCTGCTGGGCAACGTACGGATCTCGCGCCGAATAAGAGACATTGAAGGCGGTGATTTGGTTGCGGGCATCCCTGACGAGCTCAATCTGAATGTCCTTGCGCATGCGCTCGATTAGTTCATCGGGGCTGGTACGGGGGCGCTCGGCAGCATAAAGCTTCAACTCATCGATAATATGCAGGAGCCGGGTCCGGCTGAGAATCTGTTGGGTGATGCTCTGCAACCGCTCCTGCAGGTCGTCGTTGACGTTGGGCGTCACGTAGTCCTTGGGCATGGTCGGCTGTTCCACCAGAATCAGGGTGCTCGATTTATAGCGGGGCGGCAAAATCCAGCTCGCACTCCATACCGCCAGCCAACCAACAAAAAACGGGATCAGGAAATGGAAGTGGCGGCGGCGTGCGACTCCCAGGTAGTGTTGAAGATTGAACCCTTCCGAACGTTGCTCGTTGAATTCTTCTGCCATGATTATCTTCCCAACGGCCGCGCAAACTGATAGGAAATGGACACCGACTCCATATTGGTATCGGGTGCGGTGCTGATCGCCGCGATGCCACTGTAACTCTGGTGCAGCCGTGTGTATCCCGCCGTTGCGCTCAGATGCTGGCCCAAAGTTCTTTGAATGGATGCACTTCCAGAAATCGAGTGACCTCCGGGATTGGATAGGAAGAAGAGCGGGGTCACCGTCTTATTGATCGCATACGCCCCAGACACACCGGCGTTCCAATTCTTGCTTAACTGCTGCCGCACCGACAGGTTTGCCGTGTTTGAGTGAAAGGCTCCCAGCAGTCCACCACCCCCCGATACCATTCGCGAATAGCTGGCCGCCAGGTTGGTATGACGTGCTTGCCATCCCATGCTGGCAGTCGCTGCGGGCGACCATGACTGTGCGGCCGACAACGGGGCCTGTTCAACGTCGTAATGCTGCGGCCCCGCGGAGACCGAGAGCGAAAGCGTAGGCTGCGGATAAAACGTATAAAACCCCAAGACCGCGTGGGTTTGGGTCTCGTCCTGGGACGCCCCGTTCGGATACGTCAGTATTCTCTGGTATTGATAAGACGCGCCGATGTAATGCTTCTTCGACAAGCGGTGAGAATAGAACGCCGACCCTCCCTGCGAACTGGAGTCAAACAGCCCGGGAACCTGCGTCGAGTTCGAGTAATGCAGATTGGTGAAGGTCCCGCTCGCACCGATCATTCCATTGGCACTGAATTGATAGGTGATCTCTGGACTGCCATTGTTGTTGAGCTGATCCGCAAGCGGCGCTACTACCGCGATTCCCACACCCTGCAAACCACCCGTCACCGCGCCGGCCGATGCCAGATCCGGCTGGTCCAATACGCTGGAAGACTTCTGAAATGTGTCTCGCAAGCTCAGAGTCACGTGCGGGCTCAAACGGTAGGTGAAATTGATGGAAACATTCTGGTTTTCCTGGTTCCGCGAACTCACGCGCTGATAGAACGTGAAGCCCGGACTGTAGCTGAGAACCCAATGCAGACGCGAAGTGGTTTCGTCCAAGGCAATATTAGGAAAAATCGAATAGCTCACATCACTCACAGGATTGGCCGTTATTCCCCCCAAGACATTGTCGCTGTATGCCGTGGTGAAAGTTAATCCGCCGCGCAGGTAATTGGACCGTTCCTGTGCCGTATATGTACTTGGATAAGCGGCTCCGCTTACCGGAGGAGGAACTTGCATGCGGTCTTCCACCGTGGCCGGAGTTGCAGTATTGTCCGTGACCGCCGTCGCGTTATCCGTGCTCGGAGGAACGGTGTTCGCGGTTGGCGCGTTATTCACCTGCGACCATAGCGGTACGCCAGCCATCAGTACGATACTCAACCCAGCCTGTTTCAAGATGCGTAAATTCACGGGACGACGATGGTGTCGCGGGGCTGCAATTTAATGTTCTGTGCAGAATCGTGGCCCTTGACCACGTTCTTATAGTTGAAGGGGAGACGGGTGGTGGTGCCGTCCGGATTCTGCCGCAGGATATAGATGGACTTCTGTTTAGCGAAATCACGGAAGCCACCGGCGATGGCGATCGCGTCCAACACCGTCTGCGAATTGGTCAGCGGATAGGCACCCGGCTTGGCGACCTGCCCCAGAACGTTGTATTTCTGGCTGTTGATCTGCTGGACCATCACGGTCACTTCGGCGTCAGCAATGTAGCTTTTCAGCCGGGCCGCGATGTCTTGTTCGAGACTCAAGGGGGTGCGTCCGGTGGCTTGCACTTCGCCAACCAGGGGCAGCGATATTTTGCCATCAGACCGCACCGGAATTGCCTTTTGTGAGACGTCTGGTTCCTTCCAAACGTTGATCGTGAGAATATCGTCGTTGCCAATCACAAAACTGTTGTCGTGTGGCTTGCTGGCATTAACATCTGAAGGCGGCGTTGACGGCGGCGGCGCTGAACCGGCCTGCGCCCACAACCAAGTGGACAGGAGCGGGCCAACGAACAGTAGTCCAAGCCACTTCACTCCAAGGTTGTTCTTCATATTCGCTCCGAGCGGTCGCGAGTGAATGCCATGGGTGGACCGATCTTGCTCAGCTTACCCTGCCGTTGCTCTTAAAGCCATTGCCATTTGTCTTGGTGCCATTGCCCCCCGCGAACGGGGCAGCATCCGAGGCGTGCATGTGATACTGCTCGATTTTGTAGAG
Source organism: Acidobacteriota bacterium (assembly GCA_013289795.1). Taxonomy (GTDB): domain Bacteria; phylum Acidobacteriota; class Terriglobia; order Terriglobales; family Acidobacteriaceae; genus JABCZH01. Next base: position 253,766 of record JABCZH010000004.1, read on the forward strand.
CAGAGTCCGATAGCTGACCTTCAACAAACGCGCCGCCGCTTTGCGGTTCCAGCCGGTTTTGTCGAGGGCCGCGGCAATTGCGTTTCTCTCCGCTTCCAGCTTCACACTTTGAACCAGCGACTTCAAGGAGCCCAGGTTCGACCGGGTGGTGCCAGCGTCGTTCCCAGGGAAGTGTGGTTCAATTCCTCGCTCGAATGAACCGGCCTCGAAATTTTCACGGCCTTGCGCACGCTCGCCCAGTGCCAGGTTCTTGTCCCCCATCACTAGGTAGCGCTTCACGAAACTCTCCAACTCTTTCAGGTTTCCCGGCCACGAATGGGCCTGGCAGGCATCGAGAACAGAAGCTGAAAAGGCGCGTGGCTGAAGGTTGTAACGCTTGGCCAGATGATGCATGAAGTGCTGCGCCAACAACGGAATCTCGTCCCTACGCTGGCGCAACGGCGGGACATGGATAGTAAACGCGCTCAGCCGGTAGTAAAGGTCTTCCCGCAGTCTCCGCTCAAAAACCGTGCGCTCATCGCCGGCCGTGACCGTGGCGATAATTCGCACATCCACGTCCACCATCGCTTCACTGCCCGGACGGGCAAACTGTTTGTTCTGCAGGATCTGGATCAGCTTGGCCTGCTGTTCCGCCGGCATTTCGGCAATCTCATCCAGCAGAATCGTCCCCTTGTCACACAGCTCGAACTTGCCCCCTTTGGCTCGTGAAGAGTTGTTGGAAGTGTCGTGCTCATGACCGAAGAGTTCACTCTCCAGAAGGTCTTCGGGGAGCGCCGCACAATTCACTTTGACAAACGGGAACCCGGATCGGATGGACAATTTGTGAATCAGGTGCGCCACCGTGTCCTTCCCGCTTCCGCTCTCTCCCAGGATCAGGACTGGAACATTGGCCTCTGCCAGCAATTCAGCCTGGGCGCGAAGCTTGCGCATCACCGGACTGGCGCCGACAAAGAAGGCTTCTGCGCTCAACTGCTCAACGTCTTCGCTGCTGATGTCGTCTCCCGAGTGGGGATGGGTCGAAAACAAATGTCGCCGAAGGACTTGCTCCAGTTGTCGGTCTTCCACCGGCCGGACCAGATAGTCCTGTGCTCCCAGGCGAATCGCTTCCCTTTCCCGGCCGGCGTCCTCGGGGTAGGCAATTAGAATGATGGGCAATTCCGGACGCAGCCGGCGCAGCCACCGCAAAATGTGCAGGCTGTCGCCGTCGCCCCGTGGCAAGTCCAGCAGAAGCAGGTCGGGCGTGGCGCCGGATTGCACTCGCTCCATGGCGTCCCAGCCGCTACCGGCGGTTTCCAGGTGCCAGGAATTGGATTCGCTGATCGACCACAGCGGCCGCAGAACCGCGGACTCACGGCTCACGACAAGAAGACGGGTTGTTTCGATTGCGTTTTCTGCCACGGGATTAGTGGCTCCTTTGAAAGACACTGGAAAGACTCAGCAGTTTGGGGGGAAAGACTTACAAGGGCTCGACGTCGTATCCTTCGATGCGAACCGCCAGCGACCGTTGAATGGCATCGACGGACAAAACCAGGGTGCTGTCTCCATTGCGGGAAACCAGGATACCCTCAAGGCCGTTCAAGGCGCCGCTGCGAATACGAACGCGCTGACCGATCTTGAGGAAAGGATGAGTGGTCCACGGCAGTTGCTCGTCGAGCAGCATCCGCACCGCGTCGATCTGCGGGTCAGGAATCGGAGTTCCCTGTCCCCGAATCCCCACGAAGTTCAGCACGCTGTCGATCCGGAGCACGCGCAGGCGCTCTTCGCTGGTGGGCGCCAGCCGCACAAAGACGTAGCAACCGAACAGCGGAAGATCCACCGATTTCTTGCGATCACTCCAGCGCCGTATTTCGGTGACCAGCGGCAAGAACGTCGTTACGCCGCCCTCTTGGAGCCGCTGCGCCACAACTTTTTCGTGCCGCGCGCGGGTGTGCACGGCATACCAATGAGGTACGACCGGCTCACCCCCGAGGATTGGCGGGGCCACGCCGTCCCACGATTGATTGAAGGTACTCATAGCTTCGCCCTCTGAGTCACAAACGCCACTGACTCTGCTGCGCACACAAGTTACTTTGGGGGACGACCTCACCCTTGAGGTCCGGGGGAAACTGCAAACAAAAGCAAACTGTTACGAAAACGCCTGGGGGGAAGGACTAGCCTGTTACCTTTTCTGCATCATTGCACAAACTGCTTCATCTTCAAACACCACCATCGGGCTATGGCGTCAGGTGGCTCACCAAGGGCTAATGAAAGCACCAACAGGAGATCACATAAGGTGCTGCTAACCTACGACCGGATGCAGATTGCTGCAAGTGGTACATAGTCTCGGCGCCGGCTTTCTCACATTCCATAGGGCTTAATGTCTCTCTTCGGAGGAAGTAGTCCTTAGAGACGAACTTCTCTCCCGATTACGACCTGTGTCAGGTTGGGACGGTGCCGAAGGTGGAGAGATTGGCTGCGTGGTAATCCTGATCTATATCACCTCAAACAACTGATTTTAAATATGTAAACTGCAATTAGTTAACTGAAACCCTGTTCGAGAAGGCATTCTCCGAGCCTCGGTTTCAACCTAACCAGGAGCGGCCATGTAGAGGATTTGCATATGATTGCAAACTGTTGCACACTTCTGGTTGGATTGCGCTTGATTGTGACCCAGGGATTCCAGTACACTTTCCTACGTTGCCTGTGCCGCGCGGTTCGCTGCGGTTCCCCCGGCAGGTGGTTTGCTTTCTCCCCCAACGGATGCCAAGTCTTCTCGGGGAAACTCGGCATTCAGCAGACTCGAATGAATTCTGACTCCCCGGGCGTTAATTGAATATCGGCTTCCTTGGAGAGTGGATGAAAGACCAGCTTACGGCGGGAGGGATCATTCGGGTCCTCGTGGCCGACGATACCCGAATCCATACCCAGTTGCTGGCGGACGCGTTGCGGCGGGACGGTGGTCTGCAAGTGGTCAGTTCAGATTCTGGATTCGAGGGTTTGACCGCTCGCGGCAGCCTGCACAACGTCGATGTTCTGGTGATCAGTTCCAGCCTGGACGAAGAGCCCGGCCGCGGATTAGAGGCGTTGCGCGCCGTACGCGCGTCGCATCCTGACCTCCGGTCGGTGGTGTTGCTCGATTCTTCCAAGCGCGAAGCCATCTTGGAGGCTTTTCGCGCTGGTGCCCGAGGGATTTTCAGTCGCCACGAATCTGCAGAGACTCTCGCGAAATGCGTGCACAGCGTGCATCGCGGGCAGATCTGGGCGAACGGCGAGCAGATGGCATATGCGGCGGAAGCGCTGGCAACCCTGCACAGCATACGGGCGGTGGATGCGCACGGTCTGAATCTGCTCTCCAAACGTGAACTGGAGGTGGTTCGCTGCCTAGCCGGGGGGCTCACCAATCGCGAGATTGCGGAGCAGTTGGGACTGAGCCAGCATACCATCAAGAATTACCTGTTTCGAGTGTTCGACAAGCTCGGCGTCTCTAGCCGGGTCGAACTCCTTTTCATGACTTTGAGCCAGGCCAATCAGTCGCAATCGTTGTTCCAGCATTTCCTCTCCACTCTGACCGGACCCAGGCTTCAGGACGAGGCAATCTTCACGGAATGCCAGAAGGCGGCCGAGCAGGGAGCGCCGATCGCCCAGGTGGCTCTGGCCCAGATGCACGGGACTCGCCGCGCCAACTCCAGGGACTTGATGCAAGCCTACATGTGGTACTTAATCGCGAGCGAAAAGATATCGCAGGCCGGCAAGAACGTGAGTGAATCCCTTACTCCTGACGAACTACGTCAGGCTGAACTGATGGCCGCGGATTGGCTGGCCAAGACTAGGGAGGCACTGCCCCCACGTATAAAGAGTGCAACCAGCCACCCACCCCGCAGCAGCGCCAGCGCGTCTTCCGCTTAGGCAAGCCGCAGCCCCCATTCTCGTCAGTTCCGACTCGCCACCCCGCCCAACGGCCACCCTCGTGTCATCACGGTCTGTGACGATGACCACTGGCATAGGAATGCCTGTCTGCCGGAAGCTACCCAGGTTCCACTACGGGATCGCCTCGCCTCCGCCGAAATCCAACTTCACTACGTTACTGTAAAAACCTCCGAACTCGTAGCCGTTCCATCTGGAGTGGTAACCGTGATCGGGCCGGTCTTTGCGCCGGTCGGAACCGTGGTGGTGATTTCGGTGTCGGAGTTGACGGTAAACGTGGCCTTCACGCCACCGAAGGTGACCCTGGTCGCGCCGGTGAAACTCGTGCCGTTGATCGTTACCGGTGTACCGACCGTACCGCTCATCGGGCTGAAGGTCACGATATGAGGAAGAACACGGAATGGCCGGTTGCTGGTCAGCGTGCCACCGGGCGTAGTCACAGTTACCGTGCCCGGAGTCGCACCGGACGGAACCACCGCCGTCAGGTAGCTGTCGGCAACCACGGTGAAGGTGCTTGCTGCGGTCCCGTTGAAGGAAACTGCCGTAGTTCCGGTAAGTCCCTGACCAAGGATTTCGACGGTCTGTCCTACAATACCGTACCAGGCGACCAAGTTGGCATACGGTTTCAATTTCATATCCAGGCTGAAGAAAACGCCTGTATTGATGTTGCCGCCATTTTGAGTCTGTCCGTATAGAGTCCCATTGGTGGCCTGAAACAGTGTGCCTTTGGGATAAGAGCCTGTGGTCGAGTCGAAATTGTACAGAACAGTGTACTGGCCACTCGGTGTGAGTTGGAAGATGACTCCATACGCTTTGCTGCCGCCGCCTACTGTGACGCCATAGAAGTTGCCGTCGGTCCCCTGCACCAGGCCGCCGTAAGGGACGCCCCCATCCGTGCAACCGGGTTGGTTGCAGAAGCTATAAAGCACGCTGTACTTGCCCGCCGGGGTGATCTTGAACGCGACGCCCTCGCGGAAGCCCCCTGTGCCAAGGCCACCGGCGGAGGTCGTCCCATAGAAACTCCCGTCCGAGCCTTGTACAAGCCCGTCGTAAGGATTGAACCCATCGTTGCAGTTCACTTGAGCACAGAAGGTGTAGAGAACTGTGTACTTGCCGGCGGATGTTATTTTAAAAATTACGCCGCCGTTCACAAACGTATTCCCGATCGAGCCTCCGAGCGCAGTGGTCCCATAGAAATTGCCGTCGGTTCCCAGAACCAGGGGGGAATCAGAATTCGCGCCATCCGTGAGCTGTTCGAATGTATGGATGACTTTGTACTTTCCGGAAGGCGTGATCCTGTAGATGACGCCGCACCCGCCGTTCAAGTACGTGCATTTGGAAATGTCTCCTCCTTCGCTTGCGGTGCCGTAAAAATTGCCATCCATACCTTGCACGGGTGGTGCAATAGGAGTGTTTCCATTGACCTGGTTAGTGCCGCCAAAGACGTTAAAGTCGAATACCTTGCCGGCTGAGGTCATGCCAAAGATGGTCCCTACTTGATCAGAACCGCCGGCCTCAGTCGTACCCCAGAACCCTCCATCGGTTCCCAGCGTCAGGCCGCTGAAGGGAAAGGCTCCGTCTCCCGTTTGCGTCAGGAAGCTGTGCAATACGGTCACCTTCCCTCTTGGTGTGATCTTGAACGCGGTACCGCCCGAGTCACACCCCCCGTTTGGGCTTGTGCTGTATAGGTTGCCATCGCGTCCCTGCGCGATGACGCCTGTATTCTCAGGGGTAAGCGGATCGCACTTGACGTTCCCAAAGTTGTATAGCACGGTGTAGGTTTGGGCGTGGAGCGCGGTCGCCACTGTGGCGAGCGCCAAGCCAAGCAACAAACCGACCAGCTTGGGATTAGGGGTCAAACTCCTGATTCGATTCATTTCACTCCTCCTGAAATCTCGAGATCGAAAAGGTGGGGTCTGCGGTACCCGACTTGTGAGAAAATATCACCCAAGTCGATCCAGTCGGCGTAGCTTGCACTATTCCCCAACCGCTGTCTTGACGGAGTTCTGAAGAATTCTTTAAGAATGCTAAGTCTATGGTTTTCAAGGGCTCACCCAGCGATGTTCAGGATCGAGCCGGGCGTCTCTGGCGGTTTGCTGACTGCGAGTTTGACGAACTCTGTCTTGAGCTACGGGTCAAAGGCAAGCTGGTAAACCTGGAGTTGAAGCCTTTGGAGGTTCTGCTGCAGCTCGTACTTCGTGCCGGCACAGTGGTTACCAAGGAAGAATTGCTGGAAACGGTCTGGCCGGGCCTGACCGTCGTGGATGGCTCTGTTGCCACGGCGATCTCCAAACTCCGCAAAGCACTGGAAGACGAGGATGCTACCGTTGTTTCAACAATTGCACGCGTCGGTTACAAATTGGCGGTCGCTGTTCATAGCACAGACCTTTCACCCTTTCTGACATGGCGGCGCTCGGGCTTTAAGACTGGCGATCCGGTGCCTGGCCGTGAGCAATGGCGCTTGAAGTCTTGTCTCGATCTGTCATCTTCGAGCGATGTCTGGCTCGCTGAAAATCCGAAAACCGGCGACCTTCGTGTCTTTAAGTTTGCCTGTGATGAATTCCATCTCAAAGGCTTGAAGCGCGAGGTTACGGTTTCCCGGTTTCTGCGCCAATGCCTCGGCGATCGGCCGGAGTTCGTCCACATCCTGGAATGGAGTTTTGAGAGTCAACCCTACTTCCTCGAGAGTGAATATGGGGGCCTGAACCTTGTGAGGTGGGCCGACAGCCAGAGTGGACTTTCCAATATCCCTCTCCCCGTGCGCCTGCGCCTGCTTGCGGACGTGGCTAAAGCGGTCGCGGCAGCTCATGGAGCCGGTGTCCTGCACAAGGATTTGAAGCCGGCGAATATTCTAGTGGCGCCAGAGGTCAATGGCAGGTGGCTGGTAAAGGTCGGCGACTTTGGAATTGCTTCATTAGTCGAGCCGTCTCGACTGAAGGATATGGGAATCACCAATCTCGGTATCACCCAGACTGGAGGCCCGCAATCACCGTCGTTGACCGGGACACTCATGTATCTGGCTCCGGAAATTCTCTCTGGACAGCGCCCCACTGCAGCGGCCGATGTCTACGCTTTGGGTGTCATGCTCTACCAACTTGTGACTGGCGACTTTCGCAAACCGCTTGCACCGGGGTGGGAAGGAAACATCGCAGATCCGATAGTTCGGGAGGACATTGCGCAAGCTGCCTGCGGCGATCCCGCTCGTCGTCTTAATAGCGCTGCGGAGTTGGCGGAGCGCCTGTTGAACCTTGATCACCGCCGCCAGCAGCGCGACGCGCTCGAAGAGTCAGCCAGACGTGAAAAGATCGCTGAACGCAAACGCGCCGAAGCTCGTACTCGGCGGCCCTGGGTTGCGGCAGCTTCGGTTCTGCTGGTGGGGTTGCTGCTGAGCCTGAGTCTCTACCGGAGATTGGCATCCGCCCGCCCGGCCATGAAGACAGTGGCGGTTCTCCCGTTTCAAAATGCAGGCTCGGATCACAGTCTCGACTTTCTCCAACTTGCTCTGCCGGATGAAGTCGCAACCACTCTTAGTCACACGCGTTCGATTTCAATCCGCCCTTTTGCGTCGACTCGCAAATACACGGAACCGTTCCTTGACCTTCAGAAGACCGGCAAGGAGATGCAAGTGACCACGGTCGTGACGGGGCATTTCCAGCGGGTAGGAGAGCAACTGCAAATCACGTTGGAGGCCATCGACGTCGAAAAGAACCGCTCGCTTTGGCGAGATACGCTCAACGTTCCAGCTCAAGATCTGCTTGCGATGCAGGACAAGATCACAACCAAAGTCCAGGTTGGACTGGCATCGGCTTTGGGAGCGTCCGCACTCACAACCGACGCCGCTCCGCGCCCAAGCAATGAAGAGGCGTATGACCTGTACTTGCGCAGCGCTGCTGTGGCGGATAGCTCCGGCCCGGATCTGCAAGCAATTGCGATGTTGGAAAAAGCCGTGGGTCTGGACCCGAACTATGCTCCGGCATGGGTTGCTTTGGGGCGCAGATACTACACCGAGGCTCGCTACGAAAGCGAAGCCGGGGACGAAGTCATGATGGAGCGTTTCCAGGCAGCCACCGAACACGCCTTAGCCCTGGATCCCAATTCCATCACTGCTGGCGCCGCACTTGCCCTGAGGCACACGGAACAAGGAGAGTTGTCCAGGGGTTATCAGCGGGCCGAGGATCTGGTTCGCCGCCGCCCTGACAGTGCAGATGCTCACTTCATGTTGAGCTATGTGTTGCGGTATGCGGGACTATTGGAAGAAGCTGCCAGCCAGTGTGAGACAGCCTACTCGCTCGATCCTCACGCTCAGACCAACGTCTTGCGGTCTTGTGCGGTTGTTTTCATGGCACGGGGGAACTATCGGCGCGCCAGGGATTTTCTCAACATCGATCCCGGTTCAGAACTGGCAAAAGGGCTCAGCATCGGCATCCTTGTGCGCGAAGGCAAGGAACAGGAAGCCCGCCAGCTTGAACCATCGCAACTACCGCACTGGGGGAGCTTCAACTTGCTGCTGGCTTGCGTGCAACACCAGCCGCCAGCTGAAATTGTCGGTCTGTCGCGCGCTGTGCTGCCCTCACCAGATGCGGAGGTGAACTATTTTGCCGCTTCGCATCTCGCCTACTGCGGACAAAGCAGCGCTGCTTTTCAGATGCTGAAACGGACCATCCAGGGCAACTACTGCTCCTATCCCGCGCTCGATACGGATCCCTTCTTTGCTGGCTTGCGTGCTAAACCTGAGTTTACCGAGATTCGTTCCGCCGCGATCGCATGCCAGAACAACTTCCTGGCCCAGCGAACTGAGCAGCGCTGATGTCGAGCCCTCCAAAACATTGATAGCAGTATCTCAGGAAGGATTGTTAGCGTAACATCGCCGTTACACATTGACCAGTGTTGGTGAGAGAGAACGCCCTTTTGTTACGGCGGAAGCGAAATGGGAGTCGAAAGCACCGTCAAACCTACATTCAACAACCCGCAGCGCAACCGATGGCAGTTTTAGATATATAGAAGGTAGTGCAAGGCAGTGATAATGGCAGGTGATCGGCAGGTTGTATTGACAGGCTCAGTGCAGTCTGGCGGGTGTTTTCGTCCTGAGTTTCAAAACCCGAGTTTCTTGCGCGGATTCTGTTTGGGAAGCATTTTCGGCACACGCAAGTCCACCCCAGTCCCCTGACCATAACACTTGCGCTGTTCTTTTTTTCTTGTGCGGAAAAGAAAGGGTTCCCGCACAGGTCGGGATTTCCCGATTACTGGTGAAATTGATTCTATAACAAATGCCGGTTCTCACACCCGAGTAGACTTTGGTGGTGCCAACCAACCCACCCCTGAGAGGCGGCTTCTTACCGCTGCTGAGTCCGGCGCTTACGGCGCGACCAGAAACTTTCGATTGCTCGTAAGCGTGCCTAGGGACGTGGTCACGTCCACAAACCCAGTGGTCGCACCTGCTGGTACGCTGCTCGTGATTAAGGAACCTGAGGCCACGTTGAAGGCAGCCGGAGTCCCGTTAAACGTGAGGCTGGTCGCGTCCGTCAGATCGGTTCCCAGAATCCCGACTCCAGCTCCAACCCTGCCGGAGGCAGGCAGCGTTGTCACAAACGGGTCCAGACCTACGGACAAACTGAATACCGTCCCATCGTTATTGGCGCCGCCAGACGGCGTTGTCCCGTAGAACGTCCCATTGGTGTCCTGGAGCAGCGTGGCTTGAGGGAAGGCGCCGTCCGGGCAATTGCTTTGGGCGCAAAAGTTGTAAAGAGTCGTCAGCGTGCCGCTCGGGGTGATTCTAAAGATGGTGCCATGACCGTTCACGCCGAAAGAGATTGTTGTCCCGTAAAAATTCCCATCAGCGGCTTGGACCAGCGCGGCCTCAGGGCCGGCGCCGTCCGGGCAACCGTTTTGGGGGCAAAAGCTGTACAGGCTCGTCAGCCTGCCGTTTAGAGTGATTTTGAAGACGGTCCCGAGAGCGTTGACTCCGCCCGAGAACGTTGTCCCGTACAACTTCCCATCGGCGCCTTGGACCAGCCCGGCGTCAGGCTTGGCGCCGTCCAGGCAACCGCTTTGGGCGCAAAAGCGATAAACAGTCGTCAGTGTGCCACCTAGGGTCATCTTGAAAACTGTGCCATCGTCGTTGTCCCCGCCCAGGTGGGTTGTTCCGTACAAATTCCCATCGGTGGCCTCGACCAGATCCCCTTCGGGGCTGGAGCCGTCGTTGGAAGAGCCGAAGTCGTGAAGCTTGGTCCATGTGCCGCTTGGGGTGATCTTGAAGACCGTGCCCACACTGTTGGCCCCGCCCTGGAAGGTTGTCCCGTACAAATTCCCATTGCTGGCCTGGATCAACGCGTGGTTAGGCCCTTGACCGTCGGTGCAACCGCCTTGCGAGCAAAAACTGTAAAGCGTCGTCAGCCTGCCGTTCAGAGTGATTTTGAAAACGGTGCCGCCGCCGTTGGCTCCGCCCCCAGACGTTGTTCCGTACAAATTCCCATTGGTGGCCTGAACCAGCGTCGCGTAAGGGCTCGCGCCGTCCGGACAACCGCTTTGGGCGCAAAAGTTGTAAACCGTCGTCAGTGTGCCGGTAGGGGTGATTTTGAAGACCGTGCCATTGTTGAAGGCCCCGCCCGCGGACGTAGTCCCGTAGAGGTTCCCATTGACGGCCTGGACCAGTCCCGCGTAAGGGGTGGCGCCGTCGGTGGAATTGAAGCTGTGCAGTGGGGTGAGCTTCGGCGGCAGCACGAACACGTAAGCTGCTCCCATGAAAGCACCCTTGTTGCGAGCTCCCACCACCGCTGTCGAGCCGGAGATGGCTACCGAGAGCCCGAAAGCGTCGCCCGAGGTGCCGTCGGAGGCAGTGAGTTCATCCTGCTGCGTCCAAGTCGTCCCCGAACGCATGAACACATAGGCCGCCCCGACAGTGTTACCGCCGAGGGCTCCCGCCACCGCGGTGGAACCGGAGCTGGCTACCGAGGTGCCGAACGCGTCTTGCGGAGCACCGTCGGAGGCGGTCAGCTCGGCCTGCTGCGTCCAGGTCGTCCCCGAGCGCACAAACACGTAGGCCGCCCCAGTGCTCGAGTTCTTGCCGGGGGCTCCGGCCACCACGGTAGAGCCCGACACGGCCACGGAGTAGCCGAGGCCGTCGTCCGCAACACCATCGGAGGCGGTAAGCTCGGCCTGCTGCGTCCAAGTCGTCCCCGAACGCACGAACACGTAGACTGCGCCGAAGCTGACGTTGTAGCCGATGGCTCCGACCACCGCGGTGGAATCGGAGATGGCCACGGAAACGCCGAAGAGTTCGCCCGTAACAGTGTCGGAAGCGGTGAGCTCCGCCTGCTGAGTCCAAGTCGTCCCCGAACTCACGAACACGTAGGCCACTCCGGCGAGGAAGTTCTTGCCCTCGGCTCCTACCACCGCGGTGGAGCCGGAGATGGCTACGGAGATGCCGAACGCGTCGCCCCCGGCACCGTCGGAGGCGGTGAGCTCCGCCTGCTGAGTCCAAGTCGTCCCCGAGCGCACGAACACGTAGGCGGCCCCGGTGTAGGAGTTCTTTTCGTAGGCCCCCACCACCGCAGTAGAACCGGAGATGGCTACGGAGAAGCCGAACTGGTCGTTCGGAGCGCCGTCGGAGGCGATCAGCTCTGCCTGCTGGGTCCAAGTCGTCCCCGAGCGCACGAACACGTAGGCCGCCCCATTGGTCAAGTTCTTGCCGGGGGCTCCCACGACCGCGGTGAAACCGTCGATGGCTACCGAGGTGCCGAAGAGGTCGTTAGGACCGCCGTCGGAGGCAGTGAGTTCGGCCTGCTGGGTAGCGCCCGGGGCCTTGTTGATTCGCCCGAGCTTGGCTCGCACGGCCGCCCGCAGCGACGCCGGCGCTTGGGCCAGAGTCATTGGGGAGGCAGACGCCGAGCGCCATGTCGGTGCCGACGGCAGAACCCGTTGCGCCGAGGTGGATGCGATGAAGCGGGACCCGACCTGATTTCGACTGTCCTGCGCGGCCAGCCGGAGCGGCACAGCCAGCGTCGCAACGAATACAGTCATCGCTGTAATCAAAACTAATGTCCTGGATTTCATTGTGCCTCCTCTGCGTTCGCGTAGAAGCGAGCGCCCCGGTTCAGGTCGGACCACCGGGAAGGACAGGGGTGGGTGCGCCTGAACGCGATAAGTCTATGCTCAGAACGACTGCTGTCAAGGGGAACTTTCTGTGGTTGGAGACCCGGAAATGCCTCGTCAGGCGGTGCTTTCGGAGCCATACGCATTGCAAACCTGTGGGGTGGTCACGACCCCAATCGGCAACCGTGCTCGTCGTCTGCTTCGACAACATCTCTGCCCAGGACTTAGACTTCGCGGCGGATTCGTTCCTTGCGTCCAGGGCGCGATTGGATCGAGAATTCCCTCCCCAGGGAAGCTCGATATCACTCATCCTTGACGAGCGGCGGTCCCCACTCGGAAGAAATTGCTGTTTGCAAGCAGGCGTTTTTACACCAGTAACCTGACCTGCCATCCTGCCGAAATCCTGTAGTTTTGGCCCGCTCCGCTTCGGTCATCCCGAGTGGCACGAATCAACGGGTTCGAAGGGCTGCATCGGAGAGGTTTTCGACACGTTAGGATACAGCCGAGAAGTGCCATGTGCATCAACCAGCCGCCCACCCCGGAGCAATGCTAACGCATCTTCCGCTTAGCAGCGCGGAAGAACAATAACCCGATTGATTATCTGGATTTCTAGCTAGTTCCTGGCGAGCCGGCGGCGTTGTTTCCCGGCGAGCAATATCCCCGCGAACAGCGCCAGTCCGGATGCCGCCAGGTAGGAGAGTTGGGTGCCACCTTCGGGCGCCAGCGTGTCGTATTGGAAATATCCCTCGCTGCGCCCCTTCGTTATGCTTCCGTACGCGTCATAGGTGCCGGTCAACGGGTTGAACACGATGGTATACGCAATGGTGTCGCCGTCAACTTTCTTGTCGAACGTAAAAATATCTCCGTGTTGCGGCTTGGTGATCGTCACGGAAACTCCGTTGAAGATACCCCCGACGAACGTCAGCGTCTCTTTGGTAAACGTGTCTGTCTTCGTGTTGTAGTCGAAGGTTGCTGTCAGGGTTGTGTTAGACCCACCGGTCACGTTCGTAGAGTAGTCGAACTCGGTGACGGAGCCTGCGAACGCGCTCATTGAAAACGCGATCACGCAAAACGCAAGGCCGAACTTGAGATAGAACTTCATACTGTCTACAGGGATCGACACTGCACCGTTGTCGAGTTTACAGCCCCGGCTCGTGCTGTCAAGGCTGCGAAATTATGCATACCTTGCAAATTCTTGCAACATGCACCTAACGACCTATCTATCAGATAGTTGGCAGGGTGTCGGCGCGCTTCCAAATCTGCCTCTGGCAGTAGGTCTTCTTCTATCCGGAAGAGACTGTGGAAAACCACGAAGAAAACTTTGGGTGGACTGGAAAGTGCTCCTGCAGCAGCAGGAGCACATCGTGAACTCTCGCTGACTAGACCGTCGTCACTCGTGCATCAATCTGGGGTCGGGAGCGGAACTTGATAGCCGCCAAACATGCGAGCGTGGTGAGCAGCAGGTACATCAGTGTTGATCCGCCTTCTGGCGCCGAGATGAATCCAAAGAATTCCTGCGGCGGTGTGGTGGGGCACGATCCTCCATTGCAGGTGATCGAATGACTCAAGTCAGGCGTGTAGATAAAGAAATTGGCAAACTCACCGGGGGTGAACTGTTGCCCCGCGGCGGAATTCAGCCAGCCCTGCACCGCCAGCCATGCCGCTGAGTTCGCGCCTAGCCAGCTCTTGACCGCGTTGGGTTGAAACACCGCCCAGAGAGCGTATGCCAGGTAGCCGACTTGAGTTGCGTTTCCGGAATAGGTTGGAGAAAGCATTTGTGTGGCCAGCCATGCGGCTTCGTCGTACAGCTGGGTGGCATTCGCCATACTGCCCCACTTGGTGCCGTTCAGGTTCGAGAGTGTGGTGACATTGGCTGTCCACGACTCGCCCACGTAGCTGTCATCGACAAAATCATCGCAGATGATTTGCGCAGATTGGCCGTTGACCGTTGCGGTGTACGGCCCGACGTAGACTCCGTCCATTACGTTGCTCCCCGCGCTGGTCAAAGTGATATTGACCTGACCTTGGCCCAAAGCAACGGGCGCGAAGCACAGAAGCATAGCCCCCATGGCCAACCACAGACTGCGACCCGTTCGCATCATCTACTCTCCTCTAATAAACAATCGTGGATCAGTGAGCTGCATTGGGGGGAAATGCTGGAGGGAGGGCTCAGTTCATCCGCAACTTCTACTGCCACGGTCTCCACTCTAACCCAACCGTGGGGGTTGTCAAGAATGATAATTTCTGCGACCACGTTGCAAGCTGCTGCAACCACTAAAGTGCCACACCCGCCAACTGACTGTCGTCGATATCGCGTTTCTGGCAATGGCATATACCACACACATATACAAAGACTTAACAAACTCGACAGACTTTCGTTTCTCACGTCTACATGAAAGGCTCCTCTCCCTAACAGCCGTTAGTCTCTAGTTATCATATCCGCGGTTATTGACGGCGGCTCCTCTCTTCTTGAACGAGCCTGCAACCAGGCGCAGTGCCCTCCTTATTAGGTACAAATGGTAGCGCACAGGTCCCGCGAGGCACTGCTTGTACAATCCCGCCCTTGGTACTTCGGGGCCAGCGGGTTCTAACGAGGTTGCGCGTACACTGTGGAAGATATGTTCAGGTTTTCTTCTTCTCGTCTGATTCTCTTTCTTTATTGTGCACTCGCCGCGACTACATTTTCTGGATGTTCACGTGACCCCAACGTGCGCAAGCTCAAGTATTTTGAAAGTGGCCAGCATTATTTTCAACAAGGCAAGTATTCCGAAGCTGCGGTCCAGTTCCTGAACGCCACCCGCGTCGATCCCGCCTACTCCGAAGCCCACTATCAACTCGGGCAAAGTTATTTGAAGATGCAGCAATGGTCGCCGGCGTACCAGGAGTTCGCACGCACCGCCGAACTAGACCCGGGCAATTGGCAAGCGCGCCTCGATCTGACCAAACTGCTGATTGCCGGTAATAGCCTGCAGCAGGCGCAGGAGCAAGTGGATCTGCTGCTCAAGAAATGGCCGAACCAATGGCAAGCGCATGTGATGGCTTCCACCCTGCTGACCGCACGTGAAAACATCCCCGATGCGATTGTGGAAATGCAAAAGGCCATCACGCTCGAACCCGGTCGCTCCGATTCATACTTGACGCTGGGCATCTTGCAACAGAAGAACAATCAGCCAGATGCTGCTGAAGTGAGCTTCAAGAAAGCCATCGACCTCGAACCCAAATCCGCGCCTGCTCAGTTAATGCTGGGCAGCTACTACCAATCGCGCGGCCGCTGGAACGACGCCGAGAAACAGTTCAACGACGCTATCGCCTCGGATCCTACCAATCCCGGGGCGCGGGGCGCCATGGCCAGGCTTTACCTGGAAGAAGGCAAGAAGGAAGCCGCCGTAGATTTTCTGCGACGGGCCAAGCGTGACTTCCCCGACAACTCGATTGGCTACCGCCTGCTGGGCGACTTTTTCTTCGCCACCGGGGACATGGATCAGGCCACGACAGAGTACGGGACTCTTTTGCAAGAGCACCCCAAAGACCTTCTGGTGAAGAAGAATTACGTTCAACTCCTGATCCTGAAAGGCCGCCTGGCAGAAGCTGGGAAATTGAATGACGAGGTTTTGAGCGCGAATCCCAAAGACACCGACGGCTTGGTCAACCGCGGCCAGATACAGATTCAAAACGGCAGCCTGAACGACGCCAGTTCCACGCTGCAAGCGGCGACGCAGAACGATCCCGAGAACGCCCTCGCCCACTACTACTTCGGGATTGCACTGGAGAAATCCGGCAACTCTGGACGTGCGGAGACAGAGTGGAGAGAGGCTCTGCGCCTCCGTCCCAACTTGGTGGACGCACAAAGAAACCTGGCCGGAGTGGCCTTGCGCAAGGGCGACATGCCGGCGCTCGAAATGGCCGCCACTCAGATCATCAATCTGCAACCCTCATCGCCGGACGGCTACGCCCTGCGCGCCATTTCCATGATCAACCGCAGCCGCCTCAAGGATGCCGAGGAGGATGTACGCAAGGCCATCGCAGTCGCGCCCCAGAGTCCGCTGGGCTACGTGCAATTGGGGAGCTTGCGGTTTGTTCAGAAGCAATATGACCAGTCGGGCAAGGCCTACCAGGACGCCTTGGGTCGCGATGTCAACTCCAGCGACGCTCTGCGCGGACTGATCAACACCTTTCTGGTACAGGGCCAGATCGACAAAGCCATTGCTGCAGCAAAAACGCAAATCGCCAAGGCACCCGCCAATGGCAGCTTCTACGATTTGCTCGGCACCGTACTTTTTAAGAATAAGCGAGACTTGAACGGCGCCGAGGACGCATTACAAAAGTCTGTCCAGATCGATCGCAACTCTGATGCTTTGATCAAGCTGGGTGAAGTGCAGGCCGCCAAGGGAGAAGTGGACCAGGCCATCACCACCTATCAACAAGCCATCAAGGAGCACCCGCGCAATGCCAGCTTCAACATCCTGCTAGGGGAGCTCTACGAATCCAAACGCGATTGGAAGCAGGCTCAGGCCGCCTACCAGGCAGCTGTGGACGTGGCTCCCAATGATCCCCTCGCCTCCAACAATCTAGCCAATGTGATGCTGCGCCTGGGGGGTAATCTGGATGTGGCCATGGCGCTGGCGAAGACCGCGCGCCGCGGCATGCCTGATTCTGCGGATGCGGCTGACACAGTGGGCTGGGTCTACTACCAGCAGGGAGCTTATCAATCTGCAATTGACATGTTTCAGGAAGCACTCAGGCTGGCGCATAACAATAGAGGTCCTGATGACCCTAACGTGCACTATCACCTCGCGCTGGCCTATGCGAAAACCAGGCAGTCCGGCCTGGCTCGGCAGCACCTGGAGCGTGTGCTCCAGATCAGCCCTAACTACAGTGATGCGGACGACGTCCGCCGGCAGTTAGCCCAACTGCAGCGGCCGTGAACCGTGAACACCGTGAACAAAGAGAGCGGGCTCCGGCCTCCAGGAAATGATTATCTGCCGCTTGACACTCGCTGTATGATGTTGGGCTGCTGGGGTTTGAACGACCCCCGCGGGATCAGGGGGCTGGGCCCCGGGCCTTCGCGGCCGCAGTTTCAGCCTGCCTGAGCGCTTGGAGTAGAAACGCGGATTGAACCAGTGCGTGGGTGTGAACGGAGGCTAGATATGACGAATCTTCTTCGCCGGCTTTGGTCGGGTAGTGACAATGACGAGGGCCAGGATATTGCCGAATACGCCGTATTGCTGGCGGTGATTCTGGTTCTAGTCGTGGGGACCGTCCGGCTAATCGGCTCGAACGCCAACAACGTGTTTTCCTCCACCGCCAGTGCAATCAATCAGTAGCAGTTCAAAGCGGCGGAGCGTGGATCTCGTACGCGAGGGACTGGCACGCTCCTCACGGCGCGAATGCCCGCGTGCCATAGAACGTAGCGATCGCGTTCACCACCAGGTCTTGTTGGCCCGCTGACATCTCGGGGAATATTGGGAGGGCCAGCACTTCCCTGCTCACCGCTTCCGCCTCACGCAAGTCTCCTGGTTTGTACCCCAAATACGAAAACCCCCGCTGCAAGTGCAACGGTACGGGGTAGTAAATCTCGGTTGGAACTCCGCAGCCGCGCAGCGCAGCTTTCAACTCATCACGCTGCGGCGCGCGAATCACGTACTGATTGTAGATATGCGTGCAACCTGTCTGGACCCGGGGCAGTCCCAAAATACGGTCAAGGCCGCGGCTCTTGAACAGCTCTGAGTATCGCGTGGCGTTCTTTTGACGTCCTTCCGTCCAAGCGTCGAGGTAACGGAGCTTGACCCGCAGAATCGCAGCTTGCAGGGCATCCAGACGGCTGTTCATGCCAATCACTTCGCATTCGTACTTGGAGTGACCCCCATGATTGTGGAGCACGCGAAGGTTATCCGCAAATTCAGGGTCGTTGGTCGTCAATAAGCCGCCATCTCCGGCCGCACCCAGGTTCTTCGAAGGAAAGAAACTGAAGCACCCGCAGAGTCCGATGCCACCGACGGCGCGGCCATTGTACTTGGCTCCGATGGCCTGAGCCGCATCTTCAATCACGGGGATCTCGCGCGTGTTCGCGATCTCCATGATCGAATCCATATCCACAGCCATACCGAACAGATGTACAGGAATAATCGCCTTGGTCGTTGGGGTGAGCGCGGTTTCTAGTTTTCCCGGATCAAGGGAGTAGGTGATGGGATCGATGTCAACGAACACAGGTCGCGCACCCAGACGGGCTATCGCGCCAGCGCTGGCCACGAACGTGAAGGGAGTGGTGACGACTTCGTCGCCTGGGCCGACTTCCAATGCCATCAGAGCCAGCAGGAGCGCATCCGATCCCGAGGCACAGCCGATCGCAAACTGCGCTTGCGTGTAAGCAGCAATCTCCTTTTCAAGGCTTTCCACTTCCGGGCCAAGAATGTATTGCTGCGACTCCATCACTCGCTGGATGGCGGCATCGATCTCCGGCTTGATGGTCCGGTACTGGGCCTTCAGATCGAGAAATGGAAACAGCTGGAGGGAACCCTTGCTTGATGTGCTCGTCGTCATGGTCTGTGGAGATGAGTGTAAACCGAATGGGGGCCTGATTGCGGCACTTATAGAAGGACGGCCGCGCAGACTACCGCCATGCGGTGTGGCTGCGCCTCTGTGGGCCAATGCCGATGTAGTGGCGCACAGACCTGGGGCAGTACCGCCTGCTTAGATTTTGTTCACCTCTTGTCCCGCAAACTTGGTCACCGGGGTGTCGGTCTCTCCCCGCGCGGCTTATCGTGATTGCCCTACAATAGAAGCCGCAAGAATTGAGAGGGGTGCCATTGTGCCCCAATCGTCCGATGGAAAACGGCCGAGTGGTGCCCCGCCATGCCAAGGAGATCCTGGATCAGGATGAATCGTCCAAAGTGGGATTGTGTGCAGCGTAGTTACTGTCCCACGGCCTTGTTCATCGGAATATCGGTGATCGCACCGTAACGCTCCGTGATGGTCTTCCCCGTGCTGCTCTGGATCACAGACCAGGTTCCGGTGGGTGGATACCACACGGCAAAGTCAGCTTTGCCGTCGCCATCGTAATCTCGGGATACAGGCACATCCCCCGTTTGCCCTAGGCGCTGTACGAGCTCTTTGCCGTTACTGCTCTGAATTACGTAGAAGGTTCCAGTCGAGGGCAGCCATATAGCGATGTCGGTCTTGCCGTCGCCGTCGTAGTCTGCGGGTACGGGCACATCGCCGCTCTCTCCGAACACTTTCGTAATCTCTTCTCCGTTGCTGCTCTGAATGATGTACCAGGTTCCGGTCGAGCGCCGCCACACTGCAATGTCGGTCTTGCCGTCGCCGTCGTAGTCGCCGGGCACCGGCACGTCGCCATTCTCTCCAAATCGCTTCGCGACTTCCTGTCCGTTGCTGCTTTGAAGTATGTACCAAGTTCCTGTCGAGGGCCGCCACACAGCGATGTCGGTCTTGCCGTCGCCGTCGTAATCGCCGGGCACCGGGATGTCTCCTGCTTCGCCCCACGCCCGCACGACTTCTTTGCCGTTACTGCTCTGAAGGATGTACCACGTGGCGTTCGAGGGGCGCCGCACGGCGAAGTCAGTCTTGCCATCGCCGTCGTAGTCGCCGATGACAGGGGTATCACCGTTTTCGCCCCATGCGGTCGCCAAGGATCTGCCAGAGCCATCGGTGCCGAAGAAGGTGCCGACCGACGGTCGCCACACCGGGAAAGCAGCCCTTCCCTCCCCGAAATAGTCCACCTGCTCACCGCGAGCAGTATTTAGCTTGTAGAACCTCGACCGCGTCAGAAAAGCCTGCTCCAGGTTGTAAGCGTTGACGGTGCCGATTCCGGTGGCGAAATCCCAACCGACTTGCGTGCCATAGGCCGGCTGGTATGCCGAGTCCGAGGTGGAAAGCACGCCAACGGTGGCCGAGTCTAGAAAGCAATTTACGGTACCCTGGCAGGGCACATCCATGTCGCCCCGGACTACATCGTAAAAAATGCACGTGCTGGCGGGGAGGCTGCCGAGAGGGTCTGACTTGCAGGCAGCGTCGCCACTCTTGCCATACTCGGAGGCGGCGAGCGAGTAGTAGGTTGGATCCGGATTGCCCCAACGTTGGCCGGTACCCTGGTTGATCAACGATTGGATGGCGGCCATGATGGGAGAGGCAAACGAAGTACCGCCAGCCGCCGACCAACTGGCGGGATTGTTGGTGGGGCAGGGACCGCCGCCGTTGGGGTCGGTGTTGCAATAGAGATAGGAGTGTCCCCAGAGTCCGCTGGCGGCGAATAACGACACATCAGGAAGGTCGCGCACTCCATCCGCCGGATTGCCAACCACCGATTGCCACAAAGGTTTGGCATATCCCTTACAGGTTCCGCCGACGACACCTGGAGTGTTTGGCACTCCGGTCGCACAGGCGCTGGGGCCACCCGAACCGCCAACTACATTCAAGAAGTTACTCCCGGTTGGGGAACTGCAAAAGCCGGAGGTGCCATAGGTGGTGGTGAATCCCTCGAATTCAGCAAGTAACAGGCCAGCGCACGAGTTGTTCCACGGAATTTCCGGAATGTAGGAAAGCGCTGAGCCCCAGGTCGTGGTGTTGGTGTTACTCCAAAAAACGCCGGTGTCTCCGGCGAAGGTGTCGCCGAAATCGGTGCCCCCGACGGAGACGTTGTACACCGTCGAGCCCCAGCCGTTTACGTTGATGCCGTGGGTGGCAACATTGGCGCCGCGGTCAGATACGGCCGCCGCCTGATCTCCGGACGAAACAAAAACAGAAACACCCGCGGTCACCGCCTGCTGATATAACAAGTTGATAAAAGCGTCAGCCGCTGCGCCGGTGTCGGTCTCGGACTCGCCATAGCTAATGCTGATGATCGCCGGCGGGCTGCCGGCGTTGAGAAGGTTCTGCAAGGCAATAAAGCCGCCAAACGTAGTGGCGGTGTCCGCGCACGTAATCATATGAATGGCTGCATTCGGCGCCGCAGAACTTGCCCATTCCGCGTCGAGGATCGCTTCCCCATCGGCACCGTTCGCGCCGGGGTCAGTGCAGTTGTTGAGGCCCTTGGGTGGGGCCGGATGAGTCGTGGTGAAGGAGCCTCCGCTAAACCGAGGGGAGAGACCAAATACGTCGCGGAACGTCTTCCAGTCTCCCGGGTTGAAAACATCGCTGTCTTCAACCAGAACGATCGTCTGACCCAGGCCTGAAACACTTCCCGAAAACAGCGGATTGAGGTTGTAGATCGTTGCCAGATCGGCTGGCGCAACGTAGAAGGTCCCACCGCCCGCGGTCAGATTGCTGCGCGGCTGGTACATGGGCTGCGGCATGAAATCGCTCAGCGAGACCACTCCGACGATGGCTGGCGCGAGCGCGGCCGGAATCTGCGGGTCGGTCATGTTTGCGATATGTTCCTTACCGCCGACGTCGAGCTGATGGATCTCGGTGTGGAATGCCTGGCGCACTTGACCTGCTGTGCCCGAGAAGTCGATGACGAATCGGTTGGGGTACACAGTATTAATGCTAAAGCCATGCGCCTTTAGCCATCCGGTGATGCTGCGAATATCTTCCTGAGCCAAGCCGTAAGTCTCCCCCAACTCCTGTGCAGTCAGCCAGTGGTGAAAGTCGGGCGACTCCGAGTCGTGTAATCGGTCAATCAACTTCTCCAGTGCTTGCTCCTGGGCCGATGAGCGTCGCAACAGAAGCATCATGTGCTCCAGAGGGAAACCATCGGCAAGCCGGCCCCGGTCGTTCTTCGCATTCGCTTCTGGACGGATGTTGCCTGGCAAACTGACCAACTTCGCTTCGTCAACTCTTTCTGTTATGAGAATCGGGATCGGCGTGACGGCCCCGGACCTGTCGGAATCGGGGCCATTCTGAGCGACGATGGTTGCGGCCGCAGCCGTGAGAAAGAAGAACAATAACCACGAAATCAGTACTCGGAAGCTTGTCATGATCGATCCTCAAATTTCCCCCCGGGAAGCGTGGCCAAGGCTCGTCGCGAGTCCCGAGGAGTGCGCCCATGTTCGCACGAAAGCACTTTTTGTCAAGCGGAATTCGTGGCAAAAGGCCACAGCCTGCACACTTGCGCCAACGTCAGGTTGGATGCTGGGTCGGGCACCAACAGCGCGCACAGTCCGCCTATTCGACGACCAACGTGAGCGTCGCGGTGTGGGTCAAGGTCGTTCCGCCTGCTGTGTATTTGCCGGCCACAGTCAGCACATAGGTTCCCGCCGGCGTTCCCGTACCCCCGCCGCCGCCACTGCCGTTTCCACCGCAGGCCGGCACCAGCGATGTGGCCGCTACGACCAGCACCAGCCAAAACACACGACGCATTCTCGCCGGAGGCCGTTGCCCACTCACTCCAGCCATACTCACAAGTAACGGAAGTCCGAACAGTCCGCAAACTAGCCAGCCTTCGCTGCTCGCGAACGGACTTCGGTTTATGGAGACCGAACGCGCGGTCGTGGTAATAGTTGCGTTAAAGCCGACGCTAGTCGACAGGTCAATCGAAGCCGGAAGCATGCATGTGGCTCCAGCCGGTGCCCCGCCACACGTTATCGTAACGGTTTGATCGAAGCCCGCTAATGGTTGGACGCCGAGGGAATAACTCGCGGTCTCTCCAGCTGTGATGGTGAGGGAAGCGGGACTGGGGGCGCTCATGACAAAGTCCGGGCCCGAGCCCCTGAGCAATACGCTTTGCGGACTGCCAGAAGCATTGTCTGTAAAATTCAGGCTCGCGCTTCGCCCCCCCAACGTCCTCACGAAGAACGTTACAGCGACCGGACAACTGGCCCCGGCCGGGAGTTCCGAATTACAAGTGTTGGTTTCGACAAAATCGCCAGCGTCAGCACCCGTCAATGTAATGACCGGTGCCGTCACTGTTCCGGGGCCAGGGTTGGTCAGCGTGACTCTCCCCGAGCTCTTCGTACCGATGCCCTGGGCTGGAAACGTCAAGTCGGCGGGCAACTTGACCGTCGGCGGAGTAGTATCGCCCACGCCGGTGAGCGGAACAGATTGGCCGCCGAGCCCGTTGTGGGGAATATTGAGGATAGCGCTTTGCGTGCCCCCTACAGTCGACACAAATGTCACGGTCATCTGGCACCCCGCTCCGACCGCAAGCGAAGTCGTGCAGGTGTTGGTCTGCTTGAACTGGCTCTGATTCGTTCCGCTGATATTCACAGCCGACAACGTGAGCGTCTGAGTTCCGTTGTTGGTCAAGGTGATGATCTGCGGGGCGCTGCTTGTCCCCACGGTCTGGTTGCCGAAGCTCAAACTAGCCGGCGAAGGGTTGCCGACCGGAAATGAGCCCTGCAGGAACATCCACAATCCGCCGCCATTGTAATCTTGAGCCAGCAGATCTTGTTTACCGTCGCCGTTAAAATCGCCTTGTAGAAGGGGGATAAGCGCTAGACCGGTCGTCGTCTTAATTGCCACTGGGTTTGCGAACGTACCATCTCCGTTTCCGATCCATATCGAGAGGTCATCAGCGGGGAATGGCGCCAACGCAGCATCGGTTACGAAGTCGAGTTTGCCATCACCGTTGAAATCGGCTGGCGGAGAAGCCGCCGCACCTGAGGAAGGTTGAGTTGCGGCCTGAAAACTGCCGTCACCATTCCCGAGTAGCAGCTCCGTCCAGAAAGCCAGGGGACGGTCTTGGGAATAATTAAGCAGGAGATCCAGCTTCCCATCTCCATTCACATCATAGGAGGCCTGCACGTCGAAGCCTATACCAGTCACTACTTGGAAAGACGAATTGACCGCCGCTTGAAATGTGCCGTCCCCATTTCCAGGCAGGACCGCGATCGAGGTCTGACTAAAACATAGCAAGTCAAGCTTGCCGTCGCCGTTGTAATCAGCAGCGTTACCGCACCCGTATTGGAAGTAGATCGGTAGTGAAGTGTTGACGGGACTCTGAAACGTACCATCGCCATTTCCCAACCATAACGAAATCCCAGAATCGGAACCGTTGTGGTAATTGGCGATGATGTCCAAATTGCCATCCTGGTTGAAATCTCCGACCGTCAGGCCGGTGTAGCCAGTATTGCTCTGGCCTTGAGTGACGATAGGTGATTGGAAGGTACCATCCCCATTGCCCAACAAAATCGATACCGTACTGGAATCGAAATTTATCAGCGCCAGGTCCACTTTCCCATCGTCGTTGAAGTCGCTGAGCACAGGAAGCAACGCAGGAAATGAGTCTGAGACCGTCGCGTTCTGGATGGCCAACAGGGGCTGAAACGTACCATCGCCATTTCCCAGCGCCACGTATGGATTCGCAGCTTCCACGTTTTCGAGAAAAACAATTAGGTCGAGTTTACCGTCATTGTTGAGATCCGAGGCAAGAACGGCGAGCGGGTTTAGACCCTGCAGTTCCGGGGTCTGCAGGCCCGCCACAAGAACGCTGCTTGCCGGATTCGTGATCTCAAAATAAGCCACACTCGACGTCCCGCCGCCGGGCGCCGGATTCGACACCGTAATTCTGGCGGTGCTTGCGGTCACGATGTCGGATGCAAGAATCGCTGCAGTAACCTGCCCTGCGCTCACGAACGTCGTGGCTCGCGGACTGCCATTCCAGTTCACAACCGATCCGCTAACGTAGCCCGCGCCATTTACCGTCAGCGTAAATCCAGTTCCGCCGGGGACTGCTGCGGCCGGCACGACCGGAAGGTCAATGAAGGGGACAGGGTTATTAGCGGCGAAAACCGCACTGCAGGCCGTCACCACAAACAACGCAAAAGCAATAGGAAGTCTCGCGTGGGTGCCTGCCCAACGATCAAGAATGGTATTCGGTTCGAACATAGCTCACTATTCCACGACCAGCGTCAGCGTTACGGTGTGGGTTAACGCCTCTCCGCCGGATGTATATTTGCCAGCCACTGTCAACGGATAGGTTCCTGCTGGCGTTCCCGATCCGTTGCCGCCACTGCCGCCGTTTCCCCCACCACAGGCCGGTACCAGCAACATCGCCGCAGTTATCCAAAGAAGGAAACTCCACCGATGCAGGTGTTCCCTCCGCCGTATACCAAACCCCGCCAGGCTCACAATCAGTGGCAGTCCGAGCAGTCCGCACGCCAGCCATCGTCCGCTCTTGGAGAACGGGCTGCGGTTCATCGCACTTGTGCGCGCAGTCGTTGTTACCCTATAACCGACCTTGATGCCGGACGACCCGTTTAGCGTAGCTAGTGCTGGCAGGCACTTCACCCCAGCCGGAGTTCCGCTGCAGGTCAGGTTCACCCCTCCTTCGAATCCATCGATTGGATCTACTTCGAACGTATATAGCGCGGTCTGACCCGCCGCCACCGTGAGCGAGTTCGGTGTCGGCTCGCTGATGGAGAAATCTGTGCCTACTCCGCTAAGGGCAACCGCCTTGTTTCCAATCCCGCTGTTCGGGACATTGAGCGTGGCGCTTCGAGGTCCCACGGCGGCAGGTGCGAATGTCACCGTAATCTGACACTTTGCCCCGATAGCCAACGAAGTGGGGCAATTACTGGTCTGCTGAAATTCACTTGCATTCGTCCCGGTAATATTCAAAGCAGAGAGAGTAAGGAGCAAGGTACCGGTATTTGTAAATGTGACGACCTGCTCTGGACTTCTCGTACCGATGGCTTGGCCAAAGTTAAGGCTGGCCGGAGATGGAGTACCTGCGCCGAATGAGCCCTGCAAGAACATAAGCGTTCCGTTTTGGTCCCCGGCAAGCAGATCCATCTTGCCGTCGCCATTAAAGTCCCCTTGAACCAGCCCACCTAGGGGCAACCCTGTGAACGTCTGAATCGCCACCGGATTGTCGAATGTCCCATCTCCATTTCCCAGCGCAACGGAGAGGTCATCAGCTGGGGGAAAGCGCGCTCCGGCAGCAACTACGAAATCTAGCTTGCCATCACCGTTGAAGTCGCCTGGAGGAAATGCCGGGAACCCCTGGACCCCGCCGCCGCCCGGCCCGAAGGTGCCATCCCCGTTGCCGAGAATTACTCCTGCCCCGACGATGAAAAAGGAAGGATCGTCCTCGAAGGTCCAGTCAATGAGGTCGAGTTTTCCATCCCCGTTTACATCGGCGAGAGACGCGTTTATAAGGAAGGCTGCACCCGGAGACGTGACGCAGGGCTGGAACGTACCATCCCCATTTCCAAGTTGAACAAGAATCTGTCCAGATATGTTGTTGCTGGTTAGGCCGACCAAGTCAAGCTTCCCGTCCCCATTCACGTCGCCCACAAGGCTGCTTGCGCATTGCGAAGAGTTACTTACCGGCGGCTGGAAAGTGCCATCCCCGTTCCCCAGCAGTACCGCGGTGCCACCGTTAGCGACGATATCGAGGTGGCCGTCCTGGTTGAAATCTCCAACCAATAGTCCACCAAAATATGCAGTGTTACCTTGACCGGTGGTGATCGGCGGCTGGAACGTGCCATCTCCATTGCCCAGGAACACAGAGATGGCATCAGGAGAGGTGTTCTCAAGCGCCAGAGCTATGTCGAGGTTCCCGTCGCCATTGAAGTCGCCGAGAGCAAAGCCCGCGGTCGGTCCGCCTACGACCCTGGTCGGCTGGAAGGTACCGTCACCATTTCCTAGGGCCACCGTTACCGTTGCGTCTTCGGTGTTAACTCCCTGGGAAAGAACAAGGTCGAGTTTGCCATCATGGTTGAGGTCTACGACGACAGGGGGAAGTGAACTTCCGACCTCGCCCAGGCTCGTGATTTGAAACCCTGCCAGAATGACGCTGTTCACGGGCACCGTGACTTCAAAATAGACAGCATTGGACGTGCCGCCTCCGGGGGCAGGATTTGAGATTGTGATGGGAACAGTTCCTGCGGCGGTGATGTCGGACGCCAGAATCGCTGCCGTAAGCTGTGCGGCGCTAACGAAGGTCGTGGCTCGCGGACTGCCATTCCAGTTCACCACCGATCCATTGACGAAGCCCGCGCCGTTTACGGTTAGCGTAAATCCAGCTCCGCCGGGAACCGCAACCGAGGGCACAGTGGGGAGATCGATAAAGGGGACGGGGTTATTGACGGCGAAGGCTGCGCCGCAGGTCATTACGACAAGGGCCGCTAGGGCAATCCATGACCAGCGATCAAGAGCAGTTTGTACATTGAACATATGTACCGCCTTTTCGAGAGCGTTGAGCATCGCAAAACCCATGTTCGCCTGGAAAGTTCTTTGCCGTAGGCCGTTTCGTCCGCAAGGTCTTTCGTTTGCCTATCACTGCACGGTCACGGTCAGCGTCGTATTGCTATTGGAGTTTCCCGAGGCCGCGGTCACCGTGACGTCATAAGTATTGGCCGCCGTGCCCGATGATCCGGAACCGCCACCGCCTCCACAACCCGCCCACGAAATAAATGCCAGCAGCAAGACCGGAGCGGCCAGCACCGGCCAGCGCTTACGGTTCCCGATCAGCAGAAGCACCGAGGCAAGAAAGAACACCGTCCACGCGATGGGAATTGCTCCCGATGGGAAACTGCCACGCGCGACTGTGCCTCCAGACCCCGATGCCTTGGTCTGCACCGTCACCGATGCGTTCGTCGGATTTCCGCCGCTAACCTGGACGGAAGCCGGCACGCTACAGGTTGGCGCTGCCAAGCCGGCCGGACTGACGCGACAAGCCAGGTTCACCGTGGCGGTGAAAGCTGCTGCGGGGGTTATTACCAGTTTAAAAACTGCACTCTGGCCCGGCGAGACCTGGGCCGAAGTAGGCGATCCTGGCGCCGGCGCGAGCGAGATTTCCCCAGCCGGCAACTCGGGTGCCGTTCCCGATAGCGCGATGCTCTGCGACCCGTTTCCGGCATTATCAGCCACAAGGACCGACGCAGCAGCCGTTCCCACCGCGGTCGGACTGAACGTCACATTGATCGTACAGGTCTCGTTGGGCTGGACCTTGGTGCTGCAGTTGTTAGTCTGGCTGAATTCGCTGGCGTTGGCCCCGCCCATCGTAATGCTTGTTACCGCCAGCGCGACGGCGCCCGAATTGGTGAGCTTCACGACTGCTTTGGCGCTGCTGGTTCCCACCGGTTGCGGAGGGAAGGCCACCTTAGTGGGAGAGAGCGTCACCACCGGAGCCGAGATCGTGGTATTAGGCAGAACGTAGGTGTATCCACTGCCTGCATTCGAAACCAGATCCGGCTTGCCGTCACCGTTCATATCTACGGCCAGCTCGAAGGTCGGCGCGTAGCCATACATAGACGCGCTAAGTATTTCGATGGGAAGCTGAAAGGTACCGTCTCCATTCCCGAGGTACGCCCAATAGTCGTTATAACCGCCACCAGAGTGGGATTGGTGATAGTAATCAGCAAGGATGTCGAGGATTCCGTCACCATTGATGTCAGCCACAACGATGGGTAGGAGGCATGCAGGAGAGGACGGGGTTTGGGCAGTGAAAGTGCCATCGCCGTTACCCAGTAGCACCTGACAGCCAAGGTTGTCGTAGCCCCACAAATCCGGCTTCCCGTCATGGTTAAAATCTGCGCTGCCCAGAGCTGTAAAGTTTCCCAGCGGAAAAATCGCTGGCTGGAAGGTGCCGTCGCCGTTGCCGAAAAGAAGCGCGGTCCCTAAGTTTCCCGTGCCGAGAGGGGATGTGATGATGTCAATGTTGCCGTCGCCATTGAAATCCCCCGCAATCAAATAGGTGGTATTCGTGTTCCCGCCCCCGTCATAAACATAAGACGGTGAGGCGAAAGTGCCATCGCCGTTCCCTAACAATACGGCGAGTGATTGCGTCCCAACCGGACCTATGGCAACATCCAGCTTGTGATCGTTGTTGAAGTCGGCAATCACCATCGAGTACTGCACACCGTCGGCACCCACGACGCTTTGGGGATTAAACTGTGGCGACTGAAAGCTGCCATCGCCATTCCCCAGCAATACGCTGTAACCCCAATTTCCCGACGTGGTCCCTGCCACCACCAAGTCGGGATAGCTGGGAAGGGGTAATACTCAGCCGAGGTCACGAAATCAAGTTTTCCGTCGCCGTTGAAATCGCCCGGAGGATAGGCCGCCAATCCCAATACAAACCCGCTCGCGTTGGAGAAAGCGCCCTTGCCCTGGCCAGGGAACACTGAAGCGCCATAGCTCGTTCCATAGGGCCCCCCGCCCCCGACCGACAGAATCAGATCCAGCTTCCCGTCTCCGTTGACATCCGCGGCCGATATATTCTGATCATAGCTACCAGAAGCACCACCATGGGGGGAGGATTCTACGGGTGCTTGGAATGTACCGTCACCATTTCCCGGCAGGACAGCGAACATAGTCCCAATGCCGAACAAATCCAGCACACCGTCCCCGTTGAAATCGCCGACTGCAGGCGGATAACTTGTCGAGAACGGGGCCAAGGAGTTTACCGGCGTTTGAAACGTGCCATCCCCGTTGCCCAGGAGGAGCGAAACACCGGTACCGGGGTTGCATCTGTAACATTGGGCGATGACGTCGAGGTTCCCATCCTGATTGAAATCGCCGACGACTGGCCAGGCGTATTCCGTGTTCGCTTGGCCGACGGTCACGATGGGTGCCTGGAATGTGCCATCGCCATTGCCCATGAAAGTGGAAAAAGTATATGGAATTTGACTCCCGTTCACGATAACCAGGTCGAGGTTCCCGTCGCCGTTGAAGTCCCCTAGCACAACATCGTTTGCTTCGAGATTCGTTGCAAGGAAGACCTCCGGCTGGAATGTCCCGTCGCCATTGCCCAGCGCTACGGCGACATGAAACACATTCATATAATTCACGAAGGTGGTGGAAAAGAGTATCAGGTCAAGCTTGCCGTCATTGTTGAAGTCGGCGGCGGTTAGAAAATAAACGTTGCCAAATCCATCGAGTGGCAGGCCCGTCACAACAACGTCGCTGGCTGGACTCGTGACTTCCAAATAGGCGACATTCGATGTGCCGCCGCCTGGGGCAGGGTTCGACACTGTAATTCTGGCCGTGCTTGCAGTCGCAATGTCGGACACAAGAATGGCCGCGCTAACCTGCCCTGCGCTAACGAAAGTCGTGGCCCGCGGACTTCCGTTCCAGTTCACCACCGACCCGCTGACGAAACCTGCACCGTTGACGGTCAGCGTAAATCCCGCTCCGCCCGGAACCGTCGCCGTGGGCACAATGGGGAGATCAATAAAGGGGACGGGGTTATTGGCAGCGAAAGCCGGGCAACACGCCATAACAAGAAAGGCCGCCGAAATGACAGGCAGCCTACGGAGAACACCCGACAGGCGCTCAAGACCGCTACGAGCATTGAACATACGGGCCCCTCCGCGGTTTAGCTTACGCTTCCGCAAACCCGGGCCAAGGGTAGAAGTTCCGTTCCTTGGCGGCGCCTCGGCCTGTGGGCAGCAATCATACTCCCAAAATATCAATTTAGGCAGGCACACGTCTGCTCTGCTGGGAACTTCAAGGAAGGCAGATCAGGTGAGAACTGGCGGGGGCTGAGCGGGACTTAGATGGTGCGGGCTGGTTGCGGTAAGCGAAGTGAGACTGGAGATCGTTCTTGCAGACGGGATTCTCTCTAGCCAGTACCCGCGGCTACAACTTCGGCAATGCGCTCGCCAGCGTGCCCGTCCCACAAGGGAGGTATGGCTCCGCGCTTTGCCTGTCCGTTCAGGATCTTTGATATCTCGTGGCGCAGTTTGCTTTCATCCTGCCCCACCAGAATGTTGGTCCCTACGGAAACCGTTACCGGGCGCTCGGTGTTGTCTCTGAGCGTAAGGCATGGGACGCCGAGATAGGTCGTTTCTTCCTGAATGCCGCCGGAATCTGTAATTACCACGCGGGCATTACGTTGTAGGGCCAGGAATTCAACATAGGGAAGCGGGTCAATGAGCTGGAGCTGATCGGACTGCAAACCAAATTCAGCGATGCGGCGGCGGGTCCGCGGATGCACAGGAAAAACCAGAGGCAGTTGCTGGCTTATTTCGAGCAAGGAACGAAGAAGTCTTTGCAGCACCTCGCCATCATCCACGTTGGACGGGCGATGCAACGTGATTAAGGCGTAGGCCTTCGGGAAACCATTGGTGCCGCACCTGCCGGCCTCAGGCAACAGCCGCACCAGAGAATCGATCATGACATTGCCGACACGGTGTATCTTCTCGCGTGCAATACCCTCCCGCAGCAGATTGGCATCGCCGTCTTCTGACGGCGTGAACAGCAGGTCTGCAAGTTGGTCGGTAACCAGGCGGTTGATTTCCTCGGGCATCGACCGGTCGAAAGAGCGAAGTCCTGCCTCCACATGCCCAACCGGCAGACGCAGCTTGGCACACACCAGGGCCGCCGCAACCGTAGAGTTCACATCTCCGTAAACCAACACCAGGTCAGGCTTGCGCTCCAGCACGACCGGCTCGAGGCGGGTCATGATCTCGGCTGTCTGCCTGGCATGCGATCCCGCGCCGACGGCAAGGTTCACATCCGGAGAGGGGATTCCGAGTTGCTGGAAAAATACGTCGGACATGTTTGGGTCATAGTGCTGTCCGGTGTGAACCAAGGTCTGCTCCACGGCGGGACGCTTTTCGAAGGCCCTCATCACCGGAGCAACTTTCATGAAATTTGGGCGGGCTCCAACCACGTGGAGAACATGCGTCGCTGGACTAGAGAGAGGCATCAGAGTAGCTGGCCCGGCCGGCGACGGGCATTTATTAGCCTTGGAGCATCCATGATGATGGGCTAACCGAAAAAGCTTATCAGACGAGGAAGCGGACGCACCTTTCACCGCACACATGCACCGGCCTGGGTGGCTGGTGGTACCGGGCAAGACTTGTGGGATGTCGAAACGAAGGGTTGCAAGAAGGGGAATCTGATTAACAAAGCTGGAGGGTGGCTGCTTCCACTAGGATTAGTTAAGATGCAGAGGATTCGAACTTCAGTAGGTTGATGAGAATGAACTACGGTGTTTCCTGTGGTGTTTCGACGATGTATCGAGTTACGAAACGGCTCCTGATGTTGACCCCGACCCTGCTAATGAGCTGCTGCGGACCGGGAGTTCAGGACGGCCCGTTTCTCACTCAAAGTAACACAATCGTGGCCGAGCTGGCTAAACCAAGCACTCCGTACGTAGCAACCGATGTCAGCACGCAGACCCACCATATGCCTTTTTTTGAGGATTCGTACGGAGTCCGCGCGCTGTGCGAAGCGTATCGCGCCAGCCGCAATCCCTCGTACCTCGCCGCTGTCCAGGCATGGACGAACCGGATAGTGGCTGACCAGGCACGGATGATCCCGCACGGAGCCTATTATATGAACTACAGCGAGTTCCGGCAGCCGGGCGAAACCCAAGGTGATTGGTATGTCGCCGACAGCAGCAGCATCGCCCAGGCCGTGCTTTGTACCGAGCAGCTTAGCAATAACTCGGATGGAGCTCGTTACCGAGCCTCGGCTCAGCAGTTCTTCTCCCTGGTAGAGGGCGCCTACACCAACCCAGACGGTGGGACGAGTAACGGCATCTGGGGTAGCTATCAAGCAAGCTGGTGGGCGTCCACAGCGATATTCGGGGCCTTCGCATTTGAGATGTATAAGGAAACGGGGGCTCCTGTTTATCTGGAGCGCGGTCTAAAATCGTTCGACTGGCTATCAACCACCGGCACAATAAACTTCGTGCGCCCCTCATTCGCGCAAGCGGCGCCCGGCATTATCCTCTACACGGGCGAGTTCTACGTTCAAGCTTGGCCTTATGTGCAAGGTACTGCAAGGGAAGCCATAGCTTCGAAACAATTGCAGTTCGTGTTCGCCTGGATGGCAGCCAATCAAAAAAGCCAAAATCCGAATTCCCCCATAAATTACATTGCGCATGGCCAGACCTACATGGCGGGCCTGCCCGCCTTAACCTATAGCATGCAAGTCGGGAACGCTGATGCTGAACTTAACTACTTACGCACAATAATGGCCAACGAGACTGATCTGGCCAACGCCGACGTCTGGGCACTGACAACCTGGTTAGCATGGTCAGAGTCTGCGCAGCTGCGGAGCATAAGCCGGTAGCATATTTGATTTCCGCTCCACAACAGATGCACGGGTAAACTCGCCCGTTGGGGGATGCTTGTAGGGATTGACCCGCGACCGCCGAACGGGGTGGACTAGAGAGGCGCTATTTTTTCATGGTCGCGAGGGGTCGCAAGTTACCTGAGTCGTGATCAGCCTTGAGCGGCATTACAAGCTCCTTCAAGCGGCCCAGGGTTAACCCGACAAAATCCTGGATAACACTGTTTGCCCCCGCTCGCCGGAGGACTTCGCATCTGGAATCACCCGCGAGGGCCAGACACTTCATGCCAGCGGACTTCGCCGCCCTCACTCCAGAAACCGAATCTTCGATCACCACGACATTCTCCGGACGCACCCCCATTTGTTCTGCCGCCAGATGGTAAATAGCGGGATCCGGCTTGCCATTAAGGACGTCATTGGCAGTGACAATCGCAGCAAAGTGCCGAGTAAGCTGCAGTCGATCCAGGGTGAACCTTGTGCGCCTCTCGCTCGCCGAAGTAGCAACCGCTTTGGGAATACCCAACTGTTCGAGATGATCGAGGAATTCGCACAGACCCGGAACCGGTTTTATTGGAACTCCGACTTGCTGGAAGAATTGATCTTTCCGATTTCCGTACTCCACAACTTCAGCTTTCGTAAGATCGCCGAGAAAATGACGCAGTATGTCCTCACGTCTCCAGCCTTCCAAAATGCAGTCCAAGTCTGTCTCCGAGACGTGCTTGCCCAGCGTCAAGAGAAATTTCTGCCACGCCTGTCGGTGAACGGGATGACTATCGATGATCACCCCATCCATGTCAAAGATGATTGCTTGCAGCATAGGGTTTCTCGCCATCCTCCAGAAGCCCCGGCCAACTGGTCTGGGCTGAGCGATAGTTTTCCATAGTCCCTACATCCAAAAGATAGTCGTGCACTGGATAGGCAAACATTTGGCCTGCCAGATGGGGCAGCACATCTAATCCGAGATCCGCGGGCTGCGAACTGGGGATCGCGTCAAGCAATTCAGGAGTGCCGATCATGAGTCCCGAAAAAACCCAATGGCTCGCGGGATGCGCTGGTTTCTCGACGAACTCCCGGATAACGCCAGCTTCATCGAATTGGACCACTCCGCAACGTTGCGGATCGGGAACGCGGCACAACCCCAGCGTTGCAATTGGCCTTCGAAGTTGGTGGAACTCAAGCATTCGCTCCAGATTGGCCGTGGTCAGAACGTCCGCGTACAACACCCAGAAACACGGTTCGCCAACCACCCAATCACGGTTAGCGCGGAGCGTCCCCGCACTGCCCAGCAGCACCGCCTCGTGCGACAGATGCACTTTTACCTCCGAGCTGTTGTTCCGGACGTACTCCTGGACCATTTCGGCATGGGAATGAAGATTGATTAGGATTTCGTCAATCCCGAACCGGCGGCAGAGTTCCAACCAGATGCCTAGAACCGGCACATTGCGAATCGGGACGAGACACTTGGGAACTTTGTCGGTGAGGGGTCGTAAACGCGTGCCCTGTCCAGCCGCGAGCAGAAAGGCCTTCACCCGATCCTCGCGTATTGCCGCATGAGGTTTGATGACCACTTCAACGGGACATCTCCGGAGAACCAACCGGAACGAACGTCCAACGCGAACCGCCCTTCTCATCGCCGTCAATAAACGGATCGTTCACGATTGCTTGAGCACCTTGGAAGTCGAAGCCCAGAGTCATCTCGTGAATGCCTTCGGCGGCCATCGCGTTTCGCACCGCTTCCTGACACGACGGCTCGCAATAGAGCAGCAAGAACCCGCCCCCTCCGGCACCAGTGATCTTGCCACCCGATGCGCCATGATGCCTAGCCAGGGCGTAGAGCTGGTCGATACGCGGATTCGAGATCTTGGTGGAGAATTTCTTCTTGGCATGCCAGGCTTCATCCAGCAGCCCTCCGAACCTGGACAAATCGCCTTTGAGCAGCGCCTCACTCATATGCTCCGCCAGCAAGTGTACTTCATGTAAGGCATCAATCGTCGAGCCGGAGTGCTTCCGAGTAAACTGCTCCTGTTCTTCCAGGATTGTCCAGGAGTGGTGAGAAGACCCTGTAAAAAACAGCCTGAGATTAGCCTGGAGTTCGCGCATGACCTGGGGGTCGAGGTCCATGGGCTCTACGTGCACGGAACCATCGCGGTCGAAGGTAATGTAGTTTAGCCCTCCAAAAGCTGCGGCATATTCGTCTTGTTTCCCGACGTGACGTCCCAGAGTACTGCGGGCGATTTGAAAGGCGCGCTCGGCCAGCTCGTACTTGGAGATCGGCATTTGCAAGTAAGAGGTCAAGGTTTTTAGAATGTTGACGCAGACGCTGGCTGAGGAACCCAAGCCTGTGCCGGGAGGAATCTCCGAGGCCAAGAAGAGATCGACGGAGATTCGGAGCCCCAGATCCTTCAGAGTGGCCAGCGGGATTTCGAGCCCGCTTCCCTTGACTTCCATCGCGGCGATGTCTGACCAGTTTTCGAAAATCCGCAAGTCGGAAGAAATAACCTGAATACGGCCGTCGGTACGCTTACCCAGAATGGTGTAGAAGTACTTATTGATGGCAGCGCTGAGGACAGCCCCACCGAATTGTTGATAGTAGGCCGGAAGATCTGTACCTCCACCGGCAAAACTAATCCGCACTGGACTGCGAACGATGAGCACCTTGCAAAGTCTCCTGCAGGAACGGCGATGTAAGTTCGTTGAATCCCGCCTCGGTCGACGCCGTGATAGCGGGAGAGAGCCGGGGGTAGCGTATGAGCCGGATGGCCAGAGTCCACAGAGTTTGCAGCAGCAGAGAAACGTCGGTGAGCGGCGACGGGTTCAGCAGATACTGGAGGTCAAAACGGGCTTTCTCCTCCGAAGAGTGTTGTTCGCGTAGACCATGTACCTGGGCGAGCCCGGTGATCCCAGGCTTGACGATAAGCCGTTGCCGCTGCCACTCCGAATAACACTGTACCCGCTGCGGAGATTCCGGACGTGGTCCG
This sequence comes from Acidobacteriota bacterium, assembly GCA_013289795.1. Classification (GTDB taxonomy): domain Bacteria; phylum Acidobacteriota; class Terriglobia; order Terriglobales; family Acidobacteriaceae; genus JABCZH01. The sequence goes on from JABCZH010000004.1 coordinate 289,663, forward strand.
ACGAGAGCCATATCGCCACGCACGACATTCCACAACTGGGGCAATTCCGTCAGGCTCAGCTTCTCCAACATACGTTCGAATCTGGAGGCATGGTTGGCTGGACGGTCCACGTTCAGGCGCAGCATCGAGAAAAGTCCGCCATTCTGGCCACACCGCGTCTCCTCTCGGACCGCTCTGCCCTTGATCCAGTGAAGTCGGATCACCGCCGGCAATAATGCTGGCATCGCAATAACCAGCAACAGTGAGCCCAATCCGATGTCCATCCCCCGCTTCCAGTAGCTCCAAAACGCATAGGATACCGCCGGATCTTGCAGTTGCAGCAAAGGAAGGCCATCCACATCAATCAGATCGAGCTTGGAAAGATACAGCTCGTAGGGCTCGGGCACAAAGCTGACGTGTATTCCGTGCTCGCGACACTGCCCGGTCAAGTTGAGTATCTCAGGCCATGCCGGCTTATCCAAAGCCAATATGAGTTCATCCGTCTGTTGAGCACGAAGCAGTTCGATCACTCCCAAGGTCGGGACAGTCGTACTGGCTTTCGCGCTTTCGGGTGTCACATTTAAATGCACGCCATCGTCTGCCGGGAAAAGAAAACCGACCACCTTACACAACATTTCAGGGTGGCGCTCAATCTTGAGTGCCAGTTCGCGGGCTACCCTGCCGGTTCCCACAATTGTCACCTTCCGAACTGCCCCAGCGAGAAATCGCGATCGAAGCATTGACCGGGCGGCATAACGGATACCCAGGAAACCCAGATATAACAGAACTCCAAAGTAAGCCAAGGCTAAGCGGGACACGAAGCGTTGCGCCAGGTAGCCTGCTCCCAGGAGCAGGCCCATTAAACCACCAGTCGCCAGAAAAACATGTGACATCACCGCCGGAAAGCGCCAACCCCCGCTGAAACAATCCAGCTTCATCCAGGAAGAAAAGACCGTCCAGAGAATCCAGGTTGCCGCGAGAAACGGCAACAAACGGTGAATTGCGATGCGATCCGCCCGGTTCCAGGTCATGCCATAGCGGAGCACATCAGAGCAAAACAATGCGGCTGCCGCCCAGCAGAGATCTGCCAGTAAAATCCAGCGACTCAGGTGACGTGGTTTCATGAATGTTTGGGTGAAGAGATTCTATCTCATCTTGGAGGAAATCAGGCAAAGGCTCCCGTCGCATGACAAATCTTCGCCTTTATCGAGGTGAATAGAGCGTGCGCCGCACACACGTGCAAATCCTCGATGATCTGCATGTTATCAGAAGGAACCACCATGCACACATCGCAGAGTCCCTTCATCTTACCGCCCTGAAAGCCACTGAGTCCTACCGTGGTCGCCCCTGCTTCACGAGCGACTGCCAGAGCACGCAGGACATTCGGCGAATTTCCGCTTCCACTGATGGCGAAGGCGACATCCTCTGGGCGGACCAAGTTTGCCAACTGTTCGGCAAAGATGTCCTCGTAGCCGGAGTCGTTGGCCCACGCTGTCATCAGAGGAATGTTGTCGGTAAGCGCCAGTACCCGAAAGCGCTTGCCACTGCCGTTTAACGTCCCTTTGCCGAGATCACAGGCGAAGTGCGAAGCCAGAGCCGCACTTCCCCCGTTGCCGAAGATGTAAACCATGCGACCGGCATCATAGGCTCCCAGAAGAATGCCGGCGATTTGGTCAATGCTCGCAAACGGAAGCCTCTTCACCGTCTGCGAGAGACACCCAAAGTAGCTGTTGACATCATAGATTCCTGTCATGTCGATTTCCTTGCACTGAACTGGTGATGAGCCATAAGACCTCAGCTCACACTTAACACCACACCGGCGTTCCGCATATGCGCATCCGCATCGGCAATTTGTTCGGGGACCCCGCCAATGCTCTCAATCCAGGCCAGAAAGTCGTCCATGATCGTGGACAGGTCCCGGCGGGCTCGCCACCCCAATTGAGTCAGCTTGTGAATGCTGGATACACTGTGGCGGTTGTCGCCACGGCGATACTCCCCGGTGATCTGAACCCCTGCAGCCGAGGGCAATTTGCGGAGAACAGCATTGGCATAATCAATCACGGTTGTCGGATTGCCGCTTCCAACATTGAAGGTGTGAAAATTGGCTGCGTCCTTCTCAAGAACCAACATGTTGGCATCCACAACATCCTGTACGTGAACAAAGTCCCGGGTCTGCCGCCCGTCCTCATAGATGATGAGCGGACGGCGCTGCATAGCGCGGCTGAAGAATATCCGGCATATCCCGGAATAGTGGTTGTAAAGGGATTGTCGTACACCTTGGGTGATGGAGTAGCGGAGCGCCACAGTGGGAATTCCATGCAGCCAGCCCAGACCAAGGGCCGCCTTTTCCCCGGCCAGCTTGGAAACGGCATACTGGTTGTAGGGGTTATTGTGTTCTTCCTGCAGAGGAACAGGGGTTGCCTTTCGTCCACACTGGGGGCAGCTTACTTCCCAGTCTCCCCATGCGAGTTGTTGCTGCGACCGGGGTTGCGGCAAAATAAAACCATCTTGTGGGCACGCGTACTGGCCTTCCCCGTATACCGCTTGTGAGGACGCCACGATTACCTTCTTCACCGGAAGCTGATACTGCACGATAAGTTCATAGATCAGCGCTGTGCTTACCGCATTCACCTGAAGGAAATGAGAAAACTCCGGCATGTAATCCTGGTAGGCTGCCTGGTGCGAAACCACATCAACACCCTGCAGAGCTTTCCGTAGAGTCTCCCGGTCGGTAACATCGCCGTGAATGAATTCAATGCCAGCCGGTAGATACGCGGGCCGTCCATGGGGATGGACCTTGCGGAGTAGACTGTCCAGCACTCGGACCTGAAATCCCTCCTGCAAGAAACGATCTACGAGGTGAGACCCAATAAAGCCGGCCCCCCCGGTTACGAGCACTCGCATGATTAGAAAAACTCCTGAAAGAAGTGGATGCCTGCTGCTGCCAGCGCCGTCCTCGAGCCCGGTACTCGCGCGCAAGAGAACATCCTAGAACCGCTACTTACCAGATCCACTCAGAACCTCCTTCGCTGTCCTCAGCAGTATCTTAAAGTCCAGATAAAGAGACCAGTTGCGGATGTACTCTAGATCGAGCCGTACCCATTCGTCAAAGTCGCTCACCCGGTTTCGGCCCCCAACCTGCCAGAGACATGTCATACCGGGCTTCACGGCAAGCTTCTGTTTCTGAAAATCGGAGAATTCCTCGTATTCGGTGACCAAAGGAGGACGCGGGCCTACCAGGCTCATGTCGCCCTTCAGGACGCTGTAAAGCTGAGGTAGTTCGTCCAGACTGTATCGCCGCATCCAGGACCCAACTTCAGTAACGCGCGGATCATCGGTCATCTTAAAGACCGGTCCACTCATTTCGTTGAGCGCAGTCAACTGCGAACGAAGTGTCTCGGCATTGGCCACCATCGAACGAAATTTGTAGCTCACGAACGGCCGGCCAGATTGCCCAACCACTCTCCATCGATAGAAGGCGGGACCGGGAGAAGTGGCCCTGACCGCGATTGCCAAAACCAGAAAAACTGGGGACAGAAGCAGCAACAGAAAGGCCGAACCTACAGCGTCAATGCCGCGTTTAGCGGCCAAATAGATCGGGCTGTCCCAGGCGGGCGACAAAACCAACTGCTGCAACGAACTTGGCTGAGCGATCACAGTAACCAGACGGTGGATAACTCTACATCCCCACTGCAACCTCAGGAGCATCTGATGTTAGCCGATAACGAGCCCGGTCGAACCATGAAATCCAAAACTGCTGACGCATCAAAGAACCTAATTCGACAACGGCCGATTCCGGGACGCTCCTGATGCGAGCTTCAATAACTCCCGCTCAAAGCTTCGCAACACTATATTCCTCTCCAGGTCCGACACTGCACAGGTACGTGCGTTCCGCCCCAGTTTTTCGCGCAGTGCCGGGTGGCTGGCTAACTGATCGATGGCCCACGCGAACCCGGAAGCGTCCCCGGGAGGCACCACGATGCCACGGCCTTCCACCACCTGGGAAAGTTGTGTACCACTTGCCGCACTCACGACTACCGGACGACCGCTGGCCAACATCCCCGTCAACTTGGAGGGCATTACCAAGTCAGCCGCATCCGCCCGTTGCGGCAGCAGGTGGATGTCGGCAACATTGAGCAAATCATTCAAACGCTCGAAAGGCTGGAGAGGCAGGAAGTGAACATTCTTCATTTGCGCTGCCAAACTTGCAAGCGCCGGCTTGGCGGGACCATCGCCGCAAAATACGAAGTGCAGTTCAGGTCGCGACCCCAGCTTGCGGACGGCCTCCGCCAGCACGTCTAGTCCTTGTTTCTGTGCCATCGTCCCCGAGTATAGGGACACGATCGCTTCAGGGGGAATGCGCAACTCGCTTCGCAGCGGACTAGGATTCTGTAACGGGAAAATGGCTTCCGTATCCACCCAATTCGGAAACAGCACATACTTGGACGATTCGACTCCCTTTTCCGCCAAACGCAGACCCATCTTCTGCGAGATGGTTGAAACCCGGTCAAACCCCTGCATGCACTTTTGTTCTGCCGCCGTCACGAACCGCCGCAGGTGCGAAGAAGTCAACATTCCCATTTCGAAGGCAGCGTCAGCCTCCAGGTCCTGAACATGGAACCAGCTTTTCGCTCCGGAGAGGCGAGCTGTGAGCCATGCATTGGGCGCACATAGCAGCGTCGGTTCGATAACTAGCACTACCTCAGGCCGCCAGGAAACCTGGCGCAGCATGCTCCAGAAGCTGCTAAACGCAAAGCTCGCCAAGTGCAAGGCACGCTTTCCAGCCGAAGGAGTTCGCGGAACCCACACCGGACAACGGAAGACGGAGAGACAGCCTACTTGCACCTCTACACTCTTCGACCGCGCTTCTGAAACGAGCAGACCCGCCGAAGGCCCAGACCCTGCCGATGTATGAGAGGCCGCAGCTTGGCTGTAGCCCTCGATCCCCCCCTGTTCACAAACATCTGAAGTTCCGTGATAAGCCCAATTTTCCCGTCGATAACGCCAAGGCGAGTACCCCGGAGCTACTCTCGATGCCGGATTGAACGGTGGCGCAGTTACCGCACGAACCTCATGGCCCTTCTCGGCCAACCATTCCGCCATTTCCCCGGTGAACTTGCCAACTCCCACCAGTTCTGGGGCGAAATTGAGGCCATGGATAAGGATACGCACCGGTCAATCTCTCTATGTTCCAACTTCCAAAGTAGAAGGGCTTTCCGCAATATGAGAACAGAAATCCTTATAGGCCTGTACCAGGCCTTCGCGCAAACCAATTCGCGGTTGCCATCCCAGGGACTTCAGGCGGTTAGTCTCCAATAGCTTGCGGGGTGTGCCGTCCGGCTTTGTTGAATCAAATGCAAGGGCCTGGTCAAGCCCGACTATTTCGGCAACGAGTTCGGCGACTTCCCGAACCGTCATGTCCTTTCCCCAGCCAACATTTACCAAAGGCGGGTTCTCGGCATCGCCCGCCAGTTCGGCAAACCGTTCCTCGGGCAAATTGAGGAGAAAAATGCAGGCATCGGCTGCATCGTCGCTGTAAAGAAATTCCCGGCGGGGGGTTCCCGTGCCCCAGACCACGGCTTGCTCCGTACCGCTCATCTTGGCTTCATGCATCTTGCGGATGAGGGCTGGGATGAGATGAGAATTGCTGGGATGGTAGTTGTCCCCGGGACCGTAAAGGTTCGTCAACATGGCGGCCAGGAACTGGGTTTTGTATTGGCGGTTATATGCCCAGCACATCTCAATGCCCGAGATCTTGGCCACCGCATAAGGACGATTCGTGGATTCCAAGGGACCAGTGAGTAAAGAATCCTCGCGCAAAGGCTGGGGGGCAAGTCTCGGGTAGATGCAGCTGGAACCCGCAAACAGCAGTCGTTGCACGCGGCTCCGATAAGCTTCGTGAATGACGTTGGTCTGGATGCGAATGTTCTCGAAGATGAAATTCGCCGGGAAGGAGCTATTTGCGAGAATCCCTCCGACTCTTGCAGCCGCCAGGAATACGTATTGCGGGCGTTCCCGCGCAAAGAACTTTTGTACGGCCGCGGAGTCAGTGAGGTCCAAGTCGCGGTGGGTTGCGAGCACCAGGTTGCTGTACCCCATTGCCCGCAAGCGGCGGACCAAGGCCGAGCCGAGTAGGCCGGTATGACCGGCCACGTAAATGGCGTCAGATGTGCGCATGTTTCAATCGCGGTACTCGTAAACTTTGTAACCCGAGGCTTTGACTAGTTGATCGCGCTCGGCGCCTTGCAGATCGGAGGCCACCATTTCCCGTACCAGTTGCTTGAAATTGACCCGGGGCTGCCAGCCTAGTTTCACCCTGGCCTTGGTTGCATCTCCCATCAACGAATCGACCTCCGCAGGGCGGAAATAGCGGGAGTCGACCTGCACGACGCATTTTCCCCTGACATCGTAGGCTTTTTCGTCGACTCCCGACCCCCCCCAGGACAATGAAAGGCCCAGTTCCGTGGCAGCGGTATCTACGAACTCCCGCACCGAATGTTGTTCACCAGTGGCAATTACAAAGTCTTCGGCCTCGTCTTGCTGCAGCATAAGCCATTGCGCTTCGACGTAATCTCGCGCATGGCCCCAGTCTCTCTTGGCGTCAAGGTTGCCGAGGTAGAGACAATCTTGAAGGCCAACCTTCACGCGGGCCAAATCACGGGTGATCTTGCGAGTGACGAAGGTTTCTCCGCGGACCGGTGACTCGTGATTGAAAAGGATGCCGTTGCTGCAATGCATCCCGTAAGCCTCGCGGTAGTTTACGGTAATCCAAAAAGCGTAGAGCTTGGCCACCGCGTAGGGGGAACGAGGGTGGAATGGAGTGTCTTCGTTTTGCGGACTCTGGTGAATCAAGCCATAGAGTTCGGAACTGGATGCCTGGTAGAAACGCACCCGCTTCTGCATACCTAGGATGCGGATGCCCTCGAGCAGACGAAGTGTACCCAGTGCATCGGTGTTGGCGGTAAACTCCGGCTGTTCGAACGAGACCGCTACGTGGCTCTGGGCGGCCAAGTTGTACACCTCGTCGGGTTGCACTTTTTGCAGCACCCGGATGAGGCTGTTTGAATCTGTCATGTCACCGTAATGCAGGTGGAATCGGTGACCGGGCACATGCGGATCCTGATAGAGATGGTCCACGCGTTCAGTATTGAGCAACGAGGTGCGCCGCTTAATGCCATGGACTTCGTAGTCCTTGGCGAGCAGAAATTCAGCGAGGTAAGCGCCGTCTTGTCCGGTGACACCGGTGATCAGTGCTTTCTTCATTCGACGATCAAGCATCCCTGGTTCACTGTTACAACTCACCCTCGGGAAGCCAATGGCATATTCGCGACGGCAACCAGGCAATCCCCCCGCCCCAGGCGATTTCCAACATAGAGCATCGGAAATAGTATCCCTCTGGCGAAACCGATGAGTGTCAGAATCAGCAAAGGATTCCTGAGCTGTCGGGTCGGCCTGCCGCTACGGGCAAACATTCCCGTGATTATGGATGAGGCCACCCACAAGGCCGGCGTGATCTGGCCAAGTTCAACGGCTGAGAACCCGGTCTCGACCAGCAGCCCTCGCAACGTCGTGGGGGAGAAGTGAACAATATGAAACGGCACGTGCCAGTTGATCCAGGCACGGCCAAAGAGCCTGCGCAGCCAGCTCTGGCTGTTAGGGCAAGTGATCCAAACCTGGCCCCCCGGCCTAAGAATGCGGGCGATATCCAGCAGCATGCTTTTGGGATCAAGCGAGTGCTCCAGTACGTTGGAGAGCACCACTACATCGTAGGGACTGGCTGGGTGGAAATCTGCCAGCAGCGTTTCGTACACAGTAAATCCTGCGGACCTTGCCACCGAGGCTGCTCTTGGATTCAACTCCAGCCCTTCCGGAGTGAAACCGTTCCGTCTATGGATATGGAGTCCACGACCTTCATTACACCCAATGTCGAGCAATCTACCGTTACCCTCCCGAGCGTGGAATGAACCGTCTCCGTCCAACACCAGCCACAGCCGATAGAGCCATGACGCGAAAAACCATTCCCGCCAACGGGTGTATGTAGTACCCCGTTCCCCCCCGAAGTTGTAATAGGTTTCATAGAGTCGCTTCAGATCACCCGGCTCGGGACGCGGCAGGGTTTGTTCTAAGCCGCATACTGAACATCGGCGAATGACGTACTCTCCGGGGACGCCGAAGCGGCTGTCCGTGACCTGGGGCAGCACATCGTTGGTTTCGCCGCCGCAGATGATGCAGCCTCGTTCGTCGTCCTGCACCGTCAGCGACGTCGCAACCGCTGATGTTCCGTGGGTCTGGTATGGCATATCAATTCGAATTTCTACCGTTTTGCGGCCCAGTCAGAGAAGGCTCGGTCCCACAGGTCAATTCATTCAGAAGAGCGACAAGACTGTCCCTCGACTTGTCATGCTGCTCGCTAAAGTCCTTCGCACTAGCATTCGACTTTGCAGCAACGACTGCGGGATCGCGCTGCCACTCCAGCAAGCGCTCCACTGCAACCGCAACAAAATCCTCGTCCGGCGGCACCAGTACACCCGAATCTGCCGTCACCATATCGGACAGACATCCGCGCGCCCAGGCGATTACCGGTATTCCGTGCGCCATGGCCTCGTGGACGACCAAAGGCGCAGCCTCGTTTGAATACTGCGACGGGAAAAGCAGTATGTCGATGAGATCCCAAAAAGACTCTTTCTCCGGTCCGTAGCGCGGGCCTACATACTTTACCGAGTGCAGCCGAGCTGCCGTTTCCTGGACCGCCTTTTCGACCGTAGCATTTTCGAAGGGACCGGCGATATACACGTCAAAATCGGCGCCCCGACTCCTGAGTCGCTCAGCAATTGCAAGAACCTCCAGGATGCCTTTTTCGCGCGAGATATTCCCGAGAAATCCAATGCTCCGGATGGAGGTGCGGGTCCGATGTTTTGCCTCTTCGGGGTGATCCATGATCGCTGCATTCGACACCACTTTTGTTCGCGAGGCCATCGGATAGCATTGTCTGAGTTTCTGGCCCTGCGTTTCGCATATCACAATGTGTGTGGCAGATGGTCCCGCCAATCGCACCAGCAAACGTGTCGGAAATTTTCTCCGATCCAGATATGCGAAGCTATGATGATGAAGGAAGACACGGGCACCCCTAAGGCGGGCGGTAGCCACAAATAGTGCCTCATACAACTGACCCCATCCCCCCGAGAGTCCAACGTACAGAGTGCTTCCGAGCTTGCCGACAGGTTCCCGCAAGTATCGTATGAACGCTCTTGCAATCTTGCGAATGCGGCCTAATCGGCTAAACCAATCCCTTTTTAACGACGCTGGGGCCAAGTCCAACACCACTGGCAAGGTTCCACGCCTCGCGAGATGCCCATACATCCCGGCATTAACCATCGCCATACCATGTACCGGCGGAGGAAAGGCTCCTAGCATACAGACGCCGGACTCGCGTTGTTGCAGCCGCCTCCCGCCCCGCCGATCAGAACGAGACCTGGTGGCAACGTTGTTTACGGGGGTTTCGATGGCCAAGGTGCTCAATACATACGAACGTGGGCCAGAATTTTCCGCCCGATCCGCACCGGGCATCCTCTGGAGCATTGACGGTATCTGTCTTAAACTCGCAGATCGGAATCGGGCAACCGAGCTTGGGCCTGTCAGACAGCTGCCGGAGCGCCTATTGCGGACACGCCATTCGACGCAGCGAGCATGTTCCTCGTAAACGAAATACCGATTCCAGCACCGGGATACCAATGGTCTTTCGGCTGTTCCCGAAAAAAAATGAACTGCCGCCCCCGCTCCGCAGAGAACCTCGCCAAGACATCAGTGCAATGGGAATTGTCTCCGAGAATGAGACCGTTAGAACCTAGTTTGGGTGCGACAAGCTCATACTCGCGTCGCTCGTATTCTGCAGAATGATCGCTGTCGTTGATAAAAATGTCAATCTCGGGAATGGATCGGAGCGATTGGATCGAGTCACCGTAGAGAATCTCCCCGACGCTACGATACGGCTGGGTGAGCAGAAAGCCTGCGTCCGGGTCCTTATCTGTGCCGAAATATCGGCCCGGAAAACCCTCCGTCGCGTTGCGTAGCAGAGCGGCACAGAGGGTCACAGCTCCCAGGCCTTTGTCCACTCCTGTTTCGACGACCACATGTGGCTTTAATATGCGCACGAAAGCGTACCACCCCAGTCGCCTTCCAAACGCGCACCTTTCGTCCGCGCAATGTCGCATGCGGCTCTTGCGGGTTTCCTCAATAACGTGCCGCTTCAGCGCGTCGTCCCCCTGAAGCTCGTTGACATAGCCCATGGCTGCGGAATACGACACGCCCGTAATCGCGGAGACGGTGTGCGCCAGGTACTCGCAATTTTCATGAGTTATCTCAAACGTGAAATTTGTAGCCTCGCGCGATGAAACCGCCCATGTTACCGTACGCTTCAATTGCGGGGTGTAGTAGCCAAGAGCCATACTCAATCGAACGGGTATCAGCACAACCCGTCCGAGATTCGCCTTCAACAGAAAGGGTCTTACCTTCTTCTTCAGGAAAGACGTGATTGGACCGTCATGAGGCATTGTCTTAGAAACCTAGAAGTCGATGCTACTCAGAAACCCCAGCGCAAAGCAGCGAGCAATGATAAGTAAACAGACCGCAGGCCAGCGGCTCGGCTGTCCGAAGAAGGCATTCCTTTAACAAATACTTCAGAGTCCCTTTGCGGCCAAATTGGTACTTATACATCGCCAGCGATGGGTTGCTCACGACTTGAGACAGAACCCGCAAGTCGCAGGTTTGAACTAGCCGCCTGATGGTCTTCCGGGAGTAGAAGTTGATGTGCCCCACCGGGTCGAAAACAAAATCGGGCTTCAACATCATGGTGTCTTCGAGTGGCACTTCGACGAAAACGTAATCGGCCACTCGCGCAGCCTCATACAGCAACTTCCGAGGATATTCTGCATGCTCGACAACATGGCTCAAAATCGCGAGATCAAACTGGCGAGACTTGTAGGGGATGGAATATCCGTCGAAAAGCTGGCATTCATGCAAGCGCGAAATATTCCTTCGAAGTATTGCAGTAACGGCGCTTCGAGAGATTTCTAGAGAATATAATTCCTCCCCGAAATTCCCGTCAGAAAGGCGCTGCAGAAGCGCCCCTTCACCAGAGCCGATATCGAGGATTCTGCCATGAGGAGTGGCGGCGCAAAGATCGACGACATTCTTGACTTTGCCGATCGCTCCCAGGGCTCGCCAATCCGACTCTCCGTCATAGTACGCGTCGTAGTTTTGGCTGAGTTTCGCACTGACTGCGACGGTACGCGAAACTTCCGGTTGGATATTTACTTTCAAAGAAGACATATTCCCGCTATCCCTCTCGAAGTCAACCTTCAGCGCAGACCAATCGGGAGATCGAAAGACTGCCCTCGCCGGCGCCAGAAACGTCGCCTCTTCTAGGTCATTTCCTGAGAACGTAGAAGACGGAGGTGGCACGAAGTTTTTCGAAAGCCGTCGTGGCATGATACTTGACGGGCAAGGGCAGTGCGCTCAAGACTTTATCAAGTCGCACCAGGAGCGTTGAATTGTAGGGTCTGAGGTCCAGTTTCCTGGCAACATAATTAATCGGCGCAAAACCACACTGGTTCTCCGCGACGATCTCGAATCCCGCGCTCTCGATAAACGAGCGGAAAAGCTGCGGAGGGATTCCTCTTTCGTGCTTCGACAAACCAGCTCTTGGGGCCATCCAACCGCCCATCGATGTGATCGGCTCTGTTATTAGGGCGATTCCGCCTTGGTTGGTACAGCGGTACAACTCCCTTATTACCGTTGAAACGTTTGGGATGTGGTGAAGTACGCCGATACAAGTGACAAGATCAAAAGTATCATCCGGAAACAACATCGAGCCATCGACGTTCGGGGTGGCATAACTGGCTTGGATGACGGCCTTGAAATTGCTGGAAGACTCAAGAATCGTGACCTCCCCTAAACGGTCGGCAATGGGAAGAAGCTCAACCCCGGTCCCGCCCCCAAAGCAAAGCACCTTCGCAAACTTCTTACGGGGTAGTTTTCTGTATCCGTAGAACCAGTTCCTAGCATGATAGGGATATTTCTTCATGCCAGCGCGGATCTCGAAGCACGCCTCCTTTTCATCCGCGAACCACTGGGCGATCTCTTCAGCCGTAAAATCGTCACCGATGAGCGCCTCGCCGGAAAGATAGCGACCCAAATCGGAGTGCTGCTTCGCCGGGCCTTGGCCTTCCGAGCCCCGCCGACGGTCGCCCCCGCGAACGGGTGCCGTATCCTCCCACCGTATGTCTCGGTTACTCTCCATGATTAACTCCCGGCCTGACACTGGTTACTGCGCTTGCGCGCGGTCTCGGGGCTCTTCGTCAATGTTAGGGTCTTGCTGGCCGGCACAAAACCTCTGCTCTGTCCTGCGAGGCCTGTCCAACGACGCTCAGCTCATAGTTCCATGACCGAAGAAGATCGCAGCACTCTTTGTGAATCTCCCTGCCATGAGTGGCTAAGAACAAAACCGGCTTGAATCTCTGAAAGCACAACATTGCCCCGGCCAGCGCCTTGGCCTCTGCTCCTTCGATGTCCATCTTGATGTAGTCGGGGGGAGCCAGCTTTTGCTCCTGAAGCAGTGAATCCAGTGTGGCCGTGGCCACGCGCAGACTCCCCTGGTCTTGAAGACGGCCCATCGCCCCCGTTCCTTCCTGCTCGAAGAACGCGGTGCCAACCTGATCACAAATTGCCAACTCGAACACCTCGACGTTCTTGGCGGCGTTCAAGGCAAGATGTTTGTAAACATAGGCAACGTTAGCTGGCAGAGGTTCGAAGGCAAATACCTTTCCCTTGCCAACGAGCATAGATGCAAGCAGCGAATAAAACCCCACATTAGCCCCAACATCGTAGAATACGGCATCCGGCTTCACCTCGCGTGCGATCAGCTTCTGCATGGAGGCTTCATAGCTGCCCAGCCAGAACGCGTGGCGTTGGGATCCGACAATCCACTTCCTCCCTCTCAGGGGACCTTGCAGGATTGGCACCGTCATCGTTCCCGGCAGGATTCTGAGGGGATAGCGGGAAATTTTTCCTAACAAGTTCGTGTTAGGCAGCGCCGAGAAATCTATCACGGTTCTATCCTCTTCTCGAACTGCGGATCAACCCCTCCGAAGAATTCTCTCGAAACACCGTTCTTTCTCGATGAGGGTTCCCCATTCAAAGCGGCCTGATAATCCTCGATTCGCCGCTTGGCTTGGGACTCCCAACTGAACTCCTTCTCCATCTTCCGTGCGCCGGAAGACCCCATCTGCTGCCTGACGTGCGGGTCGCGGAGCTGCAGCAACGTTCGAACCAAGTCCGCTCCATCATTCAGCAGATAAAACAAACCGTTTCCCTCAATGCGTTCCTTCGCCGTCATCGTGTGGTTGGCAATAATCGGGAGACCACAAGCAGCAGCATCTAACATAGATAGGGATTCCTGCGCAGGCCAGACTGCAACATCGGCAGCGCGAAAGAAGTCGCCCAACTCCTGGACCGGCACAAAAGCATGGGTCGTGCACCTGGCGCACGATTCGATAGCGCGGCCTTGTGTTCCTTTTCCTACAAAGAGCCCGTGGAACGGCTCACCCTTGCTGGCAAGATGCGCGATAGCTTGTGCTAACAGCAATGGGTTCTTGTCCTCCCCGAACCGGCCGGTATAGATGCAGACGATGTCGGAGTCAGCAAAACCCAGTCGTTCCCGCAATGCAACCCTTGCCTTTCTATCTTTCTCGCTGCAAGCGGGCCTGAACAGTTCAGTGTCCACACCTAGCGAACGAACTTCTACTTTCTTTCGCGGAATGCCAAAGAACCTCACGGCTACATCGGCGCAGTCCGGAGCGATCGCATAGCACTTCTCGGTCAACAGACTGACCGACCATCCGGGCAGAGTTCTGGTGATGGCGCAGCGCACACGCTCGGCGTTCCACCAAGGCAAGGACTTGCTTGCCAGGGGGAAAACAGACGCATGGTAGTGATTGCCAGAGAATAACTTGTACCCGAGATAACTTTTGTATAGGGCTGCATCCAGCGGGGTCCACCCAAGGACGGTCGAGCACTGCACGATATCAGGACGGATGGTGGATAGCTTTTCTCGCAAACCCACCATCCGCATGTAACCCGCGATTTTCTTATGACCGAGGATGTGCAGGGTATAGCCATCCAGGTTTTCAACCGTGCCAGCCTGGTTCTGCCCCAAGAAGTCTCCGTAGGTTTCTTGGGACTCTGGCATCCAGTAGTAGGGCGGGAGGTCCATGGTCACCACATGGGTTTCGATTCCTGCACGCGCAAGATATCGGGGCAACATATTCTCCAAATACCCCATGTTCCTGCAAAACACTGGGGCCAGCAAAACTAATCGCATTCGAATACCCTTGGAATTTCAACGCTCACTGAGCGGACCCTTAGCGGTGGTCACAACTATCCGTTCGCAACCGGCCTTCGCAAGCGTAGGGGGTAGCGAAGCCCTGCACTTTGTTGTTAAGAATTCGGTTGCCCTCGCTGTACATGGGCGCTGCAAGATTAGGGGCATCGGCTACATCAATGCCTCTCGCTGCGGCGGTCGTCCCTCCCATACAAGTATTCTCAACGATCGTCAAACGATAACCACCTCTGGAAAAAATGCAACTTGCGCCGCTGCCAAAGGTCACCACTCCACAGGTGTTTCCCTTGACGAGCGTGTCATGCACACCAGGAGAGACGTTAATACACACTTGCTTACTAGCACCGATAATATTGTCCGTCACGCTGCTGAAGCCTGTGCCAAAATCCACCTCCAACCCGCCGCTGGTCGGAGGCCCCGGAAGGAGCAGAGCGCTTGTGTTTTCGTTGATGTGGTTTCCAGCGATGACCGCATCGACAGTTGCAGCAATTTCGGAGTAAACCGCTTCATTGAAATTGCTGTTTTGGATGGTCAGATTTTGGTCCATATACCCGGCAAAACAATTTCCCGAAGCATCTTGACAGGTGATGTGGTTAATTAACGTCCCCCGTGTATCGCGGGTTGCGATTCCGACGATCACATGAGTGTCTTTGATCTTCGGAATGATAATTGTGATGTCATGAACCTCAATATTCGAGGTTGCCGGGCCGACCTTACGGAAGCTCAGGCCCCAGTAGCTGGGCGGACCGGCCCAGGGGCGCGCGTTTGGAAAGGCAATGCGAAACGGCTTCGCCGTATGGACCACGCTTCCGCTAACACTCGAAACTTCCATCCAATCCGCGTACACATGATCCCTAACTATGGAGTCCCTCTCGGTGACAATCACCCAGTCACCTGGCGACAGTTTGGCCGCGTCGGCGGAGTCTTGGGCAGAGAAAGAAGTTGCTCCTTTGGCGATCGCCCCGACGATCCGCATGGGATATGTTTCCTGGGATGAAATGTAAAATAGTCGGTCGTTACTTACTAAGCTTCCCTGCGGGGCAAAGATGATCCTGCCGCGGCCATTGATCGTGCCTTTCTGGATCGGATTGTTTCCCGCACCGAACGGGGCTATCGTGCTTGCCGTATTGCTCACCATGAATGTTACCCCGTCGCTGATGTTGCATACTCCTCCTTTGGTTGTGCCCTTGTATACGCAGGAGCGGATTGCGGCTGTGTCGTCCGTTCCATAGTAGGTGAGCGTATCCGTTGCGGTTGTGCTTGCGTTGGCTGCCAACGTGACTTGATTGGGGGACGTAAAAGCCTGAATCTTGGTCACTAAAGCGCCGCCGCCTATTCCCGCACCGGTGACGACAATGGCTTTGCCTACGTCGGTTGCGGCAAAAACCGCGGAGCGAGAGCGAAAGGAAGCAGTGCCGGCCCCGATGGCACCGTCTCGCAATGTAACCACGTCCCCCTTGCCCCCGAAATCCTGGGGGGTCACCGCATACGCCAGCGTACTTCCTGTCTCCGCGAGAACTACGGCGATCATGATCAATTTCACGAGCAGCGTTGCCATGGAAAACAGTCTCATTGTTCCTCCTCCTGTCTGTGCCGCGACGATGATGCTGAATGGCCTATGAGATTAGGATTTGCGAACATGGGTGGAAAATTCAGGCCTGCAATTCACAACGACCTGACTAGTTTGCCGTCGGTTTACGCGCGCAGACAAGAACGTGGGCAGAAAGGCTTTCCAAACCCAGGAGACTAATCGCCCATTCGTAGATGAGAATGGCCAGCGCCAGCGGCAAGAAAAAGTTGAAATAACTCGATTGTGAATACGCGACTTTCACATCCACCGAAGTAAAGCCCTCCGCTTCAAGCACCCGGCGAAAAGCAGCGGGCGAACAATGCTCATAATAAGCTGGGAAAATCCCGAACTCTGCGGCCTGTTCTTTCAGTGCATACGCAACCCGGTGAGCGACCGATACTGGAAGGAGCCGGTTGATGAGGCTAAAGGGAGCATACTTGTTGGGAAAAAGAGTAATGAAGACTCCGCCCGGTTTCAAGACCCGGTAGGCCTCCCTGACAAAGCGATCCACACCTCTCAAATGCTCGAGCACGTATCTTGATGAGACGATATCGGAAGAATTGTCCGGCACTGGAATCTCCTGCGTAACGTCCGCAACTTTTCGGTCGGAAACATCAAGATTCTTTTCCAGTTCCGAGGCGGAAATGTCCACCGCAATAATGTCAGACCCCAAACACTCGTTCGCAAACGCACACCTGGCTCCTCCACCCACATCGACAATTACGCCGCCGCCTCTTGCGAACGTTCCGACGACAGATGGGTAAGCGGCAGCCACATTGCACTTCACATGGGGAAAGTGCTGCCGCAAACGGTAATACAGACGGCGATTGACATTGATCATCCACATCATGGTTGTCCGCCAGTCTCGAGACTGACTTAGCTCAATCCGTTCTGGAGTTACGGTACCCATTCGGTGGCTGCCTCCCCGTGCCGCAATTAGGAATCGTTGCGGTTGTTCCTGAAACTGTACTCTTCGCCACTGGGCGAAATGTTGAATATCCGATAACCGGCCTGGTTAAGCCTCTCGATCGCTTCACGCGTCTTTCCGGGCCCTATCTCCGGCCAGCGGTGATGAAATTCCACCAGGATCTGTTGGGGCCTGATTTTGCAGGCCAGCAAGTCCGCAAGCACCCCGTATTCCGCACCCTCGATATCCATCTTCAGAAGATCGATCTGAGTGTGTCCCAGCATCTTCATGATCGTAGACAGGCGGTAAACCGGCACTTCGATGGCCGGCCGAGGGCTGTCTCGCGGCAACATCGTGTGCGAGACATGACTAGGATCCTTGGGAGGAAGAAACTTGCAAACACCGTCGAAATCTGCAACACCATATCCGTGAAACACAAACTGGTCCGGAAGGGTTTGCGATTGCACCCATTGAATCGAGCGAGGTGTGGGGTCGAACGCCTGCACCTCGATACCAAATCTCCCTATCAGCTCCAAATCGAATGAGATCTCTTCCCCCACTCCCAGGCAATAAACCACGCTCTTGTTTGACAATCCGTCGGGACACAGACACCACGACGCACCCTTGTTCCCCAAGGAAATCTTGGTGCACCTCTGTTGCGCAATCCGCCAAAGATCCAAACCGCAGAGCACGTGAACCATTCGCCGGATGTGCTGGTAAGAATCGCGCAAGCCACCCATGGTCACATTATAGTTAGTTCCAGACACGGCTATCCCGTCCCGTACGAAGCGGCGGTGCGTGCAGCGGCAAGAACTCTCCTCTTCGAACGCGTCGGAGCGGAGTCCATGCCCGGCCGGGGCGGCAGGAGGTAAAGAAACAGAATCAGAAGGCTCAGTCCCCCCGAAAACAAAGTCGTAAAAATAGAAATGTTGGCGAAGTTGTACGCAGCGTATGTGGCAATCAAAGCGGACAGTCGCGGATCGTGGCGTCTTGCCGCCGAATCAAGAACCCAAAATACCAGCCCACAAAAGACAGAAATCAGCAGTACTCCGGACAGGCCCATCGCTTCCAAACCGTCCGTGGCCCAGAAGTGCGCGGTGGCATCGAGGTCAGAACCGTTCTGGTAGAAAGATCCTATTTCAAGACCTATGAAGTTTGCGTAAGGATAGTGCACAAACCAATTCACCCCGGTGACATGGGAATAGTAGGTGAAAGGGTTTTGCTGAAAGAAATTGTAATACCATGCAGTCACCAGTCCACCCATGGGCAGAGTGCGCATTAATATCACGAATAGCACAGCGAAATGGATTGGACTAGGATCGTAGCCTACGTAAACGAAAGAAAGACATAATCCGGCCAGCACCGCAAGAAATCCGAACGTGACCTTCAGACCAAAAGGACTCCGACCTACTCGTAACACTGCGTAGACACCGGGAATGAATAATATCGACAGGATCGAGCCTTTCGTGCCGAGGGCGCTGTAGACCAGAAGTTGACCCAGAATCCCGGTCAGCAACAACCAGGAGCGACGGTAATAAAGACCGAAGCCCATGAGAAAGGGATTGACCGCACCAGTTAGCCCCATGAGAGCATAACTAACCGCAGTTCCCTCGCTCACATCCTTGGCAGTGTTGCGCTGGTCGTATATGTCTGCGAACGACACGATGTGCAGATGCTTGTGAAGAACAACTAGCACCCAGATAACCAAGCCAGTTCCCATGCATCCAAAGATCGCCCAGAATATTTTTTGAGAGATTCTCACAGGGCGAAGTGGGAGCAAAGGAAAAAGGTAGCTTAGCCCCACTAAAGCAAAAGCCGTGAAGAATACAATCATGAGCACGCTAACCTCGGTTGGCGGGTTGATGCCCGCAAACAGAGGAACAAACATTGAAGGAATGATCACGGTGATATAAAGCACCCAATAAGCCAAGTGCGACGGCCGGGTCAAGTGGATTGGCATCCAGAGACTGGGTACCAAACTCAGGACCCAGGCCAGCACCTCGTATTTCGTGGAGGGCTGAAAGTAGTCAAACCCAAAGTATGCCCAAGTAGGATCCAGATAATGGATATACATCCACTGAAAGCAGGCGACGTAGGCGGCCATGCCGCCAACCAGCAGAAGACGCTGCGAGCCCGTGCTTCTCGGTTTAGTCATTTTCGCTACCGACAAACGTGACATTTTCGGGCGGAGCTGTGCTCACTGGGCCAAACCAGTCAGACACCACTTTCATTCCGTTCACCGCCGGTCCGCACGCCACATTCATCTGAGTATGGAAGGACAGAAACCCGACACCTAACGTGGCGGCGTAAACACCCGCCGACACCAGCATGCCGTACACGGCGCCTCGCACTCCAAAATGAATCACCAAGGGGATCCCAGCGGCGAACGTGGCAGCGCCGCTGGCCAGATATGCGTACAGGACCATATTGGGTCGTTCCCCAGATTTCATGGCGGCGTTCATGGTATTGCCGATTGCCATCAGGAGAGGAACCACAGTCAGAGTACCCAACAGCGTGGCAACGTCGTCGAACTTGCCGCCATAAACGCGATGCACCAGTGGGTTCCCGAAGAACACCGCTAATAGGACAAAGCTTCCACTGACCAGGACGAAACCCAGCAAATACATTCTCCAGAGAGAGAAAAACTCCCTTACTTGTTTCGAGGCGTAGCGGTGCGCCAGCATTGGTAAAACCAAGAAGGTAATTGCAGTCAAGACTTGGTCGACTGGCGACACCAACATGTAGATTGCTCGCAGCTCCCCGACCTCTTTCAAGGAAAGGAACGCCGCTACGACCCAATAGTATCCTTGGTTTGTAAGCTGAAAGACAAAAGCAGTTGCCAGTATCCAACGGGCGTATTGCCAGTGCTCTGAGCGATGGTTCGGCTGTGCGTCGGTAAAAGCTTCCATTGGTATTTTTCGAGGCAGTTCACGGAAAATGGACAGTGCTCCAATGATCCAGCCGACGGCACAAATCAGAAACACCGAAAGGCCATTCAGGAGTCCAGCTCTCATCGTAATCCCCAATAGAATCAGGAGCGTCAAGAAGAAGACGAGTGACAACTTTGCCGCAGTCCGCGGCTTTCTTTGCACATACAGCATCCGACGGATGAGAGCTGCGGTCAAAAGGACGCCACTGCTGAGGGCCAGACCCAACAGGGAGCGGGATGCTAGCGCCGGCGCGATCCATGAAAGCACCCGCCAAGTCAGGAGCAGCAATACGGTGAGGGCGACTCCAAGCACGGCATTATTGCGCCAAAGCAGCCAGCGATACTCCGGACCATGATTCCGATATCGGCCGGCACCGTAGACGGTATAAGTTTCCAGGATTGCGGCATTGTGCAATCCATTCAGGAAGGTGAAGCCGGAATACACCAACGCAAACATCCCATACTCGTCTTTGCTAACGGTACGCGCAAGCGCGACGTTGGCAACGAACATTCCTCCGACCGAAAAGGCCTGGTCTGCGATACTAAAAATGATCTGGTGGAGTCTGGTCCAGGAAAACGAAAGCAATGTGGGTGAATTCGGCCGGGAGTTACGTTGAATCATTCTGAGGACTCATGCGCCTCATCAGCATTACCGTTCGTACGTTCCCGAGATGAGCGCCGGACTAGCCGGATCCAAGCCATATGCGTCATCGCATGCAGGCGCGAACCGTTCGGGGTACTC
The DNA here is from genome assembly GCA_013289795.1 of Acidobacteriota bacterium. GTDB lineage: Bacteria > Acidobacteriota > Terriglobia > Terriglobales > Acidobacteriaceae > JABCZH01. The sequence goes on from JABCZH010000004.1 coordinate 310,185, forward strand.
CAGGGCATCTTGGCGTTGACGGATTGAAAGACTTCCAGTGCCAGTACCTTTCTGGGATCGTTCGAGTCGGTGCGCTGCCACTGCTTTGCCAAGAACACCCAGCACACGCCTCCCGCCAGGGTAACCAACGTGAACAAGGCAGTAACCAGCGCACGCGGAGGGAAGGATTTTTTTTCTGGCAGGTTGGCCGGATCCAGAATTTTTACACTCGGGGTATCCTTAACTTCCTCGACCTTTTCCATTTCGTACTGTGCTGTCAAAGTTTCGTAAACCGCCTCCTGAACCTTGACGTTGCGATAAAGATCGTAGTAGGTAACCCCGAGAACGGGGAGTTGGCGGATCGAAGGAGAAAACTCCCCGTTTTGAACCGACTTCCCAGGTTCGCCACCTCCGAGCTTTTCCAGTTGGGCGCGTAACTCCGCGATACTACTCTTGGTGGACTGCACACGCGGGTTGTTGTCTGTATAAACCTGCTCCAACCCCTTCAAATCCGATTCCATGCCGATCAACTGCCCCTGAACAGCTGCGGCCGCTTCCACCATCGCCTTACCCTGCTCCTCGATGTCAATCGCCGTGTTCTTACTGGCGAATTGGCTGAACGCCAAGGAGGCGTTGTCCAGTTGTTGCTTGACAGCCTGCAGACGCCCTTCAAGAAAGATGCGCTGGCGATGGGCCGCCGAGGTGTCGATTTCTTTCATCAGGCGGTTCAATTCATCGACGTAGCCCTGACCGATTGCGGCAGCCCGTTGTCGGTTCTTGTCCGTAATTTCAATTGTGATGATCCCGCTTTTTCGATCCTCTGAAATCCCACTGTTGTCCGAGAGGTCCTTGCAAGCGTCCTCCTTATACTTATCCCCGTACACCTTCTGGAGGTCGAATCGATCCACCAATCTCTCCTGGATGGTATGGCTTTTCAAAACACCGACGTACTCCGCACCCACGTTTTTAAGACCCAGGAGATCACCCGCAATAGCTCCGAGCCCACCACCGCCGCCGCCACCACCCCCGCCACCGCCTTTTGACTTGCCTCCTCCCGTTCCCCCTCCGGTCATCATCGCTGCCATCATCCCCATGGCCGAGCCTTCTGATTCCGGAGGCATCAGTTGTACGGTGGATGCATAGTGGTTTGGAAGCAAGATTGACAGCAAAAGGCCGAGGACGATTCCTATGCCTGTAACCTTCCCGAGGAAGCGGCGCTCTTCCCAGACCAGGCGCCAACGTTCGATGGACTTATCGCGCGGAGTAACGACGTCGTCCGGGACTCCGACTTCCAGGTGCCCCGTAACGTCTTCGTCTCGCTGCGTTGGAGTCATCTGCGGCATATCTCTCATTTCTTTAAGCGCCAGTTTGGATACAACGTCAGCTGGACCGATGCAATGAAATTCGATTGCCCGGTGGACGAGAGCACCGGAAACTTCCACTGCTCTTGTTGGAGCAACCCGGAGACGGAAATGTTATGCCCGACCATGAATTCACCGCGAGCCGAATAGTCAGCCAGCCGGCCGCCCCCAATAAAAGCGGGGGATACGGTCTGCAGGCGATAGCCTAGCTGTAGCTTATTGCGTGGAGTAAACGAATACGTCAACCAACCTTGCGCACCTCGGCCCTCCCGCCCGATCCAACTCGCCATCAAAGTGCCGTCATTGGTATAACCGGAACGATACCGATCACCGTTATAGTATATTGTCCCACGCAACACATGGTTTCGCGATTCGTTTATTCCCTCAGCGCGAAACTCCATCTTGGGGACTTTCGGTATTTGGGGCATGTAGATGCCAGGATTTACGTTGGCACGCGCGGAACCAATGGGTGAAATCTCGTCCCAGACCATGGAGTCCATGTAAAGCGTCAACCAGTTTCTCAGGCCTGGTATGCGATAGCTGAAGTCGGCGGCCGAGACCCGCTTCCCGGGATTTTTCGCCAGATTCGCGGTGTGCACAAAATAAGAATCAAAGAAATTGCCGAACGTAACCGGCAAACCCGGGCCCCCGAACATTGAGGTGATTGCCATGCCGAATTCGAAATTGGGGGTAGGCTGAAAACTGATCTTTTCTCCATGAATGAACGGCTGGGGCGAGATGTCAGGACCAACCACTCCGGGATGTCCGGGAAAAGACTGGCAGCTCTGCACCACACATCGTTCCCAGTGTTGGCCCGAGAGTTGCCCAATAAAGAACTCCGAACGGAAGGGGCCCAGCACGCGTGACAAACCCGGTATCTCATGCGGCATAACATCGTCAATCTTGACCATCGGAAACGGGGCCGCATTATCGCTCATCAATAGCGGCCCCGACTCCCCGGGACCGAGCCAGAGGCTTTGGACTCCAGCAGAGATCTGCACGTTATTGATGCTGACCGAAGCCATGCTATTGAGTAGATTGACTTGGTTCATTTCGCTGGTTCCGTTGGCCAAGGGAGGATTGGCATCGGTCACCGCGATAGCTGCCAGGACCTGGGGGGAACTGGTGGGCATGGCAGGCGCGTGCTGGTATTCCCCCTGGAAGGAAAAGGCCATCGGTCCCAGCTCGGCATCGGCAGTCACTCCCGTGATGTTATTAAACCCAGTCCAGTAGGGCCGGCCATAATCATTGACCACAGTTTGTCCGAAGTGAAATGCGTCACGCAGAGGTGTACCAGAGATCCCCATCGATCGCGTGTACAAGGACTCCACGCGCGCTGCGACATTGGATGCACCGTTCAGCCTGCCGATCTCCGGGGCGAATTCCTGGACCAAGGCTTGATACAGTCTGCCCCCTCGGCCCTCAGCAATCCCCTCGTCCGGAAGTTTGTCGGCCGCGTCGTCCAGAAGACGGGCGCACTGCATTCGCGTCCAGGGGCGCATCCCAAGAACCGCTGACTTCAGGTACCCCATGGCAATCAGACGTTCGAGCCCGGGATATATCCAACTGTCCAGCGGAACGTAGGGGGAGGCCATGTAATTCGGATTACGGGCCTTCTCTCCTGTGCTTTCGTCGCGCAAGCTTCCCCAGCCAGATCCGCCGACTTCGGGGTCATGATGGGCCCGATAAACCTGGCGTCCGAAGTACCAGCCCAAGGCGCTGCCGACGATGACATCCGACGGAAAGTGTTGCTGGGCGGTGACGCGGGTAACCGTTATGGCCGATGCCAGGCTGTAAGCCGCTATCTGGCTCAGGGTACCGGGGTATTCGTGGGCCCATACGCTGGCGATTGACCATGCGATGGCAGAATGTTCGGACGGAAAAGAGGCGCCTCCCTGAAAGAAATTCCCGTGCTCATTGCCATCCAGAGGACGTTGCCTTTGGGTGATCGCCTTGAACAAGTATGTGACCGCAGTGCTGTTGATAGCGGCCTCCCCGCTGAGCAACCCGGCTTCCTGCAAATGATCGTCATGCGTCATGTGGCCGAGCACAAACGAGGCGCCACCAAACCCAATCATGGAGTACAAACCGTAGTCCGAGATGTGTAGACTGGTTTGCATGTGATTCGGATTTACCTGCTTCGCCCACCAACTATCGCTCGCAATGAAAGCGCTCACCAGAGCGGTTGAGGGGGCAATCCATTTGAGGTCCTTCACCTGGAGCCGGGTTGGCGCCGTCCAGAACTCCTTCTGGTCGCCGGCAAGATGTTTAAGGAACGGCCGGAGCAAGCGGTTCTCCGGTTCTTCGCCAGGCTGCAACCAACCGCGATTCTCCTGAGTTGAAGCTGGGTGAACCGGATCTACTCGCGGGGCCACACCCGCGTCCGGATTGGTCGCAGCGACATTCCCTTGCGTCTGGCCAGTTAAAGTCACGGCAGTAAGCAAAAGAACTCCCAGGAAACAACGTCCCATCAGAAAGAGCATCAGACCCCAAAAATCAGAACTTGGCGAAATAGTAGGTCGCGATGCCTGCTGAAGCCGCGAGTTGGGCGGTTTGTAAGACTGTCTTGAACTTGTTGCCGAAAGAATAGGTTTGTTCGGGCACAACGATCATGTCCCCCGGCCGCAGTTCCGCGCTTTGAACACCCCCGCCGAACACTCCCCCCGGCCCGCCCGCGACTGAACCGTCCGCTCGAACCACGAACGTACCCCGCTTATCCGCCAGCTCCGTTGGACCGCCTGCTTGTTTAAGGTACCAACCAGCGTTTCTGCCTGGCTTGTAAGTGATGGCAGTCGGGTTGTAAACGGCGCCATCCACCAACACGATGCCAGGCCTCTTGGGAATACGTATTACGTCTCCAGCGCGCACCTGGATATCGGCTGAGGTGTTGGCCCAACGCTTGACATCGGAAGAGATGTGAATAACCAGGCGCCCCACAGGCGGAGTATTCTGCAACTGCTCGATGACCTTCTGATACTGCAGAACTGCGGCTTTGGCTTGAACTTGTTGATCCAGATCCGCTCCGGGGGGAGGCTTCACCAGCCCGACCTCAGCCTGGACTCGTTGGAGCAAGTCGGCCCGGTTCTTCTCCTCCAATTCCCGAACCTGGACCCGTTCGAACACTGCTCCGTAAGGATAGGAGTTGGGCAAAAAGCCGCCGGCGCGAGCAATGACGGAACTGAGGCGCTCACCCGGCTGAATACCATAACCACCCGGATGTGCGACCTCGCCCTTGACCTGTATAACTGCACCCAAGTCATCCCAACCAGACAACTGACGAATGGTGAGAACGTCGCCGTCGTGCAGACGGACGTCGGTATCGGGTTCGCCAGCGAGAGCTTTGCCAATTTCCACAGTTTGATGATCCGAGACGACTTTACTGCCGTGCTCGACCATGTAACTTGTAAGGTCGGCCTCTTCCTTATAGGCACCACGCTTAAGGCCGCCGGCAAATTGAACCAAATCGGCAGCGGACATCCCAGAGCCCAAGGGATACTTGCCCGGACGCCCGACTTCGCCCTCGATAGTTACTGTGGCGGGATCGACTTTGTTCAGATCACGGTGGATGAAGACGCGGTCTTTGGGGGCGAGGAGAATATTGTCCTTGGGGTCGCCATCCATTGCCCGCCGCAAGTTGACACTGAATACACGGAGCTTTCCGTCGTCGGTTTTGCGGAAGACCTGGGCATCTCCGATCAATGCGTCCGAAGTAGTGCCCCCCGCCAGATAGACGGCGTCAAGCAGGTAAGCCGCGCCGTTGGTGATGTGGTCACCAGGATCTCTCACCTCTCCGGTGACCGTGATGACCGGGGCATCCTCGAAATCGAAGCGTCCGAACACCCGCACCGTGTCGAAGGGCTGCAGAGCCAATTCCTGGTCTTTGCCGTCAAGAGCATCCCCGAGATTGAAAGCCAGTACCTCGGGAGTGTTATCAGGCTTTTTGAGACGAATAATCTCGGCGTGCTGCTTGTAGGGCTCGGGCAAGAGATCTTTGTAGGACTTAATCAAATCCGTGACCTTCATGCCATCACGGTAGGCAAATTTCCCCGGCCGGAAAACGTGACCCTCCAGATAAACCGTCTTATCGGCGTAGGGCAAGATGGGGGAAACCTTGATCTTGTCGCCATCTTGGATCTGGAAGTCTTGCAGCCCCTTGGTCACGTCGGCGGCGTTGTTGTTTTCCGGAATGTCCAGTCGCAACATCGAGCGGGAGTCGTGCGCGACCAAGCGTTCCACATCGACGTGTCGAAGGGTGCCGGAAGGCAGCACGCCGCCAGCAATCTCCAGCATTTCAGCCAGGCTCTTTTCTTGGTTCAATTCGTAGATTGCTGGCCGGCGAACCATGCCCTCAATAGTGACCTGAGGACCCAGCGGAGGCACCAAAATGGTGTCACCCGCTTCCAATCGGTGCATGCCAGTAGGAACGCCGTGCAACAACAGGTTGTACACATCGACGGTTTCGACTAGCTCTTGGCCACGATAGTGCTTGAAAATGCGCAAGCTGCCGCCCGACGTTGGTCCTCCAGCTTGGTAGACGGCATTTAGCGGCGTAGACAGGGCAAGCACGTCATACGGCCCGGGATGTTCCACGTCGCCCACAACATATACCCGCACGCTACGGACGCGGGCGAGGGAGATGTCTGCTCTTACATCTCGATACTGGGTACGCATCGCCGTCTGAACAACTTGCTGTGCTTCACCCAGAGTCTTACCTGAAACCTGTATCCCCCCAGCCTCTGGCAAAACCAGCCGACCCGTACGATCCACGGCTCTGGTCAAGTGGTCGGTGAGACTACCGGTGAAATCTACATTCACGTCATCCCCCGGCCCGAGGACGTACTCAGGCCCGACGGGCATGTCCATGGGAAGATCATCAAAATTACCTGTGCCGTTTTGAAACAAGTCAATACCAAAACGATCCAGGATCGGCGAACGGCGCGCATACTGCTGATAGAGATCGTAAAGGGAAGGAACATCGGCGTACGGGTTGGCCTGATGCTTGATCGGCGGCTGACGGTCAATGTCGAGCGGCGAAAATTGGGACGGATTGCTTGAAGAAGGCCCGGAAAAACCTGGGAAAGAGTTTACTCCCGGATTCAGGCTAGCCTGTTGGGGCAAAGAAGTGTTTGCACCAAATGGATTGGAACCTCCGCCCATTCCGCCTGGTCCGGAGCCTTGACCGCCGAAGAGCGATGGCAAGCCGAAGTTCCCACCTCCCCCTGCTCCAGATCCAAAGAGCGAACCTTGCCCGCCCATCCCCGAATTGCCAAAGCCTCCGCCCGAAGCCCCGCCGAAACCGCCGGAGGAACTGGTGCCGCCAAAGTGGCTGGCCGAGCCACCGCTCGAACCATTCAAGCGCGCTGCGATCAGCGATTGCACGGAGCCAGATCCCATCGCGGATAGTCCGTTCGCATCGCCCGAGTCGTAGTAGTCAGCAAATGCCCCTGACGACTGTGCCTGCAGCAACGTACGACGCGGATCATATATTGGTTGCGGCCATTGCTGGTTGGGTCCAGGACCCATCGGGCCGGAAGAGGGGAGGGAGTTGAGGCTTGGAGCTGACGGAGGCTTCAAACCCTGGACGGTCCCAGCCGGGTTCGCCTGAGGAGTACCGGAGGGCTCGGCGAAGTTGGGGTTGGGGGTCCGTTGGAGATCATCCTCGTGACGTAACCAATATAGATCTTCCTGCCCCGGGGACTTGAGGTTGGCGATTTGCCCAGCCAACGAGGTGCTCGTCTGACTTGAGGGCGTTGGCACCGGACCGGTGGTCACGGGAGTCAGTCCCGCCAGCCAACTCCGCTCAAGCTCTTCCTGGGTGGGTTTGGCACGGATGTAGTAGCGATCCTCGATTTCCCGGGTGAACTGGCTCCGAACCTTCTGGTCGTCCCGAACCAATTGGAACACCGCATCGTCAGTCAACTCTTCCTGACCGATCACTCGTCCTTGCTCGAACGCAGTGCGCACCAACAGTTTCTTGCATTTCAACAGGAGTCCAGGCTCAGCGGTAAGAAGTGAAATAATCTTGTCCGATGATAGCGAAACCAGTTGGTCAGCCTGCGCTTCGGCGCGAGATTGCTCGAGAGGAACCGCTCGAGTCCGATCGTAATCTTGGTTGCCGGACGACTTATCGTATGACTTGGTAAACGGCCGATCCTGCTGGGCGGACAGCGACGCCGCTCCTAGCATGAACAGCAACCCCACTGCCACCAAGAAACCAAGCTCGCGGATCTTTGACAATCGAACTCTCATAACATCTCTCCCCACTGCAATCGAACACAGCCCAAGTAGACTATGGAACCATCTGGAATTTGTTCGCAGCGCACCAGTATCTTCGGACTTCAGCGCCACGTTAGAGTCAGGGTCTCTGTAGCTCCGCCCTCTCACTTACAGGGCGTTTGTGAGTTAACCCATGACATTTCAGTAATTTCCAAACAAAACGTCGACAGCCTAAAACGACAATCGCGACACGGGCTGGAGCTATTTCTGTCCCAAACCCGAACACCGACTCAAAGTCGCGCTCCGCACCATGCCCCGGGTTTTGAAATGGAATCGCCACACGCGGACTTCACGTGCTCACCAACTCCGGTTTGTTTCGCAACACGCTCAGGATGCCTTGTTCCGATGACTCCACGCGCATGGAACGAATATCGACAAAAGCCCAATAAAAAATGCCGCTATTACGTTCTGGAGCAACCGCGAGAATCTTCATCTGCGGATACCGCCCCAGCAGAAAACCGCGCAAACCCGGACGCCCCTCCGGCTCCTCGAGCGCGATGATCAGATAGTCAGGCCGGGTGCGTTCCACCAGTTCGGTGAGTTCAGCATCGTCCTCAGTTTCGCCCACGATCTCGATATCGGGCTGATCCCCAACGGTGGCCAGGACTAGGTCCTTCATCAAACGTGGCCGGTTTGCAACCAACACTTTGACCTTTTGCACGATATTCTCCGTGCCGCGCAGTTTCTCCCAGAATCGGAGAAAAAGTAAGACTCAAATCCGGTCCAGAGAACCTAACTGTGTAGTACCAAGAAGTTTACGTTGACCGACGGCACTCTGTCCGTTCTTTGGACAAACAAGTACCCAAAAAGTACCGGGGCTGTTTTCGGATTTTGACTCATGCAAACGCGCCGGGCACGCGGCAACGCTCCACGGCTCCGAGGCGATCGCTGGCACCGAGCTTGCGCAGCATACGGTGGACGTGGTTTTTTACCGTTTGCTCGGAAAGATTGAGTTGCGCCGCGATCTCCTTGTTGGTAAGGCCGCGGCTGATCATTTGCACCAATTGCTGCTCCCGGCGGGTGAGTCCCAGGTCGTGCTTGAGTACGAAGCCCGCGGATTGGGGCGTGGGGTTGGCCAATTGCTGGAACAGCACCATGCACAAGCTAGGCGGACACACCGCGTCGTCATTGGCCACCGAGCGCACGCAGGCGGCCACTTCCATGGCTGAGGCCTCCTTCAGCACGTAGCCTACGATCCCGTCACGCACCGCTCTCAGGAAAGTTCCCGGCTCGGCTTCCATGCCCACCATAACCACCTTGAGACCGGGCATGGCAGCGCGAACCTCAGAAACCAGCCGCAACTCGGAAAGTGCAACCGTGGCGGAATCGCAAAGCAAGACATGCGGAGCGGCGGTGGTGATTTGCTGCACAATGTCGGGCGCGAACGCGGATGCGCCCACCACTCGTATGTCGCTCTTCTTGTTGAGAATGCGTGCTAGGGCCTCGCGCAACAGACGGTTCTCGGCCAAAATAAAGACCTGCACGACGGCGATGTCACCAGACATAACAAACCTCTGTACCTCGCATGCGTGCCCCCACACGCCGTGCTTGAGGTGTGATCGGAATCGAACAAGCTTTGGAACTAGTTGTCGGATAAGCATATCCGCTTTCGCCGAAAAATGCGAGAGGAACAGAGCAAAACTGGAACGGGCACTCGGGTCTGGAAGGCGAAGGATCAGAGGGGAAACAAGGAAGCAGGCCTCCGGCAGATGCGGGGCGACCGACAGCTAACCTGGGTGCTACCATGAACGGTTTAGCCGCAATCATGGGATTCCGCAACCAAGCAGCGGTTCCGGTTATCTAATCGACTTTGTTAAGGCGGGCCGGAGCGGCCAAAATCTCCACTGGAAGCTGAGACGGGGGCATGGCAAAACCAATTCTGTTGAGTGTGGACGACGACTCCGATGTGTTGCGCGCCATTGAGCGCGATTTGCGATCGCACTACGGGGGCGCATATCGTGTGATCGGAAGTGATTCTCCCCAGGGTGCGCTGGATCTGCTGCAGCAACTGAAGCTGCGGAACGACAGTGTGGCCTTGTTGCTGGCGGACCAGCGCATGCCGCAGATGGATGGAATCGGGTTCCTGCAGGAAGCGATGCAGATCTATCCCGACGCAAAACGCGCCCTGCTCACCGCCTACGCGGACACCAACGCTGCCATCGGCGCGATCAACCAAGCTAGCATCAACTATTTTTTCATGAAGCCGTGGGACCCTCCCAGCGAGCATTTGTATCCGCAGCTGGATGATCTGCTCGATGACTGGCAAGCTTCCTACCATCCGGTATTTGAAGGTATTCGGGTGCTGGGCACGCGCTGGTCGCCACGATCCTACGAACTGCGGGATTTTCTGGCGCGCAATCGTGTTCCCTACCAGTGGATCGACGTTGAGCAAACTGTCAACGATCCGGAGACCAAGCGTCTCCTGGATGCCCTCGGCCCGGATGCACCCAGTTTGCCGGTCGTGCTCTTCCCAGATGGTACGAAGCTGCTGAACAGTGTGCCGGCGGATGTTGCACAAAAAGTTGGACTGCGTACGCGCGCGCAAACTGACTTCTACGATCTGGCGATCGTGGGCGGAGGTCCGGCGGGATTGGCGGCTGCGGTATATGGGGCATCGGAAGGTCTGCACACAGTGATCATCGAACGGGAGGCACCCGGCGGTCAGGCGGGGATGAGTTCGCGGATTGAGAACTATCTGGGATTTCCGACTGGGCTGAGCGGCGGAGATCTGGCGCGACGTGCGGTTGCGCAGGCGATGCGTTTTGGGGTGGAGATATTGTCCCCACAGGAAGCAGTGGGGGCGCGAACCGAGGGCCCGTACCGCATTCTGAAACTAACGGACGGCAGCGAGATTTCCTGCCACGCGTTGATGATCGCCAGTGGAGTGCAGTGGCGGAAGCTGGACGCGCCGGGAATCGACCGGTTGCAGGGGGCTGGCGTTTACTATGGCGGCGGGGCGACCGAAGCAATGGCCTGCAAAAACGAGATCGTCTATGTGGTCGGCGGCGCGAACTCGGCGGGGCAGGCAGCCATGAACTTTGCCCGCTACGCCGAGCGGGTGGTTATTCTGGTGCGCGGAGAGTCGCTCTCGAGCACCATGTCCCAGTACTTGATCGACCAGATCAAGGCGACTCCCAACATTCAGCTCTGGACCCACGCCAGCGTTGCGGAGGCGCACGGCGAAACCCATTTGGAAGAGATGTCTGTACTGTGCTCGGACACAAATACCACGGAACGCGTGCCAGCCAGCTCGATGTTCATTTTTATTGGAGCCTTGCCGCGCACCGACTGGCTGGGAGACCTGGTGAAGCGCGACGAACGCGGCTTCTTGATGACCGGGCCGGATCTTATGCAGGACAGGCAGCGGCCCCAGGGCTGGACCCTGGACAGAGATCCGTTTCTGCTGGAGACCAACGTCCCCGGAATTTTTGCCGTGGGCGACGTGCGGCACGGTTCAGTGAAGCGTGTGGCTTCGGGCGTGGGCGAAGGATCGGTAGCTGTTCAGTTCATCCATCAATATTTGAGCAAGGTATAAATGGCGGAAAAATCCGAACTACTTCGCGTGCCGGTATTTGCCGATCTGCCGGACGACCAGATTGACTGGTTCCTCAGCCAATCGCAAGAACTCCATCTCAAGGCCGGTGAAACGTACGCGCGCCAGGGAGATCCTGCCGACGCGATGTTTGTGCTGTTGGAAGGAGTACTTCAGGGACGAGGCGAACTTGGCGGCGAAACCTTCATCTTTAACCTGGAGCGGGGCGCAGTCACCGGACTGCTGCCTTTTTCGAGGATGAAAGAGTTTACGGTGAGTGGGCGGGCGGAGACGGACAGCCGCGCGCTGCGATTTCCTGCCTCGCTATTTCCGGATCTCGTGCAAAAGATGCCGGAGCTGACCAAGCGTCTGGTGGGTCTGATGTCCGACCGTATCCGCGAAACCACGCGGATGGAACAGCAGCGGGACCGGTTGGCTGGCTTGGGGAAACTTTCCGCCGGGCTGGCACATGAACTCAACAATCCTGCCTCGGCCGCTACCCGTGCCGCCAGCCAGTTGCGCGGGATTCTGCTACGCATTCGGGACGCCAGTCAAGAGTTGGGGCGGCGCAACTTAACTCCTGAACAAAAAGATGAAATTGCGAGAATTGAAAATTCCGTGGCGGAATCGAACGATCCCCCGCCCGACGCGTTGACCATCAGCGATTTGGAAGAGCGGCTGGATTCTCTGCTGCGCAGCCATGGCCAGGAAGATTTATGGCAGTTGGCGGCTGATTTAGCGCACAAGAATTTCAAGCCTGAAATTCTGGAGCATGTGTTCGCTACTCTCGACGGGCCCACCGCGCGTGCGGCGCTGGTACGAATTGCGGCTTGGACCGAGATTCTCAACTTACTGCACGAGCTTGAAAGCGCCACTTCGCGAATCTCAGACCTGGTGCGGGCGATCAAGGAATACACCTACATGGACCAGTCGCCAATCCAGAACGTTGATATCGTGAAGGGTCTGGAGACTACGCTCACCATTCTCAACCACAAATTGAAACGTGGAGTCGTGGTGAAGCGCGACTATCAGCACCTGCCGTTTCTGGTGAATTCGTTTGGGAGCGAACTCAACCAGGTTTGGACCAACATTATCGACAATGCCATCGATGCCATGGGCGGCAAGGGCGAGTTGCGGGTGCGGACCTACCGCGATGACAAGTGCGTAGTGGTGGAGATCGCCGACAACGGTCCGGGGATTCCGCCGGAGGTGCTCCCACACATCTTTGAGCCGTTCTTCACCACCAAGGGAGTCGGACAAGGAACCGGTCTCGGCCTCGACACGGTGCAGCGCATCGTGAAAAAACATGCCGGCAACATTCAGGTGAAGTCGAAACCCGGCGACACCTGCTTTCAAGTGTGGCTTCCGCTGGCGGACGCAGCGGCACGAATCTGAGCGGGCATTATTGAATCCGAGGCTCAGCAGTGCTGTAGAATTCGGCTGTTGCCGGTCTTGGCCCGGGTGGCGAAATTGGCAGACGCACGGGACTTAAAATCGCACATTACACCTTGCTAATATTCATTATGTTATTGCTATACAACAACTTATTGACATAATGTCCGTCCGCGATATACTTACACATGTCTTTCACACTTTCGTATTTTGAAAGACTGCGGAGGTATCCGCGATGGCGGAACAATACGACATCCTGGGCGGCAAGGTTCACGTCTACAAACGCCCGAACAGCAGCCACTGGCAGTGCTCCAGCTATTTCGCCGGCAAGAACCGCCGGACGAGCACAAAGGAAGACAGCATCTCCAAAGCAAAAGAGATCGCCGAGGATTGGTATCTGCAACTGCGTGGAAAACTCCGCAGCGGAGAAATCAAAACAGAAAAAACCTTCCGCGAAGCATCAGAACTATTCCTTCGTGAATACGACATCATCACGCAGGGCCAGCGAAGTAAAGTCTACGTGGAAGGCCAACAGCGGCGCTCGCAGGGGCACCTTGTGCCGTTCTTCGGCCACTTCGGCCTTTCAGAAATCACCGCAGGCAAGATCCAGGACTACCGCATTCATCGCCACGAAGAGGCTGTAGCCAAACACGGCAAACCGCCGGCACACAACACCATGCATCAGGAGATAGTGGCTCTTCGACAGACCCTGAAGACCGCCATCCGCCACGGATGGATCGATCACCTTCCCGATCTTTCCGAGCCGTACAGATCATCGCCAAAAATCTCGCACCGGGCGTGGTTTTCTCCCGAGGAGTACAAGAAACTCTACGAGGCTACAAGAAAACGCGCGCATGAACCCAAGCAGGCGCGGTTCAAATGGGAATGCGAACAGCTTCACGATTACGTACTGTTCTCGGCCAACACGGGCCTCCGTCCTGATGAAGCGCGGCGCCTTCAATTCCGGGACGTGACAATCGTTGAGGACGACGCGAGCGGTCAGACGATCCTTGAAATCGAAGTGCGCGGTAAGCGTGGAGTTGGTTACTGCAAAAGCATGAACGGCGCTGTGCGCCCGTTTGAGAGACTGAAAGCCAGATTACGTCCGCCACGCGCCTACGAAGACGGCAGGGGCGAGAAGGGGCCGAACACCATGAACAACGGCTCCGAAAAATGGTGCCTTCCGCAACCGACAGACCTCATTTTTCCGAAATGGCAGCGCGAGCTTTTCAAGACGATTCTGGACGAAGAAAATCTCAGGTTCGACCGCGAAGGCCGGCCGCGAACGGCCTACAGCCTGCGGCATACGTACATCTGTCTGCGCCTGATGGAAGGTGCCGATATCTACCAGATCGCCAAGAACTGCCGCACCAGTGTCGAGATGATCGAGAAATATTACGCGTCGCACATCAAGACGAATCTTGACGCCGCCGCGATCAACATCATGAGAGCAAAACCAAAAAAGAAGCAAAAACCATCCGATCATTCCAGATCGACCAGAACCTCCGACACCGGAGACTAACGTGTAAATTCACCCTGCCTGCTCTATGATAGAAAACTGTAAACCGCGCGGGCGTGGCGGAATGGCATACGCAGCGGACTTAAGGAAAACTTGAGTGCTCGCCTGGGAAACCGGCGATGCAGAACTGCTCAAAGTCGGGGAACCCTGAAATGGCAATCCCGAGCCAAGCCCGGAGAAACACTCCAGCCGGGAAGGTGTAGAGACTAGACGGGCAGCACCTAAGCCCCGGATTCTTCCGGGGGAGGGTGAAGGGATAGTCCAGACCGCAAACCTGGCGCGCGCCCTTAAAGGCCGCGTCCGGGCGGCGAAAGCCGTAGACGGCATGAAAATCCGCAGGGCTTCGGCCTGTGTGGGTTCGACTCCCACCGCCCGCACCACCGTTCATTGGTCCGTACCGGACAGACAAGCATGAGCCTTTTTCCTGACAGTCGCGCGATTGTAGTCGGGCTGCCGAAGTCGTTTGACCTTCTCTCAGAACTCGCCTCGGCAGACAGGATTCGCCTCGGCACGGCGTTCGCACACTGGTCAGGATGGGAGATCCTCGAAACTGCTATCTCCGGTTCAAAAGCGGAGATCTTCTTGCTCACGGGCACGAGTTTTTTCCAGACGGAGCCGAGGGTTCTGCGGGAATGGCAGAAGCTTTCCAGGTCAAATAGCGTGAAGGCTGCCCTGCACGCTGAAAAAGGAGTTACGTTTCACCCCAAGGTTTTGATCGTCGAAGGCCGAAGGAACTTCGCGATTGTCGGCTCCGGCAATCTCTCGCGGGGCGGCCTCCAAGGAAACGTTGAGTGCGCCGCTTTTGTTGAGTCGGGCGCAGTGTTGAGTGAATTGGTGCTGTGGTTTGATGGCGTTTTTGACGCTGCGGCCGAGCTGAGAGATGGCGTAATTTCAGATTACGAGCGGAAATGGAAATCGCTTCGCAAACGCGCCAAAGAGCTGCGCGACGAACAGCGAAAACTTCAAGATGACTTTGCAGCAAAAACTGCTGCGGTCATGCAGCGTTGGGACGATGCCGTCGCCGCTGCCAAGAAATACTTAAAATCGTCGGACTTCGAGGCGACCTACGAAAGCCGAAAAGCCGGAGGCAAGCGCATCAAGCAATTCCTCGATTACCCGGCGTTCGACTTTGATGTGGACGGGTGGAAGGGGTTCTACACGGTCCAGGCGCTCGGCCATCTCATAGCCATTCGCAGGGATCGGGTTTTTCGAAAGAAGGACAAGCTTCAAGACGGTCTGAAAAAGCTCATCGGCGCGGACGGCCAGGTACCGAAGGTTCTGAACGAATTCCTGGCACCGCGAGGCAAGTATCGGATTGACGGCCTCGGATTGAATGCGATCAGCAAAGTCCTTGCTGTGCATGCTCCGCAAAAATGGACTGTCCATAACAAGCCCGTCGCGAAAGCCTTGAAGAAGTTCGGCTACATCCCTCCTCGGGGCGCTTCCGAAGCCGAAAAGTTCATGGCCTTTACGCAGATGATGGATACGTTCAAGGCAGCCACTGGCTTGCCCGACGCGTATGCTCTCGATGCCTTTTTCTATGATGTCTACTCGAAATTGAAATCAGACTAACGGCTTTGGGACCTATCTTTCCGGCCTCATAGCGAGGCAGGCCCACATCACACTGGAATTCCCGACTTTAAGGCTGGAGCCGGTTCCAGGGTTCCTGCTGCTCAGGCGGCAGTTCGCCAATCGATTTTATTCTTGTGACCTTTGCAATGTCGTCTGCAAACCGCGTTTCTATTTTCCGCATGAAGGACTCCGTGCAACAGACGCTGACGGCGGGTCTGGATAGAATGTGGTCGATGCATTGCACGTCCGGCAGACAGCCGGTCTCGGAGCCGACCCATTGTTCGAGCGCCCGTTTGAAACCGCCGGATATGGTCATTTGCTCAAATATCCCGGCATTCTCAGCGCAGGCGAGTTCTATGTGATAGTTGCCCAGTTGTTCCACGGAATGCGGACCTTTTAAGTTTTAAGCCAATCTGCCCATGATGGAAAAGCGGGGCAGGGGATGACCACAGACAATTACAGCGCTTTCTTTGGCAGGCCGGTGGTTTCATACACTACTCTGACGCCCTGATGGCGGTCAGGAAGATTTATCTTTTCTTCCGGCGTCGGGGCATGATCGAGGTTAACTTTGATGCCCCATTCAGCAGTATTGATGCGGGTCAGGCCGATGCCGACGACGGGGCTGGCGACATCAGCAAAATCCCTGGCCAGTTTTCCCTTGAGATCTTCCTTGGCTGCACGTGCCTGATCGAGAGTAACCGCTGAAAACTGGGACATGGTTTCTTCCTTTTGTTCCTACCTGTAGGTGAACACTTCTTTGGGTTCGAGTTTCGGCAACTTATGACACCGCTATAACCCAGTCAACAGGTATTCGCACGTTGCAGCAGTGGATGGTCCACCGCGACATCGCCTCAATCACTGTTCGCTTGAATCAATCTCAGCGGGACACGCGGCCCACGACCGAAATCTTCAGAGCCATTGATCCCGTTGGCTCAAAAGTGACAATCAGGCCCGCCTCGGGCGTGATTGTCGAAGAACCCCAGTCTGCCTTGGAGAAGTGATACTTCTTCCCGTCGTGGGTTTTTATAACACCCATCTCCATATCGACAGCGTAGGCAAAAACTGTTCCATCGCTCATCTTTCAATCATGAAAACAAAAAGCCTGCCCCGCAAGACCTTTTCCGGGCCATCTTTATATTGGAGGGCAGGGGCGGGTACCACCATCCTTCAGATAGTCCATCGTCGATGAAATCCTTGTCGAATTACCGCACCGCACAAACGAATCTGTTTGACGTTATTCCGAGAATCTTCGAATAAGAATCATGAACGTCTTTGACATTCTGGCAAACTACTACCCCGCCTTCCTCAAAGGCCTCTCCGTCACTCTACAACTCTGCGCGGTCATCTGGGGCAGCGGGCTAATCCTCGGCAGCCTGCTCGGCCTCGCTGGCGCGAAAATCGCGCCTGTGGCCTTCGCCAGCCGCAGCATATCCTTCGTCCTCGGCTCTGTCCCGCTGCTGGTCTTCTTGTTCTGGCTGCATTATCCGGCGCAGGCGATGTTCGATGTGGTCATCGACCCGTTCTATACTGCGGCCTTTACATTTTCCGTCGTCAACATTTTCGGGGTCGCCGATGTTGTGCGCGGCGCGCTGTTCGATTTTCCCCGCCAGTACCTGACGGCCGCGAAAGTCACCGGCCTTACTCCGCGCCAGACCGTCTTCAAAATCCAGCTACCGTTGATCCTGCGCGAAATCCTGCCGACCCTGATGCTGCTGCAGGTCAGCATGCTGCACGTGACGCTGTTTGCCAGCTTGATCTCGGTAGAGGAGATCTTCCGCGTCGCCCAGCGTATCAACGCCCAGATATATCGTCCGGTAGAGATTTACACGGCGCTCGGCGTCTTTTTCCTCGCCGTATGCCTGCCGGTCAACGGATTCGCCTACTGGCTGAAAAAACGCTATACACGGAATTTATCGGAGCATTAGCAGGGGATTTTATGAAAAGAAGATTCATTCTGACGGCACTTCTAACCCTGACGGCCCTGCCCGCGTTCGCGGCCGGACCTGCTATCGACCGTGTGAATGGTAGCAATTCCTTGCGCTGCGGCTATGTCGAATATGAACCCGCCTTGACCAAGGACCTGA
Organism: Acidobacteriota bacterium; assembly: GCA_013289795.1. Lineage (GTDB taxonomy): Bacteria > Acidobacteriota > Terriglobia > Terriglobales > Acidobacteriaceae > JABCZH01. The sequence goes on from JABCZH010000004.1 coordinate 327,900, forward strand.
AGACCGGCCAGTGGCACGGCTTTGACTACGACATCGTTCAGGCGATCACCAATCGTCTGGACCTCAAGACCGAGTACGCGGCCGCGACCGGTTGGGGCACGGTCGCAGCGGACCTGAATGCCGGAAAATTCGACATGCTGTGCTCGACTTTCTGGGTGCATCCGAACGTGGCCAAGTTCGCGCTGTTTTCACGGCCCGCCTATTTCCAGCCAGTCTTTCTTGTCGCGCGGACGAACGATTCGCGGTTTGACGGGACGCACCTCCTCAACGATCCGACGCTGACGATGGTCGCGGTCGATGGGGATAATCCGGTCGCCATCGCCAAGGCGGATTTTCCGCAGGCAAAAATTTCCACCCTACCGAACATGACAGATCCATCCCAGGTGCTCCTCGCCATCGCAGATGGCAAGGGTGATTTTACGATTACGGACGCCATGACGTTCGGCGATTACGCGGAGCATAATCCGGGCAAACTTCACATAGTCAATCCGGACCGGCCCGTCCGCGTCTATCCGTCAAGCTACGTCTTCCGTTCCGACGACGGCCAGTTGCGCGACGCCGTCAACGCCGCCCTGGACGAGTTGATTCTCGACGGCACGATCGACCGCATCATGAATAAATACGATACCCATCCGAATGGCTATTACCGCGCGACCGTGCCGTATCGGAATCCTTATAAGCAGGAAAAATAATGCCATGAGATGCTGCTGCCCGCGTGATTATCAGCCGGAATAAAAACGGAGAACCCGATGAAAACATTCCTGAACAAATGGGTGCCTGCACTTGTGCTACTGCTTCTGCTGCCTGGCATTGCCCGAGCGGCCGACGTGGGGAAAGAATCCGTCTATGACCGCGTCATGCGCATCGGCACGATCCGTTGCGGCTATTTTCTGTGGCCGCCGTTTCTGGAGAAAGATGTCAATACAGGCAAGATGAGCGGCGCGTCCTACGACATTATGGAGGAAATCGGCAAGCAGTTGAGCCTGAAAATCGACTGGGCCGAGGAAATCAATTTTGCCTCGATGTTCGAAGGCTTCGCGAGCGGCCGCTATGACATGATCTGCGGCCCGATGTCGCCGACGCCGGCTCGGGCGCGGGCTTCGGATTTTACTATCCCGCTGTTCTACACGACCTATGACTTGTACGTCGGAGGCAAGGACACCCGCTTCGATAAGAACCGTGCGGCGCTGAACGATCCAGCGCATAAGTTTGCCGGGCTCGACGGCGAATTCACGTCGATCATCGCGCAGGAGGATTACCCGCGCGCGACCTATTTTTCTGTGCCGCAGCTTTCGGACGCCAGCCAGCTACTGATGACGCTGGCGACCGGCAAGGCCGACGTGACCGTGACCGACCCGATGACCGCCAATAAATTCATGGAGCAGAACCCAGGGAAAATCCGCCGCCTGCCTGGCCCGTCGGCGCGCGTCCTGGCGGTAACCTTCGCCATCCCACTGGGCGAGGAGCGGTTTAAGACCATGCTCAACCTGGCCAGCCAGAGCCTGCTCGACAGCGGTTTTGTCGAGCGCATCTTGGAAAAATATCCGACCGCTGACAAAACCATGCTCCGCGTGGCGAAACCCTATGAGGTACAAAAATGAAAAAAGTTCTTCTGATTGCTTTCCTTTCCCTGATCGCCGTCCCGGCCTTCGCCGCCGACGCGCCGAAGGAATCCGCCTTTGACCGCGTCATGAGGACGCAGACCCTGCGCTGCGGCATGATGCTGTGGCCACCCTATTTCGAGAAGGACCCGAACACGGGCGCGATTCATGGCTATGCCAAGGATTTATCGGACGGTGTTGCCAGCCTGCTCGGTGTCAAGATCGAGTATGTCGAGATCGTGCCGGGACAGCAGGTCGAGGAACTGAAGGATGGCCGTGTCGACGCCGTCTGCGATGATGGGCCGTATGTCTTTTCGGAGATGAAGTTCCTTGATTACACCAGTCCGCTCTATTACGTGCCGGTCTTCGCCTACGGCCGCGCCGATGAACAGCGGTTCAAGTCGCAGGGCGATCTCAACCACAAGGATGTGCATTTCATCGGAATGGACGGCGATCTGAGCGTTGCGCTGGTACAGCGGCGGTTTCCGCAGGCGACGCTGTCTACATTGCCCAGCACAACGGATTCCGGCCAGTTGATGCTGAACGTGAAGGATAAAAAGGCCGACATCACGATCATCGATCCGCCATCGGTTGCGACCTTCAACGCCAGCAACCCGCCCGGCGTTAAAGCGGTCGCGGGCGGCGAACCCGTCGCCATCTACCCGGTCGGATTCTCCGTGAAGAAGGGGGATGCGGAATTAGCGCTGATGATCAATTCCGGAATCGCGGCGCTGTGGAATACCGGTGAGGCTGCGTCCATCCTCCATAAATACGATCCCAGAGGGACGATGTTCTATGGCGTCGCCAACGGCTACCGGCCGATGAAATAGATGCTCACTGCCCGTGCCATCCACAAGGCTTTCGGCGAAAAGCAGATCCTGCGAGGCGTCGATGTGGCGGTGGCACCGGGGCAGATCACTTGCGTGATCGGGCCGTCCGGCACGGGCAAAACGACGCTGCTACGTGCATTGGCGTTTCTCGATTATCCGGATGAGGGGACCGTGACGCTTGATGACCGGACCTATGATTTTCCTCGCCAACCCAGACAAGCTATCACGCCACCGCCCTGGCCGCAGGTGACGGCGGTTTTCCAGTCCTTGTTCCTGTGGCCGCACCTCACCTTGCGCGAAAACATCATGCTACCGGCGCGCAATCATAGCCCGGAACGAGCGGAAAAGGATATCGAAGGTCTGGCTGCGTTTTTCGAGATGGGCGGTTTTATCGACCGCTATCCTAACGAAGCGTCGGTCGGCCAGCGGCAACGGGCAGCGTTGGCTCGCGCGTTGATCCTCAACCCGCGCTATCTTCTGCTCGACGAAATCACGTCCGCCCTCGATATTGAACAGACAGCACGCATTCTGACGAAGCTGGAGCACCTGAAAGACCGCAATATCGGCATGTTGTTGATCACCCATGCAATCGGCTTTGCTCGCCATGCCGCCAACCACATCGTTTTCATGGACGGAGGACAGGTAATGGAACGGGGCCCGCCCGGCATTCTCGACGCGCCGAAAACGGAACGGCTAAACAATTTTCTTTCCCTTGTCCGCGCAGCACAATGAAAATCATCGCCGCATTAGAACGAGAGGATAATTCGCCACTTTGTTAATCATGTGATCGGAAAAGAATGGTTGAAAATGTTTCAGGACACTCCTGTCTGACCCGGCAGGCCGCGCTGCTTTCTTCCCTGAAGGATGTAACCCCGTTTGAACTCGGAGAAGCGGCAACGCACTTGCGTCGTTTCTTTTCATCGATGCAGTTCCGGGAGATGGTTCTTCACCCTTTCGACGCCTACCCCATGGATTATCAGGATGCAGTGTTAGACGTGCCGAGCATCGGACAGCTACGCTTCAACACAGAGCCAGAAATATGGGGTGGAGGCAAGCTGCCCGAGCGTTTTTACTCCATTAGCAGTTTGTTCCGAAAAGAAAAAGAGAAAAATCTGTTACGTCGTTCGGCTTTTTTTATTGTGGATTTTTACCAGCCTGGTCCACCCGACTCCATGCTGCCTATTTTTCACGCATTGCTCCAACAATTGGCAGAAGCGGGGTTCGGGGAGCATTTGCATCGCCTGCCATTTGATTATGCCGAATACGATCCTGTTGCCGACTGTCCGCGACTTTCCTCTTTTGAGACACGATGGGTGGTGACGAAAGGGTATGATGCCGCACATTCTTTCTTTGAAGTCGATGAAAGGGGGGCGTCCACCCGGAATGAAGTATTCTTGGTGACTCCTTTGGGATACTTGGAAATCGGCGCTTTCGGGATAACCGGCTTGAATAAAAACCCGCGTTATATTTTTCGCACAGGGGCCGCCAGCTTGCCCATGCCTCCTGTGCATCGCAGTGGCATGGGTTTGGGCTTTGAGCGCTTGCTGCTTGCCGATCGGATTCTCTCCATATTATTGGGGTAAACCCAACATTTTTGTCACCAGGGGCCATCTTATTTAGGAAAATTAACCCAAATCAGTGCCGTTCCGCCGAGCCCGGTATCAACCCATACAGACGGAAGGAGCCCCTTCCAGTCAGTTCATATATTTATTACGTCGTTGACTGCTTGACTGTTTTGTTTAGGTTAGTTCCTTGAGGGCGAGAGAAAGAGCGCATGGACGATTACTTACAGCCGCATCGGGCAGCATCCTGGTGCAAAGCAAGAAAACTTCCTGTCATAGAAAACTCACTGCAACGTGAGTTGGTCCGAATCGTGACAGTGCTGCAAAAGGCCATCTACGCCGACGAGGAATCCATCCCGCGTGAAGTCAGGGTGTACTACCAGGCGCTCAAGTACATCGCCTCTGTTGCGGGCGCTCCCGAGGGCCGAGAGTGGTATGGGAACTGATGCATCCGGTCGGTTCGCTACTTTCACATGATGCCCCTCACCCGCACGATATGTAAATAAAACCGCGAACCCGCTCTGAAAACTAGGAATAAATTCCCATAAGATACATTATCACTCTGTGGTTGCGTTATGGATAAGGTGCAATCTTGAGTTGTAACCTAGCCCCGCTTCTTCCTTAAAAACGCCACGTAATCCTGAACCGCTTGTTTCTGTGGCTCCGGCAACGCATTGTATTTGTTCACAAGGGTAAGTTGTTCCGGTGCCAGCTTCAGGGCGTCATTGCGAACCGCGCCCTCGATGCCATCATAAAAATCATCAACGTCAATTTTCAGAATTTTCGAGAATTGCCAGAGCCGGGATGCACTGATGCGGTTCGTGCTCTTCTCGTATTTTTGAATCTGCTGGAACGTCACGCCCACGGCCTCCGCCAGTTGTACCTGACTCATGCCGCGCAATAGCCGGAACTTGCAGAGATTTTCCCCTACCTTTTTATCGATGTCAGTCGCTGCACGCATGACCCTTCCCGTTTGTTGTTTCTTCCTAACATACGGGGCGGCCCTTTGGTGCCGAGAGGTTTGTACCGCCAGTAACCGGCGAACGACGTATTTCCCTTGCGGGTGTTGCATTCCGCCGTCCTCTCGACCCAAGGGTGCGAGAGGAGCAAAGCGTAAATACGCGCTCCAAAACGTATGGTTACGAGGGGTACAAATCCCCGTTACAGGGAAAGATTATCAGCAGGATCAGGAAGGGCCAAACGCTATATTCATATCAGGAAAGGCCGACGAGTTCCTAAAGCAAGTAGCCCTGAACGTGGACATAATCATCCAGGAACTGATTTCTTCAAGCTGTCGTTAGCCCCTATGAGCGACGGCCTGAAGTGCACCTCCAAGCCGTAGTTAACAATCTCGACCATGGGTTTGCGGAGGGCCTCCATTACGACCGTGCCGGACAGCTTCGCCGCGCCCCCGTGGATGAGAATGCCTCTCGGGGTCTGCCCGGTCTCCTCTTGGAGAAGCTTCATGTAGTGCCGAAGCTGCGAGATATCTTGGATCGTTGGCGCGCTTTGCTTGCACTCAACGATGACTGGCATGTTCGCCTTGTCGATGAGCAGCACGTCTAGCCGAGTCCGATCCTTGAACACCCGCTCACGGATCTTAGAGTTCGGGTGAGGAAGGAGGCCATCCTCAAGCCGGTTTGGGTAGTTAGCAATGTAGTCAGACAGTGCCTTCTCGTACCTGAAACTCCCGAGCAGGCTCACCCAGTTCGTCGGGTCGTTCATGTCGGTGCGCACGGCTTCAAGAGTCTGGGACTGAACACGTGACACCGTTGGTCGCAGTTCGCCGTTGGAAAACGTTCTCCCAGGTGGTAGCTGGACCACCAGATCTTGACTCTCCGGCCCTGTCGTCAGGTCCCATCGAACAAGAATCCTCCTTCCCATTTCACCGTCAGGCAAGCCGGGACCAGGGGGGACCAAGGGGTTCCAGTCGGTGTCCTCAATGGCCTTCGCCGTAATCTCGCCGAGGCGGCCAACCTTGTGACCTCGTAGTGCCACGACAACGTAGTCGCCGGGCCGCATTTCCTGGATTGCATTCCGTGCGGCACTCCAACCGCGTCCGCCATCAGTCTTGCCCTGGAGTTTGAAGCCCCACTGCGCCGCCCACCCGACAGCAACACACTGGTTCTTGTACCAGCGCTGCCACATGCCTGGGTACACGTCCTCTTGGCACGCCACCTTCCACAGGACTGGTATCGTCATCGGCTAACCTCCCTGCTGCCGGGTCTTCAGGCGCGGCGTTTTTTTGCGCCGCCTGTTAACCGGCTTTGAGAACCACGGTTCGTGTTGCAACGCAGACCGTACTGCCGTCTGCACGAACTCGGGTGCTCTCCACACGTACTCCGCAGCCTTCGCTTTTCCGGCAGGGCTCAGGGTCTTTACGTAGGCGACGACCGCCTTCACGGAGAATGTTTTTTTAACCTTCTCCTTGAAGTTGCTCTTTAGTGCTGTCCAAACGACGGCGTCGAGCTTCCTTTCCCTCGCCCACGCGACAATTGGGTCTTCTTTTTCGATAGTATTCGGCAGCGCAGGTTTGTCGTCAACGCGAACGTAACCTATGTTCGCCTTCGTCGTACCCTCACGGCATTGGAGGTCCGCGACTGCATCCTCAAGCTTCGCCCGCTTGCTGAGGCACCAAGCCACTGGCGTGGAGAATCCATGCTCAGTATCGATCACGAGAGTCAAGGCGCCGAACCGTTTTTCGGAAACTCTGGAGAATTCAATCTTGAAGGTGGGTCCATCGTATTGCCACGGTTCGATCCAATTGTCGAACTCCGGGCCGCCCTCCCACAGAAGGGAACCCCAACCGAGGATGGCGATTTTCATTTTTTTCTTTTTCACGTTTTCTGCCGGTTTTCGTTGCGCATAGTCGCTACGCCTTGTGGGGCTCACGCGCCTTGAGAACTATTTCGTAGTCAGCCTTCAGTTCATCGAGTGTAGGCCGAATGCCCTGTGTTTCGGGGGGCTGAGAATGGGACGCTATGTAACGACAGCTCTTCTCGAAAACAGGCATTATCGCGGCCATGCTTTCCTGCAGCTTGCCCACATTTATCTTGTCCAGCTTCGTCATCATCACGTTCGGCGCGTATCTTTGGACGACGCCCTTGAGCATTTCGTGCTCCACTACGATTTCGGAAAGTCCTCGGAGTTCTTCATATCCTTTCTCGACCAAGGCTGCTTTGATTTCGCCCTCCTGTTTCTCAGCGCCATCAATCATCTTCTTAACCCTGGCGCTGACCTGCGCGATGGTGTCCACGCGGGGATGGGACGCCGCCGTCACCACGCCGGCATCGCCGCCTTCCAGTCTGATGTCGTAGTACTTCCAGTTCTTCTTGTCGGCTTTACCGAGCAACTCGGCTGCGAACCAGATATTGTGGGTGAAGACGATAATCTGATGGTCTTCGGCAAGAGCGACGATGCGGTCGCAGACCTCATGAATGCGTCGATAATCCATGCTCGTTATTGGGTCATCAAAGACCACCGGCGAGGACGCAGGCACTGACGTGACTTCTGCCAGAAAATCAGCTAACGCAAGAGCCTTCTGCTCGCCTTCCGAGAGAACCTCACTCGGTTTGTATGAGGCGACCAGCTTCCGCCGTGTCACTTGCCCCTGACGGCCGGGGAAGTTCAATGTCACGTTCGGCGCGCGCAGCCGCTTGCACTCGTCTTCAAAGCGTCTCCCGAAGTCCTTATTAAGAAGTTCCTCGCTCGCCTCCTTGGCGGCGTCAGTCAGGGACCGGAGAACACCTGTCAGATTGCTTTTGACAATTGTCGCCCTGCCGACCCATTTGGCATCCGACACCCGCTTCTCGATTTGCGGCAGCAGAGTATTTGCCGTCTTCTTCCCCTGCAACTCGGTCAATTCCGTCTGTTTCGCCTTCAGGGCTGCCTGCCGCTCTTCAACAGATCTCTGAAGACCGGTAATAAGCGCGGTCAGCCTGGTCTCCTCCCCGGACACGACGGTTTCAGCCGCAGCGAGGGAGGGATCTTTGTCCTTCCAGTCAATCGCTGAGCGAGCTGCAACAGTGAGGTTGAGCCTCTTCATCTGGTCTACAACGGCTTTGACCGGGTCCAGAATATCCGCTCCGCCGTTCGTTTCAGCGGTAAGCTGCTGCTGAAGCGTGTCCGCCTCGATGTCGACGACGGGCGCGACGTAGTCGCGAAGCTGACGTTCAGCGGTATCGAGAGCCGCCTTGATCTCGTTATTTGAGAAATCGCGATACTTCTTGATCAGTTCCACGGCCTTGGCGGTCAGCGGTTGCTGGCAGTAGGCGCAGGGATCGTCTGTGCCTGGATATTTTCCGGTCGTGTTTTTCTTGAGATATTCCTCGCCGGCTTGTATGAACTGTCGCCATTCCCCGCTCAGAATGCCGGGGATTCCAAGCCCCTCGAAAGCCTTGTTGCCCGCCTCATCGTGCCGCCGGGATGCCTGATCCCGTGCCTGCACGCGAGAGGCGTATGTCGTGATATCAAATGCCTTCGCTGTCTCGATCGCTGACTTGAGCGCTTTCACAACGACCGCCCGGTCGCGCGAACGCTTCAATTCGTTCTGTCTGTTCGACGACTTGAGGGCGTCGACCTCGATTGCCAAGGATTCAATGGCAGCGTCGATCTTCTCGGGCAGAGCGGCGTATTTCCTTATCTCGTCCAGGTCAGTCGCCGCTCCCAGAGTCTCGATGATGGGGTAGATGGAACAAGAGCGGTCGAACGAGACCAGAATCGTATTCGGTCCTGGAGTCCTGGCTATTATTGCTGCCTCAAAAGCCGTACGCACCCGCTCTATTCCGTTCTGGACCAAAGGGAAGAGCGTAAGCTCGCCAGGAGTGTAGACGTATGTGAGATCGTCCTCTACATGAAGGCGCGCGCCCCTCGCATCGAAGATGCTCATACGATTGAGTGGCGTAATGCCAAATTCGTTTTTCCACGGAATCGTCTGGCCCGTGCTCCCAACCATGACCGTAAAACCCGCACTCGGCGTCGGCCGCTTGTCAGCACGAACATTGTGAAGAATGTCCTCGGCGGTTCTGAGGCCAGCCGCGCGTTTCAAAACACGGACGAAACCGGACTTTCCGGAACCATTCTCTCCAAAGATCACTGTCACGCCCGGAGCGAAATCAATTTGCGCGCCGGGCTTGAGCGCATTCACGCCGTCGCCAACCTTTAGCGAATCCAAGCGGACCGCGTCGAGCGGGTTCCCAGCGAGTTGCTTTTCCTCAATTTTCGGAACGGCTTGGAAAGGCTCTGGCGAGAGCTTTTTCTCCGATAGCAGCAGTTTTAGATAGCGGTCAACGTCGAGATCGGACGGCTGGAGCCTGTTCTTGAGAACATCGCCCGCAATTGCGCGGGACCATCCATCTTGGTCGTTTGCCCACCGGGGCAGGAGCGCGCGCGACGCCTGGGCGCCAGCCTGTTCTTGTTGATTTGGCATTAACCAGATCCTTCCAAAGGGACATCGTACTCTGTTAGAAACTCCCTGACCTGTCCACTCAGATCGCGCCCGTTCCGTGCGGGGGCCGCGTACTTTCGCCTTATATTCGCCTCATGGTATACAATTCTACTGATGCCGGATCGTTGGTGCACAGTCACAGTCACGGAGGCCGCGGGGCGACGCTATAGTCTTGACCTCCTCGCCTCCAGCACCTACGACGCGGCGCATCTGTACGTGGCCCACGTTAAGGAACAACCGCGCGGGCGCTCGTCATTTCCGATCCCCACCGTCGCGACGGTTTTCGAGGTCGCCACAAATGGCGCCGTCTACCGCGTCACGGGAAAGGCCCTGCAGCAATGGATCGAGCGCCGCCGCCATGCATGGAATGGCCCAAAGGGTGCCATCTTTCGTAAACGTCCAGGTCTGGAGTAGCCGATCATGTCACGATTGCACCATTTATTGTCTATTGCTTCCGTGCAGCACGGTGGTGTAACGTGGTGCAACACACAAAACCGGGGTTTGTTTCCATGCCTGGACCAAAACGCAAGCCGCAGAAAACCAGGATATCCCGTTCTCCCCGGACATCTGTTACGTTCCCCCCTGATATTTACCAGACCCTTGAAGATCTGGCCAAGAAAAAGAAGGTTTCCGTCGCCTGGGTTGTCCGTGACGCAGCCGAAAAATACATTGCCGAGCAATGGCCGTTGTTTGCGGGGTCGAAAAATGGCTAGAAACCGTCAGGTATCCGCAGGAAAATTCTACGAATTCTTCGCAGGCGGCGGCATGGCCCGCGCCGGCCTTGGCTCCTCCTGGACCTGCCTTGTCTCAAACGACATTGACGAGAAGAAAGGCGCCGCCTACAAGCAGAACTGGGGCGCCAAGGAACTCAAGATCGAGGACGTGGCCCGCCTCTCGACAAGTGATTTGCCCGGCATCGCCGATCTGGCTTGGGCTTCATTCCCGTGCCAGGACCTTTCTCTCGCCGGCAATGGCGCGGGCCTGAAGGGGGCCAGGTCCGGCACATTCTGGCCGTTCTGGCGCCTTATGAAAGACCTCGGTCAACAGGGGCGTGCGCCTGCGCTTATTGTTCTTGAGAATGTGTGCGGCGCTATAACCTCGCACCGGGGCAAGGATTTTGCGGCGCTCACCAGCGCACTGGCGGACGAAGGCTATAATTTTGGCGCCCTTGTGATCGATGCCGTCCATTTCGTTCCGCAGTCCCGGCCCCGTCTGTTCATCGTCGCCGTAAAAGAAGACATCGCCATTCCGCCAGATCTTGTGCGCAAGGCGCCAGACCCGCGATGGACAACGGCTACTCTTGTCCAGTCGCAAAAAGACCTTAATAAAGAATTGCGAGACCGCTGGGTTTGGTGGAGTCTCCCCGCACCCGCTGCACGCACGGTTGCGTTCTCCGACCTCATCGAAGATGATCCCGAAGGAGTGTCCTGGCATACAAAGGCCGAAACCAAGAAATTGCTCGACATGATGAGCCCGCTCAATCGCAAGAAGGTTCTGAATGCGCGCAAGGCAGGCAAAAGAATAATAGGAACGATATACAAACGCACGCGCCCGGATGAGACGGGCCGCCGTGTTCAGAGGGCTGAAATTCGATTTGACGACATTGCCGGCTGTCTGCGCACGCCCGTCGGCGGCTCCAGCCGTCAGGTTCTCATGTTTGTGGAGGGCGACCGGGTCCGCTCGCGCTTGCTCTCACCCCGCGAGGCCGCTCGTCTCATGGGGCTTTCAGATAATTACAAGCTTCCAAAGAACTACAACGAAGCCTATCATCTGGCTGGCGACGGGCTTGTCGTGCCAGCGGTACGCCACCTCGCTCAGCACATTCTTGAACCCGCCCTTGCAGCCGTCCGGGCCGAGGGTAAGGCAACGGCGGCCTGACATGGACCCGCGCCTCCGCGAAACGCTGATTGCGTTCACAGCCGAAAAGAAATTCAGAGGCAAAGGCCCGCTTTCAGTCGCGCTCATCGTCACCGATCACGCGCGAAAGCGAGGTCTGCCGCTCAGTGCAGACGAACTGATAACCGAAGGCGGCGGCCAAGTGCTCGGACTTGGAAAAGGCGCGATCCAAAAAATTCTGGCAAAGCACGACATTACCCGCGTTCTCGCCGCCGAAGGCGGCCGAACCAGCCGTGGAAGCCTGAACAACATGCGCCAGTGCGTCGCGCTGCTGAACAGTCTTCACGAACAAGGCCTCTCCGATCTCGACGCTATCGAGCAATTCTGGATTGAAAAAATCCAGGAATTTTTCGCCGGGAAACCGTTCAAAATCAAACTTGACGCTTCGCGCAGTCTGCGGACTGTCGTGCGTGATGTCATCGCCCAGGCCGAAGAACGGCAGAGGACATCTCAAGGCACTAATTATGCGGGCGCCGTCCTGCAGTATCTTGTCGGCGCCAAGCTGGATTGCGCACTCGGAAAGGGGCACATCGAGCACAACAGCTTTTCCACCGCCGATGCGCCCGGTGAGCGCGCCGGTGATTTCTTCATCGGCGACGTTGCGATCCACGTCACCACGTCCCCAGGCGAGTCGGTGATTGAAAGATGCCGCGAAAATCTCAATGACGGCTACCGGCCCATTCTGGTGACATTGCAGCGCGGCCTCACGGTCGCCGAAGAACTTGCGCGCAATGTCCACCTGGCCGAACGTATCGACTTCTTTGAGATTGAACAATTCGTGGCGTTAAACCTGTACGAATTGGGCAAGTTCGCAGCCGAGGGCCGGAAAGTCGCAGTCAACGACCTTGTGGCCCGCTACAATGAGGTTGTCGAAGAAATCGATACTGACCCCAGCCTCAAGATCGAGCTAAAGCGGTGAAGGAAGCAGCAGAAGACCGCAGCCGCATTATGCGCGCGGTCAAGAGCCGCGATACGTACCCAGAGTTGGTAGTACGACGTTTGCTCCACGCAATGGGCTACCGCTTCCGCTTGCACCGCTCTGATCTGCCCGGAAAACCCGACATCGTGCTACCAGGGCGCCAAAAAGTTATATTTGTCCACGGCTGTTTCTGGCACGGTCATCCCTGTGCTCGCGGTGCACGCGAGCCAAAAAACAACGCTCGCTACTGGCGCGACAAAATTGCCAGGAATCGAGCGCGAGATTCCTCTTGCCTCCGGCAGCTTCAAACTGTCGGATGGAAGACACTGGTCATCTGGGAATGCCAGCTAAAAGGCGAAACGCGCCTAACAACGCGTCTCCGCCGTTTTCTGAGATAACGTGGAATGAGCAGCAACTATAAAACGACTTCGGGCAAGACTCTCGATCAGCGGCGAATACCAACGCGATCCGTCAAGTCGCCCTGTCGCTCTGGCATGAATCGTGATAATACAAGAAGATTCACAAGGGAGATCATTGATGGATGGCGCTGATCAGCTTGGGCAACTAAACATTGAGCTCGTCGGAATAGGCAAACTAATTGGAAGCAAGCATGCCGTTCCTAAAAACCAGCGTGAGTTCGCCTGGGAAGATAAACACGTCAACGAATTCATTAATGACGTAACTGCCGCCCAAGCTGAGGATAAGAGCGAGTATTTTTTGGGAACTATTGTGTTAACGGATGCCGGAAAAGGCGCTGAAGTGGTTGATGGCCAGCAGCGCATGGCCACCGCCTGCATCCTTGTTGCCGCAGCGCGCGACTATCTAATCAACACGAAAGATGCGGATAATATTGAAAGCGGTAGCTTGCTCAGCCGTGAGTATCTACTTCACAAAGATCCCAAGACCCTGGAGATCAATCCGTTTTTTGAATTGAATGAGATCGATAACGAGTATTTCAGGAAACACATAATTGAAGAGCCAAAGGATAAAAGCGCGACTTCCTTTCAAAAGGGCATTCCTTCGCATGTCCGGCTGAAAAAAGCATATGAAATAGCATACGAGGCGGTCAAGAGAATCGCCGAAGCGCCTCCCAGCAAGCCCCGTGACCAGTTAAACGATCTCATAGCGTATCTCAAGAAAAATGTAAAAGTTATCGCCCTCGTCGCACGCGACGAAGCCAGCGCCTTTACCCTCTTTGAGACGTTGAATGACAGAGGGTTAGAACTCGCCATTTCCGACCTCTTGAAAAACTTCCTTCTAGGCAGGTCGAAAACACGACTCGACGAGGTGCGGGCCAAATGGTTGTCAATGAAAACAACTTTGGAGAGCGCAGACGCCGGCGATAAAGTTGTCATGTACATACGCCAGCTCTGGTGTTCTCAAAATGGCTTGGTGCGAGATAAAGACCTCTACAGCACGATCAAAAAGACGATCGGCAATCCCGCTAAAGCCGTTGCGTTTGCTGACACCTTGGCGAAAAATGCCAAGACTTATTCTGCTCTATTGAATGCCGATCAGGATTTTTGGAAACAATACGGTTTCAATACGTACAAAAGCATCAGAGCTCTCAATATTTTGGCCCATACGCAGCCCCGCCCTCTCTTGCTCGCGATACTGGGTAACTTTGCCAATGCCGAAATCACCAAGGCGATAAAAGTCATTGAGTCATGGTCGTTTCGTTTCTCGATTACCAACAGGCTTGGTGGGGAAGGAATGGAACGAGAATACTCGAAACTCGCAAAAGAGATACATGAAGGAACAATAAAAAACACGAAGCAATTAGTTGCCACCATGAAACTGGTTCCCAACGATGCGGACTTTAAAGACGCGTTTCAGAAATACGCGCTGAAGAAATCTGTTCTTGCTCGCTATGTTCTCATCGAGCTCGAAAGAACCAGAAACGGAGATCAGAAGCTTGAGTACATCCCGAATGATAACCCCGAGGACGTTAACCTGGAGCACGTCTTGCCCCAGACCTTCCCGACAGCCGGCTGGGGAAGCTTTGACCAAGAGACGCACGCTGCATACGCGAGCAGACTGGGAAATCTAACGATAATGAACAGTGACGACAACGTTGCTGCCGATCAAGCAGAATTTGCCGAGAAGAAAAAGTTCTACGCTAAATCTGAAATCAAAATTACAAAGGAAATAAATACTTTTAAGCAGTGGACGACCACGGAGATCGAGAAAAGACAAGACAGTCTCGCCAATCTCGCTGTCACGAGATGGCCCTAGCTATATATAAGCCGGTTAACATAGCCCGCAAAAGCTCGCGACGGGCATTCCCTCAGCCCGCCGAGCGCGCATTCTGTCCCACGGCGCGCAGCGTCGGTTAGCAGCCCTCATCACATCCGGCGGACGGGGCCGATCTTGGCCCACGCTCACCTGCTGGTAATTTCGCGTTACCTCATCGGTCCTTTATCCGGTTGCCCTCAACAATCATGGGACCCTGACCGTGCGCGCCGGGAAGTCAACGGCCAGCCCGCTCCGAGATTCCGTGTAAGCCGTGTGACTTTCCGGCTTTTCCGCCCGGTCCTGTCGACTCCCATGTTGAGGACAACCCAAGCAGAAAAGGACTAAAGACCATGACAAACACAAACTGCCTAGCGGGCTTTGAATGCCCGAAATGTAAATCGGACGGCCCCTTCAGAATCACGGTGCAGCACATCGTCCTTATGTACGACGACGGCACCGATATCGACGAGGCCCCCGACTGCTCGGCCGAATTTGGTAATCATGACCCTTGCGAGTGCCCCAAGTGCGGCCATCATTGCACCGTTATCGACTTCAAACCCGAGGAGCGCGGGAACGGCCAGGATTTCGAGATCGAGGACCGCAGCACGGCGGACCTGGTTTACATGATCCTCGACACCCTCGGGGACGCTGATATGACCACTGACGACATTATCGATAACACCAGGTTTTATGCCGAGGAACTGCAAAGGCGTTTTCCGGTGCGGGACCCCATGATCGAGACCCTCATGGCCGCGCTGGCAAAGATCAAGGAAGAACAAACCATTTAACCGCGTTGACTGTGCCGCCGGACAAACTGGACATGCCGTCCGGCGGCCTTTAAAAGAAGAGGGCATGACGAAGCAGAAATTCCGAATTCTTATCCCTGTGCCCCCGTGATCCTTAAGGGCAACCGGCGCGACGGCGGGCAAGAGCTCGCCACCCAACTCCTCAACGAGGACAACAATCAACGCATCGATATCCTCGAAGTGCGGGGCGCCATCGCGGACGACCTGCACGGCGCCTTTGAGGAATGGGAGGCGCAGTCGATGGCGACGAAATGCATCAAATATCTCTACAGCCTGTCCATCAATCCCGATCCCTCGCAGCGCAGCCTCACCCCCGCGCAATATTTCGATTTGATCGAGCGCGCCGGGGAAAAACTGGGACTTTCCGCGCAGCCGCGCGCTGTCGTCTTTCACGTCCACAGCGACGGTCGCGAGCACTGCCATGTCGTCTGGTCGCGTATCGATTTGAGCGGCGCCAGGATCAAGGCCGTTGACATTGCCCACGATCGGCTCAAGCTGCGCGCGGTCGCCCAGGAATTCGCCCGCGATCACGGCATCACCCTGCCCGCCGGCATGAAGAACATGAAATCTGACTTCTGACCGAGCTTGCCCGGCTTTGCCCCATCTGGTTGCTACACGGTCCCCACTGGGATTTCCCTGATGGATACGCGCTGAAAAGGGTCCGCGCCCGCACTGCGTCCAAACGATTGCCAGTTTGCGCCTGACCCGCAAACCGATCTTTTCTGCCCAATCGCGAAGCCCGTCCGCTGCCCTCAGCAGCGCGGAGGTTCAGCCCCGAACACTGCGCCGCGATTCCTCCTTTGCCCCTTCCCTTGGCTTGTTGTCAGTTTCAGGCTCATCTTGCCGGGCCTGCCGCCGTCATCAACGGGCGCCCGCGCCAGTGACCGTGTAACCCGTTGACCCCGGCGTCATACCGGCCCGCCCTTTCCTCGCCATCGACAACAACCAAGGGAAGGAAAAGCCATGACCACTACGGAACCTCTACCGTTCATCGATTACTGGGATGCACTTGATGCTGCGATGCTCAAATTCTTCGGGATAGACACCGGCGATGCAGGCATCGAGGCTGACCTCATCGCCGCAGCGCAGGAGGAAGGCGACACGCCCGAGGACTTCGCCCTCTGGTTCGGCGAAAAATACGGCCTCACCCTCATTTCACAGTGGGGATACTGACCATGAGCAACAGATTATTCGCACAGATGCTGAACAGCGTCACCTGCGGGGACTGCATCGATGTCATGGCCCACATGCCCGCACGCAGCGTCGATTTCGTGCTGACCGATCCGCCCTATCTGGTCCGCTATCACGACCGTTCCGGCCGCCGTATCATCAACGATGACAATGACGCCTGGCTCAAGCCCGCCTTCGCGCAGATCCACCGCGTCCTGAAACCGGATACGTTATGTGCGAGTTTCTATGGTTGGAATAAAACCGATATATTCATTACCGCGTGGCGCGAAGCCGGTTTCCGCATCGTCGGTCACATCGTCTTTCGCAAGCCCTACGCGTCAAAGGCCCGGCATCTGTCCTACACGCACGAATCCGCCTATCTACTGGCCAAGGGGTTTCCGCCCGTTCCCGAACGCGCGCCGCCCGATGTCATTGACTGGCACTATTCCGGCAACCGCCTGCACCCGACGCAAAAGCCGGTGCAATCCCTCAAACCGCTGATCTCCGCCTTCACGAAGCCGGGAGAAATTGTGCTCGATTGCTTCGCAGGCTCCGGTTCCACCCTTGTCGCCGCGTACGAGCTGGGGCGTCGGTTCATCGGCATCGATCTCGATTCCGATCATCACCGCACCGCCCGCCAGCGCCTGTCTGAGCTGATCGCGTCGTCCGCCTGACGCGCCCTGTCAACCTACGAAAGTTCGTAGGGTACTTTCGGTACTTTCCCATCCCCTTGCTACCGCAGGGCTATTCGGGCACACTGGCGCGATGGCCGCGATTCAAGCCAGCCTTTACCACGTTTTCAAGCAACTGAGGAACCGATGACGCCCAAATAGAAAACCCGCCGGAGGCGGGCTTAGTAAAAACAAAAACTGCGGGTGTGGCGATGTGAACAATCCCACCCTCGCAGAATTCAGAACCGGATGCAAGCGCTTTTTGCATGCGGTTGCATGCGCCTTTTTTCCGGCTGGTTTTCCCGTAATAATTATGGAGGAAACCATGCACGACAAAGACCTTGCCCGGCAATTGCGTTCGCTGCGCTGCTGCCACCTTCCCGCTGAGCAAAAACCTCAGCACGCAAAGCCGCGTGACAGCGGCGCCTACGTGCCGGAGATGGCCGCGCGGATCGAGGATGACCCCAACCTCACGGACGGCGCCCGCCGCTGCGCGCGCAAGCTGGCGGAATACATCTATTGCCGCAACCGCGAAACCCGCAGTGCCGAAATCACCGTCACCTACCTGATGCGCGCCTTGCGACGAGATCGGCGCTCTGTGCAGCGTTACCTCCGGCAGCTCGAACACGCAGGCTACATCAGCGTCGAAGTCATCCACGCGGCGACGCGCATGTGCGCCGGATTGCTGGTCGAGCTGCTCGCCCCGCTGTTTGCAAGGCATCACCGCCGCCAATGGCCGCAGAAGCTAATAAAGAAGGATGCGGCACGAAAGTCACAGAACCATAGACTCAGGATTAAATACAGCCGTGAGTCCTGGGCGCTACGCTGCATGGACGGTGTTTTCCGAGCCCTTATGAAAACGCGCCCGCCTCTACCCGCTATCGTCTGACCATAAATCGAGCCCGGACGTTCCGAGAATTGCTTGGCGAGGGGAGCCAATGGGACGGTCTGTGCCCAACGTCCCGCAATCATGCTTGAAGCAGCCAGCTTCTTAAGTCTCCCCCCTCACCTCTAATTCTCCCCTGCGGTGTTCTTGGCCGAAGCCGTTTTTCTTTCTCCATTTTTTTCCCCACTTCACCCGCGCCTTTCAAAGACGGCGTTATTCCAGCGGTGCTCCCCGTCAAGGGTCTCCGATGAACGCGGACGTACCGCGCCCTTGACTGGTCCGCGCCGCTGAACGCCCGGCAAACCGTCGCGGGTTTCGCGAAGAAAAAAATTGTTATTAAAGGAGAAAATGAAATGAAAAACGAAACAACCAACACCAGCCGTCAGGACGTTTATAGTCGTATCACCGCGCAAATCGTGGCCGAACTCGAAAAGGGTGTCCGCCCTTGGGTCAAGCCGTGGAATGCCGAACATGCCGCCGGACGCATTACGCGCCCGCTGCGTCACAATGGCCAGCCCTATTCCGGAATCAATGTCTTGTCCCTGTGGATGTCAGCAACCGCGCAGAATTTCGCCGCCCCTATCTGGATGACCTACCGTCAGGCCAGCGAATTGAAAGCGCACGTCCGCAAGGACGAAAAAGGCTCTCTGGTCGTCTATGCCAACGCGCTCACGCGCAAGGAAACCGACGAAAAGACCGGCGACCAGATCGACCGCGAAATCCCTTACATGCGGGCCTATTCCGTTTTCAACGTCGAGCAGATTGAAGGCTTGCCGGAAATCTACTACGCGAAAGTTGCGCCGGCACTGGACCCTGTCGCCCGAATCGAGATCGCGGAAAGGTTCTTCGCAGCCACCGGCGCGAACATCGGCCACGGCGGAAACCGCGCCTTCTACAGCCACAGCGCCGACGCTGTGCAGATGCCACCGTTTGAATCTTTCCGCGATGCTGATTCTTATTACGGCACTCTGGCGCATGAGCTGACGCACTGGACGAGCGCAAAGCACCGCCTTGACCGCAACTTCGGCGGACACCGTTTCGGCAGCAATGCTTACGCCCAGGAGGAACTGGTCGCCGAGCTTGGCTCTGCATTTCTCTGCGCTGATCTGGAAATTGCGCTTGAGCCGCGCGAGGAGAACGCTGCCTATCTCGCCAACTGGCTTGAGGTTTTGCAGAATGACAGCCGCGCGATTTTCACGGCAGCCGCGCACGCGCAACGAGCCGCCGACTTCATTCATAAATTCAGCGCCGCCGCGCAGGTCACCCAGACCTGCGCGGCGTAGATGCGCGAGCGATCATATGCAACCGTGTCTGTCTGAAAGGTTCTATGCGGGACAGCGGAGGAATGCCGCATCGAGAGTCTGAGCGGTAGGAATTGAAATGAATTTCGTTACCCGTTTTCCCGTGCCGTACAATGTAGAAACCATGCCGGAAGACGACGTTGATAGATTCCTCACCGAGCAGAAGGCCGTCGAGAGCAAACGCCACGAATTGATCAAGGAAGTGCTGCGGCAGAAGGAAGCCGCGATCAAGGCGTTTGATGAGAAGCTGGCGAAGCTGGGCTACGATCCCGACCACGCGAAGCGCAGCCATCACAAGCCCGAGGACAAGAAATCCGCATAGCCCGGTGACACAGGCGGAACCCTCGCAGCGGCCACGATCACGACTTCCCGGTGATAATCCAAACCCTTGCCCCCGATAAACTGGTTGGCATAAGCACCCGGACGATCACAGAAAGTGGCTTGGCGAGGGGAGATGACGGGACCACTGCGCCCGGTTTTCGGCCGGAAACCATTCGTTAACCGGCGTATCCTATCTTCATTTGTATGATCCCCAAGGGCAATCAACGGGGCGGCGGTCGTCAGCTCGCCACACATCTGATGAACCAGTTCGACAACGACAATGTCGAAATCGCCGACCTGCGCGGCGCTGTCGCGCAAGACCTGCACGGCGCCTTTCATGAATGGTTCGCGCAGTCGAAGGCGACGAAGTGCACTAAATATCTCTATTCCCTATCCGTCAACCCGGACCTGGCCAAGTACGACCTGACCCGCGAACAGTACCTCGATTTTGTGGCGCGGACAGAGCGCAGCCTGGAATTGGTCGGCCAGCCCCGCGCCGTCGTGTTCCACGTCAAGAACGGACGGCAGCACTGCCATGCCGTATGGTCCCGCATCATCCCCGACGCCAGCAGAGCCGTCCACATGGATCATGACAGGTTAAAGCTGCAGGACGTGGCGCGGGAATTCGCCCGCGATCACGGCCTGCCGCTGCCGCCCGGCATGGAGAAGAAGGGCAGCAACAGGCAAAAGCAGTCGGACCATAAGGAGAAACAGCAGCAGGAACGCTCCGGCATATCGAAGGAAGAACGCATGGCGGCGATCACCGCCGTCTGGTACGAACACAGCGAAGACCCGCACGCCTTCGTCAAGGCTCTTGAGAAAGCGGGCTATCACCTCGCCCGCAGCGCGTCCGAGCGGTATGAAGGCGATAAAGGCCGCTATGTCGTCATCGACCATGCGGGCGAGGTTCACCCCCTTGCCCGCCAGATAGAAGGCGTGCGGACAAAACAGATCAAGGCGTTTCTCGGCGCTGATTATCCCCTCGAAAAATTGCGCGACATTGAAACCGCGCGCGCAGCGGCGCAGCAAGCCCGGAACGAGCGGGCGGCAGAAAAAGAAGCGGCGAAGGCGCGGCCCGAAGATGCACCGGCCCGGCGGGAACAGGATGCGAAGGAAAGACGCGAGGAGCTTTCCCGCCATCATGCGGACCGCCGATTACAGCTTGACGTAAAAAGCACGGAGCTGGAAAAACGCATTGACACCGAGCGCCGGGCCTTGCTCGATCTTCAGACGGCGGAGAAAGACGGCGTGCTGCACGCCCGCGCGGCAAAACAGCCGCGCGGGATGCTCGCGTTTCTCGCCCGCATCACCGGCATCCAGGCCTACGTGGCCGCGCGGCACATCCGGCAGGACGCCGCACGCGAAAAGACGCACAAGGCCGAACAGGAAGCCCTTGACCGCCGGCATGGCCGCGAGCGTCACGAAATGGGGCGCCGGTATGCGGGCCTTGCCGCCGTTGAAACCCGCGAGCGCCAGTCCCTGGAGATCGCGCTCAAGCGGCGCGAATTCCAGATTCTTGCACCGAAGAAACCGCCGCAGCGTGTCCTCAAGCCTGAATTCGACCGCGCCGTCAACCTCGCCGTGGCCATGCAGGGAGGCGGCGACAGCATGGCCGCTAAGAAAGAACAGCTCATGCGCGACTTCGCCAACGCCACCGATCCGCACAGGACCGCCCAAAAAGGCGACACCGGAAAATCGCCCACGTTCACAAAAGCCGACCTGCAGCGTGCTTTCGAGTTGGCGAAAGATCCCGCGCGCAAGCCCGCCACCAGCACCGGCCAGCAGGAACACACGGAGGAAATCCATCCGGAGAAGCTGGAGCAGGCCCGCGAGAAGAAGGACGATCTGGAAAAGCGCCAGCGCGGCCATGAAAAGGACCGCGATCCCGACCGGGAGCGCTGAGGTCTAGGCCCCTCACGGCCCGCATGCCATGCGTACGGCGCGCGCCCGGCTGATATTTTCAAGAGAAGCGAGAGCGTTTCTGCGCTCGGGCGATTCTCTCCTTGTGCGAACCAGACCTTTCGACACCGTGCAGAACAACGCGGACAATTCGCTGTCACTCCGTTTCAACAGTTCGTGATTTGATATCAGTCTCATGTATTCCCTCCTGTGTTGCGGCCCCGCCATGGGGTTTTTCATGGCAAGCGACCGCCGGACGAATAGCCTGCGCGTGTCCCAAGCTTGTCTGTCGTTCAGGGTCCATGAACGCAACAAGCTCTGGACGGGACACGAAAGGCGCGTCCGGCAGCGTCCATTTTGAAAAACAAATGCGGGGCAAGACACTGGAAGAAAACGATTTTACTGATTATTAACGCAAAGGTTGTAGGCTGGAAAAATCACGCGGAGTGAAACAGGGGGATGGGCATGACGATCCAGCTTGTACGGAAACCGCCGATAGGCATCACCAGAAGCGACCGCCTGAAGATCACGCTCGGCGGCAATCACACCCTCAAGCAGAAAACCTGCATGCTGCTGCAGGTCAAATTCTGGCTTTGCCACGAGCAGGGCATCGAGACCGCCGGTCCCAGCGATATTTATCTTTCCCTGCTCGATCCGAACGGCTACCCGCTGACCGCCTTCCGCGATGGCAAGGCCATCTCCGACTACAACCTCCTTATCGAAAGCCCCTACCACAGTGCCGCCGACGAATACGACAGGCGTCAGACTCCGCCTCCGCCTGTCCCCCGCCCCTTCTGACCGACAATCCACACAACTGAGTGTACCGATCCGGGGTGGGCATTTTCACCGCGTTTTCAGGCCAGCGCGCTCAACCAATATTCCCTCACGCAAGAAAGAAAACAGCCGCCAGCCTGCCGGGCTTAGAATGTCTCCATAACAGGAGGCCGCCATGAGCAGCCCCGGCAGCAAGCCCGACCCCGGCCCCAGAAAGTTTTTCGAGGGCGCGGAGCATCGCCCCGCCCCGAAAACAAAAGAGGAAGCCGGACAGCTCGCCATCGACTTACGCCATGACGAGCTCGACAGGATCGCTGACCCCAAGCAGCGCGAGAGGGCAGAGAATGACCTGCGTTCGCACGCCGAAAAGACATTCGGCACCACGGGCAAGGTTATTGAAAGAGCCAAGGCCACTCAGGCCCGATGGGAACAGAAGATCAACTCGATGAGCGAGAAAAATCCGCTCAGGGCCGCCGCCGCGCCTGTCTTGCGCGCCGTCCAGAACCAGCAGCGCCAGAAGATCAGCCGCATGGTCTTGAAGGACGCCAGGAAAGATGCCACGATCATCACCCGAGCGCAAAAGGCTTCCGCGACGTTCCGCCAGCGTCAGGCGCAGAACCAGCCCGGCAAGGACATCGACCGCGAGCGTTAAAGGACGAAATATCACATAAACGGGGGCGACCATGACGGACAACACCTTAAAGCCGGCAGACAACCCGATGAAATTCTTTGAAGGATCACGGGGCTTGCAGGCAAGCGAAGCTCCCAAAACAAAAGAGGAAGCCGCACAGCGAACCGTCGAGGCGTACCGCGAGGATTTGGCCAAAATCGCAGACCCGCAGCAGCGTGGCAAGGCCGAAGCCGCCCTGCGCGCCTACGCCCAAGAAACTTTCGGCGCGACCGATAAATACGTTGACAAAATCAAGGCTAGTCAAGAGCGTTGGCAAAAGACCCTGAATTCACTGGGTGAAAAAAACCCAATCCGAATTGCCGGTGAACACGCTTATTCTGCCCTGCAACGCCGTAACCGGGGAAAGCTCGGGGGCATGATTCTCAGTGAGGGCCAGAAACCTGCCAATATCATAGCGAGCGCCCAGAAAGCCTCCGCTGCCTATAAGCAGCGTCAGCACAGCCAGCGCCAGCCAGAAAAGGATAACGACCGCGAGCGGTAATTCAATGTCTCGATTTCCAGATATCGCCGACTACAGCGTCCTCATCCGGAACTCACATCACTGCGCGGCGGACGAACACGAGGCCTGATCACTTTTCTGGTTTCCGCGTCCCCGGTGTCGCCTTGCATCCCCCGCCGCCCTGCATTTCAACGCCTTGTCCCGCGCGTTCTCGAAGGCGGGGCCATGTACGCCCGCCTTCACTTCGGCCTCAAGTTTCATCCCCGCGTCGTAGGCTGTGCGTCCGACCACCACCGGCCCCGGCGCCTCGTCATCGTCGTCGAAGCGTGACACAGCAGGTTCCTTTTCCGGTTTTCCGAATGCGCGTTATTTTGACCGAAGCGCGCAGGCGACCGGCTTTCTGTAATCGTTGCGGCCTTTCATCCGCGTTCATTCGTTTCCTTCGTCGCCCCGGATCGATATTGCCAGCCTTTATTGTGAATTTGACGTGAAGCCGTCCCTCGATGGACGTGCGCGCTATGCGCCAAGTAAAAAAACGGCTGTCCCCGGCGGGCGCATCCCCTCCGTTTTGTTTTCTTGCGTCCCGGTCCGGCCCCACTCCCTGCGGGCCATTTCACAAGGCTGGCAATGATGCCGGGCCGAACAGAAAAGGAAAACGAAAATGACGAACACGAATCAAGCCGCAGAAACCAAAAAGCCGGTCGCCAAAGTCCGCGTCGATCTGATCAACGCCAGCATCTGGAAAAACCAGACGGACAAGGGCACCTTCTACAACGTCACCTTCGAGAGTCGCTACCGCGACGGCGAAGGCAACTGGAAGTCATCGCACAGCTACTCGGCGGGCGACCTCCTGGCACTGGCCAAGGCCGCCGACCTGGCCCACACGAAAATCATCGAGCTGCGCAACGGCGAGACGGAATAACCCCGAGGCGGCGGCTCGCAAGGGTCGCCGCCTTCAACCCTCAACCAATGGAGAACAAATCAATGACAACAACGGACACGATCCGCTGCATCGTCATCATGACGGACGAGGACGAAAACATGGTCCCGCACTTCGTCGAGCTGCATGAAGCCATCGCCGGTTAATCAGCCAGGGAAACAGCCTCACCAGGGCTGTTTTCCGCTTTTCCGTCCCGCCCACCCGCTCGGAATTTCATCCTCGCACCCTGAAGCGCGGCGCACAGCGCCGTGTCTTGTGAGCAGGGATATAATTCATAACGCATGGCGGATCGGCCCACATCCATCGCCAAGAGCGTCGATGGCCTGCACCACGAGGAATCGGCTCTCGACCGCGCCCGCGCCCTGCGGGACCAGTTCGTTCACGCTCAGGAACAGAACAACGAAAAGCAGAAACCGCGCGAAGCCGAAAAGCCCCACGGCGAAAGCGAAAAATCCGGCTCGCAGATGGTGAAGGACGATGCGCCGGTCCTGCGGCCCACGCCCAGCGGCCCGATGCGACAGGCGCCCGACCGGCAGATCGCCTCAGCGAAGCTGGCCAAGGAACACAACGACGCCGCCGAGAAACTTCAGCAGGCGGAAAAAATGCGGGAAGCCTTCAAGGCCCAGCAGCAGCGCACCCACGATCACGAGCGCGACAGGGAACGCTAGCTTTTCTCACCAACTTACCCGGATCCAGTTACATCCGTAACCCGGCTTTAAGTTTAGTACGAGAGCCTTGTGCGCCCAGGGGTCCGAGCCATCACGGCCATCCTTCTTGACGACGGACGGGAAAGACCAGTAGACGAGATTCCTGTCTTCACTCGAATCCCGCCCGGTCGGCGCACCAAGGACGGCCACAGCGTCGGCTTCGGAGCGGCCGAACAGGTCAAGCAAGGGATCATTGCCGACATGTGATCGCACACACTCCAGCGCACCGATCATAAGTGCCACCGATTCCACTCTGCTGTCTTCGTAACTCACCACCATCACGCTCGCGCCTCGCACGCAAAAGCCCTGCGAGCCGTTGCTGCTAGTCAGAGCGCTCGCAGATGGTCCATACAAAGAGACAACCTGCGCCACTGTGTCACCGGCTTTCAGCCCGGCGAAGTGCGAGACATCGATGCTGCCGATCGTCAGCGGCGCCGGAGCGCGCTGCGCCGCCCCTGGCGGCGTGATGAAGCCGCCGCCGCCGATGGGGTCGTCATCGGGCGCTGGCGTAGGTCCGGCGGTGGCGGAATTGGAGCCATTCTTCGTATCGGTCGCATTAGCGCCCGTGTTTCCCGGTGGCTTCCCCGGATCGCGGTTTTGCCGGTAGTATGCGTCCCATGCAGCCTGCGTACGGGCTTCTTTCTCCGCCTTGTCCCTCAGCGTGCTTCTGATCGCGGCACCGATGGCGATAACGACAACCAGCAGCAGGCAGGCAATTGCAAAAATGATTGCGCGCCTCTTGCTTTTGCCTTTCTGGTCAGCGGCCCGCTGTCCGGCTTCCACCGAGGCTTTCACCCGTTCGCAAAACGCCCTCAGTTCCGCAAACGGGTCCGCCGGTTGCGCGCCGTCTTCGTAGTACAGCAGAGAAAAGAGCCGGCCCTCCGGAACGTCGCCGCCGGTAGCCCCCTCAACCGCTGTTATCTTCCCGCCACGGGGAACCCGGATCGGCGCCGCCGCCGTTCCGTTCGCCGTGACGACCAGCGCGCTTTCATCCCCCGGCCTCGCGATCTCTCCCGCCGTGATCGACCAGGAGCCGAGGTGCAACCCGAAAGCGGCCAGAGAAAAACCGAGTGTCCGCCCCTCGACCGTCAGTTCCTTCGGCGCCGCGTAAGGATAGTCCGGGTGGGGATCGAACAGCCCCATGAACTGAAAATCCTCGTAGTAATGGACGCGGCGCAGCAGGACAGGACGCGCCCCGGAGATTACGGCAAGCGCCAGCCCCGGATAGGCGACACGCGCCCTGTCATCGATGCGCGCGAAGACCTGGCCGATTTCATCGGGCGTGATCAGGGCGCGCTTCTGAATGGTCTCACTCGTCCCCGCCGTGCGTGACTTCGAGGTGCCGCGCGTTGTCCCTTCTGTCTCGCTCGTGCCCGTAGTGCGGCTTTCGGACGTGCCGTCCGTGCGCGAGCGCGATGTGCCGTGCGACACCCCATGCGAACTCCCCTCGCTCCAGCCCTTCGATTTTCCCTCCGATTGGCTCCGGCCCTCCGAGATGTGGTCCCAATCGTACGTGTTCCAAAAAAAACCCTGCGCATAGTTGTAAGTTTTCGAACGGCTTTGGCTACTGTTCACGCCCCATGAGCGGCCCTTGTTAACAGAACTGTTCGTCCCCTCCGTCTCCGACGTTCCCGTCGACGACGACCGCCCGCTCGTTTCAGACTCGGACCGCGAGACGCTGTGCGAAACGCTTTCGGATTCGGATGTGCTGTCGCTCGCCGAATGCACTTCACGGATCACTTCGGTATCGCCGATCAGCTTGGACACATATTCGCGCGAGAAATTATCCTCAAGATTGAAAAACACCTTGAGGCCGGAGTTGGCGAGGAAGGTTTCCCAGTTGTCCTTGTAGACCGCCTTGAGCTGCTCAAGACTTTGCAGAACGAAGAACAGTTTTACCCCGTAACCGGCGATCTGGGCGACGGCGGATTCAATAATCTCCATCCGTTTTAGCCCCGCGAATTCGTCGAGCACCATCAGCACCGGAAAGCCCGCAGCGGGTTGCCCCCTCACCTTTTCCATCTCTGTCACCGTGAGAGAGATCATCATCCGCAGCCACCGGTAATGTGTGCTCATGAACCTTTGCGGAAGGCACAGATAAACACTCAGCCCCTCGGGGCGGGTCTTCAGTTCGGAAAGCTGGAAATCGGACGCCTCCAGGCACCGCTGCATCGCCGGGGAATCGATGAACTCGGTGTTCCGGTTTGCCACCTGCAGAACGCTTTCAAACTGCTTCGGGGAATTCAGCAGCATGTTGGTGAAGGAATCGCCCATGCCGGCAACCAGACCGTCGAAAACCGGGTTGTTGGCCAGCCCCGTCCACAGCAGTCCATGAGCCGGGGGAATATCGTTTTCTCCGGCAGCCTTCAGCGCCTCGACCGATTCCCAGTCGCCCCGCGTGATGAGTTTCCGCAACGTGATCAGGTTTCTTCGGCCTTCGTATCCCGGCGCTGTCAGGATGTGGAGGATGAGCCCCTTGACCATGGCGCGGGCTGATTCATCCCAGAAAGGATCGTTGCCCTCATGGATGACCACGAGCGCGTCGGCAATCCGCCCCGCTTCGTCGATGGTCTCTTCGTCTTCAGGGTTGAGGGCATCGAGGGGATTGAACCGCCCGCGCAGGGAATCATCCACCTGGGAGGCCTTGAAAGGGTCGAGAACCCTGACCGCCTGTCCCATGCCTTTGGCGTACTGGGAGCCCCCTCCCCGTCTGGCGGCAGTAACGGTCGCGTTCTCGCCTTTGGGATCGACGACGCAGAGTGAACCCGGCCACAGGACCAAATTATTAACGATTGAACAGGCGCCCTTGCCTCCCCTCGATCCGCTGACAAGGCAGACATGACGGTCATCACGGTAGCCGACCGCAACCTGGTTCTCACTGGCAGAACGCCCCAGCCACACGGTTCCGTCACGGTAGGCATACGTCTCCTCAACAAGCGACGGATCGGCCCATTCGGCGGTGGCAATGCGCATGGCCATAACTCGCCATCCATCGCCGATCATACGCGCGGGAACAAAGACGGAACAATGGCCTTCCCATAAACAGGGCCGTCCGCTCTCCCCTCTTGCCTTTTCCTCTGCTCCGGTTTAAGGCTTTTTGACCGGCCCCGACTGGCAGGTACTTGTCGCATTCGGGAATCAAATTGGCTATTATCCGGGGCAAGGTTCTATGGTAAGAAAAGTAAATGTGCCGGGCTCCTCCGGCGGTAAAAAAGGAACTTCGCTGCGCTCGCAAGTTGTGCGCGTGTTCCACGCGCCACCGTTCGCTGACGCTCTCTCAACTTGGCAGGGGGCTCTTCCGGCCCCCCTTGCATTCCCCCCGGTTCAAGGGCTCCGCCCTATGAAAATCCCGCCACCCTCAACGCGGGGTGGACGCGCGCATAGCCCCTTGGCCGGGGCTGGCACCTTGGCCGGTGCCTTATGCGTATCTGGGGATACGCCCGCTGCCTGGAGCAGCTCCCGGCTGACCTTGGCCGGTCAGCCAGCGCGCCCTCTGGACGAGGCGCTTGCGGAGGCCCTGACGGTCTGGCGACCTCGGCTTGCGCCCATGGCCCCCGCTTTCACCCGCCCGGTGTGTCCGGCCTGGACGGCCCGCCCTTGGGAGGCGCACACATGGGCAAGGTGAAAAGCCGCAGCGGCAGTCAACGGCGCAGGACCACGAAGCGGATCAATGTCAACTGTACGCCCGAACGCTATGCCGCCATCAGCAAGCTGACCGAAGCGTACGGCCAGTCCCCATCCGCCCTCACCCTCCATACCCTGCTTGGCATTCCCCTGCCCCGCGTCCGCCGTCCGCGCGTCGATGACGAGCTGATGCGGCAATTCTTCACCGAAATCGCCCGCGCCCGTGACGCCGTGAAGGCCGCAGAGGCCGAGCTGGGAAAGTCCGGGTCCAACCTCAACCAGATCACTCATGTTCTCAATACCGACCGCGCCCCGGAGAGCGTCATGAATATTCTGGAAAGCACCCTGCAAGATCACCGTGAAGTGCTCCAACACGTTGCCCAGGTCATCAGGGATCTGGAGGAACTACGCCTCGCCGGCATGAATACCATGGGGCTGGAGCTGAGGCCCGGCACCGACGACGGCGACAAATAATCTTTCTTCCGCAAATCCCGATGCCCCGCAAGTAGTCCTTCCATCCTGACACGCCGTCATGACAGTTCATACTGACAGCCCATCAGGGCAACACATCACCACCCCTTGACCTTTCGCCCCGTCATGCCATAGTGACATCACGTCCTGCCCTTCCAACCACACCAGGCTTACCCATGATCATCACAGTAGCTTCCTACAAAGGCGGCGTCGGCAAGACCACCACAGCCATTCACATTGCCGCCTACCTGCAGAAAAAAGCGCCCACGTTGCTGATCGACGGCGACATTATCCGCGCATCGACTCACTGGATGCAGCGCTCGGAAGGGCGGGGGCTCCCCTTCAAAGTCGTCGATGAAACGCAGGGTATCAAGGCCGCCCGCGAATACATCAAGGGTCACGTTGTCATCGACACGGAGGCCAACCCGTCCCGCGTCGATTTCAAGGCTGTAGCCGAAGGATGCGACCTTCTCATCATCCCCACCGTTGCCGAAACCACCGCCACCGACGGGCTTATTTACACCCTGAAAGCGCTCCGCGATATCGGCACAGCGCGCTACAAAATCCTCATCAACAAGGTGCGCCCGAAGCCCAATCGTGACGCCCACAAGCTCCGCAGCGAACTGGAGAACACCGGCATCTCCGCTGTCTTCGACACCGAAATCCCGAACCTGATCGCGTTTGACAAGGCGTCTGCGGCGGGTGTGCCTGTTTATGACGTGAAGGACGACGACAACGCGATGCGGGCATGGGCTGCGTACCAAGCCGCCGGAAAGGAAATCCTCAAATGAATGAATCGAAGTTCGCAGGTCTGAAGGATCTGAAAAGCGAGAAAGGGCAGGGGGCGAAAGCTCCACGGCCAGCCCCCGCCAAAGCCGTGTCCACTGCCGTTCTCACGCCCAAGGAGCGCAATCTTACCGGCAAGCGCAGTCACCCCGACTGGAAACAGCGCAGCGTTCTGCTGAAGAACGGCAGCTTCGATGAAGCCCACGACATTCTCAAACGCAAATACAACGGGCGTGATTTCTCGGAACTGATGCAGGCGTTGCTCGATCAGTGGTTACATACTGAAAGGGCGCAATGACAGGGCGTAATGACGGTATATAAGGACAACTCGAAATCGCGCCGAAGCTTTCGCCCGCTGTCCGTTCAGAGTAAACTTTTCTTCGCGGCAGGTGGTCAGGCAGCCGAAGAGCGACATTTCCTAAGACTTACACAGAAGCTTACACACTTTCACATTTGTTGAAAATAAGCACCATACTATCAATAACTTACAATCAAACGCATAGCACTTAAAATCCCGAGTTCCGAAAGGGACGTGCCGGTTCAATTCCGGCCCCGGGCACCACGAATACTTTAGATCCCTCGACTGCGCTCGGGATTTCGCCTGCGGGCTCAGACGCCCGCAAAGCGGCTCAACTTAAAATCCCGAGTTCCGAAAGGGGCGTGCCGGTTCAATTCCGGCCCCGGGCACAATCCAACCTATTCACGAAGGACAGCGGTACGCGCCGGGCCTGCACCGTAATTCGTTGCGCGGGTCGAGCCGAATCGAGTCATGACCTATTGCTGCCGTTGACTTCTCAGCGTGGCTTCACCACGCCCGTGGCTGCACGGTGCAACTCCACTTCTACCTTGTCTTCTTCTTCCAGCGTGTCGTAGTACTGCTTCAGAACCGCGATCACTTCGGGCTTGGAGAACTCCGCGGGAACCGGCTTGCCTTCGCTCATCAGCTTGCGAAGCAGTGAACCGGAAAGCAGGAGTCTGGCGCCGCCCTTGTAGTTACCATTGTCGTCAATCACCGCGTTGCTCT
This sequence comes from Acidobacteriota bacterium, assembly GCA_013289795.1. Classification (GTDB taxonomy): domain Bacteria; phylum Acidobacteriota; class Terriglobia; order Terriglobales; family Acidobacteriaceae; genus JABCZH01. The sequence continues at coordinate 358,899 of JABCZH010000004.1, forward strand.
CATGGGGACAGGTCTTCATCGAAGCCATACGACCGCACTCATAGCAGTAGAAGGTCCAGTCCATGCAAAGCGGCTGGACGGCCAGCGCCCCCCGCGGGATTTCGTTGAAGATCTTCTGCGAATCAAACGGTCCGTAATAATCGCCCACGCCGGCGTGGTCGCGTCCTACGATCAGGTGCGAACAACCGTAGTTCTGGCGGAACGTGGCGTGGAGCAAGGCTTCGCGCGGGCCTGCGTAGCGCATCTCCAGCGGGTGGCCGCCTTGGATTACGCGTTCCTTGCGGAAGTAGTTGGTGACCAGCGCATCGATTGCTTTCACCCGGACATCGGCGGGAATGTCGCCGGGCTTGAGTTTGCCCAACGATTGATGCACGTAAACTCCGTTGCAGATTTCGATCGCAATCCATGCCAGATAAGCGTGTGAGTTGTGCATCGGGTTACGGAGTTGCAGAACCGCCACCGTGCTCCAGCCGCGATCGTCAAACAGCCTGCGGGCTTCCGCAGGCCGCTGATAAATCCCTTTGAACTCCTCCGGGAAATACGACTCTGACAGCGCTTTCACCGGGCCGGCCAGATTCACGGGCCCTTGTTGCATGATCTTCTGCACGCCGGGATGTTTCGGGTCGTTGGTGCGGAACACCTGCTTGCACTCATGCTCCTTATCGATCATGTACTTCTCGTTCACTTTCATAGTGCCCACAAGCGCGTCGGTGCCTGCGTCCCACAGGGCCACTTGTTCGCCTGGGCGGATGGATTTCGCCAGGGCCTCGGCGGCCGAGAGCGTGATCGGGATGGGCCAGAACAGGCCGTTCTTGCTGGGGAGTTGGTAGTCGTCGCAGCAGCTTTTCCAATCGTCCCTGCCCATGAAGCCATCGAGCGGAGTGAAAGCGCCGATGCCCATCATGATCAGATCGCCGGTCTCGCGGCTGGTCAGGGAAATCTTCTTCAGCTCTTGGGCTTTCCTGGTCTCTTCGCGGTTGGCTTGGCCTTCCAGCAAGAGCGGTTTCAGTTCAGAACTGCCGTGCGGTGGAAGGAGTTTGCTCATATCGGTTCAAAGTGTAAAAGATGGTTCCTGTGATCCTAGTCGTCTTCGGCGGGTGTATTTACTTCCCTTGCCAACGAGCAATGATTCGTCTCTCCAGGGCGTCGGGTGAGTTCTGCTTCGTATAGAGCGGTTCCCACATGCTTCCCATGAATTTCTGTGCTGCGTCCAGCCATCTTTCGACTTGCGGTACGTCGATAGGCTGGAGTTTGTAGGAATCTGAGTCGGGGGACTTAACCCAGTCAGCTCGATGGACGATGTCATGCCTTCGTGCCATCATCTCCCCTAACGCTGGAAACCACTCGCTGTGGTCCTCAATTTTGCACCTAAGTCTTTTCAGCACGGCCTCGAATTGGCCGACCTTGCTAAAAGTGGCACGGCCCATTTCCTCACGTACTGACTCAGCGAGAACCTCATTGACCGTCTTACCCCTGTGTTTAGCAAGATGCCCAAGGGAAAATTTGTCGGACGGCTTCTCCATATCGGCAAGCGGAGTTCCGCTCAAACTCTCGCTGTCGGCCAGGGGAAGAAGTGCCACCACGACAGTCCGAATGAACTCTTCGAGATAGGCGTGCTGTAGAACGACAACCGACCTCAGAATGTCTGCTGCAACATCTCGGTCCTCAAGTTCGGAGGCGAGCCTTATAAGTGGGAGCAGCCTCTGAAAGTTTTCGACCATGCGTTCATGCCACGGCCGCAACTCTAGCATCACCTCTGTCAAAAACCGGTTTTGGGCATCCAGTTCGACTGTCGAGAGTTCGGGTGGTGCATCTTCATTGTCCACAGCGTGATTATAGGCCCGAAGGCGGGCCAACCCCCGGGTGCGGGCGTTAAGGGAAAAGTGGCGAGGGACCAGAATTCGTCTGCACGACGACGCTGCCGATTAGACACCTTGCATCCGAATCGCGGCCATTCCGGGGGCACATCTATTGTCTTTTTCCGTGAGCGCCGCGTGGTATTCCCTGAAACATGCCGCGATGGACGCCCACGACGTCCAGTCAGGATCTGGGTGCACCCATTTGAGATCGTAGCTGGTTTGAAGATGGGGGTCGGCGAGGACACCAGGTTCTTTTCTTTTATCCCAAAGAGACTTCAACTCTTCTAGGTCAGCCTCGCTTGGCCACCCACTCTTCTTTTTCGCTGTATCCGCCCAAAGCCCCACTACGGAACGCAAACTATGTGCCATCCCCGAATCTTACACCCGACGCGGGGTCAACGCTTGCCCGCTGCGTCTTCCTCCTCAAACTGCTTCCACAGTTGATGCCGCTGAATGAACTTGCTTAATCGCGCCGCCATTGCTGCAGAGGCCTCCGACATAGTGCCGTAATATTTTCGTTGATTGGGCGGGTCAACTTCGTAACACTTATCCATCTCACCTGCCATTTGACGGAGAACGTCGAACGACAGCTTTGAATTGTCCCCCTCGATTTGAGAAAGCCAGAGGCGTTGGTCGGCTTGGCACTCGTCAGCTGTCGGCGCGTGCGTGACCTGACCAGCCACCGAAGCCGTAAGGATCAAACAGCCGAGAAACAGACAATGCTTCATCACTCGCCTCCTGCCGAAATCGGCTCAATGCATCCCATCCAATAGATGCGCATCCTATGATGCTAATACTCGCTTATCGTTTGGTGTATCCCAGTCGATGATTCTGAGTTGCGATGCAACGATCTTGTATTCGAGGCTATAGGCCTTGAAAGAGAACGAATCGAGAAATGTGCAAAACGCCGCGATCTTTTCACTTTCTTGCTCGATACAGCGCATGGAATAGCCAAATTCAGATTGCAGCTGCAAATGGCTGAGTGCCGATTTCTGGGGAAGATGAACATGCTCAATTGCGTATGGCCAACCCCAGGAATATCGTGATGCCCTTACATAGGGAAACGCAAAATCATCAGAATACGTCTCCAGCAGTCGAGGGCTGCCTCGCCACAGTTGTTCAACCAGTTGGGTTCTTCCAGTGTTGGCCGCGCTGAAGACGATGCGGCCGGCAACACTGAAGATTTCAGAATCAATACGAGTACGGCAATACCACGCTTCGACGTAATTCACTCCGCGGTGAGCCGTTAGAAACGCAACCAGCTGTTTCAACTGAGAACTCCGTTCGACCCTGAAGTTAGGAAGCTGACCCTGGAGATCAGCCGGCACCAACTTCACCACGTACAGGCTACGGCGAGCTCGCCGGGACTCGTGCCGAATGTCGGACCTGATATCACTGACTAAACGATGCACTTTGTTTCTTGGATAGCGCCGAATCTCCGCGGCTAGCTCGTCCGCGGACTGGAAACCAAAATCTACAAGCGCAAGATACTTCCTCCATTTCACTGGCACTACCGGGGCGAGGTCTGGCCTGCTCATCCGAGGCGAGATTTCTCCTGCATGTGGCCCGCAACCAATTGCAACGCGTCCTCGTGATCGCGCATGCGCCCCTGTCTAAAAGATGACAGGAATTCGCTGCAGTAGAACTCATGCTGCTTTTGTTTCGCTGAGGAATTGCTGCGGGCAAGAGTAGTCATCAGACGTTGAGGAAGCGATTCTAGGTAGCGTACATAATCCATGGTGAAGCCGCTAAGGTCGGGCGTTCGTTCGCGGCACAGAGGGTCGGTTGGATGACACAGTGGCCTTCCGATCCAGACACCATACTGGAGTGTCATTCGTATTCCGGTGAAACCGAGCCGGTCGAGAGTATCACTATCACGGACACAGGCTGCCTCCATCGGCAGCGGAGCCGGGAAGGCAATCTCCGCCTCGTGGTAGCGAATCGCAGTGAAGAGAAGATCCCGGACGCTGGCCAGTTCCGGCATCTCCTCGCATAATGCCGAGGCCATCTGCAAAGATCGCTCGATGTGTCCTTCTCTGCCGACATCGGGACGCATTCCGGCGTCATGGATGTAACAGGCGGCGCCTACGACGAGGGGGTCAGCTCCTTCCGCCGCAGCAAGCTGGAGTCCCATCGAATATACGCGCAAAGCGTGATCGGGACCGTGGCCATGAATCTTGTTGGGCTCCCAATGGTGACAGACTGCCTGCCAGACGCGCTGATGAACGGCCTCAACTTCAGCAGCTAGCATAGCTCTTCCAATTCGCGCGTCTTAGCGTCTCTACGGTTGAACGAAGATTGTCGCTCAGGATGTGACGGCGCCAATCCCAAAGCGGATCAGGAAGTCCGACCCGTTTCGCTACTTCAGACCTGATGAATAGTCTTGGAATATTGACAATTCGATCGGCAACAACGCGTTCGCCAGCGCAACTCTCGAAGTAGACGTACTCTTCATCGCGAGCGGCCCAGTAGGAGAGATCGGAGAGACCCGCAATCGTGGTTGTGTTGAAGTTCAGGAGGGAGTCACGAATGTCGATAGTGGCGGGGACGATGTGCAAGTGCGCATGTGTTACATGATCAGCGACAGGAGCGAGCGAACTGGTGCCATGCTCAAGCATGACGGATGGGCCATAGTGCTCACTTAGGATCGCGCGCGTGGCATTCACAATGCCTGAAAACTCGTCCCGTGCGGTGTCTTCAACCGCGCCGTAGCAGAGAATGTGGGCTTTGGGCACGATCATCACATGGCCAGGCACAAGCGGGCTGATATCTGCCATAACGACGAATCGGTTGGTTTCATGCAAGATGCGGGAATCGATATCCGCATCAACAAAGTCGGGCAGCCTGCCAGTCTGGAGTTCTCGACAAAATGGGCAATTTACCATTGGAATCTTCGCCGACTGCTAGCGCGATCAGTTCGGAAAGCAGCGATCCATTCAGGGTTTCAAGCGCCCACGGCAGGTGCTCAATAACATCCAGTTTTAGGTCGCGTCCCAGCAGCAGCACTGTCCTCATCCATTTGTGCCGTTCCGACTACCTTCGGGTGCAGCGACTGCGAGACGCTTATATTCACTCTTGAACCGTTGAAGAACGTCTCGCAGCGGCTTGTCGCGCCAATCCCACAACTCAGGCTCACCCAACGCTTCACAAGCAATTCGCCTCAACAGCTGGCTGGGCACATCCTCGGCTAGTTGGACAGCGTGACTTCGGAGCCCTTCCCTCTGGTAGTAGAGATAGGGAACCTGTGCGTCTCTGAAGCGTCGCACGGCGCTGATGGACCCCAACTCACCGAACGAGAATCTCTCGCTTAAAACAGGGTATAAATCTGGGGCAAGGGGCATCAGGTGCAGGTGAGCATGATCGATGCATGAACCCCCTCGCTGACAACGATCCAGGGCACCATGTTCCATTATGGTAATCGGGTGCTGGCAAAAGTTGTGCAGTTTGTCGAGGACACTGTCTCTGAAGGCTTCCAGTTCGGGGAATAGGTGCTCGGGCACGTACGCAAAGCTGAGAAAGTGTTCTTTGGGGATAATCAGCGTGTACCCAAAGACAAAGTGGCCCAAAGCTGCCTTGGCGTAGAAATTTTCGGATTCATCGATGATTTCGTCCTCCGGATTAGAAGGGTTAGACATCTCTGGTATAGAACAAAACAAACAATCCATTCCGAAATCTCCTTCTTGACCGCAAAAACCGCACTATCATACACCCATCTCGCGCGATCCCGACATTTGCGAAGCGCTCATAGTACGTTGTCTTTGCGTCGACGAATCACGGGTATGGAACCAACGGCATCTTGAGGTTTCGAATTCCACCTCGCGGTTCCAACACGTCTCCCACATAACGAGGAATCACGTGTAGATGAAGATGAAAGATCGTCTGGCCAGCTGCTTGTCCATCGTTGACACCGAGGTTGTACCCGGCAGGATGAAATCGATCGTCGAGAACCACCTTCACTGTCAGCAACATGCGGTGAAGATCAATCCATTCAGACACCGTCAGCTCAAATACACTAGACACATGTCTCCTGGGGGCGATAAGAGTATGGCCGGGGTTAACAGGAAACTTGTCAAGCAACGCCACAAAAGTGTTGTCAGACGTCAGAATTTCGGAATCGGGGCTCTGTAATACACGACACAATACGCAACCTAAGAAAGTCTGCGCGAGTGAAGCTGCATCTTCTTTTTGCGTCAGCAAATCTTCGCTCCTTGGGGAATGGTCACCCTGTGAATAGCATTACTTCCGCATAGCCAGCATCCGTTCAGAACTCGCTTACTCCTGCACATTGGACTCACCCCCCGAGCGAAAAAAGCCGCCCCCGAAGGGCGGCTTCCACACATTTCCGAAATACTTCTACTCGGAGAACTTGTAGACGACACCGTCTCCCCGCTTGCCGCCCAATGCAGTGCCATAGAGCCAGTTGCCGATGGAAATCAAGTTGCCCTCGGGTACGCACCCATCCGCTGCGCAGGTGAAGTTGTAGGTAACAGTTTCAGTCCAGGGATCGCCTTGTCCTGCAGGAGAAAGTTTGAAGAGTTGGCCACCGCCCATGGTACCGAAGAAGTTGGTCCCGTATAGGTTGCCTGCTTTGTCGAACACGACGCCAGAATCAGGCCGGAACCCGCCGATGTTGCGATCAAACTGAAACAAAGTAGCTTCGGTCCAACCCTTGCCCGGCTTGGGCGGGGTAAGTGAAAACACGGTCCCATCTCCCAGGTCATTCCCTCCGTACGCGGTCGTCCCGTAGAGCACGCCTCCGTGAATGATCAGCCCCGCCTGGGGAATGCCACCGTCTCCGTTGAGTCCGGTGAAGTTGTACAAAACCTTCTCGGTCCATGCGCCTGCCGAAGCTGGCTTGACTAGCTCGAACACGAGACCGCACGGGTCGCCGCCGCACCCCCCGCCGTTGCCGGTGCCCCCGCCAGCGGTCGTTCCATATAGATTCCCCTGCGCGTCGGACACCAGTCCGCCCGACGGATCCAAGCCATGGATTCCATCGAAAGCGAGGAGTTGCGAGTAGGTCCAAGCGCCGCCCTGCACTGCGGGTGGGCTCAATTCATACACTGAACCATCGCCATTGGGATACCCATCAGACTCGCCATAAAGATTGCCTTGCGCATCGATAACGAAACTGCTGGATCCCACGGCAGAAGGGGTAAAGTTGTAGAGAACAGATTCGGTCCAGGGACCGGTCCCTTGCGGCGGACTCAACTCGAAGGCCACGCCCACGTCCGACGTGCCTCCGCCAGAGGTTACGCCGTAAAGATTGCCAGAGGCGTCGAAAACCAGCGATGTCGAGGGAAAGGATCCACTCGACCCGCCCGGAAAGACATACAGCATGGTTTCGGTCGCGTGTCCGCCGACCAAAGGCGGTCCCAGTTCGAACACTGTACCGCAACCTGTGATTCCCCTACTAGTGCGGCCGCAGGCCGGATTGCCTCCACCGTCCGAGGTTGTGCCGAACAGATGTCCCTTGCCGTCGGTTATCAGACCGGCAACGGGATTGGAGCCGTCGGCGCCAGCTTCGAAGCCGTAAATTACCACTTCCTGCTGGGCCGCAGCGAGACCGCTGCTGGCTAGCATCATCAGCACCACGATAATTGCCATCGGCCAATTCCCCGCAAGCGAGGAATTCTTTGAACGAGCTCCTGACAGCAGCCGAGAGACAAACGATTCACTAATTCTTGATCTGGTCATGGGGAACAACTCCTGATTTGCGGCCTGAAAGCGAACCCCATGCTACTCCCGTTTCGTCTGCCTGAGAAGAGTGAAAATGTTTTCATCTTTAGCCGGCCGCGGCCTCGGTTGAGCGACCTGGGTCCTGACCGGGGAGTCCAAATCGCTGGCAGGGAAAACCCCACTCTAAGGGGTGCAGCGGCAGGCCAGCGCGCTCACTCGTCCGCAGATGGACGAACCCGAAAATAGTCTTATAATCTGTCTTCTCAATTCACTATGGAGGAATCAAATGGCTGAAACCAAATCCACGGCAAACGAAAACGGCATTTCCCGCGACCGCCTGGCGGAACTGTTGAACGAAGACCTTTCGCGCGAATATCAAGCCATCATCGCCTACGTAGTCTATTCCCAGGTGCTCAGCGGCGCCCAATACATGGACATCGCGGCCCAGCTCGAGATCCACGCCAAGCAGGAGCTCGATCATGCCCTGATCCTCTCGCGGCAGATCGACTATCTCGGAAAAATGCCGGTGGTCACTCCGCAACCGGTACGCACCTCGAAAAATGCGAAAGACATGCTGCGCTACGATCTGGAGAATGAAAACGAGACCATCCGCAATTACCGCGACCGCATCCGGCAATGTGAAACGCTGGGGGAATATGCGATGGCGGAACAGATTCGCCAGATCCTCATGCAGGAGCAGGACCATCAAATCGATTTAGCCACTGCCCTGGGCGAAAAAGTTCCAGACATTAGCGGTGGCCCCAAAGTTCGCAGCCTGCGCAAGCGCCGCTAACCTGCTGGCATGTCCGGCAAGGAGACTGCAGGGGGATTCGCCGCGCAGTCCGACGCGAGTGTGGAGACAGACAAATGGACGCTTCGGCAGGAGCCGGACAGAGGGCTGCGCTCAGCGATTATCTGGCGGCGGAGCGGACTCTGCTGGCATGGATTCGAACCGGTCTGGCCCTCATGGGATTCGGCTTTGTGGTGGCGCGCTTTGGCCTCTTCCTGCAACAACTGCAGCTCATGCAGCACACCCCTGCTGCGCATTCTTACGGATTGTCGCTTTGGTTCGGCACGGTGCTGATCGCAGTTGGAGTGATCGTGAATGGATTTGCCGGATGGCATCACCTCCGATTGGTCCGGGAGTTGGATCGTGGCGAAACCGAACACTCACGCCCCGCGAGGCAAGCGGTCGCGATTGCTTTCTTCCTGGCACTGGTGGGGCTGGCAATGGCGATATATCTCTTGTTGGTACCACGCTCGGTGCATTCACAGTTTGAACAAAACGAGGAGACATCCATGACGACAACCACAGATAGTGGGATCATCGACACGCCCAGCAGTCACTCAGTCGATGAAACCGTAGAGAAGCTCAAGAGCATTCTGCGAGACAAGGGGATCAGCCTGTTCGTCCTGGTTGACCATAGCGGTGAAGCGGAGAAAGCTGGGATGAAAATGCCTCCCACCAAGCTGTTAGTGTTTGGCAATCCCAAGGGCGGAACTCCGGTGATGCTGGCAGCTCCGAGCATCGCCATCGATCTGCCGCTCAAGGTTCTGGTCTGGGAGGATGGCCGGGGAAAGACGTGGCTTTCCTACAACAGCCCCGAGTACTTGCAGAAACGGCATGGTGTCCCGGATGACTTGGTAAAGAACATCGCCGTAGTCGGGGCTCTGGTGCAAAAGGTCGCGGAATAGCTGCTCGTCGACTACCGCGCGGGTGTCAGGAGGAGTTCGGGCTCTATACGGACGAAAGTCCCTAGCCGCAGTAAGGACGAACGATGCCTCGGTGAAATGGTCGTCCAGAATTTACAAATCCATGACACAATGGCGGCCGAGAAACAGGAGAATGCCGGGGGTTCGGGATCAGAGGTCGATTTGGTTCTGAGCCGCGCTGAAGTTTCGCATTTCACGGCATACGACATTACCTTCACTCTTGTACAGGATAAGGAGAAGCACCAATGCTTGCTCAAAGTAGGATGGGCCGGATCATGGTATTCGTAGCCCTGCTAGTGGCCGCGCTGGGTATGATTTCGAACTCCGCTTTCGCGCAGTATACCGTCACCAATCTAGTCTCCGACCTGCCGGGAAAGGCCCAGCATCAGGACACTTCGCTGATCAACGCCTGGGGAATCTCTTACGCTCCCGGCGGCTACTTCTGGGTCAGTGACAATGGAACCGGCTTGTCCACCCTCTACAACTCCACGGGCCTGAAGCAAGCGCTGGTGGTGACGATTCCTTCGTCCTCCGGCAGCGGCACCGGATCACCCACCGGGCAGGCTTACAACGGCACGACAGATTTTGTAGTCTCGCAGAACGGGCACTCCGGAGCGGCCCAGTTTATCTTTGCCACATTTGACGGCACCATCAGCGGCTGGAACCCGGGAGTCAATGCGAACACTGCCGTTATTGCGGTCAACAATACTGGCGCATGGTATACCGGTCTGACCATGGGAGTCAGCAACAGCGCCAACTTCCTCTTTGCCGCCGACAACCTCAACGGCAAAGTGGACATCTATGACGGCACTTTCAAACTAGTGTCATCCTTCACCGACACCAGCCTTCCGGCGGGATCGGCCCCGTACAACGTGCGCAACATCAACGGCCAGCTCTATGTAACCTTCACCAACAGCACGGGTGGGGGCGTGGTAGACATTTTTGACACTGCCGGGAACAAGATCAAGACCCTGATTTCAGGCGGCAATTTGCATTCCCCGTGGGGATTGGCGATGGCGCCGGCAAACTTCGGCAAGGCGAGCAACACGCTTCTGGTTGGGAACCTGGGCGATGGCTTCATCAATGCCTTCAATCCCAGCACTGGGAAATTGGTCGGAAAATCGGCGATCTCCTTCCCCGACCTGTGGTCGCTCATCTATGGCGATGGAAGGGGATTCAACGGGAAAACCAACCAACTCTTCCTGACCTCAGGGCCGGGAGGGTACTCGGAAGGTCTGTTCAGTGTAGTCAACGTGAAGTAGAAGATCGCAAGAGAAACTTAGGAATCGGGCTCCGGGCAAGCGGGGGCCTGATTTCATGACCGCCGCTGCTGGACTTCGGGCCGACTTATCGGGGCAACGTTGTTTAGAAGAAGTCCCTCCGCAGGAGACTTGCTCGGGGAAAAATCAGACCACAGCCGACATAGCCTGTGCGGACGAGGCGGCGCGGCGTTGCGCGCGCAACTCTTCGCGGAAGGATTCGCCGGTGAATTCCGCGCTGCGAGCGAACAGGCTCAACAACGGGTCTTTGATCTCCGATGGTGGTTCCACCGCAGTGTCTGACCCATCTTCATCGTCCATACCTTCGGGCAGGACGGTGAATTCCAGCGGCGTCTTTCCTGCCTTCACTGCCTGAACGAACTTCTCAGTTTGGGCACGCTGTTCGTCAGTGGGTTGAGTAAATTCGACTCCCATGCCGGCTTCGGGATGCATGACGCGGACTACGCCCTCGACCGGGATGCGCACGCCGCCGGCTTGCGTGGTCAGTACCACTCTGGTGCGAGCGGGGAAAGGTGAACTCGTCTCCAGGTAGCAAGCGGCAGCGCTTGCGTCGGTAAGCTTGCAACTGATGGGAGGATCATCCGGCTCGATTTCGGGGGAATGCCGGGCCAGCCATATCTTGAGCTGTTGACGAGGTTCGCGTGAGAGTTCGAGGAAGCGCACTCCGGTATGTGAGCCCGGGTTCTTCCACGCCACTTCGGCCGCGCAGTTTATAACGTAATCAACACCGGGCAGGGTGAACTGGATGCGCACGCCACGACTCCTGGGGACAAAGCGGGGAACCCGGACCGCCATTCCTCCCTCGCTGATGTCCAGGGTTGTAATCCGCTGCTGGTCGGCCCCGGCGATGAGCGTGACGGGAAACTCGATAGGTACGCGGACGTTGCGGCGGCGTTCGCACTTCATCAGCGCCCGGGCGGCGCGGAAACTGCTCCGGGCACGCTCGAAGTTGACCGGTTTATAGAGGACAAAGTGCGCGCCCAGAGCGAAGGCACTTCGTACCGTCGTCTGGCCGTCGATCATGGCGACGGCAATGGCGCGTTTGTTGCATGGAGCGGATCGAACGCTGCTCAGAACCCTGGCCGCCAGGTCCTCATCGGCGCAGTCCACCACGACGGCTTCGAATCTGGAGCGAGTCAAGCGGCGGACGGCAGAGTCGGCATCGGTACAGGTTTCAATGTCGACTTCAAGATCGCTCAGCACGCGGCGTAATACCCGCATGATCTTGTCGTCGGTACAAAGAACCAGTGCCTTCAAGTCCATACGGTGGCAGCCTGGTGGGGACTAATCAACCCCGCCGGCTTCTCGCTCTCCTTCTTCTTCGTTCAGCAGGTGGGCAACGCCGCGAATCTGTTCCGCCGCGGCCTGCAGAGCTTCGATCTGTTTGCCCAGTTGCGCCTGCTGGGCCTGCTTCTGGCGCAGCACTTCATGGATGTCCTTCACGTTAAACCCCCTAAAGGCAATGTAGGTTCCGCCAGCGGTGTGGTCAATGAAGCGCGGCTGCAGCGGGTTACGGGCGTAATCCAGCCCTGACTAGACAACTCGACCTCAACTGGGACGGGAACCCGTTTGTGCAGGGCGGTTCCAATGTGGGAACAGGTTTGTTCTCATGTGTTTACCAATAGATCATTCAATTTAAGGTGTGGATTATTGTTGACTTTGATGGCAAACGCCCATAGAATCATTGACTTCCGGCCAGCTTTAGGGTTGCGGGATCACCCTGAGTTCCAGGGTGACAGGAATTGTACGAAACCACGGCAACGCCGGAGGAATCTAAGGCTTATAGTTCGCACTTAAACAGTAAAGGACGTCATCCTCTATGGCTAAACGACGCGGAAATCCCAACTGGGGGAAACCAGAGCCGATTGGCCCTATTGTCCCCACCATCACTGAGTTTGAGCAGGTCGTAAAGGAATACAAGCTCTCCCCCGATCAATACCTGCGTTCCACCCGGCTGCGCGAGTGGGCGCGACGCAACAAGAACTCAAAGTACATCCCGGAACCGCTGCTTGAGGCGTGGGGATTTGAAATCGAATCCACGCTGTAAGGCAAGCACGAGCTAGATTGAAGGGTCGCCTCACGGCGACCCTTTTGCTTTCGAGCTCCAGGCTTCTAGCTAGTCAAACTGTGGTTTGGGGGCTAGAAGCCAGGAGCTAGCGGCTGGAAGCCCTTTTGCTACAATTTCGAGATATGGCTCCCCAATCCTCATTCACCGACGTGCCCACCGCGGTTGAGGAAATTCGCACCGGACGCATGATCGTGGTGGTGGACGACGAAGATCGCGAGAACGAAGGCGATCTGACCCTGGCCGCTGAAAAGGTCACCCCCGAAGCAATCAACTTCATGGCCAAGTACGGCCGCGGACTGGTTTGTCTGGCCATGACCGAAGAGCGGCTGGACCACCTGCGCCTCGGCCCCATGACCGCTGAGAATACTTCGAACTACGGCACTGCATTCTGCGAAGCGATTGACGCTCGCGATGGAGTCACCACCGGCATTTCTGCCTACGATCGCGCTCGGACGATTCAGGTTGCGATTGACCCGGCCACACGGCCTTCGGACTTGGCACGTCCCGGACATGTCTTTCCGCTGCGCGCCCGCAAGGGTGGAGTTCTGGTGCGGGCCGGCCAGACGGAAGCTTCGGTGGATCTTGCCCGGCTGGCGGGATTGGTCCCTGCGGGCGTGATCTGCGAAATCATGCGCGATGACGGCACCATGGCCCGCGTTCCCGACCTGGTGGGGTTCTGCAAAGAGCACGACTTGAAAATGTTGACGGTGGCGGAACTCATCCGCTACCGCATGCAGCACGAGCGCTATGTGAATCGAGTGGGAGAGGCGCTGATCGGGACACGCTATGGAGAATTTCGCTTGATCGCTTATGAGAGTGCGATTGACGGCGGCGAATCACACGTGGCTCTGGTGCGCGGCGACGTCGAAAGTGGAGGCGAGCCGGTGCTGGTACGCATGCATTCGCACTGCGTCATGGGCGATGTTTTCGGCTCGACTGCCTGCGACTGTCACGCTACCGTCGAAGGTTCGATGCAAGCCATCGCGCGTGAAGGCAGGGGCGCGCTGATTTACTTGCATCAGAGTTCGAAGGGATTTTCCGTCGAACGCACGGGAGAGCGTAATGCTCTAATGTTTCATCGTGACAAGCGTCTGCCTTCGCTTCCGGAGAGCGAGCGCAAGACCCAGCGCGAGATCGGCATTGGCGCGCAAATTCTTTCTGACTTGAATCTGCGGCGCATCCGGCTGCTGACCAATCATCCCCGAAAAGTCGCGGCACTCGAAGGATTCGATATCGAGATTGTGGAGCAGGTGCCGGTGGTCCTGGAAAAGGCGTCGTTGTAGCGCCGACAGTCTGCTGGCCATTCACCGAGTTGACGAACTGCGTTGGCGATAAAGTGACGAGTCAACCTGCCCCGCCATGGCGTCGAGGTCGAGAGTGTGTCCCAAGAAGGTCTGTACCCTCTCTGAGCTCAAGCGTGCGTTTTCTAGCACCTCATGGTATGGCACGCGGCATACCGAGAGGCCGGTCTTATCGCGGAGCCAGGCGTTCACTTGGTTCAAGTGAGCTTGCAATCCTGCGATCAACGCTGCATCACTTAACTTTGGACCTGAAGTGCCACGGCGGCGAATCATCTCCGCCTGGGACGCGACTACTTCCGCCAATGGACGCTCCATGAAGATGATTCGATAGTCGCGTCCGGGCGGGAGCGCGAAGAGTAATTGCGAGATGACCTTCACCGCCTTGTCTTCGGCTTCCGCGATGCATTCCGGCTCTCGCGGCAGCAACTTGATCCGCTCCCACTCGCAGTATCCGCGGGGATTGTCGGTGTCGGCGGCGCGTTCGCCGTCGGTCAGGACGGGCATTCCCCCGGCGGCGAGCATCTGCATCATGAGCGAGGTGCCGGAACGCGGCAGCCCGGAAACAATGGTGATCACTTGCCGGCAGCGGACGCAGCATTTTGCGCGACCGCCTGACTGACGCGCCATGCCGCCAGACCCGTTGCCCCCTGCGCCAGCCGGCCTAAGCTCGCGGCATCGCGGGCCGGCGCCTCGCTGAGCGCTGCCGTATCCATTTCCGCAGAAGCGTCAAACGTGCCGTGGGTTAAGCCGGTGATAATCGGACGATTGGGTATGGTCTCGTAGGCGTAGCCCGTCAACGTGGCCTTAATATCTGTTCCGTTAGCATGGACGGTCAAACGGGCCCAGCCGTAGTGTACTTCGCCGCCAACCGTGAACTTCAATCCCAGATAAGGACCCGCAATCTGCCGGCCTTTGCCCCACGCACCAATCGAGGTGGTGGAGAAGTGGTTACTGTAGCTAAAGTGGAAGTTATAGGAATCCAGAAGCAGGGCGGCAGAATCGAGCTTTCGTTCGGGCCCCACGATTGCGCCCCAGAACACCGGGGCGGCCACGTCCTTGACGCTGTTCTTTTTCTTTTGGTTCTTCTGGCGTGCTTGTCCCGGATGGTGGGTAGCGGAGTGGAAGGCCCAGATCGCATTTCCTGCCTGCGCTGGCTTTGCCACCAGTGAAGCATGCCGGAAGGAGCTACACACAGTGCAGGACCTGGGTAAATCGGCCTGATAGTTATTGCTCAACTGGAAATCAACCGTGCCATCGTTGTTAAGATCCAACCCAACTGGAATGTTAGTCAGAATCGGCGTGTTCGCAGGCGTGTAAACCACTTCGGCGTCGGCAGGCTGTGTCCCAGCCAGCATTGCCACTCCGGCGGCACTGGCCGCGGCCACGTACGACACAAGACCCTTGTTTAGCTGTGCGCTGAGCGTCGTAGGTTTTCTTGCCGGATTTCCCTTTTGCTCTTCTGGACGCATCATTTCTTTCCTCCCTCACTGCGTTAGGTTGAAAGGGGCCTGGGAGCGTTGGTCGCGATGGTCGGGGAGCATATCGCTCTCGCCACAGCTTGTCAATGTGGACGAAAGTCTGTAGCGGCGGAAACGGGATTTCTTGCGGGACGCCTGGTGATTGCGTTCCAGAACAAGGAGTGCGCGTTCACGCTTGCGCTCTCTGCTGCCGCCTTCGCATCATTTGCAGGTAGATGCCGCGGTGCCGCGCGCCTTTTTCTGGGTCGCCTCCGGGCTGCGTACACAGCGCTGCCAGGTAACGGTGGGCCGCGAGCAATCCCGGCAACATGCTGGCAGCGGTTTCGAAGGCCACGATCGCTCGTTCGCGATGTCCCAAACGCGCCAACGCAACCCCGAGGTAGAAGTGTCCCATGGGCAGAAAATGTTGCAGCCCGACCGCCAACAACGCTTCCTCAGCGGCTTCTTCATTGCGCCGCTGGCGCAACCGAACCAGCGACAGACCCAGATGTGCTTCAGGACTGTCCCCATCGATATCGAGGGCGCGCTGGAAAGCGCGTTCGGCATCGTCGGTTCGCTTCTGCCGCAAATATGTTTGGCCAATGCGCAGATGCAGGTCGGGGAGGCGCGGATCGGACTGTTCCGCTTTAAGCAGCGAGGCCAGGGCGTCATCCATGTTGCCTTCCTCAAAATGAATGATGCCCATCAGTAAGTCTGCCCAAGGCCGTGGCTTGGGAGTTTGATCCGCCGGCTCGGCAGCGACATCGGCAGGTGGCAACTCTTCAGCGGCTGCCACCGCTTTCTCGGAATCTTTGTCTTCCGGGGTCGCGGGCGGCTTGGGCTCGTACACTATCAGGCGCTGCAGAATGCTCTTCGCCTCCTCCCGGCGTCGCAACAGCAAGTAGCACTGGGCCAAATGTTGGGCGAAGCGAATTTCGTCCGGCCATTTTTGGACCAGTTCTTCAAGAA
>JABCZH010000005.1 GCA_013289795.1 Acidobacteriota bacterium
CAGGTGTAGTTTAGCGATTCGCACGCGGGGCAGGTTTAGGAAGCAAAAGCAAGGACAAGTCCGGTGGGATAGTCCCGTTCCGCCTGTTGGGAGACTGTCGGCATCTCGGGAGTTGCTCAAAGATGTTTCTTTCCGGCACGAGAAATCAGAAACGTCGCAAGGGATATGGTTATATGAACTTGCGTGTGCCGAAAGTGCCTCTCACACAGAATCCGCGCAATAAACTCAATTGTGAACTCAGCCCATGATCCCAGCCCATGATCGCTCCGACTTACACGTATTTGCAGGTACTTGGCAGTCTCCCGCAAACCTGTAAGTAGTTGTAGGTTCGGGTTGACCTAGGTCTGAAAAGGCTGGCGTCGGCGGTTCAACTCCGTCCCTGGCCACCATCTTTTCAACCTCCAGAATCTTTGGCTAGTTCTGACCAGCCGCAGGCAGGTTCAGGCGAACCACTTCGCCAGTATCGAACTGATACTCTGCCTCGATCACGCTAAACTTGCCTGACTTCACTGCGTTCCGAATGATCTCGCTGTTGGCCAGCACGTCTGTGGCGCTCTGGTGAACGTTCTCCTTGATGGCCGATTCGACCAGATCGTCCGCCTTGGCGTAGGTCTTGGCTTGAGCAACGGCGGGACCGATCTTGTCCATGATTGCGTCCAGGTTGCGGCTGGGCATCTTCACGCCCGAACACGCCGCGATCACCGCACCGCATTTCTGATGTCCGAGCACCACCAATAAAGGACTGTGAAAGTGGTCCACCGCGTACTCGATGCTACCCAGCCCGACGGGCCCGGCGATGTTGCCGGCTGCGCGCACCACGAAGAGGTCGCCCAGGCTCTGGTCGAACGTCAACTCCGGCGAAACGCGGCTGTCGGAACACGAAAGGACGATCACGTGGGGCGATTGCCCGGAAGCCAGTTTCTGGCGTAGTGAAGCCAAGGCATATATTTTCGGTTTACTGGCGACAAACCGCGCATTGCCAGCCATAAGATTGGCCCAGAGCTTGTCTGCTGACGGTTTCGGCTGGCTCGATGCGGCATGCGCTGAATGCTGCGCAGGAGCCACTTGCGGTTGTTGTGCGAGCCCGGAAGCGACGAACCACAACAAAACGCCGAAATATAGCAGAGCGTGTTTCATGATCAATCCCTCCAAAAGCATCGCAAGTGTACGCGCCTTCACTCCTGGAAAACAAACTGACAGGCAAGCAGCTGCTGGGTCCGGAGGTCAACATCCGCCTACGGTGTATTCTTGTACGCTAATTGCGGGACTGTCATGGCCACACCGAAAAAAAACATCATCACTTCCGACAAGGTAGCTCTCTATGAGAAGCTCATCGCCACGATTCCCGCGATTGAGCGAAAGGGCGCGGCCAATCCCTACACGTCTCTGAACGGCAACATGTTCACACTTCTGCACCAATCGCGCTTGGCCATCCGCCTTCCCGAAGATCAACGTGACGCGTTTCTGAAGAAGTATAAGACCACGCTGTTTGAGGCCTACGGCACTGTCATGGCGGAATACGTCGCGGTCCCTGACGCCTTGCTAAAGAATACGAAAGAACTGCAGAAGTATCTGGCGATGAGCTTCGAGTACGTCAAGACCTTGAGGCCTAAACCGACGAAGAAGAAGTCGTGATCCTCGAGTCACACTATTCCTGAGGCAGTTTCTGATCCTGCTGCTCCCGATGTAAGATGTCCAACGAACCACGACAGGGCCTCGAATCCACCGATGACTACAGCGTCCCGCGCCGTCGCTTCTCCTCGCGTCGTCTGCATCCAGGATTTCCGGCCTCTGGCACGCCGCCGGCTGCCTAAAGTTGTCTTCGATTATCTGGACGGCGGCGCCGAGGGTGAAGTCACACTGCGAGAGAATTGCCGCGTATTCGAAGACGTCACCCTGCGCCCGCGCCACGCGGTCGCTGTCTCCCAATGCGATCTGCGCACCCGCGTTCTGGGTCTTGATCTTGCTTTGCCGTTCCTACTGGCTCCGGTCGGCTACAGCCGCCTCATGCATCCCGGAGGAGAAGTCGCCGCCGCTCACGCTGCTGGAGCCGTCGGAACCGCTTACATTCTCTCCACCATTTCCGGACATCGCCTGGAAGACGTGAAAGCTGCGTCTTCAGGTCCGGTCTTTTATCAGTTGTACCTAATGGGTGGCCGCGGCGCGGCCGAAGCTTCGATCGAAAGGGCTCGCATCGCAGGCTTCTCCGCGCTGGTGGTGACCATCGACACTGCGGTGGCCGGCGTGCGCGAGCGTGATGTTCGCAACGGAATGAAGGAACTCATCAGCGGCACTCTGTTCGCCAAGCTCCCATTTCTTCCGCAGGTGCTGGCCAAGCCGGGTTGGTTGGCCAACTTCCTGGTCGATGGCGGCGTCCGCCCACTCCCCAACGTCGTTGTCCCCGGCCAGGGCCCCATGCCTCTTGTGGACATCGGTGCCGCTCTCGCCGCTGCCACCGTCACGTGGGCCGACTTGCGTTGGATCCGTGCCGCCTGGCGTGGCCCTATCGTGATCAAAGGTGTCCTAACCGCTGACGACGCTCGCCACGCCCTCGACGCGGGGGCCGAAGCGATTGTTGTATCCAATCACGGCGGCCGCCAGCTCGATGGCGTTTCTCCCTCCCTGCGCGCTTTGCCGGAAGTCGTAGCCGCCGTGAACGGCCGAGCTGAGGTGCTCATGGATGGAGGCATCCGCCGCGGCGCAGACGTTGTTAAGGCCATCTGCCTTGGTGCCCGTGCCGTTCTGTGCGGCCGCGCCTATGCCTATGGCTTGGCCGCAGCCGGCCCCGCCGGCGTTGCCCGCGCCTTGGAGATTCTGCGGGTGGACCTGGAACGTACTCTCAGACTTCTCGGTTGTCCGTCGATCGCCGCTCTGGACAAATCTTATGTGAACCTTCCCGATTGGGCCCGGCACTGACCCTTCAGGGTTAATTCCCCAGGACCCTCTCTACCGCCGCACCTAAGACCCTTCCCTGACGGACTTCCTGAACAAACGCGATCATCCGAAGATTGTCTCGCGTCAATCCTGGCTCCAGTTTGACTTGAACATCTTGCGCAAAGGCTAGCCCAGGCCGTGCCGTTCCGATCTTCACCATCCTTCTGACCACGGCGGTGTGCGTCAGCGTTCGTCCGCCATTCTCTCCGCGTAACACCTGCGATTCCGCGTGATTCAGCGCAATTGCCATCACCACGTCCGCCTCGGATGGCACGGCTCCAGTTTCCACATGCGCGTGCAAAGTGTTTCCGGCATCAACCGAAATTGCAGACATGCGGACCGCAACCTTCTGGACGGCCAACGCCCGGTCGAAGGCCTTCCTCGCAAGTTCTGGATCGCTCCCCACAAACTCGCTGCTTCCGTCCACCACCATCTGCGGGGTGTACGGGCTGTCTAGATTAAAGCGGTTCGCGTAGGCGCTTTGGCGGTCGCTGTAAAAGCGGGCAGAGTAAGGATCCTTCCAGCCAATGTGGTTCCAGTAATCCACATGCTCGCTGAGCACGATCATCTCCGCTCCCGCCAAAGGTTGCCGATCAAGCTTTTGCAGGAATGCGTCTGCCGGAGGGCAACTGGAACATCCCTCCGAGGTAAACAGTTCAACCAGGATGGGGACGCGGTCAGCGGTCTCGCTGGCCTTTCCTGGTCCGGGCGTCGATAACGGCGTCCAAGCCCGGGCAAGCAGACAAAGGGCGACAGCCGACGCCAATCCAATTCGCATAAGAGAACTCCACTAACCTGTATGGAGTGGATGCTGGGCTGGCCGGAAAGTTGCGTCGCAGGATGGAGGGACCGGGCGCCGGATTTACCAAACCTTAACCTGCCTGCAACCTGTTCGCAACCTTATCTCGTTATCTTCGAACCACCGGAGGAACACTCTTATGACGATCCTCTTTAGTGAGCGCCGCAGGGTTCTATTGATCGACGAGAACTTGCGGAGGCTAAACCTCCTTGCCACGATTCTGAGAAACCACGAAGTCGAGGTACACCCAGCCAGTCGCCTGGAGAAGGCCAAATCCCTTTGGAAAAACATTCCCTATGATCTGGTCTTGCTGGCGGCGCCGGAGAACTCTGAGCAGGCCGCTCTGGCTTCCTCGCAGATCAGGAACAGCAAGCCTCGCCAGCGCATCGCCCTGCTGGTCGGTCCTCCGGTCTACATTCGCGAGATTGGTCGTCCGGTGGGAAAGCCGCGCCCGGTTTCGCCGTCGACCCCGCGCGAGAGTCCATCAAGACCGCAGTGGCCGGAGATCGTTCAAAAAATGGTAAGCGACTGGTACGTAGATCAGAGCGCCCGCTTCGCGCTGGACAACCTAACCGGCCCGGTCGCTGAACCACCGTTCGTTGCCGACTAGTTGGCTTGCTTAGTTGATCTCAGAACTCGGGGCTGCGAGGGAAGTCGCGACCATCTGTCCCGATCGCAGCCTCGCCGAAAGTAAGGTTTTCCTGCCTGCGGGCTTCGTACCACAACGCTAGTTCGACCCGGTTCCAGAGCCCCAGTTTGTCGTAGATGGTGCGAAGATGGTTTTTGATGACGTATTCAGTGGTTCCGAGCGCTTTCGCGACCTCACGATTCGTGAGCCCTTGAGCAACAAGTTCGATGATGCGCTGCTCCCTTGGATTGCGAACTCGTCCCGGTTCCCGCCGCTCTCCAAGCATAGCTGCCTCCGGTAGATAAGAGTTGCCAGTTTTACCCGCTTGATTCCGCCACTGATCCCAAACTTGTGAAAAAGACGATTGAAGTGCGCTTTCACTGTCCGGCGATTCATCCCTATGACGGTCGCAATTTCCGTGTTACCGCAGCCCTGCAAGAGCAAATCAACGATTTGCTGCTCACGCGGCCCCAGCCGGACCGGACCCTTTTCATCCATTGTCTCTCCCAATTGATGAAGCCCCCCTATTGAAACCCGCGTCCAGCCGAAATTGTGCGGCGGTTCGATAAATTATATGTGAAATCCGCCACCTCGTTTTCCACCGGATTCCGGCACGGGAAGCCGCTTTTGTCGGGAATCGGCCTCTGGCGGGTTGGCAAGCGGGGTGCTACTAAGCAAGGTGGAGGCGCAGTCTGAGCCGGTTTCTGTACCGATTTCCGGGACCAGGCGCGCACACCTAACCTGTGGTAACTGGCTCTGGTAGCGTCATTTGCGGGCTGGCTCAGCCGGCCCAAGTCCAGCATCGAGGTCCGCGTTCGCTATCCCCAGTGTGTAAACTATCGCACATCTGTGTCCCGCGGCGGACACGTGTTTTGCTCCCTCCAAAGACAGTGGTCATCCGCGCAATGCTCCTGGCGGTTGCCGTAACCACGGCCCAGGTGACCGCCTGGGCTCAGTTGTCTGAGATCCCGGCGGACACTGAAACTGCCCGCAACTTTACGATGCCATTCGAAAGCTCTCCGCCTGCCATGCTGACGCAACCGGTGACCCCATCTCCAACACCGTCGCTCCCGTGCCAGATGAAGACGCCGCCGGCAAGTCCCATGGTCGGTCCTGGAAATATCCCCGATGCTCCATCCGCGTACATTCCCTTGTCCCGTCACTGCAAGTTCACACTTGTCCTGCGGCAGACCTATTCCCCTTACACTTTCGCTTCCGCCGCCTTCGATTCCACCTGGGGTCAACTGTGGGGCCAGTGGCCACAATACGGAGGCGGGATGCAAGGCTGGGGCAAGCGAATGGGGGCCACTCTCGCCGACGTCGAATCCCGCCGCTTCATCCAAAACTTCGTGCTCGCAAGCCTGCTGCATGAAGACCCACGGTATTTTTACTCTGGTAAGAGCGGGTTGGTTCCACGCGCGTGGTACGCCGCAACTCGAGTGCTGGTCACTCGTGATGACTACGGCCGCGACGTCTTCAACCAGTCAGAGTTTCTTGGAGTATCACTCACCAGCGCACTCCAGAACGCCTACTACCCGCGGCCTGACCGTACTTTCGACGGCACTCTGAACCGTCTTGTAGAAACTCTAAGCGGGGATGCCACTACCAATATCTTGCACGAATTCACTCCCGATCTGAAGCGTCTGTTCCACAAACGTTGCCCGCAAGGCATCCAGCGATTCGAAGCCCGGATTCCCATACCCGAGAATGTCAAACCCTGACCGCGCGGCTACCGTTTCGCCACGAAGACTAGGAAATAATCCATACCATCGCCCTTGACGAAGTCATATTGCGCGATCAGTTCGTAGCCTGCCTCCCCCACCTCCCGGATAACCAAATCCTTGCCTACACCGTGATTCTCTCCGTTGCCATTGCGATCAATGATTCCGATCTTTGCCCCCGGCCGCAGTGACGCCCGCAAGTTCCGCAGCAGAAGCACCGGATTATCCACTTCGTGGTAGGTTTTCAAGAGCAATACTGCGTCGATGGCTGGTGGGAAGCAGCGGGTCGTCGGCCTTGCTTAAGACCGGTTTCACATTGTGCAGTTGCTCCTTTTCCGCGCGCTTCTCGATGTAGCGTATGGCCTCAGGATTAATGTCCACGGCATACACATTCCCAGTTTCCGTGACTCGCCTCGCGGCACGTACGGTAAACCATCCCGATCCCGCTCCAATGTCCGCCACATTCTTTCCTGGACTTATGCTCAGGATGTCCATCACGCGGTTGATTTGGAGCCTGTCCTCTCGCCCCGGCGAATCAAATATCGACAAGTCGCCGGTGTAGGGCGTGCTGGTCTTGCGGGGCTGGGCCGGCGGCGCGGCAGTATCCTGCGCCTGTGACAACCACACACTCGCAGCCAGGACAACCGCGCTGACCACTCGGCGCTTAAACGAAGTAAACACGGCGTCTCACTCTCTGGGATGGACTAAATTCGCATGCCGTGGTTAGCAGCGACAGGGTTGGGCGGAGCAGCACTCTTTCAGGCCCCTTCAAGCTATTTCTTACGGTTACGCGCCTTAGGGTGTGGCGTGTGGAGCGGGCAAGGTCGGCATTGAATTCCTAACAAAAACGCCCCTCGCTGCGGCGCCCGCCAAACCGTTCGCTTCGGCGTTGTTTTCCCGCCGCACATGGGAAATGGAGAACTCCAGCCCGCGTGCCAGTTTACGGCAGATCCAATGCAGCGAATACAAACGTGGGCTGCGGCAAGCGTACTCGCCGATCATCTGCTTCACTACCACCTCCGAATCCGAATACACGTGAAGCGCGCCGGCCTTCAGCAACACCGCGCATTGCAGGGCTTCGAGCAGTGCCAGATACTCCGCGACGTTGTTGTCCTGCCGCCCGACCCACTTCGCAATCTTCATTCGACCGCCCTCAGCCCCGTCGATCACTACCCCGATCCCCGACGGTCCTGGATTTCCCAGGGACCCACCATCGACATACGCCACCAACTGCGGCATCGTTGAGCCTCAGAACTAACATGCGGCCTCCGCCACTCCGCGTCAAGAAACTACTGTGGTTCCGGCTCGCTGTGTTTTGTGCAAGAACCTGTGGAAAAGGGGGACGTTCGACTCTTATGCCCCCTAAAGCACCCCGGCAGAAGAGATTGCATATAGGAAAACTCTGTGGATCGTACAGCCACGTTGCACCGAAATGCGGCGTTGACAATTCCTGTCCTAGCATTTAACTTCGCGCCCGTCGACGGCTGAAAGGGTTGGCTTAAATAAAACTTAGCCAGTCCGAAGTAAGCTGGGTGATCTGCTCACCGGGGCAACTCGGTGGGCGACCTGACCCGAAAAATCCGGCTACTCTGCGAGGATGTGGCCGGGGTTGGGAACTGCGAAAGCAGTGATTACATCGAAGGCCGTGATGGTGCATGACTCCACGTCGCTAGCTCCCTCGCAGGAGTTGACGGCTAGAGCATAACCAATATCACGGCCTTTTCCTTTTTCCCCAAACCTCTCACTTGACCAAGTTCTTCTTTGCGTTCTCCGCGGCGTTTCTCAGCGACCTCTGCGATTAAGCTTTTCGCAAACCCGTGGACATCCGTGGCTTCGTTTTCTGCCAACGGACCTCCCACCTCACCCGACTTTTCAACAACAATTGTGAATAACCTTGTGAAAGCACGCTCGTCGTGCAAGCTTGATGAGGGCTTGACCGCTTTGCACACAAACAGATTCAGTCACCTCTTCTTGCCTTGTTGTAGTAGCCCGAAAACCGCCACCCCATTCTGCGTTCCCACATAGACTTTGCCATTCACGATCATGGGTGTGCCAAAGTGGCTGGCCGATCCGAACTGATCGCGCCCGTTCGGCGCTTGCCCGGAGTTGTACAACTCCTGCGCTACCGAGTTGGCATTGTAAGCGTGCAGCACATCGTTGGGATCGCTGTGCTCGATGGCCCACACGATACCGTTCCGCGATCCATTGGCCGAGACACTCGGCGTGCTTCCCGGATAGGTAAAGCTGGCTGCGCTCTTGGCCACGGGAGCGGTCGAGAGCCTGGCGTTCCTGAAACTGAACTGCAGCAGGTTGTTGCCTTGCGGTCCGTAGTAAACATTCCCTTTGAAGAAGGCCGGCATGCCCCAAACCCCCCCGGCGAGCACATTGTCCAGTTCCTGGTAAATCGCATTGTCGTTTTGCGGATTGAACTTCCCCATGTTGTCACGGTTCACAACGTAAATATTCTGGTCTTTGCCGGCACCGATGGCCAGATAACGCGTCTTACCCCGCGAGTCTTTCATCGGCGGCAGCAACATCGTCCCGCCCGATCCCAGGTCTTCGTCTGCATTCGATTCCTGCACCGTGTTGTACGCGTTGAAATAATCCGCCACGGCGAGCGTTCCGTTGCTCGTCGAAATCTTCACGAAAGCGTTGCCGAAATCCCCGTTCACCGGGAACCCTTGCGCGTTTAGTTCGGTATCGAAGGTGCCGTTGGCGTCCAGCAAATAAAGAAATTTTCCGTCGGATGCAATGCCCGCACCCGCCTGCCAGATAGCGCCTTCGCTCCCGTTCGGAGTCAAATTGAGCACCCCGGTCTGCAGTCCGGTGTGCGCGTCATACGCGATTACCCAGCCCGTGTAGGGACGCTGATCGCAGTGCGAAGTCCAAGCGGTGTAGAGAACCCCATCGAGAAGCAGCAACCCCTGTCTTTCCGCATACTGTCCCGGATCAAAGATCACATACCCGCCCTGGCTGTTGTCGCCGGTACCCGGATATTTCGCCGTTACGGTGATTGGAGATCCAGGTTGTTCCGTGCCTGTAGCCACATCCAGCGCGTGGATGCGCTGAAAATAGCTGGAACCCTTTTTGCTCATCGCCACCACATACATAATTCCGTGCGGACCGATATGGCGATCAATCACGGGAGTGGAGGTGATTCCGATGACGGGGCTGATTTGCCCGCAACCGTGCGTGTCTGAGGGCGTTTCTCCCGCGCCCAGCACCGACACTTGCCACAACAACGTGCCCTGGTCGGCGTCGAAGGCATACACGCTGTCGTTCTCCGTCACCACATAAACCACGTCGTGAGTTCCCTTGCCGGGGATAGCCACTCCCGACAAGTACAAGGGCTCGGCATCAATCACGTTATCCACCGGAAGCGTGAACAGCTTCCCGAAGTTCGTCGAATTTACGTTGCTTTGGGTAAGCAAAGTCTCCGCGAGATTCTGTCCGGTTCGGTAGATGTCATTGTGGTAGGTCACAACATCGGTGGCGAAACTCAGCCCTGCGGCGCAGATCACAAACAAAACCAAAGAGGGAAGCCGGGTTGGAAAATGCCAACCGGTGGCTCGTTGCCATTTGCTCATGCCCGTACCAAGAGAATGCTTCTTGCCTAGCGAGGATGCCATTGAAGCCTCCGGAATGCGGTTCGATCCAATTTTCGACCCCTTGGATGGCGCAGATGAACAAAAATTTGCCAGCCTTACTGGCGTGGGGACCAAGAGGATCCCAAGACGGGTGGCAAGCCTGCCGCTATTCTAGCACTTGCCCCACACGCTTTTTGGCTCTGCAGAGAGCTCACCGGGCGGCTTGCCGCTGCGGACACCAATCCGCAAGACCCTCTATAATTTGCCATCCTGTATGTGAGTTATCCATTTCGCTTTTCTGATGTCCAAGAGATCTGCTCTCACTGTGCTCACCCAGCGGAGAGCAGGAACAACTTGTAGATAAACTATGGATTCGGTTCCCGCCATCGCGTCTCCACCCAGCCTCTGGGCTTCTCTCCGCGAAGCCATCCGTGGTTCCCACCAGGATTACACCCAGGGCAGCTTGAACCGCGCCATCCTCCTGCTCGCCGTGCCCATGGTGCTGGAGATGGTTCTGGAATCCCTCTTCGCCGTGGTTGACGTCTTCTGGGTAGGACGCCTCGGAGCCAATGCGGTTGCCACCGTCGGCCTCACCGAATCTCTGCTTAGTCTGGTCTTCGCCGTTAGCATTGGACTGGGCATGTCCACTACCGCCATGGTGGCACGTCGCATCGGTGAAAAAGATCCTGAAGGAGCCGCCGTGGCCGCTGTTCAGGCCGTAGTGCTTGGCCTGTTGGTTTCCCTCGCCATCGGCATTCCATGTTGGATTTGGGCAGCTCGCTTGCTCAGCCTGATGGGCGCATCCCCCGAAATCATCTCGCTCGGGAGCGGCTATGCACGCATCGCGCTCGGAGGCAGTGGCGCCGTCTTGCTGCTGTTTCTCAACAATGCCATCTTTCGCGGCGCCGGCGACGCCGCCATCGCTATGCGCCTGCTGTGGGTCTCGAACATCATTAACCTGATTCTCGATCCCTGCCTCATTTTCGGGCTGGGGCCGTTCCCCCGCCTCGGTGTCACCGGAGCAGCCCTTGCCACCTTCACGGGACGCAGCATCGGCGTCGGGTATCAGTTCTACCGCCTGCTGCGCGGCACCGAGCGCCTGCGCATTCTCCGCCGCCATCTTCGCGTGAACCTGACCATTCTGTTCCGCCTGCTGCGGGTCTCGCTCACCGGCATTCTCCAGTTCGTGATCGCCCACACCAGTTGGATCGGGTTGGTGCGCATTATCAGCGTTTTCGGCTCCGCCGCCCTCGCCGGCTACACTATCGCCATCCGGATTATAGTTTTCGCGCTCCTGCCTTCGTGGGGATTGAGCAACGCAGCCGCCACCTTGGTCGGCCAGAATCTCGGAGCCAGGAACCCCGAGCGCGCCGAGCGCGCGGTCTGGCACACCGGACTCTACAACATGATTTTCCTTGGCACCATCGGAGTGTTCTTTGCGTTCTTCGCCGAACCCATCGTACGGCTCTTTACCCACGACCCCGCCGTCGTTCCTTTAGGTGCCTCTTGTCTGCGCATCGTCAGTTACGGCAACATCGGCTACGCCTACGCTTTCGTAATGATGCAGGCCTTCAACGGCGCGGGCGACACCGTCACTCCCACCATCGTGAATTTCTTCGGCTTCTGGCTGCTGGAAATCCCCCTCGCCTACTGGCTCGCCATCCCACTCGGTTTCCGCTCCAACGGTGTGTTCTGGTCCATCGTGATTGCCGAAGGCTCCATCGCTGCTGCCAGCGCCATCCTGTTCAAGCGCGGCCGCTGGAAGACCCAGAAGATCTAGCTGCGGGCGATCGCGTGGTGAGGCTTGACTTCTGCTACCCCCTCTGACAAGATGCGAGGCACTTCATCCAGAGGCACAGAGCCTTATGGTCAATGATCCCGTCTCGGCGCCGTACACCCTGGAGCAGGTCGCCTGCCTGGTGGATTCTGGCAAGCTCGAATCAGGTCTGTGATCTCCTGAATCCTCCACGCCTCCTGAGGCGGATGCTCAGCAGCACCAGCCATTCCGCTTTTCAATAATCGTGGCGAACACTTGGAGCCTCCCCATGAAACTGTTGAAGGTTGCGCAGTTCTCCATCACTCTCTTGCTGATCCCGGCACTTTCCTTCGCCCAGGACGCCACCGGAAGAATCGCAGGCACTATTACCGACCCCAGCGGAGCCGTGATCACCGGAGTTCAAGTGATTGTCACCAACACCGCCACGCAGGTGAGCCGGAAAGCGTCCACCAACCAGGACGGCTACTATCAAGTGCTCGCGTTGCCCATCGGCAACTACAAGGTCTCCGCGGAACACGACGGCTTCCGCACGGTCGTCAGTAGTGAATACAAACTGCTTATCAACCAAGCCTTGCGCGTCGATATCAAAATGGAAGTCGGCGCTGCCAGTCAGACGGTGGAAGTAGGGGCGCAGGCCGCGCCCGTGGAAACCATAAACGCGACTCTAGGCCAATCGGTGACCGGTCGCACTCTCACCAATATGCCGCTCAACGGCCGCGACACCCTCGATCTGGCCCTGCTGCAGCCGGGCGTCACTGAGAGCAACGACGACAACGGCGGAGCCGGCAACTTCAGCATCGCCGGCGGTCGCACCGATTCCGTTACCTTCCTGCTCGATGGCGGCCAAAACAACGATCTGTTAGACAACAGCAACCTTCTTGATCCGAACCCTGATGCCATTGCTGAGTTTCGCCTCCTGACCAGCAACTACACCGCCGAGTACGGCCGCAACGGCGGGGGCATCATCAGCGTGGTGACGAAGTCAGGAACCAATCAGTTACACGGAAGCCTGTTCGAGTTTTTCCGCAATCGCGTGCTCGACGCCAATGACTTCTTCAATATCCAGCAGGGACTTCCGCGTCTGGATCTAAAACGCAACCAGTACGGCGCCACCCTCGGCGGGCCCATCGTCAAGGACAAAATCTTCTTCTTCCTCGCCTACCAGGGACAACGGCAGGTGCAAGCTGTCCCCGACGTTGACGCCCCCGTATTGACACCTTTGGAATTGCAGGGAAACTTTTCCCAGTCGGGACCGAACGGCGGACCGGATCCGGGTGTTGTAACATTTCTGCAAAATAATTCCTTTTTTCAACCGAGCGCCGCCCTCCAGAATCAGGCCATCATCGCGCCCAGCCGGATCAACAGCGTTGCCCAGGCCTATATCAAAGCGGGCTTTGTCCCCAGTGCCCCCGGCGGTCTGCTTTCCACCACCTTGAGCGAATTCAGCAATGCCGACGAATTAACCATCAAGTTTGATTTCGATCTCAGTGCCAAAGACAAAATTGCTGCCACCATAGGTCTGAACCGCACGCCCTCCTCCAGCCCGTTTCCTTTCGCCAGCGTGCCCGGTTTCCCCAGCCTCACTGTGGCCAATTATTACTACACCAATATTGGCTATACCCGGGTCTTTTCGCCGACTCTTCTCAACGAATTCCACTTTGTGAGCCATCGCAGCAATTTCGTGCAAGATATTCCGGGAAAACAATTGCCCTCGCCTTCGACGCTGGGAATCGGCATTACTCCGGATGCCACTACCGGCCCAACCAACCTGTTCTTCGACACCGGGCTCTTAATCGGAAACAGTGAGAATGGTCCCACCCGCTTCATCGAAAACACTTTCTCCTGGACCGACTCCGTCTCCTGGACGCGCGGCAAACACAATTGGAAGTTCGGCGGCGGCTTCACCCCTTATCAGGAAAATCTCGCCTTCGACTTCATTATTAACGGTGAATTTGACTTTGACACCGGCACTTCTACGGCTAGTGGAAACCCGTACGCCGATTTCCTACTCGGCGTCCCCGATTCCTACTTCCAGGGCGGCAAGGCCCCTTCCAATATCCGTCAAAAAAACACGTACGTTTTTGCCCAGGACGAATGGCGCGCCCGCAAGAATCTTACGCTTACGCTCGGACTCCGCTACGAATACAGCACTCCCAAGAGCGACACTGAGGGCCGCACGTTCTCCATCATTCCCGGGGAGCAATCTCACCGCTTTGTGAATGCTCCGGTGGGCTTGGTCTTTCCCGGGGACCGCGGCGCTCCTAAGGGCGTCAACTTTCCGGTCAAGACCAATTTTGCCCCTCGCTTTGGCTTTGCCTGGGACCCCACCGGCTCCGGCAAGACCAGTCTTCGCGGCGGTTTCGGCGTTTTCTATGACATCCTGAAAGCCGAAGACAATTTCCAGTTCAACGGCCAGGCTCCCTTCGTCAGTACTGCCGGTTTGTTCTTCACCTCCCCGGATAACTTGCCCAGCTGTGTTCCGGTTTCTCCCTCCACCATATGTCCCGTTACCGCGCCGGTGCCCTACATGAGTCAGCCCTTCGCCAACGCCTGCAATTTTGACTCGAACGGGAACTGCACAAGTCTGGGAGTGACTAATTCCTTCCCTTCGAAGCCGCCCTCTTCCGGTGTGTCCTTCGCGCCGTTCGTGCCCATCACCTACAACGGTTTCGTCTATTTCGTGGACCCACATCTGCGCACACCTTACGTTTACCAGTACAACCTGAGTTTGCAGCAAAACATTTTCGGCGACATAGTCCTCGAGACCAATTATGTGGGCAGTTCATCCCACGGCCTCACTTCGCTCAAAGATATCAATCCCATGATCTTGGGGACGACCACTCGCGTCCTTAACCAGACGCCTGGCAATGCCACTTGCGGAACCACCGCCGGAATCCCCTGCTTCGGTCAAATTCCAGAATTCCAGAACGTCTCCAACGCCAACTACAACGCTCTCGAGGCCAGCCTCACGCGACAACCGAAAAACTCGCCCATCGGCACCGTGTATTTCACTCTTGCCTACACCTACTCCCACAATCTGGACAACGCCTCCGGGTTCCGCCAGCGCAACGCCTTTGTGCCAACGTACAGCCCCGACCTTTTCTACGCTTCCAGCGATAGTGACGTTCGCAACCGCATAACGTTCAGCGGCGGATGGGATTTGCCTTTCGACCGCGCCTGGACCGGAGGCCCCAAACGCCTGACCAAAGGCTGGAGCCTCTATCCCATCGTGACTTGGCGGAGCGGATTTCCCTTCGATATTTCAGCATCCTTGCCTAGCATTTACGATCCCACCAATCCGGGAACTTCTGGAGCCGGAGATCCCTATATGAGCAACGCTGCCGTGGTCGGGCCGCTTACTATCTTTAATCCCGACCATCAGCGCACCATCAACGAAATCACCTACGGGACCAACCCTGCGACCGGAGGATGCCAGATCAGCTACACTCCAGTCAGCGGTAACTTCTACTTTGATCCGAACAGTTTTTCTAACGTGCCGCTCGAAAACAGCAACTACTTCGACGGCGGACCCGCCAACGCCAATCCCTGTTTCCCGCAGCTCGATCCCGTGCACAACCCCGGCGACCGGACTTACGGTCTGCACCGCAACACCCTGCGTGGCCCACACCTGACTAATATGGATCTCGCGTTGGCCAAGACCACCGCCATCACCGAGCGCGTTAGCCTGGAATTTCGCGTGGAGTATTTCAATGTTCTCAATCACCCTGAGTTCGCGCAACCCACGTTTGTCGACAACGCGACCAACATCAACAGCCCCGTGTTCGGACAGATCACGAGCACCGGTACTTTCCGCGGCGCTACGCCGCGCATCGGCCAGCTCGCAGCCAGGATAACGTTTTGAGCTTCAGACGATGTAGGCGCGAACGTCCCCGCTCGTGCAGCGCAAGTGACCAGCTCGTGAAGATTCTCTCTTCACTCGTCGCCCTGCTTCTCGTCTCCCCCGCCTTCGCCCAAAACTCCGACTCCATCGACGCCTACATCCACTCCGAGATGCAGCGCCAGCGCATCCCCGGTCTGTCTCTGCTGATCGCGCGCGACGGGAAAATCGTCCGCGCCCAGGGCTACGGCTTCTCAAACGTAGAACTTCAGGTGCCCGTAAAGCCCGAAACCGTCTTTCAGTCCGGGTCAGTAGGCAAGCAGTTCACCGCGACCGCGGTGATGATGTTGGTGGAAGAAGGCAAGATAAAGCTCGACGATCCCATCACGAAGTATCTGAAAGGCGCTCCTGCAAGCTGGAATCAAGTGACGATTCGTGAACTCCTCAGCCACACCGCCGGGTTCACCGACTATCCGGAGAAATTCGATTTCCGCAAAGACTGCACCGAAGCCGATCTGCTCAAGATTGTCGAAGGCATCCCGCTGGCATTCCCGCCGGGTACAAACTATAGCTATGCCAATCTCGGATACTTGACCCTGGGCATTCTCATCCACCAGGTCACGGGTGAGTTCTACGGAGACTTCCTGCAAGAACGAATCTTCCGGCCCCTAGACATGAACACTACTCGCGTCATGAGCGAAGCCGACATCGTTCCCAACCGTGCCGCCGGATACCGCTTGGTTAAAGGCGAACTCAAGAATCAGGAGTGGGTTTCGCCCACACTGAACACCACCGCCGATGGCGCACTCTACTTTTCGATTCTGGATCTGGCGAAATGGGACGCTGCGCTTTACACCGAGAAACTCCTCCACCGCTCCAGCTTCGAACAAATGTGGACTCCCGCGAAACTCCTCAACGGTCAGTCTAATCCCGGCAACTATGGTTTCGGTTGGCGTATTGCCAACAAAGACGGCCACCGCGTTCTCGACCACGGCGGCGCCTGGCAGGGGTTCGAAGTCCACATCTCCCGTTACGTGGACGACAAACTCACGGTTGTTGTCCTTACCAACCTTGCCGACGCCGATCCGGGGGAGATTGCCGATCACGTTGCGAAAATGTGCCTCGCCGCGCCGTAATCGCCGGACGCAACCTGCCGTGTGTTACCGCTTCTGTCAGGCTCCCGCCTCACAGCGAGCGCAGGAAGTTCAACAAGTCCTGCTGCTCCTGCGGCCGGAGCTTGCTGAACCTGTGAACCACGACGTTGGCTTCGGAGGCGCGGTACTGAATGTTTCCTTCGCTCTCATGTTCATGGATCGCCCTCACCAGGTTGGAAGCGCGGCCGTCGTGGAGGAAGAAGATTCTCTGTCCCAGTCCCCACAGCGGAGCGGTACGAAACTCGTCGCCTCCAGCTGCCCCCTGGCTCACGTTATCTGCCAACCCCGGCCCCATATGATGGAGAAGGAGATCGGAAAACACGTTGGCCTGAATATGAGTGAGCGCGGCAACTGACGATCGCCCGGTGGTGAATGAAGCAGTGTGACACAGCACGCAACCAATTTCCTGAAAAATCTGTCTTCCCCGCGAAGTGGAATCCGTGTCGGGTGCAGGCTTAGGCTGGTCGAGAAACCGCATGAAGGTGGCGAAGCGAATGATGTCGGCGGGAAGCGCCGTCCCCTGCTGATCGAAGTTGGTGAGGTCCTCTGGGGTACCGTTGAACTGGCAGCCCGGAGTTTCATCACGCTCGTTGGGGAACAATTCGTTGGTCACACCCACTTCCACGTTGTAAGCTTCGCCGGCAAACATCTCGAGCGATTTGTTCTGCGCCTTCCATCCGAAACGCGTGATGGTGGCGTCGTTGCCGCTAGTATTGGTCCGGCCAAAAATCCCCAGGTCACGCTTGCGCTCAAGATCAGAGTTCATGTTGGCAACAATGTCGCGGTCTGAAATGGACTCGATCAGCCCGCCGCCAAACACCGGGGTCGGGATGCGAAAAATCAAGTTCCCGGCCTCGGCGGCGGCGCGGAAGTCGGGTTGGGCAATCTTGCAACCAGGAGCATCCGTCCGTCCGGTGATGGTGAACAGGTCGTGAACGCTGCCATCGGGATGGCGTAGGTCGGTCGTCATCGGGAACCGCGCCTCCCGCACCGGGCCATCGATGGCAATAAAAAAAGGAATGCGGTTGGTTGCCTGCTGGTCGTGCCCGGCGGCAATCTGAGGGTTCGGCAGGGGGCTGGTGCCGCCTATGGCCGGCTGGGAATGGCATTGACCACAACCCTCTCCGTTGAACCTTGGCCCCAGGCCACCACCAGTGTTAGGCACACTGCCGGTGACGGACTGGGTCTGCTCAAAATCCGCCTGGCCCGCCGTAAAGAACATCAGTTGTATCGGGGTCAAGCCAGTGATCGGACCACCGGCTCCGGAGGCGGCGCCGCGCACTCCCGGATCGGTCGCAGCCGCTTGTGTTCCGCCCGGCGTCGTGACGAAGAAGGTGAAAGGCAGCAGGGCCAGAACAAATAGCAATCTGCGACGGTTGAATCGATGGAAGCGTTTCTTGGTCTCTGCGGACATGAAGCCTCCGGAATGACGGTGGCGGATTTACTCCGAGCCGAACCACGATGGGCCAACGACGTGGAGGATTATAGTCTTCGATGGGGACGGCGATAGGTGCCAGAAGGGCATGCAGTAATCACATGGTCCGGTCGACAAAACCAGTAACCTAACCCTGTCCGAGTGGTCATCGTCTTGGAGGGCTAACTACCCGCTTCGAAAAACCAGATCGCCCGGTCGAGCGGTCCGCGAAGACCGGCGCAAGAAAAAACCCACGGCGCGAAAGCCGTGGGTTCGAGTGTCAGACCAAACCAACCCCGAAGGAGCAAGAGGAAACTAGCTCTTGTAGAACTCGTATCCGCGAAACGTCAGCCGGACCACTCCGCGCATCTGTTCTTCCAGGTAGCCCTGATTTCTCATCTCGGCTACCGCCATGCGCGCCAACGAGGAGTCCACCACGGGTTTGGGCAAAGTCACAAACTGACGCGGATCCTCTTCATAAGAGTGTGCGAGCGATACCAGGAGGCTGCTGGGAACCATTTCCTGATGCATACATCTCTCCTTTTGCCGACGTCTCATACTATTGCGCCCCCCCTTCGTGCGGAATGGCCCACCTGTGCCTCCGAATGGCCCCTTGGTAACATCTGCAACTAGCTGTAAATAAGATAGTTATCAATGAATGCCCACCCGGACCGCCTCGATCCTGCACTTCCATCAGGCTGAAAACAAAGCCTGCCCTTCCGGAACTTTGCCGGCCATGGCGAATCTCTTCAATATGGCGTCAAATCACCAAAATAGGATCGCAAATTCTTCAGACCGCATGGATTCTTCCCGGCATCAATAGTACGATGTCGTTCCACTTCATCTCAGGTCGCTAAGGCGTAACCCTATGGGGAGTGATTTATGACTGCCAGCCTCGCACATCAGTTTCCCGCCGTCGTGGGGACGGCCCTGCGTGAGCGTTTTGCCGAGATTCGCGAAACCACCATGCGGATCACCGCCTCGCTTTCTTCAGAAGATCAGATGTTGCAATCCATGCCCGAAGCCAGCCCCACCAAGTGGCACCTCGCGCACACTACCTGGTTCTTCGAAACTTTCATCCTGTTGCCGCATGTGCCGGGATATCAGGCGTTCGACCCTCACTTCCAGTACTTGTTCAACTCGTATTACAAGCAACTCGGTTCGCATCCGCATCGCGGGTCGCGCGGGCTTATGTCGCGTCCGAGCCTGGAACGGGTGCATGCCTATAGATCGCACGTCGACACCGCCGTACTTGCGCTGTTGGGCCATGCCGGGGACGAAGTACGCACTCTCGTCGAACTCGGGCTCAATCACGAGCAGCAGCATCAGGAGTTGATTCTCACGGACATCAAACACGCTCTCTGGTCGGGCCCGCTGCATCCCGAACCCGCGCCCGGCATAGCGTCGCAGGCCTCTGCTTCCCCTCTCACTTGGACTGAGGTCGAAGGAGGCATTCACCTCATCGGTCACGAGGGACCTGACTTCGCTTTCGACAACGAGAGTCCGCGCCACGAAGTCCTGCTACGGGCGTTTCGCCTGGCCTCTCGCCCCGTCACCAATGCTGAGTATCTCGATTTCATGCAGGATGGCGGTTACCGTCGGCCGGACTTGTGGCTCTCCGACGGTTGGGACAAGGTTTGCACCGAAGGTTGGAGCGCACCTCTCTACTGGGAGCGCAATGAAGAAGAGGAAGACCATGCGACATGGTCGCAGTTCACCGTGCGCGGCCTCAATCATGTCCATCCCGCCGACCCCGTCTGCCACATTAGCTACTACGAGGCCGACGCTTACGCGCGCTGGCGCAACGCTCGCTTGCCTACCGAAGAAGAATGGGAGGTGGCCGCTGCCCGCAACCCGGCAAGAGGAAGCTTCCTGGAAGACGGCGATGTCCACCCCAGCCCCGCCGGTTCCGCTCCCCAGATGTTCGGCGACGTGTGGGAGTGGACTTCAAGCCCTTATGTGGCCTATCCCGGATTCAAACCGGCCGAAGGCCTGATCGGCGAATACAACGGCAAATTTATGGTCAATCAACTCGTTCTGCGGGGTGGCTCATGTGCTACTCCCGCCAGTCACATTCGCGCTACCTATCGCAATTTCTTTCCGCCGCACGCCCGATGGCAATTCTCTGGAATCAGGTTGGCCAAATGATCGCTCGAGAACTCATATCGCTGCCGTCCTTTGCCGAAGACGTTGAGCAGGGCCTTTCCAGCTCTCCCAAGACTCTGCCTTCCAAGTTGTTTTACGACGAGGCCGGCTCGGCCCTATTCGAGCAGATTACTCGCCTGCCCGAGTACTACCTCACTCGCATCGAACTTGAGATCCTGCGCGACCGTGGCGCCGAGATTGCCCAGGAAGTCAGGCCGGGCGTAACCGTGGTCGAACTCGGTTCCGGCACAGCCACCAAGACCACCACGCTGCTACAGGCGTTTGCCCGCCGCCAGTTACGGGTTCCTTATTTTCCGGTTGATATCTCTCCCGCCGCGCTGGGCGAGGCCCGTGAGCGCGTGGAGTCGCTGTGCACGCGAGTTTCGGTTCGCCCCGTCGTTGCGGATTTCAGCTACGGCTTTGGTTTCTTGCGCGGCATCCCCGGACGCAAACTCGTGCTCTACCTGGGATCGAGCATCGGCAACTTCGATCCCGGCCCCGCCGTGGAAATGCTCAGCCAGATTCGCAGTCAACTGGCCACCGGCGATGCCTTGCTGCTGGGCACGGACCTGGTGAAAGATCCATCTATTTTGGTACCTGCATACGATGACGCTCAGGGTATCACCGAGCAATTTGACAAGAACATTCTTGCCCGGCTGAACCGCGAGCTGGGTGCCAACTTCGACCTCGACTTCTTCCGCCACATTGCAATCTGGAATCCGGAGAAGTCGCGAATGGAGATCTACCTGGAGAGTTTGCGTCCGCAGGCCGTGAATTTAGCTTCGCTGAATCTGGACGTCCGCTTCGCCAACGGAGAGCGTCTCCATACCGAGAACAGCTACAAATACACCATGCCCATGGTCCGCGAATTGCTGGAAAGCTCCGGCTTCTCCCTCGATGCCACCTGGTTCGATCGCCGGACCTGGTTCGCTCTCCACCTTGCCCGCGTGTGATCCTTTCTGCCACATAAAAATGCCGCGCACGTAAGTGCGCGGCATCCTGCAATCATGTTGTTACCAAACTCTGCACTGCTTTGCCCGCACCATCGGGGTTCCTGCTTTACAGGAAAACGCCTGCTGAAATTCGGGCATATTCGCAACCACATTGTTCACCCGGTACTTCGGAATCGAGTGCGGATTCGTCAACACCACTGTGCTGCTCAATTCTGGCCGGTACTGCTGGCACCATTCGTTCGCGTATGACAGGAAGAACTTCTGCCGCGGCGTCCAGCCACTTCCATCTTTCTCGTCCAGGGATTTGCTGGTGGTCTGCAGCTTGTTGGTCAGCGCCATGAAAGCGATGCGTAAGCCGCCGTTGTCCGCCGTATCCTCGCCCTGGGTCAGGTGTCCGTTTTGCTTGACTCCGGCCTCTGGAATCTCCTGCGTGTACTCGTCGGCAATGCATTCGTCGCGTTCGTCGTAAGCTTTGGCGTCAGCCGCCGTCCACCAGTCGCGCAGGTTGCCTTGGGCATCGAACTTGCGCCCTTGATCGTCAAACCCGTGCGTGATCTCGTGCCCAACCACCATTCCGATGGCCCCATAGTTCACTGCATCATCCGTGCCCGCATCGAAAAATGGCGGCTGTAAAATCCCGGCAGGGAAGTTGATGGTATTGAGCTGCGGATCGTAATACGCATTGATCGTCGGAGGCGTCATGGTCCACTCGCTACGATCCACCGGCTTGCCGATCTTGCCGAGTTGGCGATGGAACTCAAACACCGTCGCCTCACGCACATTGTTCAGATAACTTGTGCGCGTGATGGTCACCGAAGAATAATCCCGCCACTGGTTCGGATACCCTATTTTGTCCTCGATGGCGTGCAACTTGATCTTGGCTTGTTCTTTGGTGGCAGGTTGCATCCAATCGAGAGTAGTAATGTCCTGGTCTAACGCGTGTTCCACGTCATGGACTACGCCCACCGTTCGCTCCTTGCTCGATGGCGGAAATGCCGCTGCCACGTAAGCCCGCCCCAGCGCCATTCCCAGATCACGATCCGCAGCGCGTACACACCGCCGCCAGCGCGGCAACTGTTGCTTTGCGCCGAACAGCGTATGTGCGAAAAACTCCCAGTTCTCGTCCACAAATGCCTTGCTCAAATACGGCGCTGACCCGTGCACCAGCTGCCAACGAAGATAAACCTGCCAATCCGCCACGGAGTGCTGCTGGATCAAAACTTCCAGCTCCTTAAAGAACCCCGGAGTGCTCACCAGATAGTGCGGGGCCGACGCAGGCGCCCCGATGTCAGCCGTGTATTTCTTCCAGTCAAAAGAGGGCGTCAGCGCCTGTATCTGCTCGAAACTCATTTTGTTATTGACATTCTTCGGATCGCGCCGCGCCACATTGTCCATGTGCGCCCTGGCCATCGCGGTTTCAATCGCGATCACCGTTTTCGCATCGCCCGCAGCCTGGGTTGCGTTCTCCCCAGTCAGCGTCAACATCTTGGCCACGTGGGTTTCATACTTGGCCAGGATGTCTTTCGACTTTTCATCATCCTTCACGTAGAAGTCACGGTTCGGCAATGCCAGTCCGCCCTGATCGATGGCGGCCACCACTTTGCTGGCATCGTCATAATCCTGTTGCGACGCGAAACCGAGCAGCGCCGCCGCGGTCTGGTTGTCGCCGGCCTCCCAGGCGCCCGGAGTGATCATGTGGATGTGCGCTACCTGGTCCGCCAGTTCCGCTTTGCTCTTCATCCTGGCGATACGCTCCAGTTCCGGTTTCAAATCGCGGCTACCGGCGGTCTCCAGCTGCGGCTCGTCAGTGCACGCCTGCCAATAGTCACCGATCTTCTGTTCGAAGTCGCTGCGCCCGCTGGTCTGCGCCGATGCCTTCTCCAGCGCTTGACGCACGATGTTTTCATTCCAATATTGCAAGCCGCTGGCGGTTCCCCACGCCACTTGGTCAGGAGGAATCGGGTTGGCCGCGTTCCACTTGCTGCACGCGTATTGATAGAAATCCTGGCAGGGATCGAGCGTACGGTCCACCATGGTGGGATCGAAGTGCTCCAACTTGGGGGCCTGATCGGACGCCGGCATTTCCTGCGCCAGCCCCAGCACCGGACAAAGTACGACAGCTATGATCGCGAGTCGTGCAAAATGCATGGTTTGGTCTCCTGCGTGAAAAGTTGGGTAAGTGCACTGCTGGTAATGTGGCCCCGGCGCGGCGGCTCAACTCCACTGACTCTCGTTGCGAACAGCAGACTAAACGCGCGTTTCAAAAGTGTATCGCAGTTTCGCGATGTGTGCTCAAAAGCGCCCGGCCGGGTCACTTCCCGCAATCTGATATACGGATTCCACAGCAGTTGAGTTCCATCCCGCCTCACTTCACCGCGATTACCAACTCTCCCCCCTCCACTCCGATATCAAGACACCCTCCTACGATCCAATCCGCCCCCGCTCCTCGCAACTCGTGCTCCGATGCCGTGGTGCACACCGCAATCACCCGCGCACCGGCCGCTTTGCCGGAGCGAATTCCGGCCGGAGCATCCTCCACCACCACACAGTCGGCCGCGGCCACCCTCAACGCCGCCGCGCCCTTCAGATACGGCTCCGGATGTGGCTTCCCGTTCTTCACATCGCTGCAGGTAACC
The DNA here is from genome assembly GCA_013289795.1 of Acidobacteriota bacterium. Lineage (GTDB taxonomy): Bacteria > Acidobacteriota > Terriglobia > Terriglobales > Acidobacteriaceae > JABCZH01. Next base: position 23,587 of record JABCZH010000005.1, read on the forward strand.
ATCTTTTCGGGAATCTCCAACTCCGCTGCCCACAACCGAACTTCCGCCAGCGGCCGGGTGCATGAGGTCACAATCGTCCAGCAATCCGGCGACAGCGCCAGCAACAATTCCTGCGCTCCCGGCAGAGGTACTACGCCCTCGATGTCTTCGATCTCAGCCCGCTCCACAATTAGGTTTTCGCTCTCTGCGTCTGCGAGCGGGAGCAGTTCGCGGATGGTCGTGATACTCGGCCGGCCATGGGCCCGTTTCACAACTTCCTCTGGGTTGAGCCCGTGTCTCGCCGCCCATTTCTTCCAGACCCTTGCCACTGCGGGAGTGGAATCAATTAAAACGCCATCCAAGTCAAACAGCACACCACGGTAACGAATCCGAACCATGCTCCCTCAATCTGTCACCCTGAGCGCAACAGGCCGATTCGCCAAGCGAATCGGCCTGCGGAGCTTGAGGGATCCTGTCTTGTTTCCGGCTACGGTTTCTTCTTCCCGAACAATCCACCTAATCCATTCACAATGCCTGCGGGATTCTGTCCTGTTGCCCCAAGCGGATTGCCCAGCATGCCCTTCACGTCCGGCACAAACTTCGGGTCTGAGGTCGTTCCCTGAATGAAGAACGGAATTCCTCCGCTCTTGTTGCCCATCCCGGCAAGCTGCGTCAGCCCGCCACCCACCCCGCCGCTGAGTTTGGCTTCCATGTGATAGTTCAATGCGTTCTGCGGGCTGATGGTCCCACTGCCCGTGACCACGCCCAGTGACGGAATGTTCAAATTTACGTTCTGTGTGTTGATTCCCTCCGGCGCCACGTGCGCGTCCGCGCTCAGGTTCTGAATAGTTGTGTCCGATCCAGTCTTCGCCCCGGTGAGCGCTGAAATCGCCGACATCTTAGATCCCATGTCGAAGCCCGATAACTTCGTATTCGCCATTTTGACCGGCCCGTTGATCACCAGTTTGTCCACCGGCCCTACAATCGTGAAGTCCGCCGTCAGAGTTCCACCCTTCAAACTCGAACCGGAGGGCAGTACGATGCCCATCGCAGGGAGCATGGCCACCAGGTCATCCACCGGCATATTGTCCGCGTTCAACTTCATGTTCAAGACAGTCGATGCCCCTTCCATCTGATACCCGCCGGTCAGCTTCGCCAACGCCTTGCCAATGGTGACGTCACCCTGCGTCAATTGCCCCGCCTGCTTCTGCAGTTCGTAGTCCGTTGCGAATTTCGCCACTACCTCTCGCCCGGCCGGCAAGCCCTTGGGAGAGAGTTTCAGTTTCTGCACAGTGGCGGTGCCGCTGCTCCGCGCCTGCCGTCCGTCAGAACTCACAGTGCCATTGAAATTTGCCATCCCTGCAATCCCCGCCCCCGGCTCCACAAACCCCGACGCCGCCAGATCAAGATCATTCACCGTGATCTTCGCCTGCACTGGGGTCAACGCCGCATCAGTGGTGCCAATTGGCCCTGCCGATCCGTCCAGCTTCACACCGCCTCCGCCCGGCAGCGCGGCCGAAAGCGTAAAAGGGAACTTCGACGTGAAGGAGAACTTCTGCACCGTGATGTTGACGTTCTTGTAGACCTGAGGCTTAGTCTTGTTGCTGATGTTGTCGATTGAAACGCTGCCATCCTTGACCGTAAGCTTGCCCACCGACAAGTCCGGGCTCACACTGCTTTTACTTGCCGCTGGCTTGTCCGTCTTGCCTCCCAAGCTCGAAAAATTCCACTTGCCCGCCGCCGTATGCAACAGCGAAACCTGCGGCTGCTCGATCGTCAAGTCGGTTACGTGCAACTCCTTCGAGAAAATCAGAGGCATAAGCTCTATACCGACACCCAGCGCTTTGGCGCGAATAAAAGGGTCCTTGCTGAATGCGGGATCATCCGCGATTGACAGATCGTCTGCCGAAACACTGCCGTCTATGATCGAAAGCCGCAGACTCCCCACCTTCACCTGCCGGCCCAGCGCAGTGCTCAAGTCCGACTCGATAGTCGGACGGAAGACATTCACATCAATAATGAAGGGAAGTGCGACCGCCACCACAACCAGCAGAACCACAACAATCGCAACGATTTTCAATGCGCGTTTCATAACCGGGGGTCCTCCGTAGGCTAGGTTTTTGTGGACGACCGTTCAGACGCGGCCAGTCTACCAGAAAACGCGGTCCCTACTGCGGTTCCCGCGTAAGTTCGGGGTCGGGCACGGGGCTGGACTCCAGTTCCTGGTGCCGTTTCTCGCGCGACGCATTCGACATCGCGGTAAACTTCTCCATCTCCTTCTTGGCTTCCTGGGTGCGTCCCATGTGCTGCAAAATCTGTCCGCGTACGTAGAAAACACTTTCGCTCTCCGGGCTCAGCTTCTTCGCTGCGTCAATCGCCGCCAGTGCCTCATGGTACTTCTGTTCCCGCAGATAAACTCGGGCCAGCTGGAAATCAGAACTTGAAAGCTGCGGGTCCAACCGCAGCGCCTTGCGAAACATCTTCTCTGCGTCCTCATCCTGCTGCTGCAAATAGAACACCAGTCCTAGCTGGTCGTAGTCGTACGCCACATCCGGCTCGATCTCAATATCCTTCAGAAACTCCGCCTTCGCTCGCTCCAAGTCCTGCTTCTCGAGATACGTCATGCCCAGATTGAAATGAACGAAAGGAAGCTGCGGCGCAGCCTTGGCCGCAGCTTCCAGTTCCGTGATCGCTTCGTCATATTCTTTCCGGTTCAAGTATGCCTTCCCCATCAGCAGGTGAAACTCCGGCGTGTCCTGGCCGGTTTCTACCAATCGCCCCAGCGCTCGCTGCTCCAGGTCTGCCCGTCCCGCCTTATTGGCTGCGATCCCCAGCACGTACAGGAAGTTCAACTGGTCGGAAGCCTGCGCCCACAGTGGCTCCAGAGTGCTCGCCGCCTCTACATAACGCTGATTGAAGAAGTAGCACAGCCCCAGCAGATACCGTGGCTGATATGAGACCGGGACATCCCGCACTACCGACTCAAACGGCCCAATCGCTCCCCGAAAGTCATTCTGGCGGTAATGAACCAGCCCGATGTTGAGCCTGATCCCCGCCACTTGCGGCGCCAGATGCTCCGCCTTGTGCAACATCTCCAGCGCCTGCGGCCATTGCTTCCGGCGCATGGCGATCACGCCCAGGTTGGCGTACGCTCCCGCCATCTCCGGATTCACCGCCAACACTCCCCGAAACGCCCGCTCTGCTGTGGCCAGGTCGCTTCGTTTCAGAGCCGCCTCTCCCTGCTCAAACAGTTGCTTGGGATCAGCGCTCCGAGTCTGATTTCCAGACGATTTCGCAGCCGGCAATTCGGTTTGGCCCACCCCTATCGGTGGCGCACTCTCCGCGTAGCTGCACGCGAGCAGGAGTACAGTCACCGCACACCGCAAACCTAAACTTGACACTGGTTTCACTCTCTGCTGTAGTGTCCGCCAGCGCCAGCCTGAATTCAAGCTGGCTGCGGTTGACGTAAACGTTGGCCACGCATGAAGAGCACCATGGTCACAATCCGCGACGTTGCCAAGGAAAGTGGTTTTTCCTCCACCACCGTCTCCATCGTTCTCAACAGTGCTCCCCTGGCGCGCTACATTCCCGCAAGCACCAAGAAATGCATCGAACGAGCTGCCAAGAAACTGGGATATCGCCCCAACTTGTTTGCCCGCTCCCTGCGCAGCCAGCGTAGCCACACCGTCGGCGTCATGGTTTTCGACATGACTGATCCCTACTGCACCCTGGTTCTGCGCGGCATCGAAAATTCTCTTTATCAGTCGTCCTATCTTCCCATTCTCACCGACGTTCACAACGAACGCAGCCGCTTCGAGCGCTATTTGGAAATGCTGCTCGACCGCCGCGTCGAAGCCCTCATAGTTCTCGCCAACTGGCTCTTCGTCGACATCGATGTCCTCGCCGATCTCGAAAAGAGCAGCATCCCCACCGTAATGATCGGTCGTGAACTGCAAACCGATTCCATCAGTTCCGTCCTAGTGGACAACGAACTCGGCGCCCATGCCGCACTCGAGCATCTGTATTCCCTGGGACATCGCAAGATCGCCATTATCCGCGGTCCCAAGACCCTGGCCGACAGCGCTCCGCGCTGGAAGGGAATTCGCTCCTTCGCCAAGTCCGTTGAGCTTGAGATCGATCCCCGCCTGGTCCTCGACCTGCCCGAATCCCGCGATCCCATCTCCAGTTTCGAGGCCGGCTACCAACTCACCGAAGACCTGCTCAAACAAAGACGTCCCTTCACCGCCCTGATGGCCTTCGATGACATGACGGCTTTCGGCGCCATTCGCGCCCTTGCCAAGGCCGGACTGCGCGTTCCCGAACACTGTTCGGTGATCGGTTTTGACGACGTCGCTGCTTCTGCGCTTTATACTCCCTCGCTGACTACCATCCGCCAGCCCATGGAAGTCATGGGCACCATCGCCGTAAGCATTGCGTTGGACGGAGTGAACGCCGTGCTCGAAAAGCGCCAGCTCTCCGCTGTTCACCGCAAGATTGCCCCCGAATTAGCAGTTCGCGAATCCACCCGCCGCTTACTCTGATCGCCAACTCTGCCCGCTTACCAAAATGAGCATTTTTTCCTTGACAGCACAACAGCCCTACCTCACTATTGATACGTTTTAATAAACGATTTCTGCGGCTTTTTCATGGATGTGGCGCATGGACGTCCTTGTCCGCGAAAAGCCTGCGGAAGGCGATGCGGCGGGACAGGAAAGCCCGGCAGGGCAGTGCTTTCTTGCGAACCAAACTGAGTAATGCTGGCGCGAGGTCGTGCACTCGTAGGATGGAAAGTATTGGGTCGGCCGGAAGGCTTAACGTACGCTCGGTTCCTTATCGTGGTTCAGAATTTGAACGGAGTTGACCATGAAATGCCGTCTGCTGTGGTTGTGGCTGCTGCTATCGGTTTGCTGCCTATCCGCCTCGCTGTTTGCTCAGGACAGCGCTTCCATTACTGGCACCGTCGCCGATCAGACTGGCGCGGCGATTCCCGGAGCGCAAGTGACGATCAGCAATCCGGAACATGGCATCAAACGCTCGACCGTCTCCAACGGCAGCGGAGATTACTTGATCAGCGCCCTGCCTCCGGGCTCTTATAACCTCTCGATCACCGCCCCGGGCTTCAAGAAATACGAAGCGACTGGAGTCATCCTGCGCGTCGCGGAAAAGGCCCGCGCGGATGCCGCCCTGCAAGTGGGCGCGGCCAAGGAGGAAGTGCTCGTCGAAGGCACGAATGTCGCCCAGGTCGAAACCCAGACCAACGAGCTCGCCGGAACCATCACCAGCAAAGAGATCAGCCAACTGCAACTCAACGGGCGCGTGTTCACGCAACTGGTGACACTCACTCCCGGTATCACCAATCAAACCGGTTCCTCAGAAGGACAATACGGTATCACCGCCAACGTAAACTACAGCGTCAATGGTGGACGCCTGGAGTACAACAATTGGGAACTAGACGGCGGCGACAACATGGATAACGGCAGCAATTCCACGCTGAACGTTACCCCCAGCATCGACGCCATCGGCGAAGTCCGCGTCCTGACCTCCAACTACGGGGCACAATACGGACGCAATGGCTCCGGCACCATCGAAACCGAAACCAAGTCGGGCACCAGTTCATTCCATGGCGATGCCTACGAATTCGTGCGCAACGACGCGTTCAACGCCACGCCCGAATTCCAGACCACCAACCCCTCCTACAAAAAGAACGACTTTGGATACACCATCGGAGGCCCGATTTACATCCCCGGCCACTACAATTCCAACAAAGACAAGACCTTCTTCTTCTGGTCGCAGGAGTGGCGCCGCGACCGCGTGCCCGGTCAGGCCTTCAACGTGGTTGTTCCATCGGTGGCGGAGCGTAGCGGAAACTTCAGTGATCTTTGTCCGGGGCCGGATTGCCCCGTACAACCGGCGAAGATCAACGGCGTGGCGAACCCGAATGCTGGCAAACCGTTTCCTGGCAATCAGGTCCCGATCAATCCTGCCGCCATACCGCTGCTTGGGCTGATTCCGTCCCCAACCGGCGGATCCGGCAATGTCTTCACCGCCTCTCCCTCACAGCCCACAAATTGGCGCGAAGAGTTAGTCCGTGTGGACCACAACTTCAGTGACAAATTGCGTGCCATGTTCCGTTACGCCCACGACTCCTGGGAGACCGTGACCGCAGCCCCCTTGTGGGGCGACGGCACCAGCTTTCCAACCATTCAGACAAGTTTCGTTGGCCCGGCGACTGCACTGGTAGCACGCCTCACGGCGACCGCATCTCCCACCCTGCTGAATGAATTCGTTTTCAGCTATACCACCGATCACATCACGCTTAAGAACACCGGGACACCAAATCCCAATGCATGGCAACGTCCGGCGAACCTCCCGATCAGCAGTTTATTCCCGGGGGCCGGAAACGGCGGCGCACTGCCCGGAATCAGCGTCGCCGGAGGCCTCGGTGGTGCATACGGGAGTAGCGGATTCCAAGAGGATTCCGGTTTCGTCCCCAATGGGCCCTATAACGCGAATCCTACCTACACCTACCGCGACAATGTGACCAAGATTATCGGCAAGCACAATCTGCAGTTTGGGGCCTATTTTGTCGCAGCCCAGAAGAACGAACTTACCGGAACCAACCCTTCCATCAATGGATTTCTAACCTTCGATCCAACCTCGCCGGTCTCCAGCCTCAACCCTTTCGCCGATTTGTTGATGGGGAACATTGCGAACTATTCGCAATCCAACGCTCGGGTGAAGTATTACAACCGCTACAAGATTCTGGAGCCATATTTCCAGGATGACTTCCACGCCACTAGACGGTTGACCTTGAACATGGGATTGCGGATCAGCCTCTTCGGCACTTATCGCGAGCGCTACCATCAGGCCTTCAATTTCAATCCCGCTGCGTGGAGCGCTGCCAAAGCTCCCCAAATTGGCACTGTTGACGGACAGTCGGGCGCCCTTGTTCCAGGCTCCGGCGATCCCTTTAACGGCATGGTGCAATGTGGCGTCAACGGTGTGCCCGCGGGGTGCATGACCGGCCACTTGTTCAACCCCGCGCCTCGCCTCGGTTTTGCATTCGATCCTAAGGGAGATGGCCGCTGGGCGATCCGTGGCGGATACGGAATCTTCTTCGATCACACCAACGGCAACGAAGCCGACAGCGAAGCTCTGGAAAGCTCCCCGCCTCTGGTTCAAGTTCCCACTCAGTACAACATCTCCGGATATGGCAATATCGGGGGCGGAGGGAACACCAAGGTACTGTTTCCTCTCGGCGTGGTTTCCATCCCCAATCACGCCGTTTGGCCCTATGTGCAGCAATGGCATTTTGACATTCAGCACGATATTGCCAGGAACACCGTGGCTACACTTTCCTACGTAGGGAGTAAGGGTACTCACTTGGGGCGGAAGTTCGAGCTCAACCAGTTGCATCCGGTGCCGTCAGCACAAAATCCATTCGGCCCGGGAGAGACTCTAGTCAATACGGGCTTTATCGACCCATCGACAGGGCAACCCGAAGGTGCGTGCGCTGGCCCGTTCGGGAATGCGAATGTCGTACCTTGGACTGCGGGACAAACCGTACCTGGCTCGAACAAGGCGTTGACCTCCCAGGCAGTCGTCAATCTAAACGTGGCCTGCGGCAACGATGCCAATCCCTTCCGTCCTTTCCGCGGCATTGGCGACATCACCCGCCTCGACAACGGAGCCTCTTCCAGCTACAACGCGCTCCAGGCACAGTTGCGCCGCAGTATCGGAACGCTGCAATTGAACGTTTCCTACACCTACAGCCATTCCATCGACGATGCTTCCGATGGAGGGGTCTTCGGCGATGGCGGCATTCTGAACGCTTTTGATTTTCCTGCGTTTCGCGCCTCCTCGAACTTCGACCAGCGCCACACCTTCACGACCAGCGCCATTTATGATTTGCCGTTTTTCAAGAATCCCGGTATCACCAACAAGTTGCTCGGAGGCTGGGAACTCTCCGGTATTGGCGCGTGGCAGACGGGCACTCCGTTCAGCACCTACAATAGTGCCGCCACTCCCGATAATGCTGGCCTCGGCAACGGCGTGGCCTCGGGTGCCGGCGCCGGCCAATCTTATGCCGACGTTATCTCCAATCCACACCAAAACATTCCACAGTTCGATCCCGCATCCGGGTTTGGCCCGTTCATCGCCAACCCTAACGCTTTTGCCGCCCCAGTCGGTCTGACCCTTGGAGACTCGGGCCGGAACTTCTTGCGCAATCCTGGCCACTGGAACATCGACATGGCCCTGTTCAAGCACATTCCCATAACAGAACGCGTCGCCTTCGAGTTCCGGGCGGAAGCCTTCAACATTTTCAATCATGTTGAATACGGCCCGCTCACAGGCGATCAGGGCGGCGCTGCCGGCAGCGCCGGATTCTCCTCCAATACCGGGAGTTTTTCGCCCGGATCCAACTTCCTGCAGGTCGGCACCGTCTACAGTCCGCGTATTCTCCAGCTTGGCGCGAAGCTTATCTTCTGATCGGTTACAGAACTGAGAGCCCTGGCCTCCTTTCTCGGAGGCCAGTTTTTTGCTCCGTCTGGATGAGACAATGGCATGCCCATGCGATTCGGCAGATTTCTTTTCGGGCTGGCTGCGCTTTCGATCGCCGTTGCCTTCGCTCGTTCGGTCAAGTCTCTCGTCCCGGCGAGCGTTCCCATGGCCACCGAGGATCGCGTACAACTCCCCGGCTGGTGGCCGACCAAAGGCACAGCTTCTCGTGATGAATTCCTGGGCCCCGATGCTTGCGAGGCTTGCCATGCCTCCAAGGTTCGTACTCAGAAGCAGACGCCGATGGCCCACGCTGCCCTGCGCCCAGAGGATTCCGAGGCCTTGCGTTCCCATGAGCAGCTGACTTTGAGCCTTCCGCCTTACACCTACCAGATATCGCGTCAGGAAGCCGGCAGCCTCTATTCCGTCACCGACGGCAAGCAGACGATTTCACTGCCGCTGAGTTGGGCATTCGGGCTCGGCCAATCCGGCCAAACCTACATTCTCGAACGCAACGGTACCTTCTACGAAAGTCGCGTGAGTTACTTTCCGGTGCTTGACGGTCTTGACTCAACCCCGGGACAATCGCAGGCCGCACCTTCCACTCTTGAAGACGCCTTAGGGCGCAGCATGCTCTATGCCGGCGAAACCCAACGCTGTTTTGGCTGCCACACCACCGCCTCGACCACCAATCGTCGATTCGATCCCGGCCACCTGATTCCAGGAGTCACCTGCGAAGCTTGTCACGGCCCCGGCGCAAAGCACGTGGCTGCGATGAAGGCGGAAAAGATAAAGGTGGGATTAAAGGCGATCCTGGACCCCGGCCAGCTAAATCCGGTCGATCAAGTGGATTTCTGCGGCGCCTGCCACCGCAGCTATGTGGATGTTGTTCTGAGTAAGACCTTCGGAATTCGCAATCTTCGTTTCCAACCCTATCGCCTGGAAAGAAGCCAGTGCTGGATTAAAAGCAACAGTGGAATTACCTGCCTCAATTGTCACAATCCCCATCAACCGCGGGCGCGAGACCTGGCTTCCTATGACGACCGATGTCTCAGTTGTCACCGCTCTCCGGCTCCTACCGGCGGCCGTTCTGGAAAGGTCTGTGCCGTCAGCACCAACAATTGCGTGTCCTGTCACATGCCCAAGTACGAGGTCCCAGGAATGCACGCCAAATTTACCGACCACTTCATCCGCGTAATCCGCAAAGACGAAGGCTACTTTGACTGAGAATCGAGAACTGTTTTTGGCGCAGCTCCTAAATGCCGATCACCAAATGCCAAGTGCCAAATGCTAAGTGCTGATTGCTGAATGCTGAGTGCTGAGTGCTGAACTCACCACTGTCAGCCCGTGTTCCAGATCCGCAATCAGATCATCCACATGCTCAATCCCCACCGACAGCCGAATCAGTTGGTCCGTGATCCCCGTCTTCTGCCGGTGCTCGGCCGGGATCATGGCGTGTGAGGTCAGCGCCGGAAGGCAAACCAGCGAATCCACACCGCCCAGGCTCGGCGCCAGAGTGAAAAGACTCAACGCCTCCGATACCCGGCGCGCATCCTCGCCGCTGCCTTCCACTTCAAAGCTGAGTACGCCTCCGCCTCCACTCATCTGCTCCATCGCCAGCGCCCGTTGCGGATGACCCTCCAGGAACGGATAGAAAACCCGTCGCACTTTGGCATGTCGCGACAGATACTGCGCAATTAGCAGCGCGCTTTCGTTCTGCCGCTGCACCCGCACCGCCACCGTCTTGATCCCCCGCAACAGCAGCCACGCCGCGTGCGGATCCATCGCTCCGCCAAGTGTGGTGCGAGTCGAATGAATCTTCTCCAGCAGCTCCCCGCGCCCTGCGATCGCTCCGCAAATCAGGTCCGAGTGCCCCGCGAAGAATTTAGTCCCGGAATGCATCACCAGATCAATGCCAAACTCTGCCGGTCGGCAATTGATCGGCGTCGCGAAAGTGCTGTCGATCATGGTGATCAGCCCATGTTTCTTCGCAATCGCCGCCACCCGCCGCAGATCGATTACCCGCAGCATGGGATTGGTCGGCGATTCTACATACAGCAACCGTGTATTGGGACGAATCGCCCCCTCATGCTGCTCGTAGTCGGTCGTGTCCACAAATGTTGTCTCAATCCCCAGTTTCGGCAGCCACTGCCCCAGAAACTTCGTCGCGCCCCCATAGATGTCCCGCTGCGCCACAATATGATCGCCCGCTTTCAGCAGTGCCAGAATCGGTGTCGTAATCGCGCACATTCCTGAAGCAAACACCAGGGCGCGCTCGGTTCCTTCCAGTTCCGCGATCGCCTTCTCCGCCACCGTCACCGTCGGATTTCCGTAGCGCGTGTAAAACATGTCGGTCGGCGTAGCCCGCAACTGCTGCTCGTTGTCGGCGACCTCAAACGTCGATGTCTGATAGATGGGCGTGGCCAGCGGGCCGTTTTTCTTGCCCAGGTCCGTGCCTCCACGAACCGCCTTCGTCTCCGCGCGATGCGGATGCTTCTTCATAGGAACTCCTAGATAAGATTATCGCTCACCAGGGGCGTAGAACCACCGATTTTCCTCCGTGCACCTCTGTGCCCCCTGTGGTTACGTTTTTCAAATCCGTGTAAATCCGTGGCCAAAGCCTTTAAGCCCCATTACCCTTATAATTCCAAGTCTGGAAGGATCACAATGCAGCCCCTCGCTTCCCGCATGGCAGTCATGACAGGTGAAGGCGCGCTAGCCGTCAACGCCCGCGCCCGTGAACTCGAGAGCCAGGGACGCTCCATCATCCACCTGGAACTCGGCGAACCCGACTTCCACCCTGCGCCCCCGGTCAACGACGCTCTCAAGCGCGCCCTCGACGAAGGCAAAGACCGCTACTGCGCCGTCGCGGGCGTGCCCGCTCTGCGCGACGCCATCGCCCGTTACCTTCACGATACTCGCGGTCTCAATGTTTCTCCCGACCAGATCGTCCTCGCACCCGGCTGCAAGCTCGCCCTCTTCCTGGCCATGATGGCGCTCACAGATCCCGGCGACGAAGTCCTCTATCCCGATCCCGGTTTCCCCGGATATTCTTCCATTACTCTCGGATTGGGCGGTGTCCCCGTTCCCTTTGAGCTCTCCGAACGTAACCGCTTCCAGCCGGACCCCGACGAAATCGCCGCGAAGATCACTCCACGAACCAAGATTCTGATCACCAATTCTCCCGGCAATCCCACCGGCACGGTTTACACCGACGACACCCAGCGCCGCCTCGCAGAGCTTGCCGTCGAGCATGACCTCATCATTCTTTCCGACGAAATCTACGCCCGCATTCTCTACCAAGGGAACTTCGTCTCCATGATGAGTTATCCCGGCATGGAAGAGCGCACCCTCATCCTCGACGGATTTTCCAAGAGCTTCGCCATGACCGGATGGCGCCTCGGCTACACCGTCGCTCCCGCCCGCATCGTCCCCGCCCTCGCCATGCTGGCCATCAACAGCTACACCTGCGTTGCCGAGTTCAGTCAGTACGCTGCCATCGAAGCTCTGCGGGATCCCGGTGGCGCAACGCCCCGCATGGTCGTTGAGTTCGACAAACGCCGCCAACAGTTCATTCGCGATCTGAACCGTATCCCCGGATTCCGCTGCCAGGCGCCCGAAGGCGCCTTCTATGCCTGGGTCCACATCGGCGACACCGGTATGACCGCCGAAGAACTCAGCCGCATCATGCTCGAAGACGCCGGTGTTGCCGCCATCCCCGGAGCGGCTTTCGGCCCGGCCGGCCGCGACTTCATCCGTTTCTCGTTCGCGTCTTCCACCGCGAACTTGCACGAGGCTGTCGAGAGAATCCTGCGTGCTTCCGCCGCCTGGCAGAGCACTGCCGTGGTTCGGTAGCATGAAAGTAGAGGGATTCAAGAAACCATGCCCAAGACCGCCAAAACAAAACGCAAACCTCCCGCCAAGAAGAAACCCCAACATCAGCATATCTCCTGGAAGTCAGTCGAAATCGAAGCCCTGAACCCACTCCTGCAACGCCACTTCATTGTTGGGCAAAACATTATGCTGGCCCGTGTGCTGCTCAGAAAGGGTTGCATCGTCCCCGAGCACAGCCACCATAACGAGCAGGTAACCTACATTCTTGATGGCGCCTTGAAGTTTTGGATTGATGGCAAGGAAATCGTGGTCCGCACCGGAGAGGTGCTGACTATCCCGCCGCACATGCCGCACAAGGCGGAGGCTCTCGAAGACACTGTTGATCTCGATGTCTTCAGTCCGCCGCGGGCCGACTGGATCAACAAAACCGACCAATACCTGCGCGGCACGAAATAGAGATCTGTGCCTTGCGAGCCCAGCGGCCTGGCAGGAGTCCCAGTCGTACCTTATTTCTTGGCCGGATCGATTGCCCAGTCGAGATACATCCACAGCACGCGCGAGAATAGGGTCAGCGTCGGCGCCAGCGGCAAGAACAACAGAATTGCCCAGATCGTGATCTTCTGCAACGACCATGTGGTCGCGACCCACAGAAGCAATGCCAGGCCCACAATCGTAATCAGCGCCAGACCATAGCCGATGTACATGGCTCCGAGGAAATATCCCTCCTCGCGCTCAAATTTCAGGTCGCAAGCCGGGCAGCGCTGGTGCATCTTGGGGAAGCCCCGGAAAATGGAAGTGCGGAACATGCGGGCCGAGCGGCATCGCGGACACATTTGGTGCAGCATCGCCGAAGCCGTGGATGCCCGGGGTCCACTCATGAAACTAACGCTTGCGGCTAGGCGTATGGGTAGGCGCGATCATACTGCGGCGCACGGGGACGATCGCACCACGCGAAGGATCGGCAGCGGCGCTGGCGCGGGCAAGCACTTCTTCCTGGATGTACTTCACGAAATCCTGAATCTGGCGCTGCATTTCCTCGGTGCGCTCGCGCATTTGCAGAATGATCGCAATTCCGCTGATGTTGACCGACAGATCGCGCGCCAGAGTCAGGATGAACTCCAGGCGCTGCAGGTCTTCGTCGGTATAAAGCCGTGTGTTGCCCTCCGTGCGCGAAGGCTTGAGCAGACCTTCGCGTTCGTAGAGGCGCAAGGTCTGAGGGTGGATCTCATACATCTCGGCGACCGCCGAGATCATGTAGGCGCCCTTGGATTTGCGCTTGGTCATGCCTACAGGTATTAAAACACAAGCCACGGATTACGCGGATGATCATACATCTCAGTATTGATCTGCGTTTATCTGCGCAAATCTGCGGCAGCGGCGGGGCGCTTCTAGGCTACGACTTCAGGTTTCTCGGGAGACCCAGCGGTCCAGCCCTCTGGCTTCACCGCGTGATTAAGGAAGTAGGCAAGGACACCGGCGGCAATCAACACCATGCCGAAAGCAAACGAACTCATTCCCATCACCTGCTCGGTCTCGCTGCGGACTACGGAGAACCCAAGCAGCAGCATGGGCGTGATGCCGACAGCGACCGCCCCAAACATCCCCCCGGGAACGCGGAAGGGTCGCGGCAACTCAGGTTCGCGTACGCGAAGAACGATCAGGGCGACAAATTCCAGCGACAGGCTGACGCCATAGAGCAGAATGTCCATGGTGACCAGTCGCTCGAATCCCAATCCGAGGCACATCGCCCAGCACACGGCCAGAGCCAGAATCGCAACCCAGGGTGCACGTGTGCGCGGGTGCAGTTTCCCGAACACCTTCGGCAACATGCCATCTTGCGCCATGGCCAAAGGCAAACGCGAGTAGCTCATCACTAAAGCGTTAAACATGCCAAAACCGCTGATGATGCCGCCCAGAGCCAGACCAATACGCAACAGCGGCCCGCCCAACATGCCTGCGATGTCGGCCCAGAAACCAGTGTCCCACGAGGTCGCCGGAAGCCCGGTCATCCACATCGCCGCCACCGGCACGATGTAACTCAGCGCCACGATTGCTACCGCCACCAACATGGCCCGGGGATAGGTCCGCTGTGGGCGCTCGACTTCGGTCGCGATGGTCGAAGCATTGTCCCATCCCATGTAGTTCCACATGCAGATCAACAGGCCAGTCAGAATGTCCACACTCGGATTCGTTGCCTTGGTAGCGACGTGAGCCAGTGCTCCAAACTTGAAAGGCGCAATGCAAACAATCGCAATGAAAGGTGCCGAAAGCGCAAAGAACAGCCACAACGACGTGGTCGAGACCACGCGAACGCCGGCAATATTCATCAGCGCACAAATAATCACAACCGCCAGAGCGACCATCACTCCGCGATGTCCTTCAGCGAACCAGGGGAACAAGCGGTCGAGATAAAGGACGAACAGAGTAGGATAAATCGCCATGTCGAAGATCGACGCCACCAGCGAGAGCCAAGCCTCTTGAAATCCCCAGAAGTTGCCCATGGCGCGCCGCACCCAGGCGTAGTAGCCGCCTTCGAAGGGCAGGGCACTCGAAAGTTCGCCAATCATAAACGCGGTGGGCAGGCTCCAGAGAATAGGGGTCAACAACAGAATGAGAATGCCGCGGCCATACCCGGCCCCATGCACGATGTCCTCCGTGCCATAGGTTCCGCCCGACACCATAAAGAAGGTGGCGGCGACGAGTGGCCACAGCGTGAGGCGGACGGACTTTTTCCGGGGAGCTACGATGGCGGGTGGCTGAAGTTGTTGACGGGGTGCGCTAGCTGTTGCCAATTTCTATGGCTTCCTCCCTTGGGCGAATCACTCTCAGCCACCTCGTCTCCCTTGAATTACGAGGCTCCCGGTACCTAAGATTCCGGGGATTCGGCTGAAGTTAGTTCGCAGGTATGAGATTACGGGAAATTTCCCCAGATGCAAGAAAATTCTTGAAAAATTCTGTAGCTGGCGAGAGGTACCGAGGTAACGGAGGCACGCTCCCGCCCGCCGAACTCGACGTGAAACATGCTGGTGAATCTGGTATAAGGAATGCGCTTACGAAAACCTTTTTTCAGGAGGCAAGTTCCATGAAGAAGATGCTAGTGGCTGCTTTTTTGATAGGAACAGTTCTCTTGTTTGCGCAATCGGGAAAGCCGCAGAACGCCTTCACCCCAAGCCGAATCAAATGGGGTCCACCGCCGCCATTTGTGGCCGCTGGCGCGAAGCTTGCGGTGCTGGAAGGCGACCCAACCGCCAATGCCGGCGATTTCACCATCCGACTGAAGATGCCCGACGGATACAAGATCGCGCCTCATTGGCACCCCAAGCGCGAGAATGTCACTGTGATCTCGGGTACTTTCAAGGTTGGTATGGGGGACAAGTTCGAGGCGGCCAAAATGACGAGTTTTCCGGCGGGCAGCTTCGCCTACCTCGATCCCGACATGCACCACTACGGCATGGCTTCGGGGCCAACCGTAGTCCAAGTTCACGGGATGTCGCCGCTGCAGTTCAACTATGTGAATCCCGCGGACGATCCCAGCAAGAAATGATGAGAAGAGCCTTACCACAGGGGTCACAGGGAAAACGGTGTCTTTGGGAGTTTCCCTGTGTTCCTCTGTGCCCCCTGTGGTAATTCATTTCTGCCAATCCCGTCCATCAACCATGCGTTTGATCCCATCCCGCAGACGTGCAACATGAAAGTTGATCAGAAGCCCGACCGGGATGCCGCTAAGCCGCATATACGACAATAACTGCGCCTCGTGGACGGGGTGAATCGCCTCAACGCATTTCGCTTCAACAACTGAGTTTTCGACAACCAGATCGATTCGATACCCTAGTTCGAGTTTCTCACCCTCATAGACAACTGGCAGGGCAACTTGGGACGCCACCATAACGCCACGATTGCGGAGTTCGCGAGCAAGGCAGGCCTGATAGGCGCTCTCCAGTAGACCCGGTCCAAGCACGGAATGAACCTTCATTGCCGCGTTAACGACGATGCCCGTTAGTTGGTTGATTTTGGGCTGGAACGGGACAACGGAAGACATTCTCCCTTTGTATCCGCGAGTCAGAACAAACCTCAGTGACAAATGAACGGCGGTCACCTGTTGAAAAGCAATGACCACAGAGACCACAGGGGTCCACAGAGGACTCCCCTGTGTCCCTCTGTGCCCCTGTGGTTAAAGCTCTTTGAACAGGTCCGCCCGAGGATCTTCCGGATTCAGCTTGGCAATTTCTCGCAGGAGTTCTTTGGTCTTTTCATCGCGCGGCATGGGAACCGTGATCTTGACTTCGACAATCTCGTCGCCACGAACCCCGTCCTTGGTGGCGGAGGGCACGCCCTTCTCGCGCAACCGAAGTTTCTGACCAGATTGCGTTCCCTGAGGAATCTTCAACATCGCCCGGCCATCAATCGTAGGCACTTCGATCTTCGCGCCCAGAGCAGCCTCAGTCACAGTGATCGGCACGGTAAGTTGGATGTCATCACCCTCGCGATGAAATACCGGGTGATCGCCTGTCCGGATAATGACGTAAAGATCGCCGCTGGGGCCGCCACGCAGTCCGGCGTTGCCTTTGCCGCTCAGCCGGATGCGCTGGCCGTCACGCGTGCCGGCCTTGATCCGCACTTCGAGCGGTTCAGTGCGTTCCACCGTGCCATCGCCGTGGCACGCAGCGCAGGTGGAAATGTTCTTGCCCGTCCCGTGACAGCGCGGGCAGGGAACGTTGAACTTCATGCGTCCACCAGTCTGAGTGATCTGCCCGGCGCCGTCGCACTCGGGACACTTTCCCGGCGACTCAATATGACCCTGTCCACGGCAATCAGTGCAAACATCACGGCGGGATATGTTTAGCCGCATCACACCCCCGCGAATCGCTGTCCAGAAGGGGACGTTGACCTGGTATTCCAAGTCCGACCCCGGTTCGGGACCTTCATGGGCAGGCGCGCCGCGTCCCCCGAAAATGCCGGAGAAAATGTCTTTGAAACCGGCGCCGCCACTCGGTTTCCGTGCCCGCGCGCCTTCGAACATGTCGGAGAAATCAAATCCTCCGAAGTCGAAGGGAACTTCCTGACCTGGCGGCCGCGCCTGGCCCGGGGGAACCCCGCCGCCGGGGAATCCACTCGCTCCAGCGCGAGCGTAAGCCTCGGCCGTCGCCGCATCAATATTGTCGGAGTAGAAGCCAACCTGATCGTAAATCTTGCGCTTCTTGGGATCGCTCAGAACATCGTTGGCCTCGGAGATCGTCTTGAACTTCTCCTCAGCAGTCTTGTCGCCAGGGTTTACGTCAGGATGATACTTGCGCGCCAGCTTGCGAAAAGCCTTGCGGACATCATCAGCTGAGGCTGACTTCTTTATTCCGAGAAGCTCGTAGTAGTCCTTTTTTGCAGTCGTGGCCATGTTGGCGTGCTGAGAGTCACCTTACTGGATTTTTCGGCTGCCGTTTCTGAACGTCTCAGCCCACTCCTGCTTGGCCGCGTCCACGTACACGGGGAAGCGGTCGACGCCATTCTCCGTCGCCCGAAAAACGTAAAAGCAGTTCTCAGCCTCGACAAACTTCAGAAAGTAATCTTGTCCGTTGACTTGAAATTGCATTTGCATCCTCCCCAGAACCCAAAAACAAGCCACGGATTTAACTGATCCTGACGGATTGCCTTAATCCGCGTTGATCCGCGTAAATCCGTGGCGCTTTTCGTGCCCAGCTTTGGCTGAAAGCTGACGGCTGATAGCTGACAGCTTATTTCTTGTCTTCTACATCCACATACTCGGCGTCGATCACGCCTTCGTCCTTCTTCTGCCCGGCGCCATTCGCGCTGGGGTCCGGACCGCCGCCATTTCCCGCCGTCGGGCCCGCCCCCGGAGCCGCCTGTGACTGCGCAGCCTTGTACATCTGCTCAGCCAGCTTGTGCGAAGCCTTGGTCAAGGTCTCGCGAGCCTTGTCCATAGCCGACTTATCGCCACCTTCGAGCGCCTTCTTGGCGTCGGCAATCGCGTTCTCCACATCGCCACGGTCCGATCCCGAGATCTTCTCGCCTTGCTCCTTGAGCATCTTCTCCACGTTGTAAACCATCGAGTCGAGCTGGTTCTTAGCGTCAATCTCTTCGCGCCGCGCTTTGTCCTCAGCCGAGTGCGCCTCAGCGTCCTTCGCCATTTGCTCCACTTCCTCTTTCGACAATCCCGACGACGACGTAATCGTGATCTTCTGGTCCTTGCCCGTAGCGTTGTCCTTCGCCGTCACATTCAGGATGCCGTTGGCATCAATGTCGAACGTGACTTCCACCTGCGGCACGCCGCGCGGAGCCGGTGGAATCCCGGTCAAGTGGAACTTGCCCAGCGTCCGATTCTGCGCCGCCATCGGCCGTTCGCCCTGCAACACGTGGACTTCAACCGAAGTCTGGCTATCCGCCGCGGTCGAGAACGTTTCCGTCTTCTTGGTCGGAATCGTCGTGTTCCGCGGAATCATCGGAGTCGCCACCCCGCCCAGCGTTTCAATCGCCAGCGTCAGCGGAGTCACATCCAGCAACAGCAGATCCTTGACTTCGCCCTTGAGCACGCCGCCCTGAATCGCCGCGCCGATCGCCACCACTTCATCCGGATTCACGCCCTTGTGCGGCTCTTTGCCAAACAATTCCTTCACCAGCGCCTGAATGCGAGGCATACGCGTCTGCCCGCCGACCAGCACTACTTCGTTGATCTTCGAGGCATCCACGCCTGCGTCTTTCATGCACTGCTTGCACGGCCCCACTGACTTCTGAATGATGTCCTCAACCATCGACTCCAGCTTCGCCCGGGTCAGTTTCTTCACCAGATGCTTCGGCCCGCTGGCATCCGCCGTGATGAACGGCAAATTGATCTCATGCTCCATCGTGGTCGAAAGCTCAATCTTCGCCCGCTCCGCCGCATCCCGCAGACGCTGCAAAGCCATCTCATTGCCCTTGCCGCGCAAGTCGAGGCCTTCATCCTTCTTGAATTCGTCAATCAACCAATCAACCAGCCGCTGATCAATGTTGTCGCCGCCCAGGTGCGTGTCACCGTTGGTGGCTTTCACTTCGATCACGCCTTCGCCGACTTCAAGGATCGAAATATCAAACGTCCCGCCCCCGAAGTCGTACACCGCAATGGTCTCGTCCTTACCTTTGTCGAGGCCATAAGCCAGCGCCGCCGCGGTCGGCTCGTTGATAATGCGCTTCACATCGAGCCCGGCAATCTTGCCGGCATCTTTCGTCGCCTGCCGCTGGGCGTCGTTAAAGTACGCAGGCACAGTAATAACCGCCTCGGTCACTTTCTCCCCGAGATAGTCTTCCGCCGCCTTCTTCAACTTCTGCAATATCAGCGCCGAAATCTCCGGTGGCGGATACTCCTTGCCCTGCGCCAGCACGGCCACGTTGTCGCCCTGGCGAACCACTTTGTAGGGCACCATCTTCAACTCTTCGCTGACTTCGTCATAGCGCCGGCCCATAAAGCGCTTGATCGAGTAAACCGTGTTCTCCGGATTGGTGATGGCCTGCCGCTTGGCAACCTGCCCCACCAGCCGTTCCCCAGTCTTGGTGAATCCCACGACCGAAGGCGTAGTCCGCCCTCCTTCTTCATTAGGGATAACCTTGGGCTCGCCACCCTCCATAACCGCCACGCAGGAGTTGGTGGTTCCGAGGTCAATACCGATAATCTTGGACATGTGAAGTCCCTCCTAGTTCTACTAAGTGCTTTGTAATCAATGTCGTGATGATTGCGTTCAGGGCTATGCTAAGACCTGAGTGAATCGTTGTCAAGGTTTAGATGCGGGAGGAGATGTGGAGGATGCGGCGCCGTCGGCAAGAAAGCAGAACCTCGCGCCCCAGGCGAGCGGCGGAGTAACATAGCGGCGAATGGCCGGGCACAAGCTCTCCTCATTGAAGGGGCTCGAAAGGTTTCAGATGGCGGTCGTCGCTGACGGAATGCCGGCGATGAAGCGCTTGCTTAGGTCGAGGAAAGCGAAGCTCCTCATGCAGGAGATACACAAGGAGATCTTCGAGCTAGGCCCACCGACCCCACCGAACAAGCCGACGGGGCGTACAAGGTACCACCAATGGCTGATGCACCATGCCTCGGAAATTTCGAGGTCGCTCGAAACGATGGGAGACATCGAGTTCTACATCGGGAAATTCCCCTATCGCAAAACGCAGATTGCCAAGCACAGGCACCTCCAGTTCCACGTCGAGTCCTTCCTGCACGAGCTCTACATCCTGCAGGAAAGACTGGTGCAGTTTCTAAAGTTTGTCGAGCGCCAGCACAGGAAGGACCCGCGCCTGCCGCAGATCAAAGCCACGTGCGCAGTGCTCAACACGCTCGTGATTGACTCGATGAAGAAGGGAATCGCGATCCGAGGAAGCCACGTGCACAGATGGAGGATGTCGGACACGAAGATCGACCGCCTCAACGCAATCAGCTTCTACACAATGATGCCGAACAAGAAGGTCAAGAGGGTTTTCAAGGCGTTCTACGAGTCCGAGTACAGGAAGACCAGGAAGCAGTGGCGCGGATGGATCACGGGGGGCATAGCCGAAGCCCAGAAGCTAGTAGATGCGTACTTTGACGAGCTTTTCAAACTGGTGTTCGACGATAAGGGGAAGCTGGCCTATCCCAGCCGACTAGAGTTCTGACAATAACCGGAAATGCACAACACATGAAAAGGCTATGAAGGCGACGTGGTCGTAACGTCGGGAAGGCGAGACAGCGAGAAATGTACCGATTGATCGAAAAGTATGCTGGCATCATCGTGAAAAGAATCCCACCAGACTTCGTGAGCAAGTACGACTGGCTCTTGGAAAACGCTGATAAGGTAATGGCCTCTGAGTACCAGATGAAATATCGGGACTTTTGGGCAATGAATGCGGCACTGCCGAGTGACGAGTTTTGTAGTGTTTACTTTTCCACACTGCAAAGCGCTCTCAATGAGGCAAAAGATCCTCCCTCGCTCAAAGACATCGTGAAGATTCTCTATCCGGCCACTGAGCGTAAAGGTAAGAACCCGAAAAAGCCTTTCCCTCCATTTTCATTCGCAACAAAGTTACAGCACATGACGAATACCGCCTTGCCGGTTTATGACAAGTGGGTGGTTGGATTCTACTTCCTTCGGGTACCGACGCTTACGAAGACGGGAGGAATAGAACGTCGGATCGTGGACTATATCAAGATCCATGATTTTCTGGTCGAGGAGTATGCCCGAGTCTTGGATGAGGGTTTGTTATCAAATGCGATTCGGGAATTCGAGAGCGAATTGAAGCCGCGACATTTTTCAAAGGAGAAGATTATTGACTCTCTGATTTGGGCATTTGCCGGTAATAACCTACTCCAGACCAAAGCGGTCATATACGAATAGCCCGGCGCTGGGTGCCCAATGTCTCGCCGCTTTTGCGAGACATGGGAGGGCTTCTGGGACCTGGCCGGCCCTCCCCTCAAGGACAACTGAATCAGTTTGACCATCGTACTTCAAATGGGTACAATAGTACCCACAGTGAGTACGCAAACTTCCACGCCTGACCACACCTTATTCGGCCGCACCCGCAGCGCCCTGCTCGCCCTGCTTTTCGGCCACACCGACGAATCCTTCTACCTGCGTCAACTCATCCGAACCGTGGGCACAGGGAACGGCGCTTTGCAGCGCGAAATCAAGCAACTGACGGACATGGGACTCATCGTGCGCCGTGCCCAGGGCAATCAGGTTCTCTATCGCGCAAATAAGCAAAGCCCGATCTTCCCCGAACTCAAGCGGCTGATCACCAAGACCGTCGGCGTGCACGACGCCATCCGCTCCGCGCTCGCCACCCTGGAGCCGGAGATTGAGGCTGCCTTCGTATACGGCTCGGTCGCCAGTCACCGCGAGCAGACCAACAGCGACGTGGACCTCATGGTCATCGGAAAAGCATCTTTCAGCGTTGTAGTCGCAGCACTCAACCCAGCCCAGAAGACGCTCCGCCGCGAGATCAACCCAAGTGTCTTTCCCGTTTCAGAATTCCGCTCAAAATTAGCCGCCAAAAATCACTTTCTGCGTAGCGTATTGGCCGGCCAAAAGGTATTTGTGTTAGGTAGTGAAGACGAGCTTAGAAAGCTGGTTGCGAAATAGATCGCGAGTTCCGCACAGACCACCCCGTGATCCTCTGTGCCCCCTGTGGTAAAGATTTTGACCTATCCGTCCCAATCCGGGCACTTTAGTCGCGCCGTCCCAAAGTTTTCTCGATTCGGGAAACACCTTGTCAAGCCCCTTGACATCGACATTTCCGGCTAGCCCACTGAAACTAATCCAGAAATAAATTTCCAATTCGTGTCTCACTTACCCTTCCAATTTGCTATCCTAAAAGTAGGTACAAAAAAGGCGCGGCCCTACGGGCTGCGCCTTTTACTTTGCTCGAAAACCTGAAAGGCTCAAATGATTGGACACATTCCAGAAATCCACGCCGTCGGCCTCCCCACCAGCAAGGCGCACGGCGAAGCCGCCGAAGCTGCCTTCCTCGCCAAAGCCACCAGTCTGGGCTTCGGCGTAGCCAAAACCTGGGGAGAGAGTGAGCGTTACGACTTCATGGTCGACTCTGGCCAAAAACTGTGGCGGGTCCAGGTCAAATCCTGCAGGTGCTTCAGGTCCTACTACAAGGTGATAACCAGAGGAGGCAAGGCAGCTTATACCGCCGACGAAATCGATTTCATCGTTGTCTATATCGTGCCGAAAAATCTCTGGTACGTGATTCCGATTTCCTTTATCGCCTCGCGCGTCAATATGTACATCTCTCCCGACGGCCCCAATTATCGTGAGCACGAAAAGTACCGCGAGGCCTGGTGCCAAATGGCGTGCCCCCGCGATCCAAACCGCGCAAACCCTCTCCTCGTAGAACGCCAGCCCGATTACGCCTTTGACTCTTGTGGGCTATGCAGCACCCAGCCTGTTGACATGTGCTGCACATGCAAGTACGCTACAAACATGTCAAAGATGATTCAACTCCGAAACGTCCCGGATGCCCTGCATCGCAGCCTGAAAGCCCGCGCTGCCATGTCCGGCAGGTCGTTGTCGGACTACCTGCTGGCGGAGATCAAAGAGATCGCGGAACGGCCCACGCTGGAAGAATTCCGGGAACGTCTGCACCGCAGGAAGCCGCTAGCAGTCGAAATCGACAGCGCACGCCTGGTACGCGAAGAACGTGACGCGCGGTGATCGTCCTGGATGCGTCAGTTGTTATTGACTGGTTGATTCGGTCTCCAGCCGCCCAACGCATTGAAAGCCGAATCTTTTCGCGCCATCAGTCTCTGCACGCCCCTGAACTCCTTGATCTGGAGGTCGCCCAGGTGTTGCGCCGACTGGTTCGGGAGGATACGCTTTCCGCATCGAGCGCTGAAACTGCCATTGAGGATTTACTGGACATGCGGATTACGCGCTATTCGCACACCATGCTTTTGCCTCGAATCTGGGAACTTCGTCACAATCTATCTGCCTATGATGCGGCCTACGTTGCACTGGCAGAACGGCTAGGCGCGATCTTGCTGACACGGGATGCTGGCATCAAGGCTGCGGGTAAGCATTTGGCAAACATCGAGACAGTCTGATTATCGTTTCGTGTGTGTTTTATCCGTGTAAATCCGTGGCGAAATGGTTCCTAACCAATCGCTTGTGACTCGGAACTCTGTCCAGTACGATAATCAAGGCAGCGGAAAAGAGCAGTCATGACCATTGACCTTAAACCCGAGCAACAGCGTGTTATCGATCTCGCGGTCAAATCCGGCGCCTATCAGAATCCGGGCGAGGTTCTCGATCAAGCGTTTGAGATTATCCGGGAACAGCTTGAGTTGGAAGATTGGATGACAGGGCAACGTGCAGTCGTAGCTGCCCACATTGAAAAAGGATTCCGCCAAGCCGAGCGGGGCGAACTGATGGACGGCGATGCAGCCATTGAAATTCTGCGAAAGCGCCGTGCTGAGCGACTGAAGTCGCAAGAATGAAGGCGTCATTTCAGTTCACACCACAGGCGACCGCCGATATTGATGCCATCTGGTGGTTCATCGCCGAGGACAATCCGGCCGCTGCAGATATGGTTGAAGGGGAGATTGTTGCATCCTGCCGCCGCCTGGCCAAACATCCTGGGATGGGCATAAAGCATCAGGACGTTACGCCCCTGAACGTTCGCTTTTGGACCGTCTCAAGATTCCCCAACTATGTAATCGTCTATCGGCCTGAGACCACTCCTTTGCAGGTGGTTGCTGTACTGCACGGGAAACGGGATTTGAAAGAAATTCTGCAAAAGCGGTGATTATGAAATTCTGGCGACCGCGTTGATCCGCGTAAATCCGCGGCGAGATTGTCCTAGTCGTACTTCTCATACAAAATCGACTTCCGGTCCCAGCCCAGTGACTTCAGCAGCTCACGGTTGGCTTTGACCATCTTGTCGAGGCCGCAGACGTAGGCGTGCATGTCAGTGCGGGCCTGTGCAATCGCGGGGACGTGTTCCTGCACATATCCTCGCAGCCCTTGCCATTCGGAACCTCCGCGGCTCAAGGTCGGCCGGTAATGAAAGTTGGCATGTTCCGAGGCTAGGCGCAGGAACTCGTCGTGGTAGTAAATATCTTTCTCAGTGCGATTGCCGAAGACCAGCGAGAGCTGTTTCCCCTGATGACGAGATTCCTCGGCAAGCAGCCAATGCAGCATCGATCGAAACGGCGCGATCCCGGTGCCAGTGGCGATGAAAACGGTATCGCGCATCGGAGGGCGGAGAATGAAATCGCCGAACGGCCCCGAGCAGGCAATCTCGTCGCCAACTTTCATGTCACAAAGATAATTCGACGTGAAGCCATCCTGCACCCGGTTAAGGCAAAGCGCGAAGCGGTTATCCTCACTGGGAGGCGAAGCGATGGAATAAGCCCGAGTGATTTCCTCGCCGTCAGGCTTGGTGGCCTTGAACGACAGCCATTGGCCGGCAACAAAGCCGAATCGCGGAACGGCTTTCATTTCGAACTCGATGTGCTTGGTGAGTTCGGAAAGCGCCGTCGAGCGCATGAGGCGAGCAGCAAAAGTTTGGAAAGAGGCCATCAATTGTGTAGATGAGGGAAGATTACCAGAAGACCCGCTTGAGAGTTTGGGTGGGAACGGCACGCCGGAAGGCGTGCCCCGATACGAAAGGGTTCTTAACGGGCTAAGGTCAGGTTCGTATCAGGGCACGGCTTCAGCCTTTGGCCGGTTTGGTTCGTATCAGGGCACGGCTTCAGCCGTGCCGCAAGGGCTTCTTAAAAGAAACGGGCTTTGGCCCCTGCGGGAGGGGGTCCAGAATGCATCCCGGATATGCAGACGAATAGGGATAGTCGCTTGCCTTCTGAACCAGCTTCGCCACGACCGGACTGTCGCGAATATATTCGCAAACGTGTGAAGCGGCCTGTGCATTCAGCACCCGCACTTCTGAAAAACCGCGCTGCCAAATTGCAGCTTTAAATCCGAGTTCCTTTCCTGCGCGGAATGCGAATCCACCCTTAATGAACTGAACGGCGCGCTCGACAGTTGTATCTGCACCCACTGTAATCAGTACATGAAAGTGATCCGGCATAACGACAAATTCGTGCAGCAGGAATTTACCTTGAGCACGATATTCCTGAAGCACCCTCAAGAATAATTGAGCCGCCCGGTCGGACTGAATCAGGAATCGCTTGCCCGAGGTCGAGGATGTCACATGAAAAGTGCGGACGCCGGAAATAATCTGTATGGGATTCGAATTTCTTGCGGGAATGGACATGACTGAATTTGTAACGAATCGCAGAGCGATCGTCAGTGATATTGGTCACAAAGGAGAACCATGTAGTCCCGAATCAGGCAGCAGCGCCTGAAGGCGCACATTTGTAGGCTTGTAACGGCACGCCTGAAGGCGTGCCCCGATACGAATCACTGTGCGTCCGGTTCGTATCAGGGCACGGCTTCAGCCGTGCCGCAAAAGCATCGCAAAGGAAACAGGCTTTAGCCCCTGCGAACTCTACTCCACCGTCACCGACTTCGCCAAATTCCGCGGTTGATCCACATCACACCCACGCCGGACCGCGATGTGATAAGCCAGCAACTGCAGCGGCACGATTTCCAGAATCGGCGCCAGCTCTTCGGGCGCCGGAGGAATGTAGAGCACATGATCGGCAGCTTCCTTGATTTCTTCGTCGCCCTCAGTAGCTAAAGCGATAACCTGCCCGGATCGCGCTTTTACTTCCTTCAAGTTCGAGATGGTCTTCTCATAACGGATGCGCGAAAGCTCGTCATTAGCATCGCGAGTTGCCAAAATCACAACAGGAAGGTTCTCGTCGATCAGCGCATTGGGGCCGTGCTTCATTTCACCGGCCGGATAGCCCTCGGCGTGGATGTAAGAAATCTCTTTGAGCTTGAGTGCGCCTTCGAGCGCAATGGGATAGTGGATGCCGCGGCCCAGAAACAGGAAATCCTGTGCCCGGACATACTGTTTCGCGAGCGCTTCGCATTCTTCATCACGCGTAAGCAACTGCTCGAGTTTGGCGGGCAGGCGCAGCAGTTCTTGAATAGCAGTCTTGGCCTGCTCAGCGCTCATTTCCCCTCGCGTTTGCGCCAGATATAGCGCAAACAGGTAAAGCGCTGTAAGTTGAGCAGTGAAAGCCTTAGTAGACGCGACGCCAATCTCCGGACCAGCATGGGTGTAAATCGTCCCGGCAGCCTCGCGCGTAATCATCGAGCCGACCACGTTACAGATAGCCAGCGTCTTCGAGCCTTTGGACTTCGCCTCGCGCTGCGCAGCAATGGTGTCAGCAGTTTCGCCAGACTGCGAAATCAGCATGGTCAGCGTATCCGGCGGAATGATGGGATCGCGGTAGCGCCATTCGCTGGCGTAGTCGACTTCGACTGGAATCCGCGCCAGCCGCTCAATCATGAACTTCCCGGCCTGAGCAGCATGCCAACTGGTACCGCAAGCCGCAATGTTGATCTTCTTCGCAGCCTTGAACTCGGCTTCCGTAACCTGCATTTCATCCAAAAAAATATGGCCGGTCTCCTGGGAGATCCGGCCAAGGGTAGTGTCGCGGACAGAGCGTGGCTGCTCATAGATTTCCTTGAGCATGAAATGCTTAAACCCACCTTTTTCGGCAGCTATAGGATCCCAATTCACGTGCTGGATCTGGGGAGTACGCGGATTACCAAGGAAGTCGGTCAGCTTCACGCCTTCGGGAGTGATCGTCGCCAGGTCGCCGTCGGAGAGGAAGAACAAATCGCGAGTGTGATAAAGAATTGCCGGCACATCGGAGGCGATGAAGTATTCGTCTTTGCCGAGGCCGATGACAGCTGGCGGGCCATTGCGGGCAGCCACGATTTTGTCGGGAGAGTCCGACGACAGCACGCCCAGCGCGAACACCCCAGTCAACTCGCCAACTGTTTTGCGCACGGCTTCTTCGAGCGATGGCCGATGGCCGTTTCCAGTTTTGTAATAATATTTCTCGACCAGGTGGGCGATGACTTCAGTATCGGTCTCAGTAGTAAATGTGTGGCCTTCTTCGATCAGTTTCTTCTTTAGTGTGACGTAATTCTCGATGATGCCGTTGTGCACGACGACAATCTTGCCAGTGCAATCGCGATGCGGATGCGCATTTTCTTCAGTGGGGCGGCCATGCGTGGCCCAGCGAGTATGGCCGATGCCGTAAGTACCGTCGAGCGGCTTGAGACGAATAACTTCTTCAAGATTACGCAGCTTGCCTTCAGCGCGCCGCACCTGCAAGCCTTCGCCGTTACCGCACACGGCGATCCCAGCAGAATCGTATCCACGATATTCCAAACGACGAAGTCCCTCAATAATGACAGGGACAACCGCCTTCCTACCAACATAACCCACGATTCCGCACATGTTGTGCTACTCCTGCTTTCGGCGGGGACACTGGTTCAAGTCCCTTGCAAGATCCCCAGTACAGATTACGGCAACCTGCGCCCGGCGTGTCATGAAAGATTTTTATAGGTGACCAAAGTACTGCTTATTTCGTTTCGCGGGCAATTGCCAGCCTGCGGAGTCGGGGTCGTGGGGACTACTCCTCGATAGAGTAACGAAACTCTTCGATCACGGGGTTGGTAAGGACCTCGCGGGCGATGCGTGCTACTTCGGCGTCCGCTTCTGTCCTGGTCAAACCGCCGTCCAGGGTGAGCTCGAAATACTTGCCTTGGCGGACTTCGTCCAGCCCCTTGAATCCCATCTTCGTGAGGGCGCCGTGAATGGTCTTGCCCTGGGGATCGAGGACGCTCTTCTTCAACGAAACATACACGTAAGCTTTCATGGGGATGCGACCATTATACGACAGGGTCGGGATGAAACACGGGGTGCGACGGACTCAGCCTAGTCGCGCGAGCTGTGCGTCGAGATCAGCAAGAGCGGCTTCCAGCATCTGGCGGTGCTGGGTGTTCTGGGCGGTTTCGAGTTGTTGCAGCACGCGGGCGCGGGACAATAGAAGCCCTTGCCGTTGGCGTTGGCGGGTGAGTTGGTCAGGGGTGGGCGGAGGACCGGGCTTCGGTTCGGAGGAGCCGGCTTGAGATTGCTGTTCCTCGACTGATTTACTCTCCCATCCGCGGGCCATGGGAGGAGTATATTCCGGGACCGCGGTCCAAGAAAACGGCAATCGCGAACCCGACCTGTGGGTGCCTAACGGCGGTGGCTGGTGTGGTTAGTCAGGTATATTATTGCCCGAACTTGCTGCTTGACACGCTCCGGGGCGAGCCTATACTGGCCGTGTCAGGCTGACTAGCGTTCGCTTCGTCCCACAACGCTGGTTGATGTTCCAATTCTCCACTCGTAAACGACGTTCTTACCTAGCCGTTTATTTCTGGACCGACCGCAGGAGTAGAAAGTCATGAAGACTCGAATCGTAATCGGCGTGTCTCTGATTGTTGCAGTTCTGGCAATGGCGAATTTGTCTGCTGGGCAAGCGCAGAAAGCAGCCAGTCAACCGGCACAAGCTCAGCCGGTGCAGATGCAGCCTCCAAAGTTGGATGCGGGAGCGCATCTGAACCCGCTGAAGATTGCGCTGCTGCACTGGTACTTGGCCGACACTGCGACTGCTGTCGCAGTGGGCAGCCAGCCCTATGGCGTGTGCTTTGACGGAGCCAATATCTGGACGGCGAACAATAACAGTACTACCGTCACGAAGGTGCGGGCGAGCGATGGCCAGGTTCTGGGCACCTTCAACGCAGGCCCTCAACCCTTCGGAGTCACCTTTGACGGGGCCAACGTCTGGGTCTCCGGTGGCATAAACACCGTCACCAAGTTGCGAGCGAGCGACGGCAAGACCTTGGGGACCTTCACCGTGGGAAACGCCCCAGAGTGGATGACCTTTGACGGGCAAAGCATCTGGGTACCGAACGGCGGTGACAACACGGTAAGCAAGCTGCGGGCAACTGACGGCGCGAATCTGGGAACATTCCCGGTGGGCAACGCCCCGATTGCGATGGCGTTTGACGGCAGCGCCGTCTGGTCGTCCAACTACGGGGGCAACACGGTAACTAAGTTGCGGGCTTCGGACGGAGCCGTTCTGGGTACGTTTGGGGTCGGCATTAACCCATTGGGGATCGCTTTTGACGGTGCGAACATGTGGGTGGCGAACCGCAACAGCAACACCGTGACCAAGCTGCGGGCCAGCGACGGCACGGTACTTGGTACGTTCCCCACGCCCCCGTCTGACGGCCCCTATGGAGTCGCATTTGATGGCACGTACATCTGGGTGTCGGGCGATTCCTATATGTTGGTTCTGCGAACAAGCGACGGTGCCCAGGTTGCATCGCGACCGCTTAATTCGGCAGGCGTTGCCTTCGACGGTGCTTACGTTTGGACGGCGGAGACAAACGGGAGCCGCCTGCTCAAGTTCTAGTTGTGGTTGGGGAGCTGCGGTCTAACGAGACAGGCGAAAAAGGAGAAATTATGGGGAAATACAGCGGCACTACGTTCGCAGGTTTTATGCTGCTCGCTCTCTTTCTGGGAGTCGCGCCTCAGCAATTTGCCCAAACGACTAATGTAACTACCGGACACCAGGACATTCCGTCCACGATCTGCTCGGGCACAGGGTGCGTATATCGCACGGGCCAGAACCTTCAGGAGAGCGTGCTCGACAATACGATCTCAAAGAACAACTTCGGGCAGTTCTGTAACTACACCCTGGACGGACAAGTTTACGGGCAGCCGTTGGTGGTCACCGGTGTGCCTTGGATGAATGGCGGTAACCAGCCCGTGGTTTACGTGGTCACGATGAACGGCACCATTTATGCGTTTAACGGGAGTCCCACGGCTCCCAGCGGCTCTCCGGGCTCCTGCACTCTGCTGAACTCGCCGAACGGGACATCCCTGCTAAACAGCGGAAGCGCGGCGACCTGCGACCAAGTGGGAGGGAAGGGCTGTCTGACAATCGCCCCCAGCGTCGGCGTGTTGGGTACTCCCGTGATTAGCGTCACGAGCAACAGCGGCACCAACACAGGGACTATCTATTTGGTGACCGAGTCTGTAACGAGCGGGATCTACTCTCACTATCTTTGGGCGCTGGACATAACAACGCTCTCCACCACAAGCGCAACGATGAAGACAATAGATCCTGGAAACACCTTATCTGGCAACTGCTCCGCTGACGCTAATTTTTCCAAGAATCACATTCAGCGGCCTGCGCTTCTTCTTGGAGGCGATGGATACCTGTACATTGCATTCTCAATGATGGACGGACACAAGAAACCTTATCCGTACGGCGCGGTCTTCGCATACGACACAACATCCCTGAGCACTAAGCCATTGTGCCTTGCCCTAGCCGTAAGCTCAACCCAGCTGAACGACGGGGCAGGCGTCTGGGGAGGCGGCGGGGGGCCGCTCTATGCCCAGGACCCAAACCATGGCGCTTGGCATGTCTTTTTCAACACGGGCAACGGAGGTTTCGACGGCCAGAGCCTCTGGGGGGACACCTTTGTCAGGATGTCCAGCGCCAGCACACACTCGTTGTCGGTCGACACAACGTCTTACACTCCCGGCGATCAGTACTGGCGATCCCACAGCGTCCTGGATGGGTACACGGGTTGCAGCGCAGATGGCGATGTCGATCTTGGCTCAGGCAGTCCCATGTTAATCCCAGACAACGAGAACTCAGATCACAAATATTTGGCGGTCAGCGGCGACAAGGAGGGCGGCCTCTGGTTCATGGACTGGACCAGCCCCGGAGGGTACACCGGCACATCCGCATGCAACAGCACGTCCAGCACCGACCTGAACGTGCAAACATTCCCGATCAGCAGCGCGTTTCGCAGTGGCCCACTGATTCACCATACTCCAGCGTTCTGGGAGAGCTGTTGCGCGTCACCAAATGCAAATTATCTCTTCGTGGGCGCATCATCGCAGGGGCAGGGAACAGGATACCTCTATCGATATCAGCTTTGCGGAAGCGGCAAGCCGATCAACTCCAATTCGCCGTGTACGCAGACACCAGCGACAGCACAGAACTCCACAGGGGCGATTGAATTTCCTTGGGGAGCGACGCCATCCGTCACGGCGGCAACCGATTCCGCGAGCGACGCTATTGTCTGGGCAATTTGGGCAGACGGCACCGACCTGCCGGCTAGCACCGGGTTCACATGGCAGAACGGCTTCCCGCACCCTCCTATGTTCAACGCAGCGCAAACCTCTGGGCGATTGAAGCCACGAACAGCACCAACCCCTCGGAGTGCAAAACCGGCAACACTGAACCCGGAACCTACTACCTGGATATTGCGCTGCACGCCTACGATGCGACCCACATAAGCAACACCACTCCACTTTATAACGGTCGAGGCCACAACAGCAGCCCCCACACCGGGTATCCCATAAAGTTCACAACACCCACGGTATTTAATGGAAAAGTGTTCGCTGGCGCACGCAACGAAACCAATACAGGCGGCATCGTGGATGTTTGGGGCCTATGCAGCGAAACCCCAAGCCAAATGTGTTTGGAATAGAGGAGCTATCTGTGATGAAGATTCAATTCTGTTTACTTGCGTTGCTGCTAGTTTCATTCTCGCCCCGACAGGCCGAGGGGCAGTCGCACGCGGCGGCTGTAAACTCGGTCTCCGCTCTATCCGGGGCAGCCTGCTCACCTGCCCCCTGTGTTTTGCCACCTGCGCTCGCCTCGGAGGGGACCGGCGCTGACATTTTCGCTCCGGTTGCCGCAAACCCGAAAAGTCCAAGGCAGGTGATCGTGGGGAGCGACGACGGCAACTGCGGGCAGTTCACTCAGGTTGGCTTTCATGTATCGAGCAACGCCGGTTCCAGTTGGAGCACCACCTGCCTCGCGGCCTTCAGCGAATTCGGACGGGGATGGGATCCTCTCGATCTTCCCCTTGTGGGCTACGATCTGAAAGGCTCGGCCTACATTGCAGGGTATTATCAGGATAGCGATGGCAAGGGGTTTTCGCTGATCGGCATCGAGAAATCAACTGACGGCATCACTTGGAGCACGCCGATTGCCGCCGTGGGCAACGGCGGGTCAGCGATTTTTGATGCCTCGCTTTCGGTCGATCAATCCTCCAGCAGCCCCTATGCCAACAGTGTCTATGTTTCCGGAGTGGACCTCAACGCGAATCAGATTCTGGTTTCGCGCTCCCGCGACGGCGGAAACACCTGGACTCAGGCGCTGGTGGCGATGAACCCTAACTCCGCCGATTACGACCCCAGCATGGCCGTGGGCAAAGACGGAACTGTCTATATGGCCTGGATGCACTGCCCTCAGGCTAGCTTTGGCGTCTATTGCGCGAACAGTGTGGAGAACGTGGCGTTCTCCAAGTCGAGCGATGGGGGCGTTACGTGGTCAACGCCAAAGATAATCGCGAAAGTGCTCGAA
Source organism: Acidobacteriota bacterium (assembly GCA_013289795.1). Lineage (GTDB taxonomy): Bacteria > Acidobacteriota > Terriglobia > Terriglobales > Acidobacteriaceae > JABCZH01. Next base: position 56,720 of record JABCZH010000005.1, read on the forward strand.
ATACCCAATACTTGCATGTGCTTCCCCTTTGGAGAACTGCCGAATACCACAGTCTACGGCGTGCCGAATACACCGGCGCTGGGCATAGACAACAGCAAGGGACCATACTCGGGGCGCTTGTACGCGACCATGTTCGCGTGGACAGGCACCTATATGCGGGTACAAGTGATTCATTCTTCTGACGGCGGCAACACCTGGTCGAAACCGGTGCCATTGGCCCCACCCAGCGATACTCACGACCAGTTCTTTCCCTGGCTTTCGGTAAGCCCGACTGGACTCGTCGGAGTAAGCTGGCTTGATCGCCGCAACGATCCAGCGAACATCAGCTATCAAGCCTACGCTGCAATTTCCTTTGATGGCGGCGTAACCTTCCAGCCCAACGCGCAGCTGACTTCGGCATTTTCGAATCCCGACAATAACGGCTCCGACCACTCGCTGGGCCACTACGCTGGCAACACCTGGGACGGCCCCAACTACTTCATCGCCGCTTGGATGGACACCAGCAACGGCGTCAGCAGCCAGGACTACATCGGCGGCATCCGCCTGCACTGAGCCAGACGCCGCGAGGAGGAGGGGGTTATGGCGATGTTTCGTACACCGGCAACCACGCTCCTCGTCTTCACGGCGGCGTTCTTGCTTGTCGGACGTGCGAGTGCACAGACACGCAATCCGGTCCGTGGTGAACCAATCACCTGCTCCCCGGCTCCTTGCGTACTGCCACCAACCCAAGCTTCGGAAGGCGGAGCGCTGGTGAACACCTCGCCGATCGTGGGGAACCCGCTGAATCCGAAGCAACTGCTGTTGGGAAGTAACGATTGGAACTGCCCCGCGCCGCCCGCATTGGGCTTCTTTTTGTCCAGTGACGGGGGTTCGAACTGGAGCCGCATCTGTATGGCCGCTGTCCTTACACGTTTGTATGTATTTCTGCCGACGATCGAACCCGTGGTGGGCTACGACCGCAGCGGGACGGCATACATCGCCGGACTCTACTTTGACAACGAGGGTGCCGGCATTGGCTTTGTGGGTTTGGAGAAGTCGAGCGACGGGATTCACTGGAGTGCACCGGCCGTGGCGCTCGGCATAGAGAATACCTTCGCGGATACTCCGTGGCTGGTCGTGGATACGAATCTGGGGAGCCCCTACTTAGATAGCATTTACGTTTCGGCGGTGATGATTGGGCCACCCGGTGTTCAGTCGGAAAATCAGGTGGTGGTCTCGCACTCTAACGACGGCGGCACAACCTGGGATAAAGTGCCGGTGGCGCCAGTGCAAAGGGCGCCGGCGGGCGACCGATACACTAACATGACCGTGGGCAAGGACGGAGCTGTATATCTGACTTGGATGTACTGCGACTCTGGCCCCTTCTACTTCTGTACTAACAACAAGGGCAACATGGTTTTCTCCAAGTCAAGCGACGGCGGCAACACCTGGTCAGCTCCGACGCTGATGAACACGATCGTGCTTGGCCCGGGCCTTCCCAACAGCCACGTGGGTGTAACCGATTACCCGGTGATCGGTGTGGATAACAGCAGTGGGCCGTATGCTGGAAACCTCTACGTCGTCATGTACACGTGGACCGGGACCTATATGCAGGTTCAAGTCATCCGCTCTACCGACAAAGGCATAACTTGGTCCAAGCCAGTTCCGGTTGCTCCCGCGAGCGTTACTCACGATCAGTTCTTCCCCTGGCTTTCGGTGAGCAGCACAGGCCTGGTGGGGGTCAGTTGGCTCGACCGCCGCAACGATCCTGCAAATATCGATTACCAGGCATTCGCTGCCATCTCTACCGACGGCGGCCAGAGCTTTCAGCCCAACGTGCAACTGACGACGGCATTCTCCAACCCAAACGTGAACGGGTATCCGAATAACGAATGGATGGGCGATTACACTGGCAACACTTGGGTCGGCCCGGACTTCATCGCCGCCTGGATGGACAGCAGCAACGGCGTCGATATGCAAGACGTAGTCGGCGGCATCCGCTTACACTAAGCTAGGCGCTGCGAGGAGGAGGGGGTTATGGCGATGTTTCGTACACCGGCAACCACGCTCCTCGTCTTCACGGCGGCGTTCTTGCTTGTCGGAAGCGCGAGTGCGCAGACACGCAACCCGGTCCGTCGCGATCCGATCTCCTGCTCGCCAGCCCCGTGCGTTTTGCCCCCGGCGCTAGCCTCCGAGGGCGCTGGCGCTAACATTTACGCTCCCATCGCCGTGAATCCGAAGAATTCGAAGCAACTGATTGTGGGAAGCTTGGACAGCGAGTGTGGCCGTTTCACTCTGGTTGGCTTTCACGTTTCGGTCGACGCAGGTTCCAGCTGGAGCACCACGTGTCTGACAACGTTCAGTGAGTTCGGGGAAACATGGACACCCCTAGATCGCCCCCTCGTGGGCTTCGACTTGAAGGGTACGGCATATATCGCAGGGTATTACGAGGATATAGATATTTTCCAGTACTCGCTCATGGGTATCGAGACGTCAAGCGACGGCGTTACCTGGAGCACACCGACAGCAACAGTGGGCAACGACAGCACGCAGATCTTTTTTGCCTCGCTTGCGGTTGACCGGACCGCCAGCAGCCCCTACGTCAACAGTGTCTACCTCCTCGGCATCAATGTGATCGCCGCGCCCCAGGTCTTAGTTTCGCGCTCCCGCGACGGCGGAAAGACCTGGAACACCGCCCAAGTGGTCGCGGCCCCCGATAACGCATGGGAATATTACCCCAGCCTCACCATCGGCAGGGACGGCACTCTCTACGCCACGTGGATGCACTGCCTCCAGTTCGGGGAGCATTTGTGCACCAGCGACATCGGGTACATGGTGTTCTCGAAGTCGAGCGACGGCGGCGTCACCTGGTCGCATCCCAAGCTGGTCAGGAGCGTTCACGAAGTGCCAAACAGCTGCGGGTGCTACCCCTTCGGAACAATACCAAACACTACCGTATACCCGTCCAACACGCCCGCGCTGGGCGTAGACAACAGTAGTGGACCATACTCCGGACGTCTGTACGCCACGTTGTTCGAGTGGACGGGGACCTACATGCGGGTGGGGGTGATTCATTCGTCGGATGGCGGCAACACCTGGTCGAAGCCAGTGCCGGTGGCTCCGGCGAGCGAGACCCACGACCAGTTCTTTCCCTGGATTTCGGTGAGCCCGGCCGGGTTGGTGGGCGTGAGCTGGTTTGACCGCCGCAACGATCCGGCGAATATCGACTATCAGGCCTACGCCGCAATTTCCTCCGACGGCGGCGAAAGCTTTCGGACTAATATGCAGTTGACGACTGCATTTTCGAATCCTGACAACAACGGCTACGACAACTTCCTGGGCCAGTATGCCGGCAACACCTGGGACGGCCCCAACTACTTCATCGCTGCCTGGATGGACACCAGCAACGGCATCAGCAGCCAGGACTACATCGGCGGCATTCGGTTGAAGTGAGGAGCCGTCTGTCATGAAAATTCGGTTTTGCTTCATAGCTATCCTTCTTTGCTTGCCGCTCTGGCAGGCAGCCGGTCAGTCTCGCTTTTCGGATGGGCAGGCCTCCGCTCAACGCCCATCCCCCTATCAACCTTCGCTGACCTGGCTGGTGGCCCAGGTTGCCTGATTTTCTGATCGGTGCCCCAGGTTCGCGCCCCGCATTCTCAATTATCTTTTCACGATCCCTGGTTTTGGGGCGCTAACCTGGGCCACTTTACGGCCATATCGATCCGGTGTAAGTTCCTCTTATGCCCAGCGGTCTGCGGCGTTTTCAGGAGTCCGGGCAATCTCATTTCGTAACTTTCAGTTGTGACCGTCGTCAGCCCTATTTCGCAACACCTGAGCTATTCGACTTGTTGGCCCTCCGTTTGGAGGGCATGCGCCGTCGCTTTGCGATGTATGTTTATGGATATGTCGTCATGCCCGAGCACGTTCACTTACTGCTGAGTGAGCCGCCCCGAGCCACGCTGGCCGAGGCCATTCACTTCTTGAAACTGTCCTTCTCCAAACGAGCCGGAGCCAGGCTCGAAAAGCCGGGTACGTTCTGGCAGAAGCGTTACTACGATGGCAACGTGAGGGACCACCGCGAGTTTGCCATCAAACTCCGGTACATGCACCGGAATCCGGTACGGCGCGGTTTAGTCATGCGGCCGGAGGAATGGAAGTGGAGCAGCTATCGCCACTACGCACTGCGTGAAAGCGGGCCGGTGGAGGTCGAATCGCAATGGATGGCTAGCGATCGTGAAGCGCAGGATGGACAGACAAAGCGGATATTCCTCCGCCCAGGTTAGCGCCCCGAAAGCGAGGGCGCTGGGGCTTGGTGGCTTGGCACTGGGGGCGCGAACCTGGGGCACCGATCGGGCCCCGAAAACCGTGGGCGTTGGAGCTGGAGACTTGGCACTGGGGGCGCGAACCTGGGGCACCGATCAAGCAATATCTGGGGCACCTGCCCGGCGTGAATCTACTCGAGCAATGAGTCGGGGTAGCGCGGTCAGGTTGCACATGGGCGGCGCTACCCCGAAAGAGCTGATCTGAGGTGCGATTACTGCTTGGGGGCGGCGTCGTCTTTCTTCATCGTGTCTTTCTTCATGCCGTCTTTGTTGGTGCTGGTCTTCTTTACTTTGGCGGACTTCTTGCTGTCTTTCGCCATGCTGTCTTTCTTCATGGTGTCGGACTTCATGTTGTCTTTCTTCATGTTGTCTTTGCTCGCGTCAGAACCGGTCTGGGCGAACGCGACGAGGGAAACGGCCAGGAAAGACATGGCCATCAATCTGGCAATCAGCTTCTTCATACAGCCTCCTAAAGGTTGAGTTGGAATTCGAACTGCGCCCACACTACTGCGGCTGCGCATGGGATTTACCGATGGCTCAGAAGTTACAGCGAAGCGGGGAAAACTGCAACTATTTCTGTGTATAAGAATGATGCGGGTGGGGACGGCAATCGGGGGAAAGGCTGTGCTTTCCGCAGGATGAAGCGTTCTTGCCGAATTGGCACTAACTATTTGTGGACAAAGATCGCCAGTGAGCGAGAGTCGGACTCTCGGCGGCTAAAGCCGAATTCAAATAATGTATTCACCGCAGCGGTGAACCGCTGCGCCACCCAAATTCAAGTGCAACCCCTAGGATGGTGGTATGGCTGAAGGCATCCCCTGATACGAATCGGCTAGCCTGAATACGAGGGCGGGACCGCCCTCGCGACAGCCAGCGAGACGCTGGCGCTAGAGTTGACGGCCCCGGTCGTACATGTCTGAGTGTCATCTACTTTTGATGGTTTTCTCTCATTAGACTGTAATCTCACAACCGCGAGCCGTCCCCAACGGCTCCGAAGTCCGTATTGTGCAGTGGGCTTTTACAGCGTTCCCCTGAATCCACTACCACAAAAGCCAGCATTCTGGGCGGCGATGGCGGCATAGCAAGTTGAAGAATGTAATCAAGAAGCAGTTGCTGAGCCTGGCGGTTGCAGCCGGTTGGTTGCTGACGCCCCTGCGCGCGTCTAATTTGCCTTCTCCGACGTTGTCTGTTCCCGATCACGCCCGCTATGTTTTCGAAAAGGTAGGAGAAGACCTGGGGCTGGGGACGATCACGCCGGTGTGCTTATTCCAGGACCATCAGGGCTTTATATGGATTGCGAGCATGAGCGGCCTGTTGCGTTATGACGGGACGCGGGTGGTGAAGTTTGGTTCCGAGCAGGGGATCTCAAGGGCGATCATCGAGGAAATCACAGAAGGCGCGGACGGCCGAATCTGGGTGGTGAGCCGGGACGGGCTGGCGCTGCAAAACGGCATGCGATTTGTTCCGGTGGCACTGCCGGCTGGGATTCATTCAGTGGCCACCTATCAACCCATCGTGGTGAAGCCGGAGGGCATCTACCTGGCGAGTGACAGCGGGCTATGGATATTCACCGCCACGGGGGCCTCTTCGGTGACGGTGAAACAGCAGGTCTTTCCGGGGCGGGAAGTCGGACTGGTGCAGGACGGGAATGACGGCAGAGTCTGGTTTACGTTGGGCAATCGCGTGGGGTGGCTGGACCACGCTATCCGACCGCATTTTCTGGCGGCACAAAAGGATGTTCCCAAGGAGCCGATGATTGCGCTGCTGCAGGACGGGAAGCGGCGGGTGTGGTTGCGGACCTCGCGGCACTTGCTGCGGCTTGACCCGGGAGCCGAGCAGTTTGTGGTGGATGCTCCCGAATTGCCTCCGGCGAATGACGTGGGTGTGCCGGCGATCGATGGGCACGGGCGGCTGATGGTTCCCACGATTTCCGGTTTGTTTTTGCATTATGACGACCATTGGGATGTGATCGACAAGCGCAGGGGCACGGCGGCAAACGCGATGTTTTCCGCGATACAGGACCGCGAGGGTACGTACTGGCTGGGACTGGGAGGCAATGGAATCGAGCGCTGGCAGGGTGAGGGACGCTGGTCGGGCTGGACGGATGCGGAAGGATTGCCGGACAACGTGGTGTGGGCGGAAGCGCGTGACTACAAGCAGCGGCTGTGGGTGGGGACCAATGATGGAGTGGCGATGTGGGATGCAGACCAGCATCGCTTTCGGGTGTGGAGGCAGGCGGATGGTTTGAACGGATCGATGGCGCGAACGCTGGCGGTGGCCGCGGACGGATCGGTATGGGTGCTGTGCCATCCGGGCGGTCTTACGCGGTTCGATCCTCGCACTCTACAACCGGATAAAGTGGCTACGCCGTGGCCGGATATCACGTGGATCGGCTCGGGGCCGGATGCGCGGCTTTGGATTTCGGGGCCACATTTCCTGCAAGCGCTGGAGAACTCGGCTCCTCCTTTTGTTTTTAGAGACGCTGGCGCGCCACGCGAAATCTTGGATGGGGTCAGCAATTTTGCCATGGCCACCGGAGGAGTGGTTTGGATCAGCGGACACAACGGCCTGGGGAGATACGATGGCAAATCGTGGGCACTTTATACACGCAGGGACGGATTGCTGTCCGATCGTGTGCTCGGGGTCGCACCGGTGGACGGAAATGAGGTTTGGATCCACTATGCGGACGCCCCTGGAGTGACCCGGTTTCGATTCGACAAACAGAAGAGCGAGGCCGAACATTTCAGCCAGCAGGATGGTTTGTTGGCGAACGAGGTCTTTATGCTGGGCCGGGACCGCGACGGCAGGATTTGGGCAGGGGGCTCGCAGGGAGTAACGCGGATCACTTGGGGGCACAACACGCAACGTTATCGTCACGACGATGGCCTGATCTGGGATGACCAGAGCGAAGGTGGATTTTACGCGGAGCAGGACGGCACGATTCTGTTCGGCACCAGCGGCGGCCTGGCGCGTTACGATCCGCATGCAGAGAAGGCCTTCGCGGCACCGGCGTTCAACGTGGTGATTACGTCCGCGCAACTGGGAGGACAGGAACGCCTGGGGGACGGCAACCCGGAAGCGACTCACAAGGAGAACACGCTGCGGGCGCAGTTTTCGGTCTTGTCATATCGAGACCCAACGAGTCTGCGCTGCCGGTCGAGATTGGCGGGCCTGGAAAACGAATTCACGGAGACTCCCGCGCGTGAGGTTCGCTATGCCTCGCTGGCGCCGGGAAGCTACACGCTGGAGATTTCCTGCGAGACGGGGAGCGGGATCAAAAGCCTGCCCGCGAGTTTTTCGTTCGCGGTGTTGCCGGCATGGTGGCAGTCATGGTGGTCGCGTTCTTTGGGGGTGATTGGCCTTGTCTTTACGCTGTATGGGGTTCTTCGCTTTCGAACCTATTCACTGGAGAAGGACCGGCAGTGTCTGGAGCAGGCCGTGGCCGAGCGCAGCGCGGAGCTGGAGCGGCTGAATCAGGAACTGCGAGAGGCGTCACTTACCGATCCGTTGACGGGGACGCGGAACCGGCGGTTCTTCCAGGTCACGATTGAAGGGGACACGCGGCAGGCGATCCGATCGTATCTAACGGACAAGGCGGGGGGACGGAATCGGGATTTGATTTTCTATATTGTGGACGCGGATCTGTTTAAAGAGGTGAACGATGTTTATGGGCACGCCGCGGGGGACGAGATGCTGGCGGAGATGACGCGGCGGATTCAGTCGGCGATTCGCATGTCGGATGTGCTGGTGCGCTGGGGCGGGGAGGAGTTTCTGGTGGTGTCGCGTTACACCGAGCGGAGCGAAGCTACGACACTGGCGTCGCGGATACTTCACATGGTGGGGAACGAACCATTCCAATTGAAGCACGCGGGGGTGTCGCTGCGAAGGACGTGCTCGGTGGGGTGGGCGGCGTTTCCGTGGTTTTGTGGCGCGCCGGACGCGGTGGACTATGAGGCGGTGGTTGAACTGGCGGACCAGGCGCTCTATGCCGCCAAGCAGTTGGGCCGGAATCGTGCGGTGGGCATGCTGCCGCGGGATGCGGATCTTGGCGACGGCATGACGAAACCCTCACCTGAGCAGCTGCGAGCAACGCAGATCACGACGCTGGGGCCGGAAGTGGCAAGAGCTGCGGCGGCGGGAGACTGATCGGCGCGGAGGCTGGGATCGGTTTATAAGGTTTCGACTAGCTTTTGCAGTTCACGGGCAATTTCCTGGGGATCGGCTGATGATGGTTGCATGGGTGCGCCCAGCTTGATGCGCACTTCGCCCGGCCGGGCGAATTTTCTTCCTGCGTGTTTGACCTCGAATAATCCATCAATGCGTACGGGAATTATGGGGATGCTGAGATTGTTGGCGAGCAGGCCGACGCCGGCGCGGAAGGGGCGCAGTTTGCCGTCGGTGGTGTGATGGCCTTCGGGAAATACCAGGATGCTGTAGCCGCGGTCGACACATTCTCCGGCGTGGGCGAAGCTCTGGCGGAAGCCGGCCTCGCGGGGGAGGGGAAATAAATTGAGCAGACCGACGCCTGAAGTCCATTTGATGCGGTCGTAGGTGCGGGCGGCGAGGTTGCGAGTGACGGATGGAGTGCGCAGGATTTCGAGGGCTTCGCCTCCGGTGGCTACGGCGAGCTTGTGGCGGATGCGTGCGGGCAAGGCGGTCAGCACGAAGCCGGGATCGACGTCGTCGATGTGATTGCAGATTACGAGCACTGGCCCGCGAACTCCGCGGAGGTTTTCGCGGCCTTCGATGTGCGGCCATCCCAGTAAGAACACGGCGGGACGCAGCAGGAGATAGTGGACCAGGAGGCGAATCCAAGTCACGGGCCAGCGCAGTGCCCAGCGCGGGTAGTGAAACTGGGTGCGGGGAGCGGCTTCGCCTTGCAACATGCGTTGCAAGTCGCCGACAGTTTTCAGCGCGGCGAAGCGGGTCTCGCTGAGATCGGATTGATAGCGGTCTTCGAGGGCACTGAGGAGTTCCACACGATCGAGAGAGCTGAGGTTCAGGTCGGATTCGAGATTGGCGTTGGCTGAAAGGTTCGCGGGAGTTCGGCCGGTGATGCGGCTGATTAGTTCGGCGAGTGAAGACGTGTTCTGGCCCGGTGCTTGAGCTTGGACGGCTTGTTGCACCAGATTTCTGCGAGGCTTTTGAGTGGAGGTGCGGGGGAAGTCGTCTTCGGGCCAGAGGAACCACGAGCGCATGCGCTGGTACTCGGCGAGGGATTGGTTGGCGGCTGCGACGATGGCTGCGGGGTTGTTTTCTCCGGGCTTCAGGAGTAGTACAGCGCAGGGTTCGGCGTTTCCGTCGCGGGGCGATGCGACTACGAGGGCGTCTTTCACTTGGGGTTGGCGGCGGAGGGCGGCTTCTAGGTCTTCGGGATAGATGTTCATGCCGGCGGGGGTGACGATGACTTCTTTTTTCCGGCCTTTGAAGTAGAGGTTGCCGGTGGCGTCGAGTTCGCCGACGTCGCCAGTGCGGTACCATCCGTCGGCGTCGCCTAGATGGGCGCCGTTCCAATAGTTGGCGGCGACTCCTCCGCCGCGCACCAGGATTTCGCCGTCTTCGGCGAGTTTGACCTCGCGGCCTTCGAGCACCTTTCCGATGGAGCCTTTTCCCAGGCGGAACGGGTGGTTGACGCTGATGAGAGACGTGGTTTCAGTGAGGCCATAGCCCTGAATCACGGCGTAGCCGAGGCGGTCCCAAAATTCTTCGGTGGCGCGGTCTAGCGCTGCGCCGCCGGAGATGAAAGCCCAGAATTTCCAGCCGAACTGGCGGCGGATGCGGCGAAAGATCCACCAGCGGTGAAGGAAGTGTTTGGTTTTGGATGTGTGAAAGGCTGCTTGAAAGGGTTCGAGACGGTTGTCGTTGGACAGGTCGCGCTCGATCTTTTCTTTTAGCGATTGCAGCACGCGAGGGACGGTGACTAGGACGGAAACGCGTTCGCGGCGGATGGTGCGGATTATGTCAGAGGGTTTGAGGGTTTCCTGAAAGACGACGGTGCCTCCTAATAAAGGAGGAAGGAACATTCCGAGAAATTGTCCGAAGACGTGGCTCAGCGGCAGCAGGTTCAGAAAGCGGATGGGATGGACGAAGCGTTCGTATTTGAGGTAGTTGCGGATTTCGGCTTCGAGGGGCGCGAGGTTGGCCAGGACGTTGCCGTGGGAGATGACGACGCCTTTGGGGTCGGCGGTGGTGCCGGAGGTGAAGACGATTTCCAGAGTGTCGGAGGGGGCGAGTTCGGTTGATGCGTACGGGGAAGATGACCGCGGGGCCAGGATTTCGGACAAGTCTTCCAGCGCGAGGGTTGGAATCGAATCGTGTTCGTGAGCATGGGAAGCAACTAGCAGCCTGGCTTGGACCTGCTGGTGGACGCGTAGGAAGAAGTCGGGGGTGGCGATGTCGTCGAGGGGGACGACGACGGCTCCGCGCAGAGCGCATCCCCAGAATGCCGCGACCCATTCGGCGGAATTTTGGCCCCAGAGGAAGACACGGTCGCCTTTGCCGATGCCGCGGGCTTCGAGTTCGCGGGCGAAACGGAAGGCGGTTTCGGCGACTTGCTGGTAGGAACGGCGCTGGGTGCGGTATCCATGAGGCTGGATGTAGGCAGTCTCTTGCGCTCGGCTGAGAAAGTGGGGCAGGTAGCCGGTCAGCGCGCGGAGAGGCATGCCAGAAAGGTTAGCGCATTTGGAGGGCGGGCGGAGATGGGCGGCGAGTTGTTGTTCTTTCTAGAACTTGTCCACTGCGTTCCCACCCTGCTCTGCGGTCCAGATATAGGCCCCGTCGAAGGCAATCCCCTCGCTTTGCAACCGACGGTACCCCACACGGGAGCCGTCAACGGCCCGCAGCACGAAGATGTAGAGATCGCCCGACACCCAGATGTAGGTCCCATCGAAAGCAATCCCATACGGTCCGTCGGGGGTCGAAAACGTGCCCAGCACCATGCCATCACTGGCTCGCAGCCTGCTAACGGTCCCGTCGCCACGGTTGGCCACCCACATGCTGCTTCCATCAAAAGCGATGCCTAGCGGTGAAGCGCCTACCGTGAATGTCCCCAAAACAGTCCCATCCGAGGCTCGCAGCTTCGTAACCGTGCCGGACAGATAGTTTGTGACCCAAACATTGGCGCCATCAAAAGCCGATGCGATGGGAGAGCTGCCTACCGTGAACGTCCCAAGGGTTTTCCCGTCAAAGGCTCGTAACTTGCTCACCGTGTTGTCGGGGCCGTTAGGTACCCAGGTGTCTGCCCCGTCAAACGTCATCCAGGAAGGGCCCCTCCCTACCGAGAAAGTACCCAGAATTGTCCCGTCGCTAGCTCGCAACTTAGTGACTGTGCTGTCAGCCTGGTTGGAAGACCAGATGTTAGCCCCGTCGAGAGTCACGCCGTAGGGCGCGCCTCCTACCTTGAAGGTACCCAGCACCTCTCCGTCGTTGGCTCTCACCTTGGTAACCGTGTTATCACCGTTGTTCGCCGTCCAGATGTTGGCTCCATCGAAGCACACCCCATATGGCTGGCTACCGACCCTTACAAAAGTTGACGTGTCGGCCAAGTACCAGTGCAGCAGCGCAATCTTCAGCGGATTAAGCCGCGCCCCTGCGTCCAGGATGGGAGGTTGCGTCTGCAACTGCGGCCCAGCGTGTGCCGATTGATTGATCGGCTTCTGCGCATGGATCGGCAGCAAGTTCGCCGTCGCCAGAGCTACGACTATCAGGGACACGCCAATCGCGATTCGAGTCTTCATGTCTTTCTACTCCTCAGGGGCAGCCCCGTTGTTCTAGAGCTTTCCGACCGCATTGAACTTGAGCAGGGAGACCCAGACATTCGTACCATCGAAAGCTATCCCTATGCTGGCCGCCGCTGATCTAAACACGCCAATTTGAGTACCATCGCTGGCTCGAAGCTCGACGACATTGTTTGCCCCCGTTACCCAGATGTGCTCCCCGTCAAAGGCAATTCCGTAGGGTGCCGTGGTTACGTTGAACGTACCCAAAAGAGTACCGTCGCTAGCCCGCAGTTTGCTGACTGTCCCGCTGGTGCCGTTGGTCACCCAGACGCTATCACCGTCGAAAGCAATGCCCAAGGGAGTCAGGCCTACCGGAAACGTACCCAACACCGTGCCGTCGCTCGCCCGGAGCTTCGTCACGGTTCCGGTCCCGATGCCTCCGCCGTCGACAACCCAGACGTTTGCCCCGTCGAACGCGGCCGCAATCGGGTTGACGCCCGCGTTGAAGTTACCCATATTCTTGCCGTCATCCGCCCGCAGCTTGGTGACCAGGCTGCTGCCGTTGGGCACCCAAATGTTTGCCCCGTCAAAAGCCATCCACCCCGGCGGACTAGACGGCACCGGGAACGTGCCGAGGAGCTTGCCGTCGCTGGCCCGCAGTTTGCTCACGTTACCGCTGTCCAAGTTCGAGACCCAAACGTTGGCACCGTCGAAAGTCACACCGTACGGTTCGAATCCACCTGCCGGAAATGTCCCTAGCACGGCCCCATCGCTGGCCTGCACCTTGCTTACCGTGTTGTCGGCAAAGTTTGCGGCCCAAATATTTGCGCCGTCGAAGGCGAGGCCATAGGGCTGCTGGCCGACTGCGAATTGTGTCGGCACCCTATTGGCCGCATACCACTTCAGCAGCGCCACCTTCAGCGGGTTCGACAGCGGCGGCGCGCCGTTTCCGGTTAGCTGCGTCGTAGCACCAGCGGCTTGCTGCGCATGGCTCACGAACAAGTTCGCCATCGCGAGAACTACGACGATCAGTGACACGCCGATCGTGATTCGAGTTTTCATGTCTTTCTAATCCCCTGGGCGGTCCCCGTTGTTCTAGAGCTTTCCGACCGCATTGAACTTGAGCAGGGAGACCCAGACATTCGCACCATCGAAAGCTACCCCAATGCTGGCCGCCGCTGATCTAAACACGCCGATTTGCGTACCGTCGCTGGCCCGAAGCTCGACGATGCTTGTTCCCCCGGTTACCCAAATATTTTCCCCGTCAAAAGCAATCCCATAGGGACCCGACGTTGATACGTTGAATGTGCCCAAAAGAGTGCCGTCGCTAGCCCGCAGCTTACTTACCGTTCCGTCGTTGCGATTTGCCACCCAGATGCTTGCTCCATCAAAAGCTATGCCCGTCGGTCTCGAACCCACGGGGAAGGTCCCCAGGGTATTGCCGCTGCTGGCCTGGAGCTTAGTTACGGTCCCGTCACCGGTGTTGGTGATCCAGATGTTCGGCCCGTCGCACGCCGCGGCGAGCGGCGCGTACCCCACGGTAAATGTCCCCAAGGTTTTGCCATCGCTGGCTCGAATCTTCGCAAGCAGGTTATTCCCGTAGGGAACCCAAAGATCGGCACCGTCAAACGTCATCCACCCCGGATTGGCGCCCACGGTAAAGGTGCCGAGGAGCTTGCCGTCGCTGGCCCGCAGTTTGCTCACGTTACCGCTGTCCCAGTTCGAGACCCAAACGTTGGCACCATCGAAGGTAACCCCATAAGGCTCGAATCCCCCTGCCGGAAATGTTCCCAGCACGGTCCCATCGCTGGCCTGCACCTTGCTTACCGTGTTGTCGGCAAGGTTTGCGGCCCAAATGTTTGCGCCATCGAAGGCTAGGCCATAGGGCTGCTGGCCGACTGCGAACTGTGTCGGCACCCTGTTGGCCGCATACCACTTCAGCAGCGCCACTTTCAGTGGGTTCGACAAGGGCGGCGCGCCGTTCCCGGTTAGCTGCTGCGCGGGCGCGCCTGTGGCTTGCTGCGCATGGCTTACGAACAAGTTCGCCATCGCCAGAGCTACTACGATCAGCGAGACGCAAATGACAATTCGAATCTTCATATGTTTTTCGATGGCAGCCGGCGACCTTCGCACCTCAGTGGCAGGGTGCGCTGGTCAAGCCGAACACATCCAACTCGCCTCGCGTATTCGTCGAATCGGTCGGATCCATGGTGCCCAGGTAAACCATTCCATTGGCGCTGGTCGTTGTAACGAACTTGGTTGCGTTCCCTGGCGTGTCCCGGGCCGGACATTGAGTGCTATCCCACAACTCAGGGACGGTGTTGGGAGGGGTTACATGCTCGGCGTCCATGGCGTAGAGCACCGCTGGGGCCGGGCCGTTCTTCGACGGAGGCCACCCGTTTCCGCTTTGCACCCAAAGAATCGCCGTCCCCGTCGTATTTCCGGAAGAGGAAATCGAGGGGGATGAGAAACCAAGTTTCACGCTCGATGTGTCCGTGCCCGTGGTACAGATTGGACCCGGATTGCAGGTGGGGCTCAGTTGATATCGAGTAAGAGGCGAGACCAAGGGAGTCAAGTAAAGGTGCAGGTTCCAGTAGGCCGCCGTCGTAAAGTATTGCCGAGTTGCACCCTGAAAATATTCCTGGTTGTGGTTGGTGCCGGTGGCAGGGCAAGTATGGTTCGTGGGAGGAGTAAAGCCTCCGGGACTGGCGCGGTCCATCACAGACACAGTGCCTGACTTCGAGGCTGTGACCGCGTAATACCTGGAGCTGAGGTTGGGAGTCAACAAGACCCCGCCCGAACCAAAGTCCCCGTCGAATGGATTCAGGCAGGCCTGATTGAAAGGCGTGAAATAGCCGTTGGGCACGGTAGTCAGCGAAGTCGTCAATTTGACAAAGCTGTCTCCATAGTCGAGGCCGCCGTTATTGACATCGAATGTCCCGTCGCCGGTGTTGACGTAGAGAAAGGTCTGTCCGTTGGGCGAATCGATGCCGGCGGCTATCCCGCTACCACTCTGCCAGATTCCTCCGCCCTCGCCATTCGGTGTGCTGCTCCAGGTTGTCGGCGCCTTCGAAAGGTCCTCTGCATCGTAACGGAACAGCCAACCTTGCGGTGTACTGACGCCGGGTTTTCCAAATCCGTCAATACCAGAAAGGCCGAGGTAGGCGCCGCTGTCGCCGTTTGGCATGACCCCGGGCAACAGGAGGAGCCCTGGCCGCTGGATGTGGGCCTTCGGGTTAAAGGTTGCGCTGAGGTAGGTCCCGGAGATCAGGGCCGGACCTTTAAATTTCTCCTGCAGGGTGGAGAGATCCAGAGCGTGCAATCGATGGATGAAACAAGTATTCGCATGGTTGGCCTGGCACGAACCAGTAGTGGATTCAGTTTCGGTAGTGACATAAATGGTGCTGGTGCTGAGATCGATGACCGGAGTCGCCAGCGCGCCGATCAAAGGAATGATCACCCCACAGCGCCCGGTCAGGTCGGCGCACGGCGTGGCCTGTTCATCCAAAGGAACCAGCGATACGTGATTAAGCTGGTTGCAGTTGCTGCCGTCCATGGCATACACACTATCGTTCATGGTCACCAGGTAGACGACATTCCTGCCTTCTGTGAACACAACCAGGGGTTGAGCGAACAATTGGCCATCGACTACCGCAGAGCAGATCTTGCCGAAACTGGCGCGATTGACATTGGCCTGGTTCAGGACTGTTTCGGTCGAGTTCAGCCCGTCGCGCGAAATGTCGTTGCGGGAGGTCAGCACGTTGGTCTGTGCGCCGAGCAGGACGGTTGTGAAAACCAGGAACGCAAGCCAAGAACAATAGGAAGAGGCGATCGTGGGTGTCATCTTTCCTCCCGGAAAAGCATGGGCCACACGTCAGAACACCGGAGAACGACTTCCACAACGGGAAGGAATTCGTGCTAGCCACTGGCACCGGAGATCGGGCGCGTGGACCTTATCGGGAGGACGATATCACTGTTTTCTGTGTCGTCCAAGGGGAAAGCGGGGTGGTTGGATCGAGCCGGTTGTCCCTATCTTTGCAACAAACGCAAAGATGAGACACGCGTCGTCGCATGTGGGTAAATGTTTTCACTGTGAACAGGCTTTCAGTGTGGTCATTAGCTTTGATTACCATCCATGACCTAAAGACTCTATGGAGGTTACTATCGGGCTAGAGACTTTCTTTTAAAGCCTACCTTCTCAGAGGACTCCCTGCTGGAGCTAAGTGCTTTCGCTGGTATGGACTCGGACGGTCCCGCGACGCCAGGGAAGAGAACCTTCGCAGCCGGCGCACCCTGTGAGCGGCGGTGGCATCGCGATTGCCCCATACCCTATCGAGTGAAGGACCCTTAGGGGAGGGGCTTCTGTTTACATTATTGCCATCGCCGCAGTCACGCTGGAAGTCATTGGCGACGGGCTGGAGTGTGCAAGCTCTGTCGCTGGTATGTTTTGCCGTGCTAGGCGCCGGGGTCCATGAAAGCCTGATGCCGGAGCCGAGCTATCGGGTGACGAATCTGGTGGCCTATAAACCCGTGGTCTTGGAGGAGAGTCGTCCGGTTAACCCGCCGGTGGTGGCGCGGCCGAAGCCGCGATTGGAAAACAAGCCGGTGATAGAGAGCAAACCGGTGGTAGAGACCAAGGCCCCGCTGGAAGCTCTTGTAGTCACGCGGCAGGTAAGAAAGGTCGTCGAACATAAGCCATCCGAACCGGAACCTGCGGCACCAGCGCTTACGCTGGACCATAAGATGCCCGCGATCCCGGCGGCGCCGACGTCGCAGATCGTGGCCGTGGGAACTTTTTCTCATGAGAGTCCGGTGACGGCACCAGTGGCTAAACTCGCCGCAGTGACTCAGCCAGGAGGTTTCGGCAACGCGGCCGGCAACGGCTCGGGCCATGACTATCGAACCGGGGCGACAAACGCCAACGTGGTGATGAGTTCGGGATTCGGCAACGGAGCGATTGATGCCGTCAACGGCGCCGGCGCTCGTCCTAAGAGCGGAGCGCGCATGCCGAATAATGGAGTTAATGCGCCGGTCGAAATCACTTACAAGCCCAAGCCGGATTACACGGATGAGGGACGAAAGCAGAAAGTGAACGGGGAAGTTCGCCTGGAAGTGTTGTTCAAGTCCGACGGGCGAGTACACGTGGTACGAGTGCTGCAAGGGTTGGGATATGGGCTGGATGAACAGGCGGTGAAGGC
The DNA here is from genome assembly GCA_013289795.1 of Acidobacteriota bacterium. Classification (GTDB taxonomy): domain Bacteria; phylum Acidobacteriota; class Terriglobia; order Terriglobales; family Acidobacteriaceae; genus JABCZH01. The sequence goes on from JABCZH010000005.1 coordinate 73,937, forward strand.
GGCGGAGCAGATCAAGTTTACGCCGGCATTGCATGAAGGCCAGCCGGTGGATTCGACGGCCCTGGTACACATCATTTTTGAACTTATTTCATGAGGAGCGCTATGCGTGGTTTCAGAATAATGGTTTGCCTGCTGCTGGTGTCCTCGACCGCGGGAATTGCGGCCGACAACAAGACGTTGGCCACTACTCTTTCTTTCGACCAAACGGTGGACCGGGTGGTGGAGCGGGAGCACAAGTTTGTCGAGACCATGAAGCGGCTGCATCCGCTGGCCGAGACCTACATCCAGAATCTTCATGAAGACAGCGATCACAACGTCGAGCCGGTGAATGACCAGTACTTCCTGGGACGGGTTGACCTGAATGATGGGCCCCGCGACTCGGTGTTCCAGAAGCATCACAAGGGATTCCTGCACCACGCGTTGCATCCTTTGTCGGCTGCGCTTTCGACTCGGTTCCTGCCGCAGGGTTTCGCGCAGATGGTGATACTGGATTCAGATTTCGAGAAGACTAACTATCATTTCACTTTTGTGCGGCGCGAGTTTCTGGGAGAAGCCCGGTGCATCGTGATTGACGTCCAGCCCAAAGAGAAAGCGCCGAAAGGATTGTTTACCGGCAGAATCTGGGTGGAAGACCGCGACTTCAATATTGTGCGCTTCAACGGGACGTATTCCGGACATTCGGATTACACCTATTATCTGCACTTCGACAGCTGGCGTTTTAATCTGCAATCCGATATGTGGCTGCCTTCCTATGTTTATGTGGAAGAGTCAGGCACACAACACAGCGCGCTATATCACGATCTTTATCTGAAGGCGCAGACGCGGCTGTGGGCATACGATCCGGAACAACTGAATCGCGAGGAAGAGTTTACGCAAATCAAGGTTGACAGTGTGGTGGATGATCGTCCGGTTGCCAAGGATAATGCTCCGGTTGAAGCCCAGCGAATGTGGGAACGGATGGCGGAAGACAATGCGGTGGATCATCTGCAGAAGATCGGAGTGCTTGCGCCGGCGGGCGATGTGGACAAGATCCTGCTGACCGTGGTCAACAACCTGATCATCACCAACAAACTGCAAATCGAGCCGGATGTGCGCTGCCGGGTGCTGCTGACGTTGCCGCTGGAGTCTTTCACCATTGGGCACACGATTGTTGTCAGCCGCGGCCTGCTGGATGTGCTGCCGGATGAATCGTCGTTGGCGATGATCCTGGCGCATGAACTTGCGCATATTGCGTTGGGGCATCATGTCGATACCCGGCTGGCCTTCAATGACCGCTTTTTCTTTGCCGATGCGGATGCTTTTCAACGTCTGCATTTCGAGCGGCCGGCGGCGGACGAGGAAGCTGCCGACACCAAAGCTATGGAGTTGCTTGGAAACTCGCCGTACAAAGACAAACTGGGCAATGCCGGGCTGTTCCTCAAGACCTTACAGGCTCATTCGCCAGTACTGACGAATTTGATCAGCCCGCGGCTGGGCAGCAAGATGGCGACTGGCGACACTACACGAATGGCTGCGCTTTTCAACTCAGCGCCGACTTTGGAGAAGCAGCGGATTGATCAGGTGGCCGCTCTTCCGATTGGAAGCCGGATCAAGTTGGATCCGTGGAGCAATCAATTGACCATGATGAATGCGACCCCGGTTGCGCTGGTGTCGGCGAGGGAGAAGATGCCGTTCGAGGTTACGCCATTTTTTCCGTTCTTAAGTTATAGCCAGGCGGACAAGAAACTGGTCGCGCAGGGTGCGGCTAATCCGTAGGCGGGTTGTCGAACAACATTTTATTTCGCTCCCCTGTGCGGCTGTTAGACCCCCCAAGCCCCTTAACCCGTACTGCCGATCGGAAAGGATTTGATGAGAAACCCGATGAGGACCGTTGGGAAGGCCTATTTACTGGTGTTGGTGATGGCGGCGTCCGCTGTGGCGCAGAGCCGGTTGCAATCGGGGCCGTCGCCCGCGGTGGCTGGGCCAGCTTACGATGTGAGTGTCGGCTACAGCTATCTTTCAATGCCGATTTCCTCGGCGGGACGCGCGGGGCTTAACGGTTTGGATTCGAGTGCGAGCATCGCGCTGAGCCCGCGCTGGGGAGCGACGGTAGACTCCAGCTATCTGCGGACTTCTGGCGTACTCAGCACTCCACACCAGGGCTATGTGTTGAGTCTTCAGGGCGGGCCGGTGTTTTCTCTTATTCAGCATAGAAATACGCGAGTGTTTGTTCGCGGGTTGGCGGGTGGGGCTCTGGTGGATGGGGCGGTGCCGGTCAGTGATACTTCCTACTTTCATGGATGGTTGCTGCGTCCTACCTACACATTGGGGGGAGGGTTCGAGCGCGCGGTTTCGGGGAACTTGGCCTTACGGGTCAACGGTGACTATGTGCGCACGACATTCTATGACACTGCTGGGAGCACGCAGGCGCAGAACAATCTTCGGCTGACGGTTAGTTTTGTGTTTCGGCTGAAACAGCATCCGCATCGGTATAGTGCGCAGGTACGGTGATGGTGTTCGTTCCCGCCCTTGCATATTATTAGTTGCTCCTTGACAGCCGCTGGTTTCGAGACTACTTTTGCTTCGTAGTACGGGCCCCGTTTGAATCTTTCCGCTGTGGAGGTTCTCACGCGTTTTCTTTGGTATCTTCTTTCCGTGAAGGTGGCAATGAGAGTTCTAACTCCCACCCTGTTTGCGATCTTCCTAGTCTTGTTGTGCTGCTTGACCAGCGGCGCTGCGGGAGCCCAGGTTAATTGCTCGCCCGCGCCGTGTGTGCTGCCGCCCACGCAAGCCTCCGAAGGCGGAGCGTTGGTGAATACCTCTCCGATTGTGGCGAACCCGCTGAATCCGGAGCGGCTCTTGCTGGGCAGCAACGATTGGAACTGTCCTGCGCCGTCCACGGCGGGATTTCATCTTTCAAACGATGGCGGATCTACATGGAGTGTCACCTGCATGCCCGTGGTTCGGACCAAGAACTACGTGTTCTGGCCGGATGGCGACCCGATGGTCGGCTACGATCGGAATGGAGTGGCATACATTGCTACAAGTTACGCGGATAGTGAGACAGGCTCTATCGGATTTGTGGGTGTGCAAAAAAGCCAGGATGGAATGCACTGGAGCCAACCTGCCGCGGTGCTATCCGTCCCGGAGACCGTTCCTGTCGAAGGGTGGTTGACGGTAGATACAAATGTGGGGAGCCCCTACCTGAACAGTCTCTATGTCACTGCAGTCATGATTGGTCCGCCAGGCGTTCAGTCGGAGAATCAGGTGGTAGTTTCGCACTCCCACGATGGTGGCAGAACTTGGAGCAGGGCACAAGCAGAACCAATTCAGACCTATCCGGCGAATGAGGGCTTCACCAGCATGGCGGTAGGCAAAGACGGCACGGCCTATCTAACCTGGCAGCATTGTGTCGGCACTGGCCCGGCCGCAGGCTGTAAGAACGGCCGAGGGTACATGGTGTTATCGAAATCGAGCGATGGCGGCGTAACGTGGTCCCACCCAACACTGATGACTGCGATCATGATCGCACCCAGCCCCTGTAACTGTTATGCCGGTCTGTTGCCAAATACCAACGACGTCAGGGTCTACAACTACCCTGCGATCGGTGTAGACAACAGCAGTGGGCCGTATGCTGGAAACCTTTACGTGGTCATGTACACGTGGACCGGGACCTACATGCAAGTGCAGGTAATCCGTTCGACGGACGGCGGCAGTACTTGGTCAAAGCCGGTGCCGGTGGCTTCTGCCAGCGACGCACACGACCAGTTTTTCCCCTGGCTTTCGGTGAGCAGCACGGGCTTGGTGGGAGTCAGTTGGCTCGACCGCCGCAATGATCCTGCCAATATCGATTACCAAGCATTCGCTGCCATCTCCGCAGATGGTGGCCAGAGCTTTCAGCCAAACGTGCAACTGACAACGGCATTCTCCAACCCAAACGTGAATGGGTATCCATTTAACGAGTGGATGGGCGACTACACTGGCAACACTTGGAACGGCCCCGACTTCGTGGCGGCTTGGATGGACAGCAGCAACGGCATCGACATGCAGGATGTAGTCGGCGGCATCCGCCTGCGCTAGCGCCAATTTGAATGCGGGCCGTCAAAGCTGAGGTTCCGCCAGTAACCCGGTCGTACACTCCCTTTTGGTAACCCTTGGTAACCATACGATTCTGAAGACCCAGCCGTACAATGACCCTTGTCCGAAAGAACATTTCCCGATCGGTGAGTGGACGGGTTTAGAGGGTCCATTCGGCGCATGCAGGCTGGGTAGGTGGTGTTCTCGGGCAAGAGTTGAAACGGAGCTGGAGTCCACACTTTTATGGCGTTTGGGTTTGGCTTCAACAAACAGAAGGTGCTCAGTGCGGCGGAGAAGTTTGTCCAGCAGGGCAAGATACAGAACGCCATCACTGAGTACGAAAAAGTTCTAAAAGCAGACGCCAAGGATTTGACGGTGGCGAACACCGTGGGCGATCTGTACTCGCGGCTGGGCAATCAAGAAAAAGCGGTGGAATGCTTCAAGACGGTGGGCGATGCCTATGCATCGCAGGGTTTCACGGTCAAAGCCATCGCCATGTACAAGAAGTTGAGCAAGCTGAAGTCGTCGCTCGACTGCGTACTGCGGCTGGCGGAGTTGTACACACAGCAGGGCTTGTTCAACGATGCGCGCGCGCAATATCTGCAAGTGGCGGAAGAATTCCTGCGCAATGGAGAGCTGGAGCAGGCGGTACGGATTTTCCAGAAGACGCTGGAGATGGATCCGGAAAACGTGGCCATGCGGACCAAGCTGGCCGAAGTTTATGTGCGGCTGGGAAAGAAGAATGAAGCCTGGCAGATTTTTTCGGCTGCGGCGGAAACGCTGCGCTCCAAAGGCCAATTAGAGGGAGCGGAAGAGATTCTGCAACGGATGTTGAAGCTGGATCCGGGCAGCAGTTATGCGTTGCTGCTGCGGGGCCGGAATGCGTTCGATGCCGGCGACATGTCGGCGACGGTCGAGTGTCTGGAGAAAGTGGCTGACCTGGACAGCAATCCTGACGGCCTGCGGACGCTGTTACAGGCCTATGTTCAGACCGGACGGCTGGCCGATGCGGGAACCCTGGCGGGAAAACTGCTATCGGTGCACAACGACATCACTGCGGTACTCAGTTATGCCGAGGCGTTGATGACGGCAGGTCATTATGCTGAGGCTTTGCAGGTTTATCAACAACATTGCGATCGATTGCTGGCTGCGGACTCGGGAAAGACGATAGAGAATTTGCATTCTCTGATTGGGCATCTGCGCGAGAACCCGGCCGCGCTCGAAACCTTGCTGGAGCTGCTGCATAAGGCTGGAGACACAAGCCACATCACGGAAGTTTACGAGTTGCTGGCGCATGCTTATGTGCAATCCGACCAGATGGAGAAAGCGCGCGACTACTATCTGAAGTTGACTCAGCTCGAGCCCGAGAACCAGATTCATGCGCGCAATTATCAGCAGGTGCTGGGCAAGCTGGGGACTTCGTCCGGGGCGCGGTTGATCAGTGCAGAAGAAGGCGCAGTGATGGTGGATGAACTGGAGGCTACGGCGCCGTTCATTGATCAGCGCTACGCAGATCCGGTGGCACTGGCAGTGCGCGCCGCCTTGACCGACGCCGAACTGTTCATCTCTTACAATATGCCGGCCAAGGCGCTGGGGCCGTTGATGTCGGCTCTGCCGCAGGCGCCACGCGATTTGCGCATCAATCAACGGCTGGCAGCACTGCATACGCGGGCGCAGCGGTTCACGGAGGCGGCAGTGTGCTGCCGCACCCTGGAGAGCATTTACCACGAGGCGGGATGTCCGGATGAGGCCACGCGCTATGGTGAGCTAGCCACGAAGTACGAAGAGCGGGCAGCCCAGATGCCAGCGCTTTCGAGCCGGGCGGCGGCGCGAGTGGAAACCGCAGTGGTCAGCGAAGAAGCTCAAGTCAGCGAGATTGCGGAAGCGGGGGTGGTTCCGGCTGCGGCCGCGGCGGCGGAAGAGGCAGGACCGTTCTTCCACGCTGCTGAAGCGCAAGCGGAGACTGCTGAATTCGCGGTGCAGGCCGCGCCCACGCCGGAGATTGATCTTTCGGCGGAGTGGGAAGAAGGCTTCACGGAAGCGCCGGCAGCTGGCAGCAAGAAGAGCGACACGGCGAGTGGTAAACCGGCAGGCGGAGCGTCAGAAGCCGTGATTGCCGACGCTGTGGAGGAGATCCGCTTTTACCTGGCGAATGGCATGGCGGAAGAGGCACAGGCTGCCTTCCGCAAGCTGGAGCAACTGAAACCGGATGCGGCGAAGCTAGAGACGCTGCGCGCTGAAATCGATGCTGCGCAGAAACATGCGCCGGCGGCGGAAGCGGTTTCGGTGGAAGTGGCGGAAAATTCGGTGCACGTCGAGGAAGAGCCAGCGACCCCGGAACCGGCCCCGGCCACGCTGGATGCGTTCGTCAGCGACCTGGAGTCGTCTTTGGGGGATGGGTTCCTGCCGCAGACCACGGCCCAGGAATTTGCGGTGAAAGCCGAGACCGAACCGGTGGTGGCGGCTGGAGCCGACGCGCAACCAGCCCCAGTGCTCAATGCCTTGGTCAGTGATCTGGAATCTTCGCTGGGAGATAGTTTCCTGGCGGAAGCTCCGGTCGCGCAGGCTACACCAGTTGTAGCGCAGACAGTGCCAGCGCCGGCAGCGCCCGAGGTTCCGGCGGCAATGGCGGCGGCTGCCGCGGCAGCACCAGCGGCTTCTCCGACATTTACTTATCAACCTGCAACCATTCGGCCGCTGACTCCGCAAGTTCCGGGAGCGGTTCCGCCCGCCAAGTCCGACGCGGGGGCGGGAGTGGATCTGGCGGACATGTTTGGAGAGTTGAAACACGAGTTGGAAGAAGAGACCACCAGCGCCGAGGAAGATCCGGAAACGCATTACAACCTGGGAGTCGCGTTCCGCGAAATGGGCCTACTGGATGAGGCCATTGGCGAACTACAGAAGGTGTGCCAGTGGGTGGAGCATGGGAATCCCTTCCCGCAGATCATGCAGACCTACACCTGGCTGGCGCAATGCTTCCTGGACAAGGGCGTGCCGGAAGCCGCCATACGCTGGTATGAAAAGGCTCTCACGCTGCCGACGCTGGATGCGGACACGCGGACGGCTCTGCATTATGAACTCGCCTCATCCTACGAAGTCGCGGGAAACAAGACGGCTGCCTTGAGCCACTTCATGGAAGTGTACGGCGGCAATATTGACTATCGCGACGTTGCCGAGCGCATTAAGACCCTGAAGTCGTAGAATGTCCCGATGGGTCAATCTTCCCCAAAGCTTGGGATGTGGTGTCACAAAATCCGGTTGCGTTGGCGTCTGTCTCTTAGGAGCGCCGCGTGACGGCAGACCCCAAGATTTTCCAGAACGATACTTCCCAGGATAGAGACTCAGGCGCCAATGGGACGGGAGTCGATTCCGCCCAGCGAGCTGCCAGTCCATCGGCGGCGGTGGAACCGGGACGCGCAAACCGTGAACGCCCCACGCGACTTGATCTCTGGCTGCATCGAGTGACGGTGCTGCTGTTCGTGTTTGTGTGCGCGGTGGTGGGAGTGCTGCTGGTCATTCTTCCCTGGCGCCCGGAGTGGACCGATAATCGTCTGCTGCTGACCTATCCTTCGTTGCGAGCCATGGTGGCCAATGGGTTTTTCCGGGGGATTTGCAGCGGGTTGGGGATTCTGGATATCTGGATTGGATTCTGGGAAGCGACCCACTACCACGAGGGGGAACGGCGCTGAAGCCTTATCTGGTTTACGAAAGAGAAATCTGACCATGAGTGATAGCGAATCGAAGCGCGCGCCGCTGGCGTACGAGAATGGAACCTTTCTCAATAGCCCCGATGGGCGAGTCCTGCGCATTTTGTCCGAGTACTCGGAGCCTTTGGCGCGTTTTCGCCGGGAGCAGATACAGGACACGGTGGTGTTCTTTGGATCGGCGAGGTTCGAGAGCCGCAGGGTTTCGGAAAAGAATCTGGCAGCGCTGGACGGGGGAAAAGCCGTGGGCGGAGCTCTGGGCCGGAAACAGGCGCTCGCGGCCGTGGATATGGCGAAGTATTACGAGGACGCACGCCGCCTGGCGTTCCTGCTGAGCCAGTGGTCGATTCAGATTCCGGCGCGACGGCGGCGCTTTGTGGTCACCACCGGAGGCGGGCCGGGGATCATGGAGGCGGCCAACCTGGGCGCGAAAGAGGCGGGGGCGAAGACCATCGGGTTGAATATTCATTTGCCTTTTGAGCAGAACCCGAATCCTCACATTACTCCGGCACTGAATTTTGAATTTCATTACTTCTTTATGCGCAAGTTTTGGTTTGCGTATCTGGCGAAAGGGCTGGTGATTTTTCCCGGTGGGTTTGGAACGCTGGACGAACTCTTTGAGATCCTGACGCTGGCGCAGACGCAAAAACTGGCGAAGAAGATATTGGTCGCCATCTATGGGAAGAAATACTGGAACCAGGTGCTGAACTTTCAGGCGATGGTGGATGCGGGGACGATTGCGCAGGATGACCTGGAGTTGTTCAAGTTCGTGGACTCGCCGGAGGAAGGGTTTGAATTCCTGCGCGATGGCTTGACCAAGTATCACCTGGGCTCGGAACCACGGCGTAACGCGACGGCCATGCCGGAGATTGCGAAGACGAACCCGTAGGTGGCCCGAAGTAACTCCAACCGCTTTGCTGCTTTACTACATCACCGACCGGACGCAGTTTGCAGGAGACGAAGCGTCCCGGCGTCGCGGTCTACTGGACAAGATCGCGGAGGCTGCGCGTTGTGGCGTCGACTTCATTCAATTGCGCGAGAAGGATCTTAGTGGGCGCGAGCTGGAAGCTCTGGCTCGGGAGGCGGTGCGGACGGTGCGCGAGAATTCGTCACAAACGAAGTTGCTGATCAACTCGCGGACGGATGTGGCGATTGCCTGCGGGGCGGATGGCGTGCATTTGCGGTCGGAAGACGTTTTGCCGGGCGAGGTGCGAAAAGCGTGGAGGCAGGCTGCGCCGGTGATCAGTGTGTCGGGTCATTCGGCGGACGAGGTGGCGCGCGCGGCTGCGGAAGCAGTGGACTTGGCGGTGTTCGCTCCGGTGTTTGAGAAGCAAGGATCTTCGGCGGCGGGATTGGATGGGCTGCGTGCGGCTTGCGAGCATTCGATCAAGGTGCTGGCGCTGGGCGGAATCACCCGCGAGAATGCAGGCGTTTGCATAGAAGCGGGAGCTGCGGGGGTGGCGGGGATACGGCTGTTTCAGGAGAACGATGTGGCGAAAGTGGTGGGCGCGCTGCGCGGTTGAGTGCTGCCCATCGAGCACTTACCGCTGAGGTTGATTTCTCTCCGCCAAAAAACGGTCGTGGCATTGCCTGGCTTGGGCGAGCACGGCGGGATATTCCGGCGACTTGCGGAACTCTGCCAGGAGGGGATCGATTGGCAGGTTGTCAGAGGCGCAATACCCGCCTGCGATGGCGGATTTCAATAGCCGGGCAGTAAAGTCGTTCCCCAGGCAGGCATTGAAAAGAAGCGCCTGGCCGTACTTGGGTTCCGGATCGTGGAAAGTGAAGATGTCTCTTTCGGCCTGCGCCAGAAGTTGTTCCGACCCGGAGGGGCGAGGAGTCGAATAACATGCCATCAACGCGCGAGTGTGAAAGAACGAGCTTTCGGGAAGGTGGCGCAGGCGGTCGAGGGCTTCGCTGGTCTTGCCCTCGCGCAGCAGAATAGCTACCTCGACATTGTTTGACCATTCTGACCCGGCGTCCAGCTTCAGAAAATCCCTTGCCCGGTCGAACTGCTGGCTTGTGTAGAAGACACTCGCGCAGGAACGGAACTGGTAATTGCCGGGATCGAGCCGCACTGCCGAGTTGCACTCGTCGGCAGCCTCCTTTGGCAAACTGGCATAGCGCAGGACGTACGACAAGGTAAAGTGAGCGAAGCCGCTCTGTGGACGCTTGTCGATCATCGCTTTCGCTTCCTGGTAGGCCTGGGCCAACTTGCCCGCATCCGTGTCTAAGCTGACAATCTGCTGGGACGCATCTTCCAGATTCGGATCCAAAGCGAGTGCGCGCCGTAACGCCGGCTCTGTACGCGACATGGTTCCTGTGGCCCCGACGCCATATTCCTCTTCGTAGTAGTAGCGTTTTCCCAGGGCAGACCAGGCGGGAGCGAACGTCGGATCGAGGCCTACCGAGCGCTCCAGCATCCTAACAGCCTCCTTATTCTGTTCGCCATCGTGAGCCAGGGCCACGCTTCGCAAATACAAGTCGTAAGCTTCTTCGTTCGACGGGCGAGTCCCGTTCTCGCCGGCCTCGGTAGTGGCTCCCAGAGCTGGGATCAGCGCTTGCCGGACTTTTGCCGTTACCTGCCCGCGCATCGCCACCAGATCCTCAGCGGAGAGGTTCATGGTTTCCTGCCAGAGCACGCGGTTGTCGTCTACATCGACCGCCTCCATGGTCAACTGAAGGCCGTCGCGAAGCTTTTGATAGTGTCCAGTCACGATCCTGCCGACGTGCATATCTTTCCCTGCCTGCTGCAAGTCCACGTCTCCCGCGGCATATTTCCCGGTGGTGGCGAAGGGGCGAATCGATAAGGTCCGCACCGAACTCAAGATCGTGGTGACTTCATCCGCCAGTGCCATGCGCAAGAAATCTTCTTCCTTTTCGGCGCCCAAATTCTGAAAAGGCAAAACGGCAATGGTGACTGGGGCGGCCGCCGTTTTCTTTGCCTCCTGGACTGGCATTCCACGAAGACGCCACATCACCAACCCCAGCACCAGTAGCAGTGTCACCGTGCCCACGGCCCATATCCATCGCTTGCGTGGCATGGGTGGGGGAGTAACCGCTGCCACGCTCGTCGATGATGCAGAGCCCGTATCTCGCCTTGCCCGCGACAAATCGGCTCTCATCTCAGAGGCGTGCTGATAGCGGACCTCGCGGTCTTTTTCAAGCGCTTTTAGAATCACTCTTTCGAGATCGGGCGGTATTTGTGGATTCAATCGTCCTGGCGCTGGGGGAGTGCCATGCAAAACGGCATCAAAAATTGCTCCGGAAGTTTCGCCTTTGAAGGGCAAGGCACCGGTTGCCATTTCGTAGAGCACAATGCCGAAGGAAAAGAGATCGCTCCGCGCGTCTAGTTGTTTACCCAGCACTTGCTCGGGGGACATATAGGAGACGGTGCCGAGAGTCGATCCGGGGTTGGTGAGGTGGTCGTGCTGCGAAATTGTGTTGTCGCTGGCGATCTGGCTGGCTGACGACGTCCGTTCCTCAACCTTGGCCAAGCCGAAATCGAGAATCTTGGAGTGTCCCCGCTTGGTGACGAAGATGTTTGCCGGCTTGATGTCGCGGTGAACGATGCCGGCGGTGTGGGCGGCGTCCAGCGCATCCGCGATTTCAATCGCCAGGGAAAGCAACATCTCGGTTTCCATGGGGCGGCCCATCACAGCGTGTTTCAGGGTCATTCCCTCCAGGTACTCCATGGAAATAAAGCGAGCGCCGTCGCTTTCGCCGATTTCGTAAATGGTGCAGATGTTGGGATGGTTGAGCGCGGAAGCGGCCCGGGCCTCCCTGCGGAAACGCTCCAGGGCGGCGGCGTCCTGGGCCACGGTGTCGGGCAGGAATTTGAGAGCGACGAACCTGCCGAGCGAGAGGTCTTCGGCCTTATAGACGACGCCCATGCCACCACCGCCGAGTTTCTCGACGATGCGGTAGTGGGAGATGGTTTGGCCGATCATCGTTTGGCCGATCATGGGTGGCGAAGCTGACAGGGTTCATGTTAGGGAGGCGGGAGGGGGGAGTCAATAGAGAGGCGGGGATTACAGGTCGAAGGCGATGCGCGTTGCCTAGCGATTCTCACGGTGTCCACTTCTTGCCGCTCTTTACGATGTCCATGATCCGGGCCAATCGGCGGGCGCGGGTTTCATCCTGCTTGGCCCCGGTGATGGCTAGTGCCATTTCTTTTTGATTGCTGAAGGAATATTTCTTCCAGCTGGCTTGCGCCGTCTTGCTCTTGGCCAGGGCTTTCTTGAGGATGGCGGGAACCGTGACGACACGCGGAGCTGTGTCGCGCTCCATTGCCACCGCCACGATGTCTCCGGCTTTGCAGTTGGCACCCTCGCGCATGGTGCGGTTGACGGCCATGTAGTGACAGCCGCCCATGGGCATGAGTGAGGAGCGGAAAGGAAAGCCGTTGATGGTGCCGCGCACCGGCACGCGAGCGATGGTGCCGAAGACTTCTTTTATATCGAACGGAAACATTACCGCGGCGACTGAACTGCCGTCCTGACCTACGAGTTTGGTTTTGAATTTGAGTTTTTTCACGCTGCTTCTCCCCTCTTCAGGCTGTGCTAGTCTTTGCCTATCGTGAGCGCCATTCGGCAGGTCAACAGCCTACACCAAATGAAACAAGGGCCCAAGCTGGCGGCGATTCCGGCGGGGTGGTTTCTCATGGGGTCGGATGAGGGTCAGGACAACGAACGTCCGGTGCATCGGGTGTGGGTGGATGGTTTCCGCTTGGGCGAATGTCAGGTGACGAATGAAGAGTATGCGGGATTTGTGCAGGCCACGGGGGCGGAAGCGCCTCCGTTTTTGAATGATCCTAACTTCAATCATCCCCGGCAACCCGTGGTGGCGGTGTCGTGGTTCGAGGCGGTGCGGTATTGCGAGTGGCTGAGCGAGTTGCATGGGGCTCATTACCGCCTGCCGACTGAGGCAGAGTGGGAGCGCGCGGCGCGTGGCGGAGTGGAAGGCAAGGTTTATCCGTGGGGAGATGCTGCGCCTGAGTCGTTGCCACAGTATCCGCAACGCTGGGTGAATGGGCCGGAAGCGGTGGGGTCTTCGGATCCTAATGGGTTTGGTCTGCGCGATATGTCCGCGAATGTGCACGAATGGTGCAGCGATTGGTTTCAGGCCGATTACTACGCGTCGTCGCCGGAGCGCAACCCGCAGGGGCCGGAGGCGGGTGAGCGGCGGGCGTCGCGGGGTGGGTCGTGGCGGCATCATATTAAGGTCACACGCTGCGCGGCGCGCTCCAGCATTCCACCTCAGTTCAAGTACGCGGATTACGGTTTCCGGGTGGCGTGTGATGAGAGCTACTTGTGCCGGAGTTAGTGGCGGGTGGAGAGCAGGCCGAGAATGTCTTTGAGTCCCTGGCGGATGTATTTGAGATCGGAGGCGCGCTCGGGAAAGGGCAAGGGGTTCTGCTTCTTGTCGGACTTGCTCTCAACTCGGAGTTGCTGGCGGGCGCCGGCGATGGTGAAACCTTCCTCGTAAAGCAGTTTCTTGATGCGCAGCACACTCTCGACGTCTTTGTGGCGATACATGCGCTGGCCGGTGCTGCTTTTGACCGGCTTGAGGTGGGGGAACTCGGTTTCCCAGAAACGCAGAACGTAGGCCGGCAAGCGGCAAAGTTCGGCGACCTCCCCGATGCGGAAATAAAGTTTATCGGGGATGACCACGTCCGCGGCCCGGAGATGGGCGGCGGTGGTCTTGTGACGGGAAGTCAGCGCGGCTCGGGAGGCGGTCGGCATCGGTGGAGGTGTGTGCTCATTTTCTAGCACGAGTGAGCGTCTCAAACAACCCCATTGTGGGGGACGGCACTTTGGTGGGGGTTAGGGTGGGAGACGGCTAAAGTCTGCGAGTGCGCCGCCGATGAAGAGATGGATGGGGTAGAGGGTTGGGAACAGGGTGGAGCGGGGTTAAAGATTCCTAATCCGCTGACGATAGCTGAATTGCAAGGAGAAAGGCAGGGGAGGAGATTTTGATGAGAATCGACTTAGGCGCGAACGTGGGGTCGACGGCGGATGCTGGACAGGCCGGGAAAGCGGGCTCGCGGGCAGTGCTGGGAGTAGGGGGCGCAGTGCCGGAGGCCGATAGCGCGCAGCTGTCAACCGACCAGAGCAAATTGCAGGCGTTGAGCGCGGCAGTGTTGCGATTGCCGGAAATCCGGCAGGAAAAAGTGGCCGCGCTGGCGGAGCAAGTGCAGAGGGGCACCTATCAGGTGGAGGCGCGGCAAACTGCTGAAGCTTTACTGACCGCGTTGACCGCCAACCGCGCAGCCTAGTGAACGGAATGAATGAAACCGGGAGCGATCCACTGCCAGCAATGGCACGAATTGCCGGACGGCTGGCCGACGCTGCCGTTTTCTCCGATCCAAATTCCGAGTTCGGCGATCCATCCGAAGCTACGCCCTACCAGGTGGACAGCCTGGTTTGAACGGGACTCTGCATGGCTCAACCCTCAACGTCATCTTTTATATCTTCTATCCCTGAACTTCTGACGCAACGGCTAGCGCTGCTGGGTGCGCTGGCAGATTCGTTAGAGGAAGCCCAAGCGACGCTGACGACGGCCACGCCGGCAAAACTCGACCAGCATACCGCCCGACAGCGGGAACTCTGCCAGCAACTGTGCGTGCTGGCCAGCGGAGTTCCGGATGAGGCACCGGCTCAGATGCACTCCGGGTTGGCCAATGATTTGCAAGCCACAGCCCGACGGGTGGCGGACTTGAACCGTAAGTACGCAGCGTTGCTGCGGCATCGACGCCGCACGGTGGACATTTTTTGCCGGGTGCTGGCGAGTTCGGGAACAACCTACCCAGCGCCCAGGCCGCTTTCCCGCCTGAGTTTGGAAGTGATAAGAGCGAAGGGATAAAGGCATGGGCAGTCTGTACGGCTGCAGCCAGTGCTGGTCGAGAGCAATCCGATCGTGGTGGGTTCGGTGACTTATGGGACGGGGGTGTCGCTCGAGAAACTACAAAGCTTGCGCGATCCCATTCTGCAAATGCGCATTCAGGAAGAGACCCAGCAGCAAGGGCAGTTGAACGCAGCGCTGACGGCGATGCAGCAGGCGCAAGTGCAGTTCACCACCAGCAGCGGAGATATTGGCACGGAAATCCCGAACTTCTTCAGCAGTCTGAACCAAATCTCGACTGACCCGACCAACCTGGCGTTGCGCCAGGGCGCGCTCACCGCGGCGGGGAACATGACGACGGCCTTCAACCACGTGGCCAACAACCTGAGCTCGCAAAGATTGAATCTGGATTCGAACGTAAGCCAGGATGTGGGCCAGGTGAATGTACTGACCGGCCAGATCGCGACGCTGAACACCCAGATCAGCGAGTTGCAGGGGGTCAATCAGGACGCCAGCGCGCTGGTGGATCAACGCGACGTGCTCATCGGCAACCTTTCCAAACTGATCGATGTTTCGACCATCAGGAGCGGTGACAGCCTGACTCTGACCACGTCGAATGGGACGGCGTTGGTGGTGGGTGGCCAGAGTTTCGCGCTCACCACCCAGACCAACGCTTCCGGCCTGCAGGACATTTACGCGCAAGGCACGGACATTACGGCGAATCTGACTTCAGGGGACCTGGCAGGCCTGTTGCAGACCCGGGACCAGACCATTCCCGGCTTGCTCTCGAACCTGGACACCCTGGCGGCGGGAATCTCGAACGCGATGAACACCGCTAATCAGAAGGGTTTTGACCTGAATGGAATTGCCGGCGGGAACCTGTTTGTTCCGCCGGCGGTGTCCGGGCAAGGGGCGGCGGCCGGCATGGCGGTGGCCATCGCCGATCCGGCGCTGATAGCGGCCAGTTCGGACGGGACACCGGGCAGCAACGGCAACCTGGCGGTGCTGGCGGCGGTGCAAAATCAGCCGGTGGCAGGCGGTCAAACCCCCACGGACTACTATTCGAATATGGTTTTCACCGTGGGCAATGAGGTGTCCAATGACGCGGCAGAGTTGAGCTCCTCGCAGTTGATTCTGAGTCAATTGCAGGACCAACGGGCAAGCATTTCCGGGGTCTCGCTGGATGAAGAAGCCAGCAATACGGTGCAGTTTCAGCGCGCCTTTGATGCCGCGGCTGAAATCGTCACCACGGTCAATAACATGCTGTTTGCGGTTATCAACATGGGGACATTAACCGGATGAGTTCGCTGAGAGTCAATCCGTATCCGATGCCTGACCTTCTGGCTGCGCTGGAGAATCTGCAGCAACAGCAGAATACGGCCACGCTGGAACTGTCCAGCGGTAGCAGTATCAACAAACCCTCTGACAACCCTGGCGGCGCTGCCCAGTTGACGCGGATCAGCGACTTGAGCAGTCAGGTGGATTCCTACCAGCGCAGCATCAGCAGCATCAGCGGCCAGTTCTCGACTGCAGGTTCCACGCTGGACTCGGTGGTGACGGTGCTGCAGAGAGCCATCAGCCTGGGAGTCGAAGGAGCTAATGGGACGCTTTCGAACAGCGACCGCGCGGGCGTGGCGACCGAAGTGATTGGAATCCAAAACCAACTGCTCAGTCTGGCCAACACGTCGTATCAAGGACAGTATATTTTTGCCGGCACGGCCATCACGCAGCCTTTCGTAGTTGATCCCAGCCAGGCGTCGGGTGTGCGTTATACGGGTAATAACGGCACTAACAGTGTGACCATTGGAAACGGCTACCAGTTGCAAGCCAATGTGCCGGGTTCGCAAGTTTTTAACGGCCCTGGGGCGGACGTGTTCCAGGCCATCAACGATCTGATCACTTCGCTGCGGAGCAACACTGGCATCGACACGGCTGTAACCGAACTGGGCACTGCCGTCAACTACGTCAGTGGGCAGCAGGTTTTCTATGGCAACGCGCTCAATCAGACGCAAAGCCAGCAAACCTATCTCAATACGCAGAGCCTGGGTCTCAGCCAACAGGAAAACACAGTTGGTGCGGCGAACCTGGCTGCGGTGGCCAGCCAAGTGGAGAATGACCAGATCGCTACTAGTGCGACCCTGGAAGCGATCGCGAAAATGCCACAGACCAGCCTGTTCGATTATCTGAAGTGAGCATGAGGTTTGCCTCCCTAGAACTAAAGTCAAAAGCTTAAACCACAGAGGGCACAGAGGTTCACGGAGGAAAGGGGCGGGTGCGCGCATCGCGCTCCAGCCTCAGAGAGACTTCCTGCTGCCTTGTGCCCAAGCCGCTGCTTGGGCCACGTGGGTTCTCGCATTTTCTAGACGGGCTTTCTCGATTAGCAGGCGTCCCTGGAGCGAGGGTAGGATTTTTCCGAGCAGTTGTACATGGCTGCGATACTCGGAGATTTCATTTGCCGTCTCCGCATCCGGGGCGGCCCTGGGAAGGCTGCGCAAGCAGGCGGTCGAGTGCTGTAGCTCCGCCAGCAAATCGGTAAACTCGGTGGCCACCATGGCCGTGGGGCAATTGTGCTGGGCCGAAAGCCGGGACAAGCGGGCACGCAGCTGTTGATTTACGGTTCGCAAACTCTGGAACAGGGCGCTCGACATCAGCCTGTCCAGTCCGCAAGACTACGGGTGGTGGCGGACGCGGTATTCACGGTGCGGGCGGTGACGGTCGGGACCGAGGCGGTTGTCTCTGCGCTTTTCACTTCACTCTCCACCTTACTCCAGGCTTCCCGCAGGGAGAGGAGGTCGGTGATCTGCTGGGAAAGAATTGTCCGGGAGACGCGAAACTGGGCGATGGCGAGGTTGCCGCGCAGCTGATCGTAGAAGCGTTCAAGATTGAGGGCAACTTGCCCGCCAGCTTCTTTGTTCAAGCTGGACTGCAGGCAGGCGATGACGAAAATGGCGTGATTGATCTTGTTGGTGCGCAGTTCGACGTTATGATGTTCGATCGCATTCACAGCCTGTCGCAGGTCTTCGATCATTTGTTCGTACAGCAGGACGACGAGCCGCACCGGGTGAGCGCCACGCGCGGTGTCTTCACGGTATGCGGTTCTGGGGTTCACGATTTGGCTAGAGTCCTGAAGAGAGAGTGGGGTTCGATCCGCCGGAGGCGCCACCGATTCCGGAGGTACTCAGTGAGCCCAGGGTCTCGGTAATCGCCTGCAAGAGCAGCGGGTAGGATTGCAGGGAAGCGTTGACTGCTTCGTACTGTGTGGTCAACTGTAACTGCTCGCTGGTCAAGTTGGTTTCGAAGTTGGTGATGGCGGTAGTCAGGTCTTTCTGTTCCGCGTTGTTCTGGGTTAAATCCACGTTTAGCGGGCCCAGCGTGGGGTCGGTCAAGCTGGTCAGGTCGGTGTTGAAATTATTGGCGAAACCGGTTCCGGATGCATTCTGGAAGAAATTCAGCACTGCGGAAGGATTGGCAGCCAGGACTTGGGCAAAGGTTTGGCTATCGGGGGCTGGCGTAGATCCCACAGTGAGGGTGCCGTCGTTGTTGAGGTTGATGCCCAGGGAGGCCAGGTTGACAAGGCCACCGTTGCCGCCAATGGCGTAGGACGCGTCGGTCAGGATTCTGGACTGCAACGAGCGCAAGGAAATGTCGGCTTCGAGGGGAGGTGGGGGTGTGGCACCGGTGGGGTCAACGACGTATTGGGTGTTGATGGTGCTGACCACGGTGTTGTAAGCGGAAACGAAATTATTGACCGCGTTGGTGATCTGGTTGGTATCGGGTCCGACGGTCAGCTGCACCGGATTGGCGGGCGATTGACTGGCCAGGCTGAGCGTGACTCCTTGAATGGCCCCAGTGACAGTATTGCTGCTGCTGCTGAAGGGTACGCCATCGATGGTCAGGATCGCGTTGGCGCCGCCCACGGGAGCGTCGAAGGTAAGAGTCGTGTTGCTGTTGTTGACGATGGCCAAAGCTCCACCGTTACCGGTGCTTTGGCTGAACAGGGCCAGGCGCGAACCGTTGGGGTCACTGACCACGCTGGCGGTCACTCCCCAGTTGTTGGCGGTGCTTTGGGTGTTGATGTACTTGGCCAGAGTATTGAGGGTGTCGTTGCTGCCTTGAGTGATGACAATATCGTGGACTGTGCCGCTGGCTCCTCCCACTTGCAGTTGGACGTCGCCATTGGTTTGCCCAGTCGCAAGGAAAGATGCATCGGGGCCGGCGGCGATGGGATCGGTATAGAGCGTGCCGGCGGTGGCCAGACTGGTCACCACGATCTGATGAGTTCCTGCAATGGCCCCGCTCTGGGCGGTCGCGGTCACGATTCCGGACTGGGAAGAGATTGCCGCCTGAGCGGTAAGCGCTCCCGTCGGATCGGCGAGCGCGGCGACTGCGGTCTGCAGGTTGGTGAGATTATTGTTGATTCCCGCGAGTAACCCGTCCTGGGTGGCAAAATTCGTCAACTGCCCCTGCCATACCGACAACTGGCCGCTCTGCCCGGAAATAATCCGTTGCACGATGGAATTTACATCAATGCCTTGTCCCGAGAGAATGGTAGATGGATTTAAGCTAATGCCCACGGTCTTTTCCTCCGCCGCATCGGTTGCAGGTTGACTTCAATCCTTTAGAGATAAGGTCGGCAACAGCGAAAGTTGCGACCGATCGATTTCTGCGATTTGAAACAACTCCTGAACTGGGACAAAGTCTGGGCCATGCGGTTCCGGTTGACAGCAGACTCAGTGGACGCGGGAAAGTGAATGCGGAGTTCAAGCTCACATTGAGTTACTCGGGTAAAGCCGGCAGGAGGCAGGCTGGGCCTGCCTCCCGTCCGAGTTGAATTTACTGCAACAGTTTCAGTACGAGCTGCTGTTGCTGGTTGGCCTGAGCCAGAGCGGAGATGCCGGTCTGCTCGAGGATGGAATACTTGGTGAGGTTCGCCACGGCGGCCGGAATGTCGGCGGCCGTGATGGTGTTTTCGGCTGAGGTGAGGTTCTGTACCTGGCTGTTGATGACGTTGCTGGCTGCGGTCAGCCGGTTGACGCTGGCACCCAAGGTGCCGCGAGTGCTGGCCACGTTCGAGATGGCTTGATTGATCAAGGTCAGAGCGGTTTGCGCGTCGTTCTGAGTGTTGAGGTCGGTGGTAGACAGGTTGACGGACTGACCACCGCTGCCGTTAGTGAGCGTGGTTGTGGACAGGCCGCCGATAGTTACTGCAATCTGGCTTGATCCGATGGCGGTTGAGTCACTCAGAAAAATGTTGGTGGAGGTTGAACCCGTCGTAAGCGGGTTGCTGAGGGTACCGAGAACAGTCCCGGTGGTAGTTGCACCGACCGCCAGGTCGCCCTCGTTGTTGGGATCGACGACCACCAGGTTGCCGGACTGAAGGTAGGCGGTCAGGCCCGCCGGATCGGTGGCGGGATTGTTGATGGCGCTGATCAGGTCTCCAATGGTGTTGGTGTTGCCGACGTTGGAGGTGTAGCTAAAAGTCTTGCCACTGGCAGTGAAGCTGTAGATCTTGCTGGCGCCCAGTACGGTGGCGGTGGTCAGGCCGCCGGCGTTGCCGACGAGTTCGTTAGTATCGGAGGTTGAGGTGCCGACGGTGTTGGGAGTGGCGAACTTGGTGGGAGCGCCCTCGACGGGAGCGCCAAGCACGGTGTCGGTAGTGCTGACCGCGAGGTCAGCGCGGTTCAACGGATCGGTGATTTGAAGTACGCCGCTGACCAAAGCTGCCTTCGCGCCGACAATGGTGTCGCCGTTAATGGCGTTGATCAGATCCTGCACGGTGGAGGTCGCAGCGGCATTTGGAGTAAAAGCGGCTGCGCCCAGCACGCCGCCGGCAGAGTCGGCTGTGGCGAGATCCTGGTTATTTTGGAGATCGACGACTTGGAGGTTTCCACCCACCAGTTGGGCCTGATAGCCGCCGTGGTTGCCAACGTCGGTGCCGGCGACGGTAACATTGGCGGTGCTGGCGCCAGTGTTGATGGCGGTGATCAGTTCGCCGACGGTGGCCCCGGCTGCCGCAGTATAGGTGGTGGTGAGGCCGCCGCTGCCTCGGGTCGAGGTGAGGACTTCGGCGACCGCAAGAGCAGTGCCGCTGGTGAGACCGCCGACAGCGCTGGCGGTTTCGTTCAGGTTTTGGCCACTGGTGGTGGCAGCGGTGTAAGTGAAAGTTTGACCTCCCGCGGTCACTGAGGTTGTGCCGCCCACGTTCAGCACGTCTCCCAGGCTCAGGGTGCCAGCGCTTGCGGGAGTATCCTGCGCGTTGAGGTTGGGCGCTGAGCCGCTCTGAAACACCGCCTGTCCGTTATAGGTTGTGGCGGTGCCGATACGGTTAATTTCTGCCAGGATGGAGGCATACTGGGCCTGGATGGCGGTGCGCTGTCCGTTGGAAACCGTGCCCGTGGCCGATTCGGTAGCCAGGGTCACTGCGGTGTTCAGCAAGGTGGTGACCTGGGCGAGCGCGCCGTCGGCGAGCTGCAATTGGCCGACACCATTATTCGCGTTGGAAACGGATTGGGTGAGGGCGCTGATATTGGCCTGCAAGCCATTGGCAATGGACAAGCCGGCGGGGTCATCGGCGCCGCTGTTGATGCGGGACCCTGAAGACAACTGTTGCAGGGTGTTGCTCAAGGCTGTGCTAGTGAGAGTCAGCTGATTTTCCGCCGCCAGGGACGGAATGTTGTTCAAGATTCCTAATGGCATCGAGATTCTCCTTGGTTGAGTGGGTTCCGTCCCGCGGAACCGCCATCCCTGGGTTTGCGCAGAGGGCCTGTTCCTGTGCCGGTCCTGCCTTCACACATCCCATCGACCCTTTGCGGAAAGGCTTTAGGCGGCAGGTTTCATCACCTGGAAACTTTCGTAATGGAGGCGGCTTCGAGGCAGGCTTAACGATCTCCGGGCGTCGCGCCGATGGGCGAGGAGGGGCAACGCCATAGGCGTGAAGGTGTGCCCGCCGGGAGTGCCAATGATCCAACTGACTCGGCTGAATAACAGTTCTCTGATCGTGAACTCGGACTTGATCAAGTTTGTGGAGCAGTCCCCGGACACCGTCATCACGCTTTTGAACGGCGAAAAGATCATCGTGCGCGAGAGTGCCGATCAGGTGCTGGAGCGGATCGTGCTGTTTCGCCAGTTGGTATTGCAGAATGCCCCGGCTGCGGCCGGTCATTTCAGCCCATTGGCTGCAGCGGCGTGGGGCAACGAAACCAAAGATCAAACCGAGAGGTAAGCGCTCGTGGATAAGGCGAGCTGGGGTGGCGTCGCACTGGGGCTGAGTGGGATTGTGGGAGGCCTGCTGCTCGAAGGCGGGCGCTTATCACAGGTGTTACAGCCGACGGCCGCCATGATCGTGCTCGGCGGCACTGCCGGGGCAGTGTTGATCCAGTTTCCGCTGCCAGTGGTGCTCGAAGCGGTGCACCGGTTGGGAGATGTTTTCATGCCCCCGAGTCACGATCCGGCAGCGATGGTTCAGGAGTTGGTGCGCTATGCCAACCAGGCCCGGCGCAAGGGGATCGTATCTCTGGATGAGGAACTGGAGAAGATCACGGAGCCTTTTCTCAAGAAATCGCTGCAACTGGCGGTGGACGGTACGGAACCGCAAGAGCTGCGCACCATGATGGAGCTGGAGCTCGAGAACAAGGCTGATATGGAGGAAAGAATTCCGCAGGTGTACGAGTCGGCGGGCGGGTTTTCACCCACGATCGGGATCATTGGGGCGGTGCTTGGTTTGATCCAGGTGATGCAGCACCTGGACAAGATTGACGAGGTGGGGCGAGGCATCGCGGTGGCGTTCGTGGCCACGATCTATGGGGTAGCGGCGGCTAATCTCTTTCTCCTACCTGTGGCCGGCAAACTCAGAATCCGGATCCGCGAAGAAGAAGTGTTGCGGGAAATGACGCTGGAGGGAGTGATTTCGCTCCTGGAGGGGATGAATCCTCGAATGGTGGAAGCCAGGCTGCTGAGTTTTCTGGGGGAAAGCAAGCCCGATGACAAGGCGAAGATCACGGCCAAGGTGAAAGCGAAAGGCAAAGGCGCGGGCGCCTCATGAGACGGCGAAGGAAGGCTGCTCCCCACGCGAGCCACGAACGCTGGCTGGTTTCGTACGCGGATTTCATCACCCTGCTATTTGCCTTTTTTGTGGTGCTGTACTCGACTGCACAGGTTGACAAGCGCAGGATGGTGGAACTGGCGGCGGCCATTCAAGAAGGCTTTGAACAAATGGGGACCAATCCGACCTACTATGCCGCGATTCCCCCGGAGAGTCTGCCGGTTGCGGTGCCGAAAGCGGTTCCAGCGATTCTACCTCCCAACATTCCTCAAAGTAATGATCTCGACGCTTTGCGAAAAGACCTGGAGAAAGCGCTGGCGGGGGAGATCGCAAGGGGCCAAGTGGCGTTGCGCAACACTCCACAGGGTCTAGTGGTCAGCCTGCGGGAAGCTGGCTTCTTCGACAGCGGTGCGGCGGGAACGAAAGCCAGTTCGCAACCGGCGTTTGGCCGCATGACGACAGTGCTGCGGGAACGCGGCTACAACATCCGCATCGAAGGCCATACTGATGACGTCCCCATTCACAATTCGCAATACACCTCCAACTGGGAACTGTCGACGGCGCGGGCCACTGAAATGGTCCGCGTGCTGATCACGCGTTACGGATTTTCCCCGGAATCGCTGTCGGCGGCGGGGTTCGCCCAGTTTCATCCCATCGCGCCGAATGCCACAGAAGCGGGGCGGGCGCACAATCGCCGGGTGGATGTGGTGATTCTGGCTGAGCCTCCAGCGGGCGCCCTGCGGAATCCAACCCATCCGGAGAAGCCTTCACCGGAGCGGAAATAGCCGTCGCAGGATGTTCAAGAATAAATGTCTTCCCGATTCCGGTGGTGCCTTGGGTGAGGCTGGTAGGCGGCTTTCGGGCGCGCACTCCTATAAAGTCCGGGTCTTTCACGCCGATATTCTCAGAGGCGGAGGCGCAACGATGTTCGATCGAATCAAGCTGACCCCAAAGATCGGTATTTTCATTGCAGCAGTCTTAACGATGAGTTCGGCCCTGGGATTCTTTATTACCGAGCGCCGCCTCCATCGTCAAGCCGAGGAGGGTTTCGTTGACAAGCTGCGAAAAACCGATGCGATGGCCAGTCGTCTGCGCTCATTCCTTTCTGCCAATGCAGATGCGAATGCTCCCCGCCACGAGTTCAAAGAGTTGAAGCAGGTCCCGGTGGTGGTGGCGTGGAGCGTAGCCCGCGAGTATGCCGAGTCACAAGGAATGAAGTTCAGTACTCCGTCGCTTCATCCCCGCAATCCAGCCAATAATCCAGATGAGTTCGAGGTCAAGGCTCTGCACGCATTTGAGAACGATCCCGGCCTGCAGGAATACTACAACCGGACAACCCTCAGCGGAACAGAAGTTATGCGCTTTGCGGTGCCGGTGCGACTCACGGCTGACTGTTTGAATTGCCATGGAGATGCAGCGACCGATTCGGGGCCCCCCAGTTATGGCAAAGCGGGCATGAAAGCCGGCGATTTGAGAGGCGCTTTCGTGGTCAGCGCTCCGCTGACCGCGCTAAATGAGGCCAGCAATTCGAACAACCTGGCGCTCCTGGCCACTGATTTAGGAGTGCTGTGTTCCGGCGTAGTAGCGGTTTTCTTTGTGGTGAGGCGCATTGTCGTCAAACCCGTCGTCGCCTCGGCCAAGTTGGCCGAGGAAATTGCAGCCCATAATCTGGCGGTGGCTGACATAGAAATCACGTCGGAAGATGAACTGGGCCAGGCGGGGGCGGCGCTGAACCGGATGAAGAACAATCTGCGGGAAATGATTCAAGCCATCGCCGGGACCGCCGAACACGTGGCCAGCGCCAGCGAAGAGATCTCCGCGTCCGCCAACCAGCAATCGCAAAGCGCTGAAACCCAGAAAGACCAAGCGACCCAGGTAGCGACGGCGATGCAGGAGATGTCATCGACAGTATTGCAGGTTTCGGAAAACTCGAACCGGGCGGCGGAAGCTTCGCGTAAGGCTGCAGAAACTGCACGTCACGGCGGCAACATCGTGCAGGGCACCCTGGGCAAGATGCGGGTGATTGCGGAATCGGTGGGCGGTACGGCAAGAAAGATGGAGGAATTGGGGAGGAGTTCGGACCAGATTGGGCGCATCATCGCAGTGATTGACGACATTGCCGACCAGACCAACCTGCTGGCGTTGAATGCCGCGATTGAAGCGGCGAGAGCGGGAGAGCAGGGACGAGGGTTTGCGGTGGTGGCGGATGAAGTGCGCAAGCTGGCGGAACGGACGACCACGGCGACAAAAGAAATCGCGCAGATGATCAAGAACATACAAGACGAGACCAAGGCGGCGGTGACAGCGATGGAGGCGGGCAGCCAGCAGGTGGAAGCCGGGGTGAAGTCGACGGCGCAGGCGGGGGAGTCGCTGAAGGAAATTATTGAGATGGCGGAAGAGGTGGGGGAAATGATCACCCACATTGCGACGGCGGCGACGGAGCAGTCGGCGGCGAGCGAAGAAGTGAACCAGAACATGGATCAGATTGCGAAGCTGGTGAGGGAATCGGCGATGGGGGCGCAGCAGTCGGCGAAGGCGTGTCAGGACCTGTCGGGGCTGGCGCTGGATCTGCAAAAGATGGTGGAGAATTTCGATCTGGAGGGCAAGAACGGCCAGGGTCGCAGCCGATCCGGCAACGGGCAGGGGCCGGAAGGTCAATCCGGAGGCGGGTTGGGCGGGAGTTCAGCCGGGACAGTGCGGACAGGGGCGGGGAAGGCGTTCGCGGCGGCAGCCCGCTAGATGGCGGAAGCAGAGATCATGGAATCGCAAGCCAAGGCGAGGGAGGCTCCCAGCGGTGCAGCCAGCCTGCATGGCGCCGATCTGCGCCATCGTGACTTGTTGCAACTGGTGAGTTTCCACGTGGGCGGCGAGGAGTTTTGCCTCGACATTTTGCGGGTGCAGGAAATCATTCGTATTCAGGCTCTCACCCGGGTGCCAAATTCCCCTGATTTCGTAGAGGGTGTGATCAACCTGCGAGGGAAGGTCATCCCAGTGATTGCGTTGCGTAAACGGTTCGGGCTGGAAGCACTGGCCCACGACCGACAGACTCGCATTGTGGTGAGCGAGGTCAAGGGGACGGTACTGGGATTCATTGTGGATTCGGTTTCCGAAGTGCTGCGCATCCCGGCCGATACCGTCGAGCCGCCCCCGCGGTTGGGCAAGGTAGGGCGCGAATACGTATCGGGGGTGGGCAAGCTGGACAGCCGGCTACTGATCTTGCTCGATGTCGATCGTATGTTGAGCGACTCCGAAGACGGGATTGCCGGACCGAACTCGCAGGCCTAGTTGGTCGAGCGCTGCAGGCCGCTGCAGACCAAGGATGCAGACCCAGTGGAAAACGATTTCTTACAAGATCCGGCGATGATTCAGGAGTTTCTGACGGAGTCAGAAGAGCTCTTACAAGGGATGGACCAGGACATGATCACACTGGAGTCCACTCCTGATGATGCGGAGTTGCTCAACCGGATCTTTCGCGCGTTGCATACCATCAAAGGCACTTCTGGATTTCTGAATTTCGAGCCGGTGGTGCGCCTGGGCCATCGCGCGGAGGACGTGCTCAACGTACTGCGCCGCGGCGAACTGCGTCTGACCCGGCGCATCACGGATGCCTTGCTTGCCGCGCGCGACCAGTTAGGACAAATGCTGAGCGATATCCGGCGAGGTGGGCTGAAGACCTACGACCTCGATGCGCTGCTGGAAGAATTGGAAGCGGCGCAGAAACCCGAGGGGCCACCGCTTCGTCTGGGTGAAATTCTGGTCGCCGAAGGGGTGATCGAACGGCAAGCTCTGGAAAGCATTTTGCAGGAACAAGCTGCTTTCCCTCAAGGTCCGAAGCTGGGTGAGTTGCTGGTGAGGAAAGGCTTGGCCTCGACCGCTGAAGTGGGCAACGCGCTGGCCAGTCAAACCGTTGGCGCTGCCCGGGAGGTTGCGGCAAGGGAGGGACAGACCGTACGAGTCGATTCCGCCAAGCTGGATGAATTAATCAACCTGATTGGAGAGTTGGTGCTGGAGCGAAACCGGCTAAACCAGCTTACCCGCGACCTGACCTCCGGGCGGGTGGCCGCCGATGCTCTGCATCCGGCTTTCAGCCTAAGCGCAGCGCGTCTGAGTTTCGTGACGGAGGAGTTGCAAACCGCATGTCTGAAGACTCGCATGGTTCCGATTGACATGGTCTTCCGCAAGTTTCCCCGCCTGGTACGCGACCTCGCCGGCAGCCTGCAGAAAGAAGTCGAGCTTGAGGTCAGAGGGCAGAGTACCGAGATTGACAAGACGATGGTGGAGTTGCTGGGCGATCCGCTGGTGCATCTGGTGCGTAATTCTCTTGATCACGGTCTCGAAATGCCGGATGTGCGCGAGCGCCACGGGAAACCGCGAAAAGGCACCATCCGCCTGGAAGCGCGACAAGAGGGCGATCAGATCGTGATCAGCATTGCCGACGATGGGGCCGGCATCGACCCGGAGCGGGTGCTGCGCAAGGCGGTGGAAAAGGGTTTGGTGACCGCCGAGAGGGGACGGCACCTTGTACAGCGCGAGATCCTTGATTTCATTTTTCTTCCCGGCTTCAGCACCGTGGAAAAAGTGAGTAACCTCTCGGGGCGCGGTGTGGGCATGGATGTGGTGCGCTCGAACCTCAAGCGCATGAATGGAAGCATTCAGCTGGAGAGCAATGTGAACAAGGGTACAACGGTGCTGCTGCAATTGCCGCTGACGCTGGCCATCCTGCAAGTGTTGCTGGTGCAGGTGTCAGAGGAAATCTACGCACTGCCTTTGCGGTTGGTGCTGGAAACCTCCCGGGTCCGGAAAGACGAGGTGCACCTGGTGGAAGGGATCGAGGTTCTGCGGCTGCGAGGCGAGACGCTGCCGCTGCTGCGTTTGCGGAAGATGTTCGCGACTGGTGCGGACGTTAATGGATCGGGGGGCGAGAACGTGGTGGTGCTGACCATTGGCGAGAAACGGGTCGCATTGATGGTGGACCGGCTGATTGGGCAGGAGTCCACCGTGATCAAGCCGCTGGGATCTTATCTTCACAATTGCGTCAGCATTGCTGGAGCTACAGTGGGCGGGGACGGGCGGGTGCGGTTAGTACTGGATCCAGCGGGATTGCTTGCCTCCGCCCAAGGCCTGACAGTTCGGGAAACCGTGCAATGACCACCGCGGCGGTTTCTCAGCGCACCCCCGAGACGGCCTGGCGGCCACCCAGCCCGCAATTGATGCAAATCCGCGATCTGGTGTATCAGGTGGCAGGCATCTTCCAGCCGGACAACAAACTGCGCCAGTTCGAAGACCGCTGCCAGAAGAGGATGCAGGCGTTAGGAGTAAGCAGCCTCCGTGAGTACTACCAATGCCTCACGGTGAGGCCCAGTCGCCAGACTGAGTTGGTGAGTTTGCTCAATGAGATCACCGTCGGGGAGACTTTTTTCTTTCGCAACCAGCCCCAGCTCGATGCCCTGCGCAACGTGGTCCTGACCCGCATTGTCGACGCCAGAAAGAAAATGTCACTGCGCCATATACGGATCTGGAGCGCGGGCTGCTCGACCGGGGAGGAGCCTTACACGCTGAGCATCATGCTGATGGAGGAGCTGGCCGGGCGTCTGCAAGGATGGACGTTCGAGATTGTGGCCACGGACTTGAACGAGCGTTCTGTAGCGCATGCGAAGGCGGGCCTATACGGGAATTACAGCACTCGTAATCTGACGCCCGAAACCACCAAGAAATACTTCAGTCCGGCAGGGGAAAACTTGCAAGTGAACGCGCAGGTCAAGACCCATGTGTCGATCACCCGGGTCAACTTTCTGGATGACGCACGCATGGTTTTCTTGAAGGGCTTCGACATCGTCATGTGCTGCAACGTGCTGATCTACTTTGACGTGCAGTCGAAGCGCCGGGTGATCCAGCATTTCTATAACAGCCTGCTGGGGCACGGGTACCTTTTTCTGGGGCACTCGGAATCGCTTTACGGAGTCAACGATGACTTTCGCTTGGTGCACTTGCCTTCCGCGACCGCGTACGTTAAGGCCGAAACCAAGGTGATCCTCTAGGTGGAATATGAGTGATGAGCGGCAACAACGACTCCGACAGCGGCTGGAAAATCTGGAGGAGATGCCCACCATTCCGGTGGTGCTGGCCCCGCTGTTGCGCTATTTGGAGCAGCCCCTGGACACTCTGGATCTGGAGCAGGTGGTGGAATTGATTTCGCAGGACAAGTCTCTGGCTGCGCAGTGCCTGCAAATGGCTAACTCCCCGCTGTATGGGCGCTGGACGGCGGTGGACAACCTTCGTACCGCGGTCATCGGGTTGGGAATGCAACGGATGCGGGACGTTGCGCTCTCCTGCACGTTGCTGACGCTGGTGCCCAAGGGGCGGACAAGCGTCGATCCGGTGGTGTTCTGGGAACATTCCCTGGGCTGCGCGCTGGTCTGCCGCCAGTTTGCCCAGAAGATCGGGTTTCCTGATCCCGCGAAGGCCTATCTGGGAGGGTTGCTGCACGACATCGGAGTGGTGGCGGAATTGTGCGTGGTACCAGAGGAATTTCAGGTTGCGTTGGAGTTGGCTCGAAGCCAGGGCATTCCGCTCCATGAAGCCGAGGCAATTACTCTCGGACTCACCCACTGCGACAGCGGGAAGATTGTGGCGGAGAAATGGCACTTGACTGAGGATCTGGTAGCCGTGGCGGGATGTCACCACGATCCGCAGACCGCCCGAACCCACCGCGACCTGGTGGCGCTGGTTTCACTGAGCGACTTGCTATGCCGCATGAGCGGCCTGGGATATGGGTATCCCGAAGCGCGACAGGTCACTTTTACGGAGGAGCCGGGGTTCGCCCTGTTGCTCGAGGAGTGCCCCGCGCTGAGGACGTTCGACTGGGCGCGGTTCACTTTTGAATTGGAAGCCTACATGGAGGAGGTCTACCGCCTGGTGGAGCTTCTTTATCGAGTGCCGCAGTGAACGACTCCGGCGAAAACGTCCGCCCGGTCAGCGTATTGGTGGTGGATGACAGCGCTTTTATGCGCACTGCCCTGAGCCGGATGATCGACTCGGACCCGGCTCTGAGGGTTGCGGGTACAGCTCAAAACGGAATGCAGGCGCTGGAGAAGATCGTCGAGTTGCAACCCGATGTGGTCACGCTGGATGTGGAAATGCCGCGGCTGAATGGCATCGAGACCTTGAAACGCATCATGCAAGAGTTTCCGCGGCCCGTCATTATGGTCAGTTCGCTTACCCAGGCGGGGGCGGAGAGCACGCTCGAAGCACTGGACATTGGAGCTTTCGACTATGTTTCCAAGCAAGAGTCGTTTGCCTCACTGGACATCGTTAACATCCGCCACGATCTGGTGGCCAAGATCAGAGCGGCGGCGGAGATGAATCGACGGTGCACCGTTGTCAGGGTTGCGAAACCGCCGATGCCCGCGAGAATTGCGGCGTCCCACGCCCCGCTGGTTCAGCCTGCGGTGGTGGCTCTGGGGACTTCCACGGGAGGACCCAAAGCTCTGCAACAGATGCTGCCAACGTTGCCCCGAGATCTCTCGGTGGGAGTGTTGGTGGTGCAGCACATGCCGATGGGCTTCACCGGACCGTTCGCGAACCGGCTGAATCAGCTTTGTCAGGTTGCGGTGAAGGAAGCGACGCACGACCAGACCATCGAGCCGGGCGTGGTCTACATTGCGCCCGCCGGTCAACACCTGACGGTGATGCGCCGAAGTCCCGCGAAAGTTGTGACCCGGCTTTCGGCTTCTCCCGAGGGCACTCTGCACCGGCCATCGGTCGATGTGATGATGCTCTCGGTGGCGGAAGTGTTTGGAGCGCTGGCGATGGGAGTCATCATGACCGGGATGGGAGCGGACGGAGTCGAAGGCATGAAGGCGATTGGGAAAGCTGGCGGCTTGACGGTGGGGCAGGATGAAAATAGTTGTACAGTTTATGGAATGCCACGGTCCTGCGCCGAAGCCGGCGTGTTGCAACGAGTTGTCCCGTTGGATCAAATTCCGGGAGAGATATTGCAGGCGACTCGCTACCAGGAGCGGACGCATAAAGTGTCGGTGTGAGAACCGATGGCCTTCGAGTTCCGACACAAGTCATCAAAGAAAGACTTTTTCTTCCGATTCCAGAACTTGCCGGACTTTGCCCAGTAGAGACTCCGCCGAGAAAGGTTTAGGCAGGTACGACATCTGGCCGGCTGTGAGGCCGTATCTAGTTACTGTGTTCTCGGGATAGCCTGAGATAAAGATTGCCTTCAGGGCCGGGCGAGCGGCGCGCAGCTCCTTCGCCAGGGCAGGGCCATTTTGGCCGGGCAGAACCACGTCTGAGAGCAAGAGCTGCACACCACCCTGCTGGCGGCGGAACGCGGCCTGTGCTTCGGCTGCATTGCGGGCTCGCAAGACACGATAGCCTTCACCCTCCAGAATGTCGCAGGCGGCCTCGCGCACGAAGGCTTCGTCTTCGACAACCAGAATGGTGTTGCGCGCTATGGACAAAGAATCACAAAGGTCGATTGCCGGTTGGATTTCATCCGCGGTAGTTTGAGTCGCATTCAACATTAGGTTGACTCGAAGGTTCAGACGAACAGTTGCATTTCCCCGGCCACCGGTGAAGGCTACGCGAACACGAAAGGGACGGCCTCATTCTTGAATGGCTTGGGAGTGAATCCGTCGTATGCAACTGGAATTGAAGGTTGGAGCGAGGTCGAGGCCGCGTCCATTGCGGGAATTCGGCTTCTAAGACGGGAAAAACTCATCGGTTCACGATATTACTCGCGTGCCAGCAGAGTCTGTTTGGGGTCGATCAAGATCTTGCGTACGCCGGGCGGAGCTGTTAGGTGAAAAGCAGTCTCGGTGCCATCGGCGAACACCTGTCCGAGCAGTGTCATTTTCCCGGCGTGAAAGGCGTACAGCGGAACTGGGGTCACGAGATCGTCCGGCGCATCTTTCTGCAAAAGAGTGCCGGTGACGGTGGTGGCGCCGGCGGTATCGACATATTTCACACTGTGGACTTCGAAATGCGGCACGGCGGTTCCATTGACCCATCCGTCGTAAAACCAGTCCAGCGACTTGCGGCCTTCATACCATAGAGGCCGCGGCAAGTCTTCCTCAAAGACGTGCAGCAGTTCGCGGGTGGTGATGGGTTTTCCTTCGTAGCTTTCTCGGACCCTGCGCAGCGCACGAACGAAAGGCTCATCTCGGACGGAGTTGGGCCCTTCATTCGCGGCGGGCGGTTCCGTATCGAGCATCATGTTGCGAAGCATGTGAAAGAGCCAGGTGCCGCGTCCGTAGCTGACCGCCTCATAGCCGGTGGGGAACTGGGAGCAGGAAAGGCGGTTGCCCAAAGTGACCGGGCCGTCCTCCATCAAGCGCACGCCGGCTGAGTTCTTGAAGAGGAGATCGTTCCGGTATTTGTCCAACACCTCGTGGAATTTCGTCGAATCTTCCGCTTCAACCAGCATCAGTGCGCTGTAGTTCGCCAGAGCTTCCGGGAGCCACTGATCGCGGTAGTCGTTCCAGGTGACGAGATCGCCCCACCATTGGTGGGCCGTCTCATGTCCGATGACCACGTCGATGAGAGTTTTTTCTACAGGGGACAGATGGAGGCGAGACTTTTCTTCGTTGCTGAGGTAGGAAAGGCTGGAGAGAAAAACCAACCCGGGCCAGCCTTGACTCATGTTTCCGGGAAACTGCGTCAGAGCCAACTGACTATAAGGGTAAGGCCCGAACCAACGCGAATAAGATTCGATGGCATGGGCAGACATGCTGGCCACCCTCTGCTCATTGCGGGCAGGAGAGGGCCGAGGCGCGCCGGCCGCCAAAGCGGGGGCGGTCCTGCTGATGTAGGGAACGTCAGGGAGAACGGTCTCGTTCTCGCTGGGGAACCCGCGTTCGACTGTTTTTGTGGCGTAAGCGTCTACCACGACCTCACCTGCGCGGGCTTCGACGCGTTGATATCTGCCAAGGTTGAATCCTGCGACCGGGATGGGCCGCTCGGAAACCCAATGGCTCACCTGCTCGGCGGGCGGGGTGGAATCCGCCAGGGCGGCGCTTGCGGCGGGGGGCACATCGACCCGTCGGCCAGTCGCCACCAACGTCCAACCCGCCGGGTAGTGGAATTCGAGATCAAAGTTGGACATAGCGATGCCGCGGTTGGGGTACCAAGTGCCCCGTGCGCCCACGTAAAGCAATCCCGCGGCAGCTTCCGACAAGACTTCACCGCCGTAGCTGAAGCGCAGCTGGATCCGTTGTCCGGTCTGAATCGGGGCAGGAAAAACGACTGCCACCAAGTCATTACCCTGCCGGGCAAGTTGCGTACCTTCGATGGCGGGATTATGGATGAATTCTACGGGATGACCGTCGGCCAGGACTTCCTTGAGGTGAAGGAGTCTTGCCAGCTCGAACACTACTGCCCGCTGACCTCCCTGCAGGACTTTCAAGTCCAGCTCTGCAACTGCATCAATGGTGGTGGGTGGCCTTATCTCGACGCGAATCTTGTTGGACAGAATGTCGATGGCGCTAACTCTGCCTTCCTCAGTGGCAATGCTGTTGGCGCCAGCTGTTCCAGATTTTTTCTTTAGTAGGGAATAGGAGGTCCAAACGTTGTAGTAAGTTGTGCCTTCGACGGCCTTCGATTGAGCTGCCCAAACTTGCTCGGGCGCGCCAGAGTCATAGAAGACGTCGAAAATTCCTTTTGTCTGTCCCTGCATGCGGGCATGAAGGAAGCGGTCGTCGGGACCTCCGCATGATTTTGCGGGCTTCGCCGGGACCCCGTTTGCAGGCAACTGCTGGCTGAAGGTCATGAACAAACGCAGGCCATCCGGTAGCGCAAGATTGCGGGCGGTCTGGTTCCACTGGGAAACGAATTCCGCGGAGCCCTCTGCGGGGACGAGATACGGCTGCATTTCCGCGAAGGTGTCATCGTTGAAACGGAAGTAGGCGTTCTTGAAGCGTTCCTCCAAGATGGCGGCACCGGTTTGCAAAAGCATGGATGCGCGTTCCACCTGACTGGGCGGAGTGAGCAGAATTTCACCTTCACCTTCGAAGAACGCTCCCGTTACGCAGCCTGCGACGTCCTGGGTGAAGCCGATGACGCCGTCATCAAACGAAATATGGAAGTCGGCGCGGTCGATGGAAAGTTCGCGTGCACGATAAACCTGTGAGCTGTCGAGGCCCACGCTGCCGAGCTGCAGGAACAGATTCTCGGCCGCGCTGTGGAGAACGGGGGTTCCGCCGAGTTGGACTTGAGGCGGACTGGCAGGGTGCGCGGTTTCCTGGCCGAAGGCAGGAATCCAGACGGCCAATAAAGCCGCCGTGAGGCGCAACTTACGCCGCGTTCGTGCCACTCCCTTGGTCACCTGCGTAGCAACTCCCGGTGTTCTAGAATGCGCTTCAATGCGGGCATCTGTCATTCTCTCTGTAAGTGCTTGTATATGTGTACTTTCGCCGTGTTGTGCCCGGGCGGAAGTCATCCATTTGAAAAATGGCCGCATCATCTGGGCCGACCATGTTCGAGAAAACGGCGCACGTATTGAGTATGACGTTGGGGACAACAGTTACGGTATCCCGAAAGCGGTGGTCGAACGCATCGACACGGGTGGGGTTTCTCCGCAGAGTAACCCGGCGGCGTCCGGGGACCAGCATGATCTGCCGGCATTTGTGCCCGCCGATAATCTTAAAAATGATGCCGGACTCATCAGCCGGATCATTCCCGACGACCAGGTGGATGAGGGGCAACTGGCGGCGCTGGAGCAATCGGGGAACGGGGCGACGATCGCGGCTGGATATTTTATTGCCGGGAAGCATGAGTTCGATCATGGACGATATCCCAAGGCACGTAATTACTTAGACACCGCGCTGCGCTTCGATGGTCAGAACCCAACCATTCTGAATTATTATGCCGCGCTGCTGGTAAAGACTGGAAGGGCCTCCGAGGCATTGCCGTATGCGGAGCGGGCGGTTCGCAGTGCGCCCGATTCCCCGGACGCGCTGACCGTGCTTGGCTATGTGCAGTTTGCGGCGGACCGGGACCAGGACGCGATCCGTAGCTGGAAACATTCGCTTGAGTTGCGTCCCGACGGCACGGTGCGACAGTATCTCGAGAGAGCGGAACGCGACGCCAGCGCGCGGGTCAACTATTCCGAGCGGGAGAGCGGACACTTCACCTTGCACTACGAAGGCTCACAGACGCCGGAAGCGCTGCGTAATCAGCTGCTGGCCACGCTGGAGTCGGCATACGACGATCTGTCGCGGCAGTTGAGCATCACGCCGCGCAGCATCGCGGTGGTGATCTATACCGACCAGGCCTTCTTCGATGTTACCCAGGCGCCGACGTGGACGGGGGCGGTGAATGACGGGAAATTGCGGATCCCGATTCGCGGGCTGGATTCCGTCACACCGGAGCTGGCGCGAGTGCTGAAACATGAGTTGGCGCATTCTTTCATCAACCAGCTCTCTGCGGGACGCTGTCCGCAGTGGCTGAACGAGGGCATCGCGCAGGCGGTTGAACCCAAAGTGCTCTCCAGCGGAAGCCGCTTAGCCGAGCTCTACCGTACTCAACACGAGATTCCTCTGAATGCGCTGGAAGCAGGTTTCATGCGATTCTCGCCGCTCGAAGCTGCGGTCGCGTACGAGGAATCGCTCGCGGCGGCGCAGTACATCATTGACACATACGGCATGAGCGATCTGCAGCGGGTGCTGGAACGGCTTGGAGAGGGAAGCTCGACTGAGGCGGCACTGCGCGCAGTTATTCATTCCGATTACGGGCAGCTCGAGGAGGAAGTTGGGAAATACCTTGGAAGCAAGTACGGGCAGTAGGTGGGTGGCGAGTCTAAGCCTGCCAGCGTTTGCGCTTGCGCGGAGAGGTTGACCCGGGGCCGGGCGGGCCTTGTTTGGCGGTATTCACCTTGTCGGTCGAATCGACCGAGAACAGCATGTACTTATCGAAGCTGTGACGACGGTAGTAGCGGTGGCGATGGAAATCGAGATACACTTCGGCGGTTTTCGGCAACCAAAGTTGTACGTTCTTTTTCTCGAATAGCACAGGGCCGTATTCGGCGATCTGGTGCTCGGCGAGGAATCCAATTCCCTTCAACGGATTGATCAACTCGGATTCAATGCGGATGATTTGAAACTTGTCGGCAGTGATCCAGGCGCGTCCCTTTAGCCGTATTGGGTAGGTGTGATTGCCGACCACGTAGTCCTGAATGTGACTCGGCCGGTCTTCACGGGCGCGGAAGTGCATGAGCCAGGTGGCTTGTCCTTTCCAATCTCCCAGGCCTTCGCAGGTAATCTCGTAATCCGGCTGCATGGTGGGATGGAAGATCATCGCCAGGGCAGGGAATCCGGAGGTGGCAATCTGATCGGGCAAGTTGTCGATCCCGTAACGCTCGGTGCGAAATTCATCGACCAGCAGGACCCCGGTGCGGGGTTGAGAAATATAGGCGGCGTAATCGAACTTGCGGGTCTCCCGGGTGGTGGGGTTGCCCTGATTGTCGAGCCTTTCATGCAACAGATCTTCGATGGCCGCGAAGCGGCCGACGTTATCCACCAATTCCTCTACGCGGTCGCCGGCCTTCGCCAAGACTTCCGCGGTTGGGCAATTCACTCCAGCGGCGACTGAGGGTTTCGCTTCATCGATTCCCGGGGGTTGCCAGGCCACCGACAATTCCGGCTCGGTAGTGTCGGCCAACGGGTCTGGGTCACCAGCGGGGGTGGATTGCACGACGGTAGTAAGCATTGCTGCTTGGGTCGGAGTATTTGCCGCGCGCTGCTCCAGCTGGGTAATGAACTGCTGTACCTGAGGAGCCTGAGGATTGGCCGGCGCGAGCGCGAGAAAAGTCTTCAGGGTTTGAATGCCTTCCGCAGTGTGGCCCAGATCGGCTTGGGCTTCACCCAACACCAGGCGGGCGGCGAGGGCGTCTCCTTTGCCCTGGTCAATTGCCAACTGGGCCTGTTCCCGGGCTTTATCGTACTGCTTCAGCTTTAGATAGACGTTGCCCAGAAGATTGTGCGACATCCAGTCATTGGGATTCGCTACGATCGCACGCTCCAGCGAGGCCTTGGCAGGTTCGTACTGGCCGCGCAGAAGCTGTATCCTGCCGAGCAACGCCAGAGACTGGGCATCGCTGGGACTCAGGGTGATCGCGTGATTAAGGTAGGTCGTGGCTTGGTCGTAGTCCTTCTGCTCAAAGAACAGGTACCCCATCAGGAAATTGACGCGTCCACTGTCGGGCACCGACCGGTATGCCGAATCGAGGCGCTTCTTGGCCTCTTTAAGATTGGAAGATTTCAAGGCGGCGACGGCAGCCGCAGTATCTTTTGAGGCCTTCGATGACATCAGTGCGTCGGAGGTGCCCGTGGCGTCGAGGTTGATCGCCGCCGCGTCCTTTTGGAGCGTCACCTGTAGTTGCAGAACGTCGGTGAGGCCAGCTACTTCGGCTTGCTTCTGCGTGGTCAAGTACCCGGCCGCGCTTATCTCGAGGCTGTACTTGCACACGGACAATCCCAAGAATGTGGTCTGGGAGCCGTTTTTCGTGGCCTGATAGACGGTGCCGGCGGGATTATCGCAGTGCAGACGCACCACCGCCTGGCGATCCAGTTTGGCCTTGTGCTCGTCGAGAACCGTGATCTGGAGGGATCCACCCTGATGGTAAGCTTCGGTCAGAGACTCGATATCGGTGTTCGGGGGCTGGTTCGTTCTCGGATCGCCCAGGGTCGCCACTCCCCCACTCTGGGCACCAGCGTTGGGAACGAAAAACACGAAAAAGGCAGAGGCGGCTACTGTCAGCCAGAGTTGTGGTCGAGCCCGTTGTTGAAAACGATGGCTCATAGCGAAGTGACGCGCATTTTGTCACAGTTCGCGCGGCACGTCAATGCCTACGTTAGGAGGGTAGTGGGCGCACCAGCCCCATTACCGTTAGTAGTTGGCCCGGAGGGCGGTTCTGTGCTAACTTTTCGGCTCGACCGGCTAATGAGTCCTCTGTTCAAACTCGGGAAATCTCGACCCCAGCCGGCCCGCGACGCCGTACAGGCTGAGGTGCCGGAACTAAGAGGGGCAAACCTTTCGGCGGTCTACTACGGGCAGCGCATGGGGGGTGACTTCTACGACTTCCTGCGGGTCAGCCCCAAAAGAGTGTTGTTTGGGCTGCTCGACGTGGCTGGGCGTCAGGAAGAGAATCGCGAGATCATTTCGGCGGCACGGCACAGCTTCCGCACCCTGGGTGCGGAACTGTTTGCGCAGGAAGACATTAACGAAGCCGAAGCCATGATCGAAGTCTGTCTTCAGCTGAACCGAACCGTCCTGGAAACCGCTGGCGGAGTGCACTCCTGCCCTGCCTTTGCCGGCTGCTACGACGAGAACCTGGGGACAGTATGTTACTTCAACGCCGGACACACACCGGGATTGGTGCGAGACGCGACCGGAGTCGCGGAATTGCCGGCCACCGGGCTGCCGCTCGGCCTGTTCTCGCACAGCACTTGCGATGCGTCCACGGTGGCGCTGGAGCCGGGAGCCGTCCTGATGCTGGTCTCCCGCGGGATCGTGGAAGCAAAGTGCGGCGGCGAAGAGTGGGGATTAGATTCGGTAAAGACTGGACTGCAACGTTCGACCGCGGTTGGCGCCAAGGACTTTGGTCTTTCCGTCCTCGATCAACTTCAAGAATTCATGTGCACTGCCCCTACCGACAACGACGTGACCACGCTTGTTCTGGCCCGGCACAGCAATGCACAATCCCTCATCTAGAAGCGTTTCGATCATCGCCGTCTGAGCACTAATTGCGGCGTCCCCGGTGGCTGCGGCTCTTGATTGGTTGTGGAGGAGCAGGTCTGGTGGGAGCTAATTCCTCGGCGGTCACGAAGACGGGCTCGATGTCGGTAGGAATGCCCTGAAGGCCATCCAGAGCTTTTTTCAGAGTGGGACGCACCACGCCCATTTCGTCCAGCATTTTCTTGGCGGCTGCGTAGTCGCCCTGGGCTTCGATGGTGAGGAGGTCATGATCGAGCTCGGCGACGGCGGCCTTCATCTTCGCGACATCTACAGAAAAGGTGCCGTCGTCGTGCTGGATGAAGGCGCCTTTGTCAGTATAAGAATTGAACTGGATTGCCATACCCTTGCCGTGGGCGTCGTTCAGACCAAAGCGCAGAGTGCGGAATGAAGAGGCCAAATAGGTGGTGTAGAGCTGACGCTGGGCGGCTTCGTCGGATGCCAGGACCTTGCCCAGTCCCATTTCTTTGGCGTGGTCCATCATGTATTGCAGGGCGAACAGGCCGGTGACGTCGGCTTTGCACTCTTCGATTGCGGCGTACAGGTCTTTCAGCTCTTCGCGAGGGGTGGTATCGCGATCTCCGACCTTGATCTGATGCGGACCCAGACCGTGCATCAGTTCGTGGGCAAGGATGTGGGTGAAGAACGGCTCGAAAGTGACATCGACCATGGCATCGTGAGTCAGAGTGCGGCGGGCGATGGGAAGTAGCACGCTGCGGAACTTTGCTTCTTGAACGTTCTTTAACATGACACGCTTGCTGCCCTTTTGCTGCACCACGCGATCGTCGTTGGGCAGGTTGTAAGCCGCGGTCTGGACGCCGTGAGCGGCATCGCCCGCGCTCAGGATTTCATCCACTACGCGAATGGGGGCAGCCGCGCCGAGCTTGGGATTCCGGTATTGCGGGTCCAGAGGCAAGTTGTTTTCGATGTCCTGCAAGTGCGCGGTGAAGGCGGAAAGCTTGGCAGTCTCCTGGTCGTCCCGCAGGTTGACGTAGGCCTCGAACGCCGCCTTATAACCAAAGAGTTCGTCGTTGTAGGTTTCGTAGGGGCCGATGGTGATATCGAGCGGCGCATCCAGATCCATCCAAGCCATGTCGCTGGCGTAATAGTTGTTGGAGAGGAAGGCGTCCGCGCGCAGATTGAGGAACTTCTTCAACGATTCGTTGTCGGTCAGCGTAGCGGCGTCATGCAGCAGGCTGGCGGCGCGGTTGAGGTCGTCGGCATAGGCCCGGCTATAGGGAATAGCGTGCAGATTATTGGCGGGCGACGAGCTGTTTTCTGCCCAGCGAATGATGGTGAAGAAGCTCTTGGCGTCGTCCTGTTCTTTGGGAGAGAGCTGCGCCACCCAGCGCTCG
This sequence comes from Acidobacteriota bacterium, assembly GCA_013289795.1. Classification (GTDB taxonomy): domain Bacteria; phylum Acidobacteriota; class Terriglobia; order Terriglobales; family Acidobacteriaceae; genus JABCZH01. The sequence goes on from JABCZH010000005.1 coordinate 113,674, forward strand.
AAGGCATCTTTGGACATGTTTTCTGGATAGAAGTTCGCGCCGGGGGGCTTGATCGGCGGCACATCCGGCAGGAAGGCCTGGAATTGGTCGATGTCCGACCAGGGGCCCTTGTTGATCCAGAAGTAGTTCAGCCGGGCTTTGCCCAGAGGGGAAGTGTCCTTTTGCAGGCGAGAATAAAGGGCGGGGTTGCCGTCCCACCGTTGTTTGAGGAAGATGTCGTTCAAGACGCGGGCAGCCTGAATCAGCTTGACCAGGGCCTGACGGTCACCGGAGGAGAGCGCGGAGGTATCGACACGGAGGGGTGTGGGCGCAAAACGGGTGGACATCTTTTCCAGTTCCAGTTGGTTCGGGAACGAGGCGATGTTCTTCTCTTTCTCTTGTGCTCTAGCCGGAATACTCAAACTCCCTAAGACCATTATCGCAAGCGCAAAACAGGAAGCGATCCTCACAACGTCCCCCTCTGTCACTTAATTCGTGGCTCCTCACCGCGAAAACCGACACATCATAACAGGAGACACAGTGGCAGGAGCAGACTGGCGGCGGTACAATTTACCAAAGGCCGGTAGCGCAGAGGGAGTGGCCGTCCTCTGCGGGGAAGGCTTGCGGAATTCTTATGCGAAGACGCTTTTTTCTGCTAACGCTGGTTTGTGCAGCCGGGTTGCCGATTGCCTTAGCTGCGGACACCGTGGTGCAAGAGATTATTGCGCGGGTCAACAATCAGATTATTACGCGGAACGAGTATGTGCGAAGCCAGGAAGATCTGAGGAAAGAAGCGCAGCAGCAGGACCCGATCAACGCCGACAAGCTGGTCGCAGAGAAGGAGAAGGATGTATTGCGCGACCTGATTGACCAGCAGTTGTTGCTGGAAAAGGGCAAGGACCTGGGCATTACCGGGGACACCGAGCTGATCAAGAAGCTGGACCAGATGCGCAAGGAAATGAACTTGGACAGCATGGAGGAACTGGAAAAAGCTGCGCAATCCCAGGGTATTTCGTTCGAGGATTTCAAACAGAACATGCGCAACCAGATCATCACCCAGCAGGTGATTGGGAGGGAAGTCGGGCAAAGGCTGGTCATCGACAAGGGCGAAGAAAAGAAATACTACGATGAGCATCAGAAGGACCTCGACCAGCCGGAGCAGATCAAGCTCAGTGAGATCCTGATTTCGACCGAGAAGAAGGTCAAAGACATCACCGAGGAGCAGCAACTACAGGCCGCAAAAGCCAAGGCTGACGACCTGCTGGATCAGATTCAAAAAGGGGCCAAGTTTGAAGATGTCGCCAAGAAGAATTCCGACGTGTCGGCCGCCCAGGGGGGCGACCTCGGCTACTTCAAGCGCGGGACGCTGGCCAAGGAACTGGAAGACATCACCTTTAGCATGAAGGTGGGCGAAGTTTCGAAGGTGATACAGACCCGGCAGGGTTACGTCATTCTGAAGGTTGTGGAGCACCATCAGGCGGGAGTGCCGGCGCTTAGCGAGATTGAGCCGCATATTCAGGATGCGGTCTATATGCAGAAGCTGGCCCCGGCGCTGCGGGAGTATTTGACCAAGCTGCGAGAACAGGCGTTCATCGACATCAAGCCCGGGTACGTGGATACCTCGGCCAGTCCCAACGAGACCAAACCGGTGGAAACGGAAACCGCGGATGCGAAAGCCAAGCCGCTGAAAAAGAAGAAAAAGTTGGGCCTGTTTTAGTTTAAGCTGCCAGCGGGAGCGGGCACCCATTTCTGGTTCCGGAGCAGTCAAGCGTAGAAGTTATGAAAGAATTCTTCCTATCGGATTGCAGCCAGCACGAAAACAAAGTCATCACGTCCAGCTTTGTGGTTGCCTCGAAGCAGGTAAAGCCGAAGAAAACCGGGGAGCCCTATCTGGCGTTGACGCTGGGGGACCGCAGCGGCCTGATCGAAGCCAAAATGTGGGACAACGTGGAAGATTGTCTCAACGCCTTTGAGGCAGATGACTTCGTCAAGATCAAGGGGCTGCTGAACAAGTACAAGAACCGCTTCCAGATCACCATTCACAAGATCCGCAAACTAGGGGACGCGGAAGTTGATTTTGCGGACTACCTGCCCAAAACTGCCAAAGACATCGGCGAGTTGTGGCACACGCTTGCAGGTTTTGTGGGAACGTTTCAGAATCAACATCTCAAGGCCTTGGTGGAAGCGTTCATGGCTGATCCGGAGATTGCCGAGGCCTATCGCAACGCTCCCGCGGCGAAGACCCTGCACCACGCCTACATCGGCGGGCTGCTCGACCACGTGGTGTCGCTGTGCCGCTCCTGCGATCTGGTTTGCCGCAACTATCCGCAGATCAATCGCGATCTGCTGCTCACGGGCGCGTTTCTGCACGATATCGGCAAGATTCACGAACTGACCTACAACCGCTCGTTTTCCTACACCACCCGCGGGCAGCTGCTTGGGCACATGATCATCGAGCTGGAAATGTTACAAGCCAAGCTGGCCCTGGTACCGGGTTTTCCGGATGAGCTCAAGACTCTAGTGGAGCACCTGATCATCAGCCATCACGGGCAATACGAGTTCGGATCGCCCAAGCTGCCCATGTTTCCGGAAGCGCTGGTGCTGCACTATCTGGACGATCTGGATTCCAAAATGGAGAGCATGCGTGCGAACTTCGAGCGTGAAGCCGGCACTGAGGGGGCCTGGACGGGATATAATCCCTCGCTCGGGCGTCCGCTGCTGAACACTGCGAAATTTCTGGATAAGAAGCCGCACGCTGCGGAGACCGCTGCCGAGGAATCCGACGATAGCGCAAGCGCGCCCAGCTTGCGGGGTCTGGAGCCGGAACCAGCAACGACCCCCGCGGGGACGATTCGCACGGAAAAGAATTAGCTTGCAGAACGGCCACTTCTTTGCCAACGTAGTGGCACCCAAACAGTTTATATTTCTGACCTGACTTCGACAATTCATTCGATGGAGGGAACTATGAAACCGCGTTTGCTAGCTCCGATCCTCGTGACCTACCTTGCATTTAGTGTGCTCGGGTGCAGCAAGAAGACCGACGACACGGCCGACACGAGCGCGACCGCTCCTACTACGACGGCTCCGGTGGAGAAAGCCAAGGCGGAACCGAGAAGGCCCAAACCGCGACCGGTAGTGATACCTGCGGGCTCGACTCTGACTGTGAACCTGGGTCAGGCGGTGGGTTCCAAGATCAGCCAGCCCGGCCAAAGCTTTTCCGCCACTCTGACCAATCCGGTCCAGGTGGATGGCAAGACCGTTATTCCTGCGGGCGCTACGGCGTCCGGCACGGTGGCGGATGCGAAACCTCTGGGACGTTTCAAGGGAGGTGCGGTACTGTCACTGCAACTGACTTCGATTAACGTGAACGGGGCCGACCAGACTATTCAAACCTCAGACGTAACCCAGACGGAAAAAGGGAAGGGCAAACGGACTGCGGTGCTGGCCGGCGGCGGAGCCGCCTTGGGCGCGCTGGTGGGAGGGCTTGCAGGTGGAGGCAAAGGCGTCGCCATTGGAGCGGCTGCGGGAGCCGGCGCGGGCGGAGCGGGAGCGGCATTCACCGGAAACAAGGAGATTGTGCTTCCAGCGGAGTCGGCGTTGACCTTTACGCTTTCCCAGCCGCTGACGGTGGAAGTAAAGGAGTAGAGAAACTTCATTGCCGCGACAAATACCCCGAAGGCTTCTTCGGGGTATTCTGTTTGTGTTAACGCCATGCTCGACCTCTCGCGGTTCTCGGTACTCAGCTTCGACTGCTACGGCACCATGATCGATTGGGAAGCCGGCATCTTCTCGGCGCTGCGCCCCCTTCTGGCGGCGCATAACAAGAGGGTCAACGATGTCACGCTGTTGAAGATGTATTCGGAACTGGAACTCGAGGCTGAGCAGAAAAAATACATCAGCTATCGCGAGGTGTTGAAGTCGGTGGTTCGCCGTTTTGGGGAGAGGCTGGGGTTCGATCCTAGCGAAGCGGAAGTAAGCTCGCTGCCGGAATCGCTGGCTTCCTGGCAAGCGTTTCCGGACACGGTCGCAGCGCTGCGCGAACTGAAGACCCGTTACCAGTTGGCCGTGATCTCGAATATTGATGACGATCTGTTTACCTGCACTGCGCCCCGGCTGGGAGTGAAGTTCAATCACGTGATCACCGCGCAGCAGGCGCTCTGCTACAAGCCGTGCAAGATGATTTTTCAGATTGCGCGAGAAAGATTCGGTGTCGCCCCGGAGAAGTGGCTGCACGTCGGACAGAGCATTTATCACGATGTGATCCCAGCACAAGCCATGGGGATCGCGGCGGTCTGGGTGAATCGGCCTTCGCCGCGTGAGGGGGCGGGCGCAACCAAAGCGGCGGCGGGGAAGCCGGACCTGGAAGTCGCTAGCCTGAAGGAGTTGGTGGAACTGGTGTCGTCTTCGGCAGGATCCAGAACGGACTGAGACTGACCGCTCCCGGGTTTAAACTGGTGGGTCAAGATTTCAGGTTCTGTCTTTCTATCTTCAAGGTTGGAGATTCCATGGCAACTGCAACTGCTCGCGCTAATCCGCTGTCTTACCTCACTGATCAATTGAACGATCTCAAGGCCAAGGGCACGCACTTTAAATTGCGTGTGCTCGATGATGAACAGGCCGCGGTCTGTACGTTCGATGGCAAGAAAGTCATCAACCTGGCTTCCAACAATTACCTGGGATTAACCACGCATCCCAAGCTGCGTGAAGCCGCGCTTGCGGCTACCCGCAAGTACGGAGTGGGATCGGGCGCGGTGCGAACCATTGCCGGAACCATGAAGATCCACATGGAGCTGGAAGAGAAGATTGCCCGCTTTAAGAATGTTGAGGCCTGTGTGGTGTTCCAGTCGGGTTTCACGGCAAATGCGGGGACGGTTTCGGGGGTGCTGGGAAAGGAAGACTTCATTATCTCGGACCAGTTGAATCATGCGTCCATCATCGACGGCGCCCGGCTGTCTCGCGCGAAGATTCTGGTTTTCAATCACAAGGATGTTGCTCACGCAGAACAGCAACTGGCCAGCGTGAAAGACCAGCCGGGGAAGAAGCTGCTGATCACCGACGGCGTTTTTTCGATGGACGGCGACATCGGGCCGCTGCCTGGACTATGCGAAGTGGCGGAGAAATATGGCGCAATCATGATGGTGGATGACGCCCACGCCTCCGGCGTACTGGGCCGCAACGGGCGCGGCAGCGTGGATCATTTCAAGATGCACGGGCGAGTGGACATTCAGGTGGGGACGCTTTCCAAGGCCATTGGGGCACTGGGAGGGTACGTTTGCGGCACGCGCGATCTGATTGATTTTCTGTATCACCGGGCGCGGCCGTTTCTGTTTTCGACGTCGCATCCGCCGTCGGTGGCGGCGACGTGTATTGCAGCGTTCGATGTGTTGGAGCAGGAGCCGGAATTGATTGAGAAGCTGTGGGAGAACACGCGCTTCTGGAAAAAAGAGCTGGGGTTGCTGGGTTTCGACATCGGAGGGAAGACCACACCGCCGAGCGAGACTCCGATTACGCCGATCATCATCGGCGATGGCCGGCTGACCATGGATTTCTCCCGCGAACTGTTCAAGGAGGGCGTGTTGGGGACTGGGATTGCGTTTCCGACGGTGCCGGAGGGGAAAGCGCGCATCCGTACGATCATGACCGCGACGCATACATAAGAGGAATTGCAGCAGGCGTTGGAGGTGTTGAAGCGGGTCGGGAAGCGGATGGGAATTTTGGGGAACTGACATTGAAATATTGCCGCTTCCAACACAACGGCCGGGGCGAATACGGCTTGGTCGAGTCCGTCGCGGGGAAAGATGAAATTACGCGCGTGTTCCTCAAGCCGCCGGACGCGGGCGGCGACGTGGAGGATTTGCCCACCAAGGCTATTGCTCGCCTGCCGCTAGCGGATGCGAAGTTGCTGGTTCCGGTGCGTCCGTCGAAGATTGTGTGTGTGGGGCGTAATTATCGGGCCCATGCTGCGGAACTGGGGAACGAAGTTCCGACCGAGCCGCTGCTTTTCTTCAAGCCGCCATCGTCGCTGCTGGCTTCGGGTGAGGATATCCGGCGTCCGCAAATCTCGCAGCGCACGGACTTCGAAGGCGAGCTAGCGGTAGTGATGGGCCGCCGCTGTTACAAGCTCGCCGGTGATGAAGATGTGCGGCCGTTGATTCTCGGTTACACAGTGCTGAACGACTTCACGGCGCGTGACCTTCAGAAGAAAGACAGCCAGTGGACACGGGGAAAAGGGTTCGACACGTTTTGTCCGGTAGGGCCAGTGGTGACGGGTGAGATTGATCCTTGGGCGGGAGTCGGCGTCGAGACGCGGGTGAACGGAGATCTTCGGCAGCACGGCAATACGCTGGACTTCATCTTTCCGCTGGAGGTGGTGATTCGCTACATTTGCGATGTCATGACGCTCGAGCCGGGAGACGTGATCGCCACGGGCACGCCGGAAGGGGTGGGGCCGGTGGTGGCGGGGGATACGATTGAGATTACTGTGGAAGCCGTGGGGACGCTGCGGAATCGCGTGGTGGATGAGTAGGCCGCTGATTACTGCGGCTAAGCTCTAGATGCCGACTTGAGTGGAAGCGCGATCAGGCGGCGGAGGTTGCCGCCGGGTTCGAGAATCTGGGCCCAATCCCCAAACGTCCCGTGGCACCAAGGCTTCCAGGCCGACGTGGTGCTCTTTGAGGCGGGTAAGCTGTGAGATCCAGATGACCCGAAACTCTACTTTATGTTGGCGGTATTGAATCGTAAGTTGGCTGCCAACTTGGAGCTGGCGGCGGACGAAACCAAGCCGGATGCCGGATTCGGTGACATCCAGAGTATGCGCCAAATCACAGTAGGCGGTACCGGAACCGTCATTGCCGGATACTCGCACCGGCAAGACTGCTTTCGTTCGATGGTTGCGACGACGGTTGTCCACTCCAACTCCCTGCTGGCTCGCGGTCTGTAAGCCTCTACTGAAGCCATTGTCGGGCATTTCCAGGCCTCGGCCAATAGCCCAAACGGGTGGGGAAGTCCCTCATAAGTGTTATGGATGCAGCAGTTTGCACAGGGGGAGACCTATGGCTAAGGCACCGTTGCCCCGGTAACTGCATTTGCATCTATATAAGAGCACGGGAGATTGGGTAATATGTGACCCGCGCAACTAGGCTGCCGGGTGCGGGTTTGAAGGAGTGGTGGCAGGTAAGCAGAAGTCGATGGAATCGGGCGTTTTTGAGTGCTGGTGCGGCCGATTCCGGGAAAGATTGCGAGCTGCCCGCAGTCTTCCAAAAAGGGGAGAGGTCATGAAGTCGGGCAAGCGTTTCTCACTAGTAGGCATACTTATCGTTTTACTGGCGGCAACAGTGTGGGCACAGGATCCATCTGCCGCTCCCGCTGATCCCCAGGCCACGTATCCGCAAGCCACAGATATTCAACCCGCAAGTCCAGAAACCGCGGGTGCCCAAGCCGCAGATGCTAACGCTCCAGATCCTCCGGGGCGGGTGGCGCGTTTGCAGTACATGACGGGGCAAGTTTCGGTCCAGCCGGAGGGCACGGGGGACTGGGTACAGGGTTCGGCCAACCGTCCGCTCACCAATGCGGACAACGTGTGGGCCGACAGAGAGTCGCGCGCCGAGCTCGGCTTGGGGAACGGCCTGCTACGAATTAGCTCGGAGTCCAGCCTCACGCTGACAAACATCGATAACAATGCGGTGCAGGTGTCGCTCCACCAAGGTGCTCTGAATGTACACGTGCGTCATTTGTATGAGGGCGAGGTGTGGGAGATTGACACACCCAATTTGGCGTTTACGGTGAGAAAGCCGGGCGACTATCGGTTCGATGTCGATCCCAATGGGGATTCGACCATGATCACCGTAAGGAAAGGCGAAGGCGAAGCCACTGGTCAGGGTTCGCCAGTGCGCATTCACAGTGGAGAGCAGGCAAGATTCACCGGCGGGAATTCATTGGAGCACCAGATTCAGGACGCTCCCCAGCCGGATAGCTTTGATGAATGGAGCAGCACGCGAGACCGGCAGGAGAACCACTCGGCTTCTGCCCGCTACGTGAATCCAGACGTGGTTGGTTCCGAAGATCTCGATCAATATGGGACCTGGAAAGATGATCCAGGATACGGCGCAGTCTGGACGCCTACGGCGGTGGCACCGGGTTGGGCGCCATACAGCTACGGCCACTGGATCTGGGTCAGTCCGTGGGGATGGACCTGGGTGGATGATGCTCCGTGGGGTTTCGCGCCCTTTCACTATGGCCGCTGGGCGTACGTCGGTGCGTCGTGGGGATGGATACCAGGACCTTACTGGTACCGACCGTGGTATGCGCCGGCACTTGTCGGATGGTTTGGCGGGCCGGGATGGGGTTTCGGTTGGGGTGGGGGCTTTGGTTTCGGCTTCGGCTTCGGGCCGCGGTTCGGCTGGTGCCCGCTGGGTTTCCGGGAGCCGTTCCGTCCGTGGTTTCACACTAGTCCGGGTTTCTTCCGGAACGTCAACCTCAGTAATGCGCGGATCTCGAACTTCAACCGCGTGAGCAACAATTTCTTCTCGGGGAAGGCAGGTGGGGAAGGGACTCACTTCGCCAACATGAACAAGCCGGGAGCGTTGAACGCCATGTCGCAAAATGGTCTGCAGCATGGTTTGTCGGTCCACGGCAATTCTGCGCGCCTCACTCCGAACGACTTGAAGGGTGCGCAATCTCTGAGCCGGGTAAATGTTAGCCCGACCCGGGAAAGCCAGCTCGGCGCTAAGGCCAGTCCGGGAGCGCGGCCTGCTTCAGGTGCGTTTTCGCGGCCGACCGTCAGCCATATGACTCCGCCGGCAGTGTCATCCAGAGCGGCGGCGAGCCAAGTGGCTGCGGCGCGTGGAGCGTCCCCGGTAGCGCGTGGTGGACAGAATTCCATGGCTGCGCGTTCTCCGGAGACGCATGCTGGATCTATGCCCGCGCCGGCCGGCCGCACGAGTCCCAGACCGACGGCGAGCGGCCCGGTTGCCGGATCGAGAAGTGAGCCGACACAAATGGCCATGAACCACTATGTTCCTCGGCCGCCGCAGAACAGTATGCGGTCGTATGGCGGGTCTTCGTCGGCAAGAGGTGGAGGTTTGACCGGTTCGATGTCATCTTCAATGTCAACGAACTCGCGGTCGGTTCCGCAGCCACCGGTGGGGAGCATGTCCAGCCGCTCCACCATGAGTGCGCGGAACGAAGGCTCAGCCTATGGCTCGTCGCGCAGCATGGGCAATAGCGTGGCGCGTCCTTCCGGACGAGTGCAACCGGCGCCGCATAGCTACTCTGGTTACTCCGGGCCGACGAGCCGCGGAGGCTATAGCCAAGGCTATTCGGGACGGTCGTATGGCGGAGGCTCGAGCCGGTCCTACGGCAGCCCGTATGGAGGTTCATACGGCGGTCGTGGTGGCTATTCAGCGCCGTCGCGCAGCTATGGCAGTTCGGGTGGTGGTTATCACGGCAGCTCCGGCGGGGGTTACCACGGCAGTTCCGGCGGCTCGAGTGGTGGCCACAGTTCAGGTTCTCATGGTGGAGGAGGACATCGCTAAGCCAGGTTGATTCTCATCTGCTCGACGCCGCCTGAACCAGGCGGCGTTTTTTTTGTGTACCAAGAAAGTCGCTGGTGTCACGCCGTTTGGAAGATGGGAAGCACGGTAATGCGGGTTATCATGACTCGATGATCAACGGGAAGCGCATCGCGGTGGTGTTGCCCGCTTACAACGCGGAAAAGACGCTGCGGGCGACGGTGGGAGAGCTGCCTGACCTGGTCGACACTTGCATCCTGGTGGACGACCACAGTTCTGACCGCACCATTGAGGTTGCCAAGGAACTGGGACTGCAATGTTTTGTGCATGACCAGAATTACGGATACGGGCGCAACCAGCAGACCTGTTACCGGGAGGCGCTGGCGTCGGGTGCGGATGTGGTCATCATGTTGCACCCCGACTACCAGTACACGCCGCTGCTGGTGACGGCCATGGCTAGCATGGTGGCGTTTGGGGTGTATGACGTAGTGCTGGGATCGCGCATTATTGGGGGCACGGCGCTACGTGGAGGCATGCCGCTATGGAAGTACGTCTCCAACCGCTTTCTCACCGCGTTTGAAAACTTCTTTTTGCGGGTCAAATTGTCGGAATATCACACGGGATATCGCGCCTTTAGCCGGGAAGTTCTCACCCGCTTGCCGCTGCTGGAGAACTCCGACGACTTTGTGTTCGACAACCAGATGCTGGCGCAGTGCGTGCATTTCGGGTTTCGCATCGGGGAGGTGTCGTGTCCGACGAAGTATTTCGAGGAGGCCTCGTCGATTAATTTCAGCCGCAGCGTGAAGTACGGCTTTGGAGTTCTGGCCACGACCCTGCAATTTAGCTTGCAGAAGGCTGGGGTGATACATTTCCGGATTTTCAGCGGCAAGGGGCGGCGGCTGGATCCGGGTCAGGCGGCGTACTACGTCAAAGGCGCGGCGGCGGATTCGAAGGGGTGATCGCTTTTTGGTCTATTTTAGTTTCTTTGCCGGTTTTGGGGTCGTTGCAATCAATTCAAGAACTTTACCGCAAGGGACGCAAAGGAACACGCAAGGACGCAAAGGATCCCCGCTGAGGGCGCAAAGCGGTTCTTCCGAATGAGAGGTTTGCGCTGCTTCTGCGGCCCGGGTAGCATCTAAACAGCATGGCGACCACCGCCATTCCGCCGACCCATCATCCTCCCAAGCTGGTCCTGGGGGAGATTCTCAGTTTTGCCTACGACACTTTTTGCAGCAACAAGGTGCGTTTTGCGCTGACTGCGCTGGGCATGGTCATTGGGACGGCTTCGCTGATTCTGGTGGTCACGATCGGGATGACGGGTAAGCAATACGTTTTGAGCCTGATCCAGTCGATTGGCGCCAACCAGATCGATGCCGAATATCAAGGCGGCGAGCAGCGCAATGTGACCCCCGACCTGCTGACCATTGATGACATGTACGCGGTGCTGCAGCAGGTGCCGGGGATCGTGGCTGCGTCGCCGGTGGTTCCGCTGGATGACCGCATTCCCATTGGCGGAGGCAAGGAACGCGATCTACGCACGCTGGGAGTGTTCCCTGAGTACACGGTAGTGCGCAACCTGGTGGTGCTTTCGGGGAGATTCTTCGATGCCCAGGACGAGCAGGCACGCAACAAAGTCGGCGTGATGCAGCAAAAGCTTGCCGAGGAGATTTACGGATCGGTGGGAGATGCAATCGGCAAGACGGTGAAAGTGAATGGCCTTCCCTTCACCATTATTGGAACGTTTCGGGAACGAGTGGACACCTTTGGGCAAACGGAGGTGACCGACAACTCCATGCTGATTCCCTACACTGTGGCCCGCTTTTTTACTGAGACTGCGAACGTGAGGCAGCTTTACTTTTCGGCCGCCGAACCCTCGATGGTGATTCCAGTCACGCAGCAGGTGAAGAGAGTCATCCAGTCCCGGCATCGTCCGGAATCGGTATACACCGTCCAGAACCTCACCGAGTTGGTGGCGGTGGCGGACAAAACCGCCAACGCGCTGACCATCGTCTTACTGCTCATTGCGACGGTTACGCTGCTGGTCAGTGGGATCGGGATCATGAACATCATGCTGGCAACGGTCAGCTCGCGGATTCGCGAGATCGGGATCCGCAAAGCCATCGGCGCGACCAGCCGTTCGATTCGTTATCAGTTCTTGTCGGAGGCGATTCTGATCTCTCTGATCGGCGGATCGGCGGGGGTGGTGATTGGCCTGGCAGTGCCGTTCTCGGTGCGGTTTCTGACCGAATACCGCATTCCTATTTCGGGGGTTTCGGCGATTGTCGCGATTCTGGTGTCGTCGCTGGTGGGGATTTTGTTTGGGACGATGCCGGCGGCGCGCGCGGCCAAGCTGGATCCGGTGGAGAGTTTGAGATACGAATGAGCTGTCAGCCCTCAGCTTTCAGCCAACTCAGATTGTTGTGGCACCGAAACAAGGCCCTCCACAAGGAACAGCTTGGGGAATATTGCTTGAACTGAGGGCTGATAGCTGACGGCTGACAGCTCAAAAAGAAGGGCCGGGCTGGTTCGCCCGGCGCGTCTACTGCTTCACCTTCAGGGAGCGACTTGGTTTCGAAGTCCCTGCAGATTCTCTGTGGTGCCGCTTACATCACCAAAGCCAAACTCTCCAATTCGTGCTGTAACACCGGAATGGAGCAACCCGACATCTCGACCCGGCCAGCAGCGTCGAATGCCGCTTGCGGAGAAACACCGTAACCTCTGCCCATCAGGAAGACCTGCAACAGTTCCGCGGCCTCGCGGGAATCGATCAACCCCCCCTGCAACAGGTCGCTGCGTAAGGCGCTCAGTTCCGTCACCGTGAATCGCTCTCTCATCGCCATCACCTCCGACTCGACCTCTTTACCGGATTAGACGCCGCAGATGCCGCGAAAGTTACCTGCAATTTCATTGCCGGATCACCGGTTTTTACACAGCTTCTGGAACAAGAAGTCCCTGCTGAATTAAACCCGTGGTGTTGCAATAAGTTGCGGTCTGGCACCATCGTCTCTGGGATTCGCCGCCGCTTTCGAGTGAGCGGGATACTGTGCAGAGAGCTGACATGTTGTGTCGCAATGGCACCAGACGGCGAGAAACTGGGCGCGGACGTGGATCAAATTGCGCCGGGGTGAGACAGGTTCCTCAGGCGGGGTCGGTTATCGCTTCGTCGATCAACAAAATGGGAATGTTGTCCCGGATTGGATAAACCCGCTGGCAGGCGCCGCACTTCAAGCTGTCTCTGTTCTCTTTCAAAGCGAGAGGCTGCTTGCAAGCGGGGCAGACCAGGATGGCAAGCAGGTCATCGGGGATCATGAACTCTATTTATACAACGGAACGCGTTGATGACGGGCAGGGACGCCGGTCCTCGACCGGGTCTCAACGATTCCACACAGCAGCAATTGACTTTCACACTGCGGGCGAGTAAATTCCCACAACGTTCGTTTTTGTTCTTTCCCAACCTACTTTGGTTCGCGCACCCTCGTCAGCACTGATGAGGAGGGAAGCGGGTGAGAATCCCGCGCTGCCGCGCAACTGTAAGCGAGGAAATGGCAGCCAGTCACTGGGGAAATCCCTGGGAAGGCTGGTTGCGATTGCCGGATTGAAATGTCGACGGGGCAAGAAGGCCCGACGGACGATTCATCCTAACTCGCCAAGCCAGGAGATCGGCGCGAACCGCCAACACCAACCCCTTTCGCGTGATAAAGGAGGAGTGCATGCGTTCTCGTCGGGTTCTTGTCAGCGTTCTTACGTTTGTTGTTCTTGCCCCCGTGGTGGCCGCGTCTGCCGCCGAAATCAAAGTGAAAGTTGTTGACCCGCAATCGGCTGTAGTGGCCGGGGCGCAGGTCGAGCTGTTTGCCGCCGGCAGTGAGACTCCGGTGGCAGTTCAGGATTCTTCACCTGAAGGCACGGTAGTCTTTCGCAATGTCGGCTCGGGCGCTAATCGCCTGCGAATACTGGCGCCCGGCTTTGCTCCACAGGCCGTGGCTGCTTCCAGTGGAGAGATCACGGTCAGTCTGGCGCTAGCCACTGCGGCGGAGACGGTGGTTGTGACGGCGACCCGCGGCCCGGTTCCGAGCGAAGACGGCGGCGCCAGTGTGGCCACATTGAGCAGCCAACAACTACAAGTGATGAACCCAGTGGCGGCCGACGATGCTTTGCGATTTCTGCCCGGCGCAGTCGTTAATACTGCCGGGCAGCGGGGCGGACGGTCTTCCCTGTTCGTGCAGGGCGGCGATTCCACCTTTAACAGAGTGATCGTTGACGGGGTCAGCGTTGCGGAGCCGGGAGGAACTTTTGACTTTGGCACACTCCCTCTGAGCGAAGTGGATCGGGTGGAGTTCTTGAGAGGCGCGCAGAGCACGCTCTATGGTTCTGACGCGATGACCAGCGTCGTGCAGGTGTGGACACGCACGGGCAACACTCCGGTTCCGGAATTGCGTTTCGGCGCGGATGCCGGCAACTACGGAACGGAGAATGGCTATGCATCGCTTTCAGGCGCGAACGGACGCTTCGATTACGACATTTTCGGAAATCAGTTCAACACCGCCGGCTCCGGCCCGAACGACGATTATTCAAACTTTCTGGTGGGTGTGAATGCGGGGGCGAAGCTGAACGAGTGGGCGGCCTTACGTTTACGGGCCCGACACGACAACAACGTCAGCGGTGTTCAAGGGGAGTGGAATTTCAACGGCCAGCCGCTTTTGTCCCCCGATCTCGACCAGCGGGCGCGGGCGAACAACCTGTTCGCCAGCCTTGAGCTAACCATTACGGGGCCCTCGCGATGGACGCATCGCATTACCGGCTTCGAGGCCACGCTGGGAAGGGCTAACACCGATTTTGTTACCGACCCGAATCGCATCACGCCGTTCGGCGAGGTCGACACTCCATTTGCAGAGTTTGCCCGCTTCAACCGGGCCGGATTCGATTATCAGGGCGATTATGTGGAACGCAGTTGGGCCCACACCACGTTTGGATATGAATTCGAAGACGAAAACGGCTCGGTGCGCGATACCATTCCTCCTCCTCCAACGATAGCTCACGGATTGCGTCTGAACGACGCACTGTACGGGCAACAGGCGCTCACGCTAGGTAGGTTGAGCGTGGTGGCCGGAGTCCGCTTCGTCCACAACACGACTTTCGGCAATGTTGGAGTTCCGCGAATCGCTTTGGGGCTGCAGGTTCTGCGGGGCGGCCAGATATTCTCCGGAACTCGCTTAAAGTTTTCTTATGCGACTGGGATCAAGGAGCCACGATTTGAAGAAACGTTCGGCAATGGTCCGTTTCAAATCCCCAACCCCAATCTGAAAGCAGAGAGAAACCGGGCTTTCGAGACCGGGTTTCAGCAGAACTTTTTTGCCGGCAAGGTGGTGTTGAACGCGACTTACTTTAACAACCTGTTCCACGACCAGATCGAATTCATCACTGTGAATCCGATGACATTTGTCGGACAGTACATCAACCTGGAGAAATCGCTGGCGCACGGTGCAGAGGTCGAGTTGCAGGCAAGGCTCAACTCCAAGCTGTCGTGGAACACGTCTTACACGTACACCTCAACCCAGATTCTGGAAGCGCCGCCGGGCACGTCGGCGCCATTTGCTGCCGGCGACCCTTTGCTGCGGCGCCCGCGACACTCGGCCGCCAGCCTGTTGTCTTACCTGGGGAAACGCTGGGGAGCGAATCTGGGCGGAAGCTTTGTAGGCCGGCGGGAGGACTCGGACTTTTTCGGGTTCAATATCGATCATGCGCCCGGCTACGTGCTGGTGAATGCCGGCGGATGGTATGCCGTCAATTCCCGCATGACCGCGTACGTGAACCTGGAGAATATTCTCGACAAGCAGTACAACGAGGTGGTGGGATATCCGGCGCTGGGAACCAATGTTCGAGCGGGGATGCGGTTCCGCATCGGAGGGGACTAAGGGGTACTAGTTCTTGGCTCGAGCCCGGCCGCGGAAAGCCGCGGTAGCTGGCCGGCCGTCTTCGTCCAGCCTGGGTGCAGGGGAATGCTCCAGGTGGCTGCGACCGCTGTCGGCAGGGAGTCCGCAAGCTAGCGGCATGGGGGCGAGGGAGTGCGATCCCTGATACTTGCCTCGGGCAAGCAGGAGCTTTTCGAGGTCCTCGCCTTCGAGCGGCTGCTGGCGCCCCAGAAGGTGGGTCACGAGCGCGATCTGCGCGAAGTGCTCCACCGTCTCCATCTTCATGTAAGCGTTGTGGACGTTGTCGGCATAGGCGACGACGCCGTGATTGGACATGAGAATGGCATCGTACTGAGGGATTAGCGGCTCGAGCGTCTCGCTCAGTTCGGGCGTTCCCGGAGTTCCGTAGCGTGCGAGCGGAATCGAGCCCAGGCCGATCACGACTTCACAGACTAGAGGCTTATTGAGTGCGATTCCGGCGGCGGCGAATCCTGTGGCCGTGGGCGGATGGGCATGCACGATGCCGTGAATATCAGGACGCAGTTTGTAGATCAGCAAGTGCATGGCAATTTCGCTCGAAACATTGTGACGGCCGGCGAGCAGGTGGCCCTGGTAGTCGACGATTACCATGTCCGCGGGACGCAGGAAGCCCTTGCTCATCGACGTGGGGGTGGCCAGAATGCGGTGCTCATCCAGGCGCACGGAGAGGTTGCCATCCATGGCCGCGACGTAACCGCGGTCGTACAACATCTTGCCGAAGACAGCTATCTCACGTCGATGGTGCCGTTCGCTGGGCATAGACTGAGAGCAAACTGAGGGGAGTGCTCGCGTATGTTACCGCAGTCGCTTGGGCGAAGACAATGCGTTTGTTTCCGGATTGCTAACTCTATAATTGTCCGGCGTGCTGGTCGCTGAATTCAACTACCTTCTTCCCGCCGAACTGATTGCCCAGGAGTGGCTTCCCGACCGGGCGGCGTCCCGGCTGCTGTGCCTCGGGCGCGGTTCGGGAACGCTCCAGGACCGTTGGTTCCGGGAGTTACCGGAGATGCTTCGGGCAGACGATCTCGTCGTTTTCAATAACACCAAGGTATTTCCGGCACGGCTTTACGGGCGGCGGAGCGGGCAGAAAGCGCAGCCGGTGAGCGCGCAGAATCCGGCGGCGAAAGACTTCCTGAAAGGCCGGGTGGAAGTGCTTTTGACGCGGCAGGTTTCGGCGGAGCCGAACGAGTGGGAATGCCTTGTGCGTCCAGGGAGAAAGATCGGAGTGGGAGAAAAGCTGTTCTTTGGGGAAAGCGGTGAATTGCAGGCAGAGGTCATCGAGCGTGGCGGCTTCGGGGAGCGGCGGATACGCTTCGGTCGTGTGGTTGATTTTTGGAAAGAGCTCGACCGGTTAGGACACGTGCCATTGCCGCCCTACATCGACCGAGCAGATCAACCTGGGCATCGGGAACGGTATCAGACCGTCTATGCGCGGGAACGGGGATCGGTCGCGGCGCCTACGGCGGGTCTGCATTTCACGCCAGAAGTGCTGGCTCGGATGCGGGAGCGGGGCATTGAAACAGCCGAAATCACCCTGCACGTTGGATTGGGAACGTTTCAGCCGGTGCGAGTGGATCGGGTGGAAGACCACCGCTTGCACCGCGAGTCTTATGTGATCTCAAGCGAGGTGGCGGAGAAAATCAACCGGGCCCTGGATGCCAGCCGGAGAGTGGTAGCAATCGGGACGACGACGGTCCGAACTTTGGAGTACTCGGCGGGGCACACGGGCAGAGTCGAAGCTGGCTGCGGAGAAGCGGGCATTTTTATCTATCCGGGATACAAGTTTCGGGTGGTGGGGGCGCTGCTGACCAATTTCCATCTGCCACAATCGACTTTGCTCATGCTGGTATGCGCGCTCGGTGGGACAGAACAAGTGCTGGAGGCTTACAAACATGCGGTATCGGTAAAATATCGCTTCTACTCCTATGGGGATTGCATGTTTGTGGAATGACACGTCAGGCGCGCCTCTTCCATGCCTCGGAGCGATATACTAATTCGTCGGAGGGGAAGACATGGGTACAGAAACGCTGTTGAAGCAGGTTCCGATCGAGGATTTTGTTGCCGGGTTGCGTAAGTTCTCCGAGGCGGCGTTTTCCGGGACGGAGCAGATTTTGCGCTTCCTCGAACAGACTCCGGTCGCACCGGATACGTTGGAGCGGTTTCTCACCTGGGACCGCCAGCACTATACCCGGAACCTGATCGACAAGACGCCACTCTACGAACTGATGGCGATCTGTTGGGACATTGGGCAGATAAGTTCGGTGCACAATCATCGCGACCAGAACTGCTGGATGGCCGTGCCCATCGGGAGACTGTTGGTGGAAAACTACCGGGTGCTTGCGCAGGAGTTAGACAAGGGGAGTTGTCAGCTGGCGGCAGCGGACACGGTCGAGATGAACGCAACTCATCCGTGCGCGGTTGATCCCAAGGAGCCGGTGCATCGGGTGCTCAATCCGCGCGAGTTCAACCAGCGGGCGGTCAGCTTGCATGTGTATTCGCGGCCTTTTGATAGCTGCGTGGTTTATTCGCCGGAGCAAGGGACCTGCGGGGAAATCACCCTTCGTTACAACACGGAGTATGGGAAGAAGAATTAGCTGTCAGCAATGAGGTCAGTCACGTGCGAAGTCGAGGCTGGACATATGCGCTTGCCATTTCCCTGGTCTCACTTAAACTCCTTCTACTCTTCACCTCCATTGACGTTCACGGTCAAACCCAACAAGTGATTGCGGTTCGATTCCTCGACTTCAAATCAGGAAAGCCTATAAAAAAACTCAACGTCATCGTGACATTGTGGGATGGAGAATCGACCAGGGAGGAGGTCTCCGGTATGAAGAATATCTTCGAGACACGGGCAAGGACGGACGATCACGGGAGTCTGTCTGTCAAAGTACCTAGTTCCATGCCTGAACATATCAGCGTTTTCACACCTGACTTGGCCCAGGCGGTTACCCAACTCTCCCCGAGCGATGTTCTCAGAGCTGGCGCAGTAATCCCTTACAGACGCGGAAGGAACAAGTCGGATGTGACGGCACAGGCCGGAGAGGTGGTTATTCTTAACCACAAACTCACAGCAGCGGATCGAATGCGACAGGAACTCCCCTGATTCACTAGGCTGCTAAACTGGCTTCGTGCCCCCGAAGCGAAAACCTGTGGTTGAAGCGGCCACGCCCGCTGGACCAGCCATCGTCAAACCTTCTGCCGATCCCAATCGCATTTTCCTGATTGATGCCATGTCATTCATTTTCCGCGCTTATCATGCCATGGCGCGGCAGCGGGGGATGTCTACGAAGTCGGGCGTGCCTACCGCAGCGGTTTACGTTTTTGTAAACATGTTGCGCAAGTTGCGGGATGACTTCTCGCCGCAATATCTTGCCGCGGTGTTTGATGTTGCTGCACCCACGTTTCGCGATCAGCAGGCGGAAGGGTTTACGACTGTGCGGAAGTTCGATCTCAAGAGCCAGACCTTCCAGCAGGTGGAGTATCACGGCTACAAGGCGAACCGCTCCGAAATGCCCGGAGATCTGGCGCAGCAGATACCGTACATACGCCGGGCCTTGCAGGCCTACCGCATTCCTATTCTTCAGATGCCGGGTTACGAGGCGGACGACGTGATTGGGACGCTGGCGCGTAAGGCGGCGGAAAAGTTGCATCCGGTGTACGTGGTCTCGAGCGATAAAGACATGCTGCAACTTGTGAACGACCGCGTACAGGTGCTGAATCCGCCCAAGGACAACTTGATCTGCGATGCACAGAAGGTGGAAGAGATTCTGGGAGTGCCTCCGGAGCGAGTGGTGGATGTGATGGCCTTGCGCGGCGACTCGGTTGACAACATTCCGGGTGCGCCGGGGATTGGCGACAAAGGCTCGGTGGACCTGATTCAGCGATTCGGGACGGTAGAGCAGGCGCTGGAGCGGGCGGCGGAAGTGGAGAAAAAGACATATCGCGAATCGCTGCAAAACAATCGTGACAATATTTTGCTCAGCAAACAGCTGGTGACCATCGACTGCAACGTTCCGGTTGAGCTCGACGAGAACGCGATGAAGATGGGGGAGCCGGACCGGGAAGCGCTGCGCGAGCTGTTTACTGAGCTAGAGTTCACGTCGCTCTTGAAAGAGTTGTTGCCAATTGCCGAGGCAGGCGAAGCACATTACAGCGACGCGAAATCGGCGGCCGATGTGGAAGTGGTGCTGCGAGCGGTTCCTACGGGCGGTGCGCTGGCGGTCGCGGTGGAAGCAGAGTCAGAAATCGCGAATGAAGAGGAAGAAGATCCGGACGAATCAGAAACTGGGATGCTGCCGCTGTTAGCGGAAGCAACGCCGGCGGCGCGAGCCCGTAATCTGGCTATTTCGGCGGAGCCGGGAGCGGCGGTGACGGTGTCAGCGGAAGCTGAAGCCGCGGCGTCGAAGTTGCGCGCAGCATTGGCGGATGCCAGCCTCCCGAAAGCCATTCATGATTGGAAGGCGGCTGCTCATGCGGTTGAGCCGACAGGGATGGACGTACGCGGCGTGCAGCATGATCCGATGCTGTATTCGTATTTGCTGGACCCCACGTATCCATCGCACCGGCTGGCCGATGTGGCTCTGCGGCGTTTCAATATGAAGCTCAGCGGGGGATTGGCTGAGGCGGCCGACGTCACTGGCAGGCTGGCGACGGCGCTCCGCACGGAGGTGGAGCAAGCCGGGCTGCTCAAACTTTACCAGGAGATCGACCTGCCGCTGGTGCCAGTGTTGACGCGGATGGAGCACGCCGGGGTCAAGATTGATCGCAAGAACCTGGCGGAGATGTCGTCGCGGCTGGAGCTCGAGATCGCGGCGAAAGCGAAAGAGATTTACGAGTCGGCGGGGCACGAGTTCAATATCAGTTCACCCAAGCAACTGGGCGATGTGCTGTTCAATAAACTGAACCTGCCCAAGCCGGTGAAATACGGGAAAGGGAAGACTATTTCGACGGCGGTTGATGTGCTTGAGGGGCTTGCAGAAGATCATGCAGTACCACGCATGGTGCTGGATTATCGCCAGCTCACTAAACTGAAATCGACTTATGTGGACGCGCTGCCAGCGTTGCTAAACCCATCGACCGGGCGCTTGCACACTACTTTCGGTCAGACCGGAACCGCCACGGGCCGGCTGTCTTCGACTAATCCCAATCTTCAGAACATCCCCATTCGGACTGAACTCGGGCGGGAGATTCGAGCTGCATTTACGGCGGAGCCGGGACACGTGCTGCTGGCAGCGGACTATTCGCAGATCGAATTGCGGCTGCTGGCGCATTTTTCGCAGGATCCGCTGCTGGTGGAGGCTTATCGTCGCGGCGATGACATTCACACGCTGACTGCTTCGCAGGTGTTTGACGTGCCGCCGCTGATGGTGAGACCAGACCATCGGCGGCAGGCTAAAGTGGTGAATTTCGGGATTGTGTATGGGTTATCGGCGTTTGGTTTGTCGCAGAGCCTGGGGATTGAGCCGGCCGAGGCGCGACGATTCATCGATGCGTATTTCGAGAAGTACGCGGGAGTGCGGAAATTCAGACAACAGATCCTGGAAGATGCTCGTCGCACACAGAGAGTGACTACACTGTTTGGACGGGTGCGACCGATTCCCGACATCAACAGCAAGAACGTTAACCTGCGCGGATTTGCCGAGCGAACGGCGGTGAATACGCCCCTGCAGGGCACGGCGGCGGATTTGATCAAGATTGCGATGATCCGCATTGACGGGGAATTGCTTGAGCGGGGAATGAAATCAAGAATGACCTTGCAGGTGCATGACGAACTGGTGTTTGAAGTGCCGGAGGCGGAGGTCGATGTCATGCGATCTTTAGTGAAGGAACGGATGGAACAGGTGCATGCCTTGACCGTGCCCCTGCTGGTGGAAATGGGAGTGGGAACGAATTGGCGGGATATGGAGTAACTTTTTTCGCCGTTGTTTCACGCAGATCAACGCTGGTTTAGCCAGCCCTCTCTGATTCGCGTTCGGCGGCTTCGCGCAGCATTCGGCGATCGCGGGCGCCGGCAATTCTTCTCTTCCGAACCATGCGGCGGAAAACAAATCCGTAGAGAAACCCGGCGAGTATGGCGATCACGGCCAATAGCAGGATCAGATTCCAGAGTGCGGCGGCATTGGACAGAATTGAGGTCACATCAAACCCCGAGGGCGTTCTTGATGGCGCTGGCAATGTTGTGGGTCAGCGCCTGCATTCTTT
This sequence comes from Acidobacteriota bacterium, assembly GCA_013289795.1. Taxonomy (GTDB): domain Bacteria; phylum Acidobacteriota; class Terriglobia; order Terriglobales; family Acidobacteriaceae; genus JABCZH01. Next base: position 135,311 of record JABCZH010000005.1, read on the forward strand.
CTTCGGACTCGGCCTCGACCATGACGCGGGCCAGTGCCTCGGTGCCAGAGTAGCGGACCACGACGCGTCCGTTGCCATCCAGTTCGCTTTGTGCGGCATCGATTGCGAGCTGGATTTCCGGTACCTGGACGAATGGTGTTTTCTCCCGTACACGAACGTTCTGAATCGTCTGTGGGAAGACTTTGAGATCGCCGACCAACTCCGCAAGGGGCTTACCGGTGCGGGCCAGGATCTCCATGACTCGCAAAGCGGTAAGCAAGCCGTCCCCGGTGGTGGCTTCGCCGTCGCGGAAGAGGATGTGGCCGGACTGCTCGCCGCCTAGAATCGCGCCGGTCTTCTGCATCTCCTCAAGCACGTACTTGTCACCCACGTTCGCACGCAACATCCGGATGCCGGAGTTGCGAAGGGCGATTTCGAGGCCCATGTTTGACATGGTGGTGGCTACAACGACGGAGCCGACAAGGGCGCCGCGAGACTGCAAATCACGGGCGGCGAGCAGGAGGACGGCATCGCCATTGACCACGTGGCCATCGGCATCGCTGAATAGCACGCGATCGGCATCTCCGTCGAAGGTGACGCCGAGGCCGAATTGACAGCGTTTCTGGGCGATGGTTTTGGCCAAGACTTCGGGATGCAGCGCGCCACAGTTCTGGTTGATGTTGCGGCCGTCGGGCGAGGCGCCGATGAACGTTGCTTGAATTCCGAGGGCGCGGAAAAGTTCTGGCGCTTCAGCGGTGGCGGCGCCATTGGCACAATCTGCCAACACTTTCAGTCGGCTCAGATCAGTTTTCACGCTACCTTGGAGCCACTCGATATAGGCACGTCTGAGGCTGCGCTCTCCCGGCAGACTCGCAGGGGGCTTGGCCGCGGAGGACGCCACCCGTTCGGGGTTTTGCAGTAGGGCGAATATTTCCTGTTCGATGGCCAATTCGCGAGCGTCCGGAAGCTTGTAGCCATCGCCGGAGAACACTTTAATTCCATTGTCGGTCCAGGGATTGTGCGAGGCAGAGATCACCACCCCGGCAGCACACTTGCGCGAGCGCGCCAAATACGCCACACCGGGCGTAGTAATGACGCCGGCACTGTGTACCTGGCAGCCGCAAGAAGCAAGCCCGAGCGAAACCTGGTCGGCGATCCAGACGCTGGATTCGCGTGTGTCCTGGCCGATGACGACACTTGCCTGGGGATGGGTGCGGACCAAGTTGTGGCCCAGGGCGCGGCCTATCAGAAAGGTGCTTTCCTGAGTTAAGGGGAATTCTCCAGCGACGCCACGAATGCCATCGGTGCCGAAGAGTTGTCGTGTCTGCGATGTCATCCTAAATGGGCTACCGGGCGCCGCCGCCGGGCGCTTGCTCCATGATAACCGTAATCCGCACGGGATCAGAATGCGTCACCTGAACCAGAGGATCTGAGACGTATGCATGACGGACGAAGGTCACACGATTCATGGCTCCGCTTATGTCGATAGGATCGGTGGTAGCGGCTTCCACAGCCTCAACCCGCCCTTTCGGGCCTGTGATAGTTACGGTTGATGGATCGCTGACTATCTGGCCGATGTGGTATCCCTGGGCGAAGCTGCCAATGACGCGCGGCTGGACGGAAACCGCGCGGGTCAGCCGCACATCAAAAGTGAGATGGAACTGGCTGGGCACGATCTGGACAACTTCCAGGCCCGCGGGCTGATGAATCTGTTGTGCGGTGAGGTCGAAGGTGCGCTCGCCGGGTTTAACGCCGTTGAACTCGATGGTGGCATAGACGTCGGAAGACTGCAGTTCGTGGATCACCCGCTCCGGACCGCGCAGCCGGATTTGTGCTTTAGGGACAATCTCGGAGCTGATTTCCAGATCCTGGGGAAGGTTGCGAATTTCGACAGGGATGTCGACTGCAACTTCCGCGATGGGGTCGCGGGCAACGGCAAGCCACAATCCCAGGGCCAGCGCAAGGGCAACCAATTTGAGGCCGAGATTGTGAAGCACCACGCGCTGGAAGAATTCGCTCATCGCTAGCGGTCCGTACCCTGGTTGACCGGCGAGTCTGCGGAGTGAGGGCGCGAGGTTTGCGCTTCCTCTTCGCGTGACAAGCCATGGCTTATGGGAGTTGGGAGTGTGGCTGGGCGCACGTGATGCTGCAGCAGTTCGCCCAGGCGATTGCGCAACTGTTCCACGGTGAGGTCCCGTTCGATTTTTCCACCGATGGTCAGGCTGATGCTGCCGGTCTCTTCCGACACCACCACGGCGATGGCGTCGGTTTCCTCGGTGACGCCAATGCCGGCGCGATGGCGGGTACCGAGCTGCGTTGACAGCACCGGGTTCATGGACAGCGGCAGGAAACAGGCGGCAGCGGCGATGCGGTCCTTCTGAATAATGACGGCGCCATCGTGCAGCGGCGCGCTGGGGCGGAAAATCGTAGCCAGCAAATCGTAGGAAAGCTTTGCATCCAGGGGCACTCCGCTCTCGATGTAGGTACGCAGGCCGATCTCACGCTCGATGACCATGAGCGCGCCAGTCTGGTTCTGACAAAAGAGGTTGGCAGCCAGCACGATGTCATCGTAAGCGTCTTCTTCCGCGGCTCCGGAAGAGTTGAAAGTGAGTTTGCGTCCGAGGCGGGTTAAAGCTTGGCGAATTTCGGCGGCAAAGACCACGATCAGGGCAAAGACAGTGTAGGGAAGCAGGGTGCTGATCAGCCAATTCAGCGTAGTGAGCTGGCCAAAGCGCGACAGGTAGAACGCGAGGCCCAATGCGGCCACACCCACCAGCATGAGGGAAGCCCGCGTCCCTTTAACGAGTACCAACAACTCATAAATGATGACGGCGACCAGCAGAATGTCGATGACCGAGGTCACCGTGAGTCGCGGCCAGGCTGCTATGAACTGCGTCACTCGAGCCTCTTTTCGATGGGAACCGCCGCTCGAAAAACTAGTCTCATTGTAATCCAGGGTTGCAAAATCGCAGGGCGAATAGAAACCAGCGGAGGTGGAGATTACTTTACGGCCGAGCGGGCGTTCAGTACTTCCACTTGCATGCCTTCAGCGGCCGCCCGCACCCGGGGATAGTAGTTGCGTGCTTCTTTGACCACTTTGTCGATGCAGGCATCGTCGTGGTCGGGGTCATGGTGAAAAAGGATGAGCTCCTTGGCCCCACTCTCCATTACTACGTTGATGGCTTCGCGCCAGTGGCTGTGCCCCCAACCGCGCCGGTTGGCCGCGTATTCTTCCGGAAGGTATTGGGAATCGTAGATCAGAATGTCGGCCCCGGCAGCCAGCTTGCGAACGTTCTTGTCGAAGAGTGCGTGACCGGGTTCGTTGTCCGTGGCATAGACCACGACGCCGTCCCGGGTTTCCAGGCGGAACCCCATACAGCCCTGGGGATGGTTGAGCCAACTGGCTTGCAGGGTGGCTGCGTCCAGCTGAATCCGGCCTTCTTCGAGATCGTAGAAATTCTGGTGGGCCTGCATCTGCTTGAGCCCCACAGGAAAGTAGGGCGCCGCCATCTGCTCTTCAAACACCTGCTTGAGGCTACGAGTGCGGCTGGAGCAGTGAAATTCAAAGTGGTTCTCGGCATTGTCATACAGCGGCCCAAAGAACGGGAGCCCCTGAATGTGGTCCCAATGGAAATGGGAAACGAAGATGTGCGCAGAGACTGGGCGGCTGCCGAATTCGCGGCGAAGTGCCTGCCCCAGGACGCGGAAGCCGGTGCCACAATCGAAGATGTAGAGATGGTCTCCGACGCGCACCTCGACACAAGAGGTGTTGCCTCCATAGCGCATGTTTTCGGGCTGGGGAGCCGGCGTCGAACCGCGGACCCCCCAGAACCTGATCTGCATGACGTTTCACCCGCCTGGATATTGGCTAAACAGTTATCTTGCGGCCTGTTAAGCAATCCGTCAATTCATTCGGTGGTTACTGGTGAACATGTACCAGCCGTTACCGGGGAACTCGAGGAGCACAGGTGAAGGGCCGAAGCCTGCGAAATCAGCGTTGAAACCTCACTTATAATGGGGCCTCTTCGGGGATCGCGCACTCGAAGGCAGGGAATGCATGGTTACTCCGGATTATCGAGGGTTCTCGCGGCTCGCCCGCAAGGCGACATTGATCCCGGTGTTTAAGCCCGTGGCTGCTGACCTACTGACGCCGGTCTCGGCCTTTCTGGCCATTGCGACGGGGGAGCCTGAGGCCTTTCTCCTTGAATCCGTCGAACGGGGTGAGCGGGTCGGACGTTATACGTTCCTGGGGGCGAAGCCCTACATGCGGGTGAGGGCTCAAGGCGAGGATATCGAAATACGGCAGGGCAAGAGGGTGGAACGGCGGCGCGGGAACGTCCTCGAAGTTTTGAAAGACCTGCTGCGGCAGCATCGCCTTGCTATCGCTGATAGTTTGCCGCCGTTCACTGCCGGTGCGGTCGGCTACTTCGCCTATGACAGCGTGCGGCAACTGGAGAACATTGGCGAGCGCGCGAAGGACGACCTCATGCTGCCCGATTGTGTGCTGATGTTCTTCGACCGGGTGCTGGCGTTTGACCATTTGCGGCATCAGATTCAGATCATGGCTACGGTCGATGTTTCGCGGGAGAGTCCGCGCAAGGCGTACGACAGGGCGGTGGCCGACATCGCGGCTCTGGAAAAGAAACTAGCGGCGGGATTGCGTTCGGCGCCGGGGCGGGGATCGGCGGCTCCGAGCAGGGGCAAATTGAAGATTCAGCCCCGCACCCCTCGCAGCCGCTTCCTGCAATCGGTGGAACGTGCGAAGGAGTACACGCGGGCGGGAGACATTTTTCAAGCAGTGCTTTCGCAGCGGCTGGATTTTACTCCGGGAGTTGCGCCTTTCGATATCTACCGTGCCCTGCGCACGGTGAATCCTTCACCGTATATGTATTTCCTGCGGATGGAGGATGTCCACGTGCTGGGTTCTTCTCCGGAGATGCTGGTGCGGGCCACGGGACGCAAGCTGGAATACCGGCCTATTGCTGGGACCCGTCCTCGTGGGAATGATAAAGCAAAGGATCTGCAATTCGAGAAAGAAATGCTAGCGGACGAGAAAGAACGTGCCGAGCACGTTATGTTGGTCGATCTGGGGCGCAACGATCTCGGACGAGTGAGCGAATACGGATCGGTGAAAGTGCGCGACCTGATGTATGTGGAACGATATTCGCACGTCATGCATATCGTGTCCGCGCTCGAAGGGAAGCTGCGTTCGGACCTCGACGCGCTCGATGCCTTCGCTGCATGCTTCCCAGCTGGAACACTGACGGGAGCGCCAAAAGTGCGGGCGATGCAGATCATTGAAGAACTGGAGCCGGTGCGGCGCGGGGTGTATGGCGGATCAGTGTTGTATGCGGACTTTGCCGGCAACTTGGATTCGTGCATCGCCATTCGGACCCTCCTGATGAAGGGCAAGAAAGCTTACTTGCAGGCTGGGGCGGGGATCGTCGCCGATTCCGATGCGCAGCGGGAGTTTGAGGAGTGCATGAATAAAGCCAAGGCAGTGCTGCGGGCGGTGGAGGCGGCGAGGGGCAGGGGATAGAGGCTGAAACACGTGTGAGCCTTTCTTCTCACAGCTCGGCTTTCCGCCGGACTATTTGCTCTAGAGATCGGGAAAGATCATGTGATAGCTTTTCGGCAAGTCTCAGGAGTATTCATGTTGGCAGCCAAGAGATTTATTCTCGCCAGTCTGATGTCTTTCTTCACCTTGGGAGTGGCTTTTGCCGGCCAGAATCCTGGCCCCCCGGCAATTCCTACCGTGGTGTCGGTGACTCAACTTGGCACCATTCAGCAGAATAAAGTCATTTATGGCCGGGACGGCACGTTCAGCGCGCTCATTGATGGCAAGTCGGTTTGGACGTTCGGCGACACACCGATGTCAGTGCCGGGGGTGCTGGACGATTTCTGGGACGACAATTCTCTGTCCTGGACTACGAATCTGGATGCTTCCAGGGGCATCAACCTCGATCACGACCTGTTGGATAGTACGGGCGCGCCTGCGGAGTTCCTGCCGTATCTTCCCTGGGAGCGAAAGTACAACTACGAACACGACAAGAACCACTGCACCGTGAGGCCTTGTGGCGCGGAGTTCGCGATGTGGGATGGCCCGGTGGTCAACGATGCGGCCAGAAATCGCGTGCTCTTTTACTACTACGAACTGTGTCGCGGCGTGCCGGGCATGAAGGGATGGGACACGGTGGGAGGGGGGATCGCCGTCTATACACCCGGGAAAGGCATCACCCGGCCCATCGAAAATCCAGGAAGCAAGACTCCGACGCTGATGTGGGGGCCGAAAGATGTGCAGTACAACTCAGGTGCGCTGGTGGTGGATGACACCGTGTATTCCTATGGTTGTGTGCTCGGCTTTTTGGTACACAACTGCCAAGTGGCCAGAGTTCCGCTGGCGGGCATTTTAGACACCACGCAGTGGACCTATTACGCCGGAAATAATAATTGGAGTACGAACCCGGCGGATGCAGTCACAATTTTTCAGGGTGGCTCGGCGGCCAACCAAGTCTTTTACGACGCTTACCTCGGCCTGTATATGAACATTTACAATCCGACGCTGAACAATGACATGTATTTCATGGTTTCGTCGACGCCGTGGGGACCGTGGTCTGCGCCCACATTGTTGTTTAAGGGCGAGACGCCGTATAAGGGCAGCGTCAACTATACCGGGCAAGCGCACCCGGAGTTCGCGCAAGGTAATGGACAGACCGAGTATGTGACCTACGCCCACCCCACCGGATTTCTGCGCGAGGATCTGCCGTTGGTCCAGGTGGTGTTTGGAAAGTAGCGGTGGACACTGCGAAGGTAGAGACACCGTCGGCAGGACGTTCGGCGCTACATCACCCGGTGACTGCCAAGAAATTTCGGATCAACTGCTTTCCCTCGGTAGTCAGCACGCTTTCCGGATGGAACTGCACCCCCTCAACAGGAAACTGGCGGTGGCGCAAGCCCATGATGGTGCGGGACCCGACTCCGTCAGCGGTCCAGGCACTGACTTCGAGGTCCTCCGGCAGATTCTCTTCTCGCACGATGAGCGAGTGATAACGGGTCGCGGTCAGAGGCGAGGGTAGACCGCGAAAGATGGTGTTGCCATCGTGCTGCACTGCGCTGGTCTTGCCGTGCATTAGTTTTGGGGCGCGGACGACTTCGCCGCCGAAGGCCGCGCCGATGGCTTGATGTCCGAGGCAGACCCCCAGAATCGGGAGCTTGCCGGCAAAATGGCGAATGAGTTCGATGCTGATGCCGGCTTCATTCGGAGTGCAGGGGCCGGGAGAGACGAGGATGCGTTCGGGATGCATCGCTTCTACATCGGTAACGGTTACTTGATCGTTACGGCGGACCTCGACCTCCGCACCCAGTTCGCCGAGGTATTGGACCAGGTTGTAGGTAAAGGAATCGTAGTTGTCGAGGACGAAGACCATGGGCCTAGAGAACAGCTTACATCAGGGCTAATTCGAGCCGGGAGGAGTGCCCTCAAGTACAGCTTGACACAAGGGTGCCGACACGCCATGCTACAGACTTCCGGAGGGGTCATGGCCGAGACCACGCAGGACAATAAGCGGGCCACGCGCAGGTTTGCGTTGCGGCTGCCGGTGTCCGTGTCGTACGCCAACGATGGAGCGCAGGAGAAGGCTGCCCAGACCCGCGATGTGAGCGCGCGCGGCATCTGCTTCTATGTGGATTCGGCAATCACCGCCGGCTCAGCCATCGAGTTTACCCTGACCCTGCCGCCGGAGATCACGCTGACCGAGAGTATTCGGGTCCGCTGCAAGGGCAAAGTGGTGCGAGTGGACGATGGCGGCCCCGATGGCAAGGTCGCCGTGGCGGCGGTGATCGACGAATACGAATTTCTCTCCGAACCTTAGGCTGAAAAAGCCAGTTCTCGGTTTCTGGTTCTCAGTTCCCGGTTGGATTCTCTACCTTCGTGCGTCACACAGTACTTCTGTCGGACCTAACCCAGTGGTATCGTTGGTTCAGGACTGGTCCCCACATGAGGCTTCTGCAGTTCATTGGCGCGCTGCTGTTGATACCAGCGGCGGCGGCGCAGTCGGGTCCGAAATTGTTAGCCAGCTCAGAAAATCCTGCTGTCGTTCGCTCGGTTCAACCATTGTCGGGACCGAACGGGCCGGTGGTCGAAGTCATCTCCAACCGGCCGCTAGTTCCGGCTATCAGCAAGCTGGACAATCCACCACGCCTGGTCATTGATCTGCCCAATGCGCGCTTGGCGGGGCACGAAAAGCGGCTCGACCTGCGGGGCAGCGAAATTAATGGCGTGCGGCTGAGCCAGTTTCAACAGAATCCGCCAGTGGCGCGGATTGTGGTGGACTTGAGCAAGCCCGTCACCTACACCTGGGATGCGGCGGGAAACCGGCTGATGGTTCGTTTGCACTCGATCGAGGAGGCAGTTAAGGCTGTTCCTACTCCAGCTATTACGCGCGAGGTCTTGCCGGCATCGGGCGTTTCGGGTGGAGTCATGCTGGCGGGAAGCCGGGTGGCTACGGGATCGGCGGTGACGGCTGGGGCGGATACAGCGGTTTTACGTCTGGGACGCGGCGGCGAAATATTGGTTTGTCCCAGGACCACGGTTTCGGTGACCAGTTCGCAGAACGGGCGCGCGTTGATGCTGGGCATGAGCACCGGAGCCTTGGAAGCGCACTATTCTCTGGACACGGCTGCGGATTCGATTCTCACGCCCGACTTCCGCATCCTGCTGGCGGGGCCGGGGGAATTTCACTATGGGGTGAGCGCGGACTCGCATGGCGATACCTGCATCCAGGCGTTACCGGGAAATACGGCGGTGGTGATTGTGTCGGAGCTATTGGGGGATGGTACATACCAGGTGAAGGCCACGCAGCAGGTGATGTTTCTTTCGGGAAAGCTGAGTTTGGTGGAGACTGCGGCGCCGATGAATTGCGGTTGCCCGCCAACCACGCCACCACTGACGCTGGCTTCTGCCGACGCACCGTCAAACTCAGGAAAGCCTGTCTCAGGATCAGAGACCGCGGCGCTTCCAGCGTCCAAGCCCAACGACATTCATGTGCAGGTGGATGTGCCCATGGTGTTTCGCGCCAGCGATCCGCCGCCAGCCCGGCCGGCGCCCACAGACGAAGCCAGGTTGCTTCCGCTACGAGACATGCCGGCGCCAGTTCCTTTCGAAGCCATGGTCGTGCCCCCCAAGCCCGTGCATCACGGTTTCTTTGGCAAACTCAAAGGCTTCTTTTCTGCCGTCTTTGGTTAGACGAAGGCGTGGGCTAGCACGGTCAGGCTTATCTTCGCCGCAAGTTCTTGGCCAGGGGACTTACGCGGTCGCGCACGTCCTCGGCAAATTCGGCGCCCCGTTCAAGCACTTCTTCGGCGGCATCGCGTGCGTCTTCGGTCCAGTCCTCGACGGTTTCGCGAGCGTCATCGTATTTGCGCCGCAAATCCTTTCGTATCTGCTTGCCGGCTTTGGGGGCGAACAGCAGTCCGAGCAACGCACCCGCGCCCAGCCCGATCATCAGGAACGTAATGGCTGTGTTGCTGCGGTTTCCTTCGGAAACTTCATATTTTCCTACGCGCATAAAAACACCTCTTCAGATGAAATTCAACCTATGCCTGGAACCATTCTATTCCCCTTGGGGACGGAAGATCAGGTAACCAGAGTTTCCCGCTGCTCAGGATTTTCCCTCTTGCCCCAAGTGCGTGTAAAATAAAGCTTTCGAGCCTTGTGTCTGGCGGAAAATGTGGCCTGTCCGCGTCTGCCAGCCAGCCGCCATCAAATTAAGGAGTTTTTTCAGCAATGGCTATTCCTGCGACCCAGCTTCGCCCCGGCATGATCATCAAGCACAATAATGATCTGCATTCGGTTTTCAGTGTCGAACACCGTACTCCCGGCAACTTGCGCGCCTTTATTCAGGCCAAATTGCGCAATCTGCGCACCGGCGCCATGTTCGAGCACCGCTTCCGCTCGCCTGATCCCATTGAAAAGATCAACGTGGACGAGCAGGAAATGGAATTCCTCTACGCCGACGGCGACAGCTACTACTTCATGGACACCACCAATTTCGAGCAGACCCATTTGACCAAGGAGATCCTGGGTGATGCGGTGGATTACCTAACCCCGAATCTCCAGATTCAGGTTGAGTTTTTCGATGGCAAGGCGGTAGGCATCGAGCTGCCGCAGACGGTGATCCTCACGGTGGTAGAAACCGAGCCTGGGCTCAAGAGCGCGACCGCTTCGAGCGTCACCAAGGCCGCCAAGACGGAGACTGGGCTGGTGGTGCAAGTGCCTCCGTTCATCAACGAGGGCGAGAAGATCAAGGTAGATACGGCAGAGGGCGTGTATCTGTCGAGAGCGCAGTAAAGTCTGTACTTCAACAATCGTGGTCGCTGCGGAACAATCCGTTACTCAAGCCCGCCGCTTTCTGGTGCGGGGACGCGTCCAAGGTGTAGGATTCCGCTGGTTTGTGGAGCGGGAGGCGCACGTCCTCGGAATCGCCGGGTGGGTGCGCAACAACGCTGACAGTAGCGTGGAAGTGCTGGCCATGGGAACCCGCGATCAACTCTCTGGGTTGCGATCGCGCTTGCAGCAGGGGCCGCGGGCCGCGCGCGTGGATGACGTTGAAGAGCATGAGGCCAAGCCAGTCGCCGGTCTGACCACATTTCGCATTGAAGGAGCCTGGTAATGTCAACCAAGGTCGCATCGATCAAGCCGGAAATGAATTGCGAGCCGCTGAAGAAGCTGATTCGCGAAGTCCCCGATTTCCCGAAGCAGGGGATTCTGTTTTATGACATCACCACACTGCTAAAAGACAAGCGCGGCTTTGCCATGCTGATCGATGCGTTGTCCGAACATTACATCAACAAAGACGTCGATCTGGTGCTGGGGATGGAGGCGCGCGGGTTCATCTTCGCGCCCGCGCTGGCCTACCGCCTGAATGCCGGGTTTGTCCCCGTGCGCAAGCCGGGCAAGCTGCCTGCTGCCACGGCCAAGTACGGCTATGCGCTGGAATACGGGACGAATACGCTTGAGGTCCACAAAGACGCGATCCAGCCCGGACAGCGGGTGCTGATCGTGGATGACTTGTTGGCGACCGGCGGGACCGCAGAAGCGACCACCAAGCTCGCGGCGTCGCTGGGTGCGAAGATTGCCGGTTTGAGCTTTGTGGTGGAGTTGGATTTTCTTAAGGGTCGCGACAAGCTAAAGCAGTACGACGTGTTCTCGCTTTTACACTACGACAAGTAGCGCGATCTCAGAAGACGCGCCAGCGCGATGATCGCCATCCAACCGGCCGCGCTGATCGCCGCGATCGTAACCAACCCCAAGACCCGGTCCCATGGACTCGATTGCTCAACCCTGTCTTCTTCAGCAAGAACCGAGATGATTTCTAGGAAACTGGGGCTTCCCGCCATTGCCTCGAAAGCTCCCGGCTGCGAAACCTGCCATTGTGTGCCCATACAGACTTGGATGTGGGGCCGCGGGGATGGTTACGCTGCGGGTTGTAACCTTTTCGTCAAAACTACGTGACAAATCTGCCGATTTTATCGGTTCGAAGCACTCCCGGAAATGGCCGCGGGATCACCTGTTTGATGCTCCGCAATCTGAAAGCGCAGGAACTGGTGAATTGCGGTTAGCGCTTCGGCATTTGCAGTCTGAATTGTCACCTTCCCACCAGCATCCTTTGCCTGGAATTGGTAATGAATCTGATCGCGCAGGGCGATCATTGTGGGTACGCCGGGCGGGTTGGTGTCGTGGATAAGCATCGGGGCCTTGAAGTCACCGGCGGCAAACATCTTCGCGATGTGTGAGAGATGCATACGGATCATGTCGCGGCTGTCGGTATCTTTCGGATCGTCCGCCAATACCTCAATTGCTCCTCCGTCGTTGTAGAGGAGGAAATGATGGGTTGTCTTTTCATGGGAGAAGCCCATGACTTGGTCGCCGCGTTGATTTAGTGTGGCATGATGGTCGGCGGGAGTTTCATTTTGCTGACCCGGGACTACCATAGCGAGAATTAGCACTGCAAGTACGGTTGCGGTTGTTTTCATGATTTTCTCCTGCTGAGTTTTTCCTTGAATCGTGATTTCGTTTCGACTCGTATTAGCCCGTCGGGAAGGCTCTCCAACAGTCGTGCTGGTTTTCCTTTGCCGCCGCGAGACAGGCGCAATTCCCAGTTCTGAAGGATCTGTTCCAGTTGCGCCCGCATGGCGGTCAGGTCCTTGATTTGACGTTTTACTTCTTCGAGCTTCGATGTGGCCAACTTCTGGGTATCACGACAGGGGAACTCGCCGGCCTCACGCATCTTCAGGAGGGTCCTCAATTCAGGCAGAGAGAATCCGATGGTTAACGCCCGGCGAATCAGGCGAACCCGGTCCAATGACTGGGAAGGATAGTCTCGATAGCCTCCGTTGGTGCGCGGTGGTTTGGACAACAGCCCCAGGCGCTCATAGTGGCGGAGAGCGTCTGTACTTATGCCGGTTCGTTGCGCAAGTTCTCCCGAGCGCATGATTAGTTTCACCTTCGGGAAGGAGCTTACACCCTGGAACAGGTTCCAGGGTCAAGCGCAAAATAGAAGCTGCCGGGTCAGGCTTCGGTCACTGTGAGCCTGGCGTCTTTGGGTAGGTAACTCTTTCGCCGGAACCAGTCTTCCATAGCGGCCTTCAAGCCGTCGAGAGGAACGTTTCGGCCGATTTCCATCACACCATCGGCGACGGGTAGGGTGTCGTCAAAGACGCTGGCGTTGGTGAAATTGCGCATGGAGAAGCTGTCCAGCCACTTCATGGGGCAGGGGAGGCGCTTACCGTTGTTGTCGTATTCCACGCGGATCTTGCGGGCAAACATCGAAAAGATTTAACCACAGACGGCGCAGAGAAACACAGCGCGTCCTACGGAGCCGATGGAGCCGACGCCGGGGCGGCCGGTTCTCCCGCACCGGTATTCACCAGATCCTTCAATTCTTTGCTGGGCTTGAAGAAGGGAATCTTCTTAGCCGGTACTTCCACTCGATCGCCGGTTTTGGGATTGCGTCCCACGCGTGGCTTGCGTTGGCGGGTGCGGAAGCTGCCAAAACCGCGAATCTCGATCTTGTCGCCCACGCGGAGTGAGCGCACGATGCTGTCAAAAATGGTTTCGACGATGACTTCACTGTCTTTGCGAGTCAACTCCGCCAGCCGGGAGACCTCGTCGATCAAATCCGCTTTTGTCATACGCTTATTCGCTCCGTGTCAGTGATTTCCCGTCCGCGTGGCTTTCCTGGGGAACCCAGGCTCCCGTGCCACACCGGGACACCCATAACCTTCTCAAATTTCAGGGGTTGTGCGCAAGTGGCTTGTAGTCGTCGGGGGTGGAGTCGAGCTTCCTACTTCCACAAGTAGTAGAACCCCAATTGATTCTCCATCAGCTTTTCGCGGGTAGGCAGCCATTGGGAAACATCGCCGAACAACAGGTCGAAGGCGGTTTCCCGGCGACGTTCGGGATGCACCAACACAGGCTCACCCTTGATGTTGACCGCTTTGGCGGTATCGTCCACGGCTGCCTGGAAGTCGGCAATCTGATCGATCAGGTGCATGGACAACGCTTCCTGCCCGGTCCAGACCCGGCCATCGGCAATGGCCTTGATGTCGGCTTCCTTGGCGTGGCGCCCGTCGGCCACCGCCTTCACAAACTGGCCATACATGTTGTCGATCAGCGACTGCATGTAGGCACGCTCGGCGGGAGTCATCTCGCGGGTGGGGTCGCCGGTGTCTTTGAATTCGCCAACCTTCAGCGTTTCCGACTTAAGTTTCATCCAGCGCAGCAGGTCGCCATAGTTCACCCACTGCGCGATTACACCGATGGAGCCCACGATACTGCCGTTGTCGGCATAAATCTTGTTAGTGCCGGCCGAGACGTAATAGGCGCCGCTGGCCCCAACGGTTTCAATGGACGCCACGATTCGCTTCTTCTTGTCGTCGCGGATGCGTTTGACTTCGCGATAAATCTCTTCCGACGCGGCCACGCCACCGCCGGGCGAATTCACATGGATGATGATGGCTTTGATGGAGTCGTCATCGCCGAATTTCTTGAGTTGTCCGACGATGGTTTTGGGGTCGAGGATGACGCCTTCCAGTTCGATAACCCCAATCTTGTCGCCAAAGCCGGTGAGCGATGCCTTCTCGCCGCCGGCGTGCAAAGTGAGATAGACGAGGGTAAACACGGCCAGGGTGAACAGGAAGAAAGCTCCGCCACCAATGACGATCCAGAGCCAGGTACGGGAACGGCCATTTTCAGGCATACAGTGAAGAGTAGTGTAGCACTGAGACTCCAGTTTCTAGTTTCTGGTTTCTACTTTCCAGTTAGGGCGCGATAACCCGGATCGCCCCTGAAGTCACGCTCACTTCAATCGGTGTCTTACAGACGTATTCGCCGTCGGCGTAGACATCGACCGGATAGTCGGTTTCGATCCGCAGACGTGCGGCTTGAAGATATTCCACTTCCGGCATGCGCAGATGTTTACCGAAATAGATGGTCGGGAAGAGGCAGAAGAGTTTGAATGGGTCGATGTCGCTGATGATGCAGAGATCGAGTTGACCATCGTCGAGCCGAGCTTGGGGCGCGATTTTCATACCGCTGCCGTAGGTGGGTGCGTTGGCAAAGGCTGCGACCAGGGTGGGTTGGTTGCTGTGCGGGACGAAAGTCTTGGGGTCGCCGGGGGAAGGCAGGCTGATCTTCATCGGAAGGGCTGCACAATGAAAAAGTGCGGGAGCGAGGCTGAGCACGTATCCACCGTGGGCCCGCAGCCAGCGCGGCAGCCGATTTGCGCGGCTGGCGACTTCGGCATCAAGGCCGACTCCTCCGACGCAGCAGAAATAGTGTTCGCCAGGCGTGGGCTCTGACAGGGGAGTGATTATTCCAAGATCGATGGCGCGCACGTTGCTGCCGTCAGATGTGAACCTCTTCCATGTTGCGAGCGCGGTCCTCGTGCTGCGCAGGCCGAGAGCGCGAGCAAAATCATTCCCGCTGCCACACGGAACGACAAGCACGGGCAGTTGCAGCCTGACTAGATCCGGCAAATGACGATGGACGGTGCCATCGCCGCCGAAGATGAGAATCGCGTCTGCCTGGCCCGGGGCTGGCACGCCGATCTGCCTCGTTGCACCCAAGATTCGTTGGAATGGCCGCAGGTTTTTCTCGGAGGCATTAGGCCCGAAGATAGCGGCGGCACGCACCTGGGGAATTTAAACACACTCGCGTGGGGACAGCCGAGGCGGCTGTCGCCTTGTCATCTGAAGATCCGTATCAGGGCACGCCTTCAGGCGTGCCGCACATGGCCTTAATGATTCCTCGCGCCACCGGATCGCGGCGATCGCCAAGGGCGTGATCGCGTCTGCTCTGATCACGGACGTAGTGGCATGGCTGAAGCCATGCCCTGATACGGAGCGTGACGAGCTGCGCTCACCAGCTGACGATTGCGATTTTCAACTGCTTGCCAACCCTCAGCGGCAGCCTCATCGGGGGCGGCGCAGGCCACGTGAAGTAGGGTTCCTTCAGCACATGATCGCCGACCCTCACTGAGCCCTGCTTCAATTTTCTACCTGCATCGGTTGTGGAGGCCGCGAGCCCGCACCGAACCAAAAGGCGATCTGCCCTTACTGTTGCAGAGGGACCGTGGTCGGTATCAGCGACATACCCTCCGATCTCAGCGAGCGCAATGAGTATTTCTTCCGTATCTTCCGGAGCCTCGCCTTTCTGAAACTGTTTGGTCCAATCGTTTCCCGCCTTGGCCACAGCCTCCGGCGAGTGAAAGTCCGCTACAATTCGCCGAGCCAGGTCTTTCTTCGCCTGCATGGGATGCACTTCGTGCTTCATCTCGTCGATTTCCGGGAGCTGTAGGTCAGTCAGCAGCTCATAGTATCGCCACATCATTTCGTCGGAGATCGACATGATCTTGCCGTACATTTCGAGCGGCGGCTCGTGGATGCCGACGGCGTTGCCCAGCGACTTCGACATCTTCTGCACGCCGTCGAGGCCTTCGAGGATCGGCGTGGTCAGCACGACTTGCGGCTCTTGCCCGTAGGCACGCTGCAGTTCGCGGCCTACCAGCAAATTGAATCTCTGATCGGTGCCGCCGAGTTCGACGTCGGCTTCGAGGGCGACGGAGTCGTATCCCTGGGCCAGCGGATAGAGCAGTTCGTGGACTGCGATCGGCTTCTCTTCCAGAAAACGCTTGTGGAAGTCCTCGCGCTCGAGCATCTGTGAGACCGTGTATTTGGCGGCTAGACGGATGAAGTCGTCGGCAGTAAATTTCGAGAACCAGCGGCGGTTGAAATCGATGACCGTCTTCTCCGGATCGAGAATCTTGAACACCTGGGCTTTGTAGGTCTCGGCGTTCTGCGCGATTTGCTCGGGAGAAAGCGGCGGTCGAGTGACGGAGCGGCCGGTGGGGTCACCGATCATGCCAGTGAAATCGCCGATAAGAAAGATAACGGTGTGGCCGAGATCCTGAAAGTGCTTGAGTTTGCGCAGAACAACGGTATGGCCGAGATGAAGATCGGGAGCAGTCGGATCCATGCCGAGCTTGACACGCAGCGGCTTGCCGGAAGCGCGGGACTTTTCCAGTTTGGTCCGCAGGTCGGCTTCGCGGATTATCTCCGAGGCGCCTTTCTTGATGTAGGCAAGCTGCTCGTCAACCGGTGCGAAGTTGGACATGCCCGGACATTATTGCAGATTCGAGATTGCAGGATTGGATGCCGTAGCTGTACGTGGTGAAGTGGGGACTGGGGAGGAGAGTTCGTTAGCCAACTTCTCGGAAGGGTATACACTCATCGACTGTGAGCCCAAACTGTTCAGCCCAAGGAGAGACACATGTTCTCAAAGAAAACGCTGTTTCCCGCCGCGCTAGTATTCGTCGGCGCGACGGCTATCGTAGCCGCCCAGAATGACGTAGTCCTGAAAAGCACCGGAACGACCGTTTGGGGCAGGCACGCGAAAATGACGCTCGTGACCGAGCCAGCACCATCCTTCACGACCACTAATATCAATGATCCCGGGCTGATCACGATCTTCAACAATCTGGCCGCTAAATATCCGAAAGGTGAGTACTGGTGCTGTGAAGGCTACAACGTCATGGGCCCGAACTCTGGCGCGGGTGAGCAATGGATGGCGGCTGCCTTCACACCAGGAGCCGATCACACCGTGACCAGAATTGCGGTCGCTGTCGGCTACTCGCAACAAGGGACCAATGGCGTTGTTCTAAGTCTCAACGACGACAACAACGGTGCGCCCGGCGCGGTACTCAAGAGTTGGAATGTCTCGGGACTTCCTCGTTTCGGCACCTGCTGTACTCTGGCGGTGAAGTCTGACAGTTCCGGCATACCGGTCAACGGCGGAAAGCAGTATTGGGTGGTTCTGAGCACCGATGGCAGCGAATTGGACACGGTAGATGGGTGGAATGTCGATGACGCCGATCAGGTAGATCCCGCGACGGTTGCATCCTACACTAGCAACAAATGGACGGTTTTTCAGGCGATACCGGGGGTAGCATTCGCCGTACAGGGCAGCAATTGAAGCCCAGAGGAGGACGCATTAAGCGGCAGCGCCACTCGTCAACAACGTTGATGCTCTCATTTTATGAAATGAGCTTTAAGCGGCGGCCCTCAATCTTGAACTTCCTGTGCAACACCAGATTGATCGCCTCGCTATAGGCGATATGCTCCTGCTCCAGGATGCGGGCGGCGAGGGAGTGCTCGTCGTCGGTGTCCAGGACAGGGACGGTTTTCTGCACGATGATGGGACCGTGGTCGAGTTCTTCGTCCACAAAGTGGACTGTGCAGCCGGTGACTTTCACGCCGTAGGCGAAGGCTTGCTCCTGAGCTTCGAGACCGGGAAATGCTGGCAGCAGTGAAGGATGGATGTTGAGTATTTTATAAGGGAACTGGCGGACGAACCAGGGCGAAAGCAGGCGCATGTATCCGGCGAGGCAGACGAAGTCGACTTTGTGCTGCTGCAACGCCGCCGCGACTTCGCGGTCGTGCGATTCACGACCCTTGCCTTTGGAAGGAATGACTAGAGCAGTGATCCCTAAGCGCTGCGCGGTGGCGATGCCTCCGGCATCGGCGCGGTTGGAAATCACCACCGAGATTTTGGCATTCGGTATCCGGCCCGCCGCGACGTTCTTAGCGATGGCTTCGAAGTTCGAGCCGCGTCCGGAGAGCAGGATGCCGAGGTTTTTCATGAGAGCTTTCAGCCGTCAGCCATCAGCCTTCAGCACGACCATGATAATTCACCTCCGGTTCTCCACGTGAATCGTCTCGGGTTGCCCTTCAAATGCCCGCTCCGCTATAGTTTTCTCATGTATCAGGACTTCCATGCTGTGGACCGGTGGTCGAAGAAAGACGTCCACTGCATTTATCAGGCGCTGATCGTGGCCATCGCGACCCGGCACGCGGATGCCGTGGACATCAAATTCTTAGTGGATGGACGGACGGTGTGGATCGCTCTGCCGCATCCGGCATGGGTGGAGTACGCCAATCGCACGGGCAAGCAGATCACCGATTCCCTGGCTATCGAGATTGCCGGGCAATACTTGAAGACTGCGCTCGAATCCGGCGAGGGGGTTGGGCGCGAGATGTATTCATTGACGGTGGCGCAGACTCTTGACCATCTTGAAGCGGTGGTGAGCCAAGAGGCCCAAGTCTCCTAAATCTTTCTGGCGCAATTGTTTGTGGGTGTCCGCAATCATTTCCAACGCAAACAACATCGCAATGTCACTTGGAAGTCTGGGCAGAAAGAGCGACAATAGTTGAGTCTTCTCTAGGGCCAGATCTTGAGCCCGTCAATCCTTATGGCAAGCGTAACCATGGAAGTTGAATCCGCCGCCAGCGGCAATAAGCCTCTTACTGAATGGGTGGCGCAACTGGCAGAGTTGTGCAAACCCGACCGCGTCCACTGGTGTGACGGTTCTGCGGACGAGTACCAGACGATGCTGCGGCTGATGGTCCAGACCGGTGTGGCAATCCCGCTGGATGCTGCGAAGCGGCCTAACAGCATTTTGGTGCGGTCGAATCCAGGGGATGTGGCACGGGTTGAAAACCGGACGTTTATTTGCTCGCGGAGCAAGGACGATGCCGGCCCGACCAACAATTGGGAAGATCCCGCGAAGATGAAAGGGAAGTTGCGCCAGCTTTTTGGCGGCTCCATGGCGGGGCGCACCATGTACGTGATTGCCTACAGCATGGGCCCGATCGGATCGCCAATCGCCAAGATCGGAGTCGAGATTTCGGATTCGCCCTACGTGGTGGCGAATATGCACATCATGGCAAGGGTGGGAACCAAGGTGCTGGAGGCGCTGGGCAACGCAGACTTTGTCCGTGGGCTGCACTCGATCGGCGCGCCGCTCAAGCCGAACGATCAGGATACGACCTGGCCGTGCGATTCCGAGCAAAAATACATTTGCCACTTCCCGGAGACGCGTGAGATTTGGTCATACGGCTCGGGATACGGTGGGAATGCGCTGTTGGGCAAGAAGTGCCACGCCCTGCGCATCGCGTCGGTGCAGGCGCGGGATGAGGGCTGGATGGCGGAGCACATGCTCATCCTGAAGCTGATCAGCCCCTCCGGCACGACTAAGTACATCACCGGAGCATTTCCCTCGGCGTGCGGGAAAACCAATCTGTCGATGCTGATTCCAACCATTCCAGGCTGGAGGGTGGAGACGATCGGCGATGACATTGCATGGATGAAGTTCGGTGCGGACGGGCGGCTGTATGCGATCAATCCTGAATATGGATTCTTTGGGGTCGCGCCCGGCACCAACATGAAGTCGAATCGCAATGCCATGTTGACCGCCACCAAGAATTCCATCTTCACCAACTGCGCCATGACGGCAGACGGCGATGTGTGGTGGGAAGGGATGACGGAGCAAAAGCCGGCGGAACTGGTCGATTGGCTGCGGCGGCCATGGACCCCGTCGGCAGGCCGGAAGTCATCGCATCCTAATGCACGATTTACGGTTCCCGCCAAACAATGCCCGGCGATTGCACCGGAGTGGGAAGACCCCAAGGGCGTACCGATCGATGCGATTCTGTTCGGTGGGCGCCGTGCGGGCATCGTGCCTTTGGTGACCGAATCCTTCAGTTGGCAACACGGTACTTTTCTGGGAGCGACTGCTAGCAGCGAGACCACGGCAGCGATCGCTGGCAAGGTTGGCGAACTGCGGCGGGATCCTATGGCGATGCTTGCGTTCTGCGGTTACCACATGGGAGATTACTTCGCGCACTACCTAAAGATGGGGGCGGAATCGTCCAAAGTGCCGAAGATATTTTATGTGAACTGGTTTCGTCAGGACGAGAATGGCAAGTTCTTGTGGCCGGGCTACGGGGAAAACAGCCGCGTGTTGAAGTGGGTTTTTGAACGCTGCGACGGCAAGGTCCATGCCACAGACACTCCCATCGGACGGCTGCCTGATCCCTCTGACCTCGACGTAAAAGGGCTCGACTTGCCGTCCGCGACTCTGGCCAAACTGCTGAGCGTGGATGTTCAAGGCTGGATCGAGGAGGTGCCGCGCATCAAAGAGCATTTCGCCAAGTTCGGTGACCGTCTCCCCAAAGGCCTACAAGACGAATTGACTGGGCTGGAGCAGCGGCTTAAAGCGGCGAAGAAATAGTCAGACCTTTTTTATGGCGCGCACGATAGCCACGAGGATCACCGCGCCGATAATGGCCACCAGAATATTGGGCACCAGCCCGCCACTCGAGTAGATTCCCACCAGTCCAAGAATCCGGCTGCCGATAATCGCGCCCACTATGCCGAGCAAAATGTCTGTGAGCGGGCCGTAGCCCGAACCTTTCATGATCTTGCCGGTGGCCCAACCGGCGACCAGGCCTACGATGATGATGTAAAGCAAACCCATTCCCATGGGATTCCTCCTAAAGACTAGCGCAAGACTTTATCATGGGCATCTACCGGATCCCTGCCACAGCCATCATCCTCCCCGTCACGCCTTTTTCGGCGCGGTGCGAAAAGAGCAGATCGGTGTGGCATGAAGTACAAAGTGGCGATGCCGAGATGTTCTTACGCGATACTCCCGCGTCCATTAACTGGCGGCGATTGGCCTCGACCAAATCCAGAAAGATGTTTGTCGGCAGTTCGCTGTGACCCGGAGCCCGGGCGGTGAGAAACAGCAGTGGATATTTTTCGCGGACCGGATCGGACTCTTTGACTTCGCGGAAAAGATCAGAAGCGTAAGCGAACTGGGATTCAAAATTTACGCGTACTTCCTCTCCGACCTGATAGCAGCAACTCTGGATTCCTGGGCCGATGGCGGCCTTGATGTCCCGAGGATTGGTACCAAAGCAACCGCGCATTTCACCCACCCCTTTCTCGACGATTCGCCGGACCGTACCGCGCCACCCGGCGTGAAAAACACCCACGGCACGGTGTTTGGTATCGACGAGCACGACCGGAAGGCAGTCGGCAGTCTGAATGCCGAGCAAGACTCCGGGAGTGTTGGTGATCAGGCCGTCGCCGGCGAGTTGTTCTTGGAGTGGTTCGAGAACACAATGAATGAGATCAGAATGAATCTGGCGCAGAGTGATCCGTGGCCAGAGTTTCTTGCCCGTGATAGCGCCGACTTGACGTTCAAACGCCGCGCGGTTTCGCTCTACTGCGGTACGTGAATCATGTTTAGTGAAGCCCATGTTCAGCGAACGTCCACCGTAAGGTTTGGAGAACCCGTCCTTGCGGGTGGAAAAGCCGTGTACGAGCCATGGGATTTGGCAAAGAGCAGGTACGGTGAGGACAGCGGAGGGCGATTGCTTGCGAGCCGAGGGCACAGAAACATCTTAGCAACACTTGTTGCCCTTGCAGCCGCTAGCAAGCAGGGCGAGAGTAGCAGACGAAAGCTCTAAGCGCAGAGTACGCGGCGAAAGGACGAGCAGAGAAACGCAGAGAGAACCTAGAGTCGTGATGCGCAACTGGGTTCGCGCTTATGCCAGGTCGTCGCTTGCTCATAGGCGTAAGCCAGGCGAAGGACAGCAGCCTCCGACCACGGTGGTCCGGCGATTTGTAGGCCAATCGGCAATCCGGCGCCGGTGAATCCGCAGGGTACGGAAATCGCGGGCAGCCCCCAGAAGTTAAATGGCCGTGTGTTGCGCAGCAGAACCAGTTCGCGGGGGCGCAAGAGATCGGGGTCCTGCTTTAGTTCGGCCAGCCGCGGAGCGGGAATCGGAACCGCTGGCGTCACCAGGAGTTCCAGGTTCGAGAAGATACTCTGGATTCCTGTGCGTACTTTCGCCAGGTCGTTTTGGGCAGCTTCGACTTGTGCCTTTGAGATGTTCTCGCCGCTGCGGATGCGACGCAGTGTTTCTGGCTGGTACATTTCGGAATTTCTCTGGATGAACTCCCGATGATGAGCGTATGACTCGGCGGCTTGCAGGGTGCGATCTGTCGGAACATCGAGCGTGATTTCGCGAACCTCGCAACCTAGGTTTCTCAGCATAGCGAGAGCACGTTCGACCGCAGAAGCTACTTCTGCGCCCAGGTCCTCGTAGAAGAACTTGCGGGGGACGCCGATGCGCGCTGCTTTTGCTTCAACCTGAAGAGCTGCCAGGTAGTCAGGGACCGGCGTGTCAACACTGTTCGTGTCTTCGGCGTCGAATCCGGCGATGGCCTGCAACAGCAGTGCGACGTCCGAAACCGTTCGTGCAATCGGGCCGATGTGATCGAGCGACGTGGAGAGCGGAATCACACCGCGCGCACTGACCCGTCCGAAAGTGGGCTTGATCCCCACCACTCCGCATTGCGCCGCCGGTTCGCGGATGGAGCCCGCCGTGTCGGTGCCAATGGCTCCGAAGCCGAGGCCCGCGGCCACAGCGGCGGCCGATCCTCCGGAAGACCCGCCGGCAATGTGGGCAGGATCCCAGGGATTGTGGACTTCGCCGTAGAAGCTGATCATCGAGCTGCCACCGTAGGCGAACTCGTGAAGGTTTTGTTTTCCCAGAAACACAGCGCCGGCATTTCTTAGACGTCGCACAACTTCGGCATCCTGGGTTGGAATCCTGTCTTTGAACAAAGCGCTGGCAGCGGTGGTGCGGATGCCGGCGGTATCGATGATGTCTTTCAATCCGAGCGGAATGCCGTGGAGCGGGCCGCGATGTTCTCCGCGCAGGATCTCGGATTCGGCCTGTCTCGCCTGCTGCAGCGCCAGGTCAGCGGTTACGGTGATGAAGGCGTTAAGCGCCGGATTCAGTTTCTCGATCCTTACCAGGCAGTCTTTCGCCAACTCCACAGGGGAGAGTTCGCGGTTGCGCAGCCGCTGGCCGATTTCAAGAATAGAGGTCAACATTGATTTTTCCCAACGCTGTTGCAGGCTGTGTCCTTGCCCCTGCGGGAAGGCCTATAATCTTACAGTCTGCCTTTCGCGCAGGTGTGAGGAAAAACGATGGCCCAGATGACAGCGACTCCGGTGACCACGCAAGGGTTTCTGGTAGATGGCAAGTGGGTTGAGGAAGGCGATCCGGTCGAGATTCGAGGGCCCTACGATCGCAGCGTGATCGGGCGGGTGTTTCAGGGCAGGCGGGAACATGCGGAAGCGGCCATTGCGGCCGCCGTAAAGGCTTTCGGCACCACCCGGCGTTTGCCGGCCTTTGAGAGGCAACGCATGCTGCGTCGCGTGGCCGAGGGTATCAGCCAGCGCAAAGAAGAGTTTGCTCACACCATGGCGCAGGAAGCGGGCAAGCCCATCAAAGCCGCGCGCACGGAAGTGGAACGCAGCATTTTCACGTTCACCGTGGCAGCCGAGGAGAGCACGCGCATTTATGGCGAGTATCTTCCGCTGGATTGGCAGGAATTTACCGTCGGCCGCTGGGGAATCGTAAAACGTTTTCCCCTGGGCCCGATTGCAGGAATTACTCCGTTTAATTTCCCGCTCAACCTGGTGGCGCACAAGGTGGCGCCCGCCATTGCTGCCGGTTGCACAATGGTGATCAAACCCGCGCCACAGACTCCCCTTACCGCGCTGTTGCTGGCGGAGGTTGTGCAGCAGGCGGGCTGGCCCGATGGTGCGCTGAACGTGCTTCCGCTTTCGAACGAAGATGCCGGGTTGCTGGTGACCGACGAACGCCTGAAGATGATCAGTTTTACCGGCAGCGCAGCAGTGGGCTGGGATATCAAGCGGCGAGCAGGCAAGAAGAAAGTTTTGCTGGAACTGGGCGGGAACGCGGGCGTCATCGTGCATAGCGATGCCGACGTGGCTTTCGCGGCGGAGCGTTGTGTCTCCGGCGGCTTTGTGTATGCCGGCCAGACCTGCATCTCAGTGCAGCGGATCCTGGTGGAGCGGTCGGTGTGCGCCAAGTTTACCGATGCGCTGCTGGCTGGAGTCAAGAGGCTCAAGACCGGCGATCCCCTGCAAGATTCAACCGACGTGGGGCCGCTGATTCGTGAGAGTGATGCGATTCGCGCCAGCGAATGGATCCAGGAGGCGGTCGGCGGGGGCGCTCGCGTGCTCATCGGCGGACAGCGCCGGGGCTCGATGCTCGAACCCACGGTGCTGACCGGGACACGCCCTGACATGAAAGTAAATTGCCAGGAGATCTTCGCTCCGGTGGTCACGGTGGAACCTTACGACGACTTTCATGATGCGGTTCGACAGATCAACCGGTCGTCGTATGGCCTGCAAGTCGGCATTTTTGTGCGGGATGCCAAACTGCTGTTCACTGCATACGAAGAGTTGGAAGTGGGTGGCGTGATCGCCGGCGATGTTCCTACTTTTCGTATCGACCACATGCCCTACGGCGGTATCAAGGATTCCGGATTAGGGCGAGAAGGCCTGCGTTATGCCATTGAGGAGATGACCGAGCCGCGGCTGTTGGTAATGAATTTGCGATAGGTTTTTCCTGTTCGGCCGGATGGCTTTCTGATTTGAGAGAATGTCGACAGAGATTTCCGCAGAAAAACTTCCCCTGAGTTGCGCAAGCCCCGATTTGAAACTGCTATAATCCTTAGTTTCCAAACCTAAGCTCACGACAGTCTGAGACTGCAACGGGTCATGCGGTTCACAAAAGCACCGGGGCGATGGACTCGTCCCCGCTGCACTGAAAGCTCTGACTGATGCAGATTTTTCATCGCAGCACGAACACAATATCCCGCGCAACGATTTATGGAGCGGTCTTCCTGATCGCCGCGCTGTTGTGGGCCGTACTGGAATTGCAGCGTTCGCCGTACATTACCTACGCCAAAGTGGCGCGTCCGCAGCCGGTCCCGTTTAGCCACCAGCATCACGTGGCCGGGCTGGGGATCGATTGCCGATACTGCCATACCTCGGTTGAGACTTCGAGCTTTGCGGGCATCCCTCCTACCAAGACCTGCATGAACTGTCATTCCCAGATTTGGACAGGAGCTCCCCTGCTTGAGCCGGTGCGTGAGAGCTTTCGCAGCGGCAAGTCGCTGGTGTGGACACGGGTGAACGATCTCCCCGACTTTGTGTATTTCAATCACAGCATTCACATCAATAAGGGCGTGGGTTGCAACACCTGTCACGGGCCAGTGGATCGCATGCCGCTGATGTATAACGAGAATTCATTGCAGATGGAGTGGTGTCTGGATTGCCATCGCGATCCGGCAAAGAACCTGCGCCTGCGTGACCAGGTCTTCAATATGCGGTATGAGCCGCCCTCGACGTTGAAGCCGGTGACGCTGGACGGAAAAGAATATACGGATCAAATGTCGCTGGGGGCGGATTTAGTCAGGAAGTACAAGTTGAGGACGGTGACGGACATTACGAGTTGTTCGACGTGTCACCGGTAGGAACGCCTTCGATGATGAAAACGGAAGACGAAAACGGAAAGCGGCATCGCGAAGAAGTTTGTCCGGGCAAGAAAAGCGTACTTGACCTGGACGCGGCTCGCGCTCGTATCGCCCAAACCAAGGGGCCGGAGTTCTGGCGGAGCCTGGAAGAGCTGGCGGACAGCCCGGAGTGGCAGGAAATGATGCACCGCGAGTTTCCCAAAGGTGCATCGGAATGGCTGGACTCGGTTTCGCGGCGCGGATTCCTCAAGCTGATGGGCGCGTCGCTGGCAATGGCTGGCATGACGGCCTGCACCAAGCAACCGCTGGAGCCGATCGTTCCCTATGTGCGGCAGCCGGAAGAGTTGGTTCCGGGACGACCAATGTTTTATGCGACGGCTTTTACCCTGGGCGGATATGCTTCGCCGCTGCTGGTTGAGAGCCACATGTATCGGCCCACCAAGATTGAAGGGAATGACAAGCATCCGGCAAGCCTGGGCGGAACCGATATATTCGCGCAGGCGTCAATTCTTGAGATGTACGATCCCGACCGCTCCCAGACCATCAATAACCTGGGTGAAGTTCGCACCTGGGGAAACTTTCTGGAGGCGATTCGGGGGCCCCTGAATGCGCAGAAAGCGGTGCAGGGGGCGGGAGTTCGCATTCTGACGCGCACGGTTTCGTCGCCTACCTTGGCGGATCAGATGCGCGAGTTGCTGAAGCTCTATCCGCAGGCCAAGTGGCATGTGTACGAACCGGTGAATCGCGACAATGTTCTCGAAGGCGCAAAGGCGGCCTTCGACCAGGCAGTCGAGACCCGTTATGAATTCGAAAATGCCGATGTGATCCTATCGCTCGATGCTGATTTCCTTTCGGCAGGCTTCCCTGGGAATGTGCGCCACATCCGCGACTTCGCCAAGCGGCGCGACCCTGATTCCGGAAAGATGAGCCGGTTGTATGTGGCCGAGAGCACGACCAGCGCGACGGGTGCGAAGGCGGATCATCGGCTGCCGATGAGGGCGGGCGATATCGCGTTGTTCGCAGGCGCCGTGGCCACATTTTCTGGCGTGGAAACCGAGGTGGCAGGGGCGAGAGACGCAGCAGGTAAGTTTCTAAGGGCTGTTGCCCAGGACCTTCAGGGCCATCACGGTTCGAGCTTGGTCATCGCCGGCGACCATCAGCCACCCGCGGTGCATGCGATGGCGCACGCAACCAACCAAGCCCTGGGCAACGTTGGCAAGACGGTCTTCTACACCGATCCCGTGGATGCGAATCCGATCAGTCAGACCGAGTCGATCAAGGATCTAGTCGCCGACATGCGGGCGGGCAAGGTGGACATGCTGGTCATCATCGACGGCAATCCTGCTTATGATGCGCCTGCCGATCTGCACTTCGCTGACGCGCTCAAGAGTACAAACGTCCCCGTGCGCATTCATCTGGGGCTTTATCAGGACGAGACTGCGGAACTTTGCCAGTGGCACATAAACGAGGCTCACTATCTCGAGGCGTGGGGGGATGCGCGTGCTTACGACGGCACGGTCAGCATCGTGCAGCCGCTGATTGCTCCGCTCTACAACGGTAAGAGTGCACACGAACTGGTCGCCACGCTGGCCGGACAACCCGATCCCAGCAGTCATGAAGTGGTTCAAAGCTACTGGAAGAAGCAGCATTCCGGCGCTGATTTTGAGATGTTCTGGCGGAAGTCACTGAATGATGGATGGATTGACGGAACAACCTATGCGCCAAAGCCGGTGAGTGTGCGGCCTCTTCCCACCGTTACCGCCCCGAACCCGACTCTTCAGGGTGCGCTCGAAATCAATTTCCGGCGCGACCCATCGATCCACGACGGCCGTTTCTCCAACAACGGCTGGCTGCAAGAACTTCCCAAGCCAATGTCGAAGATGACCTGGGACAACCCAGTGCTCGTCGGCCCGGCAATGGCAGAAAGGATGGGGCTGAAATCGGAAGACGTGATTGCGATTGAACTCAACGGGAAGAAAGTCACAGCTCCGGTTTGGGTTCAGGCAGGCCATCCCGATAATTCGATTACAGTATTTCTGGGTTACGGACGGCGGCGGGCGGGGCGCGTGGGTACGGGTGCCGGCTTCGACTTTTATCCTCTCCGCGACAGTGCTGATCCTTGGTTTACGGCAGGCGTCACTCTCAGCAAGACTGGCGAAACCTACAAGCTGGCCACAACTCAGGGCTACCAGACGATGGATACGCCGGTGGGCGCGCGGCCGCTGGTGCGGACTGCGAGCCTGGATGAGTATCACAAAGAGCCTGAGTTTGCGAAGGAAGAAGAACCGCCGAAGGACCTGACGCTGTACAAGCCTTACCCCTATGAGAAGGAACCGTACGCCTGGGGAATGGCGATTGACCTCAATGCATGCGTGGGTTGCAACAACTGCATCGTGGCATGCCAGTCGGAAAACAACATTGCGGTGGTGGGTAAGGAACAAGTCGGCCTCGGGCGTCACATGCACTGGTTGCGGGTGGACGCCTATTACCAGGGCGACCGCGACAATCCCAAGGCTTATTTCCAGCCCGTGCCTTGCATGCAGTGCGAGAACGCGCCCTGCGAGGTGGTCTGTCCAGTGGGCGCTACGGTGCATAGCAGCGAAGGCTTGAATGACATGGTCTACAACCGCTGCGTGGGGACCCGCTATTGTTCGAACAATTGTCCTTACAAAGTGCGGCGATTTAATTTCCTGCTGTTTCAGGACTGGGAGACGCCTCAGCTCAAGATGATGCGAAACCCGGACGTCACCGTCCGCAGCCGCGGTGTGATGGAGAAATGCACTTACTGTGTGCAGCGCATCAGCGAACACCGGATTGATTCCGAGCGCGAGGACCGCAAGATCGCGGATGGCGAATTGCAGACGGCGTGCCAGCAATCGTGTCCTGCAAATGCCATCATTTTTGGAAACATCAACGACCCCAATAGCCGGGTGTCGAAGCTCAAGAGCAATCCGCGAAACTACAGTTTGTTGGCGGACCTGAATACCCGGCCGCGGACGACGTACCTGGCGGAGATTCGGAACCCGAGCGAGGAACTAGAGTCGTAGACGGCGACACTTAAGACATGGACGAACGAATAGAACACGCGGAAGGCGCCCGGGCTCCGGTCATTGAACCGGGATATACGTTCGGCACGGTCACTGACAAGATCAGTTCCATCGTTCTGACCCGGCCGATGTCCAATGGTTGGTTCCTAGGCTTCGGCGTCGCTTTTCTGCTGACCATGATGATGCTGTACGCGATGGCATATCTGTTTGTGAAGGGCGTGGGTATCTGGGGCGTGACCATTCCCATCGGCTGGGGCTTTGCGATCATCAATTTTGTGTGGTGGATTGGCATTGGGCATGCCGGTACGCTGATCTCTGCCATCCTGCTGCTGTTGCGGCAATCGTGGCGCAACTCCATCAACCGCTTTGCTGAGGCGATGACGCTGTTCGCTGTTTCCGCCGCCGGCATCTTTCCGTTGATCCACGTGGGCCGGCCCTGGTTGGCTTACTGGCTGTTTCCGTATCCCAATTCCATGGGAGTGTGGCCGCAGTTCCGCAGCCCGCTGATCTGGGACGTGTTTGCAGTGTCCACCTACGCCACGATTTCGCTGCTGTTCTGGTTTGTGGGATTGATTCCCGACCTGGCCACGTTGCGCGATCGCTCGACGAATCGCGGCGCGAAAATCATCTACGGGATTCTTGCCATGGGCTGGCGCGGTTCGGCGAGGCACTGGGATCGTTACGAGACCGCCTACCTGCTGCTGGCCGGCCTGGCCACGCCGCTGGTGCTTTCGGTCCACACAGTGGTGAGTTTTGATTTTGCGGTCGGCATCGTTCCGGGCTGGCACACCACGATTTTCCCGCCGTACTTTGTAGCCGGCGCGATTTACTCCGGTTTCGCCATGGTGCTGATGCTCGCGATACCCATCCGCAAACTGTATGGCCTGGAAGACTTCATCACCGAACTCCACCTACAAAATGCCGCGAAGGTCATGCTCGCGACCGGGCTGATCGTGGGCTATGGCTATGTGATCGAAGCTTTCATGGGATGGTACAGCGGCAATCGCTACGATGCCTTTACCCTGTGGAACCGTCTGCACGGGCCGTATCGATGGGAATACTACGCACTTCTCATGTGCAATATTGTGATTCCGCAAGTGCTGTGGATCAGAAAGCTACGATCTCGCCCGATTGCATTGTTTTTCGTATCACTGGTCGTTCTGGTCGGCATGTGGCTGGAACGCTTCATCATCGTGGTAGTCAGCCTGCACCGCGACTTCCTGACTTCGTCCTGGGGAATGTATTACCCCACGCGCTGGGATTGGATGACTTACATCGGCACCATCGGGATGTTTCTGGCCGCGATGTTCCTGTTCGTGCGTCTCCTCCCCATGATTTCGATTTTCGAAATGCGCACTCTGCTGCCTGAGGCGGAGGTGAAGGAATGAAGCGAGCTCCGATTTACGGGACAATGGCGGAGTTTGATTCTCCCACCGCCCTGGTCGCTGCCGCCCATCGCACCCATGAAGCGGGATATCAAAAAGTGGATGCATACAGCCCGTTTCCCATCGAGGGTCTGGCGGAGGCGGTTGGATTTCACAAGAACCGCGTACCGCTGGTGACTCTGATTGGAGGCCTGATCGGCGGGCTTTCGGGATACTTGTTGCAGTACTGGGTTTCGACCAGCAGCTATCCCGTCAACGTGGGTGGGAAGCCGTATCATTCGTGGCCGGCATTCATCATCGTGACCTTTGAGATGACGATTCTTTTCGCTGGAATCTCGGCGGTATTCGGCATGCTGGCGCTAAACGGGTTGCCCATGCCTTATCACCCGGTGTTCAATGTGCCGCGGTTTGCCTTTGCCACCAAAGACAGATTCTTCTTGATCGTGTTCGCTTCCGATCCCAAGTACAGCCCGGCGGAAACGCGACGCTTTTTGGAGAGTCTGGGAGGGCGCGCGATCTCGGAGGTTCCCGATTAACGATGCGAGCCTGGAGAAAAATGTCGCCGCTGGTACTGCTCGCCGTGCTGGCGCTGGCGGGATGCCGCCAGGACATGCATGACCAGCCGCGCTTCAAGCCACTGGCGAAAAGCGATTTCTATGGCGATCTGCGCTCGGCGCGCGCACCCGTGGAAGGCGCGGTTGCGCGCGGCCAACTGCATGAAGATTCGTATTTCTACTCCGGGAAAATGGGAGACGCCCCGGGTGACTACCTGCCGTTTGCTGTGAATGAAGAGATGCTCGCGCGTGGACGGGAGCGGTTCAACATTTACTGCGCTCCGTGTCACTCGCAGCTGGGTGATGGCAACGGAGTGATTGTGCAGCGCGGGTTCCGCCGGCCGCCGTCTTATCACACGGAACGTTTGCGCAAAGCGCCGTTGGGATATTTCTTCGACGTGATGACGAATGGATTTGGCGCCATGCCGGATTATGCGGCGCAGATTTCGGTGCGGGATCGCTGGAACATTGTGGCCTACATTCGGGCATTGCAGCTGAGCCAGGGTGCCTCGGCGGGGGATGTACCTGCGGGACAGAAGGTGCCTTCGTCCGCACCGGTGTTCCGAGGGGACCCGGGATCTGGAGCGACTCTGCCGGAGGTTCGGCCGCCGTCTGACGCGGGAAAGGGAGAAGAACCGAAATGAGCGCGGCACGAGCGAACCAACTCGATACCATGGCGCCGCCGGTGGCCAGGATCATACAGTCGCGTTCGCTGGTGATTGGTCTCATTTTCGCCGCGATTTCGATTATTGGCGGTTTTTTGCGCCCGGACGAATTCTTCCGCGGCTACCTGCTCGCGTACATGGACTGGCTGGGCGTGACCCTGGGGTCGATGGTGATTCTCATGATTCGCCATCTGACCGGCGGCGGCTGGGGCACCGTAATCCGGCGTATTTTGGGGGCGGCGATGCGTTGCGTGCCGCTGATGACCATTTTGTTTGTGCCCATTCTGTTTGGGCTTCCGCGGCTCTATGTTTGGGCACGGCCGCTGGATTCGATGGCCGATAAGCATCTCCGGGAGCATTTGCAGGAGATCACGAAATCTTATCTCTCGGTGAATGGATTTATTGTCCGCGCTGCGATCTACTTCGCCATCTGGAACCTGCTGTCATTCTTCCTGACCAAGTGGTCGCGAGAGCAGGACCAGCCGCCGGTGCGCGATAACAACCGCTTTAAAGTGCTTAGCGGGCCGGGATTGATCCTGTATGCCTTCACCGTGACGTTCGCTGCCATCGATTGGGTCATGTCGATTGATCCCAGTTGGATTTCGACCATCTATGGTTTGGTGATTCTGATTGGACAGTTGTTGTCCGCCATGTGCTTTGCCATTGTGGTGGAGCGAATTCTGGTGAAGTACAAGCCCATGTCGGACTGGCTGAAGCCGGAGTTTGTTCACGACCACGGCAAGTGGATGCTGACCTTCATCATGGTGTGGGCATATTTTTCGTTCTCGCAATGGCTGATCATCTGGGCGGGCAACCTGCCGGATGAGATCACGTGGTACATGCGGCGGCTGAACGACGGTTGGGGCTTCGTCGGGCTATGGTTGGTGGTGTTTCATTTCGCGGTGCCTTTCGTGATTCTGCTGTCGCGCCCTTTCAAGCGCGACATTAACCGAATGGCCTGGCTGGCTGTTTGGATGCTGTTTATGCGTTACCTGGATTTGCTCTGGAACATTGAGCCGAATTTCTCGCCGACCTTCGCCATAACTTGGGCAGATGTCGTCGTTTCCATCGCCGTGGGCGGTTTGTGGATGTGGTTCTTCTTCCGCAATTTGAATTCAATGCCGCTACTGCCGGTTCATGACGTCGATGCCAACGAAGTTCTGGAGCCAGCGCATGGCTGAGCAAGTAAAACACGAGGGCGAGACGGCCGGGTTCGAGCCGCAAGACTTGGGCTCGCACGCAGTCTACGTCTTTCTGGGGGCACTGGCGGCGGGAACGATCCTGGTGGCTGTCGTTCTGTGGGGACTTTACCATGCGATGGATGCGTACGAAAGCAAGCATCAACCCTCGCAGAGTCCCCTGGTGCAGCAAACTCAGGCTGACACGCGAGATGTGTCGCCCAACGAGATCAACACATTTCCGCAGCCACGTCTGGAAAAAAACGAACGGTTGGAAATCAACCAGTTCCGTCTGCGGGAAGAACAAACTCTCAACAGTTATGGCTGGGTGGATCAAGAAGCGGGTGTGGTGCGAATCCCGATTGACCGCGCCATGCAGTTGATCGCACAGCGCGGTCTACCGACTACGCCGAAATCCGGAAGCGTTCCACCTTCGGAGGTGAATGTCGTGAATCAGACGGCGCAGGGCGCTGATGCCGCCAATCGGCCACCGGCAAAAGACAAGAAGCAGCGATGAGTATGCGAAAGCACAGTATGTTGAGATCGGTCGTTTTGTCGATCTTCGGCGCGAGCTTGCTGGCAGGGACTGCTTTCGGCCAGGGAATGACGCAGGGGATTATGTCGCCGCCTGCAAACATGCGACCGCCGGGATTGAAAAATGTCGGCATCGAGCAACACCTGAACGATCAGATTCCGCCCGATCTCGTCTTCCGGGACGAGACCGGTCAAGCGGTTCGCCTCGGCGATTATTTTGGCAGGAAGCCGCTGATCTTGAATCTGGTTTACTACCAATGTCCGATGCTGTGCGGAGAAGTTCTGAGCGGCCTCGAAAGCGCCTTGCGGGTGTTGAAGTTTGACGTCGGCAAGGAATTCGATGTTCTTACGGTCAGCTTCGATCCTAAAGAAACACCGGAAATGGCAACCGCGAAGAAGGCGGAGTTTCTCAGGCGCTACGGCCGGGCCGGCGCCGCTGAAGGCTGGCATTTTCTGACCGGCACGCAGAGTTCGATCACCGCGCTAACCAAAGCCGCAGGGTTCGACTACGAATACGACCCCAAGACAGGCCAGTTCGGGCACGCGACTGCGATCATGGTGCTCACTCCCCAGGGCAAGATCGCCCAGTACTACTACGGGGTCGAGTTTGCACCGAAGGATTTGCGTCTGGGATTGATTCAGGCATCGCAGAACAAGATCGGCAACGTAGTGGACGAGGTGCTGCTGTACTGCTACCACTACAACCCGGACACGGGAAAATACAGCGCGATTGTCGGCCGAATTCTGAAGATTGCTGCGGGGACCACTATCTTTATGCTAGGGACGTTTTTGATCGTGATGTTTCGGCTCGGGTCGGTGTCAGAACGAAAACAGCGAGCTCTCTAGACTATGTTCGATAACCTTCCACTTTGGCCAGCGCGGGCCTCTACCGGGGCTGGAAATGTTGATGCTCTCTACATTTTTCTGCTGCTGCTGTCAGGATTTATGTGTCTGGCCATCTTCTCGATGATTGTGGTGTTCGCCTTGCGCTATCGGCGCCAACATGGTCACGAGGCCGAGCAGATCGAAGGCTCAACCGCGTTGGAGATTACCTGGTCAGTGGTTCCGCTGGGGATCTTTCTGGTCATCTTCGCCTGGGGTGCGTTTATTTTCTTCCAGGAGCGGACTCCTCCTCGGGATGCGTCTGAAATCTACGTCGTCGCGAAACAATGGATGTGGAAGCTCGAACACGTCGAGGGCCAGCGCGAGATCAACGAACTGCACGTGCCTGTGGGGCGTGACGTGAAGATGATCATGACTTCACAGGACGTGATCCACAGCTTCTATATACCGGCGTTCCGCATCAAGCAGGACGTGCTTCCGGGACGCTACACCACAGCCTGGTTCCGCGCGACCAAACCTGGCGTGTATCACTTGTTCTGCGCTGAGTACTGCGGCTCACAACATTCCGGCATGATTGGCCAAATCGTGGTGATGGAACCGGCGCAATATGAGGCGTGGCTCTCGGGCGGAAGTTCTTCTGGCTCTTTGGCTTCGAACGGCGAGAGTATTTTCCAGCAACTAGGCTGCGTGACCTGTCACCGCTCTGACACTCAGGGCCGTGGCCCTAACCTAGCGGGGATCTTCGGCAAACCGGTACAACTGGAGGACGGACTGACGGTGGTTGCAGACGAGAATTATGTCCGCGAATCGATATTGAGTCCCAGCGCGAAGGTAGTGAAAGGGTTTAAGCCCATCATGCCGGTTTTTCAGGGGCTGGTCAGTGAAGAACAATTGACTGAACTGGTGGCGTACGTCAAGTCTCTCAGCGCGGCACCCACCGCGGGCACGAAGGTGCGGGAATCGAAGGTGCAATAGTTATGGCGACGGCTGTTATCACTCCCGAACGCGAGAACTATCTCAACCAGGAATACGGGATCAAGTCCTGGCTGCTCACCGTGGACCACAAGCGGATCGCACTGCTTTACCTGGTGTCGATCACGTTCTTCTTTTTCATTGGGGGATTCTTCGCGCTGCTGATTCGGCTGGAACTTCTGACGCCTGCGGGCGATCTGGTGCAGGCGGACACCTACAACAAGCTGTTCACCATGCACGGCCAGGTGATGATTTTCTTTTTTCTGATTCCCTCCATCCCCGCCGTCCTGGGCAATTTTCTGGTGCCGCTCATGATCGGCGCCAAAGACCTCGCGTTTCCGCGCCTCAACCTGCTGAGTTGGTATCTGTATATTATTGCCGGGGCGTTGATGTTGCATTGCATCTGCACCGGCGGGGTAGACACGGGCTGGACCTTCTACACGCCTTTTAGCACAGCGTTTAGCAACACCAAGGTGGTCGAGGCGGGGGTCGCGATCTTTATCGCTGGGTTCTCGTCGATCCTTACTGGCCTGAATTTCGTGGTCACGATTCACCGCATGCGCGCGCCGGGAATGACGTGGGATCGCCTGCCCCTATTTATCTGGGCGCACTATGCCACCAGCGTCATTCAGTTGCTTGGCACGCCAGTCCTGGCCATTACCTTGCTGCTGGTGGTTTTCGAACGCGTGTTTCACTTGGGAATATTCGATCCTACGCGGGGCGGCGATCCTCTGCTCTTCCAGCATTTGTTCTGGTTCTACTCCCATCCTGCCGTGTACATCATGATTTTGCCGGCCATGGCGGTGGAAAGCGAAGTGATCGCCTGCTTCACTCGCAAACGCATTTTCGGCTACAAGTTTGTGGCCATGTCGAGCATCGCGATTGCTGTGTTCGGATTTCTGGTTTGGGCGCACCACATGTTTGTGGCGGGTATTTCTCTTTACTCCGCACTGATTTTCTCCGCGCTGAGCTATCTGGTGGCGGTGCCCTCGGCCATCAAGGTTTTTAACTGGACGGCCACGATGTACAAGGGCTCGATTACCTTCACCACGCCCATGCTTTACGCCTTCGGTTTTATCGGACTGTTTACCATGGGTGGGCTGACGGGACTGTTCCTGGCTGCGCTGGGTATCGATGTTCACGTGACCGACACTTATTTCGTCATCGCCCATTTTCATTACATTATGGTCGGGGGCGCGGTGATGGGATATCTCGGCGGATTGCACTTCTGGTGGCCAAAGATCTCGGGCCGAATGTATCCGGAGTGGCTGGGCAAGTTTGCTGCGCTCATCGTTTTCCTTGGTTTCAACCTGACATTTTTCCCGCAATTCATTCTGGGCTATATGGGCATGCCACGACGGTATTGGCAGTATCCGCCGGAGTTTCAGGTGTTGAATGTGCTCTCGACGGCCGGCTCGACCATCTTGGCCGTGGGATACGTCTTGCCCATGGTGTATTTCCTTTGGTCGATGCGTTATGGCAAACCAGCGACGGAAAATCCCTGGAACGCCGCTGGCCTGGAGTGGAAGACGAGTTCGCCGCCGCCCACGTTTAATTTCGACCAGCCTCCCGTGGTGGACTTCGAAGCTTACGACTACGAGCACATTCCGGAAGTGGAGGAGGTCCCGGTTGGCTGACAGTACCGCAACCCCGGTGCACGGCCCTGAACTGCTGCACCACTTCAGCACCGCGCAACAGCAGCGCGATGCGGCCTCGCTCGGCATGTGGCTGTTTCTCGGCACGGAAATCATGTTCTTTGGCGGGATGTTTCTCGCCTATTTGATTTATCGCCTGTTGTATTTCAACGAGTTCGCCGCCGGCAGCCGCAGTCTGGACATTTGGCTGGGAACGATTAATACCATCGTGCTCATTTGCAGCAGTTTGACTGTCGCGCTAGGTGTACGTGCGGCACAGATGGGGAAACGTAAACTTCTAGTGATCTTGCTGTTGCTTACGCTGATTTTCGGTCTGGCTTTCCTGGGGATTAAAGGGGTGGAGTGGTATGCGAAATACAAAGAGCACCATATTCCAGGAATGTCTTTCGACGCCGGGGATTTGATTCGCGATTACCCTCAAATCCACATCGATCCGGCGCACGAGCAGATTTATTTCTCTCTCTATTTCGCCATGACCGGGTTACACGCTCTACACATGATCATCGGTGTAGGAATGTTTACTTATTTGCTTTATCACTCCATGAAAGGCCGCTACGGGCCGGAGTACTACACGCCGATTGAGATGGGTGGGCTGTACTGGCACTTTGTGGATGTGGTCTGGATTTATCTTTTTCCGTTGTTGTATTTGATCGACCGGAAGCCGCTGGGGTGAGGCGCCATGTCTGAACACGTTCTTTCGAGCAAGATGTATTACGGGATTTGGATCGCGCTGATGATTTTGACAGTCGTGACGGCGAGAGTTGCCTTCATCGACCTCGGCCCATTCAACACCGTGGTGG
This sequence comes from Acidobacteriota bacterium, assembly GCA_013289795.1. GTDB lineage: Bacteria > Acidobacteriota > Terriglobia > Terriglobales > Acidobacteriaceae > JABCZH01. The sequence continues at coordinate 172,688 of JABCZH010000005.1, forward strand.
CGCTGGTGATCGCGACTGGTAAGGCCCTGCTGGTTGTGTTGTTCTTCATGCACGTAAAGTACGCCAGCGAGAAGTTGGTCAAGATGGTCATTGTGGCATCGATTTTCTGGCTGTTGCTGCTGCTGCTTTTGAGCCTGGCGGATTACGGCACGAGGTATGCGAGGCATGGGTGATAGGTCCTGCTTACCAAAGCTCTCGAAACCGTAAGCCAAGGACCGCAGCGTGAAGGGTTTCTTATATTTCATTCCGTTCCTGGTAATCGCCTCCGTCGTCTACAAGCTGATTACTCGCATGGTAGAAGAGGCAAACAGATGCCTTCCAGCGGCTGAACAATTCCAGATTCTCAAACGTGGCCGCAGCTACGACATTCAAGGCTGCCTGCAGCGGTTGCGACGAAAGCACCAGGAGTTATACCCAACTAGTAGACTTGCACGTTGGGAAGGCATCTGCGAGTTGCTTGCCGCGGGATATTTCCTTCTTTTCGGGATTTGGGTGCTCTTCCTTTCGAAGTGAAGCGGTCGCCTTAACTAGCCCAAATCCCTCTCCGCAGCTATACAACGGCGCCGGCAGCGGACTATTCTTCTTGCTTGCCGGCAGGCTGAATCTGCACAAACTGCCAGCCGAAACGTCCTTTGATGCAAAGATTGCCGTGAGTCACGCTGTGATCAAGCGGTGAGGTCACGCGCACAATCTGGCCGTCCTGCTGGTGCACCGTGAGGTCGCAGCCGACTCCGCAATAGGGACAGATGGTGTCCGTCTGGGTCTGGCGGCGCTCGTCCCAGGTACCGGCCCGCCGCATGTCATATTCGCTCTTGAACATGAGCGCGCCGGTGGGGCAGACACCGATGCAGTTGCCGCAATAGACGCAAGCGGAATCGGGCAGGGGAGCGTCAAATTCGGTGGCGATGTGGGCTGAGAAACCACGTCCGGCTACCGCGATGGCAAAAGTATTTTGCGCGTCCACTCCGCAGGCTTCCACACACTTGTAGCAGAGGACGCACTTGGAGTAGTCGCGGACGTAGAGATCGTTGTCTATTTTCACCGGTTGGGCGACGGTGGCGGCAGCGGGACCGAAGCGCTCGGGATTTGCAGCGTAACGCTCGATGTACTCCTGCATTTCGGGAGCTGTGGAAAGGTCGACGGACGAAGCCAGAAATTCCAGCACCAGCCGCCGGCTCAGGCGGACGCGCTCAGAATCGGTTTTGATCGACATGTTGGGTTCCACTTTGCGTGAGCAGGCAGGAACCAGCGTTCGCGAACCTTCCAACTCCACCACGCACACGCGGCAGACGTTGACAGGCGTGAGGCTTTCCAGGAAGCAGAGCGTCGGAGTGTCAATGCCGAGTTTCTTGGCAGCGTCGAGGATAGTGGAGCCCTCGGCCACTGAAACGGACTTGCCGTCGATCTTGAGCTCGATGGAGCGACGCCCGGGCTGAGGCGGGGCGTGCGGCACAGGGCCGCGCGGCAGAGGAATCGTAGGCTGGGGCGCGTCGAGCATTTCTGTTGAGTCTGTGCTCACGAAAAAAGACTCCATCGTTGCAGGGCGGATTCCAGTGCGCTGGCGGCGGTCTGGCCCAGGCCACAGATGGAGGCGTCGCGCATCGCCTGGGCCATCTCGCGCAACAGAGCGATTTCCTGCGTAGACGAGCCAAGTGGTTCGGCATCCACCAGACGCTGTAGCGCTTCCTGCTGACGCACCACGCCGACGCGGCAGGGAACGCACTGACCGCAAGTCTCGTGGCGGAAGAAACTGGCGATGCGAAGCAATATCTGGCGAAGGTCAACCGTGTCATCGAACAGCATGACCACGCCGGAACCAAGAGTGGCTCCGATGGCGCGTGTGGCTTCAAAAGTCAGCGCCGTATCCAGCTCTTGAGGCCCAACAAAGGTTCCGGCGGCCCCACCCAGCAAAACCGCCTGCAGTCTGACGCTGCCAGCCACGCCTCCGGCAAGATCAATGAGTCTGCTCAGCGTGGTTCCCATGGCGACCTCGTAGACACCGGGCCGCGCCACGTGTCCAGAAAGGCAAAAGAGTCTGGTTCCGGCGGAGTTGTTCGTGCCCAGCTTAGCGTAAGCAGCGCCGCCTTCGCGGATGATGCCGGGGACGTTGACCAGCGTCTCCACGTTGTTGATGGCGGTTGGCTGGCGGAATAGCCCAGACTGTGTGGGAAACGGCGGCTTGTTTCGCGGTTCGCCGCGATAGCCTTCAATCGAGTTGAAGAGTGCGGTCTCCTCACCGCAGATATACGCGCCGGCACCCCGGCGAATTTCGATGTCGAACTGCAGGCCGCTGCCCAGGATGTTGTCGCCAAGAAGCCCGCTCTCCTTGGCCGACTGAATTGCCTCTTGCATGCGCTTGGCGGCCAGCGGATATTCGCCACGCAAGTAAACATAGCCTTGGGGCGCCCCGGTAACAAACCCGCCAATCGTCATACCCTCAACTACGGCGAAGGGATCGCCTTCCATGAGGATGCGGTCTTTGAAAGTTCCAGGCTCGGATTCGTCAGCATTGCAGATGACGTAGTGCTTGCGGTCAGGGTTCTTCTGCAATGCATTTCTCTGCAGGAAAAGTGCCTCCCATTTCTTGGCGATGGGAAATGCGGCACCGCCGCGGCCCAGCAGTTTTGAAGCGGACAGCTCGCGCAGCGTGCCTTCAGGGCCAAGCGCCAGGGCTTTGCGCAGACCTTCGTAGCCGCCGAGTCTTTGATAACCCTCCGGGGTCGAAGCGCCACCTTGGGCAATGCGACGAAGAAGTCGTAAAGGCGACGGTTCACTTTTCTGCACTGCCTGGGGAACGCTCGCCTGAAGGTTGAGCACATCGGGCTCGGCGGGAAGGCGACCCCGAACGGCGTTGTTTATCAAGGATTGCACGGCGTCCGCCGACGCGTGCGCCAGCACTCGTTCCTGAGATTTTTTCCCTGCCGAGGTGACCAGGGCGGCAGGAGCGCGCTCGCACAAACCCAAACACTGGCTGCGAAGCCAAATCGCGCGTCCGCCGGAGCAAGGGGAACCCGCGGGCCCGAGCTTGCCTTCCAGTTCGGCACAAACTTTCTCTGAGCCACGTGTGACGCAGGCGATGTCGTCGCAGACGTGGCCTACGACCGGCGGGCGGGGCTGGAGCGAAAACATTCCATAAAAAGAGGCCACGCCATAAACCTCAGCGGGAGCAACGTCAAGCCGCAATGAGACATAGTTAAGGGCGCCGGGGCTGATCCATCCGATGCCGTTGTGGATGGCATGCAGTACGGGTAGTAAGCGATGTCGCCTTCCGGGGGCGTCACCGTTCGAAGCCGCGCGCGTCTCGCCGGATTGCCGCTGGCCGCCTTGCCAGCCTGATTCGGGCGCGCCCAGTTCAGAGTCAACAGCCGCGCGTTCTTCTGCGGTCGCTTGAGCGTCGGTTAGATGAAGATCCAAGCAAGAATCTTATACTTTTTCAATGCGGATGGCCGTTGCCTTGAACTCTGAGGTCCCGGATTTTGGATCCACGGCGTCAATTGTCAGTTCGTTGGTCGCTACCTGATCGTGAGCGTGGACTGATAAAAACGCGAGCCCCGGACGCAACCCCGGATCAAAGCGTACCGGCGCCATGAGGGAGCCCCGCCGCGAGGTCACGCGGACCGTTTCACCTTCTCGCAGCTTGTATTGCTGACCGTCTTCGGGAGAAACATCCAGCGCCTCTTTGCGCCGCAGCGGCGATGAATATTCTCTGGTTTGCACGCCGGTATTGTAATCATCCAGACGACGGCCGGTGGTCAGGCGGATGGGATACTGCTCGTCAAGCTGGTCCACGGGCGGCTCAAACTCCACCATGCTAAAGGGCGCGCGCGGGCCAATCAGTGGCTCACTCCACAGTCGTCCGTGGAGAAACATCTCGCCTGGGTGCGATTCGTCATAGCATGGCCACTGAATGCCATCCATTTCTTCCAGACGACGGTAACTCATGCCGCCATGCATGGGGCTCAAAGCCCGCAACTCATTCCAAATAGCTTCAGGATCGGGCGTGCCCCAGTCGTGGCCGAGACGGCGTGCCAGATCAAAAATGATTTCGAGGTCATCGCGAACTCCAGCAGGTGGTGGCACGGTGCGGCGGACGCGCTGCACGCGGCGCTCGCTCGAAGTCACGGTGCCTTCGCTTTCAAAAGCGCCAGCCGCTGCAGGGAGCACAACGTCGGCCAGTTCAGCGGTCTTGGTATAGAAAAGATCCTGGACCAGAAGAAATTCAAGGCCGCCCAACCGCTTCAGGGCTTGATGCCGGTCGGCCTCAGAGTCGGCGGGATTTTCGCCTAGCACATACAGTGTCGTGAGGTGGCCGTGGTCCATGGCCTCAAACATATCGCTCAGGTGCCAACCGCGTTTGGGCTGGATCTTCACACCCCAGGCCTTTTCGAACTTGGCGCGCAAGCTGTCGTTCTCAACATGCTGAAAGCCGGTCAGGCGGTCAGGAATGGCGCCCATATCGCCGCCGCCCTGGACGTTGTTCTGTCCGCGCAGGGGATTCACCCCACTGCCGTAGCGGCCAACGTGTCCAGTGAGCAGCGCGAGGTTGATGAGGGCAACCACGTTGTCCACGGCGTTGTGATGTTCCGTGATACCGAGAGTCCAGCATATCTGGGCGCGTGGAGCGCGGGCGTATGCCTGGGCCATCCGGCGGATGGCTTCAGCGGGCACGCCGGTCTCGCGCTCAGCTCGTTCAAGGGTGTACTTCTCAACGTGCTTCTTGTAGGCTTCAAACCCGCTGGTGGCGTGGCGGATAAACTCCTGGTTGGCCAGACCAGCGGCGATAATCTCGCGGCCCACGGCATTGGCGAGCGAAATGTCAGAGCCCACGTCCAGACCCAGCCAGAGATTGGCCCAGCTTGCGGAGCTGGTGTGCCGCGGGTCCACTACATAAAATTCGGCGCCATTGCGCACGCCCTTCAACAAATGGTGGAAGAAAATCGGGTGCGTTTCCCGAGCATTCGATCCCCACAGCAGAATCACGTTCGTGTCTTCGATCTCGCGATATGAGCTGGTTCCGCCGCCCGCTCCGAATACCGCCGCCAGACCGGCGACGCTGGGAGCGTGTCAAGTTCGGTTGCAGCTGTCAATGTTGTTGGTGCCCATGACACTGCGAACGAATTTTTGCGCAGCGTAGTTCAGTTCGTTGGTTGTCTTGGAGCAACTGAACATGCCAAAGTTCCGGGGATCATCTTTCTTGATGGATTTGCGGAACGCCGCAGCGACGCGGTCCATGGCCTCATCCCATGTAGCGGGACGATGCGAACCGTTCTCGCGCACCAGCGGTCGGGTCAAGCGGGCTGTCATTGGCTTTGCCATGGCGCTCCCCAAAATAGATATGGGAATCGTAGCACTTTTGATCGGGAGTCCGTTCTGTCGGTCGGTGATTACACCATGTGTTCTTAGAACGTACCCTACCGGCCATTTACGCGATGGCTTGAATCCTCTAGTCTGAAGTTCTCTCCATGCCGGACTTTGTCGAACTCGCCCGTATTTCCAAGGCTAGTGTTGTGGACGCCGCTGGGCTCGCGGCTGCGCTAAGGCGCGAACTGCGCGGCGAAGTGCGCTTCGATGACGGCAGCCGCGCGCTTTACGCGACCGACGGTTCGAACTACCGGCAAGTGCCGATTGGCGTGGTTCTGCCTCGCGACGTGGATGATGTCGTTGCCGCAATCGCATTGACGCGGAAATTCGGTGCGCCCATCCTGTGCCGCGGCGGTGGGACTTCGCTTGCCGGACAGTGCTGCAATGTCGCTGTGGTGCTCGACTTCTCGAAGTATATGGCGAAGATCCTGGAAGTCGATCCCACGCGCCGGCTCGCCCGAGTTCAGCCGGGTGTGATCCTCGATAATCTCCGCAACGCGGCTGAGAAGCATCATCTGACCTTCGGGCCTGATCCTGCGACCCATGATCGCTGCACTCTCGGCGGCATGATTGGGAACAATTCCTGCGGTGTGCATTCGGTGATGGCTGGCAAGACCGATGACAACATTGAGGAACTTGAAGTCCTGACCTATGACGGTCTGCGGATGAGGGTTGGCCAAACATCGGAAGAAGAGCTGGAAGCAATCATTCGCGAAGGCGGCCGTCGCGGCGAAATCTACGACGGCTTGAAAAGGCTACGAGATCGCTATTCCGATCTCGTTCGCCAGCGCTATCCCAACATTCCACGACGGGTTTCTGGCTACAACCTGAACTATCTTCTCCCGGAGAACGGTTTTCATGTGGCGCGCGCACTGGTGGGGTCGGAAGGGACATGCGTCACGGTGCTCGAAGCGACTTGCCGTCTGGTGGAGAGTCCGCCCGAACGAGTGCTGCTGGTTCTCGCTTACGCCGACATTTTTCAATGCGCTGATCGGGTGCCGGAAATCATGGCTCACGGGCCCATTGGACTCGAAGGTATAGATCATCTGCTGGTCGAATACACACGACGCAAAGGAATCAACTCTGAAGGTCTCGCGTTACTTCCGCAGGGCGGAGGATGGTTGCTGGCGGAGTTCGGCGGCGCAACCCACGCAGAGGCGGAATCGCAAGCGCAGAAGTTGATGCAGGGGCTGGCGCGAAGTTCTAGTCCACCGCAGATGCGTTTGTTCACCGACAAGCAGCAGGTAAAACGAGTTTGGGAGGTGCGGGAATCCGCTCTGGGAGCGACTTCTCACGTTCCGGGTGAACCGCTGGAGTGGGAAGGCTGGGAAGATTCGGCGGTGACGCCGGAGAAGCTCGGGAGTTATCTGCGTGACCTGAATAAGCTGATGACCGGCTACGGCTACCACAGCGCCATGTACGGACACTTTGGGCATGCCTGCGTCCACATGCGCATCAATTTCGATTTGCAGTCGGTGAAGGGCATCGCTAGCTATCGCAAGTTTGTCGAAGAAGCGGCGGATTTGGTTGTCGGGTATAGCGGTTCGTTGTCCGGCGAGCACGGCGACGGACACTCGCGGGCAGAGTTGTGGCCCCGCATGTTTGGCCCCGAACTGATGCAGGCGTTTCGCGAGTTCAAGACGCTGTGGGACCCGGAGTGGAAGATGAATCCGGGGAAGTTGGTGGAGCCGTACAAACTGGACGAACAGCTACGTTTGGGCGCGGAGTACCGTCCCTGGGAGCCGCAGACTCATTTCCAGTTCCCGGAGGACCATGGAAGTCTGGCCAGTTCAACCTTGCGTTGCGTGGGAGTAGGAAAGTGCCGGCGCTATGACGGCGGTGTGATGTGCCCGAGCTTCCGAGTGACCCGAGAGGAGCAACACTCCACGCGCGGGCGCGCCCATTTGCTGTGGGAGATGACCAAGGGCGAGGTGATCCGCGACGGTTGGCGCGATGAACATGTGAAAGAGTCGCTGGACTTGTGCCTCGCGTGCAAAGGGTGCAAAAGCGATTGTCCGGTCGGCGTGGACGTGGCAACGTATAAGGCGGAGTTTCTTTCGCACTATTACGAAGGACGGCGGCGTCCGCGCAGCGCGTATGCCTTCGGGAACATTGCCACGTGGGCGCGGCTGGCTTCGGTCGCGCCTACTTTTGCGAATCTGGCGACGCAATCGCCGTTGCTGCGAGAGGTTGCGAAGTGGGTGGCGGGAATTCCACGACAACGAAGTATCCCACCTCTTGCTCGGGAAACGTTTCGCACGTGGTTTCGCCGCCGGCAAGCACGGAATCTCAATGGAGCGCCAGTGCTGCTCTGGCCGGATACGTTCAATAACTACTTTTCGACTGAGACTGGCAAAGCCGCGGTCGAAGTCCTCGAAGCGGCGGGCTTTCATGTGGCGCTGCCCAGAGTTGGCCTGTGCTGCGGGCGTCCGCTCTACGACTGGGGCATGCTTGAGCAAGCAAAGCGTCTGCTGTTGGGCATTCTGGACGCGCTCGCGCCGGAAATCGAGAAGGGGACTCCGCTAGTGGTTCTGGAACCGAGTTGTGCGGCGGTGTTCCGCGATGAGCTGACCAACTTGTTTCCTCGCGATCCGAGGGCCCAGGCTCTGTCGCGGCAGACGTTATTGCTAAGCGAATTTCTCGCACAAAGGGCGAAGGGTTTCCGGCTTCCGAAGCTGCAACGGCGGGCGCTAGTCCACGGACACTGCCACCATAAGGCAATCATGAAGATGACCGACGAAGAAACGGTGTTGCGGGAGATGGGGGTCGATTTCTATGCCCCGGCGCCGGGTTGCTGCGGCATGGCGGGGTCGTTTGGATTTGAAAAAGACAAGTATGCAATCTCGATGGCAGTCGGCGAACTGGAATTGCTCCCCGCGGCGCGACAGGCAGCGCCCGACACGCTGGTCATCGCGGATGGGTTCAGCTGCCGGGAGCAGATTGCCCAGGGCACCGGCCGACGCCCGCTGCATCTGGCCGAGGTGATACAGATGGCCCTGCAATACCCCTAACCTAATGACAATAAACGGCTACTTGAAGTGTCGCCAAGAAGGCCCGGATTCTGGGACAATAGAGACACCGGGGGCCAATCCCGCCCGGCAACCCAAGGCCACATGATCCAGGACAACGAATCCGCCGTCGCCGTTACCGACCGTCAAGGTAGGGACGTACCCAGTTCCCTCCCCATGAAAGCGGGCTCCGTTGATTCCCTCCTGCACGGCTCGGTGCTGGTGTTAATCCAGTTCGATGTATGCGAAGAAATTCGCCTGGATCAATTGCAGCAGATTTTTGGCGCTCGCACGCTGGAGCATCCCACGCTCAAACATCAGGCTCCGGGCTACGTTCGTTACGAACGTCCTCCCGTCGTAGAGCCGATTGAGCCCCTGGTGCTGGAGAGTGGCGAAAGGCTGGTAGGCCAGATCAAGTACTACGACTACGGCGTAGTGAGCGTGGTGCTGGAACTGCCATTTTCCGGCGATTGGGACACGCTGGTCCGTTTGGGCGGCCGATGGGTCTGGGATGTGGATTTTTCGGCACACGCGTCCCACATCGCGCGCCAGAAGTTGGAGCGCGCGGCACCGGCGCTGGTGAAGCCCTACAAGGGATGGCTGAGCGAGGACTACTTTATTTTTCACGTGCGTGAGATGGCGGGATCGCCATCGGCTGAGGAGCTCTGCAAGACGCAAGGCGCACACATTGCCCAGATCGTGCGTGGCGAGACGGCACAGCTTTCCGACGGCGAGCGCAACGAAATTCTGCAATCGCGGATTTCATACTACCCCAATGATCTAGCGGTGATCGGCTGGAACGCGGCGTTTCTCTACGATACGGAGGCCGGTGCAGAGACAGCGATCCAGTTGCTGGAGTACGCCAACTCGCAATTGCTGGAGTTCCGCCATTACGACGAATTGCTTACCCGCGAGCTGGCGATTGTTTACGCCTCGCTCGACGAGGGAACCGGAATTTTGGCGCGCTGGCGGTTGGCACGGGCCGCCACCAAACTGCATACCGTGCTGCTCGACGTCAACGAGCTCACCGAACATGCCGACAATGCCATCAAGTTTCTGAGTGACATGTTCTCGGCCCGCCTGTACAAGCTGGCGGCAGCCAAGGTTGGCGTACCCGATTACAAAGACCTGGTCACGCAGAAAGTACAAACTGCCGAACAGCTTTATCGCTTCATGGTGGACCAGTTCAACCAGAGCCGGGCGTTCTTTCTGGAATTGACCGTGGTCGTTATTCTGGTCATTGAACTGATTTATTTCTTCCGCGGCAAGCCGATCTAGTCGTATCAGGGCATGCCTTCAGGCATGCCATTTAATCCCGTCATTAATGCCAGGCGCCCATGAGGCTCAACTATGGTGTTTGCTGAAGGCAGCAGCCAGTTCGGCGCTGGTTCAACAAAACGAAAATTTTCGGCACGGCTGAAGCCGATGCCCTGATACGAACCTGTTGTATCCTGAATCGAATGCGAGGACTCAAGGGAAAGCGTGTGTTGATTACGGGCGGCGCCAGCGGCATTGGTGCGGCCACGGCCAGGCGTTTTCTGGAGGAAGGTTCGGCGGTCTGTGTGCTCGACAGCGATGCCAACGCGCGGGCGCAGATTCAAAGGCAGCTTCCAGGGCTGGCAGCAACTTTGGCCGCGGACGTGTCAGACCTCAAGCAGGTGGAGTCCGCCTTCGCCGAGGCCGTGCGGGCCATGGGCGCAGTGGATGTGCTGGTCAACAATGCCGGCATCAGCATTCGCCACAACTTCCTCGATATCACGCCTGCGGAATGGGACAAAGTAATCGCCGTGAATCTGACGGGTGTGTTTTATGTGGCGCAGACGGCCGCGCGGCATATGTGGGAGCGGGGCAGCGGCGTGATATTGCAAACCGCGTCCACGAACGGAGTGATGGGATATCCCTATTACGCCGACTACAATGCGACCAAGGCCGGGGTGATCGAGTTGACGCGATCGATGGCGCTGGAACTGGCGCCCAAGGTGCGAGTTTGTGCGGTGGCGCCGGGATACGTGCTGACACCTATGCAGCGCGCGGAGTATAGCGATGCCATGCTGGACGAAGTGAATCGCAAGATTCCTCTGCGGCGGCATGCGAAGCCGGAAGAGATTGCGGCGCTGTTTGCGTTCCTGGCGTCCGATGACGCTGCCTACATGACCGGCCATGCGTACACCGTCGACGGAGGCGAAACCGCGGGCGGGTTGGCCAGCCGATGATTCCAAGCACCGAATGACCACAGACGCGAATTCCAAGAAGGTGCTGGCCGGCAAAGTTGCACTGATTACCGGCGGCGCGTCCGGCATTGGCCGCGCAAGCGCCCTGTTGTTTGCGGAAGCGGGGGCGGCAGTGGTGGTTGTGGATTTGAAGCAGCAAGCTGGCCAATGGATTGTTGAGGAGATTGTCCGCAACGGCGGGAAGGCGATGTTCGAGCGCGCTGACGTGACCCGTGCCGATGAGTGTGAACGGGCGGTTCAGCGTACGGTGAGTGAGTTCGGTGGAATTCATGTGCTGTTTAATAATGCTGGCATTATCCGGCGAGCGTCGGTGGTCGAATTGAGCGAGGAAGATTGGGACCGGGTCATGGCAGTGAATGTGAAGTCGATATTTCTGATGTCGCGGCTGGTGGTTCCAGTCATGGCGAAGAGCGGTGGCGGCACGATCATCAACATGGCATCGGGCTGGGGACTGGCGGGCGGGCCGCGAGCGGCAGTGTATTGCGCTTCGAAAGGCGCGGTGGTACTGCTAACCAAGGCGATGGCGCTGGATCATGGGGCGCAGAATATTCGTGTCAATTGCATTTGCCCGGGTGACACGGATACCGGCATGCTGCGCCAGGAGGCCGTGCAATTAGGGGAGCGCGAGGATCGTTTTCTGTCGGAGTCGGCGCGCCGGCCGCTGGGACGCATCGGCAGACCCGAAGAAATTGCGCAGGCAGCGCTGTATCTGGCGAGCCAGGCGGCGTCATTCGTGACGGGAACGGCGTTGGTGGTGGATGGCGGGGGATTGGCGGGATCCCCGTAATCATATGCAGACCACGACAAGCCGCAAGCGTTCGCGAGAGTGGTTTGAGCGCGCGCAAGGATCGTTGGTGGAAGGCGTGAACTCGCCTTCCCGCGGGGAAGCAGTGTACAGTGGAGGGCCAACTTTTCTGGAGCGCGGCCGGGGCTCGCGGGTGTGGGATGCGGACGGCAACGAATACGTCGATTTCATGATGTCGTTTGGGGCGCTGATGCAAGGGCATGCGCATCCCAAGCTGGTGTCCGTAGTCTCCGAGACGATGGCGCAAGGCTCACACTTTGCGGCGGCGACTTCAGCCGAGGTGGAAGCGGCAGAGCGGTTCCGGCGCATGGTTCCGTCGGCGGGGGTCGTGCGCTTCACCAACACCGGCAGCGAGGCCACCATGCTGGCGCTACGTTTGGCACGGGCACATACGGGTCGCGCGAAGTTCCTGAAGTTTGAAGGGCACTATCACGGCTGGTACGATCCTTATCTGCTGAATGCCCACAGCCATCCGCCTGGGGAGTCGGGCACTCCTGAAGAGCCAGCCCGCATCCCGGATTCGGAAGGAATCCCGCCGGCAACATTTGACGATGTCGTGCTGGCGCCGTGGAACGATGTTGCGGTGCTTGAGAGCATCATGCAGCGACATGGCCATGAACTGGCTGCCGTCATCACCGAGCCGATCATGGCCAACATGGGCTGCATCCTGCCGCGGGATGGTTATCTGCAGCGGCTGCGCGAACTCACGCAAGAGAACGGCGTGTTGCTCATCCTGGACGAAGTGGTCACCGGCTTTCGCTATGCACCGGGGGGATGCCAGGAATATTACGGCATCCGGCCCGACCTCAGTACGTTTGGCAAGGCGCTGGGTGCAGGATTCCCGGTAGGCGCCGTTGCCGGACCGAGGGCGATTCTTGATCGCATGCGTTGGGGAGCGAACATGGTCCTGCATTATGGGACCTTTAATGGGCACCGCTTGACCATGAAGGTGGTGGCGGCGAATCTGGACTTGTTGTCTGGCGATGGAACTTATCGCCAATTGCACGCCATCGGTGATGCCGCGGTCGCGGGCCTACGTGACGTATTTCGAAGCCGCAAGGTCGAGGCCATCGTGCAGGGATTCGGGCCGATGTTTCAGATCTATTTCACGCAACGCGATGCTATCCACAGCTATCGCGACTATTGCGCCCACGTGGACGCCCTGCGCTATTCGCAGTTCGTTCATCGGCTGCTCGATCATGGCATATACATGACGCCAGCCAACGGGCTGCACTGGATCATTTCGACCGCGCACACGGAAGGCGATATCCAGAAACTTTTGGAAGCGGCCGACCAGGCTTGCGGGGAGATGGCATGAAGGCGACGGTCTTTCTCGGAGGGGGGCGCATCACCAGCGCGCTCGCATCGGGCTTGCGGCTGGCCAAGTATGACGCACCGGTTGTTGTCTATGACCGCCATCCGCAGAAGCTTCGGCAGTTGAAGAAGCTTTATGGAGTGGACACCGAGCGAGATCTGCATCGCGCGGTGGAGCGGGCGAAGCTTCTGGTGATCGCGGTCCGGCCCGCTTCAGTGGACGCCTTGCTGCGTGAGATTGGAAAAATTGACTGCCCACTCGCTGCGGTGAGCCTGGCGGCGGGTATTCCGTTGGCGAATCTACGATCCGCTCTAGGCCCGCAAGTGCGATGGGCTCGAGCCATGCCAAGCCCCGCCTGCCGCAGCAGACGCGGACTCACCGCGCTGGTGTTTGACCGCAGCTTTCCAGTTGCAGCAAAACGAGAAGTGAAGGCCCTGTTCGCCAAGGTTGGAACAGTCCTCGAAATCCCCGATGGCAAATTCGACGCTTTCACCGCCACGCACTCGTGCAGTCATGGGTACCATGCGCTGGCGACGCTCGCGAGTGAAGCTAGAAAGCTAGGGCTGGACCGTAGAACGGCCCTGACTGCGGCTGCCCATGCCCTGGCCGATGGGATTGTGGCGTGGCGGGAAGGCTCGATCGGCCTGGAGACATTGCTGGACGAGGCGGCCACGCCGGGTGGCATCGCGGCGGCGACGCAGAAAGCGGTGGACCGCGCGGGCTACTCTCGTGCGGTGGCTGCAGGGCTGGCCGCGGGAATGAATCGGGCCCGTAGGAACGCCAAGCTAGCCTAGCCCGGCAAAATCCGCCGGAATCGCAGTTACTTCCGTCATCCTTCCCACACCCCGAGCCGGCTGCGACGAACCACACAAGCCTTAGAATTCTAGAAGGGCACATGGAATCAGGGGCGACCACCTACGAAGCAATGCGGCGAAGCACGCGGCTGCGCGCACAAATTTCTGTCCGCATTGTGAGCCTGGATCCGGGAGTCAGCCTCAACGAGCGCTGCCAGACGGTGGTAGTGAACTGCGAGGGTTGTGGTGTGCGTCTCCCACGAGTTGTGGTTGTAGGACTGCAAGTGTCGATTGAAGACTTGCCGGGTGGACTTAGCGCGCCGGGGCGGATTACAAGCTGTGTTGCGCTGGGCAAGGATTGGCTGGTGGGAATCGAGTTGGAGCAGCGCGGCAACATCTGGTCGATCCAGCCTACTCCGGCAGACTGGACGGGCGGACCCGTGCCGGCAGCAGTGACCATCGCGGCGCCTCAGAAAAAGGGCGAGTGGCCTTACGCGATCTTCTCAGGCAAGGGCGAAGCCCACCCCGGCCGCAAATAGATCCTTCCTGGAGAGTACATCTGACCTGCTGCATAACTTACTGAGAGGTCCGCTCGGCGTTTAGCATCTTGAGGTAGCGGTTGTCGTACAGCACGGTGCTGTTCTGGACAAACTCCAGAATGCGATGCATCTTGTCTTTGTCTTCACGGTTCAATTCCTTGAACTGCACCGCGAGCCCCATTCCCGGATCGATTCGGGCAACTGTTCCGGCGGCATGGAGCTGACCATCATCGACGGAGAAGATTAATTTAAGCTCGGTGCCCGGCGAGACGATGTTGCTGGTCTCGATGTAGCAGCCACCCAGGCTGATGTCGGTCAAATTGGCAAAGAGCGGGCCGCCGGCGGCGTCAGGATGGACTTCGATCGTGACGCGGCATTTCAGCCGGGCATGCAGGCGGCGGTTTTTGTGGGCAGGGTGCCGCTGCTTCTCCATGTACATGCGGCGGTCAGCCTCGGCCAGAAGTTCTTCTGCATCTTTGCCGTCGTCAGGGTACACCGCTTGTCCGACGCTTAATGACAGGATATCTTCCGCACAAACTTCCACTCCCGCCTGTTTTGCCAGACCGCGAAGCTGATCGGCCTTCTTGGCCGCGGAGTCTGTGGGCAGGCCTGGCGCAACCACCACGAATTCGTCTCCGCCCATGCGCGCCACATAATCGTATTCACGGCAGCTCTCTTTGAGTGCCTGGGCGAACAGCCGCAAAACCCGGTTCCCTTCCAGGTGTCCGAAACGGTCGTTGATCTGCTTGAAGCCATCCATGTCTCCGACCATCACCACCAGGGAGGTGGAGTCGCGCTTGCAGCGGGCCAGTTCACGGTCGAGTTGCAAGAACAGAGACCGGGCATTGGGGAGTCCGGTGAGATAGTCGGTGGTGGCTGAGCTTTCCGCCTGCTGATATTTCACCGCGTTTTCGATGGCCAGCGCCATCTTGGAACTGATCGCGAGGAGAATGCGCAGGTGGTCTGAAGTGAATGCATCGCGCTCTCCCCGGTAAAGAGCGAGCACACCAATGACGCCGGACACACCCTCCAGGGGAATCGCCAAGGCGGAGCGCAGCGTGCTGAACTTGCTAGGGTCGTTCAAGTAGCCGGGCTCAACCGAGGGATTGCCGTTGACGATTGGTTTCTTGTTCTGCGCCACCCATCCGGAGAGGCCCTGGCCGACGGGAATTCGCAGCGACGAGAAGAGGCGGAAGTTATCGCCGTTTACATATTCGGGAATCAATTCGCCGCCACGCTGCAGATAGATCGCGATGGCATCGTAGGGCACCAGCAATCTCAGTTTTACGGAAAAGACGGAGAGCGTTTCTTTCAAACTGAGTGAGGCGCCCAAGTCCTGGCTGAGCTCGAACAGAGCCTGGGCTTCCTGACGGGCCGCTGCAATCGAAGAAAGAAACGTCGTTTCCCGTCCGGGAGCGTCTTTGACCGCCGCCTTCTCGAAGCCCGCTGCGGGGGCCAGGCCCCGCTGAATCTTCAAGTCTGTCGAAAGGGGTGTGTCTTCTTCCCGTTCCTTGGCAAATTGGGCGTGGACGCGCTTTTCCAATTGCCGGTAGCGTTTCTGCAGAACGTCGACCACCTGAGGATCAAATGATTTTCCCGACTCTGCGGCCAACCGCCCCATGGCTTCTTCGAGAGGCAAAGCGCGGCGGTATTGACGGTCCGACGCCAGGGCGTCGAGATAGTCCACGGCGGAGAGGATGCGAGCTCCAATCGGAATCTCGGCACCCCGCAAGCCAAAGGGATAGCCCGAACCATCCCATTTCTCGTGATGGGCCCGGACGATGGGTACAACCGGGTAAGGGAAGCGCACTCGCTGCAGGATTTCGGCCCCCACCACGGGATGGATTTTCATCTTCTCGAATTCTTCGGGAGTAAGCCGCCCCGGTTTGGAAATGATATGTTCCGGGATGGCCAGCTTGCCAATGTCATGCAGAAGTGCCGCAGCATGCAGCGCTTCCATGTCGCCGCCGGTAATGCCCAGTTCTTTTGCCACCTCGATGGCGTAGATCCGCACCCGCTGTAGATGGTCGTGAGTGGTGTGATCCTTGGCCTCGATGGCCAGCGCCAATGCTTCGATGGTGCGCAAGTGGAGGTTGGCCATTTCCTCTACGTGCCGTTTTTCATCGTCCAGCTTGCCCAGATACAGGCCGTAAGAACGATAGATCAGGTAGATGACCGGCACGACCAGTAGCGAGGTTTCCCAGTTGAAGGCATCGTCGAACCAGCCAATTGCTCCGGCGATCCCGGCACCCACCAGGTAGTAGGGGAATGACCAGAAATAGCATTCCACCAGAATCTTGCGCAGCGATTTCCTTTCGGTGAGCGAAATCACGGTGGCAATCGACCCGGTGTTAGCTGAGTAGTAAATTGAGGCGGCGATGCCGAGGGCCAAAGCCTGGCTGGTGACCAGTCCGCGGGACAGAGCGAAATCATACGCGCCATACGCCAGAGCCGTGGAAACGGCGCTGGCACAGATGTTAAAGGTCACCAGAATCGCGCTGGGCCGGTCGGGATACAGACACTGGATCAGGATGGAAGCGCAACCCAAGACCAGGGTTTCAGAGAAGCTGAGCTGCAGGATACCCAGCAGGATGAAAAGGAAATTGACCGACATCGTGCCCGTGATGCCGGGCAAGTTGACCTTGAGCTTGGAGGCCAGGACCGCGATCCCTAGGTAACAGATGAACTCTGCAATGTTCTTGCTGCTTTGGTGAATGGCGCCGTAGAGCAGGACAATCGTGCCCAGGACGGTCAACAGACCGATGAAGGCTTTGGCGCTGGAGGTTAGGTCCCTCCACGACTGTGGTTGGCCAGCCAGTTCGCTTCCCATAATGATTAGCCCGGCGACCCACCGAACACACGCCGGGGAACTCTTAGAATTACACCTAATCCGAGCAGGAACAACGCTTTGCAGCCGTAAGGGGAAACTTCGGTAATTGCGGATTGGGTACTGGCAGCGGGGTTCCAGCACCGGCTAGTGCGGACTAGACCAGGCCGAGCAATCCCTCTAGCGCAGCAGCTTTAGCAGTGGGCCAATAAGGGGTCGCTCCACGCGCGGACAACGCATTATCAAGTGGATACGAGGCGCGATCAAGGCGCGGGATCTGCCACTGAGCGAATGGTTCCGTCAAAGACCGCTGAAGCAGCCTGAGAATTTCTTCCTCAGTGCGCCTTCACAATCACAATGTTGGTGGGGCCATTGCCGCCTGCCGAAAATGGCGAACCGGGAAATGGCGACAACGTGCCAGTAGAATTCACCGAGAAAACGGAAATCGAGTTGTCGACCTTGTTGGCCACATACAAGAACTTGCCGCTGGGATCCAGCGCCACCCCAAAAGGATGTTGGCCGGTTGCAGCCGATGAAGCGGGCGACAAAACGCCATTGTTAAGTCGAAAGGCCGCCACGCTATTGTTTCCCACGTGAGTGACGTAGAGGAATCGATCGGCCGGGTCAATCGCCAAGCGCATGGGGTTGGTGTGGCACGACACCGAGCAAGCTCCAGCGCTCGAGGGTGTACCGCCCACCGGGCTCAAGGCTCCGTTTGCGTCGTTGACGTTGTATGCCGTAACTGAGTTTCCCATGTGGTTTCCGACATAGACGAATTTGCCGTTGGGGTCGGAGATCAGTGGAATCGGGGTCTGTCCAGTGGGAAAGGGAGAAGCTCCCAAGGGAGTCAAAGCGCCGCTGTTCCCGTCGATCAAGAAGGCCGAAACCGTACCGCTATTGAGATTGTCGACGTACAAGAACGTACCCGACGGGCTGACACTTACTCCGTAGGGGTTGTCCAGTCCTGCGAACGGTGATCCCGGCACGGTGGCGAGTGTGCCAGTCGCCACGTTGAAGGCGAAAGCCGAGAGCGTGTTGTCCACCCCGTTTGCCACAAACACGAATTTTCCCGCCGGATCTACGGCCACGCCATGGGGCGTTATGCCAGTAGCGAAGGGAGATCCCGGGAGCGGGCTCAGAACACCGCTGGCCGTGTTCACCAAGAAAGCGGACAAACTATTGGAAGTCGCATTGCCGACAAAAAGCAGGTCGTGGACCGAATCAAATGCCATGAACTCCGCACCGCCCCCGGCCGCAAAGGGAGAGCCAGGTAGCGAAGAAAGACTGCCCGCAGCGCTGATGGCGAATGCTGAAACCGTCCCGGAGCCGGAGTTGGCAACGTAGGCAAAGCTGGTGGCAGGGCTTGTTGCCGGCATCAGCGTGGTCGCAGAGTTCATTCCCTTGGTGCAACCGGTCAGCGCCATCAGCCCCAGGCCGAGCGCAGCTAATGCAACCGGAATCCATTGCCGCCTGCGGGTGGTAACAGTCTTCGTTTCGGAGCGAATTGGTATGTCGCAAATCATAAGAAGTAAGTTAATTCAGCGATCCGCAGAGTTTGTCAGAGGCATGTCAAGAGTTTGTCTATTCGGATGCATGGCGACGGTTCTTAGACGATGCGTGAGTACATTTACTCGCTTGCAGAATGTTGGCATCGCTCATTCCTGGCCGGTATCTCAAGCAGATTTCTTTTGCGTTGCCGGAAACTCAATCACCTTTCCGCGTTGCCCCGGAGGAATCCAGGGCTGCGTTTTTCGGAACCTCTCCGGCACGTAGAACTCAATTACTTTCGCCATGACCGTTACCACTCCCAGCCGCATTCGCATCGGATCCGATCGCATAGTTTGACCTTCCTAAGAACCCGATGACACACTGCACAACATCGCATCCACATAAGTCTTCCCCCCGTGGCCGGACTCAGCCAGACCACTTCGATACCGCTACAGGATTGGACTGACAATGAGTTAGCGGAGGTGCGCTGGGAGTGTCAAATAATTGTTAAAGAATTGTCTTGGGGAATGGGGATGGCTGTGATGTTGTCGCTCGCAATCAATGAGGCATCTTTGGGATCTTGCCCACCAGCTCAGCTCTTCGCAGAGTGCAATAAAGCTCTGGCCTCCCAAATCTACAGTGGAAGCCCAATGCGGCGCACCAGGGCCTGGAATCGAGAGTCAGAGCGTAGCGGATCAAAGCCGGGACGCAGCAGGACGCCGGGATTGAATCGCTCTTCATAACTCTTGTCGAGCCAGGCCATGGCCTTATCGTTATTGCCCAAGGCGGCATAGATCATGGCAATTTCCGCGGTATGTGGATCGCCAGAGGCCGAGCGCTTCTTGAGATCATTCAACAGCCCTACCGCGGCAGCCGTTTTGCCCGATGCGGCATAAGCGCGGGCCAGATTGGTGGCGCACGTCGGGCTGCCTCCGGAAAGGTCGATCGCCTTTTGCAGTTCTGCGATTGCTTCCCGAAACATGTGTTTTTCGAGATACGCCTGCGCCAGTTGATTGTGGCCAAAAGCAAAGTTAGGGTCCATTTCGATGGTCTTGCGGCTCTGTTGTATCGACTCGTCAGGAAGATGTGCGATGAGAAGAAGCTCCGCCAAATCGGCATTGATGATGAGGGAAAGCGGATCCAGGTTCTCCGCCTTCTTCATTTCGACAATGGCTTCGTTATTCCGCCCCAATAGGCTCAAATGCCAGGAATACCAATGGTGAGCGGTTGCATAGCCCGGGTTGAGGTCTATGGCTCGCCGGAATTCCTTGCCGGCAGACTCGAAATCCCAGTCGAAACCATCCAGACAAAACGCCAGCGAAGTGTGCGCTTCGCTGAGGCTATCGTCCAGTTCCAGGGCTTTCATGGCCGCAGCCTTTGCTCTGGGCAGTGCTTCCTTTGGGGTCATCACCGCATATTGCCAATCTCCCAAGAGAGCATAAGTGTCGGCTAAGCCGGAATAAGCTTGGGCGTATTTCGGGTCCTCCTCGATTGCCTGGTTGAAATAAGCCAGAGCAACCATCAAGTCATTCGCTGTTCGCTTATTCCAGAAATAGCGTCCTTTGAGATAGGATTCGTAGGCCTCGGGATTAACCACCTTTACGTTCTTCAGCGCAGCTTGTTCCTGGGGATTCAGGTTGATCCGGATCTGTTCCGCGATGGCTCGAGCTACCCTATTCTGGAGCGCCAGTGTGTCACGCACATTTCCCTCATAGCTCTCCGCCCACAAGTGCTTATCGTCTGACGCCTGGATCAGCTGCGCCGTGATTCGAACCTGGTCCCCGGATCGCAGCACTGTGCCTTCCACCACCGCGTCCACGTTCAACTCACGCGCGATCTGCGGCAAAGGCTTGCGCGCTCCCTTGTAAACCATTGCGGAGGTGCGGGAGATCACCCGTAACGCGCTAATCTGTGCCAAATCCGTAATCAGTTCGTCGGTCATGCCGTCGGCGAAGTAGTCTTGCGAAGCTTCGCCAGAAAGGTTGTCGAGCGGAAGCACCACCAGGGATCGGATACCAGTACGCGCATAGCCACGCGACCGATATAGCCAGACCGCGAGAATCGCTACGCTCAGGACCAGGACCACGAGGACGGCGAGCCGACGCGCGAGCCCCCGTCGGCGTTGCGGCGCAACCGCCACCCCGGCTGCGTGGACCTGCTGCCCGGGCGCTGTCCCAGCCAGATCTCCAGCTACAGATCCCGGCCTTATTACACTCGCGTCTGCCTCAACAACCGACACCTCCGCTATAAAGCGATAGCCGCGCTTGGGAAGAGTCTCGATGTATCGCGGATTCTCCGCCGAGTCTCCTAACGCACTCCTGAGCTTCGCGATCGCGATGTTGACGGCTTGGTCGAAATCGCCAAAACTCTCGTTGGGCCAGACGCGGCTGCGCAGTTCCTCCCTGGTGACGACTTCCCCGGGTCGCTCCAGCAATAACTCGAGCAACTTCATCGGTTGCTGCTGGACTCTGATTCTCACCCCTGCCTTGCGCACTTCGCCCGACTGAAGGGAAACCTCATAAGTTCCGAATCTGACGACGGACGTGTGTCGCAGTGGAGGCATATCTGCTTGGGCTTCGCACCGAAGTCTAGCACTTCAGGCCAAGGATATGTGAGGAGCTAATTCGTTAACCATCAATCACTTGGCTGGCAATGAACCGGTTATGGGGAGAAAAGCTTCGGTGAATTGACGGGTGACGACTTACGCGTCAGATTGTCACCTGCCAGGCGGTATCGGCAGTTCGAGAATCGGTCGCAGCGATTCGGGAGAGCGCAGGTGAGTCATCTTGGATTTGGTGAAGCAGTGACGGTCCGATTCGGAGGTCCATCACGACAGGACAAGTCGGCGAGGTTCGGAGAATTGGCCATGCCCCTGTTCGAGTCCCTTTACAACTTCGCACGCTGGCTTACGCACAATCAGACCGACGCCGAGGACCTGGTACAAGAAACCTATCTAAAAGCTTTGCGCAGTTTCGCGTCGTTTCAGCCGGGCACCAATTTTCGGGCCTGGATGCTCCGAATTCTGAAAAACACGTTCTTGAGTTCGTGTTCAAAACTTGAGCGGCGCATGACGCTTGCGATGGACTGGGAAGAGGATTCCCTGGTATTGCCCGCAAATCCTGCCACTGCTGAATCCCTGTTGATCGAACGTTCGGGCGTCGATGCAGTACGGTCGGCGATCGAGCAAATGCCAGCCATTTTTCGCGAAGTCATTTTGCTGTGCGATGTTGAAGATGTGTCCTACCGGGAGATTGCGGAAATATTGTCAATCCCGATAGGAACCGTTATGTCACGGCTGGCCAGGGCACGGAAGTCAGTACGCGAGTCACTCGGTGGCGGGGCCGGTTCACTACGACCAAGAGGCTCGTCTCATCACGTCGAGACCGAGAAGAGTACTGGGGCTTACCTTGAGACCAGACAGTGAGAATTGCTTGACCGATGCAGTGAGATCCAATATTTCCCTCTCGGAGAAATGAAATGGAGAGCATAGGCTGTATCCAGGATTGTTTTCTGGTTCGTGAGGTGCAAGGCGGCAACCACGCCGCGTTCGAGCAACTGGTGCGCGCCCACGATCAGGCCGTTCTAAGACTGGCGCTTCGCATCACGGGGTCCCCGATCGATGCCCAGGATATCTATCAAGAAGCATTTCTGAAGATCTACACCAAGCTGGGCGGCTTCCGGTTTGAGTGCTCGCTCTCGACCTGGATCTACCGCATTGTCACCAACCTGTGCCTGGATCACCTGCGAAAGAGTCGAAATCGCAGGGAGAATACCGCGATCGAAGGCAACTTCGAGGGCGAGGCATTCAACTTGCTGGACCAACTTTCTGACGAGAAGGTAGCTAACAGCCCCGAGCAACAAATGTTAGGACGGGAACTGGGCGCGCACATTTCATGCGCTCTTCAAAAACTCACGCCCCGCGAGCGCATGGTGTTTGAATTGAAACATTTCCAGGGGATGAAACTGCGAAGCGTAGGTCGGATTCTCAATACCTCGGAAGCATCGATCAAGACCACTCTGTTCCGAGCCACGCAGAAGCTGCGGATCGAGTTGGCGGGACTTACCACAGCGCGCAAGAGATTCAACGAAGCAGCGGCGTGAAAACTGATCCGTCACCAGCAGAGGAGTAACTCATGGCAACCACCACGTTGGCAGCAACCTTGAACCCTCCAATGCCTGAGCGGCAACCAGCCGCAATAGATCGGGTTTTGGTCATCGAGAACGACGATGCTTTGCGGAAGATTCTGCGGCGGCTTCTCTCTGCGGAAGGATATGCGGTAGAAGCTGTGCCGGATGGCGTTGCCGGTCTGGAGATACTTCGCCAAAGGCCGCCCTGTGCGGTGATCCTCGATCTCCAGCACCCCGGCTCTTCGGGGTGCGATCTTTGCAGGGAAATTGTGAGCTTGGTTCCTGGCCTGCCTCTGATAATTCTTAGCGCAAGCTCGGATGTAGTGGACAAGGTCCTTCTCCTGGAAATGGGCGCTGACGATTACGTGACTGTACCCTTCAGCCCAAGGGAGCTGGCGGCGCGGGTGCGGGCGCTCGTAGGGCGTTCAGCGAGCCCCAATTCAAAAAACTTGCATCTCTTCGAGGATGTGATAGTGGATTTTTCCCGGACCGAGATCATGCGCTGTGGCGAGAAAATTGCGTTCACTGCAATGGAATTCAAGACGTTGGAGTTTCTAACAAAGAACGCCACACGCACGATCTCGCGCGACGAACTGCTCAATGAAGTGTGGGGCTACCAGGACTATCCCTCTACCCGAACCGTGGATAACCACATCATGAGGTTACGGCAGAAACTGGAGAGCGACCCTTCGAACCCGTCACATTTTCTGACAGTACATGGCGTCGGCTATAAATTCATCCCTTAGGCTTGGTCTCGCGTTATCTAGGACGTTCGTGTGTGCCAGACGAATTCACCGGTTGCGCCGCAGCTCCCTGGGTCACGAATTTCATGAAATCTGATTCCGCCAGCCGCGACGGATGCACCTCGCCGCCTACTCCAAAGAATCGACAGAAGCTCATGATCAGCGGACGCCAGCGCAACGGATCAATATGAGGACGCGGACCGTCACCCACCAGCAGCTTTTCTTCGACATGCAGCTTAACGATATGCACCTCGAACATATTGGCGCTCACGTTCTTGCCGAAGGGACGGAAATCGTGCACGATGCCCTCCATTTGTACTGGGCACTCGCGCACCCGCGGCGGCGCCACCGCTTCCGATCCAACCGCAGTAAATCCGGCAATGCCGAATTTGTCAGGTTCATAGCGATAACCCCAC
The DNA here is from genome assembly GCA_013289795.1 of Acidobacteriota bacterium. Lineage (GTDB taxonomy): Bacteria > Acidobacteriota > Terriglobia > Terriglobales > Acidobacteriaceae > JABCZH01. The sequence goes on from JABCZH010000005.1 coordinate 196,343, forward strand.
TGACGCTTCTTCTCCGGCACGGGATTCTTGCCGGTGGTGAGTGCAAGTTGATCGACATGCGTGACCAGATCTTCCGATGGCAGATTGATCACACACTCGCGGGTGCGGATGAGGTTGTCGGAGGTCTGGCCCATCTGGCCCAGACCGAGCATGCAGCTCCAGCCCAGCCACCACGCCGACGACATCGGCGCCAGGTTCGGCGAGCCGTCTGGATTCAAGGTGCTGATAAGCGCTACCGGAGTTCCGAAATAGAGGATGGTCGGTTCGATCGTCTTATGCATGGGCAAACAATAATCGGAGTCGCGCGCACCGGGCTATCCGCATCTTGCGGTCAAAACAAAGTCGCTCCCCTGGGCCGACAATCGGGGCGTTGCGCCAATGACAGATCCTCCCAGCTCGTGTTGACCAAAACCCTCCTAGCCGGAGCAAGCGACAGTCACCAGAACAGCCACCAGCATCAAGGCTGTGCTAGGATGCGTTCAGGGAAGTCCTTGCATGTGTTCGAGATGGGCCCTTAGCTCAGCGGTTAGAGCAGTGGACTCATAATCCATTGGTCCCAGGTTCAAATCCTGGAGGGCCCACCAGTCACACCTCCGTGAAACCCCGCGTTAAATGCGGGCTACGGGTGGCTTTTCCCTTGCGTTCGACGGGATGGGGGGTCTATAGTGGTTGCGCGTTGCGGAGTTCTATTGATGCGGCCCACGTTCGTCCTCGCCGTTCTCTCTCTCTCTCTCTCTCTCTCTCTCTGTACGTGTCTCCCTGGGCACGCCCAGACTAGTCCACTTACAGTGGGCGGAGTAATTACGAACCAACTCAGCACGCCTACCGCCGCGCCCACGGTGAAAGTAGTCTGCAGCGGCGGGACTTCGAGCTACACCTATGTCTACATCGCTATGGACGCCTCTGGAGGCAACACGGGCCAGAGTCCCACGAGCACGTCTGTTTCGGGTTGCACAACGTTGAGTGCATCCAATTTCAACATCGTATCCGTGCCAGCTATCAGCGGATCAACGAGCTGTGTGGTTTATCGGACTGCGCCAAGTGTGGTGAACGTCGGGAGCGTCCCCTGCGGCGGGGCGATCCTGGACGCAACCGCGGGCACGACCACTACTGTTCCTGCCGGGAACAGCACGGGCGGCGTTAACGCGACTGGGACGGTGAGCGGCCAGAACTTCATCGCCACCGGCACCGGCGCAGGCACAAGCGATTGGGTCGCTGGAACGGCGCTTCCGGCGTGCACTTCTGGAACTCAGCCGCAACCTTGCATCCAGACTAACTCGTTTTTCATACAGGCGCCGGGGAGCCCAATTACAACGTTTGGCTGGACGGCGCCATCTGCGACTAACACCGCCGCCGGGCCCATTATAGCCGGCGCAAGCAGTGGAACCCCGGTCACCTCAGCCCTCAATGTGGGTTTTCTAACTGACACCACGATTAATCTCACCATGTCGCAGCCAACGGTCGCGACTGTAACGGGATCGTTGCCCAATGGCGACATTGTAAAAATTTCAAACGCAGGCGCGGGAGCGATTGACCTCGTTGACGCTGCGATATCAGCAAGCGAGGTGGCTCAACTGAACGCCGCAGAGACGTTTACGGCAGCTCAGACATTCTCGGCGACGCCGGCAGGCGTGATAGCCACCGGACAGGTAAAGGCCGCGGGGTACGTCGACACGACCATGGGGTACCTAGCCTCCAACATGAGCGCGCAAACATCGACCACGCCCATGAATATCACCGGTATGGCCTGGAACATCACCGCGAGCAAGAACTACAGGTTGGATTGCGAAATCGGTGTCACCCAGACCGCCTCAGCTACTGTGGCATTTGAGCTGGCAGGCCCCGGAAGTCCTACCTCGTACAACCTCATCATGGAGGGGCCTCTTGGTGCCAGCGGCGTCTATAAAGAGATTGGCGTTCTCGCACAGACCTCCTGGGGAGTGTCTACGGGAGCGAGCACTAGCTTGACTGCGAGCATCGTAATCCACGTGAAGGCTCAGATTCAGAACAGCACGACGAGCTCGGGGACGCAACTTACCCTGCAAACGGTCGCCAACGGAACGAACAGCATCACGGTGTTGGCGAATTCGGTTTGCGTATTGACGCAAGCTAATTAAGTGGGGAGGTTTGTCAGTAAGAGTGCGAGCCAGCGCCAACGAGTTTACCTGATTCTAGGAGTGGACATGAAGAAAACGATTATGCGAATCCTATGTTTGGCCCTGATGTCCTGCGCTGCTGCGGTGGCGCAGTCGACCGAAACCGTATTGTATAGCTTTGCCGGCATGCCGGACGGATCCTACCCATCTGGTGGACTCTTGTTCGACGCCGCGGGAAACATTTATGGCACAACGACCCTCGGAGGTACACACTGCCAAGGTAATGCTGGATGCGGCACTGTGTACGAGCTTAGTCCGGCGCTAGGTGGATACATTGAAACGGTCCTTTACGACTTTTGCACGACCGATGACCCCTACACATGTCCCGACGGCGCGCAGCCTTGGGGAGGACTCGTTTCCGACCAGGCGGGGAATTTGTACGGAACAACCTCCCTGGGCGGCCACAAATACGGAACGGTATTTGAGTTGAGCCCGCCGGTTGGGGGCGGGCCTTGGACTGAGACCGTCCTATGGGAATTTGGCAAGGCGAAGGGCGATGGACTCGGTCCGTACCAAGGAAAGCTAAACTGGGACGCTGCTGGAAATCTTTATGGCACAACGAGCGCTGGCGGCACAAAAGGCCGTGGCACCGTATTTGAGCTAAGTCCTATCTCCGGCGGCGGCTGGTCTGAGACGATTCTATATAGCTTTTCGGGGCCTGATGGCGCAACGCCGTATTATGGCGTTGCAATCGACGCTGCCGGAAACCTCTATGGCACGACGAACGGCGGCGGCATCAAGGATAGCAACAGTTACTGCCAGGATGGGTGCGGCACCGTTTTTGAATTGACGCACTTAGCGACGGGATGGACTGAGCAGTTACTATACAGGCCGACAGGGGCGGAGGGAGCCCGCCCCAATTCAAACATATCAATCGATTCGAATGGAAATCTATACGGGACTCTGGAATACGGAGGGGGCGCCGGCTGTTTTGCAAAGGCCGGATGCGGAGGTGTTTTCAGGCTAGTCCCAAAGGCGGGAGGCGGGGGCTCGAAGCAAACATTTTTGTTCGACGGACAAGCCGACCATGGGGGCAACCCTTGGGCCGGCGTGTTAGTGGATGGCGACGTCCTATTTGGAACGACGTATTGGGGAAATAATGTTTATGAACTGAAGGGGAAAACTGAGACAGTGCTTTACCAGTTCTGCTCTCAACCGAACTGTGCTGATGGCAGCGAACCTTTAGCCGGTACAATCGTGTCAGAGGGAGGCCTTCTGTACGGTGTCACTGCACAAGGCGGACAGGCGAATAATGGCGTGGTGTATTCGGTCACGCGCTGAGCAATTTTCGCTCTGTTAAGGGGCATGCGCAGAGAATCGAGGTGCTTTCCTTGAAGCGATTGTTGTTGATTCTGATTTCTGGACTAGCGGGCAGCGCTTTGGCACAGAGCGCGCCGCTCGTCATCGCATGGCAAGCACCTCCGGGACCAGGAGCTTCTGGATTTAACCCCACCCCCTATACCTCGCACGCATGTACCAACATGACGCAGTATAAGTGCTTCTTGAGTGCTGTGCTCCCGAACGTGTCGGGCATCGGAGTTATCATTCCCTGGGGCGTCCTTGATAACTGTTCTAGCCAGAGCGTGGAATGCCAATCGGATGCCACGTGCTCGGGGAACTGCTTTCAGTGGGGCAAAATAGACACCAATCTCTGGAACAACTATGTGAATTACACCGGCACCATAAACGGCGCCCCGTTCAATTTTAATACCGCGTGCGCAGGTGGGAGGCCTTGTAAGGTGGTGTTCATCGTGTGGCTGACCCAAGATTCGGGGAATCTGAATACTTTCGGCGGCGTCCCTAACACCCCTTTGTACGTTTTCCAAGAGGCTACGCCGCAAGATGTTGTCGTCTGCATATCGAGGCAAGGAGGCAGCGGAACTGGTTGGACCGGCGCGCCCCCGATCATCGACTCGGCATGGTCAGGCGGAGGGGGCGCAGGCGACTATGGGCTGTGGAACCAGAATCACCGCTACTTGCTCCCGGGCCACTCCGCGAGCTTGCAGCTGAACCCCGCGGCAACGCCGCCATTCACCAATTTCTCGGGCTATCCGGTAATGTACGAAGCTCCGATAACGTCAGCGGTGCATAATTTTCTTTCTGCGCTAGCTTTGCATTACTCGAGCGCCTGTCTGCCTACCTCCTGCGGGAACGGTCCTGCGATCGCTCCGTACGTAGCGTACATGCGCATTGGCCTCTCCTCGGGTGGAGAGAATTATCCCTACTGCGCCTGCGCGAGTAGCACGGGTGGATCGCAGTGCGACACTTCCTACTGGCCAGGCCCGAAGGGATACGATGGCGGGGAGCCGAACGATTACAGCGACCAGGGGTATCTTACGGAGTGGCCGGCTCCCCTCACCGACGGGACTGGCTATGTGGCGTCACTCTACAAGTTTATCCAGTCCCTACCTTGGGCGTTTCCAATTGATACGCCTGCGCACACTGGCCCGGCTTCCAACCAGAACATGGCTTACTCCGACACAGAGGCTCTGCTCGCGAGCCAATATGGCCTTGGCATGGGGATGCAGGCGGCCAGCATCGGTGACTTGGTGACATCCGCGGCACAGCACTTTCCGCTCACTACCGCCAACTGGGCGACCCACTTTCGCGAGTTTCCCTATGTGCCGGATCATCATTTGCAGACCATGAATCCCGGCAGCCCCATGCAGGCGGCGCAGTTCACCATTTCCAGTTCAGGCGGCATTAGTTCAACTGGCCTCATCTCGTGCTCCGGCGCGGCCAATGATTGTAGCGTATTTTGCACTGCCCCGCCCTGGATTTTCATCAGCGGCACCTCGAATCCCGCGTTCAATGGAATTTGGGAAGTAAACCCATCCCAGTCGGGCTGTGGTACGGGCCAGATTCAGCTCGTCGGAACGATCCCGCCCGGGGGGTCTAACGGAGGAATGGTGTATTCCGGGGCACACCTGCCTGTTCTGCTGCCCTTCGAGACACAGCAGTGTCAGGGGTCGTTCCAAACCATTTGCTCGGCAGAGCTTTGGGAGGAGTCGCTTGATTGGGCCTATGGCACGAATACGGTTTCGAATACCATCGGCAACACAAGCACCGGCGACCCTGCCTACCAGACCGCCATCAACAACTTCCTCCTAGGGCTACCGTCGGCAACTAGCATGCACAACCACATGTCGTCGACAAACGTGAATCAGTACTGAGCGCAGGGGCTCGGCAGGAACCCACATGGTAGTATTCTATTGAAAGCCCCGCCACGTGAGGCTGTTATCTTTCATGTCCAATCCAGAAAGCATTGAATCCCAACCTAGAAATGAATCCAGCGAGTCATTCCAAGACCTTCTCTCCCAGTTCGAGCAGAGCAAATCGCGCAAGCCTGAGGAGGCGGGCAAGGGCCGGGAAGGCACGGTGATTGCCGTCACTGTCGATTCGGTCCTCGTAGACATCGGATTCAAGACCGAAGGGATCCTGCCGCTGACGGCGTTCCAAAACGCCAAGGAAACGGTGAAGGCCGGTGACAAGCTGCTGGTCTCTATCAAGGGCCGTGATCCGGAAGGCTACTACGAACTCAGTCTCGGCAAGATCGAGCGGCCAACGGATTGGGCGTCCTTGAAGAAAGCGTTTGAGGAGAAGACGACGATCGTGGGCACGGTAACCGGCTTGGTCAAAGGTGGCCTGAGCGTCGACGTGGGCGTGCGGGCGTTCATGCCGGCTTCGCGAAGCGGGGTGCGCGATGCGGCGGAGATGGCGAAATTGGTAGAACAGGAGATCCGCTGCCGGATCACTAAGCTCGATGAGGCAGAAGAAGACCTGGTCGTGGACCGCCGCGTCATCGCCGAAGAGGAAGAGCGCGCGGGCAAAGAGCGCCGCTACTCCGAAGTCGAAGTCGGCGCCATAGTGCGTGGCACGGTTCGCAGCCTGACCGATTACGGGGCTTTTGTTGATATTGGAGGCGTGGACGCGCTGCTGCATGTGAGTGACATCTCCAGAGGCCGCGTGAGCAAGCCTGCGGACGTACTATCGGTGGGGCAGGAGATCGAAGTCAAGATCCTGAAGATTGATGCCGAGAAGAGACGCATTTCAGTCGGCATGAAGCAGCTTGAGCCGGACCCGTGGGATTCGGTGGCCACAAAATACCACGCGGGCGAGCGGGCTCGCGGCACGGTGACGCGGGTAATGGATTTCGGCGCGTTTGTGGAGCTTGAACCGGGCATCGAGGGGTTGATCCACGTCTCGGAGATGTCGTGGGCAAAGAAGGTGAGGACGCCCAGCGATATAGTCAAACCCGGCGAGACCGTGGACGCCGTGATTCTGGGCGTGAGCGCGGGCGAACGCCGCATCTCGTTGGGTCTGAAGCAGACGCTCGGTGATCCTTGGGCAGACGTGGCAACGAAGTTCGCCGTGGGTTCGGCGGTTGAAGGCCCGGTCACCAGCCTCACCAAGTTCGGAGCCTTTGTACAGCTTTCCGAAGGCATCGAGGGCATGATTCACGTCAGCGATATGAGCGCCGAGAAGCGCATCAATCATCCGCAGGAGATGCTGAAAGTTGGGCAATCGGTGAAGGCGCAGGTGCTCGAAGTCGACCCTGAGAAGCGGCGGCTGAAACTGGGGATGAAGCAACTGCTTCCAACCAGCATCGAGGAATACATCGCGGAGCGTCAGGAAGGCAGTGTAGTTTCCGGTCGTGTGATGGAGATTTCGGGCGAACAAGCGCGCATCGAATTGGGTGAAGGCATTCATGCCAGGTGCCGAATCGCTGCCGCGGGTCCAGTCGAGGGGAAGACCGTGGCCGAATCGAAGGCGGATCTGACATCACTGAGTTCCATGCTGAAGGCGCACTGGAAGGGCGGTGCCGGCGCCGTGGCATCCAGGCGGGAAGCCGTCCGGGCTGGCCAGATTCGCAGCTTTCGGATCACGAAGCTGGATGCTTCAGCGAAGAAGATTGAATTGGAGTTAGCCTAGTCCTTGCCACCAATCATTAACGCCCAGGGGATCACGAAGTCCTTCGGAGCAAATCCACTATTTCAAGATATTTCTTTCACGGTTTCTGAAGGCGATCGTATCGGGCTCATTGGTCCGAACGGCTCGGGCAAGTCCACGCTTCTACGGATCCTGGCGGGTACCGTGAATCCCGACAGCGGAGAATTGGCGGTCCGAAAGCGGCTCAGGTTCAGCTTTGTGGAGCAGGACTCGACCTTTGAGTCCGGTTCCACGGTGCGCTCAGTGATCGAAGAGTCGATGGAACGCACCGAAGTGCCAGAGTCGGAGCGGGGCACTCGCTTTGCCGAGACGCTGGGTCGGGCAGGCTTCCAAGAGATGGAAGCGGAAGCTGCGAATTTGTCCGGAGGCTGGCAGAAACGCCTCGCCATTATCCAGGCGCTGGTTCAGTCGCCCGATGTCTTGCTCCTGGACGAACCTACAAATCATTTAGATGTTCCGGGAATCGAGTGGCTTGAAGGACTGCTTGCGGAGGCCACGTTCGCGTGCGTGGTCGTGAGTCATGATCGCTACTTCCTGGAAAATGTCGCGACCGAAATGGTGGAACTCAGCCGGGTCTATCCCAATGGTTTGCTGCGGGTGCGCGGAAACTACAGTACGTTCCTCGAGAAGAAAGAAGAATTTCTACATGCGCAATCGAAACGACAGGAAGCTCTGGAGAACCTGGTGCATAACGAGATCGAGTGGCTGCGGCGCGGGGCCAAGGCTCGGACCAGGAAATCCAAGGCGCGAATCGGCAAAGCCAACGAATTGATGGGCGAGCTGGCCGACCTGAATATCAGGACGCGGACGGCAACCGCGCAAGTGGATTTTTCGGCCAGCGATCGAAAAACCAAGCGGCTGATCGAACTGGAGGGTGTGTCTTATCAGTTGGGAGGCCGCACGCTTTTTGCCGGGCTCAACTTTACCGTCTCGGCCGGGCGGAGAGTCGGGCTGGTGGGGCCGAACGGGAGTGGTAAAACAACTTTGCTGCGATTGTTGCGCGGAGAGTTGACTCCTACGAGCGGAGAGATTCGCCGGGCCGAATGGTTGCGCATTGTGTACTTCGACCAGACTCGCGAACTGGATTCGAATGTCACCCTGCGCCGTGCGCTCGCGCCCGACGGTGATTCGGTTATTTATCAAGATCGGGTAATTCATGTGGCGTCATGGGCGGCGAGATTCCTGTTTACGAGTGAACAGCTCAATCAGCCGGTTGAGCGGCTCTCCGGCGGGGAACGGGCGCGGGTCTTGATTGCTCAGCTTATGCTGCAACCTGCCGACGTTCTTCTGCTCGATGAGCCCACTAATGACCTGGACATTCCGACGCTCGAAATACTAGAGGAGAGCCTGCTGGAGTTTCGGGGCTCGCTGGTGCTGGTTACGCATGACCGCTACATGCTGGATCGCGTATCGAGCATTGTGCTTGGCCTGGACGGGCAGGGTGGCGCGGAAAGCTTTGCCGACTACTCGCAATGGGAGGCTTGGCAGGATGAGCGCAAGCAGCAGATGAAGGCTAGTGTGCGTCCATCTGCACGTGCTGCAGCTCCCACGGGGCCATCTGCGCGCACGAAAAAGAAGCTGTCTTATATGGACGAACGCGAATATGCCACCATCGAGCAACGCCTGGCCGATGCAGAAGAGTTGTTGAGAGTCAAGCGTGCTCAGCTAGAGGATCCGGCAATTGCCAGCGACGGACCGCGTCTGCTGGCAGCGCATACTGAAATGGAGGCGGCGCAGAAGGTTTTGGAGACGCTATATTCGCGATGGAGTGAGCTTGAAGAAAAACAGAGATGAGTTGCTGAGCGATGCATCAGGCAATGATGTAAGATAATTCTTCTTTACTAATTCTGAGGAAAGTATGCCTGAACACAGAGTTTTCTGCGTCAAGTTGCAAAAGGATTTGCCCGGCTTGGACGAGCCTCCCTTTGACACCGAACTGGGAAAGCGGGTGTATGAGAACGTGTCGCAGCAGGCTTGGGGGCAGTGGATGGAGTTCTGCAAGATGCTGCTGAATGAATACCGTCTGAACCCAGCCCGGCGCGAGGACCAGGAAGCTATCGTGAAACAGATGGAGCAGTTCTTCTTTGGCGAGGGGGCAGCGCTGCCAAAGGAGTATGTCCCGCCCACGCGTTAGCGGTAATGGTTACCTTCGGTGCTACCCCATTAACCGGATTGTCACCTGACGTTCATCACCCCGTAACATTGATGCACTAGAAATGGTGCATGGATGAAGGGTCCGTCCATGACACGCTGATCCTCTCCGACCTGCACCTGGGGTCGGAATGCAGCCGTGCCCGCGAAGCCACGCGCCTCTTGAAGGAAAGCCGCTTTCGGCGGCTGATTCTGCTGGGCGACATCTTCGCTAACCTGGACTTCCGCCGGCTGACCAAAGAGCAGTGGAAGTTTCTCGGCCAAATCCGCAAACTCTCGAATCCCAAGCGCAACTTAGAAGTGGTCTGGGTGGAAGGCAACCACGACGAGGGGTTGACCGACATTATGTCGGCCCTGGTCGGGGTGCAGGTGTATCAGGAATACGCGTGGGAATACGGAGGGGTGCAGCACCTGGCTATCCACGGCCACCAATTCGACCGCTTTGTGGTAAACAACCTCCGGCTCAACCATTTCTGGACCGTGATCTATCTCAAGTTGCAGAAGTTTGATCTCAAGGGCAAACCGGTGGCACGCTTCATTGACCGCCTGAACACGCGCTGGCTGCGAATGTCTTCGAAAGTGGCTTCCGGCGCGCTGTTGCACGCTCGCTTGCGGGGAGCAGAACGCATCTTTTGCGGACATACGCACGAGGCCATGCAGCAGCTGCAGGATGGCGTCCAGTACTACAACGCGGGCGGCTGGATCGATTCCACGCAAACCTACATCACCATTGGATCCGAAGGCGTACAGATTCATGAGTACCACGAACGGCCTGGGGACCACGATTCAGAAAAAGGGCCGAGCGAAACGGATTCTGCAATCGCTGAGTTCGCCGGATCGGAGCTACCCGAAGATGTTGAATACGAAAATATTGGTGGCTGATGCGGGCCCAACAGTGAGTTTGACTGACTTGAACATGGAACCGCAGAAAGCAGGTTCAGCGAACCTGCAACGTGACGGCCGTTTGCGCAAGCTCACGATCGTCTTTCACCACGCCGGTGGCGGACATCGCAGTACGGCCGATGCTTTGAAAGATGCGCTTACGTCGCACCACCACGCGTGGGAGGTAACCCTCCTCAATGTGCAGGAATTGCTGGCTCCGCTCGATGTGGCTCGCCGCGCCACCGGCTTGCATATTGAGGATGCTTATAACCTGATTCTGCGCAAGGGCTGGACCCGATTCTCACCGCAGTTGCTGGTGCTTCTGCAAAGTACTATCCGCGTCTACCATTCGCGGGTCGTGAAGCTGTTGCGAGCTCATTGGGAACAACATGCTCCCGACCTGGTGCTCTCTGTGATTCCGCACTTCAATCGGCAGATGGCTCATAGCCTTCGAGGAAATGGAACAAAGACGCCGTTCGTCACCCTGCTGACGGATTTGGCAGACTACCCACCGCGCTTCTGGATCGAACCGGAGTCTGAGTTTATTATCGCGGGCACGGAACGGGCCAAGCAGCAAGCCCTGGCCATGGGACACGCGGCCGACCGAGTTTTTCAGACGTCAGGGATGGTTTTGAAGCCGCGCTTCTACGAGAAAAAGCCGATGGATCGGGCCTCCGAACGAAAGCGACTCGGCCTCGACCCAGACCGTCCAACCGGGATCGTCCTGTTCGGAGGGCATGGGTCTCGTGTGATGGTGAATATCGCCAAGAGGCTGGATCAGAGCAAGGCTGACGTCCAATTGATCATGATTTGTGGACACAACCACAGGCTGGCCGCTCAGCTCAAAAGCCTAAAGACGCGGAGACCAATGCTCGTGGAGGGCTTCACCTCGAATGTAGAGCACTACATGGCGTTGGCGGACTTTTTCGTCGGGAAGCCGGGACCTGGGTCGATCAGCGAAGCGCTTCAATTCCACTTGCCGGTGATCGTCGAGTGCAACGCGAGGACGCTGCCGCAAGAACGCTTTAACGCCGAGTGGGTAACTGAGATGGGCTATGGCATGGTGGTAAAGAGTTTCGGGGAAATTGCATCCAGCGTCGAGAAGCTGGTCGATCCATCGACCTTCGAAGATTTTCGCCGCAAGGCCAGAGCGTATTCCAACCGAGCGCTGTCCGAAGTACCTCTTATTCTCGAAGAATGTCTAAGTCGGGCGACAGATTCTCCAGGTGAGGACCTACTGACCGGAAAGCCGCTGCCAGCAACGGTGTAAGCGATCCCCGAAAGTAGACTGTCTGCCCCCCGATTCGACACGATGTTCCAAATCGGCGTTTCTTCGCCAAACAATTTGCGAGTGTTCACGTAATCCAATGGATCGCGCATTCCGCTCGATGTAATGTTGTTTTCCAGACCGTCCTCCCCGTCAGCAAGTCATATGGTTTCGAAGTGCGCGAATCCGGAATGTTCAGAACGCTTTATGCGGCTGAATGAGGGCAAGCTGTTTCGCTGGGATGGCGCCAATGCCCGGCAGTACCTCACTCGTGGCAGAGGGACTGAAACCAAGGAAGCCAGGAAAGTGGAATTCTTCTGGCTATGTGGCAACTGCGCTCGCGAAATGACTGTAGTTTTCAACTTGGGAGTCGGAGTCACGACCAAGGCGCTCGCAGATTCTGACCGGGCGGCTAGAGAGGCCGCGACAGCGTCGGCGTGGCGCGATACTCTCCCCGCAGGCCATTCCAGCGAATCTGCAGCATCTCGACAAACATATGCATTCCGTCGCGCAGCGGGTTGATGCGCGTGCCCTCACGATGGGCCCAAGCCACCGGGACTTCCTCGACTCGAAGGTGAAGTCGTTCAGCGAGGTAGAGCAATTCAGGATCGAATCCCCAACGTTCGATCTTCTGCAGCGGGAAAAGCGCGTGGGCCGCGCGCCGGTTAAAGGCCTTAAATCCGCACTGCGTGTCTTTGAACTGCAAGCCCAGAACCAACCGAAGGGCCAGGTTGAAGATTCGCCCGTAGATCCGGCGGAATAAGGGTTGGCGGCGCAGCTGCAACTCGGTTTTGAGCCAGCGCGAGCCGATAGCAATGTCGGCACCGCCGGCGATCGCAGCAAACAACTTTTCCGCTTCGGCGATGGGAGAAGAGAGATCGGCGTCGCTGAACAGCAGTATCTCGCCCTGCGCCTGAAGCATACCGTGGCGGACGCTGTAACCCTTGCCACGGTTTCCGGGGTTCTGAAGCAGCCGTACTCCCGGCCGCGTGGCTGCACAGTGGCGGACAACCTCCGCAGTATCGTCGCTGGAACCGTCGTTGACCACGATGATTTCTGCCTGCCAGCCGCGCTGTGTCGCAAAGGCAGAGATCTTCTCGATGGTCGCGGCAATGCGCTCGCTTTCGTTGTATGCAGGCAGAACGATGCTGTAGGTGGGGGAGGGCAAGAGACGTTGCTCAGTTGTGGGGTTTCAGTATAGGCAGTGTAGTCAAAGAAGGCGAGAATTCACAGAAAAAACCTGCACTCATGCCACCCGCTGCAAAAGCATGGAGAAGAACTCCTTCACCAGATCCTCATCCCAGAGGCCCGATTGGGCCTCTCCCTGCATGGTAAGAGCGGCCTGCTCGTGACTGAGAGCAGGCTTGTAGGGCCGGGCGGTACGCAGGGCGTCATAGACATCGGCCACTTGGAGAATGCGGGGAAGCAGCGGAATCTCATTCTTCCGCAGGCCGTCGGGGTATCCGCTGCCGTCGGAGTGTTCGTGATGATTTCGAATGATGGGAAGCACGAGTCGGAGTGACTTCAGAGGGCGACAAATGTTCTCTCCGGTGATCGGATGCAGCTTCATCACCGCCCACTCCTCCTGGGTCAGGTTGCTGCCTTTTTTCAGGATCTCGTCCGGTACCGCGATTTTGCCCAGGTCATGTAAATATCCACCGCGCCGAAGGGCCACGATGGAAGCTTCGTCCAGACCGAGATGCCGTCCGAGATTGGCTGCGCTCTCTGCCAAACGCTCACAATGGCCTTCAGTGTAGGGGTCACGGCTTTCGACGCTAAGGCCTAAAGTGCAGAGCACGGACTCGGCGTTCTCTAGTTCGTCGGTAAATTCTTTCAGCCGGAGCAGCGAATTCACCCGTGCGAACAGTTCCTCGGAAAAGATTGGCTTGTTGAGAAAATCATCGGCGCCGGCTTCGATGCCACGCAGCTTATCTTCGCGGTCGGCTAACCCGGTGATCAGGACGAAGGGAATTAAGCGGGTGGCGGGGTCGGCCTTCAGTTCGCGGCACAGCTCATAACCGGATTTGCCCGGCATGATGACATCGGAAAGAATCAGATCCGGAAATTCGCGGCGGATTTCTATTTCTGCCTGGGCGGCATCCGCCACCGTGACCACGTTGTAGCCCTGTGTCTCCAGCAGTTCCTGCATCAGGCTCATGGTGTCAGGATTGTCATCGACCACCAGCACGCGGGGTACGTGGCGGAGGGCGGAGGCCTCAGCGGTAACGGGTGCAGCGTGCGTAAGGGCGGAGAGACTTGCTCGGGACGTCGTAGGAGGGCTCACAACAAAGTACCTAATCTATAAGCAATTGTAACTGATTCAGGTTGTGGCGAGCGAGGCGGGGTGGCCGTCGGTCAATCGCCGGTTGGTTCCCCAACCGGCACTTCTTCTGGGTTCGATCTGCGCGTCACATGGGAGCTGGTCACGAGGACGACTGACGCAACCACAATAGCGCTGCCACCGAGGATGTAAGCATCAATCGGCTCATGCAGAACCAGCCATCCCAGAAACACCGCGACCACGGGATTGACGTAAGCATAGGTGGAGACCTTCGACATTGGCACATGCCCGAGCAACCAGATGTAGGCGGTGTAGCCGATCCACGATCCGCAGATCACTAGGTATACAACGGCGCTGATGCCGCGGGTGGTCCAGACCACGCGAGCGGAATCGCCTGCCACGAAGGCGATGAGCAGGTTGCCAAGACCGGCAGCAATCATTTCCCAGGCGGTCGCCGAGAACGGATCCACGTCGGGAGACTTCCATTTCTTGGCGAGAACTGAACCCAGAGCCCAACTGAAGCAACCACCCTGCAGAGTAAGCGATGCCCATAGTTGTTGGCGTTCCAGGTGAGCGGAGGTCATCAACTGCGGCCATAACAAAACAACAAGACCAGCCACCCCCAGCGCGAGCCCCGCCTTGCCACGGGGGGAGACGTGGTGATCGCCGAGGATCAGCGCATCCAGCACCAGGAACCAAAGAGGCACAGCGGCGACGATCAGAGCCGCCAGGCCGGAGGGAATGTGGGTTTCGGCATACGAAAGGGTGAGGTTGCCGCCCACGAGCAGCAGAATGCCGATGACGGCCATCTGTCCCAACTGGCGCAGGTTGTAACGGATCTTTCGTCCACGCAGGCCGCAGAACGCCAGCATGAACATCCCGGCAATCGAGAAGCGGATGCCACACATCAAGGCGGGAGGAATCTTCTCCACAGCAATGTCGATGGCCAGATAAGTCGATCCCCAGAAAAAATAGACCAGGCCGAAGGCCAGGATCACGCTGAAGCGGAGTTGGCGCTGGTTCTCAGTCATGGGCATTCACAGCCGGATATGTATCTGACACGCAGAACGCGGCGGGAGATGCTGGATTTTTCTACCGGGAACCTACGGGCTTGCCGGGAACGAGATGATCACATCGACTGTGCCTGTCTTTTCGTCTAACCATCGCCCCGTGGATGGATGCAGGTTAGTGCCTGCCTGCACTGGGAGGACAAACTTTGCCAAAAAATCGGGCAAGGTTGCGCGCACAAACGGCTTGCCACGCACATCGTCCCAGGCGCGAAGCAGCGCCTGGGTGTGTGTGCCGTCCAGACCGGTAATGCGGAGGTCTCCCCAGCGGAACAACTTGCCCTCGTCGACATCGATGATTAGGTAGGTCCTAGTATTGGCTTCGTCGAGCTCGGTCTCTGGGACTGAGGTGAAGTTGATAAAACCACCCGTATCGTAGAGCTTTTGGACCGCGTCCAAGCCTCGAGCAATTTTCGACCGATCAAAGAAATCGCCGTCCCCGATGGGCATCAGGTCTCGCAACTGCTGGTCCGGAAATTCCCGGACGTTTCTCCAGCCTATACTTGCCAGCCGGTAGCGTTGGCCTTCCCGTACTGAGAGAATGAGATCCCAGACCGGATCGCTAGGGTAGACTCCTGAGGGGACGGTTCTGCGCTCCACCTCCACTTTGAAATAACCCTTGTTCTGATAGGCTTCTCGGACAAGTTCTGGAGCCGCATCCGCAGCGCCCTCCACGCCCACTCGTGGTATGAGCTTCCGGATTTGTTCTGCAATCTTGTCTTGTTCCTGGGCGGAAACAACCCCTGCGCCATTCCTGAAGATGATGTTTCTGAACTCCGCGTGCGGCACTCTAAACACTGCGCCCACAGTATCCTGAGATTCCTGAGCCCAGACAGTCGAAGACAACAGGAGCCAGGCGAGGGCTAAGAGGCGTTTCGGCATATCCAGTCACTGATCGCTAAATTATAGACCCGGTGTCCGGTCGCCGCATGGTCGATCCCTGCTAGTGGAAGGAACTTTCAGGTGACGCATGGCTAAAGACCATGTCCAGGAGGGGTTACACATTCGCGCCAGACGCGCTATAATTAAAACTGGAATGAGTTCCGATGCGTCAACAGAAACCCAACTCGCACCTGCCGGCGTGCTGGCTCCACTCTTTAGTGTGCCCGCGACGCCATCTCGCGGTGCTGCCTTCTCGTTCACGTCCCAGTCTTTTCGGTAGCGATTAGTTTCCCATCCTTCCTGTTGCGATTTCTCGGCAGGCCTTGAAATTACGCCCTTTTGCCGAGAACGGCCCCTGGCCCACAGCCATCGACGCTCGACAACGTTTTGGAGGATGCAATGACAACACAGACACTGACAGGTCCCAAGATCAAGACCGCGCTGCCTGGTCCGAATGCGAAGCGCGTGCTCGACGGCGACAGCAAATACGTTTCGCCGTCCTATACCCGTTCTTACCCGCTGGTGGCGAAGCATGGCCGCGGGATTGTGGTTACGGACGTCGATGGAAACGAGTTCTTCGATTTTTCCGCGGGCATCGCCGTGACTTCTACCGGCCACTGCCATCCCCATGTGGTTGCCGCCATTCAGAAGCAGGCGGCCGAGTTGATCCACATGTCGGGTACCGATTTCTACTATGAGAGTCTGGTGACGCTGGCGGAGCGGCTCTCGAAGATTGCACCGATGGCGGGGCCGCATCGGATTTACTACGGCAACTCGGGCGCGGAAGCAATCGAATGCGCCCTGAAGCTGGCGCGCTATCACACTAAGCGGCAGAACATCATTGCGTTCTTCGGCGCGTTTCACGGACGCACCATGGGCGCCTTGTCGCTGACTGCCTCTAAGCCGCAGCAGCGGCGTCGCTTTGCTCCGCTGGTGCCGGGCGTGACCCACATTCGCTATCCCGATGTTTATCGCGGATGCGAAGGTGGACCACAAGACGCCGAGGCTTTCGCACTGGGCTGCGCGCGCTTCATTGAAGACAAGTTGTTCAAGACGACGCTGGCGCCTGAGGAAGTGGCGGCTATTTTCGTTGAGCCGATTCAGGGCGAAGGCGGATACGTCGTCGCTCCCACTGTGTTCATGCAGGAACTGCGGCGGATCTGCGACAAGCACGGCATTCTGCTGGTGGCGGACGAAGTCCAGAGCGGTATTGGCCGCACGGGTAAATGGTGGGCGATCGAGCACACCGGCGTGCAACCGGACATCGTCTGCATGGCGAAGGGCGTTGCTTCCGGCATGCCTCTCGGCATCACGATGAGCAAGGCGGAAATCATGGACTGGGTGCCTGGTTCCCACGCGTCCACCTTTGGAGGAAACCCGGTCTGCATTGCGGCGGCCCTGGCTACGTTGGACGTGATTGAGCGCGAGGATCTGCTGAAAAACGCCCATGAAATCGGCAATCACATGATGAAACGCATGGCCGACTGGCCCAGCAAGCACAAGCTGGTGGGCGACGTTCGTGGCCGTGGACTGATGATTGGGGTTGAGATCGTAAAAGACAAGAAGACGAAGGAATACGGCGCGGCCGAGCGCGACCGCATCGTGGAACAAGCCTTTGAACGAGGCGTTCTTTTCCTGGGCTGCGGACCGAGCACCATCCGCATTGCACCGGCGCTCATTGTGAGCAAAGAAGAAGCTGACGTCGCCATGGACGCGCTTGAGGAATCCATCTCGATAGTGGCCAAGAGCAGCTGAGCCGCGACCTGGGGACGGGTAGTTCTCCCCCGTCCCCTTTTTTCCTAAGGGAGATCACCACCGACATATGTTTCGTCCGAGTGCCCATGACTGCCCGTTTCACAACTCGCGCCCTGCTGTCTCTGGCCGCCGCACTGCTGCTGTGGGCATCGGCGTTTGCCGGCATTCGCGCTGGTCTGCGCGCCTATTCGCCGGGCCAGCTTGCTGTGCTGCGCTTTGTGGTGGCGTCGGTTGTGTTGGCGGTTTACGCCAACGTCGCCCATTTTCGCCGGCCTGAAGGGCGCGACATTCCCGGTTTCCTTCTCAGCGGAATCATCGGTATCAGCTTTTACAACCTGGCGCTGAACTACGGCGAGACGCGCGTCACCGCGGGCGCTGCCAGCTTGCTGATCTCGTCAGTCCCGATCTGGACGGCGCTGTTTGCCAGCTTCACTCTGCACGAACGCCTGACCCCTCGGCAGTGGATGGGAATTCTGGTGAGCTTTGCCGGGGTGGCGCTGATTGCGAGCGGAGAAGGCCAGGGGGTTCATCTTTCGCCGCAGGCGCTGATCATTTTGGCAGCGGCATTCACTTCGGCAATCTACATGGTGCAGCAAAAACACTACCTGGGACGTTACAGTGCCCTGGAGTTTACTGCGTATTCGATTTGGTCGGGGACGGTTTTCATGCTGCCCTTCGGCGGCGGGCTGCTGAACGCCGTGCGCTCCGCACCGGTCGGTGGAACGCTGGCGGTAGTCTACCTGGGGATTTTTCCTGGAGCTTTGGCCTATGTCGCCTGGGCTTACGTGATGTCACATGGCCCTGCCGGACGCATGACTTCGCTGCTCTACTTGATTCCCGTGCTCGCGATTGCCATCGCCTGGGTATGGCTGGGTGAAGTGCCGAGAATGCTGTCACTGGCGGGCGGGGCGATCGCGCTGTTGGGGGTGGGGTTGGTCAATGTGAGGGGAAAGGTCATCACAGCGCCACCTGCTCTTGAGGGACTCAACGGAGTTTCTGAACCGCCCAACTCCGCAATTGCGTCGCAGGCTTCTTGAGCATTGTGACATCCGTCACAGCTATTTGAGCCGAGGACTGCTAGGGTTGTCGGTGGCTGCCCATGTCTTCAGGCCGACTCACTCACGCTGCCATCCGCGCCCTCGACTGGATCGCAGACCACACTCTACGGCCGGACAAATCTCCCGCCCACCTGCGCACCGGCCGCCGGGGTGAAGAAGATGTTTACTTCTACTTGCGGCGTCGCGGATACGTGATGGTGGCGCGCAACTTTCGCTCACCGATCCGTCGGGGAGAAATCGACCTCATCGGCTGGGACAAAGATGTGCTGTGTTTTATCGAGGTCAAGACCCGCACTACGCGCGATGTCAAACCCGCAGAAGCCGCCGTGGACCGGGAGAAGCAGCGGAACCTGACCGCAGTAGCACGGGAGTACCTTCGTCATCTGGCACCTTCGTGCCAATGGCGTTTTGATGTAGTGAGTGTGTATTATGAAGGACAGTCCCGCCAGCCGCAGTTTGAGGTGTTTCAGAGTGCCTTCCCCGTGGCGTAAAATAAAGGTTTGGCTTTTGCCCTTATATTGAAAGGAATCATACTTGCCCGAGCTTAGAAAAGATCCAATCGTAGGCCGGTGGGTCATTATTTCGACTGACCGCGCCAAGCGTCCCACAGACTTTGCCCGTGATGGAGTGAAACTGAAGGGTGGCTTCTGTCCCTTCTGCTACGGCAATGAGGGTAAGACTCCGCCGGAGATTCAGGCTTATCGGCCCAACACCAACGGCGGACCCCCGCCGCAACGCGATTCACCGGGATGGACCGTGCGGGTGGTTCCCAACAAGTTTCCCGCGCTCGGCATTGAAGGCAACCTGAACCGCCAGGCCGAAGGCATGTTCGACCGCATGAATGGCGTTGGCGCGCATGAGGTCATTGTTGAGACTCCCGACCACAATGCCACCCTAGCCACGCTGCCCTCAAAGCGAATCGAAGACGTACTCTGGACGTTCCGCGACCGCATTCTGGATCTCAAGAAAGACCGCCGCTTCAAATACATTCTGATTTTCAAGAACCACGGAGAGGCTGCGGGGGCGTCGCTCGAGCATGCGCATTCGCAGTTGATCGCGCTGCCGATCCTTCCGATTTACGTGAGTGAAGAGATCGAAGGAGCCAAGCAGTATTACATCTATAAAGAACGCTGCGTGTTTTGCGACATCATCCGGCAGGAAACCGAGACAGCCACACGGGTAGTTGCCGAGAACGAAGACTTCCTCACTCTGGCTCCTTATGCCCCTCGCTTCCCATTCGAGACCTGGATTCTGCCCAAGCAGCATGAGTCGGCGTTCGAGAACTCTTCTTCGCACATGTTCGAGAACCTGGCGAAGGCGCTCAAGTCGCTGCTGATGAAGGCCGACCGCGTGTTAGACAATCCGCCCTACAATTTGGTGGTTCACACTTCGCCGGTTCAGGATCCGACGAACGATCATTACCACTGGCACATCGAATTCATGCCGAAGCTGACCAAGACGGCGGGATTCGAATGGGGTACAGGGTTTTACATCAACCCGACTCCGCCAGAGGAAGCGGCGAAGTTCCTGCGGGAAGCCAGTGTGGAAGACGCCGTGCCGGCGACGGTGGGATAAAACAAAGAACCAGTTAGCCCTGCGTGCGGTCCATGAACTCGTCGTGCCACGCCATCTGGATGGCCTCCAACTTGCCCTCGTTGGACTTCTTGGGATCGTCCTTGAAATCGGGCAGCTCCGTCACGTAACGATGCAAGTCGGTAAAGCGAACCGACAGGGGGTCGAGTTCGGGATGGGTTTCCGAAAGTACAATGCCGATGTTGGTGGCGTCGTCCCAGGTAAGTTCTTTGGGCATGTAGTTCCTCAAAATTGAGCACTTAGCACTTAGCATTTAGTCCCTCATCCAGAGTCGCTGACCAAATGCCAAGTGCTAGGTGCCGCTGTGCTAGTGTTCCTCTGAGACGTAATTGCGGTTCCAGGCGGGTATCTCCACCACGACCTTGCCGGGTTTCTTAATCACTGCTTGGCAACCGAGGCGTGAGTTTAGTCGGAGATCGGCGGCCATGTCAAGGCGGTCAGCCTCGTCGTCTTCCATCTCCGAAAGATTCTCGGCGCCTTCTTTCACCCAAACGTGGCAGGTGGTGCAGGCGCAATTGCCGCCGCAGGCGTGGTCCAGGCGGACACCGTAGTTGAGCGCAACGTCAAGCAGGGACAGTTGCTTGCCGTGATCTTTGTAGGGAAGCTTGTCGTGGTCGAATTCGATGGTCTTGCCTTCGGGCAGGAATGTGACCTGGACTGTATTTTCCCCAGGCGGTGCTACTGTAACCGTGCCCGTTTCCGATTCTTCTGTGTGTGCCATGTTGGCTCCGTTCTCTGTGCTCTCTGTGTCCTCTGTGGTTTGGAAGTGGCAACCACAGAGGACACAGAGGTTACTTGAATTCTGCTTTCGCGACCGGGTGGGGCGCTGTCGGCCCTTCGCCCATGTCGGCCTCGTCCATCGTTTTTCCGGTCAAAGCGGTACTGACCGCGCTATCCATCATCAACTCCGCCAGCCGCGTAGTGGCCTGGTTGAGGGTGTCGATGGCCTTGCGGATGGCGGCATAGTCGTCTTCGCCTCGCACCTGAACGAGTGCGTTTTCGAGCTTCGCGATCTGCTTCTTCTCAGGGCTGGTGAGTTGACCCCATGCCGGACTCTGACGGCCCTTTTCCAGCGCCGCGAGAATCGTATCCGCTTCGTTGCGCGCCTCGATTACCTGACGCTGACGGAAGTCTTCCTCCGCATAGTCGAAGGAATCGAGAATCATGCTCTCGACCTGCTCGTCAGTCAGTCCGTAACTGGGCTGGACCTCAATTTCGGCTTGTTTGCCACTGCGTTGCTCGCGGGCGGAGACATGCAGGATACCGTTGGCGTCGATCAGGAATTTCACTTCGATGCGCGGTATGCCGGCAGTCATTGGAGGAACTCCTCTCAGGTCGAAGCGGGCAAGCGAACGGCAGTCTTTGGCGAGTTCGCGCTCGCCCTGCAACACGTGAATCGCGACGTTGACCTGTCCATCAACCTGCGTGGTGTAGTGCTGCGTCGCCGAGGCGGGAATGGTCGAGTTGCGAAGAATGATCTTATCGGTGACGCCGCCGGCGACTTCGATGCCGAGTGACAGCGGGGTCACGTCGAGAAGCAGCATGTTCTCGGTAGCCTCGGAGCCGCCGGCCAGAATGTTGGCTTGCACCGCCGCGCCTAGGGCCACGACTTCGTCGGGGTTCAAACCCGTGTGCGGAGTGCGCTTGAACATATCCTCGACCAGAGCGCGAACCCTGGGAATGCGGGTCGAACCGCCGACCAGCACCACTTCGTCGATTTGCTCAGGCTTCAGTCCGGCGTCTTTCAAGGCTTGCTTGCAGGGGCCGACGGTGCGATCGATGATGGGCTGAATCAACTTTTCGAAATGCTCCTGTGTGATTTCCCGCTGATAGCGCCTGCCTTCCGGCAACTCGACGTCCAGATGGGCCGTGGCTTGCGAGGACAAAGCAATCTTGGTTTCGATGACGGCCTTGCGAATCCGGGCGACGGCTTCGCCGTTTCGTGATACGTCCATACCCATGTCGCCACGAATATCATCGAGCGCAATGTGAATGAGAATGTTGTCGATGTCATCGCCGCCAAGGTGGGTATCGCCGTTGGTTGATATGACTTCGAAAATGCCATCGTGCAGCTTGAGGATGGAGACATCAAAGGTGCCGCCGCCCAGGTCGTAGACCGCAACGATACCGTTTTGCTTCTTGTCCAACCCGTAGGCGAGGGATGCGGCGGTCGGTTCGTTGACCAAACGCAGGACTTCGAGGCCGGCGATGCGGCCGGCGTCTTTAGTTGCTTGGCGCTGGGCATCGTTGAAGTATGCCGGGACGGTGATGACGGCCTTCGTGACCTGGGCGTTAAAGAATCGTTCAGCGTTGCGTTTGAGCTGGCGCAGAATGAACGCCGAGATCTCAGGTGGAGAGAATGTCTTCTGGCCGAGCTTGATGCGCAGGACTTCGCCGGGGTGCAGGTCGTCGGCGAGGTGGAAAGGGAACAACTTCAACTCTTCTTGGATGTCTTCAAGGCCGCGTCCCATCAGGCGTTTGACGGAATAGACGGAGCGTTCGGGCGTGTCGATCAGGTATTTCCGTGCGGAATTGCCGACGATAATTTGGTCATGCTCGTCCAGAGCGACCACGGAAGGCACCAGGTTCAATCCGTCGTCGCCGGGGATGACAACAGGATCGCTCCCCTGCATGAACGCCACCAATGAATTGGTGGTGCCAAGATCGATGCCGACGATGCGGTCAGAGGACATAGTGATCTAGCGGTAGAGACGTAGATAGCTACATCTCAAGAACTTTGTTCACGTCGCGTACCAGATTTCTGATGTAATTGCGGCGGTTCAGCAAGTCCACCATTTTGTCGCGGACCCTGGTGCGGCCGGAGTCGTCGATTTCCGCAGCGCTGTCCCACTCTTCCCAATATCCTTTCAATTCGCTGAGCAACACATCTTGTTTGGCTTCGAGCGCCAGCTTCTGCTTGCCGATCTCTTCGAGCAGCGCGGGATCGTCTTCGCCCATCTTCTTCTGCACGCGCAGTTCTTCGAGCTGCATGTTCAGTTCGAAAACATCTTCCAGGAGATCCGGCGGCACAACCTGTTGCTTCATTTGGCCCGTGGAACGGGCTTTTTCTGTGGCTGCTTTGGATTGCTCTTCGAGTTCCACGCCTTCCAGGCTGAGCAGATACCGGGTACGTCCGATCGGGTCTTTCAGCGTTCGGTAAGCATCATTCAACTTCGAAGTTTGCTCGAGACTCCATTCCTGCTCGCGTGTGTCGGTGACGCCGTGAAGATCAGGGTGCAGCTTGCGGCTGAGTTCGTAGAAATCGCGCTCCAGGCGGGCAACATCCAGGTCGAGTTTTCGTGGCAGGCCGAAAAACGAGAAGTGATCTGCCGGGGCTGGAGGCTGCACTTTGCCGCAAGACGTGCAGAAGTGCGCGGCCCGCATCTCGCCGCAGGACCAGCAGGCGCTCGTGGGCCCACTGTTGGCGAGGACGACCATCCCGGTATCGAATTGGTCATTCATATGCATAAGACACATTCGTCACAGCGATATGCTTCCCGCAAGGAAAAGTTGGCGGACAAGAGTGTCCGCCCCACATGGGTTATCCCGAGAACGAAGTGCCGCACCCACAGGACTTCGTCGAATTCGGATTCGTGAACACGAAGCCTTGCTGCATGAGCGTCTCCTGGTAGTCCAGGGTCATGCCGTGCAAGTAGATGAACGACTTCGGGTCGACAAACACTCTGACGTCGTTGAACTGGAAGATGCGATCGCGCTCTCGCGGCTGAGTGTCAAAGCGAATGTTGTAGCTCAGGCCCGAGCATCCGCCGCCCTGTACGCCCAGGCGCAAGCCGCCCTGCTCAGGCGAAATGCCCTCTTTGACAATCGCCGAGCGGATCTTGGCCAAGGCTTTGTCAGTCACAAGCACGCCCTTAGCGGGCGCGGTGGTGGTGGTGGGTGCGCTCATGTTGTCTTCCCGACGTTCATCCCCTACTGGGCTGCAACCGCGACCGGCTTGGCAGTTTCCTGCTTCTTTTTCCAGTCGTGGATAGCGGCGCGGATGGCATCTTCCGCCAGAACTGAGCAGTGAATCTTTACCGGCGGCAGCGAGAGCTCTTTGACGATCTCGGTGTTCTTGATCGCCAGCGCCTCTTCCACGGTCTTGCCTTTCACCCACTCGGTAGCGAGCGAAGAAGATGCAATGGCTGAGCCACAACCGAAGGTCTTGAATTTGGCGTCTTCGATGATGCTGGTCTGAGGGTTCACCTTGATCTGCAGCTTCATGACGTCGCCGCACTCGGGCGCGCCTACCAGGCCGGTCCCGACCTCGGAACTGCCCTTGTCCATGGAACCAACGTTCCGCGGATTGTTGTAGTGATCGATTACTTTGTCGCTGTATGACATGATTTAGTTTCTCCTTAAACGAGATGTTGCGGACAATTATTCTGCCGCCCATTTCACTGACTTCAAATCAACGCCTTCTTTCGCCATCTCGTACAGCGGCGAAAGTTCGCGCAGACGAGATACAGTTTCCACTACGCGGTCGGCAACGTAGTCGATCTCGGCCTCGGTGTTGAAGCGGCCGATACCGAATCGGATAGAACTGTGGGCCAGATCATCGCCCGTGCCCAGGGCTTTTAATACATAAGACGGCTCCAGAGTTGCCGAGGTGCAGGCAGAACCGCTGGAAACCGCGATGTCGTTGATCCCCATCAGGAGCGATTCACCTTCGACGTAGGCGAAGCTGATGTTGAGATTCCCCGGCAGTCGGTGATCCCATGAGCCGTTAATGTAGACTTCGTCGAGCCGGCTCATAATGCGATCACGCAGCCGATTGCGCATTCCGGCGAGGTGGCAAGCTTCTTTCGCCATTTCCTCGGAAGCAATCGCACAGGCCTTCCCTAAGCCCACGATGCCAGCGACGTTTAAAGTGCCCGAACGCATGCCGCGCTCGTGTCCGCCGCCATCGATAATCGCGGAAATTTGTACGCGAGGGTTCTTGCGGCGAACGTACAACGCGCCGACTCCCTTGGGTCCATACATCTTGTGAGCTGAAATCGACATGAGGTCGATGTTCAGCTTGTTCACGTCGATGGGAACCTTGCCCACGGCTTGCGTGGCGTCAGTGTGGAAGATCACGCCGCGCTCATGGCAGAGCTTGCCGATTTCGGCCACGGGCTGCAGCACACCGATTTCGTTATTGGCGAACATGATCGTCACCAGGATGGTCTTGGCATCCATAGCGCGCTTGAGATCTTCAAGGTCAACCAGTCCGTCCTTCTGCACGGGCAGATAGGTGACGCGGTAACCGTACTTCTCCAGGCGCTTGCAGGTGTCGAGCACAGCTTTGTGCTCGGTCACAGCGGTGATGATGTGGTTGCCTTTTTCCTTGTACATCTCCGCCACGCCCTTGATGGCCAGGTTGTCGCTTTCAGTGGCGCCCGAGGTGAAGATGATTTCCTTGGTGGTGGCACCGATGAGCTTTGCAATTCGCTCGCGCGCGGTCTCCACGCCTTCCTCACCGGCCCAGCCGAAAGAGTGATTACGGCTGGCGGCGTTGCCGAACTTCTCCATGAAGTAGGGCAGCATCTCTTCCAATACCCGGGGATCCATTGGGGTGGTGGCGTGGTTGTCCATATAAATGGGCAGCTTGACGCCGTTGGGCGCAGTCTGTTCCATCTGGGGGATGGTCTTTACATCCGTGCTCATAGTTGCTCTCCTACCTGAATTGCGGTCGCCGGCAAAGCGCAGCGTCCATTTATGTGATGCTTACCAAGTCAACCGGTTTCTTTGATTCCGGCTTGTCCTCTGCCGGAGCTTCTTCTTTCATGTGTGAAATCGTGATCCGCCGTAGCACATCTTCCAGACTTTGGTTCACCCGGCGCAGTGGCTCGCGGATGGTGCAACGATCGGTCTGATCGCACTCACCACGCACCGTGACGCAGGAAGTGATAAACAGCGGGCCGTCGATCGCGCGGATCACTTCAAATGCGCTGATTCTGTCCGCATCCCGCGCCAGCGTGTAACCGCCATTCATGCCGTGCTGCGAGTGCAGAAGCCCGGCCTTGACCAGTTTCTGCAGAATCTTTGCCAGTGCCTCGGGCGGTATGCCGTAGGCGTCGGCTACGTCTTTGGCGCTACACGCGCCTTCGTCGGCGTGCTCGGCCAAGTGCTTCATCGCCATGAGGCCGTAATCTGCCTTCTTGGTCAGCTTCAGCATGGAAACCCTAAATACGACCTTTTCAGTCGGACATCCATAATTCTAGAGATTGTGAGGTTGGATTGCAAGCGCAAGCAGGCAATGGCAAGAGCATGCATCCAATGGTAACTATATGGTATTGAATAGCTTAGAAGAGTGCGATCTTTTAGGTCGTCTTTTGACATCTGAGGTTGAGCGGCGACGATCTTCGCGGGTGCCCCAAAGTGAATTCTTGCCACGTGCTCAGAGCTTGACGAATTGTTCAATTGGACTTGACAAGATAGTCGGAAAGCCTAAAAATACGGCCAATTCAGGACTTTTTGCCCTGTAAGAACGTGCGCCGACCCAGACAGACCGGGTTATGACTTCAATCCCGCCGTCGCCCCCAAACAGAGAGTTGGCATGAGTCAATGCAAGCATCCGCGCGTGCGCATCGTCTCCCGCGATGAGGAGTCGGAATTCGTCGAGTGCCTGGAATGCGCGGAGATCTTCGAGTCCAGCGAATTCAAGGACATGACCATCGAAGAAACCAAGCTGAGTGACGAGCTCTGAACCCCGTCTTCAATGCCGCCATGGCGGTGGGCCGGTGACGAGGGTAACTTTCCCAGGCCTGCTCTTTGGGGCATATTTACAGGTTGGTGGTGTTCGGTCTAGGAAACATCGGTCGCCGGAAATCTCATGTCACTAGTTGCTTTGGTCGTGGACGACTCCATGCTCATACGGCATACCGTCTGCCGCTTTCTTGAAGAGCGTGGGTTTGCGGTGGAATCCGCGACTAACGGACAGGAAGCCCTGGAAGTGCTGAAGCGAGTGGCGCCTGACATTGTTGTGACCGACATGCAGATGCCGAAAATGGATGGTAGTGAGCTGATCACGGCCCTCAAGAGCCAAGCTTCCACTAAGAATATCCCTATTGTCATCGTAGCTGGGCGTCAGAGCGGTTTTGAGAACACAGAAAAGCGTGCCGACTTCGCCATCTTCAAAGATATCGACATCGAAGCTCAGCTGGCCAAGGCGCTGGAAGCCCTGCTCGGGGCAAAAGCCGCCAAGGGGAAAACGGCGGGGAAGTAGCACTTGGCAGTTAGCATTTAGCACTTGGCCACTGCTTACGAGGCACGATTTCCCAAGCACACCATTAACTCTTGGCGACGAAATCCCAAGTGCCAAATGCTGAGTGCAGCGATTGCTCAGATCCCCGCCTCACTTCAGCGCCAATCCTGCTTCCGCTGAGAAATTCATGGGGGCGAAATCCTGCGCGACGAACTTGGGATAAGCCGCGGCCGCGATCATCGCAGCGTTGTCGGTGGACAGCGGTCGGGAAGGGAAGAAGACGCTCAGACCTTCCATTGCCGAGTCCCTTTCGAATCGCTGACGTAGCTGGTTGTTGGCTGCTACGCCTCCGGTCACGAACAGACTGGCAGCGTTGCTGGCGCGAGCCGCTGCCAAAGTTTTTCCCACCAGATCACCAACCACCGCATGCTGAAACGAAGCCACCAGATCGAGAGTCTTTCGGTCGCAGTGTGACAGATAATCTGCGGCTGTGGGTTGGGCGATCGCTCGGGCAGCCCGGCGCCGGGCTTCGATCGAGTCACGGAGGCCGTGGGTTTCCACGTAGCGCAGGACCGCAGTCTTAATCCCGCTGTAAGAGAAATCGAAGCGAGGCTGATCGGAGTCTTGACCGTTCTCGCGGTCATTGCGGTCGCGGTGCTTGAGCTGTGCGGGCGGAAAGCTGACGGCGGTCGGGTCACCGTGAGCGGAAAGCTTCTCGATCATCGGACCGCCGGGATACCCAAGAGCCAGCAGCTTGGCAACTTTGTCGAAAGCTTCGCCAGCTGCGTCGTCGCGAGTATGACCGATATTCTGATAAGACCAGCCGCACTCCCCTTGCATTGCTAGATAAAGATGAGTATGACCACCCGATACCACCAACGCCAGTACGGGGAAACTTAGCTGGCGGTTCCCCTTCTGCCGCTCTTCCAGAAGGACAGCGTGAATGTGGCCTTCCAAGTGGTTCACTGCGATTAGCGGTTTGTCCAGCGCAAACGCCAGCGCTTTGGCGTAACTGATGCTAACCAACAAAGCTCCCGCAAGACCCGGCCCTTGGGTCACGGCGAGCGCATCAATCGAGGGAAACGTCTGGTTGGCATCGGCCAAGGCCTTGCGAACCACCGGAACGATAGCGCGCAGGTGCTCGCGAGAGGCTAACTCCGGGACTACGCCGCCGTAAGGCTGATGGGTGGCGATTTGCGAGAACACGACATTCGAGACAACCTGCTCGCCCGAGCGCACCACTGCTGCCGCGGTTTCGTCGCAAGAGCTCTCGATGCCGAGGATGTAGGTTTCGGGCATAGGCTTATATTAGTAGAGTTTGCGGGCCGGATGCTGGATGCATAAGGCGTTCTCCATCACGATCATCAGTACCCTCCGCAAACAGGGCTACCAGGCCTATCTCGTGGGCGGATGCGTACGCGACCTTCTGCTGGGCCGTGAGCCGGCCGATTACGACGTGGCCACCGACGCCACGCCGGATGAGGTTATGCGCATCTTCCCCGATGCCTACGGCGTGGGCGCGCAGTTCGGGGTGGTACTGGCGCCCTTACCCGCCGCAGCGGTTGTAAGCAACGTCTTAACCCCCAAGAGCACTACCGTCGAGGTCGCAACCTTGCGCAGCGACATCGGCTATTCCGACGGCCGCCATCCCGACCAAGTCCGCTTCAGCAAGGATCCGCGAGAAGATGTGCAACGCCGCGATTTCACCATTAACGGCATGCTGCTCGATCCGATCAGCAACGAAGTCCTCGACTTTGTCGGCGGCCAGAAGGACCTGACAGTCAAGATCATCCGCTGTATTGGGGAGCCCGAACTTCGTTTCGGAGAAGACAAACTGCGAATGTTGCGGGCAGTGCGGTTTGCGGCACGCTTCGGCTTCGAGATCGAACCGGCGACATTCGCCGCCATCGAAAAACTCGCGCCACAGATTCATCAGGTATCGCGAGAACGAGTACGTGACGAACTCACCAAGATGCTGACCGAAGGGCAGGCTCGCTCGGCTTTTCAGCTGCTCGACCGCACCGGGCTGTTGCATGAAGTGCTGCCAGAGATCGAGGCGATGAAAGGAGTCGAGCAGCCGCCGCAATTTCATCCCGAGGGCGATGTCTTCGTGCACACCCTGCTCGTACTTGAGAACCTACCGCATCCGTGTTCGGCCGCTTTGGCTTGGGGGGCTCTGCTGCACGATGTGGGCAAGCCGCCAACTTTCCGTGTGGCGCCGGACCGAATTCGTTTCGATGGGCATGTGGACGTGGGAGTCAAAATGGCGGAGGAAATCTGCCAGCGTCTGCGGTTTTCAAACGACGACGCCAAGCAGATTCTCGCATTGGTGGACAACCACATGCGCTTTGGCCATGCCATGCGCATGAGCGAGTCGACATTCAAGAAGTTCGTGCGCATGCCGCACTTCGACGAGCATCTGGAACTGCATCGGCTGGACTGTCAGGCCAGCTTCGGCGATTTGACCACGTATGACTTCACCCGGAACAAAATGGCAGCGATGACGCCGGAAGCGATGCGTCCCGTGCCGCTGGTTACAGGAGATGACCTCATCGCAATAGGACATATGCCGGGGCCGAGCTTCAAAGCAATCCTTTCCGCGGTCGAAGATGGGCAACTCGAAGGACGCTTACGCGATCACGAGGAGGCCTTGCAATTCGTGGCACGGGAGTTTCCGGTCCCGAAATAGGGCGGGTAGGGTTCCGTATTAGGAAAAAGGTCGCCGAAGTCCCGAAATTTCCAGGGCTGCGGGAATTCTTGTCAAGCCCCCTTTTTCACGAAAATCCAGCCATGTTGTTGAATCAACGGAAAATATAATTTTGCGAAGCGTGTCTCACTTGCCTTCCGAAACTGCTATTCTGAAAATAAGAAGGTCAGAAGAACCAGCCGGCAGAGAATCAGGTACTATCTTCGCTTCAGCGCCTTTCCATGGAACAAGCAGGTTTGGGAATCGAGAAAATTGTGGCGGCGAGCCTGCGGCGCGCCCCCGCCGGAAGCGGGCCGTTGCTGGCGTGGCCCATTGCCTGCGGGCAGGCGGTGGCGGCCCGCACGCTGGCGCTGGATTTCGATGATGGAGTTCTGCGGGTGGAGGTGCCGGACGCGGGCTGGCGTGCCGAGTTGCGGTCGTTGGCGCCACAGTACCTGGCGGTCATCAATCGCTACACCGGCAGCGGCGTTCGGCGAATCGAATTTCTGGTGTCCGAGATCCGGCGATGAAGATCAGCGAAAAGGACGTTTCCTATGTAGCGGACCTTGCTCATCTGGAGTTGACCGGAGAAGAGCGTGTCCGTTTTCTACGCGACTTGAACTCGATTCTTGACTATGTTGACCGTCTGAATGAGCTGGACACTTCGCAGGTGCAACCCATGGCACAGATGACAGATCTGGGTGGCGACGCCGCGACCCTCCGCGAGGACATTCATGAAGGTTTGAGGAAGTCGTTGCCACACGATATTGCGCTGGCCAACGCGCCCGACGCGGACGGAACGTTCTTCCGGGTGCCGAAGGTGATCGAAAGATAGGTACACCGTCTTTGATGGATCCTCAATCACTCACCATCGCCGCTACTCGTGCCGCTGTCCAGGAGCGGCGCACGACAGCCACGGCTCTGGCCGAGGATTTCTATCAGCGGATTGAAAAGCAGGACGCACTAATTGGCGCCTACCTGACGCTCTCGAAGGAGCGCGCCCTGGCCAAAGCCGCGGAGATCGACGCCCTGGCTGCGAAGGGAAGAGAGCTGCCGCCGCTCGGCGGTGTTCCGGTTGCCATCAAAGACGTGATGGTCACCCGCGGCGTGCGCACGACAGCCGGCTCCAAGATCCTGGGCAACTACGTTCCACCCTACGACTGTACGGCGGTGGCGCGCATGGAGTCGGCAGGGGCGGTGGTTCTGGGCAAACTGAATTGCGATGAGTTTGCGATGGGCTCGTCGAACGAGAATTCGGCATGGCGTCCGGTCCGCAATCCGCGCGACTTGAGCCGGGTTCCGGGCGGTTCGTCCGGGGGGTCGGCCGCGGCGGTGGCGGCGAATATGGCTGTGGCCACGCTCGGATCGGATACTGGAGGCTCGATCCGGCAGCCGGCGTCGTTCTGTGGAGTCGTAGGTCTGATGCCAACCTATGGCCGCGTGTCGCGCTACGGATTGATTGCTTTCGCTTCGTCGCTCGACCGCATTGGGCCGTTGGCTAAAACTGTCAAAGACGCTGCCCTGGTGCTACGCACGATTGCGGGTCGTGATCCCATGGATTCGTCTTCGGTAGATGTTCCGGTTCCCGACTATGTTTCGGAACTGGGGAAGCCGGTCCGAGGTTTGAAGCTGGGGGTGCCAAAAGAATATTTCGGGGAAGGGCTGGACGACGAGGTTCGAAAGGCAGTCGAAACGGCGATTCAGAAACTGGCAACACTGGGCTGTGAGATTGTTCCAATTTCGTTGCCGCACACCAAGTATGCGATTCCGACTTATTACATCGTCGCGACCGCCGAGGCTTCTTCGAACCTGGCGCGCTTTGACGGGGTTCGCTACGGCTATCGGGCCGGCGATGCCCGCACTCTTTCTGAGATGTATCGTCGCACTCGCGGTCAGGGTTTCGGCGCGGAGGTGAAGCGACGCATTATGCTAGGGGCTTATGCGCTGAGCGCCGGATACTACGATGCCTACTATCTCAAGGCGCAGAAAGTACGCACGCTGCTGGCGCAGGATTTCGCGGAGGCCTTCAAGAAAGTTGATGCCATCGTGACTCCGACCAGCCCCACAGCAGCTTTCAAGCTGGGAGAAAAAGTTGACGATCCGTTGGCAATGTATCTCGCCGATATTTTCACTGTGACGGCCGACCTGGTGGGTATTCCGGGAATCTCGGTTCCGTGCGGCGAGACTAAAGAAAGGTTGCCGATTGGATTGCAGATTCTTGGGAAGCATTTCGATGAAGCGACGATTCTGCAAGTGGGGAACGCCTTCGAACAGAACTAGCGTGTGGAGCCGGTGCAACTCGGCGGGCTCTACAGCGGATGATAGTACTGCTCCCCGGCACAGCTCCGGCAGAACACTTTGCCATCACGACGCACTTCACGGCGGAAGTTAATGCCTTCGCCGCAAACATCGCACACAACTCGATCACCTTTGTAACCGGGAAATTCTTCCGGCGGTAGCTCGACCTTCACCCACTGGGTGGTGAACAGGTCGCCGTCGGAGATTTCGCGGTAAGCCAGCATTTGCTGGCTATTTTTGTCTTCGACTTCGGGATGCATCTGGCGGGCGAGCGCCTTGGACGATTCCTTGGCCGCGATGCGGATCGCTTTGCCGCTGCTGACATCCACGAACGTGGCTGCGACTTTGCCCCAGTCGCGGAACTTCAGCGCGCGCTTGCCGAGACGGCAGCCGGTGACCACCGCGACAGCATCGGTCGCGCAACGGTCGATCTCCACAAAAGTCACGAGGCGTTTGCGGTCCTTGCCACGGGGATCGTCGATGCCGAGCTTTGCCAGGCCGAGCATGGCCAAGCGCACGCCCAGAACTTGACCGGCGCACAGATGTCCGTGTGCCTGTTCGGCGTCGAGAAGATATTCGTCGATAGATTTCATCGCAAACCGTTGTCAGTCAACCCTAACCCAACAACCTAACCGAAGGAGAAAACACAATGAAGTGTAATTCTAGACCGAAAGTCGTGCTTGCTGTCTTACTCGCAATTTCGCTACTGGCCACTGGGTGCACCGCGCAGTGGATCAGTGTTGCCCTGGCCGATCTGCCGGTGCTGTTGCAGATGGCGCTCAACATCGGGTCGCTAGTGACGACGCTGCAAACCGGCCAGCAACTGAGCCCATCCGAAGCGCAGGCCATCCAGAGCATTTCGGCTGAGGCCAGCAAAGACCTGAACCTGCTGCAAACACTTTACAACCAGTACCAGGCCAACCCGACGGCCAGTGCGTTGCGGAAAATTCAGAGCACGGTCGCGGACATCAGTCAAAACCTGCCTGCGTTGTTGCAAGCGGCCCACATTGGAGATCCGGTGCTGGCTGCGCGAATGGCTTCGGCGGTGAATCTGATACTGGCGACCGTGACCAGCTTTGCGGCCCTGATCCCACAAGCGTCGGGGATGCCGACTGGCCGGATAGCCGCGGCAGGTCCAATCGGAAGGAAGGCAACAATTCCTCAGCCGCAGGACCTCAAGAAGCAGTGGAACCAGACCGTATGCGGAACCACTGGGAAAGGCAACCTGGACTTCGCGTTTTCAGTTTGCCCGGTGAAATAGCGACGAGTGGTCCGCTCCCGCAGCCTCTGTCTGCCTGGGCAACCGGTGGACAGAGGCATTCTTACTTCCGCTTCCAGCGGACACCATCTTTGGTGATTTCGACGGCAATGCCTACGGCGGCGAGTTCGGCGCGGATGGCATCGGAGGTCTTGAAGTCCCGGCCGCGACGAGCGGCCTCGATAGCAGCAATTTTCTCTTGAATATCGCCGTCGGAGGCTGGTTGCGAGCTGAATGCTTCGAGTAATTCCTTGCTGATTTCGCCTGCGCGGCCCTCTGCCTGTGCCCATTCCACAATGCACTTTATCTTGGGCGCGTCGTCATCTTTGAGGACGGCGAACAAGCTATCGAATTGATCGAGCACAGCAAGCAGTGCAGTCGCATCGTTCTTACCGAGTTGGCCGGCATCGATGGCAACGTTAGCTTTGCGGACCATATCGAAGATTGCTGCCTGTGCTTGGGCAGTATTGAGATCATCGTCCATGCCCGCCCGTAGCCGTTGCGAGGTTTCCTGCGCCAGATCAATCCCAGCTTGGCTGCCGTCGGCCGGGAATTGCCCGTTGAGCAGGCGTTGTTGAAAGTTACGCAGCCGCTCCACCGACACGGCTGCCTGCTTCAATCCATCCACGGTGAAATTCAGCTGATGGCGGTAGGGAACCGACGCCAGGAGAAATCGTATGGACGACGGCTTGTGTCCCTTGAGAACGAGATCGCGCAAGGTGAAAAAATTACCCAGGCTCTTGGACATCTTCTCGCCTTCGACCAGCAGAAAGCGCGAGTGAAACCAGAAATGGGCAAAGGGTTTTCCGGTGAGCGACTCAGATTGCGCGATTTCGTTTTCGTGATGCGGGAAAATCAGGTCTTCGCCACCCGCGTGCAGATCAAAGCTTTCGCCGAGTTCCGCCATCGACATAACCGAGCACTCAATGTGCCAGCCCGGGCGGCCCGGGCCAATCGATGTGTCCCATGATGCTTCCCCCGGTTTGGGCGCTTTCCATAGCGCGAAGTCGCGGGCGCTGTCCTTCTCGTACTCGTCCACATCGACGCGAGCGCCATCCTCCATACCCGCAAAATCCTTCTTGGAGAGCTTCCCGTAGCCGGGAAACTTTGCGATGCGGAAATAGTAAGAGCCATCTTCAGCGCGGTAGGCGTATCCCGCTTTTTCCAGCTTGGCGATGAATTGCGCCATCTCTTCGATGTGCTCAGTGGCCCGCACCAGAATCGGTTGTTCGATGTTAAGAGTCGCTGAATCCTCGAGAAAGGCCTTTTCAAACTTCACCGTGTATTGTTTGACACTCACGCCTGCGCTGGCGGAGTTGCGGATGATCTTGTCATCCACGTCAGTGATATTCATAACGTAGCGGAGCCGGAATCCGCTTTGACGTAGATAACGTTGCAGAATATCGACAGCGACGAAAGTCCGGAAATTACCGATGTGCCCGTAATCGTAAACCGTGGGTCCGCAGGCGTACATGCGGACTTCGTTATCGGCAATCGTCTGGAACTCCTCGACCTTGCCGGACATAGTGTTGTAGAGGCGGAGTGGCATGCGGAAGAGAACCTTCATTCTAGGGAAAGGAAAGAAAAAGGGTCAAATGCCGCCAGTTTCCGCAGGGGCGGGAGGGCTGTTGTCGCGCAAACGCTTTCCTACTAGGAAGACGTAGTGGATTGCCGAAATGATGGTGAAAGTGAAGGTCGCACGCAGAAAGGTTAGACGCGCAATGTCGACCCAGCGCTCCGGTCGTATTTGCAGCAGCAGTACGAAGAAGACGGCGGCGACCTGGGCGAAGGTGTTGGCTTTGCCAAAAACGCTGGGCCGGAAGTCCCGCAACCCGGCGATCGCGAACAACACGGTGCTGGCGGCCAGAATAGAGAGGTCGCGGCTGAAGACCACCACAGTGAACTTCCAGGGAATCTTGTGCAGAATGGACAGCACCAGAAAAACTGTGCTCAGCAGCATCTTGTCGGCAATCGGGTCGAGATATTGGCCCAGAACCGTCTGCTGTTTGAGCGCACGGGCTAGCAGGCCGTCCAGCCCATCACTCATTCCAGCCAGCACAAACAGGATCAGGGCCACGCCGTAATGACCATCCACCAGCTTGATGACGATGAATGGAAGGAACGACATGCGGAGCAGGGTGAGTTGGTTGGGGTAGGTCAGCAACTGGGAGAGCTTCACTTTGCTGCCTCACCCGCCGCAGATGGATCAAGATTCAGCACCCAGCGATTGTCGCCGGGAAGCCGACAGCATTGCAACTTGTGGACGTGCCGTGTCGCTCGACGGAGTTTGCCCAGTCCGAGGGTGCTCGGTACAATGAGGTCTGCGAATTTCGACTTGTAGGCCCGTAGCTCAGTCTGGTTAGAGCGCTTCCTTGACACGGAAGAGGTCGATGGTTCGAGTCCATTCGGGCCTACCATGTGTTTTCTTCATGTTTTCTTCTCGGGTTCGTCCCCTTCTCTGGGGTCCTGTTCACCCTTGCAAAAACCCGACGGACGGAGCACCCTCGTGAATGAGCGAGTGAGGGGGAACCCATCATGAATTGGAAAAGCAAGCTGATTCTCGGGGTACTGACGGCAGTGGCGATGTACCTGCTCACGTTTCTCTTGCCCCGGGGAGGTATGTTGCGAGACACGGCCCTGGTGCAGTTTCCCTTAACCGTGGGAGTGTGGGCGATCTACGTGCTGCTCTTCGTCAAGCTGAAGTAAAACCCGGCTGACGGGGTCGTCACAGGGACCATCGCTCTGCGCTCGATTCTCAGTCTGGCCAGATCGTCATCGCTGTTTTCGACAGAATCTGCTGCTTCATCTCCTCGGGGATGGGCAGGGCACGGAAGTCTTCGAGGTTTTTCTTAATATCGGGAACTCCGGGACCAGGCCAGTCGGTGCCGAACAGCGTCTTGTGAGCGATCTCGTCCAGCCGTGGGAAATATTTCAGCAATGCCTTGGGCGGGATTCCGCTGATGTCCAGGTAAACGTTGGGATGCCGCCGCAACAGGAAGAACGCGGTGTGCATCCAGAGCGGCCGGCCGCCGTGCGCCAGCAGGATCTTCATTTTAGGAAAGTCTACCGCCACGTCGTCCACGTAAATGGGGTCGCCATAGCGGTTGCGGGCACCGGTGAAAATTGAGGTTCCGGTGTGGAACATCACCGGAATGCCGTTGGCTTCGGCGGCGCGGTAGATGATCTCGAGTTCTTTGACGCCGTTCAGATAATCGTTCGGAAACAGGAGCTGATGGGGAGGGTGAATCTTGATCATGCGGATCTTCAGCCGCAGGATTTCTTCCACATCGGCGAGAATGTTGCTAGTGTGACGCGGATGCAGTCCCCCGCATGAAATGAGCCGCTTAGGATTTTCTTTGGTGTAATCCGCGATGAACTGATTGACCCCGCTGGTGAAACCGATCACTTCGGGTGCCACATAGTTGATCAGCACCGCCCGGTCCACTCCAGCCTGGTCCAGATGTTTCAGGAACGACCTCGGCGAGCGGCAGAATTCGGCGACCTGATCAAAGTCTTGGCGTTTTTTCTTCATCAGTTCCAGAGCGCTGGCGTGGAACATCTCCAGCGGCTGAATGTGAATGTGGCAGTCGGTGATCAATGGGTCGGTCAAGCCTCCGTAATCGGTACACAGAAGGGCTGCCAGCAACAGGTGTTTCGTGTTCCCAGTTCGCCGTGGACGGGTCTGCGATGCCCGTAGACTCTATCGAACGCACGTTATAGTTTGCAAGCCGGACCACGTGCTGGGCTGCACGCGCCAAGCCAGGCTACGGATTGACTCGGTCTTTCAGTTCCTGTCCGTTTACACTTTCCGGCGCTTCCCAGACTATAATGCCTGCGCCCCAATCTTTCTCAGTGGTCGCCACACCGGGGCGGTGAAGGCAACAGTTGCTGGCGCAGTTCCTGGAGGAGACATGGCCTCTGTCGGGGATGCCCGGTTGGCAGACGCCCCACGCGAAGCGTGGTGGCCCCAAGTGCTTCCCGTTGTGCTGGTGTTGAGCGCGTTCGGCGTCTATGCCACGTTCCGCGCATTTGAGGGAGCTTTCTACGAGTGGGGACCCTATCTCTCCCCCTTCTATTCGCCGCTGATCGACGCTCACCACCACTATTGGCCGTTTTCTCCAGCCTTGCTGATTCTTGGCGGTCCATTGGGTTTCCGGGTCACCTGCTACTACTATCGCAAAGCCTACTACCGCGCTTTCTTCCTCGATCCGCCAGCCTGTAGTGTCGCGGAGAGGCCCGGACGCCATTATTCCGGGGAAACCAAGTTTCCGTTCATTCTGCAGAATGCGCATCGCTACTTCCTCTATCTGGCCGTGGTTTTCCTGGCGTTTCTCTGGCACGATGCCGTGCGCGGTTTCTTTTTTGGGGACGGAATGGGAGTAGGCGTGGGTTCCGTCGTGCTGCTGGTCAACGTCATTCTGCTTACGCTGTATCTTTTTTCCTGCCACTCCCTGCGCCATCTTGCCGGAGGGAAACTCGATTGTTTTTCCTGTACTACTTTCGGGTGCCCACGCCATAGCACGTGGCGCGGTTTGAGCGTGCTGAACGAACGCCACATGCTGTTTGCGTGGCTGAGTCTGTTTTCGGTTGGATTCGCCGATTTTTATGTGCGACTTGTATCCTCCGGTGCGATAAGGGACCCCAGACTACTGTGAACGGCAAATACGAAACCCACGAACATGATGTGCTCATCATCGGGGCCGGTGGCGCGGGGTTGCGCGCAGCCATCGAGGCCCTGACTCAGGGGGCGCGAGTCGCCGTCGTCTGCAAATCGCTGCTTGGCAAGGCGCACACGGTAATGGCCGAAGGCGGCATCGCGGCTGCCATGGCCAACGTGGACCAGGCCGACAATTGGAGAGTCCACTTCCGGGATACCATGCGCGGCGGCAAGCTGCTCAACAACTGGCGTATGGCCCAGATCCACGCACAGGAAGCCAGCGACCGGGTGCGCGAACTCGAGCAATGGGGCGCACTGTTCGATCGCACCGAGGACGGCCGCATTTTGCAACGTGCGTTCGGCGGACACACCTTCAAGCGCCTATGCCACGTGGGCGACCGCACAGGTTTGGAGATGATTCGCACCTTGCAGGATCGCGGCGTACAAATGGGCTTCGACGTTTATATGGAGTGCGCGGTCACGCGGCTGCTGAAAGACGGAGAGCGCATCGCCGGGGCCTTTGCTTATTGGCGGGAGAATGGTCGCTTCGTCGTGTTCAAAGCCAAGTCGGTAGTGCTGGCCACTGGCGGCATCGGCAAAGCCTGGCCGATCACTTCAAATTCCTGGGAGTACACCGGCGACGGCATGGCTCTGGCCTACGAGGCTGGCGCCGATCTCATGGACATGGAATTCGTGCAGTTCCATCCTACCGGCATGGTGTGGCCGCCCGGAGTGCAGGGAATCCTGGTGACTGAGGCGGTGCGGGGCGAAGGCGGAACGCTGCGCAATCGCTCGGGTGAGCGCTTCATGGAGCGCTACGATCCCAGGAAAATGGAACTCTCCACTCGCGATGTCGTCGCGCGCGCCATTTACACGGAGGTGAAGGAGGGACGTGGTACCGAGCACGGAGGCGCCTTTCTTGATATTTCCCACAAGCCGCCCGAGTACGTGAAGCGCAAACTGCCCAGCATGTATCACCAGTTTCTGGAACTGGCGGATGTTGACATCACCAAGGGGCCCATGGAAGTCGGCCCCACCTGCCACTACATGATGGGCGGAGTGAAAGTGGAAGCCGAGACCGCCGCTGCTTCTGTCGCCGGGCTTTTTGCCGCAGGGGAAGCCGCCGCCGGGCTGCACGGCTCCAATCGCTTGGGGGGAAATTCACTTTCCGACTTGTTGGTATTCGGTCGCATCGCGGGGCTCGCCGCTACAGAGCACGCGAAGAAAACGGCAATGCCGACGATTGATGCTGGCCAGGTCGAAGCAGCTGAGCGTGAGATGCTCGCGCCCTTCGAACGCAAAGGCGGAGAGAGTCCGTATACCGTCCATGCCGACTTGCAGGACACCATGCAGAAGCTGGTCGGCATCTTCCGCACGGAAGACGACTTGCGATCGGCAATGACGCAGATCGCCAAACTGAAAGAGCGAAGTCAGCGGCTGGCAGTGAGCGGTTCGCGGATGTTCAATCCTGGCTGGCATTTGAGCCGCGATTTGCAGGCGATGTTGACGGTTTCAGAAGCGGTGACCCGCAGCGCGCTCGCCCGGCGCGAGAGCCGCGGGGCGCACAGCCGCATCGACTATCCCAATCTCGACGCCGCCTGGGGCAAGCAGCACAACCTGATCGCGAACCGAAGCGGGAACATGGAACTCCGACAAACACCCGTCATTGACATGCCGGAAGAGTTAAAGTTGTTGGTCGCCGAAGAAAAAGGAGCGGCCTAGCATGGCAGAGGCAGTCCTCAAGATTTTCCGCGGGACAAGCGAAGGTGGAGCAACCGCCGAATATCGCGTGCCGGTCGCGCCCGGCATGGTGGTGCTGGACGCACTGCATCACGTCCAAAAGCATGCCGCGCCCGATCTGGCGGTGCGCTGGAACTGCAAGGCGGGCAAGTGCGGGTCTTGCTCCGCGGAGGTGAATGGCCGGCCCCGGCTCACTTGCAAGACACGCATGGACTCGCTGCCTCAGGACCAGGCGATCACAATTCTGCCCATGAAGTCGTTCCCGGTTATCAAGGACTTGGTGACCGATGTTTCCTGGAACTACAAAGTGAACAAGAAAATCCCGCCGTTTACGCCGCGTCCCGGTGCCGACTGGAAGTTTTCGCAGGCAGACATCGATCGCGTGCAAGAGTTTCGCAAATGCATTGAGTGCTTTCTGTGCCAGAATGTGTGTCACGTGGTGCGCGATCACGGTAAGCAGGAGCAGTTCGGCGGACCGCGTTTTTTCGTTCGGGTTGCAGGATTGGAGATGCATCCGCTCGACGGCCTCTCCCGCACTAAGCTGCTCAAAGACGAATTGGGAATCGGTTTCTGTAACATCACCAAGTGCTGCACCGAAGTATGTCCGGAAGGAATCCACATTACTGACAACGCGATCATTCCGCTGAAGGAGCGCGTAGTGGATGACTTCTACGATCCAGTATTGCGACTGGTGCGAAAGATCAGAGGCGCAGGCAAAGCCGCAGACCATTAAGTATGTGAGGAGGTCCTATGGAGGCCAAGTTGAAGGCAATTTCTCTGGAGGGCGTTGAATCTGCCCTGGCCAAAGTTGAACTCTATCGTTTCCTGAACGAGCCGGAAGAGGCGGAGTCAATCTGCCACGACGTCCTGGCCGCACAACCGGGACACCAGTTGGCGCTACGTCTTCTGGGATTGACCATTACCGATCAATTTACCGGCAGCTCTGCCGATCGCTATGCGGAAGTCGAGGCCGCTTTCCAGCAGCTCAGTGATCGCTATGAGCGCCTCTACTACACCGGCTTGTTGCGCGAGCGGCGTGCCAAAGCCCAACTCCGCGCCGGGCGTCCGCCGTACACTCTGCTGGTGCTGCTCGAAGAGGCCATGAAATGTTACGAAGAGGCGGAACGCATTCGTCCGGTCGGCAATGACGAATCTATTCTGCGCTGGAATCGCTGCGTCCGCCTGATTCGCAGTCATGGTGAATCCGAGTGGCACCGCGAGGTCGAGATGTTTGAGATGGGCGATACCGCACCCTGATCCTGAGCTGGGAATTCTCAAGACCGCGATCTGAGAAATTCAAGTAAGGCCGTGGTGAATGAGCGCGGGCAGTCAATGTTTGAAATGTGGGCTGAAGGCAGATGCACCGCTCGCGCGCCAGGAATGTCGCGCGCTAACGCTTCGCCATGACCTGCCCAGGGAGTTGATACGTCTTGATCGCCCACAATCACCAGCGTGGGCACTCGAATCTGGCGTAGCGATTCCCGGGAGTCAAAGTCGCGTATGGCCGCGCAACAACCCAGGTATCCCGCTGGATTCGTGCCTAGAAAAACCGACTTCACCGAGTTAGCGCAGGCGTCATTGGCCAGGGTTTCGGGTAAGAAAAAACGCCCCATCACGACATCGACAATCGCCGCCATTCCTCCATCAGAAACGGCTTTCATGCGGGCTTCCCAATTGCTGCGCGGCCCGAACTGCGGCGACGTATTGGCGAGAACCAACCCGTTCAGTCGTTCCGGCGCGTGAATCGCCAGCCACTGGCCAATCGCTCCTCCCATGGAGAGACCGCAGAAGGCAAACTGCTTCATCGCGAGCGCATCTGCGAGGCCGAGCACATCGCGCCCTAGCTGTTCGATTGAGTATTCGCCTTGGGGAGCGTCCGAAGCGCCGTGCCCCCGGACGTCGTAGCACAAGACCTGGAAGTAGGGGAGAAGATCGGCCATCTGCGGCACCCACATGCCATGGTCTGTGCCGAGGGAATGCGACAGTATAAGCACCGGCTTTCCTGGGCGACCTTCAAGCCGATAAAACTGGCGGATGTTATCTGCAGCAATAAACGGCAAGGTGTTCGCTCCTTAAACTTTCCTCGCCGATTCTAATCTCTGGCGCGGCACAACATCGCACTTGGACAGAGCCGCCAGCCGCGACAACATAAAAACAATAGATCGTCGCCGCCGAAATGGACATCAGACTGATTTCACGCACATCTACTATGAAAATCCCATCTAGGACTCTGCTGGTCTCCCTGCTCGTGATGCCGCTGGCGGCACAGGTGCTCAAACCGACGCCCGCGCTGCCGCCGGACAACCGTCTCAAAGCCGACATCCTGCTGGTAGTGGCCCATCCCGATGATGAGACCGGAGTCTCCGCGTATCTGGCCAAATTGCTCGACCAACACAAGCGGATCGAGGTCGTGTACCTGACCCATGGAGAAGCCGGACATAACAACATGGGCCCGGAACGCGGCATTTCTCTGGGAGCAGTGCGCGAGACCGAAGTGCGCCACTCGCTGGCTTCGCTCGGAATCGACAACGTGTGGTTTCTCGACGGCCGCGATACTCCCAGCCAGAACGTGCTGCAATCTCTGGGAAGTTGGCATCACGGTCTCGCGCTAGAGGAAGTGGTTCGCATGGTTCGCCTCACGCGGCCGGAGGTCATCATTACCTGGCTGCCTGGGTTTTTCATCGGTGAGAACCATGGCGACCACCAGGCGTCCAGCGTTTTGGCGACAGAAGCCTTCGATACTGCCGGTGACCCGGCGATTTTCCCCGCGCAACTGGCGGCTGCGACGAAAATAAACGAGACTCTGCTGGAAGGCTTGCGGCCCTGGCAGCCGAAAAAGATTTACTACTTTTCTGATGCCCAGGAGCAGGATCAATTCAAAGACAGCGGTCCAACTTATGTCACGACTGAGATTTCTCCCAGCCACAATCTGCCTTACTGGCGGCTGGCCATGGACGCGTTTTCCTTTCACCTGACGCAATACCGGGACTACATTGAAGGGCTCAGCAAGAAGAAGCCGGAGGAGCAAAAAAGCGATTGGGGTGATCCGGTGGGACTGATTTTCGGCAAGTCGTTGGTGGGGGGAAGCCGCACTGGAGACGTCTTCGAAGGGGTGACTCCCGCGCCCATTCCGTTTGCCCGTGCCATACCTTCCGGTGAAGAGCCGGCCCACGCCTCGCTGGAACTCGCCGGCCCCTGGGGCTTCTACGATGTGTTTCGGCGCGAACATGCCTTGACCCAGTTGCCGAAGGCGGCAATTCCAGAGATTGCCATCAACCACGGGCAAACTCTTCAGATTCCGTTAGTGGTGCGCAACAACAGCCCTGCTCCTCAGACCATCACGCTCTCCGTAACCGCGCCCCAGACTTGGACTGTTGCGGACTACACTTCAAGCTTCTCACTCGCCCCTGGGGAGTTGTCTCCTGTGCTGGTGCAAGTGGCGACGCCAGCTACCGACACCAACACCGGTCAGGTCAAATGTCGCGCCGAAAGCCGCCAGCAGGCGATTGGGGAAGTGGAGTTGCACGTGAAACTAAGGGCGGGAGGCTTACCCCAGTAGCCGATCAGAACTAGCTGGACGCCGTGGCGCCTAGAGCCTTGAAACTATTTCTGGGTGCAGCCGTCTTGTTCTTGAGAGCGTACATGTGGCGATCTGCACTATCCAGGACTTCATCGAGAGTCTTACCGTCAACCCATTCTGCCACGCCGATACTCAAGCTCAACTCGAAGCGCTCGAGATGTCCGGCCTTGTTCCAGTCCGCTACGTAGGCTTGGGTTCTTTCGACCACATTGTGAGCCCCTGCCGGCGAGGTGTCGGCAAGAATCAACAGGAATTCATCTCCGCCATAGCGAACCACGGCATCAGAGCCGCGAACCGAACTCTTCAATAAGCCGGCGATCTCAGCCAGCACGAAATCGCCGGTGAGGTGTCCGAATCTGGTGTTGACTTCCTTGAAGTGGTCTACATCAATCAGCATGAAGGTGAGCGGCTTTTCCGAACGCTTGGCTTGGCTGATGAACCGGCCCGCCATATCCTCAAGCGAGCGGCGATTGTAAACCTCAGTCAGCGGATCGGTGAACGATTGCAACCTTACCAGTTCGTTTTGAATGGTGCTGGAGATCAGGCTTTGACGCGCGCGGCGCAGGTCGAGCCGTCGAGTGACCAGGTAGGTGTTGAGCAGTGCGAGCAAGACGAACAGGCCGATCACCAGTTGACGTGACACGGTTATTTCAAAATGTACTTCGTCCGTCTTAAGGAACGCAGCCGGAATAATGACGGACAGCAACCCGGCTGCCGCGAGCAGACCGGTTACCGACGCAATCATCCACAGCTCCCAGTCTCTTTTTTCTATGTTGGAGAGCTGTTGCGTCAGCGCCGGCAGAGAACGATCCTGCCCGTTCTCCATGTGCCTGTGCATCATTTCCAAAGTTTAGGACCGAATCAGGAAACACGCAGCAGTACCGAGGTAACTAGGCTTGCGCGATATAGAGCCAGCCTCACAGCTTATCGACTGGCTCTTGGTCAAGTTGACGAAGCTTGAGGAGGCAGCCAAGTATGGGTACGGATATCGTCCAGTCGGAAACGATCCCGCATGGTGTAAGGTACCTATTTACTTAAACATGCGGGAAGACTGTTCCGAAAATGGCGATCTCAATGCGGCCTTCTATTTTGTACTCTTCGCCGCGATCAAGTTCACTGCAATTGAGGCGGTAGCGGTCGGATCAGCCTCCGCGATGGCCGTTAGCGTCACGGAAGCAGGACGAGGGAGAGCCTGCGGAGCAATATATAAATCTCCCTGCATTTTTCCGCAAGCAGAACGTGAGCAGCCGAGACCTGTAATCCGCCACATCACAGCCTTATTTGTGGTGCCCGTTACTGTTACGATCACGATGCCTGATCCCCCGATGGGTACTTCGAGGTTGTCAGGCGGCGAGATTGAGACAGCAA
This sequence comes from Acidobacteriota bacterium, assembly GCA_013289795.1. Lineage (GTDB taxonomy): Bacteria > Acidobacteriota > Terriglobia > Terriglobales > Acidobacteriaceae > JABCZH01. The sequence goes on from JABCZH010000005.1 coordinate 241,161, forward strand.
CACTCGATTTGGGGCTCTGGATCCAACCTGTAACTGGACTCCTGTCTGAGTTGTAAAAGAAGCGAAAACGCAAACTCAGAGACGAGCCGCCGAATTCCATTGGAAGTGGGGGCAGCGGACTGGATGCCGTGATGCCGCCCCAGGCAGCGCGATCCAGTTGGACATCCCCAGAGCTTTCAACAAGTTTCAAGTCTTTGACATCGCCGTTCCTGAGAATTGCAAACTCAATCGACAATCTGCCCTTCCTGGATTCAGGTGGACGGGCCGCCTCGGGAATCAAGCCATACCAGTTCTGTCTCACGTCATGCAATACCTTCTGCAAGTAAGGATCGAAATTCACACCCCTCGTGTCGCTAAGTATTTCTATAGGCGGTCCGGACGAATTCGAGTTGTCCGCCTGTCCCTTTGCCTGGGAGCTTTCCAGAGACTGGGATTTTGGTTCCGGAGAGGGCGGGTCGTGCAGTGCATTCAAGCGGCCTAGGCAACACAGCAATATCAGTAAGTGGAGCGCTAGCGCCCACGTTTGCCCAACTGAAAGAGGTGTTTTCATCGGACAACAAACTTCCACACAGCGACCACTACGACGAGAGCTATACCAACGGCATAACCGATCACCCGCGCTTTGCCAACCTGTTGCTGTTCCTGCATGAGTCTTCACTCCCGGAGACAAGATTACTCCCGGTCGCGCGCAAGTACTAGAAAAACTCCGAACCCCAACAATCATGTGAGATTCCGTGGTGGGCCTCGGATCGTTGAGTCCACGCCTTGATACAATCGCGGGCGAGTGAGCGAGCCCATGTCCCAGCCCGTTGCCAGCAAAAGCCGTTGGCTGATTGCCATGCTGCGAAACCGCATCGTACAGCTGGGAATTGCGGTATGGACCCTGTTTGCCGCGGCAATTCCATTCCTGACGCACGGAGTGATTCCGTTCGACCAGCCCGCTTTGTCGAAGATGTCGTATTCGACGCGCATTGGATTCTTCATCCTTGGGCCGTTTTTCGCGTTTATCTTTATCGCCATCGCCTTGGCTGTGACTCGCCGGCGAACGGTTCATATTGCCGAACGCTCTCCGGAGCGTGGGGTCGCATTACGCGAGACGATCGGGCTGCTTATTTACGGAGCTGTGGTCTTGATGGTGGCCCATCCAGTGGGGCACATGGTCGGTACTCACGGCATCGGTCTGCATCTTGCGGGTAGCATGTTTGGGACCAGCGATACGGTCACGCCGCGAGAGGCGTGGTCGTGGTCGCTTTATAACTTCGTCTTCTATGCTACTCTGCCCTACTTATTTTTCCGAAAGCGCGGCTATTCTCGTGAACAGCTCTGCCTGACGTCGAACAATGTGGTCAACGACACGTTGTTGATTGCGCTCGTTCTTGGGTTGGGCCTGGCCGGTGATCTGCCAGGGTCTCCGCTATGGCAACTGAACCCGCATCAGCTTGCGGTCGGCACCGGACTTGCCTTAGTTCTGTCGTTCTTTGGGACTGCGGTGCCCATCATGATTTTCCTGACCTCGATCCTGGTGCCGAGGTATTACAAGCTGACCGGATCGGCGGCCGCCACTTGCGTTCTCAGTGGTTTCACCTACGCTTCGCTGCATCTCACGGAGCACTGGACCCGCTACGACACGCCCGCACACGGGGCGCTTTCGGTCATTTTTATCTTCCTGCTATTTGGCGGACCAGGCATGGTGAAGGGCTATCTGACCTTGCGCACCGGCAACGCCTGGGTGCACCTATGGGGATACCATGTGATCTGGCCGCATGTGTCCGGCGACACCGCGCTGTTCGTGAAGATTTTCGGGATTCAGTAGTTAGCTGCTCTGATAGACTTCCCGCACCATATCCGGCAGGTAACTCAAGGCATGAAGCCCGCAGCGATCGGCATTCGAAGCCATTCCGGTTGGGGGGCGGTCGTAGCGGTCTCAAACAGCGCAGGATCAGTGGAGGTAATTGACCGCAGGCGCGTCGCTATCACCGTTCCCGGAACCACCGGTGCGAACCAACCTTATCACCTTGCGGAGCATCTCGGGCTTCCAGAGGCTGAGAAGTTTCTTGCGAACTGCCGTGCCGCTTCAGCGCGCCTCGCCTTGTCGGCTATCGGCGAGTTGGTGGGCGAACTACGTGATCGCAAGTATCGTGTGGTGGGTTCTGTCGTTCTCTTGGCCTCGGGTCGCCCCCTGCCTGCGCTTTCAGGCATCCTTGCTTCACATGCGTTGATTCATGCCGCGGAAGGAGAATTCTTTCGCAGGGCGTTTTGGAAAGCGTGCGAGGGCCTTGACCTTGCTGTTACTGGCTTTCGAGAGCGTGACCTCGACCAGTGCACCCAGACCGCGTTCGGCAACGCGGGGGGTCGGATGCAGCAACAAGTTTCCGCACTCGGTCGTTCTCTCGGACCACCTTGGACCCAAGATCAAAAAATGGCGACACTTGCTGCGTTGGTGCTTCTGGCGCCGAACCGTTCAAAAAGCTTCAGCCGCCAGGAATCTCTTGGCGGCTGAAAGCTCACCTGAATACCAAGCCAGCTATTCGGGATGAATCTCCAACAAAGAGTTGATCCTCGCGCCAATCGGGCTGCCCCATCCGGTCACCAGATCGTAGCCCTTCACTGCATTGTATCCACCGTTGTTGCCACTGGTTATGTCGTGGAAATCCGCGGTGTAGTGCGATCCGATCCCAATGCGATAGAGGCTGGGATTCAGAAACCCGAGAGTCGATTTTCCCTGGGAAACTTCCTGTTGATTCGCCATTGCTTCGAGGCCCGCCCATTGCGGGGCGGCAAAGCTGGTTCCTCCATTGCCTCCGCCGCAGCTTCCGTCGTAGCAACTCCATTGGTTGGTGTTCGATTCCGCCGCCACATCCGGATAATTTCGCAAGGTTGTCGATCCATTATTCAAGGAGTTGATTACTCCCGGAAGCTTTTGATAGCCGGGAATCGGAATACCGTTCTTGGAAGGGCTGCCAGCGCTGCCGCTCCATCCGGTTTCCGACTGCCAGGGTCCACCCGGGCCATTGGTATTAATGTCCGTGCCACCGACCGCGGTGACGTAAGGATCGTCGCCTGGCCAGACCACATCGCCGGGAGTGCCGGAACCGCTGTCGCCGGTAGCCACGAACACGCTCTGACCCTGCACCGCCATTTCCTTGAAGATCGGATCCAGGCTGCTCTCATCGTCGCTCCATCCCCAGGAGCAGCTTAGTTGCTTGGCAATATTGTCGACCGCCATCTGGTTGAAGATGGACACATCGTTGCTGCCCACATACATCACCACGCTCGTGAGGCCGGGCGCCATCGAAACCGCCATCTCGATGTCGATAACCTGCTCACTGTCATCGCACGTCTGGGGAGGACAATTCAGAGGGACCCCATTCAGCGACACTCCCTTAATTGGGACATTGAACGGCTGCTTCAGGGTCGTGAAGTATAGTTGGACATCGCTGACCTCGTAACCCGCATATTCAAATAGCCCGATGGATTGGCCAGCGCCATTGAGCGGCCCGGACCCGTAGTACGCCGCACGCATGTCGCTACCGACATATTGCCCGCCGGGACCAGAGCCGGTACCTTCAATTCTGCCTGGTTCTGTACGCCTCGTGGTGTTCTTGGAACGTGGCAGGGTGAAATTATCCAAGCCCGAAATGTGTAACACCGGAACTCCCAGATCTAGCGATGGCTCCCGGTCAGGCGAATAGAAGGTACGATTCTCGCTCGGGTGTTGATAGAGACCGATCTTCACCTGGAAGGCCTTCTCGATGCTCGCCACGGAGCCTTCAACATCCAGCACCATGCGATTCGCTGCGGTGTCCACCACGGTCAAGCCGTTGGTCCGCGCAAACTGGCGGACGGCTTCATAGTCTCCGGGGCTAGGGCCAAATCTCTCTGTGAATTCCTGAACGCTCAGATAGTGCCGATAGCTGGAGCTTTGGGGGTCGTAGATCTGTTGCAGCAGAGCATTGAGACCGTTTTCATTTCGCAAAGGCAGCGAAATTGCCAGACTAAGACGCTGCGTAGCGGGAGGCTGGCCAACCAAGCGCGCTCTTCCGCCTGCGACCGCCTCTGGCACATGCCGCGTCATGGTTAGATGCGATTCCGCTTGGGCCGTGATTGCCACCAGCACAGCCACGACCAGCCCCAGCATTGCGACCCACCGCGAAACTCCAACCCTTGTCACCTTCTTCATCCGACGAATCCTCGTTCCAGATTTGATTTTGTCCATTCCGACCACCCGCTAAGGTACAACTGAACGTCGCTGAATGCAACGTCCAGTACGGGTTTTCGCGGTCAAGGCCACCACGCGGATTACGGGTACCAGACAGATGTTGATGGTCTTGAAGAAAAGGAGGCCTGCGGGAATATTTCGCAGCGGTGCAAGTTCTATTCGGTAGAGGCCCTCAGTGTGGCGTTAGCCCTGCTACGAACTCCCGTGAATCCGTTTGACGCGAAGACGGCATTGCTTGCCAGGCACGCGCAGCACGTCGTGCTGATCCATTTTCCAATCGCGCTGTTCATCATGGCAGTGGTTTTCGACGTTATTGCGCATTGGACAAAGCGACGTGGCCTGGCAGACGCGGTCTATTACAACCTACTAGCGGCAGCGATTTCGACGTTTCCAGTCCTCGCTACCGGCATTCTTGCCTGGCAGTTCCAGCTTGAGGGTCAGAAACTGAAAGGCATATTGCTGCTGCATTTGGTGCTGGCGTGCATATCGAGCGTGCTGATCTGGTTGGTCTGGTGGGTGCATTTCCGCGCGCGACGGCGGTCAGAGGCCTTGCCGAACTACCGCCTGGCGATGGAACTCTTGGCTGTCGGTATCGTAGCCCTGACCGGACATCTGGGCGGCTTTCTAAGCGGCGTAAACGGGCCGGGTTAAGGTGAGGGAATAAAACTGCCCGCCGGTAGTTATCTCTCCAGAGCGCTGCAAACCAAGGAGGACAAATGACTGACAAGAAGCCGGATCTTATCGATCAAACGCTGCAGGACCTCAACAATGACGGCATCGACCGTCGCGGGTTTCTGAAGTGCATGGCATGGGCGGGTACAGGCTTGGTCTGGACCCTGAGCGGCGGCATTCCGGTATCTCGGGCTTTCGCCAAGAATATCGGCAAATACGCCGGCAAGGGCGGGGATTTCAGCTTTGTCCAGATCAGCGACAGTCATATGGGATTCAACAAACCAGCCAATCCCGATGTGATAGCGACACTGCAGGCGGCGGTGAACCAGATCAACGGGCTGGCAACTCCGCCGGAGTTCCTGCTCCATACCGGCGACATCAGTCACCTCTCGAAACCGGAACAGTTCGACAACGTCGACCAGATTTTGAAAAGCTCCACGGCGAAAGACGTGTTCTTTGTGCCCGGCGAACATGACGTGCTCGACGACAACGGGAAGTCCTATCTCGACCGCTACGGGAAAAGCGCCCAAGGGTCTGGATGGTACAGCTTTGACCACAAGGGCGTGCACTTCATCGGTCTGGTGAACGTGATGAATCTGAAAGCGGGTGGACTCGGCTCGTTGGGCGGCGAGCAGCTCGAATGGATGGAGAAGGACGTCAAGCATCTGAAACACAGCACGCCGGTCGTGGTGTTCGCGCACATACCGCTGTGGTCGGTTTACCCGGAGTGGGGTTGGGGAACGCAGGACAGCGCGCAGGCCCTGGCCTACCTAAAAAAGTTCGGCTCCGTGACCGTGCTCAACGGGCATATTCACCAGACCATGCAAAAAGTAGAAGGCAGCGTGACGTTTCACACCGCGATGTCAACCGCATTCCCGCAGCCGCAGCCCGGCAAGGCGGATTCTCCCGGACCGATGAAGGTGCCGGCGGAGCAGTTAAGCAGCCTGCTGGGAATTACGGATGTGAATTACGTCCGCGGCCAGCATTCCCTGGCGGTGGTTGACTCAACACTGGGATAGGCCACGAAACGTCCCAGTCGAAGAACAAGATCAAATCCAGAGAGGGAAAGAGATGACGAGGAAAAAAGTGTGGGTTGCAAGTTTGGCGGCGCCGGTCATGATTGCGACGTTGCTGCTGTTGGCGGGATCACCAAGCGTCACCGCGACTGACCAGTCCTCAGCGGCTACCGCGGGGGTGAAGATTGATAACTTCAGTTTTGGGCCGCAGACCTTGACCGTACCCGTTGGAGCGACCGTTGTCTGGACCAACCGGGATGACATTCCTCATACCGCGGTCAGCACAGATGGTGTGTTCAAGTCCAAGGTCATGGATACGGACGAAAAGTTCTCCTACACGTTTGCCAAGGCGGGAACCTATCCCTACTACTGCACGATCCACCCGAAAATGACCGGCCAGATCGTGGTGCAGTGAGAGTCGAGAGGCACTTGAACGACTCTTTCTTCGGGAAACTCCGTACGCGGAAACGAGGCTCAAATGTTTGAAGGATTGTTTCAACCCGTGCATCTGTTGGTGATCTTTGGTATTGCTCTGCTCGTGTTTGCACCGAAAAAACTCCCGGAGGTAGGCAAGGGAATCGGCGAGGGGATTCGTGGCTTTAACGCAGCCATGCAAACTGAAGACAGGCCGGCAAGCACAACCACGCCCGTGGCCAGCGACCGCAGCCCAACCAAGGAATGAATCGAATCTTGGCAGGCGGCGGCTCACCGCCTGACACCGCAGGCGGCTGCGTAGACGCGCAGGACACTTCTAATGTGTTCTTGAATCGCGCCTTCGGCGCCCCTTGATGGTCGCGCTGAGCGGATCACCTCGTATTGCGATGGCAGGTATTGACTCCACAACTGGGGAGGGACCGCGCACGAATCAAGGTTGTCGCGTAATCGTGCCAACTCCTCCTGTACCGTCGCGTCCACCCAGTAGTAACGGCAGCGGTCGCTGTAACTATAGAAGCGAGCCAGACGCTCCTCGTCTTCGGTTCCGTGGTAGTAAGAGCGCCAGTGAGTTGGATTGTGCAACATGGCTGCTTCGAGCGCTTCTCTGACCTGAGAAATACGAACTGCCTTGCGACTTGCGAACAATTCCCGTTCGATTGCGCTGAGCGCGAAGACCGCCTCGCGAAACGCGAAGGTCAGCCAGGGGCCCACTTTCAAGATTGCGAAATGGTCCTCCACCATTTGCTGAAGAGCTGTTGGCGACTGGTAATCGGTGGAATGAGCCTCGTAAGCCAGCGCAGGATGCTCGGGCAAAGCAGACGAGAGCGCTGTTACTTTCTGACGGTCGTAATCGAAGATCACGCTGTCGCCGAACTCCACTCCGGGCTGCACCACCATCCCGATCACCCTTTCCCAAGCCGGAGACACTCCCTGCTCTTCGAAGACCGCGCGGAAAGCCTCCAAGCTGTGCTGCACATTTGCGACCGGTGTGGCCACCGGAGGCCGGCCTACGGCCGATTCGCCGCCGGGAACTGGAACTTCTGTACCGATGACGTAAAGAGGAGGCGCAGACCCCGCCGGCAGATCGGCGTGTGCACTCTCCGCTGCCCGACATAGAATCGCTGCCCGGCGTGCGATGGTGCGCTCGTCCGGTCCGTCTTTTTCGTCATCGGCGCACGCCATGCTGGCGTCGAGATGAATCTTCCCGTATCCAGCCAGCACGCAGCAGCGAACCAGTTCACACGCCTTTTGCAGGGCCGCATCCGAGGCCTGTTCTCGCCAGGGGTACGGCCCCAGATGGTCACCGCCGAGCAGCACTCGCTCACTGGGCAGTCCAGCGCGCACTGCCGCAGAGTCAACAACCTTGGCGAATTGATCAGGCGTCTGCCCGGTGTAACCGCCGAACTGATTCACCTGGCTCGACGTGGACTCAACCAGCAGGACGGATCCATCCTCGATGGCCTGCTGAATGGCCGCAGCGATGACACTGGGATGAGCCGAACACACGGCGTACACGCCCGCTCTTTCGCCGCGGCGATTGCGTTGGACAACTTGCCGCAATCGCTGGCTCGCATTGGCGCTCCGCGCTTCCACAGGTCGGTTACTCGGGCCGCGCCTCGAGCAGCAGATGTTGGTTGAACTCCACGGTAACGCTGGCCTTGGGACCGTGCACGCTCCCGAAATCTTTGTAGGTCACGTAATCGACGAGGTGATATGCGCGGTCCTCTAAACCGCGAAGTTCAACTCGTCCCGTCCAATGCCGGGCGAAGAACGCATAGTACATTTCCCCGCCTTTGCGGATCACGTGGGCCTCGGGACGGTCGAACCCGATGTCATAAAGACCGCCGAGATACTCTCCGCGCGAGAGCATTTTGTCTTTGTAAATGTGGACCCACTTCTCAAATAGCTTCTCCCGCTGCGGGGTCAGGTCTGAGGTGCTGCGCTTCTTCACCAGATTCGGCAGTACGAACTGGGTGCCGACCACTCCACCCACGCCCACGGTGGAAGCGAAGTCGTTGGCGCCGTCGCTGAGCTCGACGTGGTCACCAAAATAGGGAACGTTGTCGCCCATAAGCGCTTTGAGGGTCTTTCCCTTGGAGCGAACCTGAAACGAACTCTCGGGATCGGAAGCCACTGACATATTGAAATGCGGCATAGTGAAGAAGGAATATGCAGTGCCGCAAGGGCAGAACTCAACCAAGGCGTCCGGTTTCACGCTCCGTGCCGTTTCGTACAACTCACGGAAGAAATCGGGCAGCGCTTCCAAAGAGTCTTCCGGCCGTTTGTGATGGTGCGCCGGGTTGTAGCAGGCCGGAACTCCATTCATGTGCTGGCCATCGAGCTTCAGGCCATCGAATCCCCACTCACCGAGGATCTTGCGCACCATCGCCTTGTGGTACTCGACAACTTCGCGGTCTGCGGGGCACAGGTAGTCCGAGTTCCACCACGAAATCTTTCTCCTGTATCCGTCCTTGTTGAGCAACGCCCAATCGGGATGGTCTGGTTTACGTTGCACGGATTGGCGCTCTTTGGCCCAGATCGTCCTTGTCTTCCACCGAAAGAGTGTCTGGCTTTAAAAGACCCTGCCGGGAACAATCGAGACTTTCTAAGAATGTTCAGCCAGGAGGATGCTGCAGCAGGAATTGAGCAGGCTGCCATGCCCTTGAACGGGAAGATCGTTCCACTGGGAGTGGGTCTCTTTGCTCTGTTTTTGGTCGGAGCCCGCTGGATCGCGGGAGGGGTACCGGTACGCAGTTTGGGCGCCAGGAACTACGCCATCATTTTCCTCGTGCTCCTGGACATTTGCTGCACCCTGGCGATAGTCGAGACCTGGCGGCTCTGCCAGGTATGGGAGGAGTTGCGACGACTCCTCGCGTTTCTCGATCGTCTGCCACTGAGGCGAACTTTGGCTGCACTCCGCGGCTTTTCCTGGGGAGGCGTGTGGAAGATGAGCGGGAATGTGCTGGAAGTGCGCTACAAAGTAATTTCTCGGCAAATGGAATGCATGAATCATACGATCGCCAGTCTGGAGGAAATCGCCAAGACGTCTTCCGATCCCGGTACCCACGATTCCCTGAAAGCTCTCACGAATATGCGCAATGCAGGAACGACATTTGCCGGGTGGTATTCGACCAACTATGCGAATTCCCGCGCGGGAGATCTGAGCAGTTTTAGCAACTTTCAGGAGAGTATTGCATCCGCAAGCGGCACCCTGCTGACGAAATTACTCGTGCCGGCCTGGAAGATTGAGGAAGAGTCGTTGGTAGTCGGGATCACAAAGGAAGAGAAAGACGACGCTGCACAGAATCACCCGCCTCAGGCCAAGGAAAAGCACATTCAGAATGCTGAGGAATTTGTATGCTTGAACTACCTGGGTTTCATCCAGAATATCCTCGGTCGATTGCGAACGATGGCCGTGACCATCACACTGCTGTTAATAGTATCCACGGTTGCGACGTCCACGTATCCGTTTGACCCGCAACAGGCGCTGAGCGCAGTCTTGATCGTCCTTTTCGTTATTGTGGGTGTAGTAATTGTCAAGGTGTATGCGGATATGCACCGCGATGCCACGCTTAGCCATGTCACCAACACGAAGCCAGGAGAGTTGGGGACGGAATTCTGGTTCAAGATTCTTGGATTTGGTTTTGCCCCTCTGATTGGCCTGATGACTAGGATATTCCCAAGTATGACTGACTTTATCTTCTCGTGGCTGCAGCCGGGCATCTCGTCCCTCAAGTAACTGATCGATTTTGCCGGGCTGCCCTTCGAGGAAGCTATACCGAGAATGGTGCGGAGGGGAAGTTGCCACTGAAGCCGACAAATTGTCGTTGATTGCGCAGCGCGGATTGGCTGCCCAACACTAACCCGCCCGATCTGACTGTCACGATCCGCTATAGAGCTGAAAAGGGGCCCAGTAAAACGGTTTGCGGAACGAACTGCCGGAATGAAGCAAGGAAAGCTTGGCCTTGCGGAGCGCGACGTCGGGACTCTCTCCCTTGTTCAATTCTTCATAAAACTGATCCATCAGTTGCCCGGTGGAGACGTCACTCGCCTCCCACAGGGCAGCGATCACGTTGTGGGCGCCGGCTCGGAGGAACGCCCAGGAGAGCCCTACTAGGCCCTCGCCCGAATACGCGCGCGTGCCGGCGCCGTAGCAAGCCGAGATCGTAACCAAATCGGCTCGCACCGGGTGCTGAATGATGTCACGGGCGTAGAGCTTGAAGGAGTCGCTACCGCTGCTGTTCTTGGACAACACAATGGCGGAGTCCAGAGGGCTTAACCGGCTGGCAATTCCATGCGCCACAAAATGGATGTAGGAGAACTGTTCCGGGTTGCTGGCCAGATACGCCACCGGGGTAGCCTGATCGCGCTGAAATGCCCGTTGCTGCGCAAGCGGGAAGTGTTTCGCGACACTTTCCATCTCGGCAGCAGCGTTCCGCAGCTCGGGATAATCCTGGCTGGGAGCGACGGTGTTGCCGAAGAGAAGCAGGCGGCGGGCGCGTTTCTCTTTCCCGGCATGCCACGCGCCCAGCAGCCGCAACGAACTGGCGTTCGCAATCGTGATGTCTTCAAGCCAGTAGTGCAACCTCGGTTCGGAGACGAGCAGCGTCTCGAAATTCAAGCTGTTCATGCCACCATCGGGGATGATGAAGACCTTTCCATCCTTGGGCAGCAAAGTTCGCGCCGGCGCGATCAGCATGCGATAAAGAGAGCACCCATCGTCATTGGCGGTGTCGAGAACGTCTTGCGGTCCGTTAAGAGCTTTACGATACCTTTGCATGGCCGCTTCAATTTCGAAGGCAGCAGGAAGCGAAAACAAACTGACCCTTTTCGGTGTGATCGCCCATAGGTACGACTGTTTGTCCCCCAGCCAATAGAAGAGGATTGTGCCTCCAGTTCGCCGCGCCACTGCGCGAGCGTCCAAGAGATCAGGTTTGAATGAGGTTCCTTTCTGAAGCAATCCCAATCCTTCGGCCAGAGTGCGGCCGCGGCTGTAGTCGGCAACCTGCAGTGCCTCGTGCTGCTTGCCCTGGGCCAGGAGGAATCGGATGTAGTCGTCGTAGATGCGGGAGGCATTACTAAGAAAAGGCAGCCGGGAGTCTTCGTGCCGGAGTTCGGAGCGGGCAGTCTCGAAGGTACTCAGGGCGGTGCGATATTCCCGATCCGCCAAGACCGACTGGGTTCTGTCTTCGTAGAGCCTGGCAAGAGATCGTTCCGCCTCCCACTTGAGAAACACTGGAGTATCTTGAGCCTGCGCCACTTGTCGGAATGCCCCCTCGGCAGCAACAGTATCGTGTTGTTGGGCGGCGACCCGTCCCTGCACCAACAGCGGATAGACCTCGTCACGTCCGTTGCGATCCTCTCGCGCTTTGGAAAGCGCCTCGTTCGCGTAGTGCATCGCATCTTGTAGCTTGCCGGTTTGCTGGAAGACAAACGCCAGAGCAATCAGAGAGTTGATGACGTCTTCTCTGCTATTGATTGACTGTGCCTGCTTAAGCGACTGCTGGAAGGATTGCTCGGCAATGGCCAATTTGCCGGCGTCCATGTAAATGTACCCGGCGTTTGTGAGCCACTTAATTTGGTCGGTCATGTCCCCAAGCTTCTCCGCTTGCTTTTCCGCCTCGACGAACATGTCCTCAGCTTTTTCGGAGTCTCCGAGTTTGTAGTAGGCCCAGCCTATGTTGCCCAGTGCTTTTTGCGCGACATCAGGAGCGCCCCGCTCCCCAGCAATTCGACGAGCGGCATTAGACCAGTCCAGCGCCTCATCGAAGTGAGTCTGCTCGTTCGCCGACCAGCTCAGATCCAGCAATGCATCAGCTTCCCAGAGTTGATCGCCGCTGGCCCGCGCCGAAACCAGAACCCGCTCGAAGTAGACTTGGGCTTCGGAATAGTGACTTCGTGCCATCTCCAGCGTCCCCAGTGCTGTGTCTACATCTGCGCACCCCGGATAGTTCTTAGCGGCACACAGCCTTTCCGCTTCTTCGAGCTTCTGTGCTGCCTCGGAGAACCGGTGCAACGACGTGTAAGCGAGACCCTCCCAGCGCCGTTTTTCTACGGCCAGTTCGCCGGTGGGCAAGTCGACTGGCTCGGAAGCCAGCACCTTTACCACTTCGTCGTACATGCCCCGCTGGTACAGAGCCCTTGCTTTCAGCACCGTGAACTTCGAGGCCCACTCTGGGCTGACGTTGTGGAACCGCTCGTAGCCTCTCTCTGCTTCTTTCCACCCCGCCACTAGATCGCCTTGGCTGACGGTCTGCTCCGCATGCTCGAACGCGGCCCGGGGATCGCCGCGGGTGCAGGCCGATAGGTAGGCGAAAATCAGAACTAGCGAAGTTCGTCTTAGCGCTGGCGATTTGGAGCAAGCTCCCCGTTCGACCTTCGGGTTGGTATCCCGGTTCTTGGGTCTGCAGAGCATGGCCGGTCCGGTTGCTGATAGGATTTTAGCCTGAAAGGTGGGAAAAACGATTGCCACAATAGGGGACGATTGGACGTCGATGGGAAGCCGTATTAAACCGGATTCAGCGTGGCTGTTTTTTCCTGGATAGGGCGCACGAGGTGGCCTGTTTGCAGAGATTGCAGTGTGCGGGAACAGCCGAGGGCTGTTCCGCACACTTATCGGCTAGCGCGCGACCTTAGTGAAGCTCAGATCTAAGGATGGTGCCCTCCCCCGCCGCTGCCTGTGCCGTTCGAATCCAGCGCGATAACATGGCCGCTTCCATGCGCGATGCACCCCAGTTCCATCCGGATCATGGTCAGATGGAACGAATACGTGTCGTGTTGTTGGGGGCCCGCCTGCGAAGCATGGTTCTGTGCCTGCTTACGATTCACTCTCAACTCGGCCAGGAAAATCCTCCCAAAGTTGGGAAGGTCGATCACGTGTCCGAACGAGATACCGGGAGCTCCCTCCACGCTGCTGACTAGTGAGCAGTTCGCGGTGTTCAAGCCGGGCTTGCTTTTATCCTGGAAGGCGGCAGCCTTGCTCCAACGGTATTGCTGGCTGGCCCACATGGGGAGGCCCTTTACCCCGTTTATGTTCTTATACTGGCCGGAGATCCTCCTGAAGACGCCGCTATCTTCAAAATACGATTTGTCGCCGGAGGGCTTGGGGCCGATAATGTCGAGACACGGTTCAATATCAACCTTGTGTCCAGCAATCCTCAGATTGTCGAAGCGAGTACCCAAGAACGTGACTGACGGCACCTGGCCTTCGGGAAAAACAGGATGCTCGGTGGAAATCTGGCCCACCACGCGATCGGCGGTGATCACGTCAAGAATGTTAAGTCCCTCGACCACAGAGGTCGTCAGTGTCCTAAAGGCTTGGCCAGCCTTAGGGCTTTGGTGCCCCGCGACCTGCGTGTACCCCGACTCATAGGATATGATCCCTTCGAGGCGGAAAGGCAGTGCCGGTCTGAACTCGTATCCGCCGTCTTCGGGCAACTTCAGGACTTCGGGTTCGACTTCCTTTCTTAGCGGTTTTTCGATCTTCGCACTAAGAATCTCCGCCGCTGCGTGGAAGTGGTGGTGGAACAGATCGCTCACTGGCTGTGACTTCGGAAATGTTGCCATATCGATTGCTCCTTCGTTTGAGATCACTTCTGGATCTTAAGTTCAACTGAAGTACGACCGATTTCCTGGTTTTCGCCCGTCGCAGAGGTTCCCCGTAGTGCCAAAATGTAAGTGCCCGATCCCCGATTCGTTCCTGGCACCTGGACTGGCCACGTATCTTCGGCCAAGTTTGCGGGGATCGTGAGCGACCACTCCAGCTTTCCCGCAGGGTTATACAGATCAGCGATGTAACGTGCGTAGCGGCTGTCGGGAGGAATATTCAAAAAGAGCAGGAAACTCCCTCCTTGTGGTACCTCGATCACAGGAGCGTTCGTACCGCGGAGTCTCATCCTTAGCGATGCCCATGGCAAAACCCGTGGGCGATTGCCCGCCTGTTTCAGTCGCGGATACGTGACAAGATTCTGATAGCCCACCAGTGCCAAGAGTAAGGCCAATGCGGGCACTGCAAAACTGGGACGCAACCAAACGACCCATCCCGCCTTCACGGGAACCGGAGCAGGTAGTTGCGCAGCATTTGTCCCGCGGTTCTCCGCAAACAGGGTCTTGCTCTGCTCCACGAATATCGAGGCGGCTCGCACATCGAGTGCGCACTCCGGACAGCCAAAAAAGTGCTCTTCGAACTCATCCTGCTTCTCAGGATCCAGTTCATGGAGTAGATACCGCTCCGTCATTTCTCGCCGAACCACCTCATCGTGGTCCATTCGCTAAATTCTCCCTCATAGAGTAGTGAGCCTTCGTACGCCAACGTTTCAAAGCAGTTGGGCTCTAGCCTCCGACGGCGGATCGCCATCCATGTGACTGAAATACAATGACTTGAATGATTGCTTCGCGCGATGCAGTAGCACTCGCAGATAGTCTCGGTCTACACCAAAGTCACGACATACCTCATCTTTATTTCGCTCCTCAAGAAAAACTTCGCGCAGCAATCGCTGGTCGCGTTCAGAAAGTTTCTCGAGGACCCGCCGGACCTTTTCACCCAATTCCTTTGCCGAGAGAGCGCCGAACAGATCAGCCGACTCATCGGGGAAATCCTTCTTTTTCTCATCTTCAAAGGAACTGGCGCGAGGGGTAGCTCGGTAGTGCTCCAGCAAGACGTTTCCACAAGTGGAGTTCACAAACGAGCCCAAGCGCTCCGGATGCAGAATCTTTCCATCCCGCAGAGACGTCAACACCCGCGCAAACGTTTCCTGACGCACATCCTGGAGTGCTTCCCGCGAGCGCAGCCGAGAGCGCAGTTTGATCTGCATGAGTTCGCCGAAATAGGCGACAAAGTGTTCCTGGGTACGAAAGTCGCCCGCCCGCAGGCGCTCGACATAGGCCTCGTCAAAGGACTGAAATTGCAAGAGCTTGCCCCGCGGACTCGGAAACGGCAGACAGTATAGCACTTCAGGTGAACTACGGACGCTATCCAGCGAGTGTGCGTGCGATGGTGGACGTCTGAGGACTTGGTGGCTGTTGCGAACGCCGCTGGACGGGATTGAGTGAGGTACACGCACTGGAAGAAGCGCCACACTCTGATTACCTCAGAGCAAGGATGGACTAACAGCCGGAAAAGGCAACGCGCCAGGAATGTACCGGAGCCGCTTCCCCTCAGCTCCGCTGCTTCAATCATCCTGGCTCAGAACCTCCGCGTTGGTCTTTGAATTGGCGACATCGCGTGGCGGCCTGATGTGTCCCCTCTTAGCTTGGATAGTGACAAAACTGCGCTTACCGTTTCATTCGATTAGTGAACAACCCTCGCAGGCGGCAAGCGTCACCCAGCTCAGATAGGCCTCGGCTAACTGCCGCACCTCAGAGGAGGACTTGAAACGATATCGCTCCTGATCTCACTATTCAGCGAACGGCAAGAGCAAACTTCCAGTTTGCGCTGAAAGCAGGCTGAATTCTTGTGCCAACATCCTTTATTCTCGTTATCGTTCCCGCGAGAAACCATCCTCCCGGTTCTGGGGAAATTCGTTCGAGGGTAGTGCCTCGAAGCAAGGAGAACCTATGACCGCTCATCGATACGAACAACTCTTGAGAACCATACCCATACCACCACACTCGGCGCCAGTCACCGCGCAACCGCACAAACCCATTGGCAAGGGCAGTCGGCCAGCTGGTGATCCATCATCACCACCGAAACCCTACCCGCGATTTATCCCGCTCCCACCTACAAATCTCAACAACCTGAGCCTTGGGTTGGACGTGATCCTTCCTGATGAGGCAAAGGCAGCCGAGAATGCGGGTGTGCTTATTTTTCACGCGGTGGGCGACACCGGAGGCATTCACGGTGACGATGTCGAGACGGCAATCTCCGCTGCGATGGACAATCAGATTTCCGCCGCCACGGCCAAGTATCCTGCTCCCGCCTTCTATTACAACCTGGGAGATGTAGTCTATTTCAACGGGCAGAGCAATCTTTATCCAAGTCAGTTCTACGAACCTTATCAGAACTACCATGCTGCCATTTTTGCCATCGCTGGCAACCACGACGGCGACACTTCAACTCGGCCAGGCGATCCAGTCGACAGCGAACCGTCGCTATTCGGTTTCATGCGAAACTTTTGCGATGCCGCCAGCCACCACGACAGCCCCTACCGTCCTACCATGACGCAGCCTTACGTGTACTGGACGCTTGAGACACCGTTTGCCACGATTGTCGGCCTTTATTCGAATGTTGACGGCACGCTTGATGCTAGAGGCACAAGTCAGCAGCAGCAGTGGCTTCAGGGTCAGGTATCCAATGCGGCCAAAGGCAAAGCACTGGTTATCACGGTGCACCATCCACCATACTCACTCGATACCACGCACGGAGGCTACCCGGACATTGAAATTGCTCTGGACCGTGTTATTCAAGCCACCGGGCGCATCCCCACGGCAGTCCTTTCCGGCCATGTGCACTCCTATCAACGGTTCGAACGTGCGTTGGGAGACAAAAAGGTGCCCTACATCGTCGCCGGTGCGGGAGGTTACGCCAACACGCATAACCTGCTGCATAAAATCGAAAAAGCGAATGGGAAAGCGTTGGGTCCAAGGCTTCAAACTACCCATCAAGATCTGAAGTTAATGACATTCAATGATCAAGATCCCGGCTTCCTTCGGGTCACTGTGGACGGCAAGAAACAAACCGTGACCTTCGACTATTTCGTTGTTCCGTTTCCGCCGAGTTCACCCAGTGCGAGCCCAGCCGATACGGTCACAGTCCCCTGGTGAAGCAGTGTGGTGGGTGCATTTTGGTCTTGCTTCTTAGACGAAATCGAAACACGTCGTTGACTGCTTAAGACGGGTTTTGTGCCGTCCGCAAGCTGGGTCGAATTCGCGGGACACTGATGTCCTTCCTATTTGTCCTGGTGGAAACCAGGGCGCGGGGAAGAGCACGGGGTCATTCCTCGGGGAGCTTCCCCGAAGCGCCTATCCTCAGGTGGCAGGGATTGGCGTCTTCCATCCTTTGCCCCAACTCAGAGGAGGTACAACATGAAATCGAGAAAGAGCACTGACAATTACATCCGGGCCATGCGCGTATTTGTGGGCCACCGAACCAAAGCTGAGAAGGGTTTCCGATCGCGCGTGTCTATGCCTGAACTAACCGCAATTGCGCCGGGAGTGCCTCCGACCCCGGAACACGATCTGACCTTTCACGGAGGAAACACTATTGTCAACTTGATCTTTACCAATTTCTACGTTGGGGGATCCGACGCGTGGGCAGCGAGCGACATCCAGTCCATCGACCAGGCGCTAGCGTCCGCGATGTCCGATCCGAA
This sequence comes from Acidobacteriota bacterium, assembly GCA_013289795.1. GTDB lineage: Bacteria > Acidobacteriota > Terriglobia > Terriglobales > Acidobacteriaceae > JABCZH01. The sequence continues at coordinate 258,812 of JABCZH010000005.1, forward strand.
CTTGAATAATGTGATGTGCCAGTACTATCCGTCGGGCCAGATCACCTCAACCTTTCGTGGTTCTCAAACGCTCGCCGGCCCGCCCCCGCAAACTGTCTCCCAAGGCGATGTCGAGAATTTGGTAGGCACGTTGTCCAGGGCCGGGACACTCAACGGTTTTGATCTGACCTCCACCGTTTTTAATTTCATGCTTCCCAGCGGGACGATCCTCAATACCAACGAGTCACCTACCAGCAGTACGATCATTGCCCGTACCGAATCAGCTCGGCTTAGGCAACCGGCAACGCACTCCGTCCAGGCGGCTGCTGTTCCGGTTGAAGAAGAGGAAGATTCCACGCAGGGACTGGGTGGCTATCACGGCTCTATCCATGTGGGCTCGGGGCCGAACCAGCAAACCATTTACTACGCGGTGGGTGTTTACTCGGAGAACCGTCCCGACGGCAGCGTCAATGGCATTCCAGTTTTCGATCAGGCCTGGAAGAATGTGGTGGCTACCTTCTATCACGAATTGAACGAAGCCCGAACTGACCCGGACGTTGAGGACGCGGTCCGCGCAGGAAACGACCCGAACGCCGTCAATTTCTTGGGTTGGACTTCGTCACAGGGGGAGGAATGTGGTGATTTTCCTGTCTTTGAAGCGAATCCACTGAGTCAGGTCTTTCAGGAGGTCGAATTAACTGACAACAGTGGTACTGTTCCCATTCAATTCCAGTACTCTGACGCTGATCATGGCCCCGGTGAACCGCGAGACAAACCGACGCCGTTCGCCGGTCAAGCTAGTCAGGCAAGACGTCAGAAAGCGGTCTGACACCGCTGCGAAGGAATTTTGCAGCTGCCTAAGGCACGCAACAGGGCGGTCGCTGCTGAGCATCAACCAAGATTCAGCGATCGCCCAAGCGGCACGCTGAGCACGATCTACACCTTTTGTGTGCGACTCGGCTGCCTCGGCGCAAAACCCTTCGCGGGACTGGTCCAGGCCACTGGCGGGAGTTTGTACGAACGACTGAGGTTGGCGGGACCAACTTCAGCTGCCAAGATCGCTGTGGGACGGTCTTCACAATCACCCCAAGCGCCATCACCCTCTCGTAGCCCACTTCGTATGCCGCAGGATCGTTCCTGGAGATTAATAACGATTCCGATCAAGAGCATGTTCCTGCGGTGCTGAGCCGGCGTGAGGCTCTGAAAGCAGCTGCAGCGATCATGTCTTTCCTCGGAGGAGCGAACTCAGGATTTACTTAGCCCAGCCCTAGTGGGCACGAGGACAACCCTAAGCCTTCGGTGCCGGGCCGCAATTCCGACTAGCGAACCTAGACGTTACGGTACTCGGAACTGCGAGCGCCAGTTTAGTCGCCCCGAGGCTTGAAGTGGACCGGTGGCCTGTGCACAGCAACGGCCAACGGCCTGTGCGGCTCGTCGCGCTCCGCGTAGACAGTTACGTGCAGCCGCTCCGACCACACTCGCTCCGCCAACTCCTTCATGTCTCTCTCGCGGTTGAAGAATTTGTGGTAGCGCTCTTCAGTCTCGAGCGCGAAGCCTTCAAAGTCTCCGAACTGGTCGAAGATCAGGCTCGAGATCTTTCCTGTGTACTCAACCCGTTGCTCGTGCCGGGGATGCGGGTGGATTGTCGGAGTCGGCTCCAACTCTCCGGTTGGCGACGGTCCAATCTCGCTCGGGTCGCCGCCGAGACCAGCCACGCGTTCCGCAATCTGCTCCACATAGCGATTGAACACGGCGTACCACCGATCTTGCGGCGGAACCGACAGCTGGATCCAGCGCAAGATCGCCAGCAGCCGCTCTTCCGGTTCGAGCATCACTTCCTTGACTGAGACCGGAATCCCTACTTGGAATGATCCGATCACGCGTCGCTCGTTCAGCCGCACTGCGGCCTCAGCGTCAATCGTTGGTTGCCCGGCGAAGCGCTCGCCGATGGGTGCTACCTGACGCACCAGCACATCGAATCGTTGCCCTTTCTTCACGCCCGGCGGCAAATCGACTGTGAGCAGCCCGGTATGGTTCACTATCGCTCCGGGCGGAATGGGTAAATACGTGATGCCTTGCACGCGACACTCTAGGGTGTGCGCGTCGGTCCGCTTGAAGAGTGACGGGCCGTATCGTTTTGCGAGCAGCTCCAGGATCTCGTCCGCGCTTACTGTGGGCAGATAGATTCGCGCGAAGCTGCCGGGAGGCACGTTGCCCCAGTCGATCATTAATTCATCAGCTGCCCGCCCTTTCAGTGTCGGTGTCGGCTTCAGTTCGAATGCACTTGGAATCCGCCGTGAAGCTACGTCACCCGGGTTGGCTGAGGGTACCAGAGTCAGGTTGCGCTGCGCCAGCTTGTCGGAGCTCGCCGGCGTAGCCCCGGTAGGTATCGTCTCCAGATCGTACGAGATTTCGGCGAGCAGGCACTGGTGCTGGTTGCGCACCAACTCCAGGATCGACTTGGTTCCGGAATATGGCCCGTCGTTGGTTGGATTCAGCGGGAATTGCTGCATCCCCGGCTGATTGATATCCAGCCAACAACCGAAATATCGGACCACTTCGTTGCCGCTCGCATCATGTGGCATGGTGATGACGTTGGTCGGGTCGGGCTGCGTGTCCATTTTGGCACCGGGAGTTACGCGTGCCGCGGCGAAGAACGGTATGGTCAGAATATTGTTGTTTTCCAAGCCTAGACGCGGGATCTTGTGCCCGAACTGCACACCATCAGAAAATGTCCTGTATGTAGTGTTTGGGTCGAAGGCAGTAGATACCGTTAGCGCCGGGCACAGACGGAAGAACACACGTGTGGCAGTTGCATCTTGGGAGAGCGCGCGATAGCGCACCTTGGCGATCGCAAAATTGAAGATCGCGTTTCCGCCGCCGTCGAACTGGTTGAGTGCAACATCGGTGCCGGTTGGATCAAGATCGTTCTCAAACGTCTGCCCGCCGCTGTTGCCACCCGGGTTGAGATTGTTGAGGACGGCGTTGATGAAGTTGATAGCATCGGTCGGAGTACCCCCGTTCAGCGGAACATTGAATTTCGATTGCCCCTGCTTAACAAAGAACACCCTGAGGTCGGTACTCAGCCACGAAGTCGCGCCGTCTACCTCGTAAGGATTCTCCTGCTGGACCAACTGAATCACCGCGCTGCCGGAGGCCGTGGCGATCGAAGCATTCAGCGTTACGTTCAACGTCGGCTGTGTGAAACCGTTCGAACTGCTGAAGTTGACGGCGTAGACCCACGTGAAACGCTGAGGGGTCGGCGGCAGCGACGGGTCTTCGGCAATCAGCGCATTAGGGACCCCAGCGGTTGGCCATCCCAGCGTCATGCCGGTCACGGCCGGGGACGAAGTTAGGACCGGCCTCACGCTCGGCGTTCCCACCAGGTCCGCTGCTGTAATGCCGAGGTCGGATGCTTTGAACCCGTCGACTACCACGTAGAATGCGGCATTTACAGTGGGCTGACCGGCTGTGAGCATGGCCTTGACTTCGTCCTGCCCGAACGTGCTCCTGTCGAGAATGAAGAAACACTGCTGCTGAATGATCGAAACGTTGGTGCTCCAGATCTCCTCCGCTCCGCCGCTTCGCCGATCCGTCCAGGCGGGAAAGAACGACCCGAAGAAACCGGAAAGACCATCGTAATCGCCATATTGATTGGGGTTCGCTCCGGCCGTGGTCTCATCGCTCGCGGCGGAGCTTACCTGCACCGCTGGAGTCCAGGTTTGCCCATCATCTGTAGAAGTCTGCATGAAAACGTTGGTCTGGAGCCGGTTGGGATCGTTGACCGTATCGCGATACGTTACGATCAAGTTGCCGTTGCTCTCGTCGACACAGAGTTTCGAGTGGAATTGATCATTCAACGACGCTTGATTGTTCAACATCACTGGGGCAGACCAGCTATTGCCGCCGTCGGTGGAGCGCGAGAACCACACTCGTGTTTTGCAAGTTGAAGCCGCATTGCTACCCGGGCCTCCTCCGCTGTTGCATCCGGCAGCGCCGCTGAGATCGCTCCAAATCACGTACGCCAAGTCCTTCGTCGCCGTCTTGTAGGCGCCCCCCGATGTGTAGACCCGCGCCCTCCGGTTGTTGTCCGACGGAATCGCGAGTTTGCGCGTGGTGGCAAAAGTCTGAGCGATGATCTTTCGCGCCGAAGCCGGGAACGTCACTCCGCCATCGGTCGATTTGGCCACGACGATATTCCGGCTTCCGTCCGCGTCGGGCCAGAACACGTAGACATCGCCGAACGCGTTGGTTTTGATGTCGCCGCCGATGCCTTGAACCATAGTCTCGCTGCCGCTCACCTGAAGCGCGGGTTGCCATGCGGAGCCTGCGCCCGCTGTCTTCCGCGCAAAAAACACAGGCGTGCCATTGTGCCAGGTTGCGTACACCTGATCTTTGAACGGCGATATCGCACTTTTGTCCACCCAGATAATCTCGCGATCCGTGCCGGTTTGAGCGCCCGAAGGAGTTGCATCCAAAGTCCACGTCTGCCCGTTGTCCGTGGACTGGTAGGCGCGAACGCTGGTGTTGACGCTGGGGTCGATCCCGATGCACAAGGCGTGCGCTACTCCGTCGGAAGTCCAATCCACGGCCGGGTCGCTCTGCAGCGTGTCGGCGCCAGCGAGGGGCAACCCCAACGCGGATTGTCCCCAGCTACCACCACCGTTCGTGGAAAAGAACACGGCTTCCTGGCCGCCCGAGTCGTTGGCCGCCGCAATGATTCTGCTCGGGTCGCCGTAGTTAAGCCGAATATCGGTTTCCGTGCGCGCCGTTGCAGATGCGCCTGAGATTCTAGAATCGCTCATCGCTGGCCCCCTTTCTTGCGCGTCGGATCGCCTGCAGATCCCCACGGCAGGTCGGGGTGAATGAGCATCCAGTTGTGAATCGTGTGCAGCACATCCGGATACCCGGCGCCCGGATTTGTCTTTGGATGCGGCACATCAGGATGATTCTTCCGCCAGTACACCCGCAACCACAACGGCAATCCGGCCTCATCGTTGGCTTCCTCCGGTGCCAGCAGTTGAAAGTCCTGATTGGCCTTGATCAACTTTTCAAGAGCACTTCCCGATGGTGATTTCGCCGCAGTTAGTTGCTTTTCGAGAGAGGGCCACGCTGGCTTGTCCGGAGTCATTCCGACACCTCCATGCACCGTTTAAATAGTGTAGAAATTTCGCAAACCGTTTCAGCTCGCCGAGGTCCCATTTTTGGTCGCCCCGTGGAGGCCTTCCCCCAGAATCAGCTTATTGCTTCTCGATCTGCTGCCGCGATTTGTAATGGTAAGTCGGCTTCTGGGAAGTTAACGACTGCTCCGGAGCAATCCGGAGGACAAAGACAAATTGTCCGCTGTAGGTTCAACGAGCGGACCAACCAAGCGAGGGTGACCCGTCGGGGCCAGATGGGCCACACTAAAGGCGTCGAGAATTTCGCAACTGTTATCGACAAGGAACTGTGCACGAAAATTGTAGTGACAGAAAACGGAGGACGGCGCGGCCCGGCCTCATTTTCCGATTTCGCGCCCTGTTCGCCAGGTCTGCACTAGCGAGTGTTGGGATACACGCTCAATGAAAGCAGAGCGACACCCTGCGGATCACTGGTGGGATTTATGAATGTCAGCGAGCCGTTCGAGTTGATCTTGAAGGTGTCGATGGTGTTTGGGTACACAGCTACGTACATCAAGTTGCCATGCGACCGAATCGCGCCCTGAAGACCATCCGGAGTGCTGATCGTCGTCGAGTTGACGACGACGATGTTCAAGGGAAACTCAGTGAACTTGGCAGTTACTTCGCCACCCGGAGCGCCTGGGCCGAAGCCGGACATGCCAAAATAGAGAAAGCCGTTTCCACTTGCACCTGGCCTGCTGAACCATGGCACTTCATCATTTTGTACGCCAGCGGAGTTGCTTAGGTCCCAGAATTGGGGGTTCGATAGCCCCCCGGCGCCGATGGCTGCAGATAAAGCGCTTGGCAAGTTTAATGTGCCGTTGCCGAAGACAGCCACTTTGCTGTCAGCAGTTATGTCTATCCCTGAGGGGAAGCACCCCACAGTCGGGCACATGCCCACACCTGCCCACGATACACTATTCAGATCAGTGAGGGTGCCATTGGCATTGATCCTGAACACTTCGGCTGCTTCCAGGTCCGGCGCGGAGACAATTAACGACATACCATTCGGCGTCACCGCTAGGGGAGAGAAGAAGTCAGCGCCTATTGAGGGGACGTAGGCAGCGATGAACGTTAAGGAGCAGTTCGAGTTGACTGCCCAAGCTCCGATGTTCGAGGAACCGCTGTAGCCGCCATACAGGAACTTGCTGTTAGGAGCCAACGCAATGCTACCGCCCAGGCCATTCGCGCTGAAATTCAGTGCGGGATTGGAAAAACGGCCGACTAAGCCGTAGGCAGGAGCTACGAACGACGCGATATCGTCCGAGCCAGTGTCGGCCACGAAAACGCAATGGGCATTCGAGGAAATCGCTGTACCGGTATTGGCGAGGTAACCGCCCCCCAGACCCTTGCCGCCAGTATGCAGCACCACGTCGCCAGGAAATGAGGTGGCAGTGTTGCCGGATGGGTTGTCATCGTTGGTTAGAATGTGCTGCGCAACGCTCGTCGAGCAGAGTGCAGCAACCAAAGCGACGAGTTGAAGAAGCAAAAGAATTCGGCTCATCTGGTTGTTCTCCTTTTGGTTAGTCACAGGCTGGCATGACAGCCCGCCCTCCTCGTTGGACATTACTTTCTCTTCTCCAGAAACTTGAGGAGCACATACACCCGGTGCTGATGGCCACCCCAAATACCTTGTACATACCTAACGTGAAATGGGACGGCTAATCGTTTCACTGACGAAGCCGAGTTGGGCAGGACCTGTCATGTTTTTGGCTTTGTTGCCATTGAACACTAGGAAACCCTAAAGTTCCGTGAAACGTTCATAGCAATATTCTCACTATCTTCCTAATCCTTACATCAAACTGCTATTGATTCTTGGCAGAGGCGCATGTATGTCTCAGCAGACTCGGCTACTTCGATTGCAAATTCGATAAACTGCTGGGTCAGAGCCTGTCAGCTCAGGCTCATTCCGGACGCGAACGAGTACCTCACCGCATGCTCGAACAGGAATGGGTCGCGAAGGGCTCAAACCAGTCGAGGTCGGGTCTGCGCTCCAATCTCCCGCAGACCGTTCGCGCCCCTATCCTGAATCAGCCAATGGACCTGATCAATGGAACCCGCGACGACATTTACGCGTTTACTCATGCTCTGATGTACGTCAGGGACTTTGGTCTAGACCCCGCGCCGCTGCCCCGGCGGCGCCCCGTCGTACTGGCGGAAGCTGAAGCGGTTCTGGCTCGTTGCCTCGACGAGCAGGACTACGACCTCTGCGGTGAAATCTTGCTAAGTTGGCCGCTCACCGGGAAGTCATGGAGCTGTGCTGCGGCGTTTGCTTTTCGTGTTTTGGCCCACGTCGAAGACCGAGCAAACTTCCTCCCAACAGCGTCCACACGTATCAGTGAGATCCAGGCCCTGGAGGGTTCTGAACGCACGCGATACTTGCTCGCAACTGCCTACCACACGGCGTTTGTTATGGGACTCGTGTGCGCCGCCTCGCTGCGGAAGGGAAGCGCTCCACCTGCTACGATATCGACCGCCAATGCTAAGCGCGGCACGACAAAACAGGTTCTGCAAATCCTCGACGCCGACGGCCACTGTCCGCACTGGCGCGACGAATTTCGTCAACTCGCCGATTCCGAAGCCGATGCACTGGCCGGTTTCCTCATCAACATCGCATTGGGTAGACGGGTCGTCAGCCGCGATTTCGAAGGACTTCGCCGAATTCTTGAGCTGGCTTACGATCTGACTTTGGCCAACAGACCTGCAGCCAGTCAGACAGCAGAACTGCTAACACCCGTCGCTACCTACGCTGAGATTGCGGGTGACCCGCAATCAAGGATAGGTCCCGCTCCGTCGACGCGGCGGTTGCATCATCGCTACACCGTCGCAGCGTAGATTCCGACAACTGTATCGATTCGGGATCGTGGACCGTGAAGTTAATTTCAACCGGGTCACTGTCGTTGGCCGTAAGGTTGGCGCAGGGACCTACGGTCTGCCCAGCGATCAGGAACGAGAAGATGTTGCAGTATGAGACTCTTTAGTGCGAAGAGAACATATGTTTACGTGTTCTGTGCATATGTATTGGTGTTACTGCTATTGCTTTCTCATAGTAGGACGAGTGTGGACGGCCGTGCACAAAACACCTCCGCTCGCAATTATAGTGCCCCAAGTGATCGGCATGTTGCTTGTTACTTTGTTGGCGCTACTCGCGATCCGAAAAACAACGAGTGCAATCGAGAAATGTTGGCCTGTTCTTGACAAGCATTATCAGTCTATTATCTGCTATAGGCGTCTTACCTAAAATCGGCTACGACATACTTGGGTTCTTGGTGGGTAATGCAACATTTCTCATCCTTACTTGCAGAGCGGCATTGTTAGCAGGGTGGCGAATGCTCCAAGTTGTCAGCGTGTGCGGGCCGAAGGCAAGGGAGGAGCGCATACGATCATTTTGTTCGGCTCGGCTCCATTATCCGCAACAGAGGAAGGCCATCGATATTCTGTAGAGGAAAATAGACCAGATGAGTATCCGAGTCGACGGAAACCGTGTGCGCGTGCGGCATGGAAAGCGAGCCCACGGTGACAAGCGTCTTCCCATCCGCACGAAAGACGGTCACGTTTCCGGATTCTGCCGAGACATACAACTGCTTGAGGCTAGCATCGAACGCGAGTACATCCGGATCTTTTCCGACTGGGTATGTGGCCAGCACGTGCATGTTTGTGAGATCGACCACTGCAAGCTTGTTATTCTCCTCTCCTGCTACGAAAGCCAGTCTATCAGTCACGTCGAGGGCAATCCCGTGGGGGCTCTCGATTCCAGTGACTGGATAGCGCCCGATAAGTTTGGCGGTAGCCGGTTCAATCGCTACGAGCTCGTTCTTTTCGTGGACCGCAACGACGATGCGATCGGAGCCAGGGTCATAGATGGTGTTGCCCGCACCGCCGCCGAGCGGGATTGTGGTGACAAGAGAGTTGGTCGTAGCATCGATTACCACATCCGCGTCTCCCTGCTCGTCGGACACGAAGACTCGCTTCGCACCTGGAGCGTATGCGATGCCGTCAGGGTACTTGACCGGTCCAGCCTTGGCGATGGTCTTGAGGGTCTGCATATCGACAACGGCGACTTTGTGTTCCCCTGTCACCGATGCGTAGACCCTGCCCAACTCCGGAACCGCCCAAACACCGTGAACGTTGGGAAAGCCGTCGAGATTCGCCACAACTTCCCGTTTCTTCGTATCGAAAACGACGAGTTGGTCGGCGTTCATGTGAGCGATGTAAAGCCGCCCATGGGAGGAGTCAAGGCTCTGGTAATCGAAGCGGACTGCTGGGCCCGGCAGGGGAATGTCCGCGACTTTCTTGAGTGGGGCATGATCTGTATTTTCGGAGGCGGCTTTCGGGCGGGCAGCCTCCAGGCCCATTGCTAGGATCAAAAGTGCTAGGGTCAAAACCTCGCTCATGTGGACCGCTCGTGTTCGCATTGGATGCCTCCAGAGGATGACTGCAGCTTATAAATTGATCACTATAGTCGGTGGACTTGCAATTCCTCATCTTGACCTCATGGTCGCCATGAATATGTGAATTTGATGGCGAAACGGTTCTCGTAAAACTGTGGCGGGTTCACTGCTACCAAACTGGCAAAGCGCTGGCCTGCGGTGTAGATCACATACAGATCGCTGTCAGGCCGATAGTTCCAACGCAGGCGAATGTTGGCGCTGGCGCCCTGATTATTCGCGGTGTCCATTTGCAGTAGCGTCGAGAGCGTCAGGAAGCGGGAAAAGGAATAATTCGTCTGAAAGCTGCCGAAGACGACCGAGAAGTCTCCAGATCCCAGGGAAAGCGGATTTCCCGCGGGATCGCTCGTTGCTCCCAGGCGGAAGCGGTTCCACTGTTCGGCAAAATTGAAAGATAGGCGCTCGTTGGTCCTGTAGGTTGCAACTACTTGCGCTTCATTCAAGTGTCCGTTGTAGTAGCTGCCGAAACGATCGTTGAAATTGAGTGTCAACCGTCGGTCCTGCGGTGATCCATAGATCAACAGATGGCGCGTCCAGTGATATTCCCCAACAGGAATGGAAACCTTCTTGTACAGGTTGAACGGAATGATCAGGCGCTGGGTGAAGACGTCCGCAATGTCGTCGTCGCTATAGGAGCCATTGTTGAAGAAGATGCGAAATGTGCTCTGCCATTCTTGCGTTTGCAGCACATGGTGAGTATCGAGGGCATGAAGGATGAAGCCGGCAAAGTTTACTTCACGCACATGCTCGATCCGGGGTCGAACTTTGAAGTTAGGGTTGAGAAAGTCGCAAATGCAGTCCTGACGTTCAAGGAATCCCACCTCGGGATTAAAGTGCGGCCCAATTTTTCGATGTTCACCGATCAACTCCAGCCAGTTGCGCTGGTAGTGGAAACCACCGCCGAAATCAGTCTGGCCCGACGAGAAACCCGCCGTCCGGGTCTGGGCGGCGAACATGTCCACCGCCAAGTCTTTGAAGAAGACTAGCCTGGTGTCGGCACCTTCGGTCTGGTTGAAACTGTCCAGAGGATTGCCGGAGTGCTTATCAATGCCTATCACCCCAACGTAGGATCCTCCCCACAGTGCGCGCTTCACGCGAACAATTGCGAAATTCGCGCCGGGATTGGGCCCGGAGCCCCGCGTGTCCACATCCATGATGCCGAGTTCGAATTTGCCAAGCGAACCTGTGATCTTGGCCCCAACGTTAATGGGAACCTCTTGGCCTGTGACGGGATCAATCCCGATTTGACGGCTGAAGAACAACGAATCTACGTCGCCACCGAGCGGAAAATTAAAGACACCCTCATTCTCCAGAAAGAACTGTCTCTTCTCCGGAAAGAATAGCTTGTAGGGCGTGAGATTGAACTGTTGTGTATCAACGTCGGCGTCGGCGAAGTCGGTGTTGACGGTGAAATTGGCCACTAAGTTCGAGCGCAGGCCAAGCTTGACGTCAACGCCTCCCGTGTAAAGAGGGCTCGTCCCGGGAGTGAATCCACTACCAGCAGCGATCGGGGGAAAATGGCTGAATCCCGCCAGTCCGTAAGGCTTGACGATGAGTAGACGTCCACTGCCGATATCGGAAATTCCTTGTAATTCGCCAGCACGGCTGACCCGTGGGGCACCATCGACACGCCGCCAGGCCGACCATAGGTCCTCTTCATTTTTGCGGCGGATGAATCGCTTGAAGTTGATCCCCCAGATCACATCGCTCGACTGCATGAAGTTCAAGGTCGAAAACGGAATCGCGAGGTTGGCGGTCCAGCCTTGTGTCGTCCGGCGAGCCTCCGAGGTCCACACACCGTCCCAGCCGGGATCGCCATCGCCAGTGCCAGGATCCGTGCGCGTTTCTTCGGTGATCAGTGCATCGCGTTGTGTCCCCAATGGATTGATTTGAAACACGTAAGCGTTGCGCCGGTCGTGAGACGAGTCGATGATGATTTCAAAGTAGTCGTCCAATTCCTGAGGGACATCACGGCGCAACTCGGTTGCAACGATTCCATCTGGGTAGGAGTCGAAACAGGTGATACCGAAATAGACCTCATGCTTGGTGTATAGGATACGGACTTCAGTTTTTTCGGTAGGAGGCTGGCCTTCGTAAGGCTCTCGTTGCAAGAAGTTTGAGATCGGAGCAGCCTGCAGCCAGAGCGGATCATCGAGCGTGCCGTCCAACCTCGGGGCTCGATCAGCTCGGGTTGCCTTCGCAATGCGGAGTGCATCTTGCGCCCCAACTTGTCGCGGAGGCGCTTGCGAATTCGACCCCGACTGCCCCTGAATGGCCGCCGACGCGCCCAGAAGCGCTGCAAGGAACACACACGTTGTACTTCGCCGTGGCTCAGTGAGGGAGAGTCTCATTCCGCTGTCCAGGAACAGGAGAATAGCTCCGTAAAATGAAGATTTGCCGAAAAGCGATGTTTTTGTCAGAATTTCAGGTTGACTCGTTAAGATCGGGATAATTGATGGGTTTTCATGCGCGTATTGATTGTCGAGGACGAAAAGGACATGGCGGAAGTCCTGAAAGAGGGCTTGGAGGAGGAGGACTACTTCGTGAGCTTGGCCTTTGACGGGCTCAGCGGTTTGGAGGTAGCGCGCTCATGCGAGTTCGACGTGATCGTTCTAGATGTAATGCTTCCGAAGCTCGATGGCTTTGAGGTCGCACGGCGACTCCGTAACAGAGGAAATCGCACGCCAATCTTGATGCTGACCGCCCGCGATACTGTGCCAGATGTCGTAAAGGGGCTCGATCTCGGAGCCGATGACTACCTAACGAAACCATTTTCCTTCGCGGTCCTGTTGGCACGATTGAGGGCCGCGAGCCGACGACAATATGCCCAGCCAACGAGCCTTCTTCGAGTGGCTGATTTAGTTGTCAACCGCGCCACCAGGGAAGTGTTTCGGGCTAAGCGTGAAATCAATTTAACTGCGACGGAATTTCGGCTGCTGGAGTTTCTTATGCGTCGCCCCGGAGTAGTGGTTTCGCGCAACGCGATCGTGGAAGCTGTCTGGGGGTTCGACGACGAAGTGAACGACAACACAGTAGACGCGTTTATCCGGCTGGTGCGGCGAAAAGTCGATGATCCTCACGAAGAAAAGTTAATTAAGACGGTGCGGGGAGCTGGCTACACGCTGCGAGCTTGAATATGCGTGCGCTTCCATTGCGGATACGGCTAACTGCTTGGTATTTCCTGGTGCTCTGCATTGCCTTCGGGGCATTTTCTTTGCTTGCCTTCTTCGAAGTGCGTGGAAGCATTCATTCAGCGGTAGACGAAGGGCTCCGCGATCGCGAGGCAGAGATTCAGGAACTTCTGGAGCAGCATTTGCCTGGAGAACAAATCAAGCGCGAATTGATGGCAGGTTCGAGAGTCCGGGGAGAGGACGACATACTTCAACTCGCCGATACCCGTGGGGAGTGGTCGTATAGTTCTGCTTCCGCTGTCCGGTATAGTTTGACATTCCCGACCCAAACGAACTCGAACGAGAAGTTCAGGGTTTCGACAATTTATTCCAAAGGCATGCCGCTTCGAATACTGACCGGGCAAATCCACGCGGCCGACCAAGTTTACGAGGTGCAAATTGCTGCTCCCATGGACGATTTCTACGACGCAGTGAATCGTTTCAGACTCGTGCTTCTCTTTTCGGTGCCCATCTTGCTGCTGATAGCATCAGCCGGTGGCTACTGGTTAAGCAAGAAAGCTGTCGCCCCTGTTACGGAAATTGCCCGAGCCGCGCAGTTAATCAGTGAGCGTGAATTGTCCAGACGGCTCCCAAACCCTCAAACGGGAGATGAGCTGCAAACCCTTTCGGAAGCGTTGAACGAAATGTTTGGCAGATTGGAGCGTGCGTTCAAGCGCGTCACACAGTTTACGGCCGACGCTTCACACGAGCTGAGGACACCGGTTGCTCTGATGCGCACCAGGACTGAAGTTGCATTGCGGAAGCAGCGCTCTGAGGCCGAGTACCGGGAAACGCTCTTCCGTATCCACCAAGAATTGGAAAGGACTTCCGCTCTCATTGAGAATTTGATGACTCTCGCCCGTGCTGACTCTGGCAGTGAGCCTCTGCAGGTTGCTCCGATAAATCTAAATGCAATTCTTCTTGAAATATGGGAACCGGCCAGCCTTCTGGCCGAAGGAAAGTCCATTCAGTACGATCAGCGACTCCCGGAGATGCCGGTTTGTGTCAGCGGGAACCCTCCATCACTGCGAAGATTGTTTCTGATTCTGATCGACAATGCGGTGAAGTACACATCTCGAGAAGGGCGTATTTCAGTTGTACTAAACGCCAACGATGGCGCGGCTGTGATAGAGATTCGGGATACCGGAGTAGGGATTGCACCCACGGATATCCCTCACATTTTTGAGAGATTTTATCGGGCCGACGAGTCACGTTCGCGGGAGTCCGGCGGAACTGGTCTCGGCTTAGCTATTGCGAAATGGATTACGGAAGCACATCAGGGCAAGATTTCAGTTGTCAGCAAGGTTGGTGAAGGGTCCGTCTTTAGAGTTCAAATGCCTTTGGCGGAGTAAGCTCATTCACGGAGCCAGGCCCAAACGACTGACCGAATCAATACTTTGAAGTCGACAAGACTCGGAGAGAAACACGATGATGCTCGCAGCATTTTGTATTCGCAGTATTGATTGCGGGATCTTACGCACTTTCGCAAGACCAGCCTGGGCGTCTGAGAAAGCACTCTTGCTGCGTGTCCAGGAAATCACACTACCGAACGCTGAAGGCGTCATAGATCATTTCGCGTTCGACGCAAAGCGCAAACGCGTAACTGGTGCCGCTCTCGGCAACACTACCGTCGAAGCCGTGGACACGTCTGCAGGCCGGGATTTACACGGCATCGCTGGCGGAGCCGCACCGCAGGGAGTGGTGTTCGTGGGAGATCCCAACAGGTTGTTCGTCGCCAACGCAGTCAGCCAATTCTGTGCAGTTTGGGCAATGGCTTCATCCAGTACGCTCGGTCCGGTGAAAGGCTTGGATTTACAGAGGGAGTCCGACTGGTTCTTGAACAATCTTGAGGAGACTGTGCGCGATAGCGATTCGCTGGCCATCATGAAGAACCTCGACGATCTCTTGCAAGCTCGGCAATGAGTTGATCGACCTCTTCGACCGTCGTGTAAGCATAACAGGAGGCGCGAACCGCCACCGTGACGCCCATCCTTGTCAATAGCGGAAGAGACGCGAGATCTCCACCTCGAACGGCAAAACCCATTGCGTCGAGAGCCTTGACTATGTCGAGCACCTCCCTCTTCTCGAGCACGAAGGAAAAGACAGATATTCGATTGGTCGGCTCCGTTGGGCCAAGAATCCTCAGCCCTTTCACTTCCCTGAGCGCAGACAAGGTATGTCGCGTGAGCTCCTGCTCACGGATCCAAAGATCCTTGCGGCCCCATGATTCAAGAAATTCAATAGCTGCAGCGAGTCCCACCGCTCCGGGCACGTTCGGCGTCCCTGCTTCGAACTTCCATGCACCCTCGGCAAAATGAGTCGATCTAGACTCAAAGTCTACCTCGTGCGCCATGTTGCTTCCGGCCTGATACGGGGGCATGTTTTCGAGAATTTCGCGGCGCGCCCACAGGACGCCGGTTCCCATGGGACCGAGCATTTTGTGAGCGGAGAAAACAAAGAAATCGCAGCCGAGTTCCTGCACGTTGACGGGAAAATGCGGGGCGGATTGTGCGCCATCTACAAGAACGAGCGCACCGACGCGGTGAGCTCGTTCGCATATTTCCTTTACAGGATTGATCAAACCTAACACGTTCGACACATGGGAAAACGCAACCAGTCTCGTACGCTCCGACAGCAGCTTTTCCAGTTGATCGAGGCGCAACCGGCCGTCCTCTTCCATATCCACTACTAGTATGCGGGCGTTTGCCCGCCGGGCAGCAAGTTGCCAAGGCACAAGATTGGAATAGTGTTCTGTAACAGTCAAGATGATCTCGTCGCTTGGGTGCAGGTTCACGCTTCCCCAGGACGAAGCAACGAGATTGATGGCTTCCGTTGTCCCGCGGGTCCACACAATTTCGTCTGGTCCACGTGCATTCAAGAATTTCGCAACTGTACCCCTTGCGTTCTCATAGAGCGTTGCGGACTGACGAGCGAGTGTGTGTAGAGACTTTGATGGATTCGCGTTCTCTCGCAGATAATAATGCGTGAGGGCGTCGGTCACTGCGCGGGGCCGCTGGGTCGTGGCTGCGCTGTCGAGGTACACCAAGGGATGGTCATTTACACGTTCTCCGAGGGCCGGGAACTGTGCGCGCAGCGACTCCAACTGCCCAAGGGCGCGGTTTCCGGCGGGGCGCGAATAATGACTCAAAGTCGATCCTCCGTCGCCTCTGAAAATCCCGGCTGACGCAGCGAATGCGCCAAAACCCGAAACCCTTTTCAGGAATTCCCTTCGGTACGTTTCCAAGGCTTTTCACATCCTCGATGCTGACTTTGAACTCAAAGGACTCGCGACGACCAGCTACTCTTGATACAAGTACAGCCTTCCCGGTTTCTCCAATCATCAATGCGGAAGGGGTTGCGATAGATTTGCAAGCGCATAGGCAAGCACTGCCATAATCGCAACGTTCTCCGCCAGTTCTTTTGGAACGACCTTATCTAACGTATCGGCAGCCGTATGATGGTAGTTGAAATACGTGCGCCCATCTTGCCAAAGACCGAAGCATGGAACTCCGGCCTCGGCCAGAGGAGAGATATCTGTTTCAATCTCCTCGGTGAATCGGGTCAGGCCCGCGCCTGAGCCCTGCAAAACGAGTGATACGGGTTCCAGCATCGGTCGCACGGTCTGGCTAGCCTTGATGCTGAAGCCTAACGGATGACCGGCACCGTGATCGCTTTCAATTGCCGCGATGTGGTTGGCGATTTCCGCTTGATGAGACTTAGCATAAGCATTTCCGCCTATACCCCCGAACTCCTCACTCATCCATGCGATGACCCTGATACTGCGCTTTGGGTGTAAATTCAGCTCCCGAAGCACCTGCACCGTGTGCATGGCCATTACTACACCGGCCCCGTCATCAATGGCACCAGTTCCCAAGTCCCAGGAATCGAGGTGTCCCGAGACGATAACAATCTGTTCCGGGTGTTCGCTGCCTTTGAGGTCGGCGACGACGTTGTAGCTCTCGGCGTCAGGCAGCGTTTGTGGCGTAAGAGTCAGGTACAAGCGCACGGGCCCTTGTTTACTCAGCCCTGCGATCAGATCCGCATCTTCTCCCGTCAGAGCAGCTGCCGGGATTCGCGCCGCATCGTTTGAATATCGCATGAAACCTGCATGCGGCAACCGGTAATTCGAACCGCCCGCCGACCGCACCAGCGCGGCTACCGCCCCTAATCGAGCCGCAGCACTTGGCCCGCGGGTTCGATACGGCACCATCTGCCTGTAGGCTTCGACACCGAACCCTTGTGCTGCCATTTGTTCGTCGAAGCGGCGATTGAACAGCACAATCTTCCCTTCCACATTTGCGCGTCCCAACGCTTCAAGCTCTTCGAAGCTATTGACAGTAACGACCTCTGCCGTCAATCCAGTAGGCGGAGTTGCTATGCTTCCGCCGAGCGTCGTCAGAACAATTCTCTGGGCCATACCTGACATCTGCCCCGGGAACTTAACTAACTCTGCCTTCTCTTCACCGCGGATCCAGTGCGGTACAAGGACTTTTTCCAATCGAACATCAAGGCCGAGCCGCCGCAGTTCGCTTGCGACGTAGTTGACAGCATTCTGCGCTTGCACGGAGCCACTCAGGCGCGGACCGATCCCCGCGGTCAGGACAGCAAGCTGTCTAAATGCATAATCGCTCCCGAGAGCAGCCTGCTGAATCTGCTTGAGTTCAACTAGCAGTTGCGGTGAATGGACAACTGGCGCCTCCTCGTAAGGCTCTTGCCTTGGCACCGCCACACTGCGGCTATTCCCCGTTAGAAGGATCAGAATTGCGACGCTAATAATTTGAAAGTTCTTAATCCAGTAGGATGTGCACACAATTCATGACCTCCCAAAGCAATATGTCCGCGACGAAACAGGTGTTCGCACGCTTCAAGGGGACAGGCTATAACCTGCCTACGAACCGAGTACTACTTTCGTTGCCAGATACCCAGCCCATCTTCAAAGGTTATTTTCGTTTCGAACGGAGCGGAAAGCGCCGCCAGCCGCTGAATTATCTGTTGCGCTAACTCTTTATTCGCTAGCCGAGGTGTACCTCGCTGAGACCTAGGCGCTTTCTGGCCAAGATCTATGGGATAGAGTCGAAGCTCGCTGAGTTGGTGCCCTTTAAAGTAGAGGACGGCCACGACGCTTTCATACCATATCGAACTGGCGGGGAAGCCGACTGTTCCATTCTTATAGCGTGCATTCATCAAATCAGCTGGCAGTGCTTCTTCACCCAGTGCGTAGGACTCGTAGAGATCTGACGGCAGGTTATCACTCGTTTCGTTTTGAAATATGAAGTTGCCTAAACTATAAAAAACGGGCTTACCCTTATAAATCTCGATCCCTCTGAGTTGATGGGGACCGTGGACAATGAAAGCATCGGCCCCCGCATCAATACATTTCTTGCTGAACTCGACTAAGAAAGAGGGGGCTGTCAGCGCTTCTTCACTCGGTTCGTGAGAATGGCTTGTGACGATCACAAAGTCTGATTGTTTACTGGCATTGCGGACGGAGCGTAAAATACGCTCCTCGTCTCTCGGGTCAACCCTCTCCACCACCCTGGTGGCGTTGCCAGGGGCAAACTTCGTATCGGCAAATTCCAGAGCGGCGCCTTCAGCCTGTGGAACCTGCTCTCCGAGATCTTTCATGATTTGTCGAAGTTCTTTCATATCTTGCGGATCAAGTTCGTATTTTCGCTCAACGCGCAGTGTGTTGATCCCAGGCCGCCCTTTCGCGCCAGGTCGTGGGTCGGCGGCCCTCGACATCGGTGTGAACGTTGTAGCTAAACCGATTAGAGCGAAGCGCCCCTTGCTCGTATCAAGGTATCTCGCCTGAGTCGCATCACCCAGAGTCATGCCGCTCCCGGCGTGGACTAAGCTCAGTGAATCTAAGAGACGATCCGTCTCAATCATGCCTTCGACACCATATTCGGTCGCGTGATTGTTCGCTCTGTTAAAAAGATTAAAACCCATCCATTTGAGATCCTGCGCAGCCTCAGGCGGACCGATGAACCATATACCGCCGCTTTCGGCCTGCGGATACCCCTGAAAACTTGCCATTCGAAAAAGCGAAATTTCCAGGTTGGTGAACCCCGCATCAGCTGCGCGGATCACATTGACCAAGCTCTTGAAGGCAGGATCGCTTTCATAGACAGAGACACGACGCGTGCTGACTGTGTCACCAGTAGCAGCTAGCGACCAAGTCACACCGGACGAGCCTGGCTGGTCAGGCGCGGCCTGTTGTGCTACCCCACCGCTCACCACCTGGCAGAGCGTTGG
The DNA here is from genome assembly GCA_013289795.1 of Acidobacteriota bacterium. GTDB lineage: Bacteria > Acidobacteriota > Terriglobia > Terriglobales > Acidobacteriaceae > JABCZH01. Next base: position 277,823 of record JABCZH010000005.1, read on the forward strand.
CGACACTAGCCGAGACAGAATTAGCAGTGCCAAAAATGGTCTCATGTCGATGTTTGATTCCAGACGCAGCCCATTGTTAGAAAGATTGGCGTATCCATCCAAATGAGCTGTACGCAATACCCTTCGGTTTCTCCTTGCGCTTGCCTCGGTTAAGACCGCCCTGCACCGCTCAACGTCAATCGATAAGCCGATTGATCGGTCGGACACCGCGGGGAGCTGGGTCCGATACGTTGAGTAATAGAACTGAAAGCAACGCTTTCCTGTCCATCAGTAAGTCCTCTGGGCGCCTATGTTAAGACAGAGGAAAGTGTGACGTCTTGGAGTATTGTTGCCCTATTGTATGGAGCTAGTCGGACAGAAAATCCTTGCACTTCGCCTGAATGGGAGTTCGTCTCGCTCTTAAGCCCGCCCGAAAGACGCCCGGGGTGACGCCAAACCGAAGCTTGAAAAGGTGGGCAAAATGACTTTGATCGTAGAACCCGGCAGCGAGCGCAATGGTGGCGAGAGTCTTATCCGACCGAGCCAGGAGCTGCGAGGCGTAGTTCAAGCGCAGCTTACGGACGTAGTCTCCAAGTGTGCATCCATAGTGCTTCCGGAACATCTTTGCCAGGTGGACAGCATGTACGCCCACTCCTCCGGCGACGCTGGATAGGCTCAATGACTCCGCAAATTGCTCGTGAACAACTTCTCTCGCTTGCCGAAGCCACTGCGGTGGTTCTCGCTCTGTCCTCGAACTCAATCGTGTGGCTTCAGCCAATATCTCGAGAGTTAGCGACTCGATGGCAAGTGGAGCAACCGTATCCAACATCCGAAACTCTCGGGACATCGCCAGTACTAAATGGGATAACAGTCCCGGTCCTAGATAAGAAGCGTGGTCCAGGATCTGAGTGAATCGGCGTACTTCAGCAAGACGTTGCGGGCGCACCTCGATGATCAAGCAATGAGCCGCAGTCTTCCCGTACTGATTGGAATGCGGTTCTCCGGCCGGTCGAAATATCACACTGCAGGGATGCACCTCGTAGGGCTTCGAGCCAACGGTCTCAATAAAGGACCCATCGAGGGCAAGCGCAATATTCGCGTACTCATGGAAGTGTGAAGGCAAGGCGAAGCCCGGGGGGCGATACGTTTCCGTTAGGACAAATCCGGGAACTTCTACTCGCTTATCTTGACCACTGAGAACAATGGGACTCGATGTGGGATTCATAAATCGGCGTTCACGGTCCACTCGAAACGTCCGCCGAGGCTCGGTCGGTAGTAGTTCGCCTCGCCAGAAGTCGGCTTTTCAGAAACTGAGCCGAAACCATGACCCGTGCGTTGAGTGCGTGTTCTTGCGCGTCGCTCAACGCGGAAATTGTGACAGCGACCGCATTGTCTTTGGTCATGCGTGGTGCAGCATCAGACCAATAACGGCGGCACAGGCAATCAGAATCGGTTCAGGAACTTTCCAACGGAACAGTACAGCAATGCTGATGGAACAAATTAATATCGTTGGCACATCGTAAATGGAGCGTCGAGCTAGAACGATCACTGCACCCGCAATCGCACCCGTCGCTGCTGCTGTTACACCTCGAACAAACGCATTCAACTGTGGATGTTTCGCCCAGCGTTTGTACGAAGGGGCAAGCAATACGACCACGAGATAGACCGGCAGAAAAATTCCAAGCGTAGCGGCCGCAGCTCCCGCAACGCCTGCAACGAGGTATCCTATGAAGGCTACGGTGATCACCACCGGTCCAGGCGTGATCATGGCCACTGCAACGGCGTCGACAAACTGATGGTCGGTTAGCCAGTGATGTCCTTGCACAACCCCGCCGTAGAGGAATGGCACGACTGCCAGTCCACTCCCGAATACGAAAAGCCCTGCCTTAGCGAAATAAAGAAATATTTCGACTAGCACTCCGCTTGTTGCCAGCTTTAAGAGTGCCCCCGGCGTAATGAACAGAGAGACTGCGCTTCGTGCCGGGAGTCTTGTGGGTAAAGCTCTCGCTACCAGATTCACAATTCCACCAAGCAAGAAGAGCCACACGATTTCCCGCGAAGTCCACGCTGTTGAAACCGCAAGGACGAGGAAGATTCCCCAAAGGAGCTTGTCTTTCCCCAGAGTTAGCTTGGTTAGTTTGAACGCAGATCTTGTAATGATACCGATCACGGTAGCACCAATCCCGTAGAACATGCCTTGCATCCACGGCAGTCCACCGAAACGCACGTAAGCCACAGAAATGGCCAACACCATCAAGAATGATGGCAAGATGAAGGCGACACCTACTGCTGTTGCGCCCAAGGTGCCGGCTTGGATGTATCCCAAGTAGATTGCGAGTTGGGCTGCAAGCGGGCCGGGAGCAAGCTGCGCCAGCACCAGACCCTCAAGATAGTCATCTTTACGAACCCAGCCTCGACCATCGACAAGGTCTTGTTGCATAAGCCCTGCAAGCGCAATCGGGCCACCGAACCCCACCGTTCCAAGCCACAGGAAATATCCAACGAATTGGACAAGCGATGCCCGGTTCGTCTCACGTGACACCAGCTTTGCTTCAGGATTCATTTTGATGAATTGGTTTTGTCCAGGGCGGATCGCAAACCTCTTGCGAGTTTCACCGCGTCGTCATTTGCCCAAAAATGCATGAAGAACAGACGTGGCTCCTCCATCAGCATGTGACTGTGCAACGCGGTTACCGCAATTCCGTTGGTTCGGAGCGCCTTGATGACGGGATTGACCTCACTGCCCAGTAGCACGAAATCTCCAGTGATCACGGCCTTGCCATTGCCGGTAGGTTGGAAGTTCAAAGCGGTGGCTACGCCCATTGACGATGGAACGGTCATACCCGAGTCAGTGATCGCTTCTGCTCTCGGTACTCCAATCTGAAGAATGCCGCCGTTAACCTTCCCCGAGTGACCGAGAACCTGTTCAACTTGTTTCTGATCGAAGCCCAACTCAGGTGCAGCCTGGCTTGCGGCTGGTGGATCTGGTCCCGGAGTCTTGGTTAACGAAAGTGCGTCGTGAATCGCCTTCGCCATTTGCACCGCGTCACCCTGGCTGGCGATGTGCATGTAAAGAACATGCGGCGATTCCCCGATTAAATGATTGTGAATAGCGGATTCGTGAATCCCTGATTCCTGAAGCTTCATCATCGCGGGTTCGACTTCGTCCTCAGTGAGAACCAAATCGCCCATGACCATTGCGACGTTGCCGTCCCGTTTGAATGCTGCCCACGAACCAAGCGCGAGTCCTGGCTGGATAACGACGCCATCGAGCACGACATGGAGGTCTTTCCGTGGCATTGCGAACTTGATGACCTCTCCGGGCTGCATCTGACCGGGGCGCCCCATCGCGTCTTCGACCTGCTTCCAATTGCTAGCAAGCGATGGGGCGGAGGAGTTAGTCGTTTGGGCAGCGCCGAAGACTGGCGCAAGTAGAAAGGCCAACGCAAGCAAGAGTGAAGTACGAAATGGGACATTTTGATGATAGAGAGGCATGATCGGTTATCCTTGTTAGGCTGCGAAATCCAGACGAACTCCCGTTCCGGAACGTTCGGCTTTTTCATACAGGAAGGCAGCTGCGGCTACGTCTTGCAAAGCCATCCCAGTGCTGTCGAAAATCGTGATCTCGTGATTGGATTCGCGGCCTGGACGTTTGCCAGCGACAATTTCACCCAACTCCGCGTGAACGTCGTTCCGGTTCACCGTTGCGGCGGTCAGAGAGTGATGCAAGTCTCCCATCACGGCACACTGTTCAAGGATGTCGCAGACAATTTTATTTCCTGCCATCAAGTTTGGGTGTAGTTCTTGCTTTTCGGGATTGTCCGCCCCGACAGCGGCGATAAACGTTCCCGGCTGAACGTCATTTCGTTGTAGTATTGGGATCCGGGAAGGAGTACATGTGACGCAAATATCACTCTGCCGTGTAGCTGAGGTCAAATCGGTTACAACATTCACTGGGACGTTCAAAGCTGAAGTCATTTCAACCGCAAATTGCGCGGCGCGTTCTTTACTGCTGTCGTGGGCAAATACAGTTTGCAATCGGAAGACACGTGAAATCGCCCGGAGTTGTACTCGTCCTTGATTGCCGCAACCGCAAATGGTGATAGCGCGTGAGTCCCGCCGTGCCAAGTGTTTTGCCGCTACCGCAGTCGCCGCGCCAGTACGAAGTGAAGTCACCTCCCGGGAGTCCATGACCGCCAACGGGGTTCCATTCTCATAGTCACACAGAACGATCACTCCCTGAATTGTGGGGAGGCCACACCGTGTTCTGTTCGTCGGAAAGTTCCCATTCACTTTTGCGGCGAAATACGACCGCTGGAGTCGTAGCAGTCCAGCCTTCACGTGGAATCCGCCGTTGGCCGCGTGGACGCTCAACACGGCAGGAGGTTCCGCCTTGCCTTCTCCGTATAACCTGAACGCTTGTTCAACAGCGTCAATGCATTCATCGAGGCTTAGCAAGCTGCGGATTTCTGCCGATGTAAGGAACAACATCTTTTCTGACTTCATGCGGCTTGTCCTTACTAAAGAACTCGCTGTTTCGAGCAACCGACGGAGATCAGAACCTGACAGTGCCTCTATCGGCTGTTCACCACGTCTGAAGATTCGCGCAGTTATGTGGTCCTTTCAACGAGACCACTCCCTCCCGCAAAAGTAGGATTGATCCTTCCCTCAGACCAATCACAGATTCTTCGTTCTCCTCTAGGAACTGCATGATCCGTTCCTCTTGGGTTTCGCCCATATGTGTGGATGACGGGTCAGGGTCGAGATAGTGTGGGCTTATCTGAAACGGTATTAGGTTCAATGCTTCAAACGAGCGCGGTTGCACGACTGGCATATCCTTAGTGGTTTTCAGCGATGGACAAGCGACAATGGCCCCCGCGCTCGATCCGATATAAGGGAGACCGGCTGCGACCCGTTTCCGAATTGGAGCAATCAGGTCCATCTCATGGAGTTCTTTCACAAGCCGAAACGTGTTACCGCCACCGACAAAGATCGCGTCCGTATCTTCAATAGCTCTCGACATGTTGGAAACATCGTGGGCTGACTGCACAACAAAACCCATGTCATGAAGGCGGTCTTGAGCCTTATTGGCATATGCACCTCGGTCGTGCAGATCGTAAGGAATTAATACAACCTTGCTTCCATTGGGCAGGAACTCTCGAATCTCTTTTTCTGCGTGATCCAAATAGCCGCCGCCGTGGAGTGTCGAGTTGCTGATGAGGAGAAGTTTCCTTGTGCTGTCAAAGCTTGTCATTCGTACCGCCCGTACCTCACATGGCCGCATGTAAGCCCTCGATCAAATCCATGCCCCGTTGCAGCAGATCGTCGTCGGGCAAGTCCTGTTTTGACCAGCCATTGAGCACCCTGTCCAGGCCCAAGCCCTCGGGCCGACCGAATTTGTCGTCGTCGAGGTCAGCATCGTGAATGATATGGGCAATTCGTTTCACCCTGCCGTCCCGTATCGAAAACTCCTTGCACAGTGTCTCGAAAGTGCAATCCTCTCCCCGATGCCCAAACCCTCGTTCACAGAACATGTCAAAAGGGATCGCTTCGAGATGGCTGTTCGGATCAGGATGGAAAATGAACTTGGCTTTGGGGTCAATAAACCGGCGAATCAGCCAAGCGGACGACACACGGTCAATTCCGGGACGAGGGCGAGTCATCCAGAGGCGATTTGTGAACTCGCCGGATTTTGTTTTGCCTTGGCGATTGGACTTTAGCGACTCAGACTTATCGGCGTGCGCAAGCAGGTTCTCAATTTTTGCCCGTAACGGACTTCCAAAGAAGTCGATTTCCTGAAGCTCGCGCAGTCTGCGGTGAACCCTGTTCAACCTCCCAGCGGACCGACGAGAGGAAGACAGACCGAGGAGCTTTTTCGTCTCGTGCAGCAGCTTCTGGTAGTCCCGCGATCTCGTTTCGATGAAAAGCTCTTTCAGTCTTTCGGCAGGTAAATCATCGAAGCCCCTGACCTGTGCAACAGATGCCTCGCCTTTGTAAGTGCGAATCGCTGTCGCCAGCCATTCCATTCGTTCTTGGTTGGTAGCAGTGTTGGGAAGAACGTGTCCAGCACTGCGAAGTGGCAGCATTCCGTAGCGCTGAACCTTGCGCCATATCTCGACTCTCTGACTGGCACTTCTCGCGGGCAGACTAAACACGAGCAAAAGCCAGGGAGCTTCGGATGACGAGGATAGACTCATATCATTTATAGTACATATATAACATACAAATAATCAAGGAGTTTCTTATGCCTGTGACCTAACCGGGGATTTGTGCACCAGGTGGAGCGGGCTGTCAGTCACGTTATTCTTGGTGGAGAACCAGTGAAGGATCGATGGTTGCCGCTCGGAATGCAGGAATGAACGATGCTGCGAGCGCCACGAGAATGAGTAAGCAACTCGCGATCGCATACGTGGGAATATCTAAGTTCGAAATGCCGAAAAGCAGACGCGACATCGCTCGTGTAAAAACAATCGCTATAATCAAGCCGATGACGATACCTATTGCCGTCGTGGCCAGTCCTTTGTGTAAAACGAGACGGACTACTTGCTGGCGGCTGGCGCCGAGAGCCATGCGAATGCCGATTTCCTGTGCACGCCGGCTCGGCGGTACATTGTGCCTGAGACCGAACATAACCCGCTCAGAAGCGTTGTTTATTGCTTCCGTCTGGACGATCAAGTTCCAGAGAACCTGTTCCTCGTCAAAATCTCGTGCACTCGCAAAAGCCTGACATCATCTAGTTCCGCCGATTGCCGTGGGCCCGAGACTCTGATGAAGGATGCTTTCCAGCACTGGATCGCGGTTGGCAAAGTAATCGGTATGCGAGATCGAAATTTCGAGGGCCGGTTCGTGTGCCCGCCGAGCGTCTGCGGCATCGCCCCACTGGTGGTAGCGAGATGCAAGGAATACCACGAGTTTTGATTGGGGAAGAATGTATTTGTGCGGATCTCCGAAGTGATTCGGTCCCGCTCCAGCCGGCTCCCCCACAAACAGCGTCTGAGTCTCCCGTTCTAATGCGCTGGTGAAGTTCACCGCAGCCGAGAACGTATGCCGCCCGATAATCGTGTACAGCCGCCCTCGCTGGTTAAGAGGACTCTGCGCCAGGTCACGGATAAACGGACGGAAAATTGTGTTGTCTCCACCGCTGTTATTGCGAATGTCGATAATCAGACGATCTACCGGATGCGCGCGGCAAAACGCCAGCAGCCTCGTGCCGAATGTCTCGAAAGTCTCTCCTGAATCATCGCGGACCTGATTGAAGGCGAAGTAGACGGTTCGTTCCGATCCCAAGTACCGAAACCAATAGTTCTGCCATGTCTGCTGGCGATAAAGAGGCAAGGTGGATTCGTTGGGCTTGTGTTTCCATGCCTGAAGCGGCTGAAAATACCAATAGAGGTATCTGACGAGACCAACGGGTTCGATATTCGCATCAGAAGCGTTACCGTTGGGACCGGCCACTATAAACACCACCGTGTTTGTCGCGGACGGGCTAATGCCCTCGGCCTGTAGCACCTCGGGACAGATCATATACAACGGAATGCGGTCCTTTACGGTTGACTCATTGTCAGCGCCCACGAACGGATGCAAGATGGCGTAGACCTCCTCTACACTCTTGGCTCCAATCCGCATGACCCGCTGCCCCACCAAGTATTGATAGCGAGGGCTGGCCTCGGTGATATACCAGCCGTCGGAAAACCTATAGAGCTGGATCGGCAGCATATGAAATCCTGTCGCGGGCTGAAACGGAAACAGTGTGGAATGTCCATCCTGGAGCAAGGCGACGAGCCGAACCATGCTCATCTCGATCTGGCTTTCGCTATCGGAAGCAAGTTGAGTCTTTATATCGCTGAATTCCCGATTGAACTGTTCGCGAGAAATGTGTGCAAAGGCATTGGGGTGGTCGCGAGGAATAGTAGCTCCTAGAATTGCCAGATCCTGGCGCCACTCGTCGATGCCTAGTCGCGGTTGGACGACAAGACGGTAGTGCACCGAAAAGAAGACCAGGAGCGCGCCAAAGAGCACGACGAACGTGCCACCGACCAGTCCGCCAATGCGAAACATTAGCCTGCGCGAGCGGGCAAGGGCGAGCAACGCAGATACCACACCCAGCATCAAGCCCGCAATGATCAAACCGAGGCCGATAACAAACGACATTCGAAATGGGTTGTCAGACCAATAGAACATGAAGGCGCCAGCCGACGCTACGGACCCAGTCAGTGTGGCATATCGAAGTTTGAGTGCAGGCGACCTCACAATTGATTGGTAACTCCTGTTAATGTTCATTGCGATTTGTACGCAATCCGTCGCTTCATAGTTCCGGGGCTCTCGCGAGGCACTGTCGTTAACAGATGTTGCTGTACGCTCCCAAGTTATCAGCGTCCTAGCAACACAAGAGATAAAGGAAACCGGCAGTGAAGAAGGTTAGCACCGCTGCGGCAAAGACGACGAGAAATTTTACCGAACAAGCGCTGACGATCGGTTTGGACCTGGGCGATCGGGCGATCGATTGAGTTGGTACTGCCTACTAGACGAAGTTGGCGAAGTGCTATTGGAACAGAACCTGAGCACGACTCCGAAAGCGATGCGAGCAGTGTTGGGTGGCATGCGGCACAGTCGGACTGCCTTGGAAACGCGCATGCACTCGCCCTGGGTGAGCCGGGTGCCGAGCGAGTTGGGACATGAAGTGATCGTGGCGCATGCGCGCAACGTGCGCTTGACCGGGGAGGGAGAGCACCGGAAGAAGGACGATCGCCTGGATGCTCAGACGTTGGCTCGGTTAGCCAGGATCGATCCGCAGTTCTTGTGTCCGGTGAAACATCGTAGCACCAGAGTGCTGGCGGATCTGACGGTGATCCGGGCGCGAGCCGGGCTGGTGCGAGGGCACACGGCGCTGGTGAGCATTTGTGGGTGAGCGTAGAAGTGTACGAACCGTTGCGGAACAGCAGCCAAATGACGATGCCGGCAGCGGCGCAATCAAGACATCCTGGGAAAGGGAAGATAAGAGCTCAAAGCCGAGCTTCGGTGACTGTGTCTAACGCCTGGCCCCAACCATCGCAAGGCGGGAGTGAGGTCGCTTAACACGTGGCAGCACCGGCTGAAACGAGAGCACCCAACTTGCCCCGAGCGAAAAAACCGCTCATCGAAGAGTGCGGATGGAAGGGTGGTGACAGTGGTGGCGACTCGGCGGGAGAAAAATCTTGTCTACAAGAACAAAAGAGCCCACTTGACGCCGACCGGCCTTCTCATGGAAGGCGTTAGCGCTCAAAACCCTCAAACCCGTACTTCCTGCCAACCTTTGACCAAGCGGTGCATCTCCGCAACCCAAAGGAACCCTCAACCGGTTTGCTAACATTTTCCGGAACTTCCCGTCCATTGCTTGGGGTAACAGCCATGCAGGGCCGTTGTCGCGCGCTCCGAGCAATTCCGGGCTGCCTCGTTGTCTTTGTTGCCCTGTTATGTCATGCGTCGCCAGTCTCTCCGGCAGAGGCCGCCAGGTGGCGTGAGGATCTTCACTACTTCGCCAAGCAGGCGCCGCAGGTCCATAAGAACCTCTTCCATTCCATGACGCGAGGGCAGTTCGAGACGGCGGTGCAGCGCCTCGATGGCCGTCTTCCCACCCTGTCTCACAATCAGATCATTGTGGAGATCATGCGCATCGTCGCCATGATTGGCGATGGACATACCTATGTCCCTACCCAGGAGTCTCCAACCAACTTCAGGCACTATCCGCTGAAGCTCTATTGGTTCCCCGATGGTGTTTACGTGTTGCAGGCTGACGCAAAATACGCCGCGGCCGTTGGCGGTCGAGTCATCAACTTGGGCAAAGTCTCAGAGCAGGATGCTTACGCGGCGGTAAGCAAGGTGGTTCCGCACGACAACGAATCCCAGATCAAATGGATGACGCCGGTGTACATGTCCCTTGCAGAGGTCCTCGACGGACTCGGATTGGTGAACAACCTGGAGCGTGTTCCGCTCACCGTGGAAAAGGATGGAAAGCAAACCACCATTATTCTGACGCCTGAAGAGGGGGAGTTGTCACCGCATACGTTTGCCCTACCCGAACACTGGGTGGACGCCCGCGACCCGGCTTCGCCCCCACCTCTGTGGCAAAAAGATCCCGCCAACAACTACTGGTTCGAGTACTTAGGCGATTCTCGGACGATCTACGTTCAGTTCAACGCCGTGGCCCAGAAGCTTGACGAGACCATCGAGATGTTCATCAAGCGAGTGATGGCGTTCGCGGACACCCATCCGGTGGATCGATTTGTGTTCGATGAGCGCCTCAATGGTGGAGGAAACAATTACCTCTTGCGCCCGATCATCCATGCCTTTATCCGCTCTGACACTGTGAACCAGCCGGGGAAATTATTCACCATCATCGGACGGCAGACTTTTTCCGCAGCCATGAACTGCGTCAATCGCATGAAGTTGAACACGAATACTCTTTTCGTCGGAGAGCCAACCGGTTCCAGCCCCAACCAGTACGGTGACAACGCGCCCGTGGTCCTGCCGAACAGCAAATTGACGGTACGTCTTTCGACCCTGTGGTGGCAGGACATGGACCCCCGCGACCAACGCGTCTGGCAAGCGCCAGATCTTTCGACTGAGCTTACCTTCGCCGATTACCACGCCGGCCGCGATCCTGCCATGGAGGCGATCCTCAACTACAAACCCGAGCTCAGTATCGCGGAACTCGTGGGCGCGGCGGCAAAGAAAAACGACTACACTGGGGCCAAACAAGCTTTGCTGGAGTTCACCCAGGACCCACTCCACAAGTATGGTACCGCGGAAGCAGACATCAACCGTTTGGGTTACGAGTTCATCAACGATAAGAAGTTCGATCAGGCAATTCTGGTATTGAAACTCAACGTGGAGGTTTTTCCTGGCTCTTTCAATACGTGGGACAGTCTGGCCGAAGCCTACATGGACCGGGGCGATAAGCAGCTCGCAATTGAGAACTACAGCAAATCACTCGAATTAAATCCCAACAACAGTGGGGCTCGGATCCAGTTGGAAAGATTGCGAGCACGGTAGCGGAAAGTCCGCCACGGGCACCCCATGTGATTAAAGGTCTGCAAACCATTTTGCAACGCACGCGTAAGGTCCGTGGGAATCTTTTTGCCCCTATTTCCAGGCCGGGCGGAGTTCCCGCCACCATGACATGGAGCGGCCTGCCTTGCGGGTGAGCTCTTGGCAAACTGCCGATAACCGGCGTGAGCACTCACAACCCGGTCAATGAGTGCAACGGCAAATTTTTCGCCAACTGGGTCGACGGTTTGCCAAAGACGCTTCGACTGCTGACCCAAGACTTGCCCAAGGAATGCATTACACTGCATCCTTGGCAACACCCGGCTTGCTACCAACTAACCAATTTCCAGAATATTTCGTCTGAATCGTGAGAAGGTATCGATTATGCCTAGGCACCCGCTGGTCTTGGCGGTAGTTTTGGTGTTGGCGACGTGGGCGCGCTCGCTGCGCGCACAAGCGTCGAGTGACTGCGAAGCGGCCCGCGTACGACAGGAATTAGACGGGCGCTACGCACAGTTGGCCGACGCTAACAGACGCAAGGATCTCGACTCTCTTCTCGCTCTGCGAGCCCGCGACTATGTCGCCGATCTCCCCGATGGAACACAGTCGAACTACTCAGCGGGCCGCGAACTACTCGCGTGCTCTGTTCGAGCAGGTGCGGAAAATCGCGAACCTCAGCAATACAATTCTAAAGCTGAATCTCAAAGGCGATGAAGCGACGGCCACCGTGTTCCAGCACTTCTTGCGTACGCAGACGAAAGCCGGCGCATTACGCAACATTGATACTTCAGTGATACAGGATGAAACATGGGCGCGCACACCGCAGGGTTGGGAACTTCGTCGCGTTTCCCACATTCACGCCCGTAAGTGGTACGTCGACGGTAAGCGGTCGATCCGAACAAACCATACGATGCCCAAGCGCCGCCGTACAACCCGCCCATTGACGCTGACGCGTGAAAGGCCCCACCCGCTGACCGGATTGATCCGAACCACGCCGTCTTGCTATCCGGTTGCTCTGCCTCGTAACTGTCCAGAACAGGCGATAGCACTCGGAACTCCCGTCGATGAGTGAAATCGCGTTCAGGTCCTGTCCCTGGTCAAAACCTCGCGCACGCGCAGAATGAATGACCTGGACGAGCCTGATGTGGGGTGTTTCGTCGCGTCCACGCCAATGGCATTTCGTCGCCTGGCAAAGCCGTCACCGTAAACTAGTAATTTGTGATCGCCCCGTCATTCTTGGGAGAACGAGAAAGGGCGGGGCGCTACAAAAAAGGACCCATCTTCGAAGTATTTGGCGCAAGCTTAGATTCGTTCACTTCGCGAGGATTGCAGTCTCAGTCGCAGCATTTCTTGCGATAAGGCCGAATCCTCTGGCGCTCGCTCTTGCATTGAGCTCTTCAAAGCAAACGGCGCCACGGGCCGTATCTTCTTTTGCATTCAGGTTGCATCGGGAAAACTGGACCTTAAGCTCGCAAGCCACGCAACCCGATTGCGAGGCACGCAGCGAGGCGGACTTAATCACTCGCTCGGCCTGCGTCCAGTCGCGAGATGCCGCAGCGGCTTGAGCCATTACCTCGGCCGCTGATAGTTGCAGTTCGAGCCTCTCACTTCGCAGCGAAAGCGCCTGGGCCCGCGTAGAAGTCTTCAGGGCTGCATCGTTGCGATGGTCGAAGAGTTCCAGTTCCGCTTGCAAGATCAAACACTCTAGTTCGGTATCGATGTCGTGCGTGTGCTCCAGGTCGTCTTGCAACTGGCGCAGCATCTCCTTCGCCTCTGGAAGGCGAGTTTCCTCAATGGCAAGCTCCCCCAAAAGGTAACGCGTCTCCTTCCGCTCGATCCTTGCGTCGGCGCTTCCCTCCAGCGCCAGGGCCTGCTGGTAGTTTTCGCGCGCCTTCGTGGTGTCTCCTTGCTTCATTAGAATCAGGCCGAGCAGGATACGGCTTCCGGCTTGAAGACTCTTCGCCGCAAGAGCGTCTGCGTTGGTGATGGCTTTCTGCGCAATCGATGCCCCTTCCTTGAGAGCACCTTGTGCGGCCAGAACCTGACCGAGATAGATGAGCACACTGGTCTCGGTAGGCTTATCGCCGCTGGCTTGGGCCACAGTTAAAGATTCCTCTGCAACCTGTTTGGCCTGCGCCAGATCCCCCATGTCGACCAGGACTCCGGCCATGGCTTCCAGGGCTTCTCCCTTGACCTCCTGGTTCGCGATTTCGGTCGACAATTGCAAAGACTGCCTATAGTAACTCTGCGCTCGCGACAAGTGGCATTCCGCTTGATACGCGTCACCGATGGTCAGCAGGGAAACGGCCTGGGTTATCTTGTCATCGACTTCCCGCGACAAATCGTAGGAGCGTTGGTACATGGCTCTGGCTTTTTCTGCTTCCCCTCGTGTCAGAAAAACATTTCCCAGGTTACCGGACACAACGGCTTCCTTTCGCTTATTTCCAGTGCTGCGCGCCAGGGCCAAAGACCTGGCCCACTTATTTTCAGCCTCGTTCATGTCTCCGAGATCACTGAATATATTTCCTTCATCAAGCAAAGTGTCGGCCAGGCTCCCTGGATCATTCAAGGTTTCAAATGTCTTCTCGGCCGCTTGGAGTTGATTAAGGGCTTGTGAGTTATTGCCAAGATGCTGGAGCGCTATTCCTTCTGCACGCAGAGTTCTGGCGACCAACAGCGGAGCATCGGCGATTTTCCCCTTTGCCGCGGCCGCCTTTGCCGCGGCGAATTCCTTTTTGAAATCTCCAGAGCGGTCATCTGCTGATGCCTCCGCCAGGTCTATGCGGGCACCATCGCGGGCCGAGCGGGAAATCAGGCGAAGCCTATCGAGGGTTGCGATCGCTTCAGCCGGCTTACCCTCCATCGCCTGAACGTGTGCCAAGTGTATGGAGTGGTCGATAGTTTGCGGTGAGAGGCTGCAAAGTCTGCGGTATATCTCCTCGGCTCGAACCCACTCGTGTTTAGTTTCGTAGTAACCGGCTTCGACTTGTAACCCCTGTTCATAAGTCAGGCCCTTGGCCAGCTCAAAAGCCAACTTAGCCTCCCGCGCCGCCTCCGTCTCAAAACCGCTGGCGTTATAAGCCGCGCTCAAAGCTTCGTGAGTGAGAGAGTCGTGAGGGTCGGCAGCCACAGCCTGCAAGAGGTCCTGCTTGGCGTGCAAATAGTCAAACCCGCGAAGTTTATCGATACCGGAGAAGTAACGACGCTGAGCCGTGCTGTTGCCCGGCATTGCATGCCGTATCTCCGCTTCTATAGAGTTGGAAAGGGGCGCGACACCCAATTGGTTTCGTAACTGCACACCCGCGTCAGAGATGAGATCGAAAAGCTCCCCGACCGTACCGGTCTCTGACAGAGATGCCAGAGTTTGACCAGTGTTTGCATCCTGAAGATGGATGTCGAATCGAACCCGGTCTTTGGTGCCGCCGGCCCCGATCCGCGTCAACGTTCCCGCGACCACCAACTCCGCCCCCACACTTTGCTGAATTCTTCGCAGAGTCGGTTGAGCATAGGAGTCAGCATCGGCAATCGCCAACTCCCGTTTCATCTGCGCCAAGTCCTCTCCTGAGACGGGTTGAAGACCGGCACTTGTTCCCAGTTCCGTCGACAACATTTCAGCGAAAGCGGTGGAAAGCCAAGCGCTGTCATTGCGACTGGACAGATCCTTGAAGCCAACGATGGCGATCCCCCGCGGAAGCGAGGATAGAAGCGGTGAAGGGGCGCTCGCCGTCGTCCGCGACTTGCTCCTGGACTTGAAGTGAAGGGTTCCGACTGCCAAAGTCACCAGCGTCAAGAGCAGAGTTGCACCTAACAACAGTCCGGGTCTTCTGCGCCAAAGAGGTGGTGCGGCACGACTTGAGATGGCAGCAAAATGTTCGTTGCCAGATCCGGGTTGGGCAGATACGACTGACGGCGTCACTGGAGTGACTGGTGCCAGAAGCCTGTAACCGCGACGAGGGATGGTTTCGATGAACTGTGACTGCCCCGATGACTCGCCCAGCGCTCGTCGCAGTTTGTTGATCGCCGCATGAATACTGTGGTTGAACTCGACGTTGGTATCGTCGGGCCATAGTCTTGCTCTCAGCTCCTCTTGGCTGACGAGTTCCCCTGGTTTCTCTAGCAATGCCAGCAGCAGGCGGGTAGGCTGGTCCGGTATCCGCACACTTCGGCCGTTTTTCTGAACTTCACCACTCGACAGATCAATTACGAGAGAGCCGAGCCGCACAAGCCTTCCATGAGAGGAAGCGTCACTGGAGATGTCCATGTTCTTGCTGACCCTCCCAACGTGGCCGTCGTTCTTGTCTGAGTGCGGAAGCAGACGCACTGCGACTTCCATATATACCTCAAATGTTGCCCAAAAGGGGTTTAAAACGCCGCTTTTTGTGAGGTGATTTTTCCTGGATTTCTCCCAAGGTTCGAGTTTCTGACCAAGTTCTGACAATTGCGCCATTATTTTTGACAAACCATTGCCAATCAGTCATTTCACGACGCCTGGATGAGCAAAAAGGTAAGACACAAAATGAGCCTCCGATTTTTGACGCGGCGCGGCAATTCGGCCATGGTAGCGCCGTACCGTCCCGGCGGAGGTCCTTCTGGCACCGGGAGTGGTGTTCAAGCTCACTTCGTAAACACGCACGAGCGAGTTGGGTAGGAGAGTCAAGATGAAACAACCTGGCAAGACAAACACGCCACGGGTTTGCCTCTCATTTTGGCGTCTCGGCATCACGCTGATGGCGGTGGCTTGGGCAACCGTCGGCATGGCCCAGTCGCCTATGCAGGTGCAATCAGACACGTCGGAGCGAAGGGTAACTATTATGGCGTTGCGACCTCGGGAGGCACTTTCGGGTTCGGTGCAGAATTCAAGCTGGAAGAGACCGGCACGTTAACTGTCTTGCACCCCTTCACCGGAGGATCAGACGGCGCTTATCCACTGGCAGCTTTGGTGCGGGATGCGGCCGGCAATCTGTACGGACGACCATGGGTTGCGTCAACCTGTGCGCCGACCCTTGGGGAAGGTCTTCAAGTTGGACACGACCGGCAAGGAGACTGTGCTGCACACTTTCTCGGGAGGCGCGGACGAGGCTCTAGCCAGGGCTGGTCTGATCAGGATTGCTGCGGGGAATCTTTATGGCACTACCAGCAGCGGCGCCATGGAATTGAAGAAACCGTGGCCTTGCGAGAGTCGAGGTCCCGATAGCGCCGGGCTTCCTCATGAGTACAAGACTTCAGGTGAGCAAGAGAGAACAAAGTGTCATTTAGAGAAAAATGAGGCAAAAGCGAGAATTTATTGGCAAGGGCAGTGTTACATTCCCGCATGGAAGCCGGTTCGTCATGTCCGACGCAGCTTCCAGATGTACAAGATCGTTTCGTGCGCTCGTACCAGCCTCAGCATAAGGAACCTGGCTGACAGCCGAGCCGCCGCTGTTCCTGGCAGCCAGGGCAGTCGACCGAGCATAAAAGTATTTGAGTTAACCTCAGGGAGATAGTATGAAAATCTGTAGCGTCCGCTGTATCGTTATGCTTGCGATCCTGTCGGCTCTTTGTGCCGCGTCGGATCAACCAGCGTATAGAACCATAAACCAATCGGCCTACCTAAAGATTTCTAATAACAGCGGAGACTCGTTTTTCGGGACCTCCGTGGCGGTCGCCGGCGATGTAATCGTTGTCGGCGCTGAGAACCAAGGAACAGACAGGCAGGGTGCGGCGTTCGTGTTTACCAAGTCGGGCAACAGTTGGAAGCAAGTAGCGGAGCTGGTTGCGTCGGACCGGTTGGCTCAGGAATTCGTCGGATACTCGCTGGCGATTACTAGCGACGGGAACACCATCTTCGCCGGGGCGCCGGAACTGCCCTCTACCAAACAGACCGCCGGGTCTGTCTATGTGTTTGTCAAACCCGCTGGTGGCTGGACCAACATGACTGAAACTGCAAAGCTGACGGCCGCCCATAGCAGTTTCCTGGGCACGGCTCTTTCTGTCAGCGGCGATGGAACGACCCTGGCCGTAGGCTCAGGCGGGACATCGGCACATGTGTTCGTTGAGCCAACGGGCGGCTGGGCTAACACCACCGAAGCGACCGCCACCTTGACGGATTCGCAGCAAGGAGCAGCGTGGCGCTATCCCGCTATCAGCGGTGATGGCAGCACCATAGCTGACGGCGCGGTCGATGGAAAGACCCAGAACGGACTCGCGTTCGTCTACCTGCGGCCTGGGTCGCAATGGCAGGGCACGGTGCAACCCACTGCTGATCTGACTCCGTCCGTTATCAGTTCACCGCCGGGGTACGGCGACGACTTTGGTGCCGGTATAGCCACTGACGGCAACATCGTCGCCATTGGTGCCACCAATCAGAACAATCTCCAAGGGGAGGCGTATATCTATGTCAAGCCGACCAGCGGTTGGACTAACATGACCGAGACGGCGACCATTGCCGCCCCACAAGTCGCGGCACCCTCGGACTTCTTCGGTTGGCCGGTGGTCATCAGCGGTACAGCGGTGCTAGTCGGCTACGAGGCAGCCATCACGGACGAAAACGGCACGCAGGATCTGTCTGGCGAGGTCTTTGGATATGTGGAACCAAAGGGAGGTTGGGTCAACACCAACATCCCAAACTTTTCCCTTCTGCCGAACCCGACCCTGAAATCCAACTTAGTTCAGGTTTTTCTTTTCTGTAACGGCTTAGCAATCGATGGGAACACGAACACCGTGGTCGTCGGGGCTCCTGGCACTTGGTATAAGGGGCAACCCCAACAAGGCTTTCCGGGCTTAGGTTTCGTGTTTAACCTGCCGTAGAACTGACAGTTAGGGCATAGTTCCGCCCTTTGCAGACGGCCATGCCCAGGCCTTCTCAGCGGCGGGCAGCCGACGAACATCGGCAAGACGGGCCTGTGCGTCTGCTTGGGCGGCCGATGATGCGCGCATCCAGAAAAATTCTCTCAAGGTGACCGACCCAAAGCAGGCCAAAGAGCTGACCCGGGAGGAGCGGGAAGAAGTCTTCCGACGCTCGCTGAAGACAATGGGCCTGAAGGACCATGGCCCCATGACACCGCAACAGAAAGGCCTGGTCCAGCGCATGTACCGGACCGTGGTTTTAGGTGAATCCGGCAACCGGCCAGCAAATCAGTAACTCGAGCCTGCAATACATCGCATTGCGATCCGCCAGGGACTACGTCGCCATCGAGCGCACTGGGAAGATCTGTTTGACCTCGAGCCGCGTACATGAGCCCGTCAGGGACCCTGTCTCTACGCCCGACGGTTTCACTGCTGGCTGCCCCGCAAGTTGCTTAAGTACAGGGATTTACAGACAACGTCCTTCCAGTTTCGTGCCGATGTGGGGTGCGGCGTACGAGCGGTACGTCAAAGGAAGTGGCGAAACGTCCTCGTCTCGTCGTCTCGACTTCTGTCCCAGTCCTGCGATTCGTGATGTCTCTAAACCGTCATTCACCACACGGATCGTGCCCCAGGCGGAGAAGGAACCCGTGGTCGTGGTTGTGGGCGTCAGTGTACCAGCCGGCAATGTCGCCGTTCGCGTTGATCTTCGTGAGCCACGTTCCCTGGCCGCCTGCAGCGTTCGGGTCATCGTGTGTCGTAAAGATGCCCTTGCAGTAGACCATGCCGTGCCCAACCCCGTTGCCATCGTACCACCCGCCGACGATGACGCCCGCCCCGTTGATCCCGAGGACGTCGGTGCCAGACACGCCTTGGGGATCATTGATCCGCAGAAACCGTCCGTCGTGCAACAGGTAACCTTTGGAGTTTGTTTGTGGGCTGGGCTCCGTGAAGAGCACGATGTCGCCATGGTCATTGATGCCGAAGGCGTGCGTCCCTAGGCCTGGTCCGTGCTCGGCATGGGGCGCATCGATCGTCGTGTAGGTTCCATCGTGCAGCACGAATCCGTGAACCGAGAAGTCCTCGTCCGTGAAATCTCCCACGATGACGCCCGCGTCGTTGATGCCGTCGGCTTGCGTTCCGTAAAAACGCCCGCGGGGAGAGGCAGGGTCGTCGATCGGCGTGAATGTTCTGGCCCGCAACACGAACGAGTGCGCTTCGTAATTGCTGTTGATGTAGCGCCCGGTGATGTCACCAAACCCGTTGATATCATACAGAGTTGTGCCTTGCGGTTCGCCTTGAAGGGGCCGTCCGTGACCGGCCTTGGGGTCATCGATCGTCGTGAATTGACCGTCGTGCCAGAAGAATCCGTGCCGAACCTGTTTGGCATCGTCGTAGCTTCCGATGACGTCGCCTTGGGCATCGAGGCTCCAGGCGCGCGTGCCCATGACGCCCTTTGGATCGTCGATTTCGATGAAGGTGTCGTTGTCCGATGCTTGGACCTGAGGAACCTGGAGACCTCTGGTCGGGCTCGTGAGCGCAGCGACATGACCATGCCCGACGAGCGCAGCTCCGATCAGAGAAAGCGTAACGAAGGTCGTCCGCATTGTCCACTTCGTTTCCAGCGCCGCGTCGTTTGCACAGCGAACGAAAGCGAATGAAAGTAAATCAGCAATTGGTTTCGCTAGAATCTTTTTCATACGAATTCTCCATTCAGGTAATCGCGATTTCGCTGCTGCTTCCCCTGTCTAACTCGCTGCTTGGCGACTGATTTTTGAGGACGCTAGGCCTCCACCACCGATGGCCATTCTCTCCGCCAGCCAGATTCGGCTTGCAAGAATAGCAACACATGGATTTTGCTAAGGTCTTTCATGTATCGGCTCCTCGCGCTGCTTCTTTACCACCTATAACTGCGACATCTCCACCCACCTTGCGCCACCCGTGAAACAACGTCAATGCCCTATAAGCTCATTTTTCCCTCACCATTCGAGTGGCTTGCACCGGCAGCGTCAACACAAGGAACACCGCGTTGCGTGAGCCACCCACCCGCCTCAAATTATTCACAACAAAGCCAGGTCGATGCGGATTGTCGACAAATCTCTGACATCCTTGACAACTCCGTGACAATCAGCCGCCACGCCCGCAGTCCAGCGGTCGAAGCATGAGGGAAAAATGAGGCTACAAGCCATTGACTTAGAGCAACCATCTGGGCAAAAGTGGCGTGGTTGTGCTGGGTTCGCGCTCTGAAAGGGGGAGGTCCTCGCCGTGTCTCATCCGCGTCTGCGCAAGTCCTTAAGTTTTGTCCTGCTGCTTTTGGTCATTGCCCTCATCGCGGAAGACGTTATCTTGTTGCGCCAGAATCATCGCCTCAAGAATGAGTTGCCCTTGCCGTCTGCCTTGGCCGTGCACCGCGAGGAACCGCTCCATGACATCGGCGGTATTGGTTTTGATGGCAGGTTTCATACTGTCGGAGTGCCGACATCGTCCGCCGACCACTTGCTCATCTTTACCTTCGCACCACGATGTCCAGAGTGCACGTTGAGCCAGCCTCTCGACGTAGCCCTTAGCGCGCAAGCCAAGAAGCTCGGATGGCGCACGGTGTGGATCAGCCGGGGCAATCCCGAAGAAACCCGTGCCTTCTGCGAGGGCAGCGGTGTTCCTCCGGAAGAAACCCTCGTAAATCCTCCGTATTCTACGTATCTCAGGCTCGGACTCGCCGCCGTTCCACAAATCGTGGCCGTGGGTGAAAATGGCAAGGTTGACGAAGTCTGGTTAGGACGCCTCACTGACGAGTCAGCAAAATCGGTGGCCCAGTTTTTGTCGGACCACCCCGTACAAGCCAGCAACAGCGCACCGGCGGTCTCGCGGTGACCATTATTTGACATATCGATGAAGCTCTGGTCGAAAATTCACACAAAGGAGGAACGAACAATGCAAACAATCACAAGGGCAGTGCTGGCGGTGGGGCTGTTTACCTGCGTCGTCGTGAGCGCAATGCAGGCCATGTCCGAACCGTCCGCGGCTCGCGGGGCATGCCAACGCAGTAACGGAACATGCGTGTCGCTGAGCTGCACCGGCGAGTGTGGCCCAGCGTTTCCAAGCCTCTGTACATGTTTACACTAGGCAGAAACCAGCAAGGCCCCGCTGCAAAGGCGGGGCTTTTTTTACTGACGACTAACGACTGAGGACGGACGACTAGCTCATGCAGCAGCCCATGCCTTTGCCGGCACACGCTCTTGTGAGGTTTCAGTTAACTTCTCATAAGTAGACGAAGAGTCCACTCCCAAACACGTTGATAAACACAAGCATATGCGACCTCTAACCAGAAACTGACACCCTGCCGTCAAGAGTGCTTCGATCTCTCCACGAAGTAACGGGTGACGTGCAAATCAGAATCCGCTGGGGGGCAATCGACGCGGGAGGTGAACTTCTCGCCCGTCAGTGTTCAATCAGAGCGCTCAAGGGCAAGCATTAACCTATTGAATTTGCCCAAGTTATATTTGCTCACAAGCTTTTTGCGGAGCACACCTCTGACAAAACGGTGAAGAAACTATGGATAGCCCGTTTCCGCTGCAAAATCTCCCACCACCGAACGCCTTTTCGACGCTAATCCAAGATCAAATTAGTCCGTCGACATCCGGGAGATAAACGGCACCCTGTCAATTCGTAAGGCGGTGAGTCTGGAAGCAGCGTTTCTGGCGATCAGCCCAAAACCCCGAGCCTCTGCCTCTCGTTGCAGCTTCTCGAAACAGAGAAAGCCGTTGCGTGCGGAAGTTCCTGCTATTACGCCGCACTGGGAAAGTTGAACCTTCAACACACAAGCCACGCAGTGCGATTTTGATGCCAGTTGCATTGCGGAACTTAGGATTAGATCTGCCCGGGCCCAGTCGCCCGATGCTCCAACTGATTGAGCAGAGACTTCCGCCGTAGAAATTTTGAGCGCGAACAGCTCCTGTTTTGCCGAAACAACTTGAGCCCGCAGCGCAGCCTTCTGGGCTTCTCCTGCGTGATTAGCGAGCAGCGCCAGCCTCGCCCGTAGAATCAAGCACATCAATTGCGTATGGAGATTGTTGTCGGGGCGCGCTTCGATCTCGAGCAGGCGCAGCATTTCCTGGGCTTGTGCGGACTGACCTTCCTCAAGTGCCAACTCTGCCATGGCATAGTGAGTTTTCTCTTCCTCATTTCGTTCGTGGAGAGCGTGCTCAAGCAAGAGCGCTTGTCCATAGTTGGTGTGTGCCTCGGAGATCTTGCCCTGCAAAAAGAATGTATCTCCCAACGCTCTTTGAGCGGCCGCTTGCAACATTTTGTTTGCAATGCTGTTGGCGTTATCAATTGCCTTTTGCTGCAGTTGTTCGGCTTCTCGCAGACTGCCTTGAACCGCTGTCACACTTCCCATATCGATCAAACTGCCGATGGCAACGGCTTGCGCACCGCTGGATCGGGCCGTCGCTTCGGCGGCTTCCAGGCACTTCTTTGCGCTCTCTAAATCACCCGCATACAGCAGAGTCCGTCCCAAACCAGCTAAAGCGTCTGCCTTCACATCTCCCTTAGAGATGTTCTCAGATAATTGCAATGATTTGCCATAGTATTCCTTTGCCTGCGAGAGGAGACCCTCTGCCAGGAAACTATCACCCATACCCAGCAAAGACGTCGCTTCTCCTGTCTTGTAATCGATTTCACGAAAGACGTCGTAAGCGTGGCGGTAGGTAGTTAGCGCCTTGGCGGAATCCCCCCGGTTCTGGAAGATCGTCGCGAGGTTGGAAGTGGCGATGGCTTCTCCTCGCTTGTAGCCGATAGTCCGTGCGATTTGCTGAGACTTCTCATACGCCGATTCAGCGTTGATAACGTCTCCCTCGTCGTCCAAAACCGTCCCTTCACCGTTTAGTGTGTCTGCCAGGCCGCCGGAGTCCTTGAATGTTTCGAATATGGTTGCGGCTTCGCGCTGATGACTTAGCGCCTGAAGGTAGTCTCCAAGATGGCGCAGCGCTACGGCCTGCTGCAGTCGGGCTCTGGCAATGACGAGGGGCGCACCTGCCTGGACACCCTCGTTGACCGCGGCTTCAGCGGCCGCGAATTCCTCTTTGAAGTCTCCTACGCCTTGCATGGCCCTAGCCTGTGCGAGATCGATGCTCGCATCGTCTCGTACCGATCGCGGCAGAGCTCGCATCTGGCGAAGTGTGGCCATCGAGTCGTTCGGTTTCCCTCCGGAATACTGCACATATGCGAGACGATTCAGGCAATAGAGGTCGCCTGGCAACAAATTTGAAAGTCTTCGGTAGGTTTCCTCTGCTCGCGGCCAGTCATGCTTAGATTCGTAGTAGCGAGCTTCAACCTTCAAACCTTGCTCATATGTCAGACCGTGCGCGAGATCAAAAGCAGCCTTCGCTTGCTGCAATGCATGCAACTCGTGGCCGCCAGAGGTATCCGCTGCACTGAGCGCCCAGTGTACCAGCGCGTTGTTGGGATCGGCGATAGCAGCTCGCGTGAGAACTTCCTGTGCGCCCATGTAGTTGCCGCTGCGAAGCTTGTCGAGTCCGGAAAAATAGAGACTTTGGACGACGCTGTTGGCCGGCATTGCATGTCGTATCTCAGCTTCTTCTGAACTGGAAAGAGGAGTTACACCCAGTTGCTGCCGAAGGCGAACGCCAGCTTCTGCAATCAAATCAAAAATCTGCGCCACTGTGCCTGTTTCAGATAGTGATGCCACGGTTTGACCCGTGTTCGTATTCTGCAAATGGATGTCAAGCCGAATACGGTCGGCGGGGCTGCCGCTGCCGATTCTTGTGAAAGATCCTGTTACGACCGTCTCCGCGCCTAAGTTCGCTTGAATTCGCTTGAGGGTTGGACGAGAGAACAAGCCATCATCCTGGATGGAAAGTTCACGCTTCATCTGCGCGACATCCTCCCCTGAAACTGGAGACAAATCTGTACCCGTTCCTATTTCGGTCGATAGCATCTCCGCAACTGCTGTAGAAAGCCATGCACTGTCAGGTCGACGGCTGAGATTCTCGAAGCCGACAACGGCCACTCTGCGTGGCATTGATTGCATCGGGCTGGACGAGGAAACTTCGGTGATTTGGGATTTTGCCTTGGGCCTGAAGCGCGAAATGGAATTAAAAGCCAACACGGCGAGTGCTAAGGCCGCTGCAACGAAAAGCCCGCTCCCGCGGCGCCAAAGCACGGTGCTGCTTGTTGAGATCCGCCGGGACTCACTGACGGTTGTTACGGTCTTTGGAGTCTCCTGAAGCGGCGAATCCGGCGGCATTTCAAGCTTCGCGATGAGTCGGTAGCCGCGGCGTGGCACCGTCTCTATGAATCTTGGTTTCTCCGGTGAGTCTTCCAGCGTCTGCCTCAGCCTGTTAACTACGGCGTGAATGCTGTGGTTGAACTCGACGTTAATGTCGTCCGGCCAGAGTTTCTGCCGCAGTTCTTCCTGCGTAACGACCTCTCCAGGTCGTTCCAACAACGCAATTAGCAGTCGGACCGGTTGGTCGGGTATCCGCAACCGCACTCCATCTTTGGTTAGCTCACGTGTGACGGTATCGACCAGGAATGAACCCAGCTGTACCAAATGCCTCTGGGGCACAGGTTTCATATCCGCCGTTACTCCCATCTGCTTGCGTGCCAGACGCTTCCCCGGTTGCGGGAGGTCCGACTGGCGACATGCAGAATTGCCACAGATTCTACACATCGAGCTCGAATACGAAAAGAGACGAAATACTCCATTTTCGACTTGCCTTCCGAGGCCGCTAATCCTTGGCAGATCTCGCGCAAGCTGTGGGCTCGACCCAATTGACAGAACAGCATGGCCACGAACTGGCCCCAGTAGGTGAACCCACGAGCGTGACGCTCGGCCTTATGCGTACGAAACTGCCGCCTCAAACTCCACTCGCGAAAACACCTGCAACAACTGGCTGAAAATGCTGCATACTCGATTCATGGTGGTCCCCTATCGGACCGGCGGCCATAGCACGGCTGCTCGACCACACCTTGCGCCGCTGGTGAATCCGATCGTAGTGGGCCGCAGTCTGCGAAGGCTCTCGATGGCACTGGTATCTCCAGGGTCGAGAGCTAGGGACTTCTTGAAACTCTCGGTGGCATTTTCGTTGTCCCCGACCGCTAGATACGCGTCTCCCAAAGTGTCGAAGATCGCTGCGGCCTCCTTTGGAAACATCTCCGCATTCAGCTTGAGAATCTCCAACGCTTCCTTGTTCTTTCCATGCTGCAGAAGCTTCCGGCCCACCAGATTGAGCTGGCCGGAGCCGAAGGCATAAGCATCTGGCTCATGCTGTTTCAACTCCTTGTATTGGCGAAGTGCAGCCTCCAGTCCCTCGCTGCCGATGGCGTCGTAAACCACGGCTCCAATCGACTTCTTGCCTTGCGGTGCCTGGAAGTTCCACCGATCAAAATTGGGGTTCTGTGCTGTGATGCGCAGTTCGATTTCTACCTCGTCGCTGATCGCGTTGTTCCAGAAGGTGGGACCGATCACCCCATAGTCCTTCCGTTGCAACTTAAGCCGTCCCTCAAAACCGATGCGGGTGTTGTGCCAAGGGTCGGGCGTCTTATGCTGCCGCCACACTAAAGGAATGACGACATCGCGCGTCACGTCGCGGATCGTGAGCGTCCCGGTCATGACGTAGTCGTTGCCTTGCCTCTGGATGGATTTGCTTTGAAATCTGATCGTCGGGTACTTGTTGGCATCGAAGAAGTTTGGACCTCTGAGATCGCTGTCACGATCCGAATTGCCAGTATCGATGCTAGACGTTTTGATGATTGCTGTGACGGACGACTGGGTGAGATCGGCTTCATCGTAGCTGATGGTTCCGTCGAAGTCGGGAAATCTGCCATCCACGTCCGCCACACCAGCTAAAGTGACCGTAAACCCAATCTTTGAGTGGCCCGAATCCACCGGAAACTTCTCGGCCGCAAAGCTTACGGTCGCAACCAATGACAGCAACCAAACGATCGTTAGAAGCCGAAGCATAAACAACCTCCATGAAGCTATACAGATAGTGGTGCTCCACCTATTGCCAAACCGCGAAGGTCAAAAAAACGAGCAGCTACGCCCTCTTTCTGTTTAGGCTGTACAGAGTGCCTGCTGGATCAGCGGTCAGGCTTCCGTAACAAAAATTCTGTGCGTGCCCCTGTGTTGCATGCAAATCTTGCGACGGTATTCTTGATACGTCTACTCGTACCGCAGCGCCACCATGGGATCGATCTTCGTGGCACGGCGGGCCGGAACCAAACAAGCAGCCAGGACTACCACCGCGATCAGAACAGCCACGGTGGCGAATACCCACGGATCGTTCGGGTTCACGCCAAACAACAAGTCTGTCAATAGATGCACCGCGCCCACTGCCGCCAGCAAACCGACGACGATGCCGATTGCAGCTAAACCCAATCCCTGGTTTAGCAACATGTGCAGGATTTGGACAGGTCGGGCGCCCAGAGCCATACGGACGCCAATCTCACGTGTGCGCTGGGCGACCAGATAAGAAAGGACGCCGTAGATGCCAATGGCCGAAAGCAGCACAGCCAGCCCGGCAAATGCACCAATCAGGAGTGCCGGAAAACGACGCACAAATACGGACGGTGAATCCGCGATGATCTTCTTGACCGTTACTGCCGAGTTCACTACGACGTCAGGGTCAAGTCTGGCGACTTCTGTTCTTATCGCGGTGGTCAGGTTCTGAGGATCGAGGTTGGAGCGAACCACTAGTGTCAGATTGGTGTCGTTACTTTGCAAACTGGGACTGTAGACAACGGACGTCGTTTTCTGATCCAGCGATCCTAACTTCTCGTCGCCCACGACCCCGACGATTTCCGTGATCAACGGAGGGGTCATAAAACTGAAGACCAGCCGTTTGCCAACTGCGTCTTCTCCAGGAAAGGTTTTATCTGCCAAGGTCTTATTGATAAGGAGACGCGGAGGTGCATCTGCCCGATCTTGATCGTTGAAGAATCGCCCGCGCAGGAGCGGGATTTCCATCACGTGAAAGTAGCCGGAGCTGACGTCGCGGGTATTGGCTTCGGGGTGCTGTCCGGGCGGAAGTGCGGGCCTTCCTTCGACGGTAAAGCTCAGCGTGTTACCCCCTCGGAGCGGGGTAATGTCGATCAAGGCGGCTCCCCTCACGCCTGGCAGGTTTTGCACGCCGTCGACAAGCTGACGAACCAGATTCTGATTGCGCTGCTGATCGGAGTAGCGGGCCGGCGGCGCAGAGATCTCGACGGTTAGCAAGTTCTCCGCCTGAAATCCCGGGTCAACCTGGAGAAGCCGCACCAGACTCTTCATCAGCAGGCCCGCGCTGGTCAGCAGAACTAAAGAAAGGGCGATCTCGCCCACGACCAGCACATTGCGGAGGCGATGCTCTGCGCCTGCGCCAGTTGCGCGAGTGCCTTCCGTGAGTGCGGTCTGCAGATTCAAAGCCGACGCCCGGAGTGCCGGCACGATCCCAAAGACGATACCTGTGACCAGCGATATGGCCGCCGTGAAGCCGAGGACTGCAAGGTTGAGAGACGATGCACGCAGGTAGGGCGCTTGCGCCAGAAGCTGTGCGGGAACACACGAAATGATGAACTCCACACCCCAGCGTGCCCCCATTAGCCCCAATCCTCCTCCGAGGAGGGCCAGGATCACCGATTCCGTCAACACTTGGCGCAGCAGACGCCAGCGGGTTGCTCCCAACGCCAGCCGCACCGCGATTTCCTTCTGGCGGCCCTGGGCGCGCGCGAGCAGTAGGTTTGCCACGTTTACGCATGCGATCAGCAGCACCAGTCCGACCGCGCCTAGGAGCGCCAGCAACACCGGCTGCACCGGGCCGACTATCTCCTCTTGCAGAGGAACGACACGGATGCCGCCACCCGTATTGGCGTCTGGATACTCCGCGGCGAGCCGTTGGGCTAGGCGCGTCATCTCAGCCTGAGCCTGCTCGATGGTCACGTCGGGACGGAGCCGGCCGATTACGTTCTCCCAATGACGCGTGCGTCGGCTGATCTCGTCCGGATTGGGATTCAGTGGCACCCAGAGTTGCGCGCTGCCTCGCTTGGCAAACTGGAACTCGCGAGGAAGAACACCGACAACGGCATACGCCTCACCATCGAGAGTAAGCGCTTGCCCGATGACGCCGGCATCGCCACCGAACTGGGCCTGCCACAGGCCATAGGTAAGGAGCACAACCCGGGCAGCGCTTGGATCATCTTCTCCAGCACGAAATGATCGCCCAAGGACTGGCGATACCCCGAGTAGGTCAAAGAAATTTGCGGTGACACGCCCGGCAAACAGTCTTTGCGGAGTACCGTGGCCGGTTAGAGAAAAATTCTTCCCGGTGTATCCGGCCAAACCCGAGAACACGTGGTTCGAAGCCCGCCACTCCGCAAGGTTCGGATACGAAGCTTCCATCTGGGTGAACTCGTGTTGGGGCCGCGTCTCCCAAAGGTGCACCAGACCAGCGGCAGAGCGATAAGGCAAAGCGTGAAACAGTGCCGCACCAATCATGCTGACGATTGCCGTATTGGCGCCAATCCCCAAGGCGAGAGTAATCACGGCGACAGCCGCGAACCCCGGGCTCTTGATTAGCATGCGCCAGCCGTAGCGAATATCTTGGACCAAGGTTTCCATCACTCGTCCCTCAGCGCGACCATGGGATCGACCTTTGCCGCGCGCCGCGCCGGAATGTAACTAGCGATCAATGCAACGCCGCTCAAGCCCGCAGCAACAGCTATGAATGTGATCGGATCGTTCGGCCGAACCCCATAGAGCAGACCTGACATCAGCCGCGTAACCGCAAGCGCACCAATCAGTCCTGCAACGACTCCGACAGTGGCAAGAATTCCTCCCTGCCCAACCACCATCCTGATAACTTGCACAGGTTGCGCGCCCAGCGCCATGCGGATGCCAATCTCCTGAGTGCGCCGCGAAACCGAATAACTCATGACGCCATAAATGCCCACCCCAGCAAGCGTCAGGGCGACTGCCGCGAAAGTCGCCAGAAGTAGAAGATAGAAACGTGGCTCAGCTGTGGCTTCTCCTACCACCTGATCCATGGTTTGAACTTCCGACAGCGCAACGTTTTTATCGAGCGACCCGACCATGCCTCGAATCACCGGCACCAAAGCCGCCGGATTGCTGCTGCGAACTACCAAGGTTAAATACGCAAATTGGGATGCCGGGTTTTCGAGATAGTCACGGTTCTG
This sequence comes from Acidobacteriota bacterium, assembly GCA_013289795.1. GTDB lineage: Bacteria > Acidobacteriota > Terriglobia > Terriglobales > Acidobacteriaceae > JABCZH01. The sequence continues at coordinate 306,842 of JABCZH010000005.1, forward strand.
CAGGTAAGGCAAAAATACCTCTTCTTCCTGCGCTGCTGTCCACTCGGCCCGCAGCGTGTTCTTCGCAACTCCCACCACGGTCACCCACTTCGGGCCTTTCTTGAGGTCGTCGAAGGTGAAGTGTTTCCCGATCGCATCTTCATTGGGCCAATAACGCCGTGCGAAAAACTCATTCACGACAACCACGCCAGGCGCAGTCAACGCGTCGTAGTCGCTGATGTCGCGGCCATTAAGCAACGGTATGTTCATAGTCCTGAAGTAGCCTGGAAGAACCACGCGATAGGCCGCGGTCGGGGTTTCGCTGGGAAGAGGTATGGGCTGACCGTCAACATGAAATGGCCAGCCCCAGATGTCACCCCCCAAGGGCAGATGGTTGATGGCGCTGGCCGACTGAACGCCGGGTACTTGCGAAATTCGCTCCACCAGTTCCTGATAGAAACGCGGACGTTCTCCCGGTGCCGCTTCTTTCGTGCCGCTTACCGATACCACCACCGACAACAAATTGCGAGGATTGAACCCCGGATCGATGTTCTGCATTGCGAAAAAGCTGCGAATCATCAATCCCGCTCCGACCAGTAACACCAGCGCAAACGCAAACTCGGATGCAACCAGCAGGCTACGTAAGCGATTGTGGCGAATGCCTTCACTCGACCCGCGACCGCCTTCTTTCAGAGTGTTACTGAGGTTTGGAGCCGATGCCCGCAAAGCTGGTGCCAGTCCGAATGCCAGGCCGGAAACAAGAGTTATTCCCAGCACGAACATGAACACATGCGAATCCAGCGTGACAGTCTCGACTCGGGGAAGATCGGCTGGACTCATCGCCACCAGGGCTCGGATGCCCCAGAACGAGAGCAGCAGGCCGGAGCCGCTGCCGACCAGGGCCAGACACAAGCTCTCAGTCAAGAACTGCTGAATCACGCGGGCACGCGCGGCGCCCAGTGCTGTCCGAATGGCAATTTCTTTGTGTCGCGCGGCAGAACGCGCCAGCAGCATGTGAGCGACGTTAGCGCAGGCAATCAGCAACACGAATCCGACCGCGATCAGCAGCACCAGCAATGCAGGACGAACATTGCCGACGACTTTCTCTTTCAACGAAAGAACTCTTATATTGTCATTTGTGCCGGGATAGGCCTGCTCGAGGCGGGCCGTAATCGTCGCCATCTCAGCCTGCGCCTGTGCCAAGCTGACACCTGGCCTAAGTCGAGCGAAGATGCGAAGGCTCCTGCCATGCCGGTCCTCGATCCTGTCGCCCAGAGCCAATGGCGCCCATAACTGAGCTCTCGTTGCCCAGAAAGGCGTGAACTTGAAGCCGCGGGGCATGACTCCGATAACGGAGTAGGTTTCACCATTCAAGGTGATGGACTGGCCAATGACCTGAGCATTGCCGGCAAAGTGGCTCTGCCAGAACTCATAGCCGATGACCGCTTCGTGCTCTCTCCCGGGCTCTTGCTCTTGCGGTGTGAAGAATCGCCCCAGGATCGGCTGCACTCCCAGCATGGGAAGAACTTCGGAGGTAATACGCAGCGCCCAAAGTTTTTCAGCGTTGCCAGTCCCGCTAACATTAGGAGTCCAGTACTCCGCAGCACCCATACTTTCGAAACTATGGTTTTGTTTTTGCCAGTCGAAGAGATTCGCCGGTGCCACGGGGTTGCGGCCGTCGTGCAGAATCACGGTGAGCCGGTCGGAATTCTTATAGGGCAAAGGTCGCAGGAGGACAGCGTTGATCACGCTAAAAATCGCAGTGTTGGCGCCGATTCCCAGGGCAAGGGTAATTACGGCAACAGCAGTGAATCCCGGCGACTTTACTAGCATGTGACAGCCATAGCGAATATCTTGAATCAGGGTCTCCATTGGCGCGTCTCCAGCGACACAGTCCGATCACAACGGGCGCTGCAATTGCTGTTCCCGCAGCCCCATCGGTCAACTCATACATTTGACGGGAGAGTACATTCTTGGTTATGGATCATCGTGTCCGATCGCGCGAATCCGATGTCCAATACCGGACAGTTCCGGAGTGGTACGAACAACGTCTCAACCAACTCGCACACTGCCCGCGATGGAACCAAGCGAGCTTTACCGTGATCTCGATAAGATTCGGGGTTGACGAGTCTCTTCCCCTATAAGATCATCGTTCCTTTTGTCAGTTCAATTCGAGTTATTGATAGGGACACCCGAAAACCCGCGATCTAGTTTTGGCGAACGACAGGTTTCAGCCGTTGCTCTTGAGCATCGAGCAGGTCCTTGAATTCACGGACAAGCCTAACCATCTGGGTGTAGTTTTTCTCTACCGCGATCTGCATGCACAATTCATGCATCCGCCGTTGCTCCTTGTCGGTCATCGCCACCCTAGAATGGAGACCCTATACCCACAACAGGGCATACCCGTTGTCAAATTGCGCTCCTGGTCACTTTGCCTAGACGGCACAAATGAGTCAATACTTCCGGCCTCGTTTTTCTCTCACCATTAGCTCATTTCGCCATCACCAAACCGCCGAATGGTCGTGACAAAAGGTGACGACGATTTAACCGCCTGTCCCTAGCAAGAACTCGATCATGCTGAAAGAGAGGGTGACCTTCTAAGGGGAGCGGACTCGCAGGGCCTGAATCTTTGTCCAGACTGCAGGGACGGTCAGTTCATCGGCATTGCGATTGCTTCGAAAGGCATGCTTGTCCGTTTAGAGATCGAGCATATGAAAGAGCGAGGCGGAGGCTCAGGCGGCTCGTCGGTAGTATCGCGGTGTTGAAGTCCGTCCACCTGGGGCAACCCCACAACTCGACCGAGTTCACGCGATTGGATGGTGCGTGGGAGACCGGATCGAGTAAACCCGGACTCATAGACCCAGTGGATTGGTGGTTACCTGTTCGCTTGTGGACATCAAAGGCCAGGCGGTGGACACCTTTGAACACTCTGGTCCGACGGCGGCATTCTCTTGCCCCGTCCAGTCAAGGGGTTACGCGTTGCATCGGTTGGTAATAGTCTTGCACGGAGAGAATCGCATGCCTGGTGAGGAATAGCCTTACTGAGGTTCCTCACGACTCAGGCTCGTGACCGTGGCAAGGGATTGAATCAGTGCTCACCTCCTGCTTCAGTCCGTCCATGTAGCAATCACTGACGGAGATTCGCCTATGCAAAGTGGTCTGAGAGATCTGAGATTCGGCGCGCGAACCCTCATCAAGAACCCTGCTTTCAGCGCAATCGCGATTTTGGTAATTGCACTGGGGGTAGGGGCCAACACGGCAATTTTCAGCATTGTCAACGCGGTTTTGCTGCAGCCCCTCCCGTTCGCTGATCCTGATCGCTTGATAGTGCTTTCCGAACAAATGGCCGACACGGGCGAAAGAATGTCAATCTCCCTTCCCAGCTTCCTCGACTGGCGAGCCGAGGCTCGCAGCTTCGACGGACTGGCGGGCTATCGTGCGTATGCCGGCACGATCACTGGTATCGATCCCCCGACACGTCTTAACGGTCGCCTGGTTTCAGCCGGTTTTTTCGAAATCCTGGGCGTGAAGGCGATCCTCGGCCGGTCCATTGGCCCTGACGACGACAAGCCTAGCTCCGAGCCTGTAGTCGTGGTTAGCTACGCCTGCTGGCAATCTCGCTTTGGCGCCGATCCTCACATTGTGGGGCGTAAGCTGATACTCGATGACCAGCCGCGCACTATCATCGGTGTCCTTCCTCCAGGGTTTCAGTTTGGCGATCGTACCGATGAGGTCTTCGTGCCTTTGGTGGCAACCATGAGCAGCAATCAGAGCGCGCTGGAGCGCGGAAACCACCAGGGAATTTACGGGCTAGCGCGAATGAAGAAAGGCGTCTTTGTTGAGACGGCCAGGACCGAAATCAAGACCATCGCCAGCCAACTCGAAAAGCAGTACCCGCTTTCGAACAGCGGCGTCGGCGCCAACGCCGTTTCCTTGTACGAGCAATGGGTTGGACAGACGGTCCGAACCGCGCTTTTCATGCTGCTGGCAGCCGTAAATTTTGTCCTGCTGATTGCGTGTACAAACGTTGCCAATCTCTTGCTCTCCCGTGGTACGGTCCGGCAGAGAGAAATCGCAATCCGGACGGCATTAGGTGCAAGCCGCTGGCGAATCTTCCGTCAACTTCTGACCGAAAGTGTTTTGTTGTCCGGCGTCGGTGGCGTCCTCGGATTCCTCCTTGCGTTTTGGGGCACTCGGTTTCTTCTGAAGATGGTTCCCACTAACGTTCCGCGGATTCACGAGGTTCACATCGATGCTAGGGTGCTCGCATTCGCGCTGGCGTTGTCGGGTATGACAGGAATCGTTTTTGGATTGGTTCCCGCGTTGGAAGGGAGCCGAACAGATGTGAACCAATCTCTCAAGGCCATGAGCCGCAGTCTGTCCAGGGGTTCTTCTCGCTTCCGCCAGATTCTCCTTGCTTCCGAGGTCGCATTAGCTCTGGTCCTATCGGTTGGGGCAGGATTGTTGATTCACAGCATCGTGAAGCTGGGAAAGGTGGATCCGGGTTTTCAGACAAGGAATTTGTTGACCTTTTCCGTTCGCCTCACAAACCGATACAAGACCGATCCCGAGCAGACCGCTTTCTTCCGGCAAGCGACGGAGCAAATTCGCGTCCTACCCGGGGTCAAGAACGCTGCAACTATAGGCTGCTTGCCAATCGACGGAACCTGCTGGGGATCCGTGTTCCTTATAGAAGGCCGAACGATTCCAGAACGTTCCAAATTACCTACTTCGCAATGGAACGTAGCCAGTGAACAATACTTTGAAACGATGGGGATCCGGTTATTGCGAGGCCGGACATTTCAAAAGAATGATACCGACACGTCTCCCGCGGTCGCTGTGATCAGCGAGACGACTGCGCGCCGTTTCTTTCCTAATGAAGACCCCATCGGGAAACAACTCAAACAAGGTTGGCCCGAAAGCAAAAGTGCGTGGCGTCAAATTGTCGGCGTCGTTGGCGATGTACGAGAAGACGGTCTGGACACCGGCCCGGTTTCAGAAATCTACGTGCCGGAATCGCAAGATGCTTGGAATCAGCTCTTCGTCGTCATCCGCACGGCCATTCCTTCGGAGTCGTTACTGCCAGCAGCGATGAAGACTATCCGCGATCTTGATAAAGACCAGCCTGTTTTTTCTGTTCAGACCATGGACAAGGTACTGTCTGATTCGATGGCGTCACGGAGATTCTCCATGACCTTGCTGGGATTGTTTGCCGGCCTCGCTTTCATCCTCGCGGCAGTAGGAGTCTATGGGGTGATCAGTTATTCGGTGAGCCGGCGTGCACAGGAAATCGGCATTCGCATGGCTCTCGGCGCCAGCCGCCAGCAAGTAGTCCGTCTCGTTTTACACGAAGGACTGGCCACGACGGCAATAGGTATCGTCATCGGCTTGATTATAGCGATTGTTTTTACACGAGCGATGTCGCGTCTGCTTTTCGGCATTTCGAACTTAGATATTCCCACGTATGCGATCGCGAGTTGCTTACTCATTCTCGTGGCGCTCGTAGCATCGTTCATTCCTGCATTCCGAGCGGCAACCATCGATCCTTCACTGGTTCTCCACCAAGAATAAGGTGACTGACCGCCGGCTCCACTTGGTAAGAATCAACGGCTCGCCGTCTCCGCTGCAGTTCGGATCACTCGTGACTTTTGACTCCGAGGTAGGGATCGTCGATCAAGAGTGGCTGTCCGACGATCCTGACTTTGCTCGTGCCGCCGCCATCGAGAGCAAGATACTTTTCCCCGGCGAAGGATTCGCCATATGAAGTTCATTTGTTTCCGTGAGCCGGAACTCGAATTTGGCGGCGGGAGGTGCGAGTGTGTTGTTGAGAAATGAACAGGGATCTACCACGTGAACGAAGCCGTACCTCAAAAGCATCGCCTGCAACTGTTTTGACAGCCGGTCGGCCGGCGCCGAAGCTGCGTTCTGACAGTCCGGCTTGAAAAAGTGCCCGCGGCTATTCCACAAGCCTGAAACGATCGCTAGCCCATTACAACGAACGATGCTTGCCTCTTTAGGAATCTTCAAATTGAACCGCGGTGCAACGCCGACATTGTTAAACGAAATCGACTACATCGCTGTAGAGACGGAGAACCAGAGGTGCTGTTCAAACAATTGAAAGGATTGGTCGGCCCTAGCAGACGATTTTAGAACTTTCTTGGCCTACGCCGCCTGAGGGCCCTACGAGCCGTCAGAAGTGTGTTTGAAGCCGCGGTCTGTTCCCTCAGGCTTGACGATGCGCTAGACGAGATCGCGCAAAGTGACGACTGCAGTGTGCTTCGTTCCACTAGACATAATTGAGAGGGTAATTCTCCGGCCGACTGCTTCGCGGCGCATCCTCTCACGAACCTCCGGCAAGACCAGTTGGTCTGTAGAGACTCCGTCAACGGAGAGAATCGTTTCGCCTTGTTTGATGCCTGCATCATCGGCGGGACCACCTTTGATGACGTCCACAACGATGAAGTGACCTCCATCTTGTCCCATCCACATCCCAGCGCGATCATAAGAGTCGCGTTTCCCGTAGCGCTTGTTCTTTTCGAGAATAATGCGACTGCGGGAGTAATCTACGGTCAGATTGAATTGCGAGAGCACATCCGGGCCGATGAGTCCCGCCATCCCGGAGGATGTGGTCAACCCTTTTTGTTGAGTTGAAAGCCGAATGACAAGGTCGCGTGTTACGACCTTGCCGATTCTGAGTTCCTTAGCCCTCGCCAGCAGCGATCGCACTGGACCACCGATACCCCAGCCGGTGACGCCTTCCAGTTTTGCATCGTATTTCTCTTTGAGCTGGTTTTGCTCGGCAAAAGGGCCAAAAGCCAGCAGTGCAGACCGCGCGCCCGTGTCAATACCGAACTTTCCCGGTACGCCATCCAGCTCAGCATCAACAACGGGAATGTACCGTGGGCGGTCGAAATGGACAATCACGCCGCGTCCGCTATAGCTGAACCTGTCTGGCAAAGTGAAGGTCAAGACACACCGGATGTAGTCATGCTTTACAACGACATGCTGAAAAACTTCCAACCCGACGATGCCATCAAGAGGTTTCTTGCCGAACACGTTGCCAGAATCCCCGCCAGGAAATACGCCGACTGTAAGCTCCTCGAAGCGGAGATCGCCGATTTGAGCCTCTGCAAGGTGCGCCCGGCCCACACGGACGGTCTTTTCTCCGACGCCGGTCCCTTGTCCCGCGTCTTCGACCTGCAGGCCCAGCTTTTGGGCGACGGCATCATCGATTGAGAATCCCCCGGCGCCGGTATCCAGAATGAAGTGGAATGGTCCGTGCCCATTCAGGCGGACCTCGACAAAAACGCGATTGTCGATCAACTCGAAAGGCAACCTTGTCGTTCTTTTGCCGTGGGCAATGGAAAATTTGGAGTCAGCTTGCGCTGGCATGGCAAGAAATGCGGCTGGAGAAAGGATACAAAGGAGATACAGTTGGAGATGTCTATTCCGAAGTTTCATATCTTGGACACCAGCCCCCTGCAAACAATCAGCTGCTTTCGCGCCGCGCTTCAATGACAGGAACCAACCGATCGTTAGACGCCAAAGCATGAACAACCTCCATGAAGCTATAGGTGGTACTGGCAGCAACGTTTCTTGCAGCCGGCACATTCAAATCCTTACCGCCGTACAGCATAATGTCCTTCTTTCATCTCGCCGTTCGCCAGTGAATACGTCCACGGCGGATTTTGGCTACGACGGTCGCAACGTGGCTGGACGGTATGGCCCTACGGGAGGTGACGCGACCGAAGCGTTTTGGCCTCGTAGATAAGTCTCCCGTCGCGGACGGTGTAGCGTACGGCTGCAAATGCGCGCACATCTTTGGAAGGATCTTCATCCAGGACAACCATGTCTGCC
>JABCZH010000006.1 GCA_013289795.1 Acidobacteriota bacterium
CCCGAAGCCTCCGCCATGGAATCCACCGCCCCCACCATGGAATCCACCGCCTCCGCCGTGGAAGCCTCCACCACCGCCACCGTGGAATCCACCACCACCGCCGCCATGGAAACCTCCGCCCCCGCCGCCATGGCCACCCGCAGCGAATGACGACACAGGCGTGCAGATCAGGACAAGCGATGCAACCAGAACACAAAGTACTCTCGACAACTCGGGTTTTTTCATAACAACTCCTTCGCGCCGCCCCACTCTACTTTGATGATACTCGGGTTTCGCCGGTAGCCTAGAAATTCAAGCGGTCCGGTTCCTCGGCGGGTCTCGGCTAGGGCATCGCAACTGGAACGGAAGGTTGCTGGTGGAACCATGGCTCGTATGAATGTTTCTCGGATGCAGGCCAAGAGCGGCACACAAGACACATCGCTCCCGTCGTTTGGCCAGAAGCGGAGCAGCGGGGCAAGCCCTCAGATCACTGCATTTGCGAGAGCTGTTGGTAGAGGGCCACACCGCCGATGATGAGCAGCAGGCCTCCCGAGGCAGCTCCCAGCCACTTCACGATGGGAGTGACCTTGTTCAGCTTCTGCATCACCTCGATGTGGTCCTTTTGCATTTGCGATTCGGATTCGCTCAGGAACAGCTGTTCGTCCTCATGCATGGCCAGGGTGCTGCGATAGATCAGGAGGATGACGAGGACAGCGGTGAGAGCTCCCCATAGAATTAGCGGCCACAGCAACATGCCCATATGCCACCTCGATGCGGATCGAGTCCGATCCCGATGTTCTACCGGTGCAAAAGGTTGCCAACACCGGCGAATCGGGGCAATTATATCCCCGAAAGGGCAATTGGTGCCGCTTTTGTTTTGCGGCCGCGACCGGGAGGGGGTAGGGGGCATCTAAAGGGTTGAGGGCTTTGGGGTTTTTTGGGGCAGAATCCAGCCCTGGGTGTGCTATATAATTGAGGAAGCACTTTCAAGGAGATACGAGAATGTCTACGACAATGACCCCGACTACACCGACTGCGGCGCCCGAAAAGACGACACCCAAGGCAGCGCCCATTACTTTGACTGCCAGTGCGGTCGCCAAGGTCAAAGAGATCATGGCGCAACAGACCCCGGTGCCGGCAGGGCTGAGGGTGGGAGTGCAGGGCGGAGGCTGCTCTGGCTTCTCTTATGCGATGTCGTTTGAGAACTCGGCTGGGATGATGGACAAGACTTTTGATATGGACGGCCTGAAAGTGTACGTGGATGCCACATCGGTCATGTACCTGAATGGCTGCATCGTGGACTACGTGGAAACGCTGGAAGGCGCCGGGTTCAAGTTCGAGAATCCGAATGTGAAGAGCACCTGCGGCTGCGGGTCTTCGTTTAGCGTATAAGATTTCGTTTGAGAAGCCCCACTGCTGAGCGGTGGGGCTTTTTGTTTTGTTGGATGTGAGTCCCGCTTATCGGCTGATCTTGAAAATGGCACCATCGTCGTAGGCGCCTCCGTTGCTGGTGGTTCCGTAGAGGTTTCCAGAAGAATCAAATGTCAAGGGTGCGACGGGGTCCCAGCCGTCGCCCTCTCCGGTGAAATTGTGCAGGACATAAAAATTTCCCGAGGGTGTCAAAGCGAAGACCGTTCCGCAGCCAAATCCTCCGGCGCACTTGGCTCCGAATTCGCCGCCGTGGGCGGTGGTTCCGTAGAGGTTGCCGGCTGCATCGCGGACTAACGCGGTCAAAGGGTCGGCCCCGTTGGTTCCGCCAGTGAAGGTGTGCAACACAGTGAACTTGCCTGACGGGTCCAGCTTGAAGACAGTGCCATACTGACCGGTTCCCCCTTGGCTGGTGCCGTAGAGGTTGCCTTTCTCGTCGCGTAGGAGACCTCCGTACGGCCACAGTCCGTCCGCCAGTCCGGTGAAATGGTAGAGGATGGTTTCTGTGCCGGTTTCGGTGATCTCGTAAATGACGCCACATCCAAATTCTCCGCCGCAGTTGGGATTGGTGCCGCCGCCGGCGAGGGTCATGCCATAGAAATTGCCGCTGGGATCGCGAACCAACCCGCTCCAGGTGTTGTCGCCATCGTCAGAGAATGGTTGGAAGAAGTGGATTATGGATTCTGCACCGCTCTTGTCAATGGCGAAGACGACGCCCGCTTCCACAATGCCACCGTTGTGGGTGGTGCTGTAAACTCTTCCGTCCGTGCCCAGGGTCAAGCCGGCGGTGGCAACGGATCCGTCGCGCGTCCCTCCGGCGAAGTTGTAGACGACGTGCTCCTTGCCCGCAACGCTCAGCATCCAGACAGTTCCGCATCCGTAACCATAGCAAGCATTGCCTGAAGTTCCGCCACCCCAACTGGTGCCGTAAAGATTGCCTGCCGAGTCGCGCAATAGGGTTCCGTAGGGACCTGCCGCATCGTAAGTGACGCTGCCGAAGCGATGGAGGGTGGTTAGGTTTCCCTGGGGGTCAAGCTTGAATACAGTTCCGCAGCCGTCGGACTCGCATCCTCCAGTGACCTGGCCGCCGCCGTCGATGGTGGTGCCATAGAAGTTCCCGGCAGGATCCAGGATCAAAGCACCATAGCCAGGGTTGCCTCCGTCGAGGGCACCCTGAAAGGAGTGCACGGTGGTAAACGTCACGTTGGCGAAAGGGTTGTCAGTTTGACTGACCGCGGGGTTGGAGGATGCGGCTAAGGCTGCGCTCAGAAACAGGGCGTGCAGACAGCGGTTCATGGTCGATCTCCTGACGAATATCAAACTCGAATCTGGGCGCGGGAATTGTAAGCAAACGTGGCGGCATGGAACAAGGGGCCAAAAGTCTCCGACGATGGTTAATCCTGTCCACTGCGGCCTGGCTTCTCTGTCTTGCGTTGCTTCCAAACGATTTGCCGCAGGATGCCGTGCCACACGATGGCGTCGCGAGCGGGGAGCTTGAGACGGCGGACCAGGCGGCGCATTCTTTCTTCTACGTCGGCGATGGGGCGGCGGGCGAGGTAATCGCTGCCACGCATGGCTTCGAGGAGCTTGAGCGTGATGCGTTCGAGTTCTTCGGCGGAGGCTTGGGCGGATCTTTCCTGAGTCTTTGCCGCTTTGGCGTCACGGACTAATTCGTACAGGCACACGGCGACCGCCTGCCCGAGGTTCATGGAAATATTCCTTTCGCCCGTGGGAATGCGCATGAGGAAGTGGGCGTGACTCATCTGATTCGCAGTCAACCCGATTTTCTCCGAGCCAAAGAGGAGTGCAGCCCGGCCGGAGCGTAGATGCTTACGAATGCGAGGAGCACCTTGCTCCAGGCGCTCGAGTGGATGCTCGACCTTACGATGTCCCACAGCGCTGGTGGCGACTACGAGAGTGCAATCGGCGACGGCATCGGCGACGTTCTTATATTGTTCGGCGGTGGCGAGAATGTCAGCTGCGCCGACTGCAGAAACCGCATCGCGAAAGGCCGGGCCGTAGGGATTGACTACGCGCAGGTGAGTGAAGCCGAAGTTGCTCATGGCGCGGGCAGCTGCGCCGATGTTGAGGGGATTGCGGGTGGAGACCAGGACTACGCGGAGGCGGTCGAGTTCGGCGGGGAGTGGCAAGGGAATATTTTAAGCTAGCAGTCCGGTTTGGGTGAGGTTCGCGATCCATCCGCGGGCTTTTTGGCCAAACAACCTTTAACCGCAAAGGCCGCAAAGTGGTTTCGCAACGATCGCAAAGACACCCAAGTCTGAGTCAAAATCCCTTGGCGCACGCTGCATCGATTTCCCATTTCTCGCGCAAAGAACGCGCGAGAAATGAGGCACCCATCGTTTGTTGTGGGGCAAAGAAAACCTATCCTTATGCGCTGGCTTTGTCGATGAGGGGCAACGGTTCTTCGTCGGTCTTCGTTGCGGCTGCTGTGTCTAGTTCCAGTTGCTCCTGGCCACTTAGAACAGTCACGCGGCCGCGATAGGTCTTCAAGTGACGTTGCGCGGTCTCGAAAGCTTCCTGCGCTTTGTTCAGGCTCTTGCCTACGTTGTCGAACTGGCTTTGAAAGAAGTCGAACGACTTCTGGGCCTTTGCCAGTTCCACGCGGCTCTTTTCGAAACGGCCTGCCATCTCATACCACTTGTGCACCAGCGCGATGGTTTTGAGCGTCATCAGCAGGGTGTTGGGAGAAACCGGAAATACATGCTGATCGTTCAGCCAGTCGGCGAGATCGCGGTTGCGGATAGCTTCCATGTAGAGCGTTTCGCTCGGGAGATACAACAGAGCAATGTCGGTGGTGCCGTTTTCAGGTTGAATGTAGGCCTTGACGCGTTTGGCCTCGGCCTTCATCACGCGCACAAATTCGTGGCGAGCTTCTTCGATCTCGGATTCGACTGTACTTTCAAACAGCGCCAGCACCTGTTCTCGGGGAAACTTGGCATCAATCGGTAGACGGCGGTCGGGGAAGTTGATGACGGCGTCGGGACGTCCGCCGCCCTCGGGCAGGGATTTCTGGATCTCGAACATGTGGTCGGGAAGGAAATCGGCGAGCAGGCGCTCGAGGCTGGCTTCGCCGAACGTACCGCGAAGGTGCGGCAGTTTCAGGAGATTGTTCAGGTCATTGATAGAGTGGCCGAGGGCTCCGACTTCGCGAAGCTGTTCTTCGGCGGCCTTCAAGTGTTGCTGCACTTTTTCGAAGTGGGCAAAGCCTTCTTTAATGTTCTGATCGAGCTTCTGCTGCACCTGATCGGTGATCGCCATAAGTTTGGCATCGACGCGGTCACGAATCGAGTCCAGACTCTGCGCGGTTTTTTGATTGAGATTGTCGAACTCGGTCTTGAGCTGGGAAGTGGTGAGCGCGAGCGACGAAGTCAGTTCGGTGCGGGCCTCGGTGAGCCGCTCGGCCTGTTCGCGTCTTCCCGCCAGCATCTGTTCTTCGACGGCATTGCGCATCAAGGTGAAGCCTTCGCCGAGTCGATCGGCTACTTGTTGACGCAGGTCGCCTTTGGTTTGCTCCAGCCGACCCGCCATGTCTCCAGTTGCGGTGGAAAATTGTCCAGAGAGGGCTTCGGTCTGCGATGTAAGACGTGTTAATGCTTCGAGTTGCGACGAACCCCCAAACCTGCGCTGGAAGAGTAGGGCGAGCAGGAGGAGGATCGCCAAGTCGAGGACGATCAGAAGAACGATGGGTAAAGAGAAGGCCAAATCTTTCGTCACTCCAGTGGAACGTGTCTAGGTGGATTTTAGTGGGTATCGGGGAAGAAACAAAGCGGCAAGTTGGATGCGGAGAAAAACCTGGCCACGGATTTTCACGGATGAACACGGATCTCAGACGAACAAGACCAGAACGAAGAGTCCTGCGATCCCGCTGACCCTGCTCAGGGTCACGAGAATACTCGCGGGTGGTTCGTCTGATCGGAGCGCCTCGAATCGCGAGTCTTGTCCAGCCAGACGAATCAAATCGGGATCGCCGTAGCTTCGGCCGTCGCGATCGTAGACTACGGTGTGTCCGGCGCGCAGGGCGTCAACGATTGCCGAGGGCGAATTATCGCGAGCGAAGACATAGGTGCGGCACATGCCCAGAGGACCGAGTCCGTGATAGTCGGAGTCGCCGATGGCAGTCAGCCGCGCGCGGGCATAGAACTGCTGGAACTGGACGTAAGCCGCAGGGCGAACGTAGGCGAGGGGATGCAAGACCTCGGCGCTGTCAAGTTTGCTCATGGCGTTGGCGTCGAACGCGGCCCAGTATTCGAACAAAGGATGAGGTGCGATGGCGACGCCTCCCTGGCGGTGAACTTCGTCGATGGCTGCGGCGGCTGGTTGCTTCCAGTCGACGGTGTGATCGATGCCGATAGCGAGCAGATGATAAGTCGGGGCTACGATTTCCTCGCCCACCAGGACCGTTGGACCTCCGATCTGGTGCGAGAACCAACTGCCTACTTTCGCCACCCAAACGTGGTTGTGGCCAGTGATGGCAATCGCGTCCAGGCAGTGCCGCTGCGCTTCGAGCACGGTGTCCCAGGGGGCGAGTGTCGCCCAGCTCAGGGGGAAACTGTGAACGTGAAAATCGGCTGACAAAACGCGGTAGCCCCCCAACACTAGGGTCGGATTCCTGCGGACGCTGTCAGAGAAGGTTCCGGCGATCAACGACACTGCGATCAGACCGGCTGCAAGCCAACGGGTTGAGTTCATACGCCGAAGCTCCTGACGATCTCCGACCGGAGTGGGCCGCCACCGAAGATGATCACGGCCAGAGTCCAGGAAATCGCGCGCTGCATGAGAAGGCAACGAGCGGCTCTCTGGGGAGTCGTCTGAAAGACGTAGCGAAAAAAGCAGAAGTCGATATAGCCCGACCAGAGCGCGAGCGCACCGACGACATACAAATCCCAACGCGGACCGGACCAGCGGAAGGCGTTGACCGGGGAGGCAAAACTCCAGATGGCGGCGAAGCTGAGCAGCCACAGCAGCCACGGGCCGAAGCCGGTAAAGAACAGGTCAACAGAGCGGGAAAACGATTGCGAAGTTGCTGTTGTCAAGGCCCTCGGGCGCACGGCCATCAAGGCCACGACTTCGATGACCGATACCAGGGCCGCATAAATGGTCGCGGGAACCACCACCCGTAAAGTCAGACGGCCGGAGGCGGCGAATGAAACGGTACAGCCGAGGACGAAGGCGAACAGCAATGGCCGCCGCACCGCCAGCCATTTGCCGCGGACTGCCGGCAGCCGGGTCAGTTCCTGATAAGAGGCCGCGGGGCGCAGCATAACCCGCAGACCGTGCAGCGACCGAGGCGTCAAGGTGGCGGAGGTCATGAGTTCATGGCGGAAACGCTTTCTGCCTTCCCGCTCTTAAGGCTGCGATATGCGGCATCCAGAATCTGCTGATTGCGCCAGCCTTCTTCGCCGGGTACGGGAAATTTGGCCTTGCCTTCAACTGCGGCGGCGAAGGCCTCCACCTGTCGAGTGTAGGCAGCCTGGTTGGTCACGGTCTCACTTTCGGCGATTACACTGCCGCGCCGCAGTTCCAACTGAATCGGACGTTCCACGTTGAAGGCATTGTCGGCGCGGAGGACTCCGGTCTCGCCGACGAGTTCGAAGGGGGTACGGTACTCGGCTCGAAACGAGACGGCAACGGACGCCAGGGTACCGCGGCAAAAATCGAGAATCATGGCGGCTGCGGCTTCGACTTCACCGGACTGTGGGTCGGCGAATCCGCGGGCACTGACGCGGACTACTTCATCCTGCAGAACGAAGCGCAGGGCGTCGATGCAATGCACGCCCACGTCGGCAATAGGACCACCGCCGGAAATAGCGAGGTCGCTGATCCAGCTGCGGGGATGGCCACTTCCGCGGGGAAAGGAGAACTCGGAGCGAGCAAAAACCAGTTTGCCGATTTGCCCCGCCGCCAGCCGGTCTCGAAGGCGTGCCGTACTTTCTTCGAAGCGGAAAACCTGGGCGACACCGAGCAGTATATTGGCCTTGGCGGCGGCTTCGACCATCTGGCGGCATTGGCCGGCATTGACCGCCATGGGTTTTTCGCAGAGCACTGGCTTGCCATGCCGGATGGCCAAAAGCACATCCTGGAAATGACAGGCGTTTGGAGTGGCGACGAATACTGCGTCGACCTCGGGGGAGCGACACAGAGCTTCGGCGGAGTCAAACGCGAGGGGAATGTTGTACTGTCGGGCCGATTCTTGAGCCTTGGCGAGGGTGCGCCGCGAGAGGGCAGTGACACGGCAGTTGGCGGCGGACCGGAAGCCGGGCATCAGGCGCTTGACCGCATGCAATCCGAAGCCGACGATTCCGAAGTTAACCATGAGGTTGGCGACCGGGACTTTCCAATGTAACCGCAGGCCGGAAAGCGGCAGCGATTCCTCCGCCAACAGGCGCTACTTGCCGACCGCGAACCCGACCGGAACTGTGATTAACGAGTTCGACTCGGGGCCGAGGGTGAGCACGCCGGTAGCGGAAGCGAGGGAGAATTCGTTGATGAAAACCGACCTCTGGGTCAGTACATAAACAAAATTGCCGTTGGGGTCGCTCAGCAGAAAAACCGGCGAATTGATGCTGAAAGGTGACCCCGTAATCACGGTCGGAAGCCCGGTGGTTGAATCGACGGAATACGCTGTGATGTCATTGGTACCCTGGTCGGCGATGTAAACGTACTGGCCGGAAGTGGAAACCGCGATGGAAACTTGGCTGGTGCCGGTCACCAACGGCGATCCGGAGACTTCGGCCAGCGCGCCGCTGCTGGAGTTGATGGAAAGAATTGATAGCGTGTCGGCCAGCGCGTTGGCGACGTAGAGGAATTTTTCGCCGGGATCGACGGCGATAGCGAAAGGTCCCGCGCCGACGGGAGTGGCAGCGCCCGCTTGCTGCAAGACTCCGGTTCCGGAGACGGTGTAAGCGAAGACCAGGGCCAGGTTGCTGTTCACTACGTAGAGAAACTTTCCCGAAGGCGTGAGCACAAAGGCAACCGGGTTCGGAGCGGTCGGAAACGGCGATCCGGCGACTTGGGTGAGCGCGCCACTGCCGGAACTGACAGAATAGACCGAGATGCTGCCTGAGAGCTGATTGAGCACGAACAGCATGTTTCCGCTGCCGGTCATGGTCATGGCGATCGGGGTCACGGCGGTGGGCGTCCGGGGCAGAACTTCAGTTAGGGAACCCACAGTCTGATCGATATTAAATCGGGAAACCGTATCCTCGGTGCGATTAACCACATAAAGGAACTGATTGGAGGGATGAACCAGCATGGCCCCGGGAGAGTTTCCCGCCGGGAACGGAGATCCCACGACGCTGGCGAAGTTGCCGGAACCGTCGATTCGAAATCCCGCGATCAAGTTGCCCGAGGGAACGCTGGCATAGGCCAGATGGCTGGTGCCCGAGGGCGTACTGGGAGTGGAGGTGGAACTGGAGCCGCCGCAGCCGGCCAACCCGGCCAGCAGCAGGACCAGCAACCACAGCGAAGCTGCTCTACGCTGCATCAATGAGGGCCTTCGAGAAAATGAATGTAGCAACCGGTTCGGTCTCCGTTCACAGCATGGGATGATGACCAATTTGTCCGAAGTGGAAGACCACACCGGTGGAAACACGGATATTATTTTGCGACTTGCCGAAAGAATTGCCGTTTATGTAGTCCGCCTGTATAACCCGAAAAGTGAAGCGCGGACTCCAATCCCAGTCGTAGCCGCCGCCACCCGCAAAGGCGCGGCCAACACCTTGAAAGCCGCTCTTGGTTCCGACGGTGATCTCCACCCGGTCTTGTGCTTTCCCGATCAAACCATGCACGAAAAACTTTGACTTGTCGCGGCGCCAGGTGTACTGCGGGCCAATCATGTAATTGAAGGTCCGCAGTTGCGAGCCGTAATGGCCGCTGAGGTCAAGGGTCGCGCTCCATTTCAAGGTTATGTTAAAAGTGCCGGCGGCATTCCAGCCATTCAGGTTGGCGTTGTTGGCGAGGCCGAACGAGGTACTGTCAAGCCGCAGGTAGGAATAGCCTCCAAAAACTTCCCAGCGGGGAGCCACGCCGTTCTGCGCGGCTGCGAACGCCGGCGCCAGGACAAGCAATAAGGAAAGGGCTGTTTTGCGGATCAATGGGAGTTCGATAGTCATTCGTATGAAAGTGTAGGTTCTGCTGGAATTCCCTTTGTTTGAGGACATGTAACTATAGCAGGTTGCCAAGGGGTCTGGCTTTATTGGGTCGACCAAGAGCTTGAAACGCAGAGGTCGAGGAGAACAGCCGAGGAGTGCGCGGAGAGAGGCAATCGCCTGGACCGCAGCGGCTACTTCTCGGCCATGGCTCCGACCAGGGATTCGAAGATCTTGAAACCGTCGGTGCCGCCCAGTTCGGCTTCGCTGAAGCGTTCCGGATGCGGCATCATCCCGAGCACGTTGCGGCCAGGACTACAGATTCCGGCGATGTTATCAAGCGAGCCGTTGGGATTGGCCTCGGGCGTGATTTGGCCGTTGGGGTCTGTGTAACGAAAGATTACGCGGCGGTCGCGGCGCAGTTCGGCTAGGGTGGCATCGTCGCAGAAGTAGTTGCCCTCCATGTGGCCGATGGGAATGGTGAGCACTTCGCCTTCGCGGCAGGCGCTGGTAAAGGGCGTGGCGGCGGTTTCGACGCGGACGTGGACTGGCTTGCAGACATATTTAAGTCCCACGTTGCGGATCAGCGCACCGGGCAGCAATCCCGCCTCGCAAAGAATCTGGAAGCCATTGCAGATGCCGAGCACCAGGCCACCGCCGTCGGCGAACTTGCGCACTGATTCCATGACGGGAGAAAACTTGGCAATTGCGCCGGTGCGGAGGTAATCGCCGTAGGCGAAGCCTCCGGGGACGATAATGACGTCGCAACCCTGCAAGTCGTGGGAGTCGTGCCACAGGAACGTGACCGGCTGGTGGGCGACGTGGCCGATGGTCCAATGAGCATCGTGATCGCAGTTCGACCCGGGGAAGATGATGACCCCAAATTTCATCTGGTTTTCCTCGCCGTGGGAATAGGTTGAGTTTAACATGAGGGGCGAGACCTGGTTCCCTCTGGGAAGCCTACGAGTAGCGGAGGGCGGAAGGAGCGGCGTGAATGCTAAATCCAGACCCAAGGTCACCACTAAATCGCACTGTCTTCGCAGTTCTCGGCCTTATGTTTATCGGAGGCGGCTTGTCCACATTCAAGCAAGGCCATCTTCTGGTCTATCACAACTGGTGGGGAGGAACGGTATTTGGCCCATTTGCAATTCTGATTGGTATTTTGATTTTAGTATGGGCGATATTCAAGCCAGACGTTTTCAAAACCTAGATTCAAAGCAGCCCACTACCCTGAGTCCCGTCTGGAGGGGAATGAGCCGCCTCCATGCTATAATTTCAGTTCGCCTGCATAAGATTCGAGGCAATCCATGATCTATTCTACGGGCGAATCCAGCGCACTGATATCGGTCGCAATCAACGTCATTAGGATGAGGTAAAGCCATGTCCGGCCATTCAAAATGGGCCACAATCAAGCATAAGAAGGGCGCGCTGGATGCCAAGCGCGGCAAGATTTTCACCCGTCTGATCAAGGAAATCGGAATTGCTGCCAAGAATGGCGGCGGCGATCCGGACACCAATCCGCGGCTGCGTACGGCGATCCTCGCGGCCAAGGCGGAGAACATGCCGGCCGACAATATCAAGCGCGCCATCCAGCGCGGCACCGGAGAATTGCCGGGTGCGGTTTACGAAGAGTTTTCGCTGGAAGGTTATGGGCCGGGCGGCGTGGCTATCCTGCTCGACATCAATACCGACAATCGCAATCGCACGGTCAGCGAGATTCGTCATGCCTTCGGCAAGAACGGCGGCAACATGGCGGAGGCCGGGGCGGTTTCATGGATGTTCCACAAGAAGGGCGACATTGTGATTCCGAAGACGGCGGCGAAAGAGGATGATCTGATGACGATTGTGCTGGATGCCGGCGCCGAAGACTTGAAGGACGAGGGCGAAAACTGGGAAGTGCTGTCCGAGCCGTCGGCGTATGAAGCGGTTCTGGAGGCGGTGAAGAAGGCGGGCATTCAGCCCACTTCTTCGAGCGTCACCATGGTTCCGCAGAATTACATCAAGCTGGAAGGCCAGGCTGCCGGGACTATGATTCGGCTGCTGGAAGCGCTGGAAGACAGTGACGATGTGCAGAACGTGCACGCCAATTTTGATATTGATCAGAAGCTGCTGGAGGAAGTGGCGGGATAGGGGTCCTCTGGTTCAGAAAGACAAGGCCGCCTGCGGGCGGCTTTCATTTTGCTTACGACCGAGTGACCATGAAGACCAGACTCGACAAATTGATCTTTGAACGCGGGCTGGCGGCGTCCCGAGAACGGGCGCAGGCGATGATTCTTGCGGGGAAAGTCCTGGTGAATGGGCAGAAGATCGAAAAAGCCGGGGCGGCGGTGGAAGCCGACGCCGAGATTCGCCTGCTCGGAGAAGACTTGAAGTACGTCAGCCGAGGCGGGCTGAAGCTGGAACGGGCGCTGGAGCATTGGAAGATCGACGCAACAGGGAAGACCTGTCTCGACGTTGGCACTTCGACTGGCGGCTTTACGGATTGTTTACTGCAGCACGGGGCCGCGCGCGTGATTGCCGTGGATACCGGCCACGGTCAGATTGATTTTCGTTTGCGGCAGGATTCGCGGGTGCGTTTGTTGGAAAAGACCAACGCCCGTTATCTGGCCCGCGAGCAGTTGGGCGACGTGGTGGACTTCATCGCCATGGATGTGTCGTTCATCTCGGCGACCCTGGTGCTTCCGGCGGTGATTGCGGCTGCGTTCCCGGCGCCGCCGGTCGGGAAGCAAGTAGTCGTTCTGGTGAAGCCGCAATTTGAAGTGGGGCGTGAGTTGGTCGGGAAGGGCGGCATTGTGCGGGACGAAGCGGCGCAATTGGCGGCGGTGGAAAAAGTGCGACGGACGCTGGTAGCTTTGGGCTGTGCGCGGACTGAGATGATTGACTCGCCTATCCTTGGAGCGGAAGGGAATCGGGAGTTTCTGCTGTACGGGGCATTCTGAAGCGCACAGAGCCAAGCCTTTAATCGCGGAGTTCGCAGAGGAAACTCGCAGAGAACGCGGAGAGGATATCGAACCAGTTCTCAGATCTCAGTTCCCAGTTCTCAGTTTTCGGTACAATGCAGCTTCATGGTCAGCAGCAATTCATCTTCAGCGAAAGCCGCGGCTATTGTCTCCAAGCCGGGGAAGCCGGAGTTGGCGACGGTTGTGCCGCAACTCCTGCGATGGTTCCGCGATCACAAATACCAGGTGGTCGTGGACGAGGAAACCAAGCCGCATGCGCCGGGAGTGGAAGTCGTCCGCCGGGAAGACTTGGGTTCGAGGCCGCTGGAGTTCGTGGTGGTGCTGGGCGGTGATGGCACGTTGCTCTCCGCAACGCGGGCCGTGGCCAAGGCCGGGATTCCGGTACTGGGCGTGAATCTAGGTTCGTTGGGATTCTTGACTGAAGTTCCGCTGGACCAGCTCTATCCGACACTACAGGGGATCGAGGACAGTTGCTGCAACGTCGAGACCCGGTGCATGGTGCACTGTGAGGCGGTCCGCAAAGACAAGGTGGTCTCGAGCTACGAAGCCCTAAACGACATTGTGGTAGGCAAGGGGACGATTTCGCGTCTAAACAGTTGCGACGTGTACGTGGACGGTGAGTTCGTATCGGAGTACAAAGCCGACAGCCTGATTATTTCGACGCCGACGGGTTCAACCGCTTACTCGCTTTCCGCCGGCGGACCCATCGTGATGCCGACGGTCAATGCGTTCGTGGTTACTCCGGTTGCGGCCCACTCGCTGACGCACCGGCCGTTGGTGGTGCCCGATACTTCCAGCATCGAGCTGGTGGTTAATACCGGTGAGGACGAGGCGTATCTCAGCGTGGACGGCCAGGTCGGTATGCCCATGTACGATGGCGACCGGGTGCGCTGCCGCAAGTCTGAGCATCATGTAAAGCTGCTGCGCGTGCAAGGGACGTTCTTCGATGTGCTGCGCACCAAACTGAAGTGGGGACAACGATAACTCCGATGTCCAAATCCATGAAAGGCATTCGAGCGTTGCTTGCGCTACTGGCTTGCGTTGCCTTGACGATTGTGGCTGCGGCACAGTCCAGGGCGGTTGCTGACTTGATCATTACTCACGCCAACATCTGGACCGGGGATGAAGCGCACCCGCGTGCCCAGGCGGTGGCAGTGTTTGGAGATCGAATTATCGCGGTGGGTTCGGATGCAGATGTCGAGGGGCTGCGTGGACCCAGTACTAAGGTGATGGACGCGGGTGGCAAGCTGCTGCTTCCGGGTTTCAACGACGCGCATACGCACTTCGCCAACGGAGGGGCGCAACTGGACAGCGTGCAGCTTAACGATGCGACTACTACGGACGAATTTGTCCGGCGCATTGCCGAGCGGGCGAAGAACACTCCGAAAGGCGAATGGATACAGGGTGGGGATTGGGATGAGACCAAGTGGCCGGGTTCGCCTCTCCCTACGAAGGAATTGATCGATCCGGTTACGCCTGACAATCCGGTTTTCTTGAACCGTTACGACGGTCATTCTTCGCTGGCGAATTCGGCTGCCCTCAAACTGGCCGGGGTGACCACGCAGACGCCCGATCCGCCGGGGGGCACCATTGTGCGAGATGTACAGGGGAATCCTACGGGAGACCTCAAAGACGCTGCCACCGACCTGGTGGAAAAAGTGATTCCACCACCTTCTCGTGAGCAGCGGATGCGCGCCGTGAGACGTGCACTGGAACATGCGGCTTCCGTAGGGGTGACCAGCGTCCAGAATATGGATCCCGACTACGCAGACATCGCTGCCTACGCGGAACTATTGCAGGCGGGCGAACTGACTACGCGCATCTACGCTGCGCCTCTGATTACGCAGGTGGATGATCAAGTGAATCTTGGAATTCGCCACGCCTTTGGCGGGCCTTATCTGAGGATCGGAGCGGTCAAGGCGTTCGCGGACGGATCGTTGGGGTCGCGCACGGCTTACTTTTTCGAGCCGTTCTCAGACCAGCCCGACAATCACGGCCTGCTTTCGGATGAGATGCAGCCGCTTTCGCTGATGCGTGATCGAATGATGAAGGCGGATGCTGCCGGGATCCAGATCTGCACGCATGCCATTGGTGACCAGGCGATCTCGATGATCCTGGATTTGTACACCGAGATGGTGAAGGCTCATGGTGCAGCAGACCGGCGTTTCCGCATCGAGCATGCGCAGCACATGGCCGCGAAGGACTTCGACCGCCTCGCGGAGTTGAATGTGATTGCTTCAGTGCAGCCCTATCATGCGATTGATGACGGACGCTGGGCGGAGGCGCGTATTGGGCACGACCGTGCCAGCCGGACTTATGCGTTCCGGACGCTCCTAAATCACGGTGTACGTCTAGCATTCGGGACGGATTGGGATGTAGCGCCACTCAATCCGATGCTGGGCTTGTATGCCGCGGTGACCCGCGCAACGCTCGATGGAAAGAATCCCAACGGCTGGTTTCCAGAGCAGAAGCTGACAGTGGAGGAATCGGTCCGCGCATACACCATGGGTTCGGCATTCGCGGAATTTCAGGAGAACGAGAAAGGCTCGATCACGCGGGGGAAACTGGCGGATATGGTCATTTTCAGCGATGACATTTTTTCGATTGATCCGGTGAAGATTCGAGATGTGAAAGTGCTGAAAACGATTGTGGGTGGGAGAGTAGTCTGGGATGCGGCGCGAAAGCCGGAGTACGTCGCCGGACCCTAGGCCGCTATTTGGTCTTGCGTTCGAGACGAAGCAGATCGGCGATGGACTCACGCCGTCTGACGAGTTTGGCGGTTCTTCCGTCGATCAACACCTCCGCCGGGCGTGGGCGAGTGTTGTAGTTGGAAGCCAGTGACATTCCATAGGCGCCGGCGTCGAGCACGGCCAGCAGGCCGCCTTCTTGCATAGTCGGCAGTTCGCGGTCCCGCGCCAGGAAGTCTCCGGTTTCACATACTGGCCCGACGACGTCAACGGTTTCGCGAGAATTGCCGGCCGTTGCCTCGACGGGGATGATCTGATGGTATGCGCCGTACAGCGCCGGTCGGAGCAGGTCATTCATGGCGGCATCTGCGATCAGAAATGTCTTTCCGCGGTTCGTCTTCTTATAAAGCACCCTGGTCAGCAGGATGCCGGCGGGGCCGACGATCGAGCGACCAGGCTCGAGCAATAGATGGACATCCAATCCGCTGAGCGGCGCCGATAGGGCTTGGGCGTAGGCCGCCAGCCGTTCGGCGAAATCGGATGTCTGGTCGTCGTAATCGATGCCCAAGCCTCCGCCGGCGTCGACATACTTAATTGCATGGTTGCTCCGCAGCTCACGAACCAACTCGGCGACGCGCTCCATCGTCTGGCCAAAAGGTTTTACATCGAGAATCTGCGAGCCGATGTGAACGCTCACGCCGGCGATACTCAAGCGGGAACGCCGAGCAGCTTGCGCATAGAGCCGTATCGCTTCGCTGATCGGAACTCCGAATTTGTGCTCGCGCAAGCCGGTGGAAATATAGGGATGAGTCTCAGCAGAGACGTCGGGATTTACGCGCAGGGCGATGCGGGCAGTTTTCTTGAGGCGTGCGGCGCATTCTGCCAGCGCGGATAGCTCCGACTCGCTCTCCACGTTAAACAATAAAATGTTGGCGGCGAGGGCGGCTTCCATCTCTGGCCGCGACTTGCCCACGCCGGAGAAAACCGTCTTCCGGGCTGCGGCGCGGCTGACTTGCAGCACGCGCTCCAGTTCGCCGCCAGAGACCACGTCGAAACCGCAGTTCAATCGTGCCAAGAGGCGCAGTATGCCGAGGTTCGAGTTTGCCTTTACCGAGTAACAGAGAGTGTGAGGAACTGCGTGGAAGGCTAGTTCGAAAGCTCCTACACGATCGCGAATGGCAGACGCAGAATAGACGTACAAGGGAGTGCCGAAGCGTTCTGCCAAATCAGCGAGCGGAATTCGTTCGCAATGAAGAATGGAGGCCAGGGAGCGACCTGACTTCGTCTGGCGGTAGAAAAACTCCGGAAACCGTGCGGCAGCGGGTTGCTCGATGCGACTCACTTGCGTTTTCCGGCAGGCCCTTTAACGCGGATCACCACCACCGTCTCATCGTCGAAGGCTTCTTCTCCCGCGGCATGTTCGGCCACGGCCTTGAAGATAGCTTTCACAACGGCATCGGGAGGCGCAGCGATGTTCTGGCTTACGACCTGCTCCAGGCGTCCGCGTCCGAACATATCACCGGCGCGATTGCGGGCATCGAGAATGCCATCGCTAAAAAAGATGAACATGTCGCCGGGCTTGGCGCGGAAACTAAGCTCGTCGTAGTCGGCGTCGTCGAACAATCCTGAGGGCAATCCGGCGATCTCGATGGGTTCGATCTTGCCGTCGTGGCAGTAGAGTGGCCGCGGCAAGCCAGAGTTGGCAATGCGCAGAGTGCGGTGTTGGTCGTCCCACAGGGCGTAGATCAGCGAGACAAACTGGGCTTCAATGCGGCGCTCTCCCAGTGAGAAGTTCAGTGCTGACAGCATTTCGGCGGGCGAAGGCTCGATGGGGGCATGGGAACGGAGGATGCCGCTGACCAGCGCGGCATAGATGGCCGCGGGTGCACCTTTTCCGCTGACATCACCGACGATGATGGCGGTGCGGGAAAGGGAATAGCTGACAAAGTCGTAGAGGTCTCCGCCAATGGCGCGCGCCGGCATGGACTTGGCGGCGATGTCCAGGTACTCAGGTTTGGGCAAGGTGTGGGGCAGCAGACGGAATTGCAACTCGCGGGCGAGGGCCAGGTCCCGCTCCAGGCGTTTTTCCTGGCGAGCGATTTGTTCGTAGAGGCGGGCATTCTCGAGCGCAATGGCAACTTGCGCAGCCAGCGTGGTGACAGTGCGTTTGTGGTCTTCGGTAAAGAAGCCGCGCCGAGTGTGCTCCAGATCAAGCACGCCGATGACTTTGTCTTTGTAGATCAGAGGCACGGCCAGCTCGGAACGAGTCTCGGGATTGAGCTGGATGTAGCGTGGGTCTTTCGAGACGTCTGGCACCAGAACGGCTTCCTTGTGTTCTGCGGCGTAACCCACCAGACCGCGTCCCTGTGGGACTTCATGCTTGAGGTGAACGTTTTCCTGAAAGCGTTGCGAAAAGCGGTGTTGCAGCTTTTCTCCCGTCGCATCGAGCAGCAGAATGCTGAACATCTGATAGTCGATCAGGCGGCTGAGCAGTTCGGCGATGCGCTTTAGCAGTTCATCGACATTCAGAATCGAGGTTAGCTCGCGTGCAATCTCATTGAGCAAGACCAGCGTGCGTGCCTGGCGAGTGGTGCGGGTATAGAGACGCGCGTTTTCGATGCCGACAGCCATTCGCGAAGCGATCAGCGTCAGCAGCCGTTTGTGTTCTTCGGTGAAGTGGTTGGGCAGTGGAGACTCGATATCAATCACGCCGATCAAGCGGTTCTTGACGATGAGCGGGACGGCCAGTTCGGAACGCACGTTGGGGACCGCAGAAATGTAGCGCGGATCGAGGGAGACATCGTGCACCAGGATGGCCTCACGCCGCTGGGCGGCAATGCCGGTCACGCCCTCACCCACCTTGATTTTCAGCCGCTCCGCGACCTCGCGTGAGTAACCCACCTGGAAGCGAAAGCGCAACTCCTGCGTCTTCTCGTTCAGCAGCAGGATGGCAAAGATCCTGTAATCAATGACTTTGCGCACCAATTCCGCGACCCGGCGCAGGGTCGTGTCCAGATCGAGCGTGGTGTTGACCACGTCTGCCACTTCGAGCAGCAGAGGCTCGACTTTGTTTTGAAGCTCGGTGTCTGCGACCACTGTTTCCACATGTCTATGATATCAGTCAGTGCTGTGGTATCGCTCTCCAGCGATGTGTTTCGCGGGCAAAGCTCTTGACCGCAAAGAACGCAAAGGACATCGCAAAGCTAGCGAAGAAAAACAAAGCTTGAATAGCCCTTGTCTTAGAGCTACGTCAGACTGGTCTGGGCACGACACAGATGTCGGGCAGGTTACGATATTGTTCGGCGTAATCGAGGCCGTACCCCACGACAAATTCGTCGGGAATAGCAAATCCCACGTAATCGGCCTGCATGGGTTGCTTTCTTCGGGAAGGCTTATCCAGCAGAGCGACGATGCGGAGGGATTTCGGCTGGTGTCCCAGCAGGACACGCTTGAGAAAGTTGAGGGTGAGGCCGGTGTCGAGAATGTCCTCGACTAGGATCACATTGCGATCTCGCATGGACTGATCGACGTCTTTGGTAAGGCGAACTTCACCGGTGGAATCCCACCCATGTTGCAGTTCCTGAGCGGGGCTCGGACGATTGCCGTAGCTGGAAACGCCGATGAAGTCGAAGCTGGCGTCGAGTTGCACCTGGCGGGCGAGATCGGCAAGGAAAATGGCTGCGCCTTTGAGCACCCCTACGAAAATCACTGGCTGGCCGGAGAGATCGCGAGTGATGTCAGCGCCTATCTCAGCTACGCGAGAGGCAATCTGGTCGCGCGAAATGAGAACCTTGAGCTCCGGCATGGGGGTTCATATTAAACTAGCGTTTAACAAATAGCACTCAGCAGTCAGCACTCAGCATTCAGCCACCCCAAGGTTGAAGGGGAAGTGGCAAGGTCCTCAGTGGCTGAATGCTGAATGCCTCACTTTCAGCCAGAGGCTAGGAGCTAGAAGCGCGCTCATGAAACTCAACGGAATCAAAATCACCTGGTTAGGTCACGCTACGTTTCGGATTGAAACTCCTCAGGGCAAGACTTTGCTGATTGATCCCTGGGTCACGGGAAATCCCAAGTGTCCGGAACAAGAGAAGAATATTTCGAAGGTGGACGTCATACTCTGCACCCACGGACACGGCGACCACATCGGCGATGCGGTTGAGATCGGCAAAAAGCACAACCCGGTGGTCGTGGGGATGCCGGAGCTTTGCGGCTGGCTGGAAGGCAAGGGCGTCAAGCGGGTGTCGGGCATGAACAAGGGCGGAACGCAAACCGTCGGGGATATAAAAGTTACCATGGTGCACGCCGAGCACTCCAGCGGAATCGAGGACGGTAGCCAGATGATTTATGGCGGGCAGGCCGCTGGCTACGTGGTTGAGTTCTCGAACGGAGTGAAGATTTACCATGCCGGCGACACTTGTGTGTTTGGCGATATGGCGATCATTTGCGACATCTACGCGCCGGAGATTTGTATGTTGCCGATTGGCGACCACTACACCATGGGCCCGCGCGAGGCCGCATACGCATGCAAGCTGTTGAAACCGAAAACGGTCATCCCCATGCATTATGGGACTTTTCCTGTGCTGACCGGTAGGCCAGCGGATCTGCGGAAGCTGGTTCCCGATGTCGAAGTGCGGGAAATGAAACCAGGCGAGACTATTAGCTGATGGGGGAGGACGCCCGTCCTCCACCGTCAAGAATTCAGGAGCTAACTTTGGCGCAATCAAAACAAAAAACTCCGGGCTGGCGCATGGGTGGGATCACGGCCGGCCCGGTCGAAGATTATTTGTATTCCATGCTTCCACCGCGGGATGAAGTCTTGTCCGAGATCGAGAAGGAAGCAGCGAAGCGGGACATTCCTATTGTTGGGCCAGTCGTCGGTCAAATTCTGCAGCAGTTGGCGATGATGATCGGTGCCAAGACCGTGTTTGAGATGGGCTCGGCGGTGGGCTATTCGACCATATGGTGGGCGCGCGCCGTGGGCAAGGATGGACGCGTGTTCTATACCGACGGTGATCGCAAGAACGCTGCCGAGGCCCGCAAGTATTTTGAGCGGGCAGGAGTCGCGGATCGGATTACAGTGGGAGTCGGCGATGCCCTGGAGTTACTGTCGGAGCAGAAGCAGGAATTCGACATCATCTTCTGTGATGTGGACAAGGAGGACTATCCGCGAGTGATCCGGCTGGCGGTTCCACGCCTGCGCAAGGGCGGGCTGTTGGTGACGGACAACGTTCTTTGGAGCGGCAAGGTCGCTGACAAGAAGAATACCGAGCCTTCGACCAAAGCGATTCTGGAGTTCAACCGCCTGTTGTACGGCGCCACTGACCTGGTCACGACGATTTTGCCGGTGAGGGATGGAGTAGCGGTGGCGGTGAAGATATAGCCGCTGATCCAAAGAGTTTCTTCGCAAAGTCCGCAAAGATAATCATTCGCCGGCTGTTTCAGATTGACTTCACCGGAATCAGCGTCAAATCCTCGACCAGCCCGACTTCCTTTTGCAAGAACGGCTCAGCGTAAGTGACTCCGCCCAGCATTCCGTAGAAGCGCGCCATGGCTTCGATGCGGGAGCGAATTTCGGCCTGGGCAGGGAAGAGGTCTTTACCGGCTTCTTGATCGCTGAACTGGGTCTTGTAGGCCATCAGCGATTGGAAGCGGGCTTCAAACTGCTCGGTGATGTCCACGACGAAGGTGGGGCGAACGTCGTAGTAGAGCGTCGCATAGATGATTTTGAAGGGACGGTGCGGAGGAAGTTGCGTAACCCCGGCATTTGATTGGCTGAATGCTGAAGGCTGAGTGCTGCCGGCTTGACTCACATCCAGCTTTGACAGTCCACCAAGAAAGCAAGCTTCGTATCCCAGCACGCTCGCGGTGTAATGGTCGGGATGGCGTCCCAACCAGTAGGGAAGTATCACCACGCGCGGGCGCTGTTGACGGATGACTTGCGCGACCTTGAGACGATTCTCCCAGATGTTTTCCACTCGGCCATCGGGGATATCGAGCGCCAGCCGCCAGGACACTTTCAGGATACGAGCAGCTTCTTCCGCTTCTTGCCGCCGGTCTTCGGCGGTGCCGCGGGTTCCCATCTCGCCGCGGGTGAGGTCGAGAATGCCTGTGCGATGGCCATGCTGCGCCATCTTCAGCAGGGTGCCTCCGCAGGTTTGCTCAGCGTCGTCGCGATGGGCGGCAATGGCCAGAATGTCGAGTGGCAGTGAGGTCATGTTAGTCGAGCAAGAATACAGAGAAGCGCGAAGGCATGGCAACCGATAGGGCCGGGACAATCTGCCTTCCAGTAAAAACTTCACCACAGAGGGCACGGAGGATCACAGAAAGAGCCAATGCATTCGAGGCACGTATGGCAATGGCGGGGTAGATATTGCTAACCAACAAATCGCACGAACACGTCAGTCCAAATTCCCCTGCTCGAGCACCACATTCTCGCGCACGATCAGCCGGTGCGCTGCCATTTCTTTCAGCGTCGGCAGGACGCGGCTGACGTGCTCATCGTTGTCCACGAAAATGATGATAACGGGCAGCTTTCCGCCGGCGTCTACGAGGTGCGAAGTTTCCACGCGATGCCGCCCTAGGAATCCGGCGACGGCGTGAAGGGCGGTAGCGGCGTAGACATTTTCCTTCCGCAGGAAGTTGAGGATCTCCATGTGCAGCGGCCGGTTGTGCCACTTGTCGGCTTCATTCAAATAGATGGTGACCTGCACAGCCATGGCGTCTGGCATTTTACAGCACCCGCGCCAGCGCCATCCCGGCGAGTGCTGCCACCAGGCACAAGAGGTTGTTGGTCAGGACATTGGAACAGAGCAGCAGCCATTGTCCTTGCTCGAAGTACGCCATGGTTTCAAAAGCGTAGCTGGAGAAAGTGGTAAAGGCGCCGCAGAAGCCGACCACGATCAGCAAGCGCCAGCGGGGATCGATGAGCGCGCGCTCGGTGGCCCAGACCATGAAAAATCCCACGATCAGACTGCCGGTGACGTTGATGAAGAGCGTCCCGTAAGGAAACACCGGCCCCATGATTCTGGCGGCGAATCGCGAAATCAGGTAGCGGGCATTGGCGCCGACGATGGCACCCAGGGAAATGATGAAAAAGTCGTTCTTCAGGAAGTCAATCTTCAGCAGGCTCGGCACGATGGAGTCTCCCCTACGTAGTTTGTAGGAGTTATCAGCCGGGGCCGTTTAGCAAGTCGATCCGGGCGGTTGTGGCGAACTCCATCGCCTGATTATTTTTACCACAGAGGGTACGGAGGCGCACAGAGGATTCTCAGAATGATGCTGCCCGAAAGTAACGCCGCCTGTCAGCAGTGGACAGGACGCACGGGCGAGGATGCCCGCGCCTACATCGGGCTACTTTTTTCTCTCTACCAAAAAGTGTGCCAGCGCCTTCAACGTATCAGCGCGTTTTCCGAAGCTGTCGAGTGAACCGAGCGCGGTGGCGACTAAGGCATCGGCTTTCTTGAGCGATTCGTCGATACCGAACAGAGCAGGATAAGTAGCTTTTTCGGCTGCGGTGTCTTTTCCCGCGGTTTTGCCCAGTTGTTCCGAGGTTTGGGTGACGTCGAGGACGTCGTCAACAATCTGGAAAGCCAGGCCGGTGGACTGGCCAAACTCGCGCAGTTTGCAGACATCGTCTTCGTCGGCTCCGGCATACAGGCCGCCGCTGACTACTGAAGCGGTGATCAACGCCGCAGTCTTCGAGCGGTGAATGTATTCGAGCGTTTCAAGGCTTGGTTTTCGATGCTCGGCTTCCAGATCGACGACCTGGCCGCCGATCATGCCGTCGATGGTGCCGGTGCCGTGAGCAATCTCTTCAATGATTCGCACCCGTGCCGTCGCCGGACACCGCAACCGGGCCAGCACTTCGTAAGCCTGAGTCTGTAGGGCGTCGCCCGTGAGAATCGCGATGGCCTCGCCGAAAACTTTGTGGCAAGTGGGGCGGCCGCGGCGCAGGTCGTCGTTGTCGAGGGCGGGCAGATCGTCGTGGATGAGTGAATAGGTGTGCAACATTTCCAGGGCTGCGCCCAATTCCTCGATGCCATCAGGCAGGGAACCGCTGAGCATGCGTCCGGCTTCTATGCATAGAATCGGGCGCAGGCGTTTGCCTCCGGCGAAAACGCTGTGGCGCATGGCGGAGTGGATGGAGGTCGGATGGCGGCTGGCGGCGGGCAGCAAGCGCTCGAGCGCGGCGTCTGTGAGGGTGCGCCCTGCCTCCAGAGTGTCATTGAGCATGACGGTGAGTATAGCAAGCGGGTGGGGATTCTTCGGAGCAAGACGAACTCTTGATCGCAGAGGCCGCGGAGCGGAACGCGGAGTGCGGCGGAGAGCCTCACCGAGGATGACTAAGCAGCAGCGGAATGTTGCCTGCCGGCGTTGCCCAGCGCGGCATGCACAATGCCTGCGATGTCATCCGAGGGGCACACGTCGGCGGCCCCCGCCTGCAAAGCTGCCGCCCACATTTCTTCGTCTGCCACACGGTGAGTGCAGACGATAAAGGCGCCGGGGAAGTCCTGCGACAGGTGCTGGATTTCCGAGAGCGGGGCGGCCTCAATGTCGAGGATGGCAACTTCGGCGCGGTTCTTGGCGATGCGATTTCGTAGCTCACCCAAAGATTGCACCTTTTGAACGGAAGAGAAAGTCTTGGACAACGCGGAAACCAGAGATTGGGCAACTCCTGCATCGCCCCCGAGGAGAACAACTGTAAGCGGCTGCATACTTTCCTCCTGGCGTCGTTATCGTGCATCGGCCGGACCGGGGCGGGCTACTTGCGAACAGCCGGGGCCTCGGTCATGGTCATGGGTTCAAATGATTCTGCCTGGAGCTTGCCGTTTTGCTTCAGCAGAATCTCCACTTTACCTTCGGCTTGTTCCAACTCTTTGCGACAAGTGGTGGAGAGCTGCATCCCCTCTTCAAACAGGGTCAGAGATTTTTCCAGGGGAACTTCTCCCTTTTCCAGTTCCTGAACAATTTTCTCCAGGCGCAGGATGGATTCCTCAAACTTGGCCACGGGATCGCTCCTAAGCCATATTCTAATCCTCTTTGAGGCAAACTGTGTCCAGAGAAAAATTGGACACCAAAGATGCGCCGAAACCTAGACCGAAGCGGGACGTGACGTTCCGAGCGCCTCCAGTACATCCACCGCGGAACCGTAGCGGCCCTGAGGCGCGCTGATCTGGGCCCCCTGGGTCATTTCACGAATCGCGATCACCATTTCACGGGCAATGGCAATGCCTTCTTCGCGTGCGGCTTCAGGCGTCGGAGCGCGCGACATGCGCTCCAGAATGGAATCCGGCACCGAAACCCTCAGCTCATTCTTCATGAACTCGGCGTTGCGCACACTTACCAGCGGCCAGATGCCGGCCACTACTGGAATGCGGCAGTGCTCAATGCGGCGCAAGAAGTTTTCCAGCAGGCTTAGATCAAACACGGGCTGGGTCACGGCGTATTCGGCGCCGGCCTCGACCTTGTATTCGAAACGCCGGATTTCCTCGTCCATATTCGGCAGTCCGGGATTGGCGCCGACTCCGATGACGAATGACGTGCCCTGGCCGAGCGGGTTGTTGCCAATGTCTACACCGCGATTCAGGTTGTGAACAATGTTCACTAGCCCGATGGCATCCACATCGAACACTGCCGTGGCGTCAGGATAGTTGCCCATCTTTGGGGGATCGCCAGTAATGCAAATCAGGTTGCGAAGCCCGGTCGCGGCCGCGCCCAGCAGGTCGGATTGAATGCACAACACATTGCGATCGCGGCAGGTGTAGTGCAGGATAGTCTCGATGCCGACCTCCTGCTGAATGAGCAACGAAAGCGCCTGATTGCTCATACGGGCCGAAGCGCGCGGGCTGTCGGGAATATTGATGGCATCCACGCCCACCGACTTCAGGAAACGCGCACCTTCGACTTCCTTGCGAATGTCGGTGCCCTTTGGCGGAACGATCTCGACCATGGTGACGAAGTCGCCCCCAGCCAGCTTTGCGCCCAGCCGGGAACGCTCAGCAATGGGCACAGCCGGAGCGGCGGCTGGTCCCGCTGGGCTTTTTGCGGGGGAGGGATTAACCCTGGCTCGAGCTTCACCTACGCGCAGCGCCGACTTCATGACGCGAATGTGGTCAGGCGTTGTCCCGCAGCAACCTCCCACCAGGCGAACTCCCGCAGCGGCGAATTTGCGGGCATAGCTCGCCATGTATTCCGGGGAGCAAAGATAAATGTTGCGGCCTTCCACCGAACGCGGGATGCCGGCGTTGGGTTGCGCTGCCAAAGGCAGGGAAGTCAGCGCTCGAATGCGCTCGATGCTGTCGAGCATCGCCACCGGGCCCACGCTGCAGTTGCATCCGATGACATCCGCCCCCCAATCCGCCAGCCGGGGAGTGAAAGTTTCGGGAGTCGAACCATCCAGGCAGTTGGCGTCTTCGTCAATTGTGACCTGCGCCACGACTGGAATCTTTGGATTGACATCGCGGACCGCGAGCATGGCTTGGTGCAGCTCTTCCAGATAGCCGAAGGTCTCGAGGATCAGCAAGTCCACTCCGCCCTCTACCAGGGCCGCGATCTGATCGCGAAAAGCCGTGCGTGCTTCTTCGAAGGACGTCTTTCCCAGAGGCTCGATGCGAATCCCCAGCGGGCCTACGGAACCAGCAACCCAGACGTCGAAACTCTTGGCAGCCTCCCGCGCGATATGTGCGCCGGCCAAGTTAATGTCGCGGACGCGGTCAGCCAGACTGTGCCGGCCCAAACGGAAGGCGTTTGCGCCAAAGGTGTTGGTCTCAATGATTTCTGCGCCTGCCTGCAAGTACTCGCGATGGACCCCGCGAATCAACTCGGGCTGGGTCAAGTTCAGTTCGTCGTAGCAGCGATTAATGAAGATACCCTTGGCGTAGAGCAAGGTTCCCATCGCCCCGTCGCACAGGACGGGGGACTGTTTCATTCTCGCCAAGAGATCAGCAGCCATGAGGTTTCAAAGTCTGACTTGAGAATACAAGATGAGTTCCAGTTTTGCATCTTGGGGCGGTGCCGGGGGTGATTCGCCGGCCCGCGGCCGGGGTGGCCCTCCGCAATCTTCGCCATCAAGGCTCTGCTATAATCCCGTTTCTTGCATCTAAATCTTTGTCCTTCATATTTTCTTGGAGTTCCAGGTTTGAAGAAAACCTTGATTGGTCTGGTGGTTCTGGTAGCCGCCAGTGTGACCATCGTCGCCTGCAGCGGCTACAACAACCCCTCCAGCGGCCAGCACCAAAGCGGGCTCAAATTCCGGGCCTTCGTTTCTAATCCCTTGTCTGGCGGCGGTGCGGTAGGGCTTCCGGCGATCAACATTGTTGATGCCACGCAGGATCTGCTTTCTCCTGCGACCATCAGTTTGTTGGGGATAGTGGCCCAGCCGGGGCTGATGGTGGTTTCTCCCGACCTCCGGTTCACTCTGGTGTTCAGTCCGCCAGGAAACATCCTGGTGATCGACAATGCCACTGAAGCTGCTGCCAACGGTGTGCCAACGATTAACCTGCCGGGGTCGACCGAGAGCATTGCGGTTGCCAATAGCAGCACGATCGCATACGCTGCCGTGCCCAGCGCTGCTGTTCCCGGACAGGCCCCCGGTGCGGTGCTCGCCATGGACTTGACCAGGGGAACGGTAACAGCAACCATTCCTGTACCGGCGGCGCATTACCTCGTGCTCAGCCCGGATGGAAGCCGCCTGTTAGTGTTTAGCGACAACTCAAATAACGTCACCGTGATTGCTACTGGTCTGATCGGCACCACCAGCGATCCCCGGCAGCCGGCAGGGGGGATTTGTTGCTTTGATCGTCCGGTGTGGGGCATTTTCGCCGACAGCGCCACCGCGTACATTTTTGATTGTGGAGCGGAATGCCCGGGAGGCGTAACCGCTGGGATCACAACGTTCGATGTAGGCAGTCCCGCGCCCGGGCCGACCATTGCCTTGAGCGGCGCGACTTACGGATTGCTGAGCGGCGGCACGCTTTATGTAGCCGGAACCCCGCCACACACAGCTTGTGGCGGAGGCACGGCGGCCGCGACCTGCGGCACACTGAACATCGTTGATGTGAACGGGATGAAAGTAATGAACCCCAAACCGATCCTCATCACCGACGGCTATCACAACCGCATGGCAATGGGGTCAAATGGCCAGTTGTTCATCGGAGCGCGCAGTTGCACCAGTATTAACGAGATCGGTGGTGAAGTGCGGGGCTGCTTGTCGATTTATGACAGCAGCACCTCGAAAGTGACCGTTCCACCGCAGATCGGAGATGCCACCGGTATTGAACCCATCGCTGGACGCCACGTCGTCTATGTTTGCGAGGGCGGGGTACTCCAGGTCTTCGATACCACGACGGATCAACTGCTTGTCCAAGTACCCCGTGCCATCGACGTTGTCGGATTCTCCATCGATGTGAAAGTTGTGGATCCACCACCGTCAACTTGCTCCATGGATTGTTCGCCCTAGGCGCGGGGCGGCAGGGAGACCAGTGCCACTGTTACTTCGTCCCCTCCATCACCAACTGATGTGCGCTCGCCTTCTGCACCGCGGGCGGGGAGAACGGCCATGCGAGGGTCGAGTTCTGGTACCAGGCCTGCCATTGATCCAAGTAGTACGGACTGAGGAAGTTTCCAGCCTCGCCAGTCACCAGGTTCAACGTGGAGTGATCGAGATCGGCCAAGTCCACGGTCATGCGCTCGGAGGGGCCGTGATTTCGCGAGACGGCTTTCACAGTGAGTCCGCTGCCTGATTGCTCGCGCAGTCCGGGGCCGGTCCAGCGCCGCAGAAGAGGAATCTTACCCAGGATGGGATGCTGAATCTCCGCAGGATTGAAGGTGCCCCACTTCCAGGAATTCAGGTCAGCGGGAACATCGGGCGCTGTGACGGCGCTCTCGACTGCGGCAGTTTGCAATTCGTCATAGTTGGAATAACTGTCGGGAAGCCAGCGTTTGGGCTGGTGTTGCACCACGTTCTCCAGCCAGACAGTTTCCATCATCCAGTGGTAGCTCTTCCAGCTAAACGTGGACTTCGCCTGCTTCGGATCCGCCGGTGCCGGGCCCAGTTTCGGCTCCAGCAGCAATCGCACCAACTCTCTACGCCCGCGGACGGCAATGGTCGGGGCCGCCGAATCGGCGGTCATACGGCCATCCCATTGCCGGAGGATTTCAGCCGCGGCCTTGGTACGGGTGGAGGGTTTTTGGGCGTGATCGATTGCATAGACAAACTTCTCGGCAAAAATGCGATCGAGATCGGAATAGATGTCTGTCTGTAGTGCCAGCATGTCGGCGGCGGA
The DNA here is from genome assembly GCA_013289795.1 of Acidobacteriota bacterium. Classification (GTDB taxonomy): domain Bacteria; phylum Acidobacteriota; class Terriglobia; order Terriglobales; family Acidobacteriaceae; genus JABCZH01. The sequence continues at coordinate 28,446 of JABCZH010000006.1, forward strand.
AAACTTCTTGCCCGATTCCAATACTTTGTAGATGCGGGCTGAACGCCACGGAGCTTCCCACTGCGAACTGATCGAATAGGGATATTTGTCGGGCGAGATCCGGCTGTTGGCAGTGGCAATGACCCCCGACGGCGGATTGAAGACGCTGGGCAACTTGTCGAACGGGATGTAGCCGGTCCACTCGTGGGCGTCGTCGCTGCCATTTTCGGGCAGGGAGCCGTCGCCGGATGCGCGGATGGGAATCTTTCCTGTGGCGTGGTATCCGATGTTGCCGTCCGCGTCGGCGTACACGACGTTCTGACCGGGAGCGTCGAACTCGGCAAAGCCTCGCACAAACTGGTCCCAGTTTTGCGCTGAGTTCACGGCGAAGAAGGGATTGCGAATGCCGTCGTACAGAGTCCAGCGCAAGGCCAATTTACGAGTCTCACCGGGAACCAGCTCGGTGATGATCGGCCCATGCCGAGTAACCGACACGTCCAGCGCCACGTCCGGCTGGCCCTTTACATGAATGAGTTCATGACGGCGCTCGGGCGACTTCCATCCCTCGGGCGTGAGGTATTGGCCGTTTTCGTTGAAGGTCTCAACGTACACGTCCTCGATGGTCGGGCCCACGTTGGTGAATCCCCAGGCGACGCGCTGGTTGTGGCCTACGATCACGTAGGGATAGCCCGGCAAGGTGACTCCGGCCACATCGAGATTTCCGCAGGCAGGATTTCCGCAGCGAAGATGGGCCTCGAACCAGAGATTGGGCATCTGGTGCCCGAGGTGCATGTCATTCGACAAGAGCGGTCTGCCTGAAACCGTGTGCGCGCCGGAGACCACCCAATTGTTGGAACCCAGTACCATCCCCCGATCGTCGAAGAAGTGATCGTCGAAGAAGTCTCCGACTTGATAATGGAGCCAGTCTTGCGCGGCGCGGTTTTGGTCCAGCTCTGGGAAAATTCGACCAGCCCTGGGATCAGGAGGGTTTTCCAAAGCCAGTTTCGCCACGGAACTGTCCGCATCGGAATCGTCATCGGTATTTTGCTCGAGCGAGGGACGAGCCACCGTAGGACGCCGGTCGCGCCATGAGGAATTCACATACAGGTCGGAGGTCAGGTCCGGGCCCAGCTTGGCCAGAACCTTTTCGCGCACGAGCGCTTGCCGCGGACTGGTGCTGAGCTCTTGCACCATGTAAGCGCCGATCAGCGCCGAGTCCTCCGGTGCCCACGGCTTCGGGGAGTAACGCAGAATGCGAAATTCAATTGGCAGCCGAGCGCGATGAGTTTCGATAAAAGCGTTCACCCCGCGGGCGTAGGCTGCAAGGTGCGAGCGATTGTCCACGGAAGCGGTCTCGATAGTCTTTCGGGCAGAGATTCTCAATCCCAGAATTCTCTGCTGGCGATCGTGCTCAAGTTGGTCGGGACCAACCACCTCGGCCAGTTCTCCCGCCGCGTATCGCCGCATTCCGTCCATCTGGAACAAGCGGTCCTGGGCGGTCACATAGCCTTGCGTAAAGAAAAGGTCGTCTAGACTAGCGGCGTCAATCGTGGGAATGCCGTGATCGTCGCGCAAAACCGTTACCGAGGCCGTGAGTCCGGGGACTTGCAGTCGGCCATCCAACTGCGGCAAAGCGGAGCGGGCAACGGAATAAAGCCATCCGAGAATCGTCAACACCAACAGCAATAGCGCCCCGACCACGTAGAGGATTACTTGGGAAAACCGGGTACGGGGATGGGGTTCAATCAAGACGGGCGTGGCCATGAAGTCTAGATTCTAGGGCTTGGCAGCAAAGGAAGACAATCGAGCTTAGGCTTCCGGGAGATCATTTTGTCGCAATGGCTAGAACTTTTGCGAGCGCGTTCCCGGAGACATCCAATAGGCCGGAGTTGCCGCAGTTATCGATCCGAAGTCTGCCGCCCTCACGGTAAACAAAAACCAAGTACCGTTTCTTCATATCCATGGGGAATCTTCCCGAGCTATTTTCGCTAAACACAGTGAATGTTTCAGGAGGGTATCCCTTCAATACATGCAAGCTGCGCAACTTGTAGTCTGTTCCGGAAAAATCCTGTCCGTCTTTGCTCTGAGGGACCTCGCTTGCGGCTGTGACGACGGCGGTGAGAACGTATTCGGCGTTCGAGAATTCGTCTTTTACGGATGGGTGGCCGTTAACGCAGACCCCGGCGGCTAGCGTGGAAAAGAGCAAGACCGAGATTAGACGTTTCATGCCACTTCTTGCCTCGCTTCATCTCTATAATCCCACTGATTCTCTCGCTCGTACAGCGAAACCAGTTGGCGGCATTTCCTAAAGCCCAGTATCATGAATTTGCCCATCACCCAAGGCTGAACTTTCGGGGCTCGGCGCAACCCATGCTGCAAAAGCGCATTGACGACCAACCCAGCATCTCGCGTGAGATGGTCCGCGAGGCGCAGCAGATTCTGCATCAGCACCTAAAAAAGGTGGGCCTGAAACATACCGCGCAGCGCGACACCATTTTGCAAACGTTTATCGAGACACGTGACCACCTTTCCACCAACGAATTGCACCGGCTGGTGCAGAAGAAGGACGCACGCATCGGTTTTACAACGGTCTACCGCACGCTCAAGCTGCTGGCGGAATGCGGACTGGCCAGCGAAGTCGCCTTCCACGACGGCATTGCCCGCTTCGAACATCAGTACAACCGACGCAGCCACCATCACATGGTGTGCACGGAATGTGGGGGTTCGGTGGAGTTCTTCTCGCCTGAAGTGGACCACCTGGAGCAGGAGATCGGACGCAAGCATCACTACGCCACCACCCGGCATACTTTTCAGATCTACGGAGTGTGCGAAGATTGCCGGATGAAGCAGCCGCGCCAGTTGGTCTGAGAATCATGCCTATTTCCTGCGTCCAATGCAGCGCTGAAATGCCCGATGGGGCACCGTTTTGCCCGGGCTGCGGCCGGAGGATGATCGACGTCCCCGGTGCTGTGGCCGGCGTCGGTTTGCGGAAAGAGAACATCGCCGGGGCTCTGGCCTACTTCACTTTCGTTCCAGCGCTTCTTTTCCTGGGAATCACGCCCTTCAAGCGCAACCACTTTGTGCGCTTCCATTCTTTCCAATCCATCTATCTGCTGATTGCGGGAGTGCTAATCGCCCTGGTCATGAGGTTGGTGTTCCCGGTGCTCACGCTGATTCCCTGGCTGGGATACCTGCTAGCCTGGCTGGTAGTCCTTCTGAGTCTGCTGGCATGGGTACTGCTCTGGATGGTCGCGGTGGTCAAGGCTTTCCAGGGCGAGTTGTTCAAGCTGCCGGTTATTGGCGGTCTGGCTGAGAAAGCCTAGGGTCGCCGGCACTTTACGGGGGGCACTTTCTGTTATCATGCGCACGTCGTAAGGACGTGCAGTCGTTGGCGTGCGGAGGGGGCCCATGGCGTTTTGCATAGCGTGTGGCGGTCAAGTACCGGCCGGAGCGAATGCATGTCCGGCATGTGGACGCGCCGTTGCGGGAGCGTCTGCAGCAGCTAGTTCCGCTCCAGCAACCGTCGGCGGGCTCACCGACAATATGGCGGGCGCGCTTGCCTACGTGACCATTATTCCGGCGATCGTGTTTCTCGTGATGGAGCCCTACAACCGGAATCGCTTCATCCGCTTCCATTCCTTCCAATGCATTATTGCCGCCGTTGCCTGGACGGCCTTGTGGATTGCGCTGGGTATAGTGGTTCATATCCCCTTTTTCGGGTGGCTGACCTTCCTGGTGTGGCCACTGGTTAGCCTGGCGGGCTTTGTCGTCTGGCTGATTCTGGTGCTGAAGGCGTATCAAGGCCAGAAGTTCAAGCTGCCGGTGATCGGTGACATCGCGGAGAAGCAGGCGAACGCGTAGGCGTCGGCGTCTGCGCGAACCGGGATAATACGAACACGCGGAAGAGGCCACCGCAAACCTTGAAAGAAGAGTAGGGTGGCATGAACAGTTCTGACCGAACGCCATACGCGTATGTCACGATCCAAGTTTACCCAACTGAGATCAGTGGCAGAACGGGCCCCGTTTTTGCATCGAGTTTCCGGTCGTGGCTGTTCAACTTCGGCGGCGAGTGTTGGGGTTGTTTTCTTTTCTTGGATGACATAGGCCCTTTGTATCCGGGCCAATGGTCTCGCGGCGTGCCCTTCGACTTCCTCGTTCCAGACCGGGCACCAGAGCTGAATGTTGGGATGAAGTTTTACCTCACTGAGGGCGAGCACCGGGTAGCCGAAGGAGAAGTCGAGAGAATTCCAACCGCGCGGACGAATCGAAGTAGCCCGCTGCCGAACTAGCTAACCCCTCCCGTTTGAGTTTTCCATTCTTCCCGGTTTTCCGGTAGTCTGTTTCACTTGGCTAAAAGAGGGAGGCGGGTTTGAAAGTTCGGGTGTTTTATCATGACAAGTGCTTTGACGGTGCGTCCTCTGCGGCGATTTTCTCCCGCTTCTACCGCGAACGGATCCGCAACAGCGTGGACTTCGTCTTCTCGGGGCTCCTGCATCGTGCAGGATCTCTATTTAATGAGAAGGACTTTGATGGCGACGAAAATGCCATCGTGGACTTCAAGTACTCCAGTTCACCGAAGATCACGTGGTGGTTTGATCATCATCAAAGCGCATTCCTGACCCCCGCCGACGCCGCCCATTTCGAGCAGGACCAGAGCAATCGCAAGTTTTACGATCCCGATTTCAAGTCCTGTACCAGCTTCATTGCCACCATCGCCCAGCAGCGCTTCGGTTTCGATCCCACTCCCGTAGCTGATCTAGTCCACTGGACCGACGTGATTGACGGCGCGCTATATGCCGATGCCCGTACCGCGGTCGAGATGAAGGCCCCGGCGATGAAGCTGACGATGATTATCGAATCCAACCAGAAGTATGATTTCTTGCCGCGCTTGATTCCGTTGCTGGCCAGCGAGCCTCTGGGAGAAATCCTGGAAGAGCCCTTCGTGGCCTCGCTGTTGCCGCCGCTGCTGGAACGCCATCAAAGATCGATCGCCATTCTTAGGGAGCGCACAGAGTTGAAGGACGGCACCCTCTTCTTCGATGTCACCGACCTGGACCTTGAGGGCTACAATAAATTCGTCCCCTACTACCTGCAGCCGGAGTCGATTTATAGCGTGGGCTTAAGTAAAAGTAGTTTTCGAGTGAAGGTTTCGGTGGGATCGAATCCCTGGGCGCCTTCGCCCCCGGTGGTCAATCTTGCCAAGGTTTGCGAGCGCTATGGCGGCGGCGGACACGCGCGGGTGGGCGCAATCTCGTTCGACGTAACCCAACAGGAAGCCGCGCGCCGGGCCGCGCAGGAAATTGTGACAGAGCTGCGGGCCGCAGTGCGAGGGCCCGGCAGGTGAACGCTGACGCCCAGTCCGCTCCCCATGGTCACGACCACAGCCTGCAGGCGCTGCGGGCCATTGCCACATTCGAACTGGCCAAAGGTCTGATTGTTCTTTTCGCGGCTGTGGCCGTGGTGTTCATGGTGGGGCGCGATCCCTGGGACATCGCCGACGGCATACTTCGGCTTTTGCACATCAGTCCCGACCATCACTTTGCGCAGTTGTTCCTCGATTTTGCGGACACTCTGACCGATGCCAAACTCTGGGCCGTGGCGGCGGTCGCCGTCACCTATGCGATCCTTCGGTTTGTGGAAGCTTACGGACTCTGGTACGCCAGAACCTGGGCGGAGTGGATCGCGCTGATTTCCGGCTCCATGTATGTGCCTTTTGAAATTTACAAATTGATTCACCGGCAAAGCTTGCTCCACATCTCGATATTTGCGACCAATGTGATCATTGTGTTGTACATGGCTTACCTGCTCAAGACTGGCAAGGGCCGCCAGTACCCTGGTCACCCGCGCCGGTTACCAACGTAAACCGCTATCCTCTTTAAATGCGGGCCGGCATGACTTGCGTCATCCCTGGTTTGTTACAGCCGTAAGTGCAGCCCCACCAACGAGCTATTGCGAATTTCGCGGGGGCAGTGCAATCTGCTTATATCCCCCGACAGAGATGGGTTTGGAGGCTCGATCATGAGTGATTCTACACAGCACAATCGGCTACAGAGCGCTGTAGGATTGGTCGCTGAATACGTGGTGACAGGGATGATCATGCTCACGACGCTGGTCGCGACCCTGCGCGTGCTGGGGATTTTGTCCTAAAAGTTAACACTCCGGAGTGGGGTGCCTGAGAAGAGGCCCGGTGCAGGCGAGTCGTCCTGAGCCGGGCCTCTTGGCGTTCCGGGGGGCCGTTAAGTCCAGATCTCCGCCGACAGGAAGCCCAGCGAGGAACTTGCTACTGCACCAGCGTCCCCATTAGCCCGAACGAAAGCCGACCACAGCCCTGTACGGGGAACGCTGTACAGAGTTCTTCCCATACATATGGATAGTGATCTGAATTGATGACGGCCAGGCCAGCTTGCTGCAAATACGCGCGGACGCCATTGGTTTGCTGCGTCGTATCGGATAAGAAGTACTGAATTGTGGCGCACAGCGGGTCTCGGCTGTTGGTGCATACCGGGGTGACGTTGAACCAATACACCGTTCCGGGATATGTGCGGCCCCCGGCGATCTGCACTGGAGGGTTGAGGTTGATAGAAATCGTATACTCTAAATCACCATCGCGTTGGCGCCCCGTCGGCTCCATTGCCACCGGGCCGCCTCCCGACGCCACTAGGGTTCCGCCGTTTCCGACAGGGTTAGTACGAATCTCCCATCCAGCTCCTTTGGGATCCAGCTTATTACCCCCCTGGACCATGGTTTGAAAGAGAATCCCACTGATACTTAAGATGCGTCCTTTAGGCACCAAGACCGCGCCGTAAGTGCTCGTCAGCCCGACGCCATTGGTGTACTCGTTATAAAATACCGTGGAGATCGGGTCAGTCGGGTCGTAGTCACCACCATAAAACAGGCATGGCTTGCACAGAGCGGGCGGGCCCTGCGCCTGCGAGTAGGAAGACCAAGAAGGGATGGACAACAAGCCTATTGCCATCACCATAGAGGCAGTTTTCATAATACCCCCTCAATACCAACTCACGAAGGTAGCACAAGAGCTCGGATTTCGATCTGCTCGATCTTCTTCGCCCTACTGCGGCAACCCCACAAAGAGCGCATTCGTAACGGGCGTGTTCAACAAGTTCGTAACCGTGGCCGGGATGTCGCCCGCCGCATCCAATTCCGCCGGAGGGCCGAAGCCCAGAAGTTCCGCGCTTGATGAGTGAATCACGCCATTCACCTGCGTAAAATCGGTCAGCCCGGCTACTTCACTCAGTGCAGGCACAATCGAATCGCTGTCCTGGTTGAAGATTTTCGGCCATCCGGTTGAGGTCAGGTGCTGAGCAAGATAATCGCTAAAGCAAAGCAGCCGGATGGCTTTCGCCACACCGGAAGTATCCAACCCATCCAACTGACTTTGCGACTCCAATCCCTGAATGAGGGCGGTCGGCAGCGGATGAGGAATAGGATTTTGCAGCGCTTGCAGCGCCGAACTCAAGCCGCCGCCAAATCCGTCGCCTTCAAGGTCGGCCACGCCGCCAGTTGTGGTCATGCCGTTCTTGAAAGTCACGGTTGTGAAACTCGGACTTCCCGAGGTCGCCAGGACCCCGCGCACGCACTCATCGTTATTGTCGAGAAGGCGAGGCGCCAGCGGCGAACCCCAGTGCGGCGTTCCAATGGTGATCATTTTATGAACGCCACCCAGCGCGAAAGTAGTGTTGCCATAGAAACCCTTCACCGCTGGGAAGGTGCGGGTAATGTCGCCGCCCATGCTGTGGGCCACGATATCAGCCTGGACGGCGGCCACCGGAATTCCGTCGGGATTCGCGCCGGTCTTGAATTGATTCACGAAGGCTGCCAGTTGCTTCAGCACCACGGGCGCGTTGTAGGCGAAGCCCAGCGAACTGGCCGGCGCACTCTTGATACTCGATTGCGCCCATGAAGGATATGCAGGCTTGTAAGACTTGATCTGTCCGCCAATGACCTGCGAATAGTTGGCGCGCGCGATGGCGAAGCGCGGGTCAGTGATCAAGGGAGTGAAACCGTCCCAGTCAGCGGGACTACCCCAGAGGCCATGAATCAATCCCAACGGCGGCCGCAGCAGCGTGACCAGGGTATTCGAGGAAAGGCCGGTATCGACGGCCAATACGTTGAGCGTAATGAAACGGTGGGTCGCATTCGTGTCCTGTCCTTCAGGACGGGGAAAGTCCACCGGAGCGCCGTAAATGGCAAACGCCATCGGCCCTTGTGAAGTGCTCACCGCGGCAGCCGTAAGCTGGCTCAGAGTAAAGCTGGCGGAGCCGATTGCGGCCAGACCGCCGTCCTCGGCGGCGGAAGTACTCTGCCAGCCCTGGTCGTTAATGACGGTGAAAGTAAATTGCTCGCCCACAGCGTTCGCGGGCACGCGCAGAACCATCTCGCTAGCGCCATCGGCCGAGCTACCTTGCACCGCGCGCCCTTTGGTTGCCAAAGTGTTGACGTTCGTCGTCACGATGGGGCCGCTGAGCAACGCGGGCACGGGATCGAGCAATGTCAACTGCGGCGGGTTCTGCGCTGCGAGAAGAGCAGGGAACAACAGCGCTACCGTACCTGCCAAGAAGAGCAGCAAAGCTAGAAACACAGGCCGCATAGGACACCACCTCGGTTTGGAGGATCGGGACCGTGTGGTCCTCAAAGATCGGCTCGGGTCATGCACGCGCGGGAGTGGGCCGCAAGATTCCGAGGCAGCCATTGTGCTCTGGGTACGCGGGCGGGGTCAAGCGGAAAGACCGAGCACCAAGGGCATGCTGTATTGGGCGACGGCTACTGCACCATCGGAAGGTCCGAGGAGAAATCTGGACAATGGGTGCCGGGTCCGGGTGCCGGCTTCTTTGACGCTGTGGGCAAAGAGCTGGGGGGCTACCCTTTATTGTCGAAGGTCTGGGCGTCATTACTCCGGACGTGCATGCATTGCGTGACCAGTTTCAACTTCCTGGGACACGGGTCTTGCAGTTCGCCTTCGACGGTCATAGCGACAACCCGTATCTCCCGCACAACTTTGTTCCGAACACGGTCGTTTATACCGGCACGCATGACAATGCTCCGACCCGGGAATGGTACGAGGAATTGCCCGACTACCAGCGGCAGAACTTGTGGAATTACCTCAACCGCGCGCCGGGCGGGAGCGCAGAGGCAGCTCCGGGACTGATCCATCTGGCATGGTCATCAAAGGCGGCGCTGGCGATTGCACCGTTGCAGGACCTTCTCAGCTTCGGCGCCGAAAGCCGGATGAATGTGCCCGGCCGCGCCGATGGAAACTGGCGTTGGCGCTGTCCGGAAGACATGCTTTCGCTGCCGGCGTTTGAATGGTTGCGGGAGCTGACGGAGACTTCCAGGCGCTTGGGTCCAGGTGCGTAAGACATAAGGAAGGTCTGGACTTCCGGGGCGGAGATTGGTGTCCGTCATCTGTCAATCATCTGCCAAACCCGCGACCGTCACCTTGGCGGTTTCTTATGAGTCGATCCGCGTACTGTTCCACTGCCAAGCGCGCTAAATGCCTCTCTGGACGAGGCTGAACCATCCCGGCGTCACGGCGGGGGAGTGGCAGCGCACGTGCTTTTACGAGAATGCCTAGCTACCACACGCGCCTCTCGCAAAATGGAGACACACGCGGCGGGCGGGAGCAGAGGAATCATGATTGCCCGGTCACGCGTACATTGGAGTCGTCCACTTACGTGGTTCGCCGGTTGTATCGTCCTAACTCTCTTCGGAGCCGTGACCGCTACAGGTCAGCAAACCGGCCAATTAGAGGAGCAATTGCAGCAACTGAAACAGCAATACGACGCGACCACTCACGATCTCGAGCAGCGCATCGCGGCCCTGGAGCAGCAGATTAAAGAAGAAAAAGACGCCAAAGGAAAACAAGGCACGGTTTCTGCAGTAGAACTCGCCGCGCGTGAGACGGAAAAATCGATGGTTGGACAGTCAAATCAGGTCGGTGCGAACTTCCAGGGCCAGCTGTCTTCAGAGCCGACCTATGACCTGCTGAGAGAGGCAGACGTAAAGATCTCGAAGCTGCAGGAGCAGTTGGGAACCTTTGAATTCCACGGATATTTTCGCTCCGGTTACGGTCTCAACAGCGTCGGTGGGGAACAGGTTGCCTTTCAATCCCCCGGAGCAGACGCCAAGTATCGTTTGGGCAACGAAGCAGAGACCTACGCCCGAATTGATTTTTGTGAACAACTGGGTGAACCCGGACCACGATTCCGATAAGACATGGATCAGGTCGGAATTCATGATAGAGGCCAACACCACCAACTCTGCCAATTATGCAAATTTCGCCAACGGGACGGGTGACGATCAATTCCGATTCCGTGAAGCTTTTGTCCAGATCGGTAACGTGCTTGAGAGCCAGCCGGGCGCCAAGTTCTGGGCTGGCGAGAGATACTATCGCCGCAGTTCGATCACGTTAGCTTCGAGCACGTGTGTTCGGGAATCGGGATTCCGCATATCTATGGATACCTGCGTGACGTCGAGGGAATTCCAGAAACGTCCGAAGTCGCCACGCTCGTCGCTTCGGCAGGAGATCCTTCGGTCGTGATTATCAATCAGGGTGTCGACCCCGCCAAGCCGAGCAAGTTGTGCGCGACCACCATTGAGCTATTTGTTTCGATTTTGGCTGCAGAAGCCGGCAATCTTGCGGTAAAGTTTCTGGCGACGGGCGGCGTCTATCTGGCGGGGGGCGTCGCGGTTCACACTCTGCAGATTGTCAAGCAGCCCGCCTTCATGGAGCGTTTCAAACGCGAAGGACGTTTTGCAGACCTCCTGGGACGCATCCCAGTGCACGTCGTGGTCACACGGGCGGGCTTAGCGGGAGCAGCTGCGTTTGGGTTGGAGAACTCCGAACTAAACTAGGTGAGCTGTTCCATTGCGTTACGCCTAGGAGTTGGTCGGGATTAAGGAGTTTGCATGAATGTACTGGTAGTTGATGTCGGAGGTACCCACGTCAAGGTTTTAGTCACCGGCGAGCGTGAGCCCCGGAAGTTTCCTTCCGGGCCAACCCTGACGGCCAAACAAATGGTCGAGGGCGTGAAAAAGGTTACCGGGGACTGGAAATACGACGCAGTTTCAATCGGCTTCCCCGGGCCGGTTCTGCGAAATCGGCCAGTTGCAGAGCCACACAATCTGGGAAGCGGTTGGGTTGGCTTTGACTTCAGGTCGGCGTTCGCCTCTCACGTAAAGCTCGTAAACGATGCCGCCATGCAGGGGTTGGGCAGCTATCGACGAGGGAAGATGCTTTTCCTGGGATTGGGAACCGGTCTCGGCTCGTGCTTGATTGTCGACGGCATCGTGGAGCCCATGGAGTTGGGTCACCTTCCGTATAAGAAGGGGACCTACGAAAGCTATGTGGGCAACCAGGCAATGGAAGAGCAAGGCAAGAAGAAGTGGCGGCAACATGTCGCGGACGTGGTTACCCAGCTCATTGCGGCTATCGAGCCCGACGAAGTGGTTCTGGGAGGCGGCAACGCGAAGGAGCTAGAAGAGTTGCTTCCAAAATGCAGGCTCGGGGACAACCAGAACGCATTTCTGGGAGGCTTTCGCTTGTGGGACGAGGTGAGTAAGCCGAACGTTTCGAGCCCGACAGGATCGGTTTCAGGCATGCAGAGTACACGAAAGGACAACGAATATGGCAGCACGCGTGGAATCAATAACCCGGCGACCAGCAGTTAAGCCCCAGGCGTGGAGGGAACTCGGATCCCACTATAAGGAGATCCGGGAAGTACACCTGCGACAGCTCTTTGCGGACGATCCTAAGCGGGGGACGCGTCTGACTGTGGAAGCGTTGGGGCTTTATCTCGATTACTCGAAGAATCGCATCACGGACGAGACACTCAAGCTGCTGATCAAACTCGCCGAGGAATCTCAACTGCGGGAACGAATCGACGCCATGTTTCGCGGGGAGAAGATCAACGTCACCGAGAAACGGGCGGTTTTGCACATCGCCCTGCGGGCGCCGCGAGAGGCATCCATCGTTGTGGATGGCGAAAACGTAGTTCCCAAAGTGCATGCCGTACTTGACCGGATGGCGGATTTCGCAAACCGGCTGCGAAACGGCGAATGGAAGGGGCACACCGGCAAGCGTATTCGTAACGTAATCAATATCGGAATCGGCGGGTCCGATCTGGGCCCAGTGATGGCCTACGAGGCGCTGAAGTACTACACGGATCGAAGCGTGACATTTCGTTTTGTATCGAATGTCGACGGCACCGACTTCGCGGAGGCCGTTCGAGACCTCGATCCATCGGAAACACTCTTCATCATCTCTTCGAAAACCTTCACCACGCTGGAGACGATGACCAACGCCCAAACGGCCCGGGCCTGGTCGCTCGCCGGACTCGGAGGCGACGAACAGTCGGTCGCCAAGCACTTTGTCGCGGTCTCGACCAATGCCTCTGAAGTGCGGAAGTTCGGTATCGATACTGCCAACATGTTCGAGTTCTGGGACTGGGTGGGTGGACGCTACTCGATGAGTTCGGCCATTGGCCTCTCGACCATGGTCGCCATCGGACCGGACAATTTTCGTGCGCTACTCAGTGGTCTCCACCAGATGGACGAACACTTCCGCACCGCTCCCTTCGAGCGCAACCTGCCAGTGCTGATGGGTCTTCTGGGCGTCTGGTACAGCGATTTTTTCGGAGCGCAGACAGTGGCTGTGCTGCCCTACGAGCAATACCTGAAACGGTTTCCAGCTTATCTCCAGCAACTGACGATGGAGAGCAACGGCAAGCACGTTACGCTCGCCGGTAAGAAGGTGGCTCACCAGACCGGCCCTGTTTACTGGGGCGAACCCGGAACCAACGGTCAGCACTCGTTCTATCAACTGATTCACCAGGGAACCAGGCTCATCCCGTGCGACTTCATCGCCTTTTCCAAGCCTCTGCACCGGCTTGGAAGGCACCACGATCTGCTGATTTCCAACGTCTTCGCGCAGACTGAAGCGCTGGCATTCGGCAAAACTCCCAAACAGGTGGAAGCCGAAGGCACGCCCGAGTGGCTCGTTCCCCACCGCGTCTTCGAGGGCAATCGTCCGTCGAATACGATCTTCGTAGAGCGGTTGACACCGGAAGCTTTGGGCAAGTTAGTGGCGCTTTACGAGCACTCCGTTTTCACTCAGGGCGCAATTTGGGACATCGACTCGTTCGATCAATGGGGCGTCGAACTGGGGAAGGTCCTGGCGCAACGCATCATCCCCGAACTTGAGAGCAAGGAAGAACCAAAGCTCGATCACGACAGTTCCACCAACAACCTGATCGCGTACTACAGGAGATCCAAGGAGACCGCATGACCACTCTCGGCTTTGATAAACCACTTTATGTTCTGCCCTTTGACCATCGGGGATCGTTCCAGAAGAGGTCGAACGAATGAGACTCCGCTGCGAGGTAGAAGTGGACGGGGGCGTGGACTCGGAGACTGCGCCCTTGGCCGCGGCAGCGGGAGCAAATGTCTTTGTGGCCGGGTCGTCGATATTTGGCGACAAAGAGGGAGTGACCACGGCCATGGACAGCCTGCGCGCCAAAATTGTCGGTCACCAGGGAGTCGTGCGCGCTTAAACAATTTCTATTCATAAGGAGAAAATCAATGCAACTTGGAATGATCGGTCTGGGAAGAATGGGCGCCAACATGGTGCGGCGGCTCATCAACAAAGGGCACAACTGCGTTGTGTTCGACAGGTCGCCACAAGCAGTAGGCGAGTTGGTCAAAGACAAGGCGACCGGAGCAGTGTCGCTGGAGGACCTCGTGAAAAAACTCGCGAAGCCACGAGCGATTTGGCTGATGGTGCCGGCCGCCGTGGTAGACGAGACGATCGCGGACCTCTTGCCTCACCTCGATGCAGGGGACATCCTGATCGATGGTGGCAACTCTTATTACATCGACGATATACGGCGGGCGAAGGAACTCGGTCCGAGAATCCACTATGTGGATGTGGGCACCAGTGGTGGGGTGTGGGGTTTGGAGCGCGGTTACTGCATGATGATTGGTGGCGAAAACGATGTCGTCAAGCGTCTCGACCCAATCTTCGCCGCGCTCGCTCCGGGCATGGGCGACATTCCACGCACACCCGGCCGGGAGAGGGCTGACGGCACCTCCGAGCAGGGTTATCTGCACTGCGGGCAAAACGGCGCCGGCCATTTCGTCAAGATGGTGCACAACGGAATCGAATACGGCATTATGGCCGCCTATGCAGAAGGGCTGGGTATCTTGCGCTCTGCCAACGTCGGAAAGCAGACAGGCAGCGCCGTCGATGCTGAAACTACGCCCTTGCGCAATCCCGAAGAGTACCAGTACGACCTGAACCTGCGCGATATCACTGAGGTTTGGCGCCGAGGAAGCGTGATCGCCTCTTGGTTGTTGGATCTGACAGCTGGCGCGCTGTTACAGGATCCAAATCTCTCGAAGTTTGCCGGCCGCGTCTCCGACTCGGGTGAAGGTCGCTGGACGATTAAAGCGGCGATCGACGAAGCGGTGCCGGTTCCGGTTCTGACCAGCGCACTTTACGAGCGATTCAGTTCGCGGGGTGAAGCTGACTACGCCAACAAGCTGTTGTCCGCGATGAGGTTTCAGTTTGGCGGACACCTGGAAAAATCCGACGACAAGACAAAGGTGGCTTAAGAAGATGACTGTGAACAATTCTCATTCCGATGCGTTGGTCTTTTTCGGTGCGACCGGGGATCTTGCCTATAAGAAAATATTCCCCGCGTTGCAGGCAATGTTGAAGCGCGGTCACCTCAACGTGCCGGTAATCGGTGTTGCCAAGGCCGGTTGGAACCTGGAGCAACTGAAGGCGCGGGCGTACGACAGCCTGGAGAAGCACGGCGGCGTGGACCAGGCCGCGTTCGAGAAACTCTCCAGCTTGCTCCGCTACGTGGATGGAGACTACCAGGACGCGGAAACTTTCAAAGCGCTGGGCAGGGAACTGAAAACGGCGCAGCGGCCGGCCCACTATCTTGCCATCCCGCCCACCATGTTCGAAGCGGTGCTCGAACAATTAACCCAGTGCGGTTGCACGACCGACGCCCGCGTCATCGTTGAAAAATCTTTTGGTCACGATCTGGAGTCCGCGCGACATCTGAATCAGGTTCTCCTTCGGAAGTTCGATGAATCCTCAATTTTCCGAATCGATCATTACCTGGGGAAGCGGCCGGTACACAACATGGTCGTTTTCCGATTTACCAACGCCTTCATGGAGGCGTTCTGGAACCGCAACTACATCGAGAGCGTCCAAATCACCATGGCGGAGGATTTCGGCGTCCAGGGCCGCGGCGGCTTCTACGACCAGACCGGAACCATCCGCGACGTCGTCCAGAACCATTTGTTTCAGGTTCTATGCAATCTGGCGATGGAAGCTCCGGTGAGAATGGACAGCGAGTCCATCCGCGACGAGAAAGTGAAGGTCCTTAAGGCGATTCCGGCGCTGGAAGAAAAGAATATTGTGCGCGGCCAGTTTCGCGGGTACCTCGACGAGAAAGGCGTGGCTCCAAACTCGAAGGTGGAGACCTTCGCCGCACTCCGGCTGGACGTCAATTCCTGGCGCTGGCAGGGAGTTCCGTTCTACATCCGGGCGGGGAAATCTCTGCCGGTAACCTCCACGGAAATCCTCTGCCGGCTGCGAAAGCCTCCCACCGTAATCCCCGCGGATGCGCTGCAATCGAATTATCTACGGTTCCGGATCAGCCCGGATGTGGGAATCGCCATGGGCATGATGGTCATGGCTCCAGGCGAGAAATTGGTCGGCCAGTCAGCGGAGATGATCGCAAGCCAGCATCCCGACGCGGAGGAAATGGATGCCTACGAACGCGTATTGGGAGATGCCATGGCTGGGGGCGCCACTCTGTTCGCACGGGAAGACTACGTAGAAGAAGCGTGGCGAATCGTGGATCTGGTGCTGAAGAAAGGAACTCCCGTCTATCCCTACGAGCCCAAGAGCTGGGGGCCGAAAGAAGTCGAGAGGGTGGCGCCGCCGGGCGGATGGCACGACCCTGTTGTTCGACACGAGCCTTCAGTCGCCACCAAAGCCGCCTGAGGAGAAGCCATGAAGATCGAAGTCTATTCCGATGACGAATCCACCGCTCGAGCGGCTGCAAAGTATATTGCCGCGGAGGCCAGAGCCGCCGTCGCTGCGCGTGGTCGTTTCGTGATGGCGGTTAGTGGGGGTCGCACTCCATGGATCATGCTTCGCGCACTCGCCACGGAACTTCTCCCCTGGGAGCACATTCATGTGGTGCAGGTGGACGAACGCGTTGCGCCGGCGGGGGATTCCGATCGAAACCTCACGCATCTTCTGGAATCACTCGCTCACTCTCCGATTCGTCCCGAGCAGATCCACACCATGCCGGTGGAATCGCCCGACCTGGAAGCGGGAGTCGCGCAGTATGCCGCAACCTTGCGTGATATCGCCGGATCTCCGCCGGTCCTGGACCTGATCCACCTGGGTCTGGGGCCGGACGGGCACACCGCTTCGTTGGTACCTGGAGATCCGGTTCTCAACGTCATCGATACCGACGTAGCTCTGACGGGTGAGTACCAGCACAGGCGGCGGATGACACTGACGTATCCCTTGATCAATCGCGCCCGCCAGATCTTGTGGTTGGCCACGGGCAGTGAGAAAGCCAGCATGCTCAGCCGCCTGCGCCAGGGTGATCTGTCGATCCCGGCCGGGAAGATTAGCCAGGAACGGGCGGTGATCTTCGCCGATCAAGCGGCAACCGAAGGCATGGCAGCCTAGTTAGGCAAAACAGGTTATCCCTCCGCCGCCTTGATTTTCTGGTTCAGCGCCTGATCCTCGAAATTCGTCTTCAGGAATTCTGTCGAGGTAGGTAATTCCACCCGAAGGTTATGGACTGTGCAAACCTGCACTTTACCGGCACGAAGTCGGTAGTCTAGCGCGTGTCCTCCGGCCTGTTTATCCTGGCGCAGAAAATGCAGATGAAACCCCGCTACACCGATACCTTGGGCATAAGCCGGAGAACGAAAGCCCGCCAAGGTCCCCTCCACATTGGTGAAGACTTTCTCCGCTTGATGTTTCGTAGCCTCCGTGAGCGGAGGAAACGGCCTGGCCTGGCGCTGCACGGTTCGCGTGCGGACTTCATCGAAGATGCCGTCGACTCTTACGGCGTTGAAGAGGTTGGCATCCGTCGCCTTCTCAATCATCGCCAATAGCTCGCTCTTCGTCATCTGGTTCGCCACTTCCAACTCCTGCTCGGGTTGGAAAAATGTAACCACTGCGAACGGCGTCTTTTGGTCGCCGGTGACGGGACGAGCGGACCCGTCCCAGCGAAGCTGGTAGAACGCCCCGTCAAAGCCGACCATCTCACCATCGAGGTCATTGAACGTGCCAAGTCCGAAGTCGCCATATTTCCGAATCTGCCCGTATGTCGCCTCACCGTCGTAAATCCCGGCCATCAAAGCGGACATCAAGGAGGTTTGATACAGCTCTCCCGCGCGACGATCATTGCTGCCTGACACGTGGTGCCATGTTGGCTGGATCATTGCGAGTGAGCCGAATGCGGGTGAATTCTCCATGCCATCCTCTCAATTCCACGCTTCGGGAATCACGTGTTGGCCAATCTCCACGTTCCTGCTGTAGTCCGTCGGAATGTCTACTACTACCACTCCGGGAGTTTCGAGCGCTTTTCGTAAAACCGCTTGCAGCTCATCCGGCCGGTTGACCCTCAAACCCACGCACCCGAGGCTCTCCGCGTACTTCACGAGATCCGGGTTTCCGAAATCAGTGCCTGAAGTGCGCCCGTAGATAAGCTGCTGCTGAAACGCCACCATGTTGTACCCGCCATCGCGAAAGACAAGGACGGTAATGTTGAGCTTCGACCGAACCGCCGTTTCCAGTTCCATTGACGAATAGAGAAAGCCCCCATCGCCCACGACCGCCACCACCTTCTTAGTGGGGTAAGTTAGACTCGCCGCCATGGCCCACGGAATACCGACTCCCAGAGTTTGCTGCCCGTTGCTGAACAAAAGTTTGCGTGGTTCAAACTCGAAGAAGTGACGCGCCATCCAAATGTGATGCGACCCCATATCGCACGCGATAATCGTGTCATCATCGACCAGGCTGCGCAGAGTCAGCACTGTGCTGGAGGGGATGAACCGATCCATTTGATTTCGGAGCAGGTGGGTTTTGCAGGGCTTTCCACTCCGCCTGAATCGCCTGCAGCTCAGGCCCGGCCGAGAATGAATGCTCCTCCAAAGCGGAGGCCAGCGCACACACGGTCTGTGGAATTGCTCCGCGAAGCTCAAGTTCCGGTTGGTAGCGGTTATCGATGTCGCAAGGCAAACTATCGACATGAATGATAGTGCGCGCGTTGCCAACATTCCAGAAACTCGGGTCGTACTCGACCGGATCGTACCCGACGGTTAGTACCAGGTCCGTCCAGTTTTTTCTGGACAGGGGACCGATCGCTGCATCACGAGTCGGACGCAATCATTTACGAACTTCACGTGAAGGGTTTTACGAGGAACCCCAACTCGGGCGTCGATCCTTTACGGGCTGGAACCTATGCGGGTCTGGTAGAGAAGATCCCGTATCTGAAAGATCTCGGAATCACGGTTGTTGAGTTGATGCCGATTTTCCAGCGTGACCCACAGGAAGGGGATTACTGGGGCTACGTGCCGTTGAATTTCTTCGCGCCTCACGCTCAGTACGCGAGTACTCGCGACGATGACGAGCAACATCTTGAATTCAGAAATATGGTGAAAGCGTTTTATCAGGCGGGAATTGGTGTCGTGCTTGACGTTGTGTACAACCACACCTGCGAAGGAGATCACCGGGGGCCCATCTAGCTATAAAGGCTTCGACAGCGCCGGCTATTACATGATCTCCTCTGACCCCGCAAGCCCGTACGCGAATTACTCCGGTACCGGCAACACCTTGAATTTTGGCCAGGCCCACGTTCGCCAATTGGTGATGGACAGCCTGCGGTATTGGAAAAAGGAAATGCATGTCGATGGCTTCCGCTTCGATCTGGCGTCCGTGTTCAGCCGCAATGAGGACGGATCTCTGAACTGGGGACATGCTCCCATCTTCAGCGAGATCGCGGCCGATCCGGAGTTGGGCAAGTTACGGTTGATCGCGGAACCATGGGACACCGGCGCTTATCAACTCGGCCGCGGATTCCCCGGCATAACCTGGCTCCAGTGGAACGGACGATTCCGGGACGACCTCCGCCGCTTTGTCAAAGGCGGATGCCGGAACGGTCCCTGACCTCATGCGACGCATTTACGGTAGCGACGATTTCTTCCCTGACAGCCGTGCCGACGCCTATCACGCCTACCAGAGCGTCAACTACGTGACATCTCATGACGGCTTTACCCTCTACGATTTGGTCGCTTATAACCAGAAGCGCAACTGGGCGAATGGTGACAACAACCAGGATGGAACTAACGACAAGTACAGCTGGAATTGCGGCCACGAGGGCGACGAAGCCGCGCCCGGCGAAGTCCTTGCTCTGCGCCGCCGGCAGGCGAAGAATTTCTTCTGCCTGCTGATGCTGTCGAACGGAACTCCGATGTTCCGGGCCGGGGATGAATTCCTTGCGGGGCGTCTTGGGCCACCAGAAAAATACCCGCGTGTTGCTCGGCGATGTCCAGGATATCGACCCGGTGTCGAAGCGCGTGCTGCTGGCTGATGGAGCGAGTTTCGAATACGACTCTCTGATTGTCGCATCCGGCTCAAGCAGTTTTTTACTACGGCCACGATCAGTGGCAGAAATGGGCCCCGGGCCTGAAGAGCCTGGAGGAAGCCACCACCATAAGGCACAAAATTCTCTATGCGTTTGAAGTCGCGGAACGCCTCTCCGATCCTGTTCAGCGAAGAGCCGAGTGTGCGTGAACGCTTGCGACATGGCTGAGGAGACCATGCTTGCCAAGGAGGCAGTCGACACATTGGGCGAGATGTTTGGTGCTCGCGTTTTCTCGACCGGCAAGCCCTGGATTGGGAACTCTGAAGAATTCGAGCAAGTGGATGAGGCAGGGGATCCGGAACGCGCGGTAGTGGGCTTCAGAAACAGCTGTGTCGTTCCGCTTGCGGGCCGCGACCGCATGCTGGGGATTCTTGCTCTCGGCAAGCATGAAGACACTCCTTACACCCGGGATGAAATCGACTTCATGGTGCAGGTGTCGAGCCAGGTAGCCGTTGCGGTTGAGAATACACTGGTTTACGGCGAACTGCGAAAGCTGAAAGACAATTTTACCGAGGAGCGGGTCTACCTCGAGGATGAAATCCGCAGCGAGCTGAACTTTGAGGAGATCGTGGGCAGAAGTGCAGCACTGCAGCGCGTGCTCCGGCAGGTCGAAGTCGTGGCGCCCACCGATTCGGGCGTATTGATCCAGGGAGAGACGGGTACGGGCAAAGAATTGATCGCCAGAGCGATCCACAACCTGAGCGATCGACGGGATCGGCCGTTTGTCAAGCTGAACTGTGCCGCCATCCCCTCCGGCTTATTGGAAAGCGAACTCTTCGGGCACGAAAAGGGTGCGTTCACTGGCGCCATCATGCGCAAGGCCGGCCGGTTCGAGGTTGCAGACAAAGGGACGCTGTTTCTCGACGAGGTGGGCGACATTCCCCTGGAATTGCAGCCGAAACTGTTGCGGGTCTTGCAGGAGCACGAATTTGAAAGGTTGGGCAGCACGCGCACGCAGCAGGTGGATGTGCGCGTGATCGCTGCCACACATCGCGACCTGAGGCAGATGGGGGAAGAAGGGAAGTTCAGAACCGATTTGTTTTACCGATTGCACGTTTTCCCGCTGTCGGTGCCACCATTGCGCGACCGTCGCGAGGATATACCGATCCTGGTACGCCATTACGTGGACAAGTACGCGAGGCGAATGAACCGGCGCATCGAGACCATTCCTTCCCACGCCATGGAGGTCTTTGCAAATTATTCCTGGCCGGGAAACGTTCGCGAATTGCAGAACTTTATTGAACGGGCGGTGATCCTGTCACCGGGGAGTGTTCTGCGGCCACCGTTAACGGAACTGAAACAGTCATCCCTGCCGAGCGCGAGGTCGAATCTTAGCACCACCGAAGAGGCCGAACGCGATCGGGTCCTGCAAGCGATTCGGGCGTCCAACTGGGTCATCGGTGGGCCCAACGGCGCCGCGGCACGACTGGGAATGAAACGGACGACCCTGGCGTATCGAATCCGCAAGCTGAACATCTCCGTTCGTCCGCAGTGATGGGCGGGTCATCTTAAGGGTCAGGTCGCACGCGGCGTTCGAGCGCCGCACCGGGCCCCCATCTTCTCGGAGGCTTGTGGCTGCAACTGGGACAACTGGTGTTCGCTTGGGTTGAATGGCCGGTATTGTTCTTAGTTGCCTTTCGACCTGACCGGCAACTTGCCGCAATAGTTTGTCCTTTGGCGGCGACAACCTGGCAGCGTTCCCATCCCTCCGAGTACAATCGAGCCACGGCCCCGTAGCTCAGTTGGATAGAGCAGCAGTTTCCTAAACTGTTGGTCGGCGGTTCGACTCCGCCCGGGGCCTCCATGTATGCAACAACTTGCGGGATACGATGGACGCAGCTTACCGCCGCCCCCAGCATACCTCTAACGGACTGTAGGCCACCTATATTATTCTGGCTACGGTTCTTGACATCCGCGCTATAATCCTTGACCGACGAGCGGTTTGGGCAGGTTACTGTTTTCGGAGGCGATAAATCCGATCTCCTCCTCTTCGTCGCCCACCGCTCCCTCTGGCCTGTTCGACGCTACAATCTGAAATCTAAATTGGTCAGAGTGGCGTGTCCAGGAGGTCGTATGTCGCGCAGCAGACGAGTCCCAGCGATTGTCACCTGTCTCTTAGTGTCGGCCATGCTGTTAGTCCTTGTCCCTGCCACAACCGCCGACGGCCCGCCGCAAGGCTTTGCGAATTTCGAGCCGGCACAAGTCAACCCCATCCGCCTTTCCGCCGACGGAAACACGCTGTTTGCGGCGAACACGCCGAACAATACATTGTCGGTGTTCGATGTTAGCCGGCCCGACAACCCCAATCTACAGGATGAAATCCCGGTAGGAGTGGGCCCGGTCTCGGTGAATCCGCGGACTCAGGACGAAATCTGGGTGGTCAACCAGGTTTCCAATAGCGTGAGTGTAGTCTCAGTGTCGCAGGGCATCGTCACCGACACCATCGCGACCGGGGCCGGCACTGAACCTGCGGACGTGGTGTTTGCAGGCAATAATCAGGCCTATGTCAGTTGCTCCCGCAGCAATACCATCGCGGTCTACGATACCAACACGCATGCTCTGATCAGCAGCCTGCCAGTGTTCGGGGACAGCCCGCGCGCCCTGGCCGTCAGCGCCGATGGCAGCACGGTCTATTCGGCCTTTGCCCTCTCCGGGAACGCCACGACTATTATTCCAGCCAGCATTGCGCCACCGCAGCCTCCGCCCACCAATAAGAAGTTGCCTCCGCCGCCACAGGTCGCACTGATCGTCGCAGCCACTGATCCGAAGTGGACGCAGTACGTCACCTTCCAGATGCCGGATAATGACGTAGTCACCATCCAAACCGGACCGTCTCCTACCGTGGGTGGATATTATTCCGGTGTGGGTACGATCAACCTGGGTCTGGCGGTAAACCCGGCAACCGGCGACCTGTTCGTAGCCAACACGGATGCCCTGAACCTCACGTTTTTCCTGCCCAATCTGCGCGGGCACTGGATCAATAGCCGCATGACTCGTATTCAAACCGGGTCCGGCCAGGTGACGCCTTTCGATCTGAATCCGAATATCAACTACAGCATTCTCCCTAATCCGGCGGCGCTGAGCACGGCGCTGTCGCAACCCACCAACGTGGTCTTCGATCCCAGCGGCCAATTCATGTACGTGGCAGCCTTCGGAACGGACCGTGTAGCCCAGGTGGACACCAACGGAAATGTGTTGTCCTTTGTAGAGGTCTCGCTGCCCAGCGGTTCTGGTCCGAACGCAGATCCCAAGAACAAGCGTGGCCCGAGAGGACTGGCCCTCAACGCAGACGCCCAAATACTGTATTCCCTGAATCGGCTCTCCAACACCATTTCGATTATCGATACCTCGCGGATGAGTGAGTCGGGCGAGGTCGCAGTGGGGACAGACCCGACGCCGCCAACCGTCGTACAGGGTCGCGGATTCTTGTACGATGCCAAGCTCTCGGGAAACGGCACCGGCGCCTGCGCATCCTGCCACGTCGACGGAGACATGGACCACCTGGCGTGGAACCTGGGCGATCCCGGCGGCAACATGACCCAGTACATTCAGAACGGCAAGGTATTCAAGTTCCACCCCATGAAGGGACCCATGACCACGCAAACCCTGCGTGGATTGGAAAACCTGGCCCCGTATCACTGGAGGGGTGATCAACTCAACTTTGCGGCTTTCAATCCCACTTTCGATAACTTGATGGGCGGTTCCCAGCTTTCCAGTTCGGATATGACGACGTACACCACCTTCGTCAACAGCATTCTGTTCCTGTCGAACCCGAATCAGAACCTGGATCGCAGCCTTCCCACGTCCTTGGCCGGTGGGAATCCGGTCAAGGGACAAAACGATTTTCTTACCATCCCGGACACCGGCCCGGGATCCACTTGCAACAATTGCCATACATCGAACCCCGGCCCGGGCAGCGATCGGCTGGTGATCTCCCAGATACCACCGCAGGTGCTGAAGGTCCCGCATCTCAGGAATATTTACCAGAAGCAGCTGTACACCCGGCACAATCCCACAAGCATTGACGGTTTCGGATTTGACCATGACGGCACGGTTTCCACCCTAGCCGACTTTCTATCGCAATCGTTTTTCCAGCACTACAGCAGCCAACAAAAGACCGATATGTCTGCCTACACGCTTTGCTTCGATACCGGCACGGCCCCGGCCGTGGGTTTCACCATTACCCTGACAGCCGCCAACGTCAACGATCCCACGGAACAAAACTATTGGGCCACGCTCCAGTCGCAGGCGTCGGGCAATATCGATCTGATCATGCGGGGGACAATCCAGGGGCAGGTTACCGGCTTGTTATACGACCCCAACGACAATACTTACAAAGACGGCCAGCGCCACCATGGGAACCAGTATAGTCAGGACGATTTGCAAAATTTCATTCAAAACGGTGACACCATGAGTTTCATGGGCGTGTACCCGGGAACTGGAGCCCCCTAGGTTCCTTGTAAGAAGAGTGGGAGCGGGGAACAGTCAGGAATGCGGGCCGGTTTCGAGGTCAAGTAGGAAATCTCGATAAAATAAGGGGGGAGTTCCGCCATGACTCACCGCCTGCGTGGGATCATTTTCGGACTGGTGCTTTGCGGATTGACCAGTCTGGTTGCGCCAGTATTCGCCACCACTGATTTCGTTGCGCCTCCGGGGCGCTCCGCGAGCCCGTATAACATCATCGTCGGTCCCGACAAGAATTTATGGTTCACCGAATACGGCGGTGAAAAGATTGGCCGCTTGACCACTGCGGGTGTCATCACCGAATTCCCAATTCCCGGCGCTCTCCAGTTAGTCGGCATTGCCGCCGGAGCGGACGGCAACATTTGGTTTACGGATCAACTGACTGGAAAGATCGGACATATCAGCACCTCCGGAACCAACCTTAAACAAATAGCTTTGCCCACGGGCAGCTTTCCCCAAGGCATCACAACGGGACGGGACAAAAACCTTTGGTTCGTTGACCAGAAGCAGAACGGCTATTACGCCGTTGGAAAAATCACCGTTACGGGAAAGTTGACTGAATATCTCACTAACGTTAATGCGGGTGTGTTTCAGTCGGGAAGTTTCGTGTTTGCGGAAATCGCTGCTGGACCGGATGGAAATCTCTGGTTCACTAATCCGCAAGCCAACACCAGCCGCCAGATTGGAAAGATCACGACTTCAGGGATAATCAGTTTCTACCCTACCCAGGATCTGCCTTTGGGGGTCGCTGCCGGGCCGGATGGCAATGTGTGGACCATTGACTTGTCGCATGCCGCCAGCGTTACTCCTGCAGGGATTGAAACTGAATACCCCATAAGCAACGGCGGCTCTACGGGCATCGTTACTGGCCCTGACGGCAACGTATGGTTTACCGAGGCCAATTCCTCGTTCGGCAAGGTCACTCCGGCAGGCGTGGTGACGGAATATCCGGCAGTGTCTCCAACGTTCAGCTCGCTGTCCTCTCTGTGCTCTGGTCCCGACCGTGCCCTGTGGTTTCTGGGGTTCTTGAGCGGCAATGTTGGGCAGCTTACGACAGGCGGGCAAGTGACTAACACCTACCCCCTCAATGCCGGTTCCACTCCGGACTTTGGCGCGCTTGGAGCGGACGGAAACGTATGGTTTTCGGAAATTGTGGCCAGCCGCATAGGGAAGATCACTCCGAGCGGTGTCGTCACAAGTTATCCGACGCTATCACCGAACGCAACGCCGTGGGCGATGGCCGCGGGAGGGGATGGCAACATCTGGTTTATGGAAGTGGCCTATGGCCAAGTGGCGAGCATTACTCCCTCGGGAGCCGTCACAGAATATCCCTTAGCGGGGACCTTTGCCTTTCAGGGCGTTACCGGCGGCCCCGATGGGAACGTCTGGTACACCGTACCCTTCTCCGCTCAGGGCCCGAGCATCGCTCGCATTACGCCGGCAGGAGTTATTACCTTGTTCTCTTTGCCCAACCCCAGTTCCGTCCCGCAATACATCACTGCGGGGCCGGATGGCAATCTCTGGTTCGTTGATAGTGCCACTAATCAAGTGGGAAAAATGGATACGGCGGGAAACACGCTCGCCGAGTATCCGATCCCAACGCCAAACTCTAACCCGAGCGTGATTATCGCCGGCCCCGATGGCAATCTCTGGTTTCTGCAGAACACGTCCTTCGGAGCAGTCGCCAAGATCACAACTTCGGGGCAGGTGACCGAATATCCGGTGCAAATCCAAGCCTACCAAAACGGAATCGCAGCCGGCTCCGAGGGTGCAATCTGGTTTGCACAGTACTACCCAAATAGCGTTGCCCGGGTTACGACCGACGGCGTGGTCAGCACTGTCCCCCTAAGTACGCCGAACGCCGGAGCGAGTGCGGTTACGCTCGGTGCGGACAAGAAGTTGTGGGTGGCAGATGGGTTCAGTGGCACGTTGAGCCGCCTGAGCGCGATCGGGGGAACGGGCAAGAATTTCGCCGCGACTCACGGCGCGTCATTCCGAGGATACGTTGCCAGCTTCGTGGACGGCACACCAACGGCAACCAAGGCAGATTTCACCACAACCATCAACTGGGGAGACGGATCGACTTCCCCTGGAGAAGTTTTCGGGAACACGGGCGGTCCCTTCAAGGTCGGTGGGATGCACACCTACACCACGGCGGGCACTTATACTGTACAAGTGCAACTTAACGACACCGTGGATAAATCAAGCTACCTCGCGAGTCCGTCGAGCGCGGTTGTGAAGTAGCTCGATGCGGTGCTCAAAGGCATAGGGCCGGCCAGGGAAGGCGGCGGCACCGCACTGGTTACCACCGTAACCAGCCCCGACCCATATCTCTGCTATACTGTTGTTGACGCTTTTGCTCGGTTTGCTCGTCAATGCGGTGGTCCTTCAGTTGGATCAGATACATCTCCGCTTTTTCCTGCCCGCCGTTCAGTTCAGCGCCAAATCTAAAAATGAATGTGAGTGGCGTGGATAACTACAGACGCGTGTCTGAGTGTGTGACAACAAGCCCCTCCAGAAAGAAACAACTTTAAATGACCACTTTTTCAGAACTGCCCCTATCTGCTGCTTTGCAGCAGAAGCTGGCGGCAGCTCAATTCGTAACTCCAACCCCTGTCCAGGCGCAGGCGCTTCCGCCGGCTCTCGAAGGGAAAGATGTACTGGCAACCGCCCAGACCGGTACCGGAAAGACGCTCGCGTTCCTGATTCCGATTATCGAAATGTTGATGCGCGAGCCTGCTCGTCAAGTGAACGCATTGGTGCTTCTGCCGACTCGCGAACTAGCGATGCAAGTTCACGAACAATACGAGGCGCTACGCAGCAAGACTACGCCCAAGGCGTCGCTGGTAATCGGTGGCGTAAACGAGAAAGGCCAAATCCAGGGTATTCGCGTAGGCGCAGGACTGATCATCGCCACCCCGGGACGGTTGCAGGACTTCATCAGCCGGAACTTGGTTGACTTGCGGCAGATCAAAATACTGGTACTTGACGAAGCCGACCGCATGCTCGATATGGGTTTTCTGCCCGCCATCCAACGCATTGTCGGGATCTTGCCGAGGCGCCGTCAGACCATGTGTTTCTCGGCTACGCTCGAGCAGTCGGTTGCCCGGCTGGTAAATGACTACATGCGCCAACCGGTGCGTGTGGAGTTGGGTTCCGTCCTAAAGCCCGCGGAGAGCGTGGAACTGAAGGCTTACGAGGTTCGTCCCGGAGAGAAGATGGACGTGCTGCGCCATCTGCTCTATGCCGAGAAGGGGCAGACCCTGATCTTCACCCGCACCAAGCGTGGCGCACAACGGTTGGCCAGGGAACTGGCGCGAGAGGGATTCAATGCCGCGATGATTCACGGCGACCGCTCACAATCGCAGCGTAATGACGCTTTGAGCGGATTTCAGGAGGGCCGCTTCCAGGTGCTGGTGGCGACCGACATCGCTTCCCGTGGCTTGCACGTGGACGATGTGGCTCATGTGATCAACTACGACCTGCCGAAAATGGCTGAGGACTTCATCCATCGCGTGGGACGCACGGGCCGCGCCGGCAATCAGGGCCGGGCTTCTTCCATCGTTACCGGCGTCGAAGTCATCGAGCTTCGCAACATCGAACGTACTCTCAAGTTGCGGATGGAGCGCATGCAGGTGGATGCATCCGCTTCGGATCAGCCGAGGCGCGTGATCCAAAATACGCTGGCTTCACGGACGCTGACCAAGTTGCCGGGCGAAGTGTTCGTGTAAAGGATTGTAGGGCGCGGGCATTCTTGTCCGCGCCTTACCCGGTCATCAGCGCAGGGCGGGCTTATAGACCAGGCCGAGGGTGACGCCAACAATGATCCATGCGAAGAGCCTGCCCGCCGCCATGACCAGCGCAAGTTTGCCGCCGATATTCAGCGTCACGTATTCGTCACCGACGACTGCTCCGACCACGAAGAGTCCAACCAGCAAGCCGAAGCGGAGACCCTCCATCAATCCCGATCCGTCTTCATAGCCCTTCGCGTACATCAACGCGAGTACCAGCATCGCGAGCAGCATGCCCACGATTCCGATAGGGAAGTAGCTCATGACCGCATCTTTCGATCGGTAGACGGCGGTGTAGGGACGATAGTAGTCGGCCGTCAGTATGCCGGACACCAGACCCCCGACGACGAAATACACAATCCATGCGGCGAAGCCGGCCAGCGCGACACGTGTGTAGTTCATGCGCAATTCTCCTTGTGAAGTAGAAACGATACTTCTACAGCCATCAAGTCAAAACGACTCACGCCACTTGCGCAAGTAACATCTCGTCCAACTTGTCCAACGCTTCCGCAGTGCCTTGCGAAACCATCTTGCACAGGTTCTGATCCGGAAATCCCTCCTGCGTGAGAACCAGTTTGGTCTGGCTGCCTTGGGCGATGAACTGCACCGTCACCCACGTAGTGGCCGGGCCCAGGTCAACGTGGTAGGCGATCTTTTCCGGTACGATGATTTCGTCATATACGCCGGTGATGGTGTATTCGCCGACCCCCTTGATGTTCATCCTCTGAGTGAAGCCGCCGCCCACGCGAAAATCCATGGTGCACTCCATCTTGGTCGTATCCTTGCAGCCCGACCAGCGCTGCAGGGCATCGGCCTGGCTCCATGCCGCGAACACTCGCTCACGGGGCGCGTCAAAAATCCGCGTCATGGTCATGCGATTGTCGCCAATGGTCACTTCGGATTTCATAGTTTCCTCTCCTTTCGTTGTTCGCTCTTGAGCAACTCGTCGAGCGCGTCAAAGCCCGACTCCCAGGCCGCGGCACACTGAGTGATCCACTTCCGCGCCTCTTGCAGTCCGGCTGTATCGGTACGCATAAGGTGAACCCGGCCGTGGCGCTGGCGTTTGACCAGGCGAGCATTTTCCAGCACCCGCAAGTGCCTGGAAATGGCGGGCAGCGACATGCGAAACGGCTTGGCCAGAGCAGTGACCCGGCTTACCCCCTGCCCGGAGAGATGCTCCAAAATGCGGCGCCGCGTGGGATCCGCCAGTGCCGAAAAGACCGCTGTCACCCGTGCCTGTTTGTTAACCACGGTGTTAAATATATCAACGCTGGTTCAGGAGTCAACCAAAATAGTTAACGGTGGGGTTAAATATTAACGATGGGGAGTTTTTACGGGGGTTCGGTGCCAACTACGCCTGGTTCGATCCCGGACTCAGGCTTTCGCCGGCTCGGGGGTGTCCAGCATTTGCCGGATGCGGCTGGCCAAAGTATTCAGTGGGTACGGCTTTTGTAAGATCGCCGCTGCTTGGTCGGCACCCTTGTCGATCGATGCCGCGTGCTGGGGATATCCCGAGGTGAACAATATCTTGATGCGTGGCCGCATCCCTTTGATCTGCTGCGCCAGTTCGTGGCCTCCGACCTGCGGCATCACGATGTCGGTCAACAAGAGGTGGATCGAGCCCTTGTACCGTTGTGCGACCTGCAATGCATCGCTCCCGTTATTGGCCGCGACCACGTTGTAGCCCTTGCGTTCCAGATATTCTCTGACCATGTCACGGATTTCGTCTTCATCTTCCACCACCAAAATGGTTTCCGTGGCTTTGGTCTGGAGAGCTGCCGCGGGTTGGGCAGTGGTGGATGCCGGCTCTGCGCCCGCCTCGGGCAGGTAGATGCTGAAGCTGCTCCCGTGTCCTACTTGACTGCGAAATGAAACCCAGCCGCCGCTCTGCTGGACCACCCCATAGACGCTGGCCAGGCCCAGACCGGTGCCCTTGCCCAATTCCTTGGTGCTGAAAAAAGGTTCGAAGACGTGGTTTTGGGTTTCTGCGTCCATGCCGACTCCAGTATCACTTACCGTTAGCACCACGTACTTGCCGGGCCGTGCCGGCCCAGGACTTGCGCCATCGGTTTCATGATTCTGGGCAGTATCGACTTGGCCGTCGTTGATTCGGCAAGCATTGATTTCACGGTTGCAAGTGGCGAGGGTCAACTTGCCCCCGTGCGGCATTGCGTCCCGCGAGTTGAGAGCGAGGTTCAAGATGGCTTGCTCCATCTGGCGCTCATCCACCTTGACCCGCCACAAATCCGGGGCGAGTTCCAGGCAGAGCTCAATGTTTTCCCCGATCACTGGCTCCAGCATCTTGCTCACTTCGCCGGCCACGGCATTCATGCTGAGCACATCCGGCTGCAACACCTGTTTGCGGCTGAAGGCCAGCAAGCGGTGAGTCAGAGAGGCGGCACGGCTCACCGCTTCCTTGATCCCAAAGGCGTCGGAGAACAGGAGATCGTCGGGATTGAGATGCCGCAGCAGGCGTTCATCATGACCCTGGATGATCATCAGCAGGTTGTTAAAGTCGTGGGCCACCCCGCCCGCCAGCTTGCCAATTGCCTCCATCTTCTGGGACTGGCGGAGCTGATCTTCCAGATGCTTATGCTCAGTAATGTCGTAGAGGACGCCTTGCATCAATGGAGTGTTCCCCGCCGCGTCCTCCAGCACTACGGCCTCGTCTCGAAACCACAAAATTCTACCTTCACGGCTCAGCATGCGGTATTCGGTGCGCATGCTGCCCCCGTTGGCAACGAACTTGGCATCGAACGTCAGGACCTGCTCACGGTCTTCGGGATGAATGTGGTTTACCCAATTTGCAGAATCCTGTTTCCACTCGGCTGGTGAAAAACCCAGAATCGATTGAATCTGCGGGCTGACGTAGTGCCAGGGCCCCAGGACCCCGACTTCAGCGATGTAGGTGATGGCTGGAAGACGCTCCACCAGAGTGCGGTACCTGGTTTCGGCGGCGCGCAACTCGGCATCTCCACGCTCGCGTTCGATGGCGATCCCCACCAGATGCGTAGCACATTCCACCATCTGCCGGTGCCGGGGGTCGGGCTCGCGAACGTCCCGATAGTAAACTGCAAATGTTCCCAGGACCTTGCCGGCGCGGGAAAAGATTGGAGTTGACCAGCACGCTTTCAAAGCGTGGGGCAGCGCCAGTTGGCGGAAGTCTTTCCACAGAATGTCGCTGGCGATGTCGCTAACTACCACGGCCTTCCCGCGATGCGCCGCCGTG
This sequence comes from Acidobacteriota bacterium, assembly GCA_013289795.1. GTDB lineage: Bacteria > Acidobacteriota > Terriglobia > Terriglobales > Acidobacteriaceae > JABCZH01. The sequence goes on from JABCZH010000006.1 coordinate 59,618, forward strand.
CCACACGATCCCACGCTCGGGCCGATAACGCATCCGTCAATGGCCCGGCAGTATTCGTATGGGAGGCTGGGAGCGGCGCCGTGGCGTAAGGTGGTGCCGTCGGAATCCAGCAGCAGTACCGAACACAGCATTCCGGGGAATTGCCGCTCCATGAACCTGCACAGGCACTCCAACACCTGTGGGAGTGACGCCTGCGACGAGATCATCTCCAAAACGGTCTTGTAGAGCCGGGCTAGCGCCCCGGACTGCTTGTCGTCCTCACTTCTTGCCTGTCGGACTCCGGTGGACATGGGTAGGTTGCGTCGTCTCTTCGGTCGTCCGGGGGATGACGACGTGTGAGGTATGGACGGATCCTCACGAACTCACGCCATTATCGATGAGATGCCTCGTTGCCGACACATTACTGGGGTAACAGGTGGGAGTTCGATTGCGGGACTAGGAAAGCGCTCCGCTGAAGAATATTTCGGTAAACTGCGCTGCGATTTGCTGGCTATTCAGGGCGCCTTCGGGTTTGTACCACTGGTAAATCCAGTTGATCATCCCCAGTAAGGCGAATGCGGCGGCGCGGGAACTCACGTTTCGTCTGGACGGCCGCGATTGTTGGACTTCGGACACCAGCTTTTCCACAAAGTGAACGTATTCCTTTTTCCTGGCGTTGATGCGTTTGCGCCGCGACGGAGGCAGTGGATGGTTCTCATGCAGCAGAACCGTGATCTCGCGATCACGCACACTCAGGATGACCTCAACATGCAAACGGATGAGCAGGCGCAGCCGCTCCTCAGGGTCAGCGATGCCGCGCACCCGGTCAACCACCCGCTCCTGGGTGATGTCCAGGGCGTGGTTCATCAATTCGAACAGAATCTCATCTTTGCTTTGGAAGTGATGGTACAAGCCGGCCTTGCTGACCTTGAGGGATGTGGCCACGTCATTCATCGAGGTGGCGTCGTAGCCCTGCTGCTGGAACAACCGGGCAGCCATTCGCAGAATCTCCTGGCGGGAATCAAGCAGGGCTTCGCGAGTCATTGCAGAACAGGATAATACAGCGCAACGCCGAAATGCCAAGTGTGCCGGGCGGGCTTCGCTGAGCCATTGCATAATTGCCGGGTTTTTGGCTAAGCTACTGGGGTCCATAGGTCGCCCCTCGTTCGACCGTTTTTCCTGTTGATAATTATTGAGGAGGTCCGTCTATGCGTTGCCAGATTTCCATCCTACTCGCCTTGTTTTTGTGTCTTCCTGCGTTAGCTCAGGACAACCACACCACGCACACCGCTGCCAGACCCGTCACTCTGGTCTCAGGCCTGGGGAACGGTCATCATCCGGTTTCCACCAAGAATCCTGAAGCGCAACAATTCTTCGATCAGGGATTGCGCTTCATATACGCCTTTAACCATGACGAGGCGGCACGCTCGTTCCAAAAGGCGACGGACCTGGATCCCAAACTAGCGATCGCGTACTGGGGAATTGCCGAGGCCGTTGGGCCGAACTATAACGATCCGGCCAGCGACGACCGCTTCAAACACGCTCATGAAGAGATCCAGAAGGCCGTGGATCTCTCAGCGGGAGCGTCACCTAGCGAGCAAGCCTACATTGAAGCCATGGCTAAACGCTTTCCGGCTGATCCCAAGGCTGATCGCCGCAAAGCTGCGGAGGAATATCACGAAGCCATGCGCGAGGTCATGAAGAAGTATCCCGACGACCTCGACGCGGCTACTCTTTTTGCCGAGTCAGGCATGAATTTACATCCCTGGGGCTTGTGGCATGTGGACGGCACCCCGGAAGCAGGCACAGAGGAAATTGTCGCAACCCTCGAATCCGTGATCCGCCGCGATCCCAACCATCTGGGCGCGATCCACTATTACATCCATGCCGTCGAGGCTTCGCCCAACCCTGAGCGCGCTCTCGCGGGAGCAAACAAACTGGCGTCGCTGGCACCGAACGCCGGGCACATTGTGCACATGCCGGCGCACGTGTACATCCGCACCGGAGACTACGATGCGGCCGTGCGGACCAACGAAGAAGCCGCTGCCGTCGACCGCGCCTACATCAAGGCCAGTGGCGCGCAGGGCATTTACCCGATGATGTATTACAGCCACAACCTGCACTTCATCGCCATGTGCTCGGCGATGGATGGCAACTACCTTGAAGCCAAGAAGAATGCCGATCTGCTGGCCGAACACGTTGGGCCTGCCGTCAAAATGATGCCGCCGCTCGAAGGTTTCATGACCATTCCCATGGCGGTGGAACTCCGTTTCCATCGCTGGGATGAAATTCTGGCCATGAAGCAGCCTGATCCTGACATGAAAGTAGCAACCGTTTTCTGGCATTTCGCGCGCGGCATGGCGCTGGCAGGAAAGGGAAGAGTCGAGGAGGCCGAGGCCGAGTATAAGATTGTTTCCGCTGCTGAAGCGGCTACGTCTCCCGATGCCGTCTTTGCGATGCCGATCTACAACAAGACCAAAGACATACTGAAGATTGCGGAAGATGTTCTGGGCGCCAAGATTGCGTTGGCCAAGAAAGACAGTGCGCAGGCAATTTCGCTGCTGACCGCTGCGGTCGGAATTCAGGACACACTCAAGTATGGCGAGCCGCCGGACTGGTTCTTCCCGGTACGCGAGTCGCTGGGTGGTGTGCTCCTGATGAACGGCGACGCGGCTGGCGCCGAAAAGGTATTCCGCGCCGACCTCGACCGCAATCTCCGCAATCCGCGTTCGCTTTTCGGACTGCAGCAAGCGTTGAAGGCCCAGGACCGCAACTACGATGCCGGCTTTGTCGAAACCCAGTTCAAAGCCTCATGGAAGGGCGGGGTGACGGCGCTGAAGGTGGAGGATCTGGTTTAGGGCTGGCAGTGCGCTACTTCTGTCGCTGACGTGTCGCATCGCTCGGCAGGATGCAAGCTTGCGTGGCATCCTTCAATGCTGTGTCGAGAGCCGCACCCAGGGTCTCTAGCTCCTCCGCGCTCATGAGCTTCTGCATGCCTTCGAAGAGCTGGCGCTCTTCGTTGCGGATATGTTGAACGAGTGCAGTTGCAAAAGAAGCCAGTGCCTGTTGGTCGAGGCTTCTTGACCGTGCGCGGTTGAACAGGTCGCGCAGCAGGGCGTGCTCTGCGACAAGCTCCTGCACCAACGGCCGCAGTTCTGGAAACTTCGCGGCAGGGGGGAACAATTCTTCCTCCTCGGCGGAGAAGTGGACCGCGATCTCCTGCTCGAAAATCTGGACGATCTCCGCCTGCCAAGGTTCGGGGTCAATTGGGCCGTTCTGAATGGCCCGATCCAGGCGCACACACAGTGCCAACGCGTGCTGATGTTGGCGTGAAAGCGGGATCAGACTCTTGTCGCGAAGCATCTGTTGGCATTCTATCGGTTCTTCACACCCCGGGCTGCTGCTGGGTCATGCAGTGCATCGCGCCAAAGCCCCAGATCAGATCACCCGAATAGATTCCCACGACTTCGCGGTCTGGAAACAAGTCGGCGAGAATGTGGAGCGCGACGCGGTCATTGGGATCGTTGAAGACAGGCACGAGCACCAGCCCATTCGCGATGTAGAAATTTCCATAGCTGGCGGGAAGCCGGCGGCCTTCAAACACGACTGGGGCGGGCATGGGAAGCTCGACGATCGAGAGCGATCGGTCGTCTTGATTCGTGGCCTCGCGCAGACGGCGGATATTCTCGCGCAACGGCTCGTAATTCGGGTCAGCAGGATCGGACTCAACGGCTGTCACCACGGTATCCGGGGAGACGAAGCGCGTGATGTCGTCAACGTGGCCGTGGGTATCGTCGCCGGCGATGCCCGAACCCAGCCAGATCACTTTCCTGATTCCCAAATGATCGGCGAACAGTCTCTCGTAGTCTTTGCGCCTCATGGCCGGGTTGCGTTGTTGCACCTTGCTAAGCAGGCATTCCTCCGTGGTCAACAGCGTGCCATGGCCGTTGACGTCAATCGATCCGCCTTCGAGGACGACTCTTTGTTTTCCGAACATGGGGCGGAGTTCGGAGGCCTTGGCGGCTTTCGCAATAAGACTGCCGATCTTTTCGTCGTGCTTCCAATTCGGATACTTCGCCCAGGCGTTGAAGCGCCACTTAATGGCAGAGAGCTTTCCTGCGTCCGTCACAAAGGTGCAGCCAGAGTCGCGGGTCCAGACGCGGTCGGTGGGCCAGCGATGAAAGTGAATGTTGTCACTGAGTGCGTTGGCCAGGGTTAGAGTCTTGCGAGCGCGCTTTTCGGAGGCCGCATCATTAACGATCAGTTCCACCCGCTCATGACGCGCGAGGTGACGGATGATTTCCGCGTACACCCAGGGAATCGGCTCGAACTTACCCGGCCAGTCGTCTTTGTAATGCGGCCAAGCCAGCCATGTGGCGTCGTGAGGCTCCCATTCGGCGGGCATTCGCAAGTTGTGGGCCATGATTAATCGATCAACCGACTGGTAATGGGAGCGTAGCTGTCAATGCGGCGGTCGCGCAGAAACGGCCAGTTGCGGCGAATATCTTCGAGGGCGCGAATGTCCACTTCGCCGAGGAGAATTTCTTCCTTATCATGCGAGGCCTCGGCAATCACCCGCCCGAACGGATCGCACAGAAACGATCCACCCCAGAATTCAAGGCCAGCGCCCGGAGCCGATTTTCCCCGGATGTCCCCGGTTTCAAACCCAACGCGATTCACGACCGCCACATACACGCCATTGGCAATCGCGTGCGCGCGCTGTATGGTGCGCCAGGCGTCGTGCTGGGCGTGGCCGAACTCCGCTTTTTCCGCAGGATGCCATCCGATCGCGGTCGGATAGAAGAGTACATGCGCTCCTTGCAACGCGGTCAGGCGCGCGCCTTCCGGATACCACTGGTCCCAGCAGACGAGAGTTCCCACCCGGCCAACTCCGGTATCGAAGGCGCGAAAGCCGAGGTCCCCAGGCGTGAAATAGAATTTCTCGTAGTAAAGAGGATCGTCGGGAATGTGCATCTTGCGATACAGACCGAGAACTGCGCCGTCCTTGTCAAAAATCACTGCCGTGTTGTGATAGACCCCTGCGGCCCGCTTCTCGAAGAGTGAGGCGATCAACACGATCCCCAATTGCTTAGCCACCGTTGAGAGCTTGGCCGTGCTCGGCCCCGGTATGGGCTCGGCCAAATCGAACAGCGCAGCGTCTTCTCGCTGGCAGAAGTATTGCGTTTGAAAAAGCTCCGGCAAGCAGACGATCTGCGCCCCTTGGGCGGCGGCGTGGCGCACGCGTTCAATCGCGCGTTGCAGATTCTGGTCTGGATCGGCCGTCGTCGACATCTGAATCAGTCCAACCCGAAACTTGTCCGGCGGCGAGTCCATAGATTCACACCAGTGAGGAAATAGAATACCAGCTTCGAGTTCATGATTCTCAGCGCGCGTGGTAGCAGCCGGTCGCTGGCTTCTAGTAGAGTAGTACTTCGCAGACAACTGGGGAGACGCCAGCATGAAACATGGCAATCACGACGGCAGCGGTATCGATCGCAAGCTTCACAACCCGGTCGAAGACCGGCTGACCCCGCTGCAACCGCTCGATTTGACCAAAGTGCGATCGATTGATGGCCTGGTGCGCGCCATGGCCAAGACCGCGTTTACTGGCAGGCAAATGGGCGAAGCCGCTGACGTACTGGAAGCCATGGCCCGCGATGAAGAGTGTTTCGTCGTTATGACCCTGGCCGGCGCCATGACGGTTGCCAAGCAAGGACTCATCATCACGGAACTGATCGACCGCGGCATCGTGAATGCCATCGTTTCAACCGGCGCGCTGATGGCGCACGGTCTGGTGGAAGCCACCGGCCGCGCTCACTTTCGTTACAACCCCGAAGTGAGCGATACCGAGCTCTACGAGCAGGGCTACAACCGGGTTTACGACACACTCGAACCGGAGACCAACCTCGACGAAGTCGAAGAAGTCATGTCTGAAGTGTTGGAGGGTTGGGACCATGCCGACGTGATGTGCTCGTACAAGCTGAACCATGCCATCGGCGCATATTTGGCGAAGCACGCCAAAGACCAGCGTGGCATTCTGAAGTCAGCTTATGAAAAAGGTGTTCCGGTTTTCGTTCCGGCTTTTACTGATTCCGAACTGGGCCTGGATGTGGCCTTGAACAATCGTCTGCGCGAATCGACCGGACGCCACAAAATCAGATTTGATCCCTTCGAGGACTTGGAGCACTTTGCCGCCACTCTCTTGCGGCAAACCCGCCTGGGAATCTTCACCATCGGAGGGGGCGTGCCACGCAACTGGTCGCAACAGTTCGGGCCATTCATTGAGCTGCGCCATCGCCGCATGGGTGAGAATGTTCCGCTGAAGCGTTATCACTATGGAGTGCGCATTTGCCCCGAGCCGGTGTACTGGGGAGGACTGTCGGGAAGCCCCTATAGCGAGGCCATTTCATGGGGCAAGTTCGTGCCTCCTGCTGAAGGTGGGAAGTTCGGAGAAGTCTTTGTAGATGCCACGGTTGGGCTTCCGATCATTGTTGCCGCGGTGCTGGAACGGCTGGGCAAGGACAAGTCGGCGTCTAAGAAGAAAGAGAAGGCGGCGGCCCGGAAATAAGCGAATCCAGCTAATCGAAGATCAGCACCGCCGACGCGATCACCGTAGTCCACAGCCCGCGCTTATCGCCCACCGCGGACTGAGTGACATTCGCCGTCCGCACGATCTTATTCGAGATGCGGTAGATTTCCTTCTTCTCGTCCCAGGAGCGATCGGGATCGAACTCCACGTTCAGTGTAGTCGCCAGCATCTCGGCTGCGAGTTCCTCGGCGTAGTCGCCAGCGGCGTTGTCTGTTTCCCCGAATGAATGATGCTCGCTCAAGTAACCGTAAGTGTTTCGGTCCGCGGGAATAGCTACACCGATACTTGAAGCCAGCAGGCGATGCGGTTCCCGGGTAGAATTTTCCGCCACCACAGCGAAAACTACTTCACCCGGACTCAGGTATTTAAGTCCCTGCGAGCGGGCTACGAGTTTGCAGTTTGGCGGGAAGATGGACGAGACCCGTACCAGATTCTGGGCGGCGATCCCGGCGTCGCGCAGTGCCAGCTCGAAAGAAGTGAGGCGTTCCCGATGCTTGCCGACCCCCTTAGTAAAAAATATTCGCTTGGGGACCATATCTTTGCCCAATTCATTTTCCTCCGCTGCCGTGTGGGTTGATCGTCAAATCTAACACAGCCCGTCCCACAGGCAATATGAAAATTGGGTTACAGGGACGAAATTTTCGACGGAACCCGGAACCGGCGGATTGCGGCTATTGAATTACGTCGGCCGGGGTCAGTTCCGGAACGATAACCAGCAGGTCATAGCCGTAGATCATCCGTTCCATGCCGGGGTCGAGCGTACCGAGTTTCGCAAAGCGCAGCTTACGCAGATCGTACAGCGTCCATGCGCCTGGAATCTGGTTGTCAATCGCCGGTTTCAGCCAGCGATAGTCCGGATCCTCATCCATAACGAATTTATCGAGCTTGGTAGGTTGATCGTAACCCGTAAACAGCCTGTGCGTACCCTTAGCCCCCAAAACACAAATATACAGCGATGAGCTGCCTTGCCCGTCTGCCATTTCGGCGATGTAATTGCCCAAATCTCGCTGCTGTAGCGGGTTAAAGCCCTTATAGAGGTGCCAATCCCCGAACTTGACCAGCACTTTTTGTGAGCGGTCAGCGCCGCCGGCCATCTCCACGTCGAGTCGAAAGTTAGTTTTTAGAAGCTGGGCGCGTTGACTATTGGAGTCGGGTGAGCCTTGCATGTTCTTGAAATAGATTTCGTGGCTTTCCCTCAATTCGCGGAAGAGGGCATTTGCGGTTGCATTCCCCTCACGTTGCAGTAGGGCAGTGATTTCCGCGAGTTCAGAATCCGGGACAGCGAACAAGAGCAGCTTCGAGGGATCGCCGGTCTCTTTGGCACGGGCGGCGCCCTGTTGGTCCTCGCTTTTCAGGCGGGTGATGGCGGCGGTTGCGGCCGGGCCGGGATGCGTGGCCAGAATCTGATCCAGCAGCCACCCCGCCGAGCCCACGAACTCCTGATCAAGTCCCCAAAGGTGAAAATGAGGATTGCGGGCCGCTTCTGCACAATGCGCCGCCAGATCATTTTCTTGACGGATGTCCATGAAGGCGACACTGTTCGGGTACTGTTTCGTGAGCGCAGCCATGCGGGCCAGCCGATCGGGCTTGCCAAACGAGGACGAAACAAATTCCGCGACTTGCGGACCAACCTCGACGGCCATCGCCGATAGCCCCTGCGGGGCCATGAGGTCGCAGACTGCCGACGCGAATTGAGGAATTTCGCGGGTGATGTGGTCTTCACCAATAAGCACGTACTTCGCATTGGCGATGGAACTCTTGAGCACGGGAGCGCCGTTCCCCACAAACCGCCCGCTATCGAAGCGGAGGTCGTAACGAACCTCACCCAATTTCTGGTCGAAAGACGGCGGCGCCGGTTCGACCGGTGTTTGCGCCCAAACCAGCCGCGTCAGTACGGTTGCAAAGAATATCAAGCGCGTGATTTTCATTCGAATTCGCCAAGATCAGGCAACAGCAGATACGCCCCTTAGACTGACTTGGTTCCACGAAAATTCAACCACGCAAAAGCCGCCGGCCAAGCAACTATTTCGTGGCGGCGACCGAACTGACGGTGATCGTGTCGCCGTCAACCGTGCCCTTCACCGTAGCTTTTTGAGCGCCCAGCTTGGCCAGCGCCTCCAGCGTTGCCGGATTGCTGCTGTCCAGGGTGTAAACCTTGTCTCCTACCAACAGGGCATACTTCGATCCCTTGTTCACACAGGTTCGCAAGCAAGCCGCCGGGTCGCCTTCCATCATATGCGTGGCCCCACACATGGCGTCGGTGACCGTGCCAGTAAAAGTCTGGGCCTTGGCCGCGAAGGCGGCGGTCGTGAGCAGCAGGGTCAGTAAGAGCGTTGCCGATGAAAGCTTGATGTTCCTGAAACTGGATCGCATGAATCTAGTCACTCCTTGGAAGTTTGCGGTTTCGAAACAAGCCTACCAAACCCCGAGGTGGAAGTTGTAAAAACTTGAGTTGTTGATCCGTGACACTTCAGCTTTTGGGGTCGAAGCGCAGGGTCACGTCCACCGTCTTGTCTTTGGGATTGACGGACTCATGGATGGTGATATTCCACTCGCCCAGTTTCTTGTCCGCCTGCTCGGCGAATTGCTGGGGATAATCCGAGTTGTAGGTATCGCCGGCGCGCAGCGCCCAGGCCGTTTGCATCCGTGCGGTGGTTGGTGAATCGAGTCCGTGGATGTCGAGGTCACCCATGGTGTACACATCGCCCTCAGTGATAGTCAAGCCGTACTTGACGGAGAGTGACTTGTCATCCACATCGCGTTGGGCTTTGATCGCCGCCGCCATGTAGCCGCGCGTGCCATAAAGATGTCGCAGCGCTGCCAGGTCGTCCTCCAATTCGATCACGTTGACCGGTTCGCCGATTTGCGCGCGAATTACCTTCTGCAGCGCATCCGTGGGAACGACCTTGTTCCCGGAGATCGCAAGCTCAGCCAGTTTGTACTGCGATCCAGGTTCGGGCCGGAAGGTCACATCAACCGTCGTCTCTTCGGGATCGCTCTTGATCACGCTGGCCTCGGGGTCGCCGAGCGTTGCGTTCAAGTACCCGTGCTGGAGGTAGAACCGCAGGAAACTCTTTTCAGCTTCCGTGCGAATTCCGTCGCGAGAGTATTCCTTTCCGCTAAGCCCCTTGGCCGCATGCTGTAGCAACGGGAGCAAGCTCGGATCAGCCCCCTGGAACGTCACATCACGAATCGTGATGGGGCGGCCGGCGACGGTGAAGTCGAACGCTTCGGTTGGGCCGCCTTCACCCGCCCGCAGGTAGTCGGCGCGGCCTGCCACTTTTGCTTCGATCAACATGGCTTGCAGCGCCAACGAGACCTGGTCGACGAGGTCTCCTCGGATGGGCAGCTCGCCGTGAAAGAGCGGAACGCGCGCATGCAGTTCTTCCGCCAGCTTGCGATCTGAAAACCAGACGAGATTTTCAAATCGTGCGGGTACGAAGTTGGGCGCATCTTTTACGTGGAACTCGCCCTTCGTGCCTTTGGCGGAGTAGTCGAAGCTGAAGGCCACGTCGCTGAAGGCCCCGCTATCGCCCAACACCCGGACCCCGCCTCTGAAATCCTCCTCATGCACGGTTTGGCCGATCTGCAAGCCGGTGGCGGCGGCGATATCTTCCGGTTTGTAGCGCTCACTTCCAGTGACTTTGAGACTGATGAGCTGATAAGCGGAGGCCGGAAGATCCTTAGGAGCGGGTTTGGCAGTTTGGGCAAGAACGGTGCTACTAAAGAGAACGGCGCAAGCGCAGCAAGCAATACCGCGAAGGTTCGCGAGAGAAAGCATCTTCGCGATCACGATTTGCCCGCCGCCGCATCCACACCTTTGATTCTAACGGCAACATCGATAAACGCCAGGGCGGCGCGGCTCAGGGATTTGTCGGTGCGAAACACCAGTGCCAGGTCGCGGCGTATGGTGGCGTCGGAAATGGTAATCGTGGCCAGGGAATTGGCGCGCACATCCTCCAGCACGTTGGAGCGGGCGATGAAACCCACTCCGGCGCCGGCAGCCACAAAACGTTTCAGCAGTTCGCTGGAGTCGAGTTCCATGGTGTAGCGGGGCTTCAGTTTGCGCTCGAAGAACAGATTCTCCAGGGCATCGCGGGTGTGGCCGCCTTTGGGCACCACCAACGGGAACTTGGCGGCTTCGGCCACCGTGGCAGACTGCTTCTTGGCGAGCGGATGCTGCGGTGGCGCAATGATCACCAGTTCGTCGCGATGAATCAGCTTAACCGTAAGACGCGCGTCGTCCACCGGAAGCGATACCACGCCAAAGTCCACCGAGTTGTCGATCACCCACTCCAGAATCCGGGCATAGTCGGAGCGCGTGATGCTGATGTTCACATCCGGATATTGCTTCTTGAACTCCGCAAACACCTCCGGCAGAATGTGCAGGCAGGTGCCTTCGTTGGCCCCAACGACAATCTCACCGCGCGGTACGCGCTCGGTTTCGGCGATGCCTGCCAGCATGGCCTTGCGGGACTCCAGCAACTCCTCGGAGAATTTCAGGAAGACCTTGCCGGATGCGGTGAGCGAAACTTTGCCGCCCGAGCGGTCCAGCAGCCTGGCTCCAACTTCTTCTTCCAGCAGACGAATCTGGGATGAGATTGCCGGCTGCGTGCGGAAACGCTTGTCCGCCGCCCGTGAGAAGCTCAGCAGCCGGGCCACTGAAATGAAGGTTTCGAGCTGGTCAAAGTCCATGGAAGCACACAGCCGTCGTCATTCAGCATACCGCGAGGAGACTCCCCGGTGCTCAGCGCGGGTGAACACCGGGGTCCGAAAGCTGTGCTTCATGTGCTAACCAACGGGCTAAATTCACGCGGCCACGGCGAAGCTTCGGGACGCCGCGGTCCTCGTTTTCAGAATCGCCGCCACCACCAGCCCCGCCACCAGGTAGCCAACGAACTCAATGCTCATGTACGCAGTCGTGTAGCTAGTCGGAAATCCGTACCAGTTCCAGTAAGGAAGGTTGGTCGTAATCGCCGCCATGAGCGCGGCAATGATCACGAATCCTATCCGCGACGCAAACGTCGGCAAACTGGTTTGCGCCAACAGCAGGGCCAGTAGCAAGGCCTCAGCCAGTTCGGTCAAGAATTCAGTCACCAGTTGACTCGGCGCTAGCGCCTTCGCTCCGGGCGGATGATAAATCAATATTCCCGACGGATTCGCCGCCAGCTTTTGCTCATACTGCTGCATGGCCGCATTTTCTTCCTGCCGAGTGGGGTTCGGTCCCAGGCCCATCCCGGGGAATGCGTAAAGACCGGAAGTCGTTCCCAATTGTGCCTGCATCCCGCTCAGCACCGCCTGCTCGTTTGGAATCTCCTTGATCCCAGTTCTTCCCAGCGGCAACGCGATATGCGCAATCGACGACCACACAAACATCGCGATGCCACCCAACACCCCTGCCAATAGAACCCGCTTCATAGGAATCGCCTCCTGTCGGTTGGACATTATGAGGTAGTGGAGGCTAATCTCAAAAGAAAAAACCGGGCCTCAGGCTGGGGGTTCAGCGACTCCAGTTATCGATGTCGGTAAGCAGCTAGATCGGCAGCCCTTGTTTCCGCTCCCGGACCTGCTGCCGGCGTCGATGCCACTCCTCAGAAGAAAAGATCTTAGGCCCAGCTTCGATCAGGCGGGGCAGCATCTTGAACACCGATACCGGATTCCACTTCGATCCCTCCCGAGTCGCGTAGCCCCGGCGGTTGAGTTCCTGGGCGATCGAGGAATAAGGCCCATCCTGGATCATCAACTCCATCATCGTCACCAGAACTTTGGCCTCGTCGGGATCTTCTTGCAGACTCAAACAGTCATCACCGACGCGCAAACCATAAGGGGGATTTTCGACGCCGGGTGCGGCTTCCGAGCCAGGCACTTCGCGCTGCCACTCGATGGCCGTCGCCGTCCAGCCTTGCCGCTGAAATTTCTCAATGTCTTCCAGACTCAGGGGACCAGAAACCGTTTGCCGGATACGGTCAGTTTGCATACCAGTAAGCCCTCCCAACGCCCGAAGCCACAGCCCATCAAGTACCCGCCTGCAAGAATTCGACCACGCCATTCGTGCGCTAAGCGTTTTCTTTGGATGATGAACGATCCAGCCGCCTCGAATTCCCCTGTCCATTTGTGGGATTGAATGTCCGAAACCGGGGTTGAACTGGGCGCTCCCTAGCGAAAAGCATGAACCACAAAGGACACGAAGGTGCACGAAGTTTTCTTGGATGGGATTCCCTTTGTGAACCTTTGTGTCCTTTGTGATTGAAGCTTTCTCCGGCCCACGTTGACATTTATTGCCGTCAGTTCTATGTTTGCCCACCGGACGCATGAATATCGTCAAAGCCACTAGCCGCTACGAAACCTGGCTGGGCCAGCACACCACGCTGGTGAGGCCCGATCTTCGCCTCAAACACCAGCGCATGGCGGACTCGCCTTTCCCTTTTTTCCGCGCCACCTTCTATCGCTGGATGCAAATCTGGCCGGAGGTTTGTCCCGACCTCGCCAAAGCGCCACGGGTGCTCGCCGTCGGCGATCTTCACGTGGAGAACTTTGGCACTTGGCGTGATATCGAGGGCCGACTGGTTTGGGGCATCAACGATTTTGACGAAGCCGGAAATATGTCCTACACCATCGACCTGGTGCGGTTGGCAACGAGCGCGCTGCTGGCCAGCACCGAGGGTCACCTGCGCCTCGAAACGAAAGACGCCTGCGCCGCTCTGCTGGATGGTTACCGCGAATCCCTGGTCGAGAGCGGACGCCCCTTCGTCCTCGAAGAAGAACACAAATGGTTGCGCCTGATTGCTCTCAACGAACTGCGTGACCCCGTGCACTTCTGGGCGAAGATGGACGCGTTGCCCAAGATCCCCGGAAAGCTTCCTCGCAAGCTGCGCGAATCGCTGGATCGCATGATGCCCGAACCCGGTATCGAGTACCGCGCCGTGCGCCGGGTCGCGGGTTTGGGAAGTTTGGGGCATGTTCGGGTGGTGGCCATCGCAGAATGCCACGGCGGCAGAATCGCCCGCGAAGCCAAAGCTTTGACGCCCTCAGCCATTCACTGGGCCAGCGGGAAAACAGGGCAAACGGAAATCATGTATCAGACCATCCTCGACCGCGCCGTCCGCGATCCTGATCCCTTTGCGCGGCTGCGCGGTTCCTGGGTCCTCCGCCGCCTCTCGCCGCACTGCTCGCGCATCGAGCTGGCGGTTTTACCCAGCAACCGCGATGAGATTCGTCTGCTCTTTGCCATGGGATGGGAGACTGCCAATATTCATCTGGGCACCAGCGGTGCGCGTCGAAGTATCAGCCGGCATCTGGACCGGCTGAAGCCGGTGGAGCTCTTGGCCGCCGCCAAAGACATGGCCAAAGCCGTCACCGAAGATTGGCGCGCCTGGAAAGAAGCCAAGGAAGTCTGAGTCGCCTACGCAGGTCGAAGCAACCCAGCGGCCACGCAGTCCGACGAATCGAAGCGGGCGTCACTGGTGCTCTCGCGTTGCAGCGCCCGGGTCAGTTCGTCCAGAATAAGCTGCAGCGACTCCGGACTCTCGTTGAGCAGCCGGCCCATGCTTTCGCGATGCACTGCCAATTCGCCGATCTGGCGTGCGCCTCGAATATCCGGTTCAGTCATCACGGGCAAGAAAGCCAGTGGCACGCGGCGTCCCAGCCCAACGGGACCTGCCGTGGTCGCGAACGGGAAGTCCAGGCTTCCTGTCGTCATCCAGTGGATCACCAACTCTTCCACATGGGCCGGACAACACGCCCCATACATTCCCTGTCGCCCGGCGATTTCCTCTTGCCATTGCAGAATCTTCAGCTTGTCTTCGCAGTGGCTCTCGGTGACTAGAAACCACACCTGAGTGGGAGGTTTTTCTTCACCACAGATGGTACACGCTTGGATTTGCAGCTCGTACCGGGGAGCGTCACGCCTCATTGGCTCCTCCACGTGCGCTCTGCATCCGGTCGTGGATTCCAAACGAGGGGGAGCCGGCAACTTCGCTCGTGCGCACCGAAGCTGCTGGCATCCTTCCCAGGGGCCGCGTCAGCGGTACAGCGACTACCCCTCGCTCTTGTTCAAACGACAATGTCAGCACCGGCGCACAGGAATCGCACAGCCAGTAGTGTTCGAGGTGGCGGAACAGCCTGCCTGTCCCGGCCCCATGGACGGAGAACGCAGCGTCGGCGACATCAACTTCCACCAGAAACAGCTTTCCCTCTTCCAGTTTGCGGAAGCGTCGGACGCATCCCGGATTGGCACAGTGGTCTAGCATCGGAGACAATCGCGTTGTGTGTGCGACTGCATGTCCAATGCCAGAGCGCCGGAAGTGGCAGCTGCGGCGCAAGCTATTGGGAATTCTTGAGCTTACCCTCCGTGCAGGAGTCTAATTCCGCCGCCTGCCGTGACGAAACCGCCCAAAACTGCCGAGAGTTCGGCATCTTTACCGGGTCTACCCGAAAAATGGAAATTCCCGGTCGCCCACCGCTATCGTCTATCATCTTCTTGTGTGCCCAGCCTTTTATGACCCAAGCCTTTTATGACTAAGACCGTCCTGATGTGTCCTCCGACCTTTTTCGACGTGCGCGAGGCCAAGAACCCATACATGGGCCAGGCCATCGATCGCAAGAAGGCCCAGCAGCAATGGGACGCTCTGCGGCGCTCGCTGGAAGACTCGGGGCTCAAGGTAGAGTTGATTAATCCGGTGAAAGACCTTGAAGACATGGTGTTTGCGGCCAATCAGGTTTTCGTCGGCCAAGCCCGGACCGGAGAAAAATTCATCGTTCCCAGCCACATGCGCTACCCCTCCCGCCACCAGGAAGTAGCCTTGTACGTCGACTGGTTTCGCGGCCGCGGATACCGGATCATCGATCTCGACCTGCGAGAAGAATATCTGGAAGGCCACGGCGATTTGCTCTGGCATCCCGACCGCTCCCGCATTTGGGCTGCCTACGGATTTCGCTCCACCCGCGGCGGCGTGGAGAAGTTTTCCGCCGCCATGGCAAACATGGGCTTTCCCGTCACGCCACTGCAACTGGTCGACGCCCACTGCTATCACCTGGACACGAGCCTCTGCCCACTGAATAACGATGCCGCCCTCATTTATCCCGGAGGTTTCTCTCCCAAGTCTTTGGCCGCAATTCGCTCCGGCTTCCCACGAATCCACGAACTGACCCGCGACGAGGCCTTACAATTCATGGGCAACGGCATCGTCGCCAACGGACGCTTCCTCACCCCACGCCTGAACGAACATCTGTCGCAGATCCTCGCCAAAGAAGGCCTGAGTCCGATTGTCGTGGACACTTCCGAGTTCGAGAAATCCGGCGGCAGCGCCTTCTGCATGAAAGCGTTTCTGGATTAGACGAACTCTTCACCAATCCCCTATCATGGGTTCGAGGCAATCCCATGGCAGAACCTACTTATGAAGAATTGAAAGCTCGCTTGGCGGAACTGGAAAAGAGTCCCCGCCGCACCGGCAGTCTCGAATTCCGCGTCGGAGAAAAAGGTGGCGTGAGCGTGTACGGGTTGGGCCGTTTCCCCGTGACCCTATACTACGAGCAATGGCAGCGCCTGCTCGAGGCTTCCGAGAAACTCCGCGAGTTTCTGGAAGAGAACAAGTCGAAACTCAAACTCAAGGAATAGTGCCCCAACTGAGAACTGAGAACAGGGAACTGATAACTGGGTTGAGATGGAATCCAACTCGCCGCGAAGCGTTGCGCTTCTTGGGCCTCGCCGCGCTCAGTGTGCCCTTGTCTTCTCTTGCCAAGGCATCTCAAATGTCCTCCGATTCTATCCTGACCCAGACGCCGCCTCCGGCCGACGCCCGCGTCGCCTACGGAACCGATCCCAATCAATTCGGCGATATCCGCCTGCCCAAGGGCAAAGGCCCGTTCCCGCTGGTGATGAACATCCACGGCGGCTTCTGGAGAGCCAAATACGATCTGGCCCACGCCGGGCACTTGTGCGCCGCGCTGACCGCGAAAGGCATTGCCACTTGGAATATTGAGTATCGCCGAGTCGGCAATCCGGGCGGCGGCTGGCCCGGCACGTTCGACGACGTGCGCAACGCGTATCGTTTCTCGCCTGAACTCGCCAAGCGTTATGGCCTCGACCCCAAGAAAGTCGTGGTCATGGGCCATTCCGCCGGCGCGCAGCTTGCACTTTGCCTGGTCGCACACGAGGCTTCCCTTAAGAAGGTCGTCTCACTCGCCGGAGTCGTCGATCTTCAGCAAGCCTGGGAATTGCACCTCAGCAACAACGCCGTGGTCGAGTTTCTCGGCGGCAAACCCAGCCAAGTGACAGATCACTACCGCGAAGCCGATCCCACGCAACTCGCCATCGACCATGCCACCACGCAATGGCTCATTCACGGCGCTGCCGACGACGTGGTTCCTTCCACCTTCAGTCGAAACTATGCCCAACAGAAAAAGAACAAAGGCGAAGACGTGCACTATCTGGAGATTTCCACTGCCGGACACTTCGATCTGATTGATCCCCATTCGCAGGCGTGGACCAAAGTCGAGGACACGGTCCTGCATCTGCTGGCCTCATAGACGCCGCACCCGGCCTGCCGATCGCGCCCATGACCTTGGTAATCTTCTCTCGCTCCGCCCGGACCAACATAATGAAGTGGCCATGGCCGAGCAGCGTAAAAACAAACGCACCAAGATGGTTCTTCCGGTAAAGGTGTCGATTTCCGGCGCCACCCATCTCGCCCATACCTTCGACCTAACATACGTCGGCGCCCGGATTGGTGGCCTGCATGCCGAACTAAAAGCGGACCAGGTCGTGTCCCTGCAACGCGGCTCTAAGAAAGCCAACTTTCGCGTGGTCTGGGTGCAGCAAATCAGCCCCAACGAAGTTCAGGCCGGAGTGCAGGCGGTCGACATGCAAAGTAATTTCTGGGGCGTGGATCTCTCCGAGCAGGAAAAAGAAGGCCGCAACGTCGAAGCCCTCATGTCACTCATGTCCGCCAAAAAGGCCTAGCAACCGCGTCACGACTGCCTCAATAGAGTTATGCCGCATCCACATCTTGGGGATCGTTGGCGCTCCCGACGAAGCACTGCATTGCGTGAAGTTTTATGCAAGTGCCTCCCCGGTATCTCGTTCATTTGCAACAACGGCTGTGGACTAAATTTGCAGCTTGACACGCTCAGGGGCGAGCCTATACTGGCCGTGCCACACTGACTAGCGTTCGCTTCGTCCCACAGCGCTGGTTGATGTTCCAATTCTCCACTTGTAAACGACGTTCTCACCTAGCCGTTTATTTCTGGACTGACCGCAGGACTAGAAAGTCATGAAAACTCGAATCGTGATTGGCGTGTCGCTGATTGTCGTAGTGCTGACGATGGCGAACTTGTTCGTAAGCCATGCGCAGCAAGCAACTGGCGAACCGACGCAGCTAACCGGAAACGGTGCGCCGCCGCTGTCGAACCCGCTCAAAGTGGCGTTGCTGAAGTGGTACAACGCGAACAGGGTTCCCACGACGTTCCCTGTGGGCAACCAGCCTTACGGAGTGGCCTTCGACGGGCAGAATATCTGGACCGCGAACTTTGGCGACGGTACGGTGACCAAGCTCCGCGCGAATGACGGTCAAGTGCTGGGAACTTTCCAAGTCGGGATCGAGCCGTACGGCGTAACTTTCGACGGTGCCAATATTTGGGTGTCGAATGTCGGGGACGGCACGGTGGACAAGCTCCGCGCCAGCGACGGCAAGAACCTAGGCATTTTCAAGCTGAGCGTTCCTGCAACCTGGATGACGTTTGACGGAGCCGACATCTGGGTGCCAAATGGGTACAGCACGCTTACAAAACTCCGCGCGAGCGACGGCAAGAACCTGGGCAACTTCACGGTAGGCGTCGGGCCGATAGCGACCGCCTTTGACGGCGCAAACGTTTGGGTAACGAACAGCGGCGATGGGACGGTAGACAAGGTACGCGCGAGCGATGGCAAGATGTTGGGTACCTTCGCTGTGGGCTCTGGTTTAGCGGGTGTTGCCTTTGACGGCGCAAACATGTGGGTCGCCAGTGGTGGCAATGGGACCGTTGTCAAGTTGCGAGCGAGTGACGGCGCTGTCCTGGGGATGTTCAACACGCCTATTTCGCCATATGGCATCGTGTTCGATGGCTGGAATATCTGGGTGACAGGCACTTACGTTTACGAGCTGCGGGCGAGCGATGGAGCGATCTTGGAGTTCTTTGGTCTTTTTACAAACACGATCGGTGCAGCGTTTGATGGCGCGAACGTGTGGATAGCTGGGCTCAGCGTCAACAAGGTAGGTAAGCTCTAGCATCAAACCGGAGAACTCTTTCGCGAAGTCAATTTAAGGAGGTAGTGCTATGAAGAACGGCTTCGGGGGTTCTCTAGCGATTCAATGGTTTGTTTCGCAACTCTTTGCTTTTATGTTGCTCGGCCCGGCGCACGTTGCCGCTCAGACGATGTGTAGCGGCGGTACGGGCACGGCGTGTGTGCTGACTTGGCAGAATGACAATTGGCGCACCGGACAGAACCTGGACGAAACCTCCATCACCTATCAGTCTTTTGGCGGGTGGCCCACCTTTGCGTTTTGTGCAAAGGTGGTGAGCGAAACAAGTCGAAGAGATCAGCCTATCTGCGAAATCAATTCATACGCCAGTGCAGAGATGTAGGGCGCGGGGTTATCGCCGAAGTCCCCGCAACGAACGAAGGACGGCCATCACCATGGGTGATGGCTGTTTCGCTCGTCCCCACAGAACGGGCGAGGAGCAAGTCTCGTGATATGACTTGTTACGCCACACTCTTCAAAACCAGCGCCGAATTCTTCGATCCGAACGCAATGCAATTGCAAACCGCGTGTTCAATCGCCTGCTTCCGTCCAGCTTTGGGGACGTAATCCAGATCACACTCGGGGTCAGGCGTCTCCAAATTGATAGTCGGAGGAAGCTGGCCATTGCGCATGGCAACAATCGTCGCCGCCACTCCCGCCGCGCCGCAAGCTCCCTGAGGATGTCCAATCTGTGACTTGAGCGCCGACATAGGAACTCGCGAAGCATGTTCACCCAGCACCAGCTTCAGCGCCCGCGTTTCGATGCGGTCATTCAACTGGGTGGAGGTGCCGTGCAGGTTCACATAGTGAACGTCGCCGGCTGCGATCCCCGCCTCTTTCATCGCCAGGCCAATCGCCCGCGCCGGCTCTTCGCCGCATTCTTGCAACCGCACTCGATGAAACGCTTCGCAAGTCGAGCCATATCCGCAAATCTCCGCCAGCATCTTTGCTCCGCGCGCCCGCGCATGTTCGTATTCCTCAAGCACGAACATCCACGCACCCTCGGCCAGCACAAAGCCGTCCCGATCGACCGAAAACGGCCGCGATCCCCGCTCCGGACTCTGGTTCCACGAGTCCGTCAGAATTTTCATGAGCAGAAACCCCTTCATAATTCCCAGGGCGATGGGAGCGTCGGCGCCGCCGCTCAGTACCATGTCGAGCCGCCCCGACTGGATCTGCCGCATGGAATACCCAAATGCATCGGTTGACGAGGTGCATCCCGTAGTGATGATGTGGCTCGCACCGCGCAGACCGAACCGCACGTTAAGTTCGCTCGACAATGCACCCATGACTCCCGTCGGCACACAAAATAAACTCATTTGCTTGTATTGCTGATGGAAGAACAGGCGGTACTGTTCCTCAGTGAACTCCTGCGATCCGCCGCCCGAACCCATGATCACGCCAAAACGCCTGCGTTCTTCGAGGGGCAGGGAAGTGGTGTCGATTCCCGCGTCGCTCAGCGCCTCGGTGCCCGCGGCAATCGCCAGCGGCAGGACTCGCGAAACGTGCTTGCGGTCCCGCTTTTCCACCCAGGCCAGCTCATCAAAGTCACGCACTTCGCCAGCAATCTGCACGGAAATCTCCGAAGGATCGAAGCGCGAGATACGCCGCACGCCGCTCTCTCCCGCGAGCACTGCTCGAGAGAACGCCGGCGTCCCCACGCCGTTGGGGCTTACGACACCCATCCCGGTGATGACCACTCTGCGTTTCATGGCTGACTAACATGCAGTTTAGCAGGCGAACGTGCTGTCTTCGCAGCCGGCGTGTCAAATCTTTGTCACAAGCGAAAACCTGGAAACCACAGAGGACACAGAGGCACACAGGGGAAAGCAACGGATTCCTGTGATCCTCTGTGACCTCTGCGGTTAACGCCTTTGCCGGGGACTGTATAATTCCCGTCTCCGGAGGATTCTTGGCCTACGACGACCTACGCGACTGGATCCGCGCCCTCGACCGCGCCGGCGAACTAAAGAAGATCGGCACCGCAGTAGATCCTATCCTCGAAGTCACCGAAATCACCGACCGTGTCAGCAAGTCCGGTGGCCCCGCCCTTCTTTTCCAGAACCTCAAAGGCCATCCCGGCGCGCAAGTGCTCATCAACCAATTCGGCTCGGCCCGCCGGATGAATCTCGCTCTCGAAGTCGATCAACTCGACGAAGTCGCCGACCGCATTCGCGCCTTCATGGACGTCAAATCCCCGCAAGGCTTCCTCGACAAAGTAAAAATGCTGCCCATGCTCGCCGAAATGGGCAAATTCTTTCCCAAGACTGTCGCCACCGGCCCCTGCAAAGAAGTCATCAAACGCGAAAACTTCTCGCTGCTCGCTTTTCCGATTCTAAAATGCTGGCCGCAAGACGCCGGCCGCTTCATCACGTTACCCTGCGTGACCACCCGCGACCCGAAGACCGGCAAGCGCAATGTAGGCTGCTACCGCATGCAGGTTTACGACGCCCACTCCACTGGCATGCACTGGCAACGCCAAAAAGTCGGGGCTGAACATTACCGCGAGATGTTGCGCGCTGCCGCACGGGCGGGGACGCCCGCGCCTACATCTGCCGCCATTGATCTTATGGCTCGTTCTTCCGGTGGTTCCGTCCTCGCCGACCACACTCCCCACGGCAAAATGGAAGTTGCTGTCGCCATCGGCACCGACCCAGCCATCACCTTTTCCGCCATCGTGCCCGCGCCGCCCGATGTCGAGGAATATCTCATCGCCGGATTCCTGCGCCAAAAGCCGGTCGAGCTGGTGAAATGCGAGACCGTCGATCTCGAAGTCCCCGCCTCGGCCGAAATCATTCTCGAAGGCCACGTTCATCTCGACGAACTCCGCACCGAGGGCCCCTTCGGCGACCACACCGGCTTCTACTCGCTCGAAGATCTCTATCCCGTCTTCCACATCAGCTGCATCACCCATCGCAAAGACCCCATCTACTCGACTACCATCGTCGGCAAGCCTCCCATGGAAGACGGCTGGATGGGCAAAGCAGTCGAGCGCATTTTCCTTCCGCTCATGCGCCTCACCATTCCCGAACTCGTCGACATCAACTTGCCCATCGAAGGCGTCTTTCACAACCTGATGATCGTCTCCATCAAGAAGTCCTATCCCGGCCAGGCGCGCAAAGTCATGAACGCCGTCTGGTCGCTCGGCCAGGCCATGTTTACTAAGTGCATTATTGTTGTCGATGAAGACGTCAACGTGCAGGATATCGGCGAAGTCACGCTCAAGGCCCTCAATCACATCGACCCCGAGCGCGACATCCAATTCACTCTTGGCCCAGTCGATTCGCTCGACCACGCCTCGCGCCTGCCCAATTACGGATCGAAAATGGGCATCGACGCCACCCGCAAATGGCCGAGCGAAGGCTTCACCCGCCCCTGGCCCGACGAAATCCAAATGGACGAAAAGACCAAAGCGCAGGTGGATACGAAGTGGAAAGAGCTGGGCCTGAAATAGTCCCTTATAACTTTGTCATTCCGAGCCGTCCGTAGCCCCGCAGGGGCGAGGACGCGCGAGAAATCTGCTTTTAACTCCAGCCCTCTAATTGCAGACGGGTGCCGGGTGCCCCGTTCCCTTCGACTTCATCTCAGGGCAGGCTTTGCCGTTCTTTGGCAAGGGGCGGGCGCACGACCACGACCGTGGCCTTCTTACGGATCTCAACGCGTGGGTTTGGCACTGCGTCGCGCGGTGCGGGAATTTACAGTATGGCGCTTTGATGCTCCGCCGTTGCTGCCCGAGGAATCCTGGGCGATGGCAAGAAGGCGTCCCAGCCGCGAGCCGGAAATACCCAGCCTCAGCGGCATCTGTGCGGTGGTCTTTAGCGGGAAACTGATTCGTACCCTCTTTGTCATGGATGGACTCTGCTTGGATTATAGGCTTGCTGTCCAAACGACCCGCCCCCACAATCTGTCATCGTGAGCGCAGTTGTCGTTCGCAACGCGAACGACAACGCAGTCGAAGGACCCCTTGCCTGCGTGCAGTGAGATGAGCTCAGCAAGGCATGCTCACGATGCTGTCGGGTTACCGGGGAGAACTCCCTGAAAACGCTCGTGCTGGGTTGAGAGCTGCAGGGGGTCCTTCGACTCCGTGGCCGCTTCGCTTCGCGAAACGGCCGCTCCGCTCAGGATGACAGTTTGTTCTTAGCGGATCGGACTCGCTCAGATGACGCTCGTGTACAATTCTCGCGTTCTCATTTCAAACAGGCGAGGCAACTAGCTTGCGTATGCGACCCTCAATCTTGCTGCGAGCGGTGTTTCTGGTGATCCTCGCGGTGCCAACCGCGTATGCACAACAGCCGGTTCTTGAAGATCAACTGCTGAATGCGTTAACCGGCAAATGGGTGCTCAGCGGAACCATTCGCAAGACCAGCACGACGCACGATGTGGATATCCAATGGGTGCTGAATCATCAGTTCGTGCAGATTCACGAGGTCTCGCGGGAGCGGCTGGCGAGCGATCCGACCAAGCCCCAATATGAAGCCATTGTGATGATTGGTTGGGACGCGAACAAGCAGCAATACGTCGTTTACTGGACCGACATTTACGGCGGCGGATTCTCCCTGCGAGGCTATGCCGAGAAGCTGCCTGCGTCGATCCCGATGGTGTTCAAAGCGGACGACGGGAACTTCTATACCACCTTCACCTATGACGACAAAACCAAGAGCTGGCGCTGGGACATGGACAACGAAAAAGACGGCAAGCGACAGGAGTTTGCCCGGTTGACGATGACGCGGTAAGAGTAACACAATCTGTCATCCTGAGCGGAGTTGTCGTTCGCAACGCAAATGACAACGCAGTCGAAGAGCCTGCCCTGAGCGAAGCCGAAGGGACCCCATGCCTGTGCGTAGTGAGATGAACTCCGCGAGGCATTTTCACGATGCTGTCAAGTTACCGGGGATAACTCCCTGAAACGCTCGTGCTGGGTCAGCAGTGCAGGGGTCCTTCGACTCCGTGGCCGCTTCGCTTCGCGAAACGGCCACTCCGCTCAGGATGACAGGCACTTGGGGAGTTCTGGCACTCCGTCACTTACTGCTTCAACTGTTTCTCAATCGCCGAGGTCACTTCCGGAGAATCGGGCGTAACTTTCGACTCAAAACGCTGCACCACTTTGCCATTGCGGTCCACCAGGAACTTGGTGAAGTTCCACTTGATGTCACCGTTGATGCCGGCGGGTGTGTCTTTGGTCAGGTACTGATACAGCGGCGTTTGGTCGTCGCCTTTTACCGACACTTTGCTGTACATGGGGAAAGTCACGCTGTACTTGCGGGAGCAGAAAGTCTTGAT
Organism: Acidobacteriota bacterium; assembly: GCA_013289795.1. Classification (GTDB taxonomy): domain Bacteria; phylum Acidobacteriota; class Terriglobia; order Terriglobales; family Acidobacteriaceae; genus JABCZH01. The sequence continues at coordinate 83,744 of JABCZH010000006.1, forward strand.
TTCTTCGTTGGTGCCGGGTTCCTGGGCGCCGAAGTTGTTGGCAGGGAAGCCAACGATCACAAAGCCCTGGGCTTTGTACTTTTCGTAGATGGCTTCGAGGGCGGTGTATTGCGGAGTGTATCCGCACTGGCTGGCGACGTTGACCATGAGCACGACTTTGCCTTTGAAGTCGGCCAGCGGCATGGATTTGCCGTCAATGTTGGGGAGCGTGAAGTCGTAGATATTGGAAGCAGCGAAAGTCGTTCCTGCCATGAGAAGCACCAGTCCTAAGAGAAGATAGTTGCGGGCGTTGCCGGTTCGTGCCGTCATTGTTATTTGTATTTCTCCTTGAGATTTGGCCGCTGATAGCCCGACGAGAGTGAATTCAGAATAATGGATGGATTGGAATGGGGCAAATCTCTGCGCACTCCGGCCGTTCTCTGCGATCTCTGCAATATAGGGTTTTGACTTTGCCGAAATCTTGCTCAACCTTAAAACGCATCGTTCGCGGAGAACGGCCGCGGAGTGCGCAGAGAAATCCCAGGGAAGCTGTTCGGAATCGGACAGTTACTCCCATGAGTGGACAGAAAGCTTTTTTCTGCCAGCTGGTGGAGTCCACATAAGTCTTTTCCTCTGTGATGCTTGCCTGATATTGTGCTGTGGTACAGGGCGTGCCCTTGTGAGGTACCAATGGATATCGCTCGGCCTGATGTGTCTCGTAAGAAACGTCGCCGTCAGATCATTTATATAGCGGTCGGAATTGTGTTGCTTGCTTTGGTGACCATGGGACTGTCGCGGCTCAAGCCGGCAGCGCCCACCGTGGAACGCTCGACCGTCTGGGTTGATACCGTCAAGCGCGGCTCGGTTCTGCGCCAGGTTCGCGGACTGGGAACTCTGGTTCCGATGGAAGGCTCGATCCAGTTTCTGCCCGCAGTCACCGAAGGCCGGGTGGACAAGATCCTGCAACTTCCCGGCGCCCAAGTGAAAGCTGACACCATCCTTCTCGAACTCAGCAATCCGCAGCTTACCCAGGAAGCGCTCGATTCCGAATGGAAATTGAAAGCCTCCGAAGCCGATTACAAGAACCTGCAAGTCGCGCTTGCCAGTCAAGTGCTGGCGCAGAAGTCGCTGTCGGCGCAAGCCCAGTCGGAATACAGCCAGGCGAAGATGCAGTCGGACATCGATAACGAATTGGCCAAACTGGGAGTCATTTCGCAGCTTAGCCAGAAAGTCTCCAGCCAGAAGACCGAGGAACTTTCCACCCGCAATGACATTGAAAAGCAGCGGCTGACCAACAGCAGCGAAGTCCTGATCGCCCAGTTGCAGGCGAAGCAGGCCGAGGTCGAGGAATTCCGCGCACTGGCGGAACTAAAGAAGAGCCAACTTGACCGGCTGCGTGTCCGCGCCGGTATCGATGGCGTACTGCAAGAACAGACTCTAAAGATCGGCCAGTATGTAACTCCCGGGACGACTCTGGCGAAAGTGGTTCAGCCGCAGCGCCTCAAGGCCGAGCTAAAGATCGCCGAAACCCAGGCCAAGGACATCCAACTCGGCCAGCCAGCCTCGGTAGACACGCATAACGGGCAGATTCCTGGTCACGTTGTGCGGATTGATCCGTCTGTTGTAAATGGGACCGTGACTGTCGACGTGGCCCTGGACAGCGCGCTCCCGCAGGGAGCGCGGCCGGACTTGAGTGTGGATGGGACCATCGATCTGGAGAAGATGCAAAACGTGCTTTATGTGGGGCGGCCGGCGTTTGGGCAGGAGCAGAGCACCGTCGGCATGTTCAGGCTGGAAACCGATGGAAGCAATGCGGTGCGCGCACAGGTAAAGCTCGGTCGCAGTTCGGTGAACACAGTCGAGATTTTGCAAGGGTTGAAAGAGGGCGACCAGGTGATTCTGTCCGACATGTCACGCTGGGACAACTTCGACCGAATTCGTTTGGAATAGCGGCCCTGTGCTTCTCTGTGATCTCCGTGGTTATGGGTTGAGAAAAGGCCTAACCACAGAGGTCACAGAGGAGCACAGAGATCGAGAGATTTGAAAGGAACTTCAATGCCTGACGCGGGAACCATGATTAGCATGGAGAACATCACCAAGGTCTTCTACACGGATGAAGTCGAGACCCACGCACTCTCAGGAATTCACATGCAGATTCGCAAGGGCGAGTATGTGTCGATTGCCGGCCCTTCGGGATCGGGCAAGTCGACGCTGCTGGCGTTGATTGGCCTGCTCGATTCGCCGAGCGACGGGACTTACGTGCTGAACAGCCATTCGGTCGCGAATCTCGACATCAGTGAGCGCTCGCGCATTCGCAATCGCGAGATTGGGTTCATCTTCCAAAGCTTCAACTTGATCGGCGATCTCAATGTGTATGAGAACGTGGAATTGCCGCTGACTTACCGCGGCATGCCTGCGGCCGAGCGCAAGGAACGCGTGCACGTTTCGCTAGAGCGCGTGGGCATGAATCACCGCACCAAGCACTACCCTTCACAGCTCTCCGGAGGTCAGCAGCAGCGTGTAGCCGTCGCGCGCGCATTGGCTGGAACGCCGTCAATCCTACTGGCTGACGAACCCACTGGGAACCTGGATTCGCGCAACGCCGAAGCTGTGATGGATTTGCTGCGCGACCTGCACCGCGAAGGCGCGACCATCTGCATGGTGACGCACGATCCCCGTTTTGCGCGTCATGCCGACCGCCAGATCCACCTATTCGATGGAAGGGTCGTCGAGGAGAGTGTTGAGGTCGGCTAATGGAATCGTTGTTGCAGGATGTTCGCTACGCCCTGCGGATGATGGCGAAGAATCCCGCCTTCGTCATTGTTGCCATTGTCACGTTGGCGCTGGGCATTGGCGCCAATACCGCAATCTTCACTCTCTTTGATCAAGTGCTGTTGCGCCGCTTGCCGGTGCGTGATCCACAGGAGCTTGTCCAACTTCGCTTCTCCGGGTCGGACACCGGCCGCGCAAGCTCGCGTAGCCACAATCACGGCGACTATTTCTCCTACCCGATGTACCGCGACCTGCGCGATCGCAATACGGTATTCAGCGGAATGCTGGCTACTTACTCCCGGCAAGTTGGTGTGCAATGGCACAACCAGCCCGAACTCGCGAACGCCGAACTGGTCAGTGGCAATTACTTCGATGTTCTCGGAGTCCGCCCAGCGACGGGACGATTACTATTGCAATCCGACGACCTCAACCAAAATGCCAATCCGGTGGTGGTGTTGAGTTTTGGTTACTGGCAGCGCCGCTTCGGCGCCGACCCGGGAGTTCTGAATCAGTCAATCCTTGTTAATGGGCATCCTTTCAGCGTCGTCGGCGTCGTGTCACCCGGATTTCGCAGCGTGGTGGTTGGTGACGCACCCGATATGTTCGTGCCCATGATGATGAAGCCGGAGATCACACCGGGCTGGAATGATCTGGACAATCACCGCTCCAAATGGCTGAACATTTTCGCCCGGCTGAACCCCGCGATGAACCGCGCACAAGCGGAGGCCGGCATCAACATCCAATGGCACGCCCTACGCGCGGAAGAGCTCAAACAGATACAGAATCGCTCGGCCGCGTTTGCGCAACACTTTGTAGCCGACAGCCATCTCTCGCTGCTCGATGGGGCGCTGGGCTTTTCGCCTTTGCGGGAAAACATTCGCACTCCGCTCCTGATTGTGATGGCCATGGTGGGCCTGGTGCTGCTGATCGCATGCGCCAACGTCGCCAGCCTGCTGCTGGTCCGCGCTGCCGGACGGGTGCGGGAAATCTCCGTGCGCTACGCGTTGGGCGCGCGGCGGGGAAGAATCTTGCAACAGCTCGTGGTGGAGGGAGCGATGCTTGGCCTGGCTGGCGGGACGCTGGGTTTACTGCTCGCGCCCCGAGTATCAGGGCTGTTAGTGCAAATGATGTACACGGACTCTGGCCAGCAGTTGCCCTTTTCATCGACTCCCGACCTGCGGATTTTGCTTTTCAATTTTGGCATTGCATTGTTCGTTAGCCTGCTGTTCAGCCTGGCACCTGCGGCCCAGTTCTGGCATCCGGACCTCACACCGACGCTGAAGCAACAGACCATCGCGGTCGCGGGGGGCGGCTCGCGTTTTCGGCGAGTGTCGGTCGGTCTTCAGATTGGCTTGAGCTTGCTGCTGCTGCTGGGTTCGGGGCTCTTCCTGCGGACGCTGTACAAACTTAAAACCTTCGATGTGGGCTTCGCCACTGATCACCTGCTGACCTTCGGCCTCGACGCCAAACTGGCCGGCTACGATCCGAAAGATGTTCCTGCATTATCGAATCGCGTGCTCGAAACGCTCTCGACCCTGCCCGCCATAAGCGCAGTGGCAGCGACGAATGATCCGGAACTCTCCGGGAATACCGAGGGCAGCACCATTGCGATTGCCGGCTACACGGCCAAGGAAGACGAGAACATGAACGCGGAATGGTCGATCATCACCACGAATTATTTTGCGACCTTAAAGAGACCAATGGTCGCGGGACGCAACATCACGGCTCAGGATGGCCCCGATGCCGCCAAGGTCGCCGTCGTCAACAAGAGTTTCGCGGAGCATTTCTTCGGAAGCTCGCAACAAGCGCTCGGGCATTATTTCGCCACTAAGGGTGGTCAGGACGCCAAGCCCGACCTCCAGATCGTCGGCGTTGTGCAGGATGCAAAGCACGAGGGTGTGCGCGAGGACGTAAGGCGCAGCGTTTTTGTTCCCTATCTCCAGGCGAAGGAAGCCGGTGAAGTTCCGCTCCAGTTTTATGTGCGGACCTGGCAGGCGCCCCAGTCAACAGAAGCCGGCATCCGCGGCGCCGTGCAAAAGCTGGACTCGAAATTGGTGGTCGATACCCTGATCACCATGGATCAGCAAATCGACGACAACCTGAGCACGGAACGGATGATCGCGCTGCTGGCTGCGAGTTTCGGCGTGCTGGCTACTCTGTTGGCTGCGGTCGGACTGTACGGAGTTTTGGCTTATTCGACAGTGCAGCGCACGCGGGAGATCGGAATAAGAATTGCTTTGGGCGCCAGCCGTGGCGCAGTGGCGCGCATGGTGCTGTCTGAAGTAGCGCAGCTCGCGGGCATCAGCATTGCCGTAGCGTTGCCGTTGGCGCTGGTTCTCGGCAGGCTTATCAAGAGCCAACTCTTCGGAATTTCCAGCGCCGACCCGTTGACTCTAATCGGCACCACGTTGCTGACTGGCCTGGCGGCGCTTCTGGCGGCCTGGATTCCCACGCGCCGGGCTACGCAAGTCGATCCCATGGTGGCGTTGAGGTACGAGTGATGGGAACTTTACTCCAGGACATTCGCTATGCGCTCCGCATGCTAAGGAAAACTCCCGGCTTTACTGCCGTGGCTGTTATCACATTGGGGCTGGGCATCGGCGCCAACACTGCGATCTTCAGCGTGGTGAATGCGGTGCTGATCCGCCCTCTGCCTTATCCCAACGCCAATCGGTTGGTGATGATCTGGGAGCGTCGCCTGCCTGACGGCGAGCAGCAGAACAACACTTCGCCCGCAACGTTTCTGAACTGGAAAGAGCACGCCACCGTATTTGAGCAGACCGCTGCGTGCTTCAACTGGACCAAGATCCTGACCGGAGGCGCAGCGGCAGAGCGGCTCAATGTGCAGGAGGTGACTCCTAACTTCTTTGCGCTGCTGGGTGTGAACGCGGCGCTGGGCCGCACGTTGCTGGCTTCGGAAGATAGCGTGGATGGCGCCAACGACGTGGTGGTGCTCAGCTTTGAGTTATGGCGGCGCCGTTTCGGTTCTGATCCGCGAATTGTCGGCCGCAACATCGTGCTGGATGGCAAGCCGCAAACGGTCGTCGGCGTGATGCCGCGTGGGTTCGAGTTTTTTGTGAAGCGCGGATCGTTCGGACAGGAACAGCCCCAGGCATGGCTTCCGGTGACTTTCTCCGAGAAGGACCCCAGTTTTCACGGGCGTTATTTACAGGCTGTGGGCTTATTGCGTCCGGGAGTGACTTTGCCCCCGGCGCAGGCGGCGATGACCAGCCTGGCGCTGAGTCTGGAGGCTCAAGATCCGGAGTCCATGAAGAACTGGACGGTGAATCTGGTTCCGCTACGAACTCAGTTGGTGGGAGCGATTCAGCCTGCCTTGCAGGTTCTGCTGGGGGCGGTGGGATTGGTTTTGCTGATCGTGTGCGCCAATGTGGCCACGCTCCTGCTTGCGCGTTCCAAGTCGCGAAGCCACGAAATCGCGATTCGGGTTGCACTCGGCGCCAAACCGTGGCAGGTCATCCGGCAAGTGCTCACCGAGAGTTTTCTGCTTGCGGCACTGGGCGGGATCGCGGGGTTACTTCTGGCACGCTGGAGTGCCAGTGCGCTGCTGGCACTTGCTCCCGCAGGTCTGGTCCCACTGGAAGGCGCAGAAGTTGACTGGCGCGTTCTTGCCTTTACATGCGGAATCGCCCTGATGACTGGCGTTCTCTTCGGAGTCGTGCCCGCCGTTCAGGCCGCGCGGGCTCGGCCGAATGACGAACTGAAGGAGGGCGGCCGCAGTGGCTCCGAGAGTGTTCACAGCGGACGAACGCGCAACAGCTTTGTAGTAGCGGAGATGGCGCTGGCGCTGGTTTTGCTTGCGGGATCGGGGCTTCTGATTCGCAGCTTCAGCCGTTTGATGGCGGTCGATCCTGGGTTCCAGGCCAGGGGGGTGTTGACTGCACGAGTGGAGCTGCCGAGCTCCAAGTATAAGGATGACGCGAAAATCTCCGAGTTCTATGCGCAACTGCTGGAGCGCATCCGGCAGTTGCCCGGAGTCCGTTCTGCCAGCGCTGATGCGTACCTGCCATTCACTGGGGGTATTTCCGGGACGGGGGTTGAGGTGGAAGGCCGTCCGCCACTTCCCGCAGCGGAGCAACCCGAGGTCGATATCGCGGTCGTCGAACCGCATTTCTTCGAGACGCTGGGAATCCCGCTGCTGAGCGGAAGATCGTTCACCGACCGCGAAGCCCGGGAAGTTACGCACACGGTCGTGATCAGCCAGTCGATGGCCAGGAAACTGTGGCCGAATGAAGACCCGGTCGGAAAGCGCGTCACCATTCACATGAAGGACGTGGACGTGCCCAGCCAGGTGATCGGCGTGGTGGGTGACGTAAAACATGCCGGGCTCGATGCCGAGGTTAACGCTACCGCTTATTGGCCTCACCCCGAACTCGCCTACAACTTCATGACGCTGGTGATTCGCACTGACGGCGATCCGCTGGCGCTGGCGCCCGCGATTCGGCAAGCGGTTTGGAGCCTGGACAAAGATCAACCGGTGGTGGACATCACGTCGATGGAAGACCTGCTCTGGGTGTCGCTGGCGCGGGCGCGGTTCAGCACCGTGGTGCTGGGCGTGTTTGCTGGGATGGCACTGTTGCTGGCCATCACCGGGATTTACGGGGTGGTCTCGTACAGCGTTGCCGAACGCACGCGCGAGATCGGCATTCGTGTGGCGTTGGGAGCGCAGCGGAACGACGTCCTGCGCATGGTGTTGGGGCAGGGCCTAATGCTCGCGGGATTAGGCATTGCCATCGGACTGGCCGCCGCGCTTGCAGCCACGCGATTGCTAACCAGCTTGCTATTCGGAACCAGCCCCAGCGATCCAGCTACTTTTGCCAGCGTAGCTGGTCTTTTGATTGCGGTGGCCTTATCGGCTTGCTACATCCCGGCGCGAAGTGCCATGAAGGTCGATCCCATGGTAGCGCTGAGGTACGAGTGAAACCTATGGAAACTTTCTTGCAGGATGTGCGCTACGGGCTGCGGGTGCTGGGGAAGAATCCTGGCTTTGCTGTTGTCGCGATCCTGACTATCGCGGTCGGTATCGGGTCGAGCACCACCATCTTCAGCTGGATTCGTGCGGTGCTACTCAACCCGCTGCCCGGCGCCGCCCAGCCCGAACGGGTGGTTGCGCTCGAAATGTTGACTCCTTCGACCGAATGGACGCCAACCTCTTATCTCGATTTCCGTGATTTTCGTGACAACGCGAAGCTGCTCGAGTCCGTGACCGTAACTCAGCCCATGGACCTTGCAGTTGGCGACGAGAGACAGGTTCAGCGCATCTGGGGCGAAACCGTCTCTGGCAATTACTTCGAAGTGCTGCGCGTGAAGCCGGAACTTGGCCGTTTTTTCTCGAAGGCCGAGCAGGGCGACGAGCAGAATGCCCACGCTGTTGCCGTCATCAGCCATACGATGTGGAAGAACCGATATCACTCTGATCCTAATGTGGTCGGCACAGCCATGCGCGTCAACCGCTATCCCTACACCATCATCGGGGTTGCGCCCGAGGACTTCCACGGCTCCATGCCCGGCCTTTCGCTCGAAATGTGGGTGCCGGCAACCATGTTCGGCCAACTCAGCGCGACCGGCGACTGGATGCTGCGCGACCGTAAGACCCGCATGTTCCGCGTGCTGGCGCGGCTTGCGCCCGGAGTCGGTATCGAACAGGCCCGGGCTGAGGTGAAGGCGCTCGCTCTGCACAATGCTCAGGTTGATGCAGACACCAACGAAGGCATGAGCGCGACCCTTCTGCCGCTCTGGAAATCGCACTACGGCATTCAGGATTCGTTGCTGGCTCCGCTCAGCATCTTGATGGGGGCATGTGGCGTGGTGCTCTTGATCGTTTGTGCCAACGTCGCCAACCTGTTGCTGGCCCGCGCAGTCAGCCGTCAGAAGGAATTTAGTGTGCGCCTGGCTTTGGGAGCACCGCGTTCCCGCGTGGTCCGCCAACTCTTAACTGAGAGTCTGCTCATCGCAGTGGGCGGTGCTTTGTCAGGTCTCGTGATTGCGCAGTGGCTGGGCGGATCGCTGCAATGGCTGGTGCCGGCGCCTGCCATTCCCACCATGCTCCGGCCACCGATCGATCTGGGCGTGCTTCTGTTTACCGCCGGTCTGGCGTTCGCGGTGGCAGTTCTCGCCGGAGTTGCCCCAGCCATGCACTCGGCGCGCGGCGACGTAAACGAGATGCTCAAGGAAGGCGGGCGAGCGGGAACCTCGAACACTCGCTCCCAGCGCTTGCGCGGGCTGCTCGTCATTTCAGAAGTTGCACTCGCTGTGGTGGCCATCATCGGCGCAGGGCTTTTCGTTAAGAGCTTTCAGATGGCCCGGTCGATCCAGCCCAGCTTCGAGCCGCATCAGGTGGCGATTGCCCAGATGAACCTTTTCGCGGCCGGCTATGGCGCCGCGCAGACCGATTCATTCTGCCGCCGTCTGCGAGAGGTAATGGAGCATCAGCCCGGAGTAACGGCGGTCAGCTACGGTGACTATATCCCGCTCAGCATTTCAGGGGGTTCGTGGGAGGACTTGCAGATTCGAGGCTATGTCCCGGGACCTAACGAAAACATGAAGCTATACCGCAACCTGATTGCACCCGGCTATTTCGACCTGATGAAAATACCGTTGCTTGAAGGCCGCGACTTCAACCTGCAAGACGACACAGACCATCGGCCGGTCATGATCGTGACCCGGGAATTCGTTCGCCACTTCATGCCGAATCGGGAGCCGATCGGCCAGGAAGTACAGGGCTGGGGCAAATGGTTCACCGTAGTCGGGGTAGCCGAGGACAGCAAGGTCTTTCGGGTCACGGAGAATACCGCGCCATACTTCTATGTTCCCATTCGGCAGATTTTCCGCCCGGAAATGGGGTTCAAGTTCTTTGTGCGCACTTCGGGTCCGGTCGCGGATGCAGCGACAGCACTACGTCGTGAGGCCAATGCCATTGATCCTGCTGTGCCCGTATTCAGCACGATGCCTTTAGAAGAGTACATCGGCGCGTCACTGTTTCCGCAACGCATCGCCGCCAGCCTGCTGGGCACACTGGGATCGGTTGCTTTGTTGCTGGCCGCAATCGGCCTCTACGGCGTAATGGCCTACTCGGTGGCGCAGCGCACGAGTGAGATCGGCATCCGCGTGGCGCTCGGGGCGCAACCGCTCGATGTGATGCGCATGATCATTCGCGAGTGTCTGACACTCGCGCTTCCGGGACTGGTGTTGGGATCAGTGCTGGCAGTTCTCCTTGCGCGCGTGGTTTCCGCCTCTCTTGTGGAAGTCAGCCCGCGTGACCCGGCGATCTACGCGGCTGCGGCTGTTTTCACGATATTAGTCACGTTGTGCGCAGCAGCGAATCCCGCGCGGCGCGCTGCGAAAGTCGATCCCATGGTGGCGCTGAGATACGAGTAAGGGAGGGAGCAAAATGACAGGAACACTGCAGGATCTCCGTTACGCGACTCGCGGTCTGCGCAAGAGTCCAGCTTTCTTCCTGGTGGCTGCGCTGACGTTGGCGCTGGGCATCGGCGCCAACGTTGCCGTCTTCAGCGTGATGAATGCCATCCTGCTGAACCCGAGCGGCATTCCGCATCCTGATAGCGTCATCGCGCTCCGGGCCAAGTACTCTTTGGCGGATCTCTCGAACATTAGTATTTCCGCGCCCGACTTCGGCGACGCCGTTACCGGCAAGGACGTTATCACTTCCGCCGCCGTGCTTCAGGCGGCGAACTTCAACTACGCCGGAAATGGCACCACTCCCGAACGGCTGGTCGGTGCGAATGTTTCATGGCAGTGGTTCGATGTGTTCTGGGCCAGCCCATACATGGGACGTGTTTTCCGTCCTGAGGAAGACCAGCCCAATGCGAATCACGAAGTCGTTCTTTCCTACCACACCTGGAAACAGCGATTCGGCGGAGACCTTGGCCTCGTAGGGAAAAGCCTTCTGCTAAATCAAGAGTCCTACCAGGTGGTGGGCGTGATGCGTCCCGACTTCGATTGGCCCAACGGCACAGAGCTGTGGACGCCGATCGGTCTTCCCTCGAGCCAATACTTCGACCGCAAATTCCGCTTCAACGAGAGTCTTTTTGGGGTTGCGCGCCTGCGGCCTGGGGTCACGGTTGCCCAGGCTAATGCCTTTCTACGGCTTCGTTCCGCGCAGGAGATCGCCGCGGAAGGTCAGAACAGTTATGGCGGAAGCGCCGGCTGGGGTATGTTTGCCATGCCGCTGGTCGAGTTTGTAGCCGGCAATTTACGAAAACCGCTACTCATTCTGCTGGCAGCGGTCGCGACGGTTTTACTGATCGCGTGCGCTAACATCGCGGGTCTGTTGTTGGCACGTGCGACTGGCAGACAGCATGGAGTCTCCATTCAGATCGCCCTCGGCGCAGGGAACGGGCGTCTGGTGCAGCAGGCGCTGTTGGAGAGCTTGCTGCTTGCAGTCGCGGGAGTGTCGCTCGGATTACTCCTCGCTCACTTCGCGATTCCTTTGCTGCTGCTTTTCGCCCCCGCGAGTCTGGCGGGCAATCTTACCGTCCACATGGGCGGACCGGTGTTGACGTTTGTGTCCGTCATCGGTGTTCTCTGTGTGCTCTTGTGCGGAACCGTGCCGGCCTGGCACGCCACTCACAGCCGCTGGTTCCGGGTGCTGCAAGAAGGCGGTCGCTCCGGCACTTCCGGCAAGGTGCGGCAAAACCTGCGCTCCGTTCTGGTGATCGGTGAGATCGGTCTGGCAATGTTGCTGTTGGTTGGCGCGGGATTATTGCTCCGCAGCCTGGCTCAGGTGGAACGCCTGGACACGGGCTTCGAACCGCATGGCCTCATGACCGCAGTATTTTCACTCCCGCCTGCTTACAAGACCAATGAGCAACAAGCAGCTTTCCTGACGACCGCCGAACAGGAGTTAAAGAGTGTCCCCGGAGTGAAAGATGCCGCACTCGCCGACGCGCTGCCGTTTTCGGCCAATGGTGGCTTGTCTTCTTTCGAGATAAAGGGGCGAGTCACACCGCCGAATGATCCTGGCCCGCACGGCAGTATTCGGGTCATTTCTCCGGATTATTTTTCTACTCTTCGCATCCCCCTGTTGCGTGGCCGGTTCTTCACCGCGGAAGACCGTGCGAAAACCGAACAAGTGGCCATCATCGATACCACACTCGCCCATCAGTATTGGCCGAATGAGGATCCGCTCGGGCAACACATCGGTTTTGGGGGCGACTCTCCCTGGATGACTATTGTCGGAATCGTAGCTCATGCCAAGAGTTCATCGCTTGAGGCTGACGTGAAGGAAGGCTTTTATTTCCTTCCGTTCGCGCAGTCTCCGAACCCAGGCGGCGAAATCGTCGTTCGCACGGACGGCGCTCATCCGGAGACCCTGGCCGGTGCCATGCAGGCCGCCATTCGCCGGGTGGATCCCAATCAGCCGCTCTACAACCTCGAGACCATGGAGCAGCGTGTGGATGGTTCGCTGGTCGGCCGCCGCTTTCTGGTGGTTCTGCTTTCGATTTTCGCTGGGCTCGCGTTGCTGCTGGCGGCGCTGGGCCTGTACGGAGTGATCAGCTATTCGGTGCGATTGCGGACCCGCGAACTGGGAATTCGTGTAGCCCTCGGCGCGGAGCGAGGAGACGTCTTGCGGTTGATTCTCGGTCAAGGGGTGCGACTGGCTGCGCTCGGGCTGGCCTTGGGGCTGGTCGCGACTTTTGTTGCCGGACGCGCGCTCTCGAGTTTGCTTTACAACGTGAGCCTGTTCAATCCCCTCACTTTGTTGCTGACTTCTCTGCTACTGCTGGGAACGGTTCTCCTGGCCAGCTACTTGCCGGCGCACTGGGCGACTAAAGTGCAACCGATGGTGGCACTTCGCGATGAATAGAAGGTTGAACTGAATGGAGAAGCTGCTTCAGGACGTTCGTTATGGCCTCCGCATGTTGCGGAAATCGCCTGGCTTTACCGTGGTCGCCATTGTCACGCTGGCCCTGGGCATCGGCGCCAATACGGCCATGTTCAGCGTGCTGAACTCAGTGCTGCTGCATTCGCTGCCGTTTCGCGATCCCAATCGCATCATGGTGGTTTGGAAGACCATGTCGAACGGCCAGCCAAACGCTTTCTCGACACCTGCGTTTCTGGAAATGCAGCAGCAGGGAGACATTCTGGCGCACTTGGGCACTTTCTCCGGAGTCAGCTACAACTTGGCGGGGAAGGACGTTCCGGAGCGAGTCTCCGGTGGAAAAATAAATTCCGATCTCTTTCCGGTGCTGGGAGTACAGCCGATTCTCGGGCGGGAGTTCTCGCCGGAGGAAGACCACCCCGGGGCCGGCGGATTCGTCATCCTCAGCCACGCCATGTGGCAGACACGGTTTGAATCGAGCAGCGGCATCCTGGGGAAAGTTGTGAACCTGGACGGCTCTCCCTACACCGTGGTCGGGGTCATGCCCCGCGGCTTTCATGTGCTGTCGGACCAGGAACTGTTTTGGGTTCCCATGCAGATGGAGACCACAAACGCGCAGGCCTCCGCCCGCAATCTCCACTGGCTGTTTGCATTTACACGGCTGGCTCCGGGAAGCACACAGAAGCAGGCGGAGACGGTGCTGGGTGCGATTGCAGCGCGACTGAAAGCGCAGGATCCCAACGGCGAGGGCGGCCTGGGTGTGACATTGATGCCGGTAAGTGTGTTCTTGAACGGTGACGTGAAGCCGGTTTTATTGCTCCTGATGGGAGCGGTGGCCTTTGTGCTGCTAATTGCATGCTCTAACGTTGCCAATCTTTTGTTGGCTCGCGGGACCACGCGGCGAAGGGAGCTTTCCATCCGCACCGCGCTGGGCGCAGGGCGCGCCCGGGTGATCCTGCAACTGCTGACCGAGAGCGTTTTGCTTTCGGTCCTGGGTGGTGCTTTGGGACTGGCTTTGGCCTGGACTGCGGTCAAGTTGCTGGTTGCCATTCATCCTTCCAGCATTCCTGCCGTGGACACTGTTGCCATTGACCTCAGCGTTCTTGCCTACACGGTTCTACTCTGTGGCGTGGTAGGAATTCTGTTTGGGGTGTTTCCTGCGCTTGAAGCCTCGCGCGTCAATGTCAGCGAGACGCTGAAGGAAGGGTCGCGCGGCAGCAGCGGAGGGTTCGGCAAGTACCGAGTGGTGCTGGTGGTCACCGAAACCGCGCTGGCTTCGATTCTGCTGATCGGAGCCGGACTCTCTCTCAAGAGTTTATGGCACGCGGAAAGCATTGAACCGGGATTCAATCCCACCGGCGAGTTGACGTTCCGCATCGCTTCGCCGGTGGCGTACAAGGGCGAGCGCATTCCGCTCTTCTACCAGCAGGTCCTGGAGCGGGTGCGGGCGTTGCCCGGGATTCAGTCCGCTGTACTGGCGAGAAACCTGCCCATGAGCGGTTCGGACCCCTCGATGGCGATCTCGATTGAAGGTACGCCGCCGCCTCCGAATCAGATTCCGATCGTGACGCGCTTCCGCGCCATTGGCCCGGAATACTTCAGCGGCTTGCAGATTGCGCTGAAGAGCGGCCGAGAGTTCAACGATCACGATACCGCTGCAGCGCCCAAAGTCGCGGTTGTCAGCGAGAGCCTGGCCAAGCTCTATTGGCCCAAGCAAGACGCCATCGGCAAACGGCTCAAGCCCGAGCTTGCCGGAGGCGAATGGTACGTGGTCGTCGGAGTAGCCGCTGACGTTCGGCATTGGGCAGCGGATGTCACCGACGTCGAGCCCACGGCCTACTACCCCTACACCCAGGTGCCGGAGGCGTTTCTCCCGCAGCTCGAGGGCAGCATGAGCATTGCGGTTCGCAGCGCCAACAGCGCGGGTCTGCTTAGTTCGATTCGCGCGGCCGTGGCCGAAGTGGACGCCACCGTCCCGGTTTACGCCGTAAAGGGCATGGAAGAAATGGTTGCCGATTCCGGGTCGCTGCGGCGGTTCGATATGTGGTTGATCGGAACTTTCGCCACGCTGGCTTTGACTCTGGCTGCCGTCGGTATTTATGGGGTCATGGCTTATTCGGTTTCGCAGCGCACACGCGAAATCGGGATCCGCATCGCACTCGGCGCACAACGCACGAATGTTCTCCGCCTCATCATGGGTCAGGGGGCCAAGCTGGCCGTGGCGGGCGTAATGGTCGGAGTCGCCGGAGCATTCGGCTTGACGCGCCTGATGGAGAGTCTGCTGTTCGGTGTGAGCGCGCGAGACTTAGGAACATTTTCGCTGGTTCCGGTGGTGGTGCTGGCGCTGATTCTGGTCGGTTGCTACATCCCGGCGTATCGCGCTACCAAGCTTGATCCGCTGGAGGCGTTGCGGGAAGAGTGACAGTCTCTTACCGATCTTAGCGAAACCTTTGCGGCCTTTGCGGTTAAGAGCTTTTGACCGCAAAGTTCGCGAAGAAGACAACGCAAAGGACGCAAAGAGTCATTGGAGTGAAATATGATTCAGCTACGCAACATCGAACGCACCTATAAAACCGGCGCCGGAGTTACCTACGTGCTGCGCCGCATCAACCTCGACATTCGAGACGGCGAGTTCATCACCGTGATGGGCCCGTCCGGCTCGGGAAAGTCCACGCTGATGAGCATCCTCGGCATGCTGGACGATTCCTGGGCCGGCGAATACAACTTTCTGGAGCACGAGGTCCACAAGCTCGATCGCAAGAAGCGCTCCGAGCTCAACCGCAAATACATCGGGTTTGTATTCCAGAGCTATCACCTGCTCGACAATTTGACGGTTTACGAGAATCTCGATGTGCCGCTTTCCTACCGCAACATTTCCCGCGGGCAGCGTGCCAGCATGGTCGCTGAGATTCTCGATCGCTTCCAGATTGTGGGCAAGAAAGATCTTTATCCCAGCCAGCTTTCCGGCGGACAACAGCAACTGGTCGGAGTCGCTCGCGCCGTGGTGGGTAATCCGAAACTGATTCTTGCCGACGAACCCACGGGCAATCTGCACTCCAGCCAGTCCAAGGAAATCATGGATCTGTTTAAGAAACTGAACGACGCCGGCACGACGATCATTCAGGTGACGCATTCAGAACTTAACGCCGCCTACGGACACCGGACGATTCAATTATTCGACGGTTGGATCACCAGTGACCCGGCCAATCCCCAAGCGAGAATTCCCGCGGTGGCAACGCCGTAAGAGAGAACAACATGGAAACATTAATTCAGGACGTTCGTTACGGGCTGCGCATGTTGCGCAAAGCACCCGGGTTTACGGCGGTTGCGGTAACCACGCTGGCGCTGGGCATCGGCGCCAACACGGCCTTGTTTTCTGTGGTTGACGCAGTGCTGCTGCGGCCGCTGGCTTATCAGCAACCTGAGCAACTGGTGTCGGTGAAGGTAGAGATGCCGGGGATCAACCTTGCAGATGGAGGCATCTCGCAGCCCGAACTGGACGATTTCCAGAGGCGCTCCGGAGTGTTTGCGCAGGTTTCCGCGGTGTGGCCGATCAGCGCCAACATCACCGGACGGGAGAGGCCGGAACGGGTGGAAGCCAACGCGGTGAGCACCAGTTTTTTCACTCTGCTGGAAGCGAAGCCGGCTCTGGGCCGCGTTTTCAACGACGGCGATTATCGTCCAGGATTCACGGAAGGCGCGGTCATCAGCGACAGTCTGTGGCACAAGATGTTCGGGGCCGATCCGAATGTGCTGGGACAGGCGATCCGGCTTGACACCGACTTATACACCATCATCGGAGTCATGCCGCCCGAGTTCCGCCACCCCGGGCGCACGCTCCGTCAGGATGTGGAGATATGGGTTGCAGCGGGCTATGCGGCAGACCCGTTCCCGCATCCACCCGTGCGCACGCAGCGCTTCATACCCGGGGCCATCGCGCGTCTGCAGCCCGGCATGACGATGGCGCAAGCCCAATCCAGGCTTGACGCTTTCGCCGCGCAACTGCGCGAGCAATATCCGACGGACTATCCCGCAACTGTGGGATGGCACCTCCGGCTGGTTCCGCTACAGCAGGTGGTGGTCGGTAACGTGAGCCTGATGCTTTACCTGCTGCTCGCAGCGGTCGGGGCCGTACTGCTAATCGCGTGCGTCAACATCGCCAGCTTGCTGCTCGCACGCTCTTCGGCGCGTCAGCGCGAAGTCGCTATTCGTCAGGCTCTGGGAGCGGGGACATGGAGACTCATTCGGCAAACTCTGACGGAGAGCGTCCTGCTCTCCCTCTGTGGCGGCCTGCTGGCCGTGCCCCTGACGTTCTGGTTAAAAAACATTTTGCTCACGCTTGTTCCTTCCAGCCTGCCCCGGCTGTCCGAAGTGGCTGTGAACGGGCGGACGCTCCTTTTTGTAATCTCGGTTTCTGTCATTACTGGATTGCTGTTCGGTCTGGCGCCCGCCCTGCAAGTGTCGCGTTGGCGGTTGATGGAGAAGCTCAACCAGGGAGCGCGCGGTGTGGGCATGGCCTCGCATCAGCATCGGTCTCTCAGTGCGTTGGTGATATGCGAGTTTGCTCTCTCGCTCGTGCTGCTGGTCAGCGCCGGCCTGTTGCTGCGCAGCTTCTGGAAGGTCCTGCAAGTCGAACCCGGCTTCAATTCCGACCACCTGGTGACCGCGCAGTTCTGGCTGCCGGTGCCGAACGATCCCAAGAATAATCCTTATCCCACCCAGGAAAAGGTCAATGTCTTCATGGATGAGGTGCTGCGCCGCGTCGGTGCCTTGCCCGGGGTGAAGGAAACAGCCATCGGTGGAGGCGTGATTCCCACCCTCAACACTCTTCGTAATGCGGTTGCCTTCACTATCGAAGGACGGATTGGCGCTGCCGGTGAAGCGCCGACGGCCGAACTGGGAGCGGCGACGCCAAATCTGTTTCACGTCCTCCAGACCCCGCTCATCCGCGGCCGCGTATTCACCGAGGCTGACGATGATAAAGGCGAGCCGGTCATGCTGATCGATCAAACTGCGGCGGAACGCTATTGGCCGCATGGAGACCCGGTGGGGAAGCGGATCCAACCTCAATTCGGCCGCGGGCAGCCGCTGCGGAGGGTTGTCGGGGTCGTAGGGCGAAGCCGCGGCGATGGGCTGGATGCTCCCTACGCGCCACACATGTTCGTGCCGGCGCGCCAGATCAACCTGAATACCATAACTGTTTACATACGGACTGAAGCGAGCCCCGAAGCGCTGGCAGAGCCGATTCGTCGCGCGGTTCAGGAGGTCAACCCCGACTTGCCGGTATTCGGCGTGCGCTCGGTGCAGAGTATCATTTCCGACTCGCTGGCGTCCCGCCGGTTTGCTTTGCAGATTCTGCTCTTCTTTGCCGCCACGGCCATGCTGCTGGCGGCCATCGGAATCTACGGGGTGATGGCTTACTTCGTCAGCCAGCGCGTGCGCGAAATCGGAGTGCGCATGGCGCTGGGCGCTCAACGCGGAGACGTTCTCAAACTAGTGGTGCGACAGGGAATGTCGCTGGCGTTGGTGGGAGTCGTACTGGGCCTGGTCACGTCTTTGTTTCTGATGCGGTTGATTAGCAGGCTGCTGTTTGGAGTAAGTTCCGCCGATCCCGTGACGCTGGTGATTCTTACCGCGCTGCTGGCTGCGGTTGCTTTCCTGGCGAATTACATTCCGGCCAGTCGCGCTGCGCGAATTGACCCCATGGTCGCACTGCGGCACGAATGAGGTGAAAATGGAAACTTTATTACAGGATGTTCGTTTCGGCTGGCGGATGCTGGCCAAGAACCCCGGCTTTACCGCCATTGCAGTGTTGACCCTGGCGCTCGGCATTGGGGCCAGCACTGCCGTCTTCAGCGTCGTGGATACTGTCCTGCTGCGCCCCTTGCCTTACCAGCAACCCGGCCAGTTGGTTGTGGTCAGCGAGACTCTACCGCAGATGTCGAGTGACGAGATCGGTGTGTCGGCAGGGGAGTTTCAGGACTATCGCGACCGCAATCATTCGTTTTCGCAAGTCGCTGCCTATGAGAGCGCGGGTTTCAACCTGACTGGCGAAGGCCAGCCCTTGCGCGTGAATGCGGCCCAAGTCTCGGCCTCCACATTCCCTCTGCTGGGTGTTTCGCCGGAACTGGGTCGCGTTTTCACGGCCGATGAAGACCGCTACGGCGCCGGCAGCGTGGTCGTGATCTCGCATGCCCTCTGGCAGCACCAGTACGCGAGCGATCCCAACATCTTGGGCAAAACCGTCAAGCTGGACGAGAAGCCGTTTACCGTCGTGGGCGTGATGCCAGCCTCGTTCCGCTTTCCTTTTGATGGAGCGCCGCTCTCTGAAATGGCAGACTTGTGGACCCCCATGAACTTTGATCCCCAACTCTTGAAACCCGAAAACCGGACGCAAGAATTTGGGGTGGGATTGATCGGGCGGCTCAAGCCCGGCGTCTCCTTGGAACAGGTGCAGCAGGATGTCACCTCTATCGCCGCGGCGTTCATGCAGCAGTACGGATACACCGGCACGGTGAAAGTGGTGCCGAAGGCATATTTATTCGCCGCATACGCGGTGCAGAAAGCGCGCCCCCTGGTGCTTCTTCTGGCGATGGCAGTGGCATGTGTGCTGCTGATCGCCTGTGCCAACGTCGCCAACCTGCTACTGGCGCGGGCCAGTCATCGCAGTCACGAAATGGCCATTCGCAGCGCGATTGGCGCAAATCCCGCCCGGCTGCTGCGTCAATGCCTGGTGGAGAGCGTACTTCTCGCCTTTCTCGGCGCGGGCGCGGGAATCGTGATTGCCAAGGCTGCGATCGAAGGCCTGAGGCGATTCGGTCCGGCCAACGTGCCGCGTCTGCACGATGTGGTGCTGCATCCCATCGTGCTGCTATTCACGCTCGGCATTTCGTTGCTGTCTGCGATTGTTTTCGGTTTCGCTCCTGCCTGGCGGCTCTCGCACGTCGCTCCGCAAGCTTCGCTTAAAGAATCCACTCAGGCGGGCCCGGCGCGCGGTACTCAGCGGCTGCAGAATGCTGCCGCCACGGTCGAAATTGCGGCTGCACTGGTGCTTTTGATCTCCGGTGGGTTACTGGGACGCAGCTTCACGCGCCTGCTGAATTCTCCTTTCGGATTCGATCCCAACGGCACGTTTGTTGTCCGCACTCTGTTCGATCGCAGCCGCTATCCCGATCCCGTTAGGCGTAACGCCGTGCAGAAACAACTGTTGGAGGATCTCCAGCGTTTGCCGGGAGTGACGGCTGCTGCTGCGGCAAGCCATCTGCCCCTGAGCGATGTGCGGCAAATCGGATTCCGGTTGGAGCATGCCGCGGCCGACGATTACCACTGGGCGGAGAATTCCCTCATCAGCCCGGGGTACTTCCATGCCATGGGGATCTCTCTGCTGAAAGGCAGGGACTTCACTGAACAAGATCTTCCCCAGGCGCCCAATGTCGCCATCATCAACGAAACGCTGGCCCGGCAGTTCTTTCCCGGGCAGGACCCAATTGGCCAGCGTTTTCAGTGGGGAGGGCGCTATTCCTTTACCGTGATTGGAGTGGCGGGCGACGTCCATATCTCGGCGCTCGATGCCGATCCCCAGCCGATGATTTACTACTCCATGTTTCAAGCGGAAAGCGGCGCCAGCGGACGCACGGCGTTTGTGTTGCGCAGCAACGCCGGTGCTCAGGGATTGTTCGCCGAAGTCCAGAAACAGATCTGGGCCGCCGACAAAGACCTTCCGCTTTACCACACCAGCACGCTGGCCACGCTGGTCTCGGAATCCCTGGCGGAGCGGCGCTTTACGCTCCTGCTCCTGGGTAGCTTCGCTGTGATCGCTTTGACCCTGGCCGCGATTGGGCTTTTCGGCGTGATCTCGAATCTGGTGGCCGATCGCACCCGCGAATTCGGCGTGCGCATGGCCCTGGGTGCCAATCGCAGCAGCCTCTACTGGCAGGTGCTGTGGCGTGCGGCGAAATTGGGGATCAGCGGCTGCATTCTGGGTCTGCTTCTTTCGGTGCTGGCGTCGCGGTTGCTTGCGTCCAGCCTGTACCACGTCAGCCGTTTTGATCTGCCGACAATGCTGCTTTTGCCTTTGTTGCTGCTCGCAGTGGCATTGTTCGCCGCCTATTGGCCAGCGCGGCGCGCCACCCAGGTCGATCCCATGGTGGCGTTGCGCTACGAATGATCTTGGACCCTACAGGAGACGCGATGATTAAGGGAGCGAAGAAGTATCTATATAGCAGTATATTCAACATGATACACGGAATTGCTCTAGTATCACTTGCGACAGTGTTGTCGCTCGCAACAATCAGTGCTTCAGCCCAGAACCTGGTCGATTACTCGAAGCCGGCGTCTCATTTCCCGTACTTCGTGAGCCCCTATGTTGCCCATCAGGTGCCGCCGCCTAGCTTCGGGAACACTCCGCGAATTGAAACCATGCTTAAGGATGGCAAGCTCCGACTGTCGCTGAGTGACGCGGTCGCGCTCGCCCTTGAGAATAATCTCGACCTGGCCATAGCCCGCTTCAATCTGTCCATTGCCGACACCGACATATTGCGCGCCAAGTCTGGACAAGCCGTGCGTGGCGTAGACACTGGATTGGTGCAGGGAACTCCTGGCGGCGGCGTGGGAGGCTTCGGCAGCGGCGCGCCCGGCGCAGGAGCGGGTGGCACTTCGGGCGGCGCCGGCGGCGCCGGTGGCGGCGCTTCAGGATTGGTGCAATCCACTCTCGGTGTGGGCACCAACATTGACAGCTTCGACCCTCTCGTCACCGGCGGGATGAACATTGAGCACGCCACCTTTCCGCAGTCGAGCATCATTCTGAACGGCGTCCAGTCTTTGCAACAGCACTCCGGCGTCGCCAACTTCAGTTATTCACAAGGGTTTGGATCGGGCACTCTACTCAGCGTAGGGTTTAATAATGACCGCATCACCAACAATAGTTTGTTCAGCATTCTTTCTCCCGAAGTGGACAGCAGCTTCCGCTTTTCTCTTCGCCAGCATTTATTAGCTGGCTTCGGCTTTGGTCCCAATATGCGGTTCATTCGCATCGCACGCAACAATCGCGAAATTTCTGACGTAGCTTTTCGCGGTCAGGTGATCGCCACGGTTTCGCAAATCCAGAATATTTATTGGGACCTGGTCAATGCTTACGAAGATGTGAAGGTGAAAGAGCGTTCCCTCGAACTGGCGGAGAAGACTCTTTCCGACGACCGCGAGCAGGTAAGAATCGGCGCCATCGCTCCCATGGAAGTCATGAAGGCGGAGAGCGAAGAGTCTGCCCGCAGTCAGGATCTCCTGCTCTCTCAGAACGGACAACAATTGCAGGCCCTGCTCATTAAGAACGCGATCACCCGTGACCTCAGCGATCCGGTGCTCGCATCGGCTGAAGTGATTCCTACCGACACCATGAGCATTCCGGAAGAAGAGTCAGTCACCCCGATACAGGATTTGATTGCCGACGCGCAGGGGCACCGCCCGGAACTCGCCGAAGCTCGCATCGATCTCTCCAATCGCGAGATCAGCCGTAAAGCTGCTGCCAACGCCATGAAGCCACAAGTAGACCTGGTCGCGTTTTATGGCGCCTACGGCTTGGCTGGAGTACAGAATGGAGCCTATGCAGGTACGCCGATTTGCGCAAATCCGCCTTGCCCGCCGTTGCCTCCCTCGGGATATTCCAATGCGTTCACCGATCTGTTCAAGAACAATTCTCCCGACTATGCGATTGGGATCAACGTCAACCTCCCGTTGCGCAATCGTGCGGCTCAAGCGGACCAGGTGCGTTCGCAATTGGAGTACCGGCAGGCGCAGTTGCACCTGCAGCAGTTGCAGAATCAGATCGGAATCGAAGTGCGCAATGCCCAATTTGCCCTGACGCAGAATCGCTCCCGCGTTAATTCCGCGCGCAAAGCCCGCGACCTGGCCCAGCAGACGTTCGACATTGAGCAGAAGAAAAAGGCCCTGGGAGCTTCCACCAGCAACCTGGTGCTACAGGCAGACCGCGATCTGGCCCAGGCGGAATCAACTTTCGTCGCGGCCATGTCCACCTACGAAAAATCGCGTGTGGAACTGGATCGCGCCACCGGCCTGACTCTGGCCCACACTGGTATCGAAATTGAGGACGCGGTGCACGGGACGGTGCAGCAAACGCCCGTCTTTTCAGGTGTTGCCCCACGCACGATTGCTCAGCAGCAAGATTCCAAGACGGAGCAGAATTGAGTCCGGTGCAAAGTCCGACTACGGAAAAGGATAGAATTCATCCACGCTCAACCGTCATGCCCGCCACCAGCCATTCCGGTTCACGCCTCCTGATCGCCGACGATCAGCGCGATGTGCTTGAAGCCCTGCGACTCCTGCTTAAGCCCGAGGGGTTCGCCATCGAGACCGCCACGTCGCCTGCGGGCGTGCTGGATGCACTCGGCCTGCGCGAATTCGACGCTGTTCTCATCGATCTGAATTACACCCGCGACACCACCTCCGGCCAGGAGGGCCTGGACCTGCTTTCACGAATTCAGGCAGTGGACAGCACTCTTCCGGTGATCGTGATGACTGCGTGGAGCAGCGTTGACCTGGCCGTCGAGGCCATGCGCCGCGGCGCTCGCGACTTCGTGCAGAAGCCCTGGGAGAACGCGCGGTTGCTCTCCGTTCTGCGCACTCAACTGGAACTGGGCGGCGCTCTACGTCGCAGTCAGCGCCTGGAGGCCGAGAACCGTTTACTGCGCGCCGAAGGACTGCCCAAGTTCATTGCAAATGCCGAGTCCATGCAGCCCGTGCTGCGCCTGATCAGCAGCATCGGCCCCTCGGACGCCAACGTCCTGGTCACCGGCGAGCATGGCAGCGGGAAAGAGGTCGTTGCCCGCACCTTGCATGCGCTCTCCAATCGCGCTTCCCGGCCACTGGTCGCCGTCAACACCGGCGGCTTGCCCGAGGGCATTTTCGAGAGTGAACTCTTTGGGCACGTGAAAGGCGCTTTCACCGATGCTAAAACGGACCGCATCGGCCGCTTCGAACTGGCTCACGGCGGAACGCTGTTTCTCGACGAAATTGCCAACATCCCGATTTCCCAACAGGCCAAGCTGCTTCGTGTGCTCGAAAGTGGCGAGATGGAGCGGGTCGGGTCTTCGCAAACCCGTCGCGTGGACGTGCGGATCATTTCCGCCACCAACGCCGATCTCGATCAGGAAGTCACTGCCGGACGCTTCCGGCAGGATCTTCTCTTCCGCCTGAACACCGTCGAGATTCAACTGCCGGCGCTGCGTGATCGCCGTCAGGACATTCCTCCCCTGGCCACATACTTCCTGAGCCGCTACTCCGAACGCTACCGCAAGCCGGTCAAGACCTTCGATCCTCCCGCCATGCAGGCCATGCTGGAGTATCCCTGGCCCGGCAACGTGCGCGAACTCGACCACGCCGTCGAGCGCGCGGTCCTGCTTTCAACCGGGGACGCCGTACGCAGCAGCGATCTCAGCCTGAAGGCTCCCCAGGCCGGCACGCAGCGCTTGGAAGAACTGAGCCTGGAAGAAGTCGAATCCCTCTTGATTCGCAAAGCAGTCGACCGTTATGGTGGCAATATCAGCCAGGCGGCTGAGGCGCTGGGATTGAGCCGTAGCGCACTCTATCGGCGTCTGCAGAAATATGGAATCGGAAGCAGCTAACCCGGTCCGTCCCACTGCCGCAGTTACGCCTTCGCCCCAGCCTCGCACCCGCCCCCGGCGAAAGCCCAAGCGCTATCTGAGTCATGAAAACCGCATTCTGCTGCTGGCGTTGGGATCCGGCGCGGCCGGAGTCGTGCTCACACTGCTGCTGCTCTGGACCGGCGAGCACGATCCCAACACCCGCTGGAGCCTGACTTCCATTGTTGTTCTGCTATGGGTGGGCTTTGCCTTCGGATTGCGCGCGGCTGTGATCCGGCCCTTGCAGACTCTTTCCAACATGCAGTCTGCTCTTCGCGAGGGTGATTTCTCCTTCCGGGTCCGCGGTGCCAAGTCGGGGGATGCTCTCGGCGAGCTCATGCTTGAAGTCAATACGCTCTCCGAATTGCTGCGCGAGCAGCGCCTGGGCGCGATGGAAGCCAGCGCACTCCTCACCACCGTGATGACCGAAATCGACGTTGCCGTCTTTGCCTTCGACGGCGACCAGCGGCTTCGCTTGGTGAACCGCGCCGGTGAGCGCCTCATGGCCCAGAACGCCGAACGCCTGCTGGGCAAGAGCGCCGAAGAACTGGGCCTGCTCGAATGCTTGCAGGGAGAATCCGCACGCACTCTGGAAAAGATTTTCCCCGGACAATCCGGCCGTTGGGGCGTCCGCCGCTCCGTGTTTCGGCAGGGCGGCAAGCCGCACTATCTGGTGGTTCTCGCTGACCTGAGCCGCGCCCTCCGCGAAGAAGAGCGCCAGGCCTGGCAGCGGTTGGTGCGTGTGCTCGGACATGAATTGAACAACTCGCTCGCGCCCATCTGCTCCATCGCCGGCAGCCTGGAAGATCTCATGAAGCGCGAGATTCGCGCCGCCGATTGGCAGGATGATCTCCGCCGCGGGCTCCGGGTCATTGCCGACCGTTCCGACGCGCTAAGCCGCTTCATGCGCGACTACTCCCGTCTCACGCGTCTCCCCAAGCCCGAGCTTCGCCCCATCGATCTGAATGTGCTGGTCAAAACCGCGGCCGGTTTGGAAACGCGCACCGCAGTCGAGATCGAGCCAGGACCCACGATCGTTATGAACCTCGATTCCGACCAGCTTCAGCAAGCGTTAATCAACCTGATCCGCAACGCTGTGGACGCCTCGCTCGAAGCCGGAGGGAAAGTTCGAGTCGGCTGGACGAAAAACGCGAATTGGGTCCATCTCATCGTCCGCGACGAGGGTCCCGGCATCGCCAACCCCGGCAATCTGTTTGTGCCGTTCTTTACCACCAAACCCGGAGGCTCCGGGATCGGCCTGGTGCTAAGCCGCCAGATCGCCGAAGCCCACGGCGGCACCCTTTCGTTGCGAAACCGGGAAAAGGATAAAGGCTGCGAAGCGATCATCCAATTGCCACTCTCGCCCTGAATAGGTTTCTCCCTGCGTACTCTTCAGCCGTTCTCAGCGACCTCTGCGTTGTGAGGTTTGTGACCACGAACTGGCAAGGACGGAAGCCTTAATCGCAGAGGTCGTCGAGAAGAACAAAGAGCACGCGCAGAACGCCATCGTAGAAATTGAGACCCTGGCAAAAATCACAACCACAGGCAACTCCGGCCACCATACGTTACAATGACTCGCCCTTTAACATCCAGACTTTCCAATCACAATACCGGAGGCAAAATGAAACGGTTGCTGCTGTGTTTGATCGTAGGCTTAGCGTTTGCCGGCACCCTGAGCGCACAAGACCAGGACAAAGACAAAGACGGAGACCCCGTCCTGCGGGATTCCGATAAATTCTTTCTTCCTAAAGATACCTTTTGGGGATACGCCCAGTTCGATCTCGCTCCCCCGCACAACGAAATCGATCCTAACCTGTGCGCGGGAAATGCTGGCACGTTCGGCGGCGTCAACGCGCCATGTAGCGAATTCGCTCGCTATATGCTCTCCGGCCTGCTCGAGGTCCGCCCGTTCGGCAAAGGTCAGTTGCGCCGGTTCATGGTCTGGGGACAGCCGTCATTTCTGTTCGGCAAGACCATTCCGCAGACCTCGTACACCTGGTCATTTGATGCCATCGGCATCGAGCATTCCTGGGGCGTGGCAGTCTATATAGCCAAGGGATTCGATGTCCGCTTCACCCAGCATTTCCTGTTCGACCGTCTGGGCGCCCGCGACACCCACCTCGGCCCCGCCGACCTCGGCAACAACGGCCCCTGGGGACGCTACAACGCCATCGGAGTGAGAAAAACTTTTGGCACGCGGAGATGGTGAGGGTGAGCGGCTTTCAGCCGCGAAGCGGCGTCAGAATGCAGCCCACGGCGCAAGCCGCGGGAAAAATGAAGAAGTGAACAAGCCGCCGAGCGGCGAAGGACAAGTACGACGTTGCAACTCGCGGAATCCATCAACCTTGTCAAATCGTCCAGTGCTCTCCTACGCCGCGGCCGCCACTGGCCGCCTGCGCCGGAACAGCCAGATAATCAGCGCCACAAACCCGCCGAACAGCACCACCGGTGCCACCAGAATCAGCAGCATCCACCCGGCACCGCCCAGGGAAGTAACGTCGCCCGAGATTGTGGACTGCGGGTCGCGCTTCACCATACCGCCCACCGCCACCGCATCGCCGGCGATCTGGGTCCCGGTCCGCAACCGGACATCGCCCACCACGGTCGTAACCCCGCCCGCCACCTGCGCTCCCTGTTCCAACACCACGCTGCCGGCCACGGCCACCGCGTCACCAGCGACTTGTCCGCGGATGTAGATTGAACAGGCAACGCACACCAGGTCGCCAGCCTTGTCCTGCGGCTGGACATAGATGTCCCGTCCGATATGCACCTGGTCAGAGTTCTTTTGGGCAAACAGCGGAGTTGAACATAAAGTAAGCGCAGCAGCCACAAGCATCACAACGTAGCGGCAGATTCGAGGCATACATTTCCCCCGGCACCATTCGTGCTCACCCAATAGTACGCCGATTCAAGCTCGAAAGTTCCCCCTTAAATGCCCGGAATCTCAGGGTTTGACGATACTAGCGAAGGCGCGACTCCAAGCCCCGGCTGGGCGAAAGCGCCCTCCGGACCGAGCTCGGGGATCTCATTTCGGTGGCGGATGCTTCGACTCGAGGCAATAGTTCCTCACGTCTCCGAACGCCGTGACCCCAATATGTCCGATCGACATCCAGCGTTCCAGCGTGTGGTGTCCCGTGCGATGAAGAATATACGAGATCCCAACCGAGGTCATCGTCCCCGCCGCCTCCAGCGCTGCAAATCCCGCGGAGTTGTTCACTACTTCGTCCGAAAGAAGAATCTCTTGCCGCCCGCGCGCCTGAAAGTTGCGCGTCGAGGCATAGTCCATCCCGCGCACCACCGCAACCCCTGAAAACAACAGAATGTTCGTTTGATCCCAGAAGCGGTGCACGGGCACGGTAGCAGGACGAGGCGAGTCAGGAACAATTGTTGCCGGTGTGGATGCCGCCTGGGCCGCGGCTAGCGGTCCGCCAATCGCCAAACTTGCCAGCAGAAGTAACAGCCCACCCCTTGCCATCTGACCCATCTGAGCATTCTAACGGTGACTGCCGTGATCTCGAAATTTCCGGGGAGGATGAAAACACTTTCTTTGCGCCCTTAGCGTGATCCTTTGCGCTTTTTGCGGTAAGAGCTTTTGACCGCAAAGGCCGCAAAGTCTCACGCGAAGATCGCAAAGAAATCCTATGGGAACCCATGCGGAACGCCTTCCCTGTTTCCCCTGTCTCATGCCCACCCTTTATAATTGTCAGTTCCCTCAAACCCTGCGGAGGACGTGAATGGCAGTGTCTTACAACGGTGTTGCTGTGCCCGCCGCTGGCGCGACCATCGGCTATGCCAACGGGCGCTATCAGGTTCCGAACAATCCCATCATTCCTTTTATAGAAGGCGACGGAACTGGCCGCGACATCTGGAAAGCTTCCGTTCGCGTGTTCGATAGCGCCGTGCAGAAGGCCTACAACGGCAAGCGCCGCGTCGCCTGGTACGAAGTATTTGCCGGAGAAAAAGCCTACTCCAAATTCAAGAACTGGCTGCCTGACGACACCGTCGACGCTATCCGCGAATTCCGCGTCGCCATCAAGGGTCCTCTGACTACACCCGTCGGCGGCGGCATCCGCTCGCTGAACGTCGCCTTGCGGCAGATTCTTGACCTCTACTCCTGCGTTCGCCCGGTCAGATATTACAAGGGCACTCCCTCTCCGGTGAAGAACCCCGAGCGCATGGACATCGTCATCTACCGCGAGAACACCGAAGACGTTTATGCCGGCATTGAGTGGGAAGAGGGGACACCGGAATGCGCCCGGCTGATCGAATTTCTCAACAAAGACATGTTGAAGGGCAGCAAGAAGCAAGTCCGGCTCGATTCCGGTGTCGGCATCAAACCCATATCCGTAAGTGGCACCAAGCGGCTGGTGCGTGTGGCCATTCAGTTCGCGCTCGACAGCGGCCGCAAGACTGTCACCCTGGTACACAAGGGAAACATACAGAAATTCACCGAAGGCGCGTTCCGCAAGTGGGGATACGAACTGGCCACCGAGGAATTTCGCAATGATGTCGTCACCGAGCGCGAGAGCTGGATTCTCGACAACCAAGACAAGAATCCGAACCTCACCGCCGAAGAAAACGCCAGTCTGATCGAACCTGGCCTGGAGTTCGCCGCCGAAGCTTTTCGCCAATCCGTGTACCAGGAAGTGCGCGACGTTCTCGCAGCCATCTACGCCACTCACGGCAAAGGCGCCTGGAAAAAGAAACTAAAGATAAACGATCGCATTGCCGATTCCGTCTTTCAGCAGATCGTGACTCGAGCCGACGAATATTCCGTGCTGGCGACACCCAACTTGAACGGTGACTACATTTCCGATGCCTGCGCCGCACAAGTTGGAGGGCTTGGGATCGCTCCCGGCGCCAACATCGGTGACGGCTACGCCATATTCGAGGCCACGCATGGCACCGCACCGAAGTACGCCGATAAAGACGTCATCAATCCCGGCTCCGTGATCCTCTCCGGCGTAATGATGTTTCGCTTGTTGGGTTGGAACGAAGCCGCCGACCTGATTGAGCAGGGAATGGAACGTACCATCGAGCAAAAGAAAGTCACCTATGACTTCGAGCGGCTGATGACCGGCGCCACCAAAGTCAGCACCAGCGAATTCGCCGGCCATATTATCGAGAACATGGACGCGGCCGTGCTGAGCACAGCGCGGTGATTTACCCTGTGGTCTCTGTGCCCTCTGTGGTTAAAGGTTTGTCATTTAGAAAGGACTCTTCATGCGCAATAAAGTCACAATCGTAGGCTCAGGCAACGTAGGCGCGACCGCCGCTCACTGGATCGCCTCCAAGGAACTCGGCGATGTAGTTCTGATCGATATCGTCGAGGGCGTGCCTCAGGGCAAAGGCCTCGATCTGCTCGAAGCCATGCCCATCGAGAAGCGCGACTCCCACGTCATCGGCACCAACGACTACGCCGACACCGCCAACTCTGACATTGTGGTAATCACCGCTGGCATCCCCCGCAAGCCCGGCATGAGCCGCGACGACCTGCTCAATACCAACCACAAAATCATGAAAGACGTGGTGAGCAAAGCCGTTCAGTACTCGCCGAAATGCATCCTCATCATCGTTTCCAACCCGCTCGACGCCATGGCCCAGGCCGCCTATAAGATGAGCGGGTTGCCGCGCGAGCGCGTGATTGGCATGGCCGGCGTGCTCGACTCCGCCCGCTTCCGCGCCTTCATCGCCGAAGAGTTGAAGGTCAGCGTAGAGAACGTTACTGCATTCGTTCTCGGCGGACACGGCGATACGATGGTCCCGCTGCCGCGCTACTCGACAGTCGCTGGAATTCCCATCACCGAATTGATGGACAAGGCTACGGTTGATCGATTAGTCCAGCGCACCCGCGATGGCGGCGCCGAAATCGTGAAATATCTAAAGACCGGCAGCGCCTATTACGCGCCATCTTCCGCCGTCGCCGAGATGGTCGAAGCGATCCTGAAAGATAAAAAGAAGATCCTGCCCTGCGCGGCGTATCTCGAGGGTGAGTACGGGATCAAAGGCTTGTACGTTGGAGTGCCGGTGAAGCTGGGGTCGAAGGGCATCGAAAAGATCATCGAAATCAAACTCACGTCTGATGAACAGGCCGCGCTCAACAAGAGCGCCGAGGCGGTGAAAGAGTTGGTGGCAGTGATTGGGGTGTAGGGCGATCAACGTCGAAGAGCACGGCGTAGTCAGCTCGAGGCTAGGCGTACAATATGGTGGCGTTCGAACGAGGCACCCCATGCGGAAGGTAGCCCTGGTCTTCATAGTCGCCGTGATAGTGGTCATCCTCTGGCTGCCATTGCGAAAGCCTGCGACTCACCGCATCAGCCTAACCACTTACTTCCGGAGCGGTGAAGGGCTGCAATCCAAAGCCCCGGTCCGGGTCGACGGGGTAGAACTTGGCTCGGTAACGAGTGTCCGTGTTCGTCCAGAACTTGGGGAGCGACCTGTTGAAGTAGTTATGGTGATTGCCACATCTTACGACCTTGCGATCCCAAGCGACTCACCCGTGTTCCTGACGACAGGAGGACTCTTGGGTTCAACGCTCGTTGACATAGACACTCGCCACGCTCAGGGAGTTCGGATCGGAAATAACGGCGTACTGCCGAGCTCAGAGCTAACAGACGAGGAAAAGAACGAAGCAAACCGCCAGGCCGCGAGGCTATGAATCGTCTTGCAGATGCTGTTGCGCAAGCGACGACAAAGATCGCTCCTCCCGACAAACAACCTGAGAGTCCTGCAACGCCCGGCAATCATTCGCCCAAATAGCCGCCCTACACCGTCTCCACCACCACCGCCTTCAACACCGCATCTTTCACCGGCTTGTCATTCCTGCCCCGCGGGACGCCTACAATCTTCTCCACCACATCCTGACCCTCGACCACCTCGCCGAAAATCGTGTGCTTGCCGGTGAGCCATGTCGTCGGCGCGAGAGTAATAAAGAATTGCGAGCCATTGGTATTCGGCCCCGCGTTCGCCATCGCCAGTTTGCCCGGCTTG
Organism: Acidobacteriota bacterium; assembly: GCA_013289795.1. Lineage (GTDB taxonomy): Bacteria > Acidobacteriota > Terriglobia > Terriglobales > Acidobacteriaceae > JABCZH01. The sequence goes on from JABCZH010000006.1 coordinate 114,998, forward strand.
TCGAACTTGTGCGGCGATCCCTTGGTCTCATCCTCAAACTGATAGCCCGGACCGCCCATACCGGTACCCGCAGGATCGCCGCCCTGAATCATGAAATCGGGTATGACCCGGTGAAAAATCGTGCCGTCATACAAACGGTCTTTGCTCTTCTTACGGCTCACGGGATGTGTCCACTCCCGCTTACCTTCGGCCAGTTCGACGAAGTTCGCCACAGTCTTGGGCGCTTCCTTCTCGAACAGGCGGCAAACGATCGTGCCTTCCGACGTATTAAAAGTCGCATAAGTGCCAGGTTGCCGTGTCATGGAAATTCCTTTCCAGAAATTACTTCGTCGCAGACTTCGCGCCTTGAATCGTGATGTGAACAATCTTCACCGGCCGGTAAGGCTTGTCGTTCGAATCGCGTCCCATACGGGCGATCTCTTTCACCAGCGTTACGCTGGCATCATCGCATTGCCCGAAAAGCGTATAGCCGCCATTCAAACTGGGGTAGGGAACTTCGGTGATAAAGAACTGCGAGCCGTTGGTGTCCGGGCCAGAATTCGCATAAGCCAGGCGTCCAGGGCGGTCAAACTTCAGATCGGGCGAAGTCTCGTTCTTAAACTGATAGCCCGGGTCGCCGCTGCTGTCGCCCGCCGGGTCTCCACCCTGAATCATAAAGTTAGGAATCACCCGATGGAAAATCGTTCCGTCGTAGAGCGGTACGCCGTGCTTTTTCTGATGGGTGACCGGACTGGTCCAGTCCTTGGTGCCGTTCGAGAGCCCAATAAAGTTCGCAACTCCGATTGGGGCCACATCCGGAAATAGAGTACAGGTAAGCTTGCCGGCGGTGGTGTCGATGACCGCCGTCGGCCCGGCCGCAGCCGCGGCGAAAGCTACCTGCGACCCCAGCGCGAACAGCATAACAACGAAAGCGAGAACTGGTTTACGCATGACTCAGCTCCTTGAAGTTTGATGGCAGAATTATGAATTGTACGACATTGAGTCGAAAAATTGCTTCGGTACCTGCTCGTTTAGGTTTTCTTTGCCATCTTTGCGAACACTTCGCGACCTTTGCGCTCAAGCTCTATTTCCGCATATCCCGGCTAACCCGCTCCACTTCCGCAAACACCCGCAGCACGTTCCCGCCAAGAATCTTGCGGATGTCAGCAGCGCTGTATCCCCGATCCAGTAACCCTTGCGTGATCTTGGGCAGGTCTGCCGCCGAATCCATGCCCTCCGGCGTTGCTCCGCTGACGCCATCGAAGTCCGATCCCAGTCCCACGTGCTCCACGCCAGCAACTTTTGCGATGTGATCAATCTGGTCAATCAGCACTTTGAACGGCGGGCGCGGAATCTTCGCCATCCACTGCCGCTGAATGCGTTCCTCATCCATATAGGAAGGCGTCTTGCCTTCGGCCTTCAGCTCGTTCAGATACTCTTTGACCGCGGCATCGCGCTCTTTCATCTGCGCCTGGTTGGCATCCCAGTAGCTCTGATCGTCAAAGCCCGAATAGAAATTAACGTCCACCACTCCTCCATTCTTCGCCACCGCGCGCAGCATGTCGTCGGTCATATTACGGGGCGCACTACTCAAGGCGCGGGCCGACGAATGCGATGCAATCACCGGAGCTTTGGTCACCGCAATTGCATCCCAGAATGTTTTGTCGGCCACGTGAGAAATATCCACCATCATCCCCAACCGGTTCATCTCTGAAACCACCTGCTTACCGAAATCGGTAAGCCCGTTGTGATGTTGAATCTTGGAGTCGTCGATGTCACCGGAAGAATCTGCCCACTCGTTCGTGTTTGACCAGGAGAGCGTCATGTAGCGAACGCCAAGGCGATAGAAGTCGCGCAGCACCCGAATGCTGTTCTCGATGGAGTGGCCGCCTTCAATGCCCATCAGCGCCGCCAGCTTCTTCTGTTTATGAGCGCGTTCGATGTCGGCAACAGAGAACGCCATCATCATCCGGTCAGGATGCCGCCCTGCCTGCTCATACACCGTGTCAATCAGTTCCAAAGTGTGCTTGGCGAAGTGGCCTTGATTGGTTGCAGGATCCACCCAGATCGAAAAGAACTCCGCTCCCAGATTGCCGGCGCGAGCTTTGTCCAGGCTGAGGTGACCAATGTCCTTGGGATCGCTGTTGCCAATATCGAAGTTGTCATCCAGAAAACGCTGCGGCGTGTCGGCGTGAGTATCGACCACGATCGCCGACTCGTGGATCGCCCGAGCCTTAGCGCTGATTGCGGATGGGTTTTGGCTAAGAGCAAGCGAGGAAAGCAGAACCGTTGCGCAGGCCGTCACACCCGCACGTCCAACTAAACATCGGAGAAAATTCATACGCCATGAATTCTATACGCTAGGAATGGAAACGGGAATTGCGGTTGCAGATACCGTGGTCTACTGTTCTCTGCTGTTGCTGGCCAAAGCTTCCGGTTGCGGGCCATCGGCGAGTTGGGTGCCCGCCTGCGCGCCAGCCAGAGTCCGCGACTCGCGCCAGTCCGCGTAGCTGCCCGACACTGCCACGTGGAACACCCACTGCCGCCGCTCTTCTTCGGGTTCGATCAGACCCTGTTCCTTGAGCGGCATCATGTAGTCCTGCATCCACGCGATTTGCTCCCGGGTCATGCCCCGGCGTTGAATGTCCACCGTGATGCCGGCCAGGTGAGACGACGCTGTCTCGCCCTTTTCCGGCGCCGCGTTACGATTGTGGCGGCGCAGCTTCTTCTGTACTTGCACCGTGCGCACCGCGGAATTCACCTGAATCTGGTCGTGAAACTGGTTGAAGTAGGCTCCGCTAAGGTCTTGCAGGAAGTCGCGAGTCCACGGACGGCAATAGCGGCGGTCAGGATCGAGCCGTGGATCGAACCGCAGCGTTTCGCCTGCGATGATCGGAACCAATTCCTTGCTGGCGATCAACTGATCCAGTTCAGCCTGATTTTGAATGCGCGGCAACTCCAGCCGGTCGATCTCCGCATTCTGCCGTAACAACGAATCGCGGGAAGGGCGAAACACCGGGTTCCAGCGCGCCCGCCGCAGGTGCACCCTGCGCTTGCGATGCCCCGATTGCGTCGGAATATATTGATGCAATCCGAAGGCTTGGCTGCCGAGAGATAACATCAGCAGTCCGGCCAGAAAGACTCTTTGTAATCTCGCTCCCACGAAGTGGCTTAACTCCTCAAATCCTCTGTATGGCTGGGTTGGCGCTCATTCTAGCGCACCCGCCCTGCCGGCTGTCTACGAAATACGCAGTCTGGTTACCAAAGAGTTGCCTGACCGCGGGTTACTGTTGGTTACCCCGCAGCCGCGGCACTCTCTATCTATAGTGGAGCAGATGAATCGCCGTTCCTAACGCCCCGCCGTCCGCGCCAAGTGGCTGGATTGCAAGGGTTGGAGTGTCTCACAAGTGGATGCGAGAGCGCCAGCGGCACAAAAAATGGCGCTCTCACTTGCGGAAAAGGTCACCGATGGCTTGTTTCATCACTGCGCCGCCGACCTCGGAAATCGAGCGTGTCAGCGGGATGTCTTTGGGGCAAGCCTCCACGCAATTCTGCGCGTAGCCGCATTCCTGGATGCCCCCATCGCCCATCAATGCCGTCAGCCGCTCACGCTCAAGCGCCGCGCCCGTAGGGTGAGTGTTGAAGAGCCGGACTTGAGCAATAGTCGCCGCACCCACAAAGCCAGTGTCGTCGTTGAACTGCGGGCAAACCTCCATACAGCAGCAGCAGGAAATACAGCGCGACAGCGGATAGGCAGCTTCCTGTTGTTCCGCCGTCATGCGCGGACCGGCGCCCAGGTCGTAAGTCCCGTCGATCGGAACCCACGCTTTCACGGCTTTGAGGTTCTCGAAAAGCACCTGGCGATCGACCGCCAAATCGCGCACCACGGGAAACTTTGAAAATGGCTCCAGACGGATGGGCTGCTCGAGCTTATCTACCAGCGCCGAACACGCCATGCGCGCACGTCCATTGATCAGCATGGCGCACGAACCGCAAACTTCCTCCAGACAATTCGAGTCGTAAGTGATCGGCGTAGTCGCCTTGCCGTCGCGCGTGACCGGGTTGGCGGCGATATCCATCAGGCAGGAGATCACATTCATCGCTGGCTTATACGGCAACTCGAACTCCTCCCACCGCGATGTCTCGCGGGGATTCGCTTGCCGCTTGATTTTGATGATTACGCTCTTGGCCATTAGCAATTAGCCCTTAGTTAAAGCCTACGCATTCCTCTGTGTTCTCTGTGCCCTCTGTGGTAAAGCCCTTCAATACTTCCTCGCCCGCGGTGGAATCAACGAAATATCCACTGGCTCGAACTCAAACTTCGGCTCATCCGCATCCGGCGCAAAATACGCTTTCGTGGTCTTCAGCCAGTTCTTGTCATCGCGCTCCGGGAAGTCCGGCTTGTAATGCGCTCCGCGCGACTCGTCCCGCATCGCCGCTCCCTGCGCGATCACTCGCGAAAGCTGAAGCATGTTGTAAAGCTGGCGCGAAAACACCACACTGGTGTTGGCCCACTGCGTGCGGTCGCTCAGATTGATACGCCGGAAACGCTCCAAATACTCGCACAGCTTAGCATCCGTTTCCTTCAGATTCTTGTTATAGCGAATGACCGTGCAATCTTTAGTCATCAGCTCGCCCAGTTCGCGCCACAAGCAAAACGGATTCTCCTTGCCCTCCGACTTCATTAGCATCGCGTTATTTTCTTCCTGCTGTTTGCGCTCGGTATCGAAGTGCCCATTGCCGGCTGCGGCTTTCTGGTTGCGCGCATATTGCACCGCAGATGGCCCAGCGATAAAACCTCCGTAAATGCACGACACCAGCGAATTCGCTCCCAACCGGTTGGCTCCGTGGTACTGGTATTCACATTCCCCAGCGGCGTAGATGCCCGGAATATTCGTTGCCTGTTTGAAGTCCACCCATAGACCGCCCATGGTGTAGTGCATGCCGGGGAAGATTTTCATCGGTGTGTCGCGCGGATCATCTCCCACGAACTTCTCATAAATCTCTAGAATCCCTTCCAGCTTGCGGTCAAGAATCTTGCGGTCGATGTGTGTCAGGTCGAGATACACCATCGGCTTGCCATCGATTCCCAGATTGTGCTCAAACACGACTTTGAAAATCGCCCGCGTCGCCACATCGCGCGGCACCAGGTTCCCGTACTTTGGATACCACTCTTCCAGGAAATACCACCGCTCGGCTTGAGGAATCGACTTCGGATCGCGCTTGTCCCCCGGCGTCTTCGGCACCCACACGCGCCCGCCTTCGCCGCGCGCCGACTCCGACATCAACCGCAATTTATCTTCGCCCGGAATACACGTCGGATGAACTTGAATAAACTCTCCGTTGGCGTAAAAGCATCCCTGCTGATACAAAGCCGACTGCGCCGACCCGGTGCACACCACCGAATTCGTAGATTTACCAAAGATCGCGCCATTGCCTCCGGTGGCAATGATGATCGCGTCGGAAGGGAAGGTCCGCACTTCCATCGACCGCAAATCCATGGCACAGATGCCGCGGCTAATCCGATTTCCATCGAGCACGGCAGAAAGAAACTCCCAATGCTCGTACTTCTTGACCTTGCCCTCGGACTCGTACCGCCGCACCTGCTCATCGAGCGCATAAAGAAGTTGCTGTCCCGTCGTCGCGCCCGCAAACGCCGTGCGGTTATACAGAGTCCCGCCAAAGCGGCGGAAGTCGAGTAGCCCCTCAGGCGTGCGGTTGAAAGGCACGCCCATGCGATCCAGCAAATCAATGATCCCCGGCGCGGCCTCGCACATCGCCTTGACCGGTGGTTGATTGGCGAGAAAATCGCCACCATAAATCGTGTCGTCAAAATGCTTCCAGGTGGAATCGCCTTCGCCCTTCAGATTCTTCGCCGCGTTGATTCCACCCTGCGCGCACACCGAGTGCGATCGCTTCACCGGAACAATGGAGAACAAGTCCACCTGTCCGCCCATTTCCGCAATCTTAATCACCGCAGCCAAGCCCGCCAGCCCGCCACCAATCACCGTGATTTTAAGAGTCGTCGCCATCTTGCTTTCTTAGTGATTAGACATCGTCATCTGCATCGCGCTACCCGGTTCCACTGGTGTACTCAAGAATGAATACATGGTCGCCGCACCCACTCCCACAAACAACAGTCCGATCGCCAGGCAAACATACCCGAAGCGGCGCCGTGCCTTATCACCCGTCGTGATGCCCCACTTGGCCGCGAACAGCCAGATCCCGTACGCAAAATGCCACGAAGCGCACACAATACCCACGGCGTAAAACGCCACCGCCCAGGGACTCTGAAATTCTGCCTGCACCTTGCCAAACGCCGCATCCGGATGGCTCAACAGGTGAATGCCGGTAAAGCGCAGGTGCCAGGTGTGCCAGATCATGTAGAAGAACGCGATGGCGCCCGTCCAGCGCTGCGCGTTGTACATCCAGTTGCCCGCCCACGGATAATCCGCGACATTGCTGTCGCCGCGATACCAGATATAAAACCCATAAAGCGCGTGATAGAGAATCGGCAGCCAGATCCCGAACAGCTCCAGGCCCACCACGAACGGGAAGCTGCTCAGCAACTCGACTTGCTTGGCATAGGCGGCGGGCCCCCGGGTGGCGAAAGCGTTAGAGACAAAATGCTCGATCAGGAATGCGCCCACCGGAACAATGCCGCTGAGCGAATGCAGGCGCCGCAAGAAGAAGGAATAACCCTGGCCTGCCCGCAACGGTGCAACGCCTCCCCGAACCTCGAGTGGAGACGCGGGTCTAGCCGTCGATGCCACGAACGCTCCTATGAGTGCAATGAGATTAGGATAACTTTTTATTATCTTGGCGAGAGAGAAGGGAAGTCAAGGCAGCGGCAGTGAACATTCGAATGCCGAATCTCGAACCAGACGGCATTACGCCGCCTGGTGGAAGGGAATGAGGTTCCTAGTCATCCATTGCTTCCGGCTCACCACCCGATCACGAACAGGTGCCCGTTGTTCTGTGTGTACTCCTTCCCATCCAAGCCAACTGAAAGCGGAGTGTAAGCGGCTTCCACAGCTTTCTGAAGGAAGATCTTTTGCAGCGGCTTCTTAAAGATGCCATGGTGTCCTTGCGGCATCGAGTAAACGTGGCCATCCTCGCTGCTGGCGTAGACGATGCCCAAGCCATCGACCACCGGCGCATTCACGCACCACTCGTATCCGTACGGGTGCTGCGCATCGATGGTAGTGTTTTGGAACGACCATTCCACGTTCAGGTTGGCGTCGACTTGTGAGATCAAATACACCGGTGGCGGCCCCGTGCACACCGGGCTCTGGAACGAGCAGTATGCCGCTCCACCATAGCGGTTGTCCTTGATGATAATCGAATACGTGCCGTCGTGACGGTACACAGCCGCGGTCGAGTCCCATCCGAAAGTGAATGCATTGAGATAATTGCCTTTCGGGTCGAAGTGGAATAGGTGTCCCTGTCCGTGGTTAAAATTATCCAGGGTGCCGAAAAGAATTGAGCCGTCCGGAAGCACGGTCGGTGTGGCCGAAGCCGTGTCCGAGACCACCGCGGAACCATAGTCGGCCGTGGTGGGATCCACTCCCACCTTCGTCCCGTAGCGGCATGAATTCGGCATGTCGGTGACGCCTTGTGGCGCGATCGGCAATAGCACGCCGCATCCGTCCGTCAACCGGCGCTGCAGCGAGGCTGACCACTTGAGTGTCAGGTCCGGATTCACTGCGACAAGGTAGCTGACCATGTTGTCAAAGTGCGCCACGCTGACCGTGTACACCGTCCCATCGGGCCCAATCGCAGGGGCAACATTGATCGGTGGACGCTGAGAACCGCATGGTTCCGTGAAAAGATAAGGAATATCTGCCGGCGGCCACGGCAACGATGAAGCACCGTAGCCTTCGTAAACAAAGTTTCCAGGACAGCTGAATGCGCTCCCCGGCGGTGCGTCTGGCACCAGAACCGAGAATGCAACCGTGGCGGATGTATCATCGGCTGCGATCTTCGCCAGCCATGCTCCCGCCACATCATTACCCTGCCAGGGGTTGCCATTGGTGTTCAGCTCAATGACGTTGTAAAAGATATCCCCATTCTCATCCGCGGTCAGCGGACCCGAAACGTACGTGTTCGCGGGATTGATATTCATACCCGCGAATGGATTGATGTGCGATTCCACTTTGCCGGTCCGCTTGTCGACCTTCCACACCGTGCCGCCAGCGCCCGGAACATAAAGATGCCGGCCCACCATGGCCGGATGGAACACCGGCTCCCAGCCGATCAGGCCGATGTACCCGAAGAACTGATGAGTCAGCGCGGTAGCATTCGGTACCGGCTTCCAATCCGTCCAATAGGTCCATGCCGCCGCTGCCTGCCCGTGTTTCCAGTTGTAGCGCACCACGTTCCAATTGAGCACGCCCCACGCGTTGGGTCCACAGTTTGCGCCGAACACCCATTCGCCGTGCGGGGAACATGACTTATAAGTTCCGCTCTTCTGCACCATGTAGAAACTGTTGTCGTCGTCGATCAGCGTGGACTGGTAGTGCGCGGTCAAGACGGGTGCTCCAAGTACGGGAAAATTCTCTTCCTTCTCTTGCGGCACGAAGGGGTCGTACACGATGTCAGCCAGTTTGTGATTGAGCGGCTGGCCGACACTGCCGACCATCCCGGCGTGTTGCGCGTTGCGGCCCCATTGCGCCCAGAATACGCGGTCGCCACCAAAGCCGGTTAAGAGCAAAATTCCAAGACACAACAGAGAGACAATTGCAGCAAATCGCAGGCGGGACATGGCTTTCCTCCACTGGCTGACGTCGCGGGAGCAACGCGGCAGAGGCCCGAATTGTAACCCCGTTATGAACCTAAAACAACAGAGAAAATACGTCGCGGTCGGAGAGAAGGGCGACCTCTTCCGAACGGTTCGTTTTCTGGGATTTGGCTGCTTCCTAGCCCCCGGCAATCGCCCCAATCACGATAAACGGTTCCTTCCCGGACGCCACCGCCTCGGGCAGCGGCGCATCCGGCGGCTCGTGAGACAAATCTTCCTCGCAAGCGAAGAACCGCAGAAATGCTCGGCGCTGTAGTGTGACGTGGTCGCGGATGGTCCCGCGCAGCATCGGATAGCGTGCCTCCAGCGCATCCAGCACCGAGCGCTGCGTGACTGGACCCTCGACGTCGAGCGTCACCTCGCTGCCCACGTGCGCCAGCGTTCGCAGATGTGGTGGGAGTATGAGTCGGATCATAGTGAGTGTGAGTATGCCACCGCTCAAACGTCTAGTTCCAGTGGTGCGAGTGCCACCAGATTTGTTGAATGTCGAACGTCACCCCGCGGCAGAGGTAGATCGGCGCGTTTTCCTCGCCCATGCCAAAGCGCTGGAAATGCTCGAAAGCTTGAAACGAACCGCAGTTGTCACGCACGTCTTCCAGACTCCACTGGATCACAATGAGGTTCTTGTAGACCTGCGGAGGCGGACCCCAGTACCAATGGTTCTGGTGGCGAGACCAGGCGCGTGGCAGCCCGAAGGCAGGTCCGAACTGGTTAATCGCACCGGCTTCGCCGTAGTTGCCTGCCCAGATGCCGGTCTGTGTGCGCTCCTCGGGCGGCAAGGCGTTGTAAATCTCGGCGACCTCACCCACCATCTCGGGCCATCCAAACTGGTCGGCAATCGATTGCGGCAACCTCGACTCATGCCCGACCTCAGTCTTGGAGAGTCTGATGCCTATCGCATCTTGGTAAGCCAGAAGCCTCTCCGGCGGCAGCATCCACGTTACCAGCGGGACGGCGGGAAATGTCGTCAGCACGATCACGGCAATCACAGCCGCTCGTGTCCATGCGGCACGGCGCGCCAACCAGCGTTCGATGACGACTGCGCCGCCGGCGAAAAGCATCGGATAGATCGGGAACACGTAATAGTTCTTGGCGTGCGCGACCTCCATCAACACGAAGAAGACTACAAAGGTCAGGCCGAGCACCCGCCAGCGGCGGTCGCGGAGGAACCATAGCAGGCCCGAGAGCCAGACCGGCAACAAGATCGGGTGCATGTCAAGGATCTGCTCCTTGACGAATGCCAACGGGCCGAGCACGATGTTTTTGTGCTCACGCTGGACATTGGCCAGATCCTCAATGGTGGGGAAGTGATGGCGAACCTGCCAGATGAGGTTGGGAAGAAATAGCGCCAGAGCGATGGCCCCAGCGATCCAGATCCAGCGGCTGCGAAACTCGCTGCGATGGTGAGTCAGAAGCAGGGCGACGGCGACCGCGAATCCGAACGATAGGGTGGAATGTTTGTTCTCGAGACCAAGACCGGAAAGCAGCCCGAACCACAGCCAAAGCCGCGAGTCCCCTGTGCGCAGAATGTGAATCACGACCCATACGCACCCCATCCAGAACAGCGGCTCGAAGGCATTCATCGTGAGCAGGCTGTCCACCAGCAAAAAAGCCGGGCAGAGCAGGATGGCGACTCCGGCGAGCAGTTGCGCATACCGTCTGCCGCCCAGTTCACGTGTGATCAGGATCGTGAGTGCGACTAACGCAACGCCGGCCAGCGCGGGAAGGATGCGTAGCGCCGCCAGTGAGCCCCCCATCAACAGCGCGACTTTGGAGTACACGGCAATCAGGGGAGCGGCATCGACGTAGCCCCAGTCCAGGTGGCGGGCCATGTCCATGTAATAGAGCTCGTCGCGAAAGTAGCCGTAGTGGAGGACGCTGGTGAAGAGGTGCAGCAGTAGCTTGGCTGCACAGAGGCCAATCAGAATACCGGCTGCCAGCGGCGACAGCCCGGGACGGCGAGGCTCCTGGCTTGGAAGATAGGAGGTAGATTGAGCACCGCTAGCGACTGCCATAAACCAGAATTGTTTTCCTCAACCACAACCTCTCGGATCTTTCGCCGGAACTCTCTTTCGACTTCGCCTCCGAGGCACAAGATACACCCTGGCCCTCCCAGTTCGCAATCTGCCCGGCAGGTGTTCCCGCACGGAGCGTTTTCATCGGAATTTAACTAGCCTGTCACCTCCCAGTTACCTCGACCGGATAAGCTCCTTACGGCGCACTGGACTCCCGCGCCCACGGAGAAATTCAAATGAAATCCCCTCTTATCTTGCGCCTTGTTGTTTGTGCTGCTTCCCTGACCGGGCTCGCCGCCTCTGGCCAAGTTGTAGCGTCGGCCCCCTACACCGTTTCCGTCTTCGCCACCAGCATTCCCAACGTCGACTTCGCCCCCGACTCCATTGCCGTGCTGGATGGACACGTCTTTGTCGGTTACGGCGATGGCGTAGCCCCAGATGGCTCCGACGGCAAAAGCAGCACCATCGTTGAGTACAACACAAACGGAGATATGCTAAAGACCTACACCGTGCTCGGTCACAACGATGGCCTGCGAGCGAATCCCACCACTCACCTGCTGTGGGCAATGCAGAATGAGGACGCCAATCCCAACCTCGTCATCATCGATCCTAAGAACGGGACCCAGACGAAGTACACGTTTGGCCCCACCCCGCACGGCGGCGGCTACGACGATATCGCGTTCCGGGGTAGCGACGTTTTTCTGAGCGCTTCCAATCCCTCCAATAACCCCAACAACGCGCCCGCCATCGTCAAGGCTCAAATCAACGGAGGCACCGTCACCGTGACCCCGGTACTCAGTGGCACCGCGACAGCCATCGACATCCCGACTGATACTCCCGTAACCCTTAACTTGCAGGATCCAGACTCGATGATTTTCAATCCCTTGGGAGATCTGGTTCTAGACAGCCAGGCCGACGCCGAGTTAATCATCGTCCACCACGTCGGTTTCTTCGATCAGACCGCGTACCATCTCGCACTCACGCAGAACGGTTCCCCCGTGCAAATCGACGATACCGTCTTCGCTACTTCCAGCCACGGAGTGATTCTGGTGTCCGATCGTGATGGCGAAACTGTCTACGCCATCTCGCGAGAGCTTTTCTCGCCGGCCGCAGCCTACAGCGCGACTCCTACTACGGTCGCGGCACTCGATCCAGACACCGGCGTCCTCACTGACATCGTGACCGGAATGGTGAGTCCGCACGGAATGGCGTTCATCAAGACCAAGTAGAGATGATGCATCGTTCCGGGGGAGGCGGCCGGAAGTGTAGGCCGCCTTCCCGGGCTGATTAACGGCGAACCGTTCTGCGTGCGGACCATGCTCTGAATCACCCCAGCGTCTGCACCTCCACCGACAGCACCGCCGGCAAATCCCGCACAATGGGATTCCAGCTATCCCCGGCATCAGCCGATACATATACTTGCCCGCCGCTGGTTCCGAAATACACGCCACACTTGTCGAGCGAGTCCACCGCCATGGCGTCGCGCAAAACGTTCACGTAGCAATTGCTCTGTGGCAGGCCCTTGGTCAATGCCTCCCACTCGTTCCCTCCGGTGCGGCTGCGGAACACCCGTAGCTTGCCATCGTGCACGTAGTGCTCCGAATCGCTCTTGATCGGCACCACATAAATCGTTTCCGGCTCGTGCGCGTGAACGTCAATCACGAATCCGAAGTCCGTCGGCAGATTTCCGCTGACTTCCTTCCAATTGTCGCCCGCATCGTCCGACCGCATCACGTCCCAATGCTTCTGCATGAACAGTACGCCAGGACGCTTCGGGTTCATCGCCACATGATGAACACAGTGTCCGATCTCGGCATCGTGGTCGGGGATATATTGGGACCTCAGTCCGCGATTGATTGGCTTCCACGTTTTGCCGCCGTCGTCGGTACGAAACGCACCCGCGGCTGAGATGGCGATATATATCCGCTGCGGATTGCTGGGATCGAGAATAATCGTGTGCAGGCACATGCCGCCCGCGCCCGGCTGCCACTTTGGTCCTGTGCCATGGCCGCGCAGACCTGAAAGTTCCTTCCAACTCTCGCCGCCATCGGTCGAGCGGAAAATAGCGGCATCTTCCACGCCGGCGTAAACCGTGTTGGGATCTTTGAGTGATGGCTCCAGGTGCCACACCCGCTTGAACTCCCACGGATGCTGTGTCCCGTCATACCACTGATGAGTGGTGAGCGGTTTTCCGGTGTCGGCTGACGCGTCATAGACAAACTTGTTGCTTGCCTTAGCAGGCCATTGTGGGAGCGGTTCTCCGGGCGGCGTACCCGGTTGATGCCAGTTCTCGCCGCCGTCATCGGAGCGTTGAATGATCTGTCCAAACCAGCCGCTCGACTGCGACGCATAGATTCGGTTCGGATCAGCGGTTGATCCCTTGACGTGATAAATCTCCCAGCCTGCAAAGTGTGGCCCGCTGACCTCCCATTTGTCGCGCTTGCCATCCGCCGTGAGTACGAATGCGCCCTTGCGTGTACCCACCAGAACCCGTACTTTGCTCATCGCTACCTCCGGTGCTGTCTGTATACCAAAGCTCAGTGCGTTCCTGACATCACATAAGCCGGACGCCCCCACCCTCCACAATCTCCGAAGGGCGGGAGCGTCTGGCACGAACGTCTTACGCTGCTTTCGCAGGCTGTGTGCGCATCTGTTTCATGAACTCGCGCATTTTGGCGATGTGGCCCGGGGACCGCTTATCCATCCAGACCTCAAAGCGTTGCGCGGCTCGTTCCAGATTGCCGAGGAACTGCTGATTGGCCCACTGTGCGCGCCCTTCTGCGATAGTGGGTTTGATTCGTTCCCAGACGCCAAAGAATTCGCCGCTGGTTTCGAAAAACAGATCATCGTGCAGCAGGCCATAGTTCAGCAACGCGCAGGCCTGTTCCCAATAGCTGACCACCATCATGAAGTTGGTGCCGCCTTCTGTCCCTGGGGCGGCGACCCGCATCGCATCGTTCCAGTTGTCCGCGAAATAATTCTTGAAGAACCAGTCGCGTGCCTGGCGCAAGCGGGCTTCCCGCCGCTGATCAAAAACCTGTAGATGAAGTTGAGCTTGTTCGTGGGTGGGTTTCGTTTCCATGGTCGTCTATCTCCTTTTTTTGTTTTATTAGAACCTTAGTCCGCCTCAATGTTACTCGTATGCCTGCTCCAGCTTCTTGATATCAAGCTTTTCCATTTGCAGCATTGCCTGCATGACCCTTTGAGACCTCTTGGCGTCTTTGTCCTGCAAGAACTTTCCAAGAACCGAGGGAATAATCTGCCAGGACAAACCATATTTGTCTTGCAGCCAGCCACATCTGTCTTTCCGTCCCCCTGCCGAAAGCTTGTCCCACAGCTGGTCGACCTCTTGTTGCGTCTCACAGTTTACGAAAAATGATATGGCCGGGGTGAACTTGTAGTGCGGGCCTCCGTTGAGCGCGAAGAACTCTTGCCCATCGAGCTGGAAGGTCGCGGACATGACTGTCCCCTTCGGCCCCGGCCCCGCCTCTCCATACCGGGTCACCGTCCCAACCTTCGAATTCTTGAAGATGGAAACGTAGAAGTTCATCGCCTCTTCGGCCTTGTCATCGAACCACAAGAAAGGTGTGATCTTTTGCATAAAACTCTCCTGAGTCCGATTTTCCTACGCTGCCGGCAGGTTCGGGATCTCCACTACCGGCCGGATTTCGACCGTGCCTTTGCGTGCGCCCGGAATCCGCCCCGCAACGTCGATGGCCTCATCGAGGTTCTTCGCCTCGATCATGAAGTAGCCGCCGAGTTGCTCGCGCGCTTCCGCGAACGGCCCATCGGTCACCACCCGTTTGCTCTCCCGCACTTTGACGCATGTGGCCGTGGCCACCGGCTGCAGCGGCGAGGTCGAGATGAACTGCCCATTCTCCTTGAGGTTATGCGCAAGCTGCGTCGACTCCCCGTAACACGCCTGCCTCTCGGCATCAGTCCAGGCGTTCTCGTCGGCATAAATCAGCAATAGGTATTTCATTTCTGCGCCTCCATCCGTATATCGACTGGCAAACCCCCAAATCGACACCCTTGGCAAGAAATATTTACAATCAAGTATGTCTACCGACGCCGCCAGCGCCGTGGAAGCAGTTTACCGCTCCGATTGGGGCCGGATCGTCGCCGCCCTGATTACCCTCATCGGTGATTTCGACCTAGCCGAAGAGTGTGCCCAGGAAGCTTTCACCGCCGCCGTGGATCAATGGCCCGAGTCCGGCGTCCCTGAGTTCCCCCGCGCTTGGATCATCCAGACCGCCCGCCATAAGGCCATCGACCGCATCCGGCGCAACCTGCGGTTCGAGGAGAAGCTTGAATCTTACGCCGTTTCCGGGTTGGTTCGCACCGTCGAAGAGCCCAATTACGACTCCACCGAAATCCCCGACGACCGTCTCCGCCTGATCTTCACCTGTTGCCACCCCGCGCTCGCGCCCGACACGCAGGTAGCCTTGACCCTCCGCACCCTGTGCGGTCTCGAGACCGATGAAATTGCGCGTGCATTCCTCGTCCCTTCCACAACCATGGCGCAGCGCCTGGTCCGTGCCAAACGCAAGATTCGTGATGCCCGCATTCCCTACATGGTTCCAGAAACCAAGGACCTGGCGGCACGACTGGATGCAGTATTGACCGTCATCTATCTCGTCTTCAACGAAGGCTATGCGGCAACTCGAGGCGGCCCGTTGGTCAGGACCGACCTCTGCGCCGAGGCTATCCGTCTGGGTCGGTTGGTGAGTTCGCTGATGGGCCCACTCCCCCCAGCGGAAGTGATGGCCCTGGTCGCCCTCATGCTGCTGCACGACGCACGCCGCGATGCCCGCATCAATGACGCTGGGGATTTGGTCATTCTCGAAGAGCAGGATCGCAGCCGCTGGAATCAAGCCCAGATCGCCGAGGCCTTGCCGCTGGTCAACGAAGGGTTCCGCAGTGGACCCAGTCCTTTCGCCCTACAGGCCGGGATTGCGGCCTTGCATTGCCAGGCGGCGCGCGCCGAAGATACCGACTGGCCCCAGATCGTGCGCCTTTATGATCTCTTGCAGCAGGTACAACCTTCTCCTATCGTGGCGCTGAATCGCGCCGTGGCGGTGGCGATGGCGGAAGGCCCTCAGGCCGGGCTCGCGCTGGTCGATGCCATCGCCGCCACCAGCGATCTCGACAGCTATCACCTGCTGCATGCCGTCCGCGCCGATCTGTTTCGCCGCATCGGATCGTCAGCCGAGGCCGCTACCAGCTACCAGCGCGCCCTTGCGCTGGCCACCAACGACAGCGAGCGCCGGTTTCTCGAACGCCGGTTGCGAGAAGTCCAGCCGCCGGCAGCGTAATTTGATGTGTCTTCTCCCCGGCTCATGTTGGAGCGCCGTCAGCGGCATGATAGGAGTCACAGAGTAACGAATGCGAGCAGACAAACCCATGGTTGGAGGTTCGTGCGTATGGCAATCGCAAATGAAAGTCTGCAAGACCGCTTGGCTCGCTTCAGACAGACCCAGATCACGGTGATAGGCAGAAAGTCGGGCCGTGCGATCTCAAGACCTGTCTGGTTCGTGCTGGAAGGGAGTAAAGTCTACCTCCTGCCAGTTCAGGGCTCGGACACCCAATGGTACAAGAATGCGCTTAAGAACCCGCGGATTCGGATCGAGGCACGAGGATTGGGAGCGGAATACCCAGCTGTTCCCGTAACTGACGCCAAAGCTGTGAAATCTGTGGTGGAGAAGTTCCGTGAGAAGTACGGGAAGGCGGACGTAAAGAAATACTACTCGAAATTTGACGTAGCAGTTTTGGTGAACCTGAACTAAATCAAATCGATGCGCTCCCTTGGGTCCATATGGCGCGGATAACTAAGGTGTCTACCCCCGCCCCGCCCACTCCAGAAACTTCCGAAACGCCGCCCCGCGATGGCTATACCTGGATTTTTCTTCCGCGCTCAACTCCGCGAAGGTCTTCTGAATTTCCGGAAAATAGAAAAGTGGATCGTAGCCGAAGCCATTCGCCCCCCGTGGCCCATCCAGAACGATTCCTTCCGCCTGGCCGCGAAACACTTCCAGAGTCTGCCCGTCCCGTGCCGCCGCGATCACGCATACGAAACGCGCCGTCCGTTTCTCCGGCGCAACATTCTTCAGTTCCCGCAGCAGTCGAGTGTTGTTGGCTGCGTCGTCGCAGTTGACGCCCGCCAGATGAGGCGCCTCCGCAGCATAGCGCGCCGAATGCACTCCAGGTGCGCCGCCCAGCGCATCCACCTCCAGCCCCGAGTCATCCGCCAGCACAACTTCTCCCGCCACATGTAGGCCGTAGGCTTCGGCTTTCTTGCGCGCGTTGGCCTCGAACGTAAGCCCATCCTCGACCACCAAAGGCAGGGAAGCGAAGCCAGGAATTGGCACAACTTCCACTCCCAGCGTCTCCGCTGCGCCAGCAAAGTCCCGCAGTTTCCCCGAGTTAGAAGTAGCAATCAAGACCCGCGTCACGCCTATGTTCCCCCTGTGTTCCTCTGTGACCTCTGTGGTTGGGTCTTTGTAAACCCTGTGCACAAATTCTCCGGGATTTTACCGTAAATTAACCTCCCTGCAACGTACCTGTCGCGTCCGCTCTCTACACTGCAAGCATTCGAGGTGGAATAAACCCGGCGCTACAGGGGCCTGCACGAGAGACGGCGTGCAGGCCCCTAACCGCTTTTGCGGCCCGCACAAACGCACTCGCCCCAATCAGGGTGCGCCACTCAGTGTGTAAAGGAATAATGCGATCTAGGCGGGAGCTACTTCTTCTGTTGAACTCCGTTGCTGACGCAGTGCCTGCAAGAATTCTTCCTGGCTCAGCGCCTCGTGCCCGCGTAGCAGTTCGAGCAAGGGATCGTCCAGTTCTTCACTCTCTGCATGCGCCGCTTCACTCTGGCTCTCTTCCGCCAAAGCCCGTGGCGTAATCAACAGTTCCGGAAGGGTTCCCGGACGGCTGCTGAGGAATCCTATGAAACTTGTCACCTGTGCGCGCTCATCGGCAGTCCGTGCAGCGAACTCAATCCCCATGCCGAATCCGGGATGCATCACCCTTACCGTGCCCTCGGCCTGCGCTTCCATGCCTTCCGCCCGCAGCAAAAGTGTAATGCCTGCGCGTTCCGGAAA
The DNA here is from genome assembly GCA_013289795.1 of Acidobacteriota bacterium. Classification (GTDB taxonomy): domain Bacteria; phylum Acidobacteriota; class Terriglobia; order Terriglobales; family Acidobacteriaceae; genus JABCZH01. Next base: position 132,895 of record JABCZH010000006.1, read on the forward strand.
TGGCGACTCTGTTTCCACGTAACACCCGCCCACACTGAGGTCGGTCAGCTTGCACTGTGTTACCGGCTCCGGATCGGGCGGCGGAGGTTCAGGCGCGTTCGCCGCAACCCAGTTTTGCAGGGTTGTCCGCAAGGTAGCGGGAAGATTCAGGAAATGCACGCCCGCTTGTCCATTAGGATTCGCCCAAGCGACTTCGCCGCGAGCCTCAATCTCTTTGCCGTCGGGAAGACTGAACTTTACTTGGATGGCCGCCGCCGCGCGCACCGGTTGCGCTGCCAGCAGGTCCAGTCCGTCCTCGCTCAAATCCAGCAGAATGCCTTCGGTCTCCGGATCGTCCTGAACCTTCAGTTGCACCGGCACCTGCACCGGGACCCGGAAAGACGACCGGCGTTCACGCTTCAGCAGCACCGTTGCGGCCCGCAAACCTGCTTCCGCTTGCTCAGTAGAGAACGGCTTGTAGAGCACGAAATTTGCGCCCTTGCCGAACACATTGCGAAGTTTCGATTTGTCGCTGAGCAGGGCGACGGTGACTACGTGGTTTTGGGGAGTTGATTGCAGAACAGTTTGCAGAACTAGTTCGGCGCTGTGCGGGTCATCGAAATCAACAATCACCGCGTCGAAATGCTGTTCCGTGAGCTGGCAGATTCCGTCCGAGTACCCGCAACGCGCCGCTTCCACTCCCAACCCGGACAATACTCCGGTCAGAATGGTGGCGGACTCATCGTCTTTGGAAACCAGAAGTGCTTGGAACGTCATAGGCCGCTCGTGACGGCGCCGCTGGAATGCCTATTCCTAGGGCCAGCGCGGCGAACTTCCGCGAGGCTTGCCGGAAGCGCTTCCCGCGCCGGCGGCTGCGGTTTTCGCTTGCGGCTGCTCATCCATTTCGGAGAGCACCGCGCTATCGTCCTCATCATTCTCGGCGAGCAAAGGGGCTACTTCTCGCAGCTTCTCCGCCGCCTGCTGCAACATCTCAATCTGCTTTCCCAACTGGGCGAACTTGGCCTGCTTCCGCCGCAGAACCTCATGGATGTCCTTCATACAACCCCCTGTGGCGAATTTACGGTCGCTTTCCGCAAGGGTCAATTGCATTCGCCCACGCGGCAATTACGACAGTAACCTTGTGGCCCGAGGTGCGTGCCCAATGTGGAATCGTCAGAACGCCCTGGTCAGGCTGAGTTCCTTTCCTTCAAGCCGCCTGATCAGACCTGATCGGAGAAGATCGCCCTTGTGCGGCCGGTGTCTAGGGCAGATGGCGGCCTCCTGGCCGCGCCTGTCCGCGATCCCCGACTTTTGCCCCCTTATAACCGAAGATCTCAAGCTCTATCAGGCGCTTACGGCTCCACTTCGGATAGCCGGATTGTGCCACGAGGTGGCACGAACGTGGGATTTACACTCCAGCAGGAACGTCATACCTTGTCCGTGAGCAGTTCTGGGGGAGGGCTGTTCGGGCGTCCCGTAACTCGAAAGAGTTCGGGGCGCTTCTTATTTGGAGGACGTTTTCTGACTGCTAGGTTCTCGGCTGCCATTGACATCTCACCATGCCGGGTTTCTCTGCGCACTCTGAGGCGGTTCTCCGCGACCTCCGCGATTCAAGATTTTGCCTTTCGATTCTCCCGCCCCACACCTTTACATCCGCAACCCGCTCATGTTCTAGTTCTTGCGACACCCTGATCTCCACGGAGCCAGTGTTTGAAGCCCAAGGACCTGTCGATTCTTCTGCTCCTGACCATCGGAGCGCTTCTGATCCACGGCTACCACCCCTGGGCCGAGGACTCAGAGCTATACGTTCCCGGAGTCGAGAAGACCCTCCACCCCGAATTTTTCCCCTACAACGCCCAGTTTTTCGAAGCTCACGCGGGTTCAACCCTCTTCCCAAACTTCGTGGCAGCCTCGGTGCGGCTCAGTCACCTTCCGCTCAGTGTCGCGCTTTTCGTTTTGCATGTCGCATCCATCTATTTGTTCTTGCTTGCCTGCTGGCGGCTCATCAGCAGATGCTTTCCAGACCCCAAAGCCCGTTGGGCTGGAGTCGCCCTGATCGCCGCACTCTTAACCTTGCCTGTAGCTGGGACAGCACTATACATCCTCGATCAATACCTCAACCCGCGAAACCTGGCCGCCTTCGCCGCCATATTCGCCATCGTGAAAGTGATCGACAAGAAGTACATCCAGGCAGGATTGTTTCTCATCCTTACCGCAGCCATCCATCCCCTGATGGCGGTCTTCGCCTTCTCCTACTGCTTTCTGTTGGTCGCACTCAAACATCTTGATCCTCACTTCGCCGCTCTCGCCTGCCTGCTGCCCTTCGGCATTTCGCTCGATCCCCCATCCGCGGCCTATCATCAAGCCGCCCTGACCCACGGGTTTCACTACATCACTCGCTGGGCGTGGTACGAATGGCTGGGGATCCTGGCGCCCATCCTTATTCTGTGGTGGTTCAGTCGCCTCGCACGCTCGAGACAACTGCGAAACCTCGACCTCCTGTGCCGGGCCCTGGTTAACTACGAACTGATCTACCTGCCTCCGGCCATCGTGCTCTCCAGTTTTGCCCGCTTCGAAGCCCTGGCCCGGCTCCAGCCCATGCGCTGTTTGTTCCTGCTCTACATTCTGATGTTCCTGTTTATCGGCGGATTCCTCGGAGAATACCTCCTCAAGAACCACCTCTGGCGATGGCTGGCACTCTTTGTTCCTCTGTGCGCAGGAATGTTCCTGGCCCAGCGTGCCCTCTTTCCCGCCGACCCTCACATCGAATGGCCTGGCGCCGCTCCCACCAATCCCTGGGAGCAAGCTTTTCTCTGGGCACGCGACCACACTCCCACCGATGCAGTTTTCGCCCTCGACCCCGACCTCCTCAATCTCCCCGGGGAAGACGAACAGGGTTTTCGCGCCCTTGCCCAGCGCAGCCGCCTCGCCGATCGCGGCAGCGACGCCGGCGCCGTCTCCATGTTTCCCGCCCTGGCCGATGAGTGGTTCCGCCAGGTGCAGGCGCAAACTGGCTGGGACAACTTCCAAGCACAAGATTTTCGCCGTCTCCAGACCGCCTTCGGAGTCACCTGGGTGGTCTTGCATTCCCCCGCCACACCCGGACTCGACTGTCCCTATCGCAATTCCACTGTGCTGGTTTGCCGTCTCTGAGCACAACTAATCGCGCCAAAATGTGTTTTACTTGCTAGAATATCGGCCATATAAAAACCAAGCGGTGCGGAATGTCATCTTAATCGGGAAGGTTCCCCGGGGATGGCTTTCTCGTTTGTGGCTGTCTCAATTCCGACGGTAGCTGATAAACTTGATGAGATTGCCAAATCTTCACGGGACGAATGGAAAACCTCGGGGCTCCGCTCGCTCAACCCGGCAATCCCAAAAGGATCCGTGCTAATGGCATGTGCGCAAACAGTAGAGGAAATTGCCCCCTTGTTCGACTACTGTAGATGGAATTCACAACTTGCTGAGCTGTCCAGGCAGTACGCGGCAAACAGTCCCTTGCCTCACGTTTTTCTCGGGGACTTCCTCGACGCCGCCGTCGCCGGCGCGATCGCGCAGGAGTTCCCTCGCACCCACACCAATGCCTGGATCCAGTACAAACACCACAACGAGAACAAACTCGGCATGGCCAAGCGCGAGCTCTTCCCACCCCGCCTAGGACGCGTCACCGACGAACTCAACTCGCCCCGCTTCGTCGCCTGGCTCTCACAACTGACCGGCATTCCCAACCTGATCGCCGATCCCACCCTCGAAGGCGGCGGAATGCATCAATCCGCCCGCGGAGGCTTCCTCAATCTTCACACCGATTTCTCTCATCACCACTACCAGAAGAACTGGCGCCGCCGCCTCAACCTCATCCTCTACTTGAACGACGCCTGGCAGCCCGCCTGGGGCGGTGCCATCGAGTTCTGGGATTCCGGCATGAAGCAATGCTTCTCCAAGTATCCGCCCCGGCTCAATCACGCCGTCATCTTCAATACCGACGACCGCTGCTTCCACGGCTTCCCCGAGCCTCTCTCCTGCCCCGAAAAAGAAACCCGCAAGAGCCTGGCCCTGTACTACTACACCGTCGAGCAGGATTCAAAAGCCGCTCCGCGCTCCACCAACTATCGCGCCCGCCCCACCGACAGCATGGCCGAGTCCGCCATGATCTGGCTCGACAAACAAGCCGTCGATCTCTACTCCCGCGCCAAAGCCCGCTTCGGATTCTCCGACCAATGGGCCAGCAAAATCCTAGGCGTAATCTCCAAAAAGAAGTAAGCCCAGCCGTTGATCTTCTCCGTGCCCCTGTGCCCCTCTGTGCCCCCTGTGGTGAAAAAGGTTTGCGCTTTTGACCTTGTGAGATCAGCGTAATCTGCGGCCCAAAATAAAACTCTCAACCGTCCCCAATCGGGCCGTTTTGTCCGCAATTCCCGCTTTGAACTAGCCCCCGACAAAACCTTGTCAAGCCCCCTTTTCCCCAGCTTTCCCCGTAAATCACTCTCCCCACTCCAAATATAAATTTCCAAATCGTGTCTCACTTACCTAGTCAAAATGCTATTCTGAAATTAAGTAAACAATTCAAAGGCGCAGGCTCCTAAGCCCGCGCCTTTTTTATTTCCCCAAAAACCGACTCCCAAAAAACTAAACGGGTGCCCCACGTCTCGCCGCCGTTGCGAGACGTGGGATACCACGAACCCAAACGCCGGAGGCACGTCGAAACATGAACTCTCAACGCACCAAAACCCCCCGCCGCCGCGGAGAACTAATCGAACTACTCTTCGCCCAAAAAGCCACGAGCCTGGGCTTCCAGGTCTGCAAGCCCGTCTGCGACGAATCCTACGACTTCATCCTCGACGGCGGGCGCCGCCTCTGGCGCGTCCAAGTCAAATCCAGCGACCGCCTCCGCAAAGGCGGATACCTCATCGGCGCCTGCCACTTCGCCACCCACAACACCAAGCAACCCTACACCGCTGCCGAAATCGACATCCTGGCCGCCTACATCGTCCCCGAGCGCGCCTGGTACATCCTCCCCATCGAAGCCTTCGCCCCCCAACAATGGCTCTCCTTCTACCCTCAAAACAAACACAGCCAAGGCCGCTTCGAACCCTACCGCGAAGCCTGGTCCCTAATGCAATGAAGATGAACGTGTGGCGCGGGCGCCCTCGCCCGTGAAGTGCGGACTACCCCCGACTGATAATCCTTGTCATCCTGAGCGAAGTCGAAGGACCCCAACACTGTCGCACCTCTGCAATATCGCCGCAAGGCGTTCTCCCCGTGCTCTCAACGGAGGAACAATTATGCATAATCGTTCTTACCCGTAGGGCGGACACTCTCATCCGCCGCCGCAGCCTGTGATGTCGCTTTGGACGTCGCCACCACCCAACCGACGGGTGCCCCACGTCTCGCTGCATTTGCGAGACGTGGGATTCCACACTGCCGACACCAAGGGGTTTGCCGGAAACCAGAAACCAGAAACTAGAAACCGGACGCCGAGAAGCACCGTATCAGGGCGCGGCTTCAGCCGTGCCGATCACTTAACCCTTGTCATCCTGAGCGCAGCATCTCGATTCGCCTCGCGAATCGAGATGCGGAGTCGAAGAGCCTGCCCTGAGCGAAGCCGAAGGGACCCCAGCACTGCCTGACTTCTACTCCGCCGCTGCAAGGCGTTCTCCCCGTGCTCTAAAGGGATGCACACCCAGCTCCGTGCAGGGTACGCATTTCTCGCCGCTCTTGCGGGAAGTGGAGAAACGACGCCGGGGAGAGCAACACTCCCTCCCACTTGTCATTCCGAGAAGCGAAGCGCCGAGGAATCTGCTATCTCTCGCAGTCTGCTCAACTCCTGTAGGACGGACACTCTCATCCGCCGCCGCAGCCTTTGATGTCGGTCCGGACGTCGCCACCACCCAACCGACGGGTGCCCCACGTCTCGCTGCTTTTGCGAGACGTGGGATTCCACACTGCCGACACCAAGGGCTTTGCCGGAAACTAGAAATAGAAACCTGACACCCAAGGCGGCACCAAGGGAAGGGCACACCCTCAGCCGTGCCGATCACGTTCCCTAACCCTTGTCATCCTGAGCGCAGCATCTCGATTCGCCTCGCGAATCGGGATGCGAAGTCGAAGGACCCCTACACTCCCCGACTTCTACTCCGCCGCTGCAAGGCGTTCTCCCCGTGCTCTAAAGGGATGCACACCCAGCTCCGTGCAGGGTGCGCATTTCTCGCCGCTCTTGCGGGAAGTGGAGAAACGACGCCGGGGAGAGCGACAACTCCCTCCCACTTGTCATTCCGAGAAGCGAAGCGACGAGGAATCTGCTGTCTCTAGCAGTCTGCTCAGCTAGTGCAGGGCGGACACTCTAGTCCGCAGCCTTTGATGTCGGTCTGGATGTCGCGCCACCACCCAACCGACGGGTGCCCCACGTCTCGCTGCTTTTGCGAGACGTGGGATTCCACCCTGCCGACACCAAGGGCTTTGCCAGAAACTAGAAACCAGAAACTAGAAACCGGACGCTGAGAATCACCGTATCAGGGCACGGCTTCAGCCGTGCCGCAAAGCTCCCACCCTGATCAAGACCCGGTACAAGCTCCGCAACACCGAGGACCATCCTAGGCCACGATTCTGTCGCCCCACCGCTTGGCGCGCACACTCTAATCCGACGCGGTTGACTGTGCTCGTTTGGGAAACGTCCGGTCTGCCCCCGGTTTTTCCCCCGTCAAGAAGGAGAATCGATGTGAGCCTACTTACCCTGTCCCCCTTGCAGATCCGTGAACGCCTTCACTATCTTATCGAGGCGGCCCCCCCACCCAAACATGAAGGGGAATCGGTTCGCCTGTCGCATCGCTTGCGACTGAAATGCCTCGAGGCTCGCGAGATATCCACCAAGAAAAAGTAATCGCTGTCCAGAGTTCGCGGGGTCGAACACCAGGTCGACAGCCTTCTTCTCTACTGTGAAATCTGAGGGTAGAGTCGGTTCAGCAAGAAGAATGTCGTAAAAATGCTCGGCTAGTGGCACGCACGGGTCTAAACTACTCGCCCAGAAATCGGGAAGATAGGTGAAGGATTTGTGTCCCAGCTCTTGCTGAAAGTTAATTACATTCTTGTTGCCAGATCCTACAAAGACATACGAGTTAAACTCCAAAATAAACTCAAGTTGAGCGGCTGCGCGCAAAAAACCATCGCGATTTACGAAGTATTTTCCCCACGCGCGGTGGACATTGTCGGTCCACAAACTCTCGTTCCGCCCCTCACGCATATCCGGCAAGCCGATCACGCCACGGAAGGGCCAGAACAGCAAAGGTTCAAACGTCGTTGCATTGTTATCGATCGTAAACCGGCGCACATATCTAGGCAGGACAGACCGCAAGAACCGAAAGCGTTTGCGCGCAACAGCATAGATTGCGATTGCGCGAGCTCCTACATAAACGTCGTAGGCGGGGCGAGCATAATGTACGCCTGTGGGCGATGCCGAGATGGTCAGCGACTTCAGCCTATCGAATCGACGGGATGTTTCGAAGATGTCGACCATTAAATCAATGATGATGGATATCCAGTCGGACGCTGCGTCGTACTTGATTACGAGAAGAGCCAGATCAACCACGGAGTCGAGGGTCGGGCGAAATTCGAGGCGATAAGAATCGGCAATTTCGTCGATCCATCTTGGTATATCTTTAGGTAATCCGGGCCCACTAATCTCGTGCAACTCCCATGGTTCGAGCAATTTTCCGCGGGCCATCTCAACAAGCATCTTGAACCGATGAACATCCCCGGCGGCAATGATGCCTTCGGCAAAACGAGACAGGCGACTCGTCGAAGCTAAGATCTCGGTGCTTGGCATGACGGGAAAGCCTTCGGCAGTCGGTAATGCACTCGATGCTGGCAACAAGAGTTGGTCGACGCTTTTGAAGTCACTTGCTATCAAGGCCGCTGCGTTCTCATATGCGAAACCAAGACCTTCAGGGTCAGAAATGCCCTCCGTCACCACCGGGAGTTTCTCGCCAAAACTGAAGAATGCAACGTACGGAATTTTCGTACGCTCTAGAATCTGCAAGGGCGTCGTATTTTTCGGCAGCCAGTCGCGATAAAACTCTCCCAGTTCACTCGCGAAGAGTCGTAGCCATGTCTGGGACTCTCGGTATTCTGTCCGACTGTCTAAGCGGGCCAACAAGGGAAAAACCAAGAAACGAGTCCGGTCATAAGCTAGCGCCTGGCGCGCGGCTTGGGCCTTCAACACGACATTCTTAGTGCCTTCTAGACTCTGGCGATTGGGACTAAAGAGCGGCACCAATATGTCCGGCATTTGAACCGTGCAAATGCCGCCAGAATCACTGACGCCAGTCCGGCTGTCTATTAACGTGAAATCAAACTCGGCGACCCAATGATGCCGTAGGGATTCCAGTAGCGCGCCCCCATTTTGTGTGCGAAAGAATTGTGTCCACTCAAACGCGAGCAGGCGTTTGTCGTATTCAGCGTCAAGCCTGCCTGCGGTTAACATAGTCAACGACACCGAGTCATCAATTTGGACTTGCGAGGCATATTTGCGCCAGTCGGGCATTGCACCTGATCCCCCGGCGTCCAAGAGCAAGTCAAGGAGACCGAGGTTGCTCGAAATAGTTTCTAGGCCGGCAAAATAACGATGCAATCCTGGTGCTTCGAGATCCCAGTCGACAACGAGCACACGCAATCCCCTCATCGCCAGAAGAGCAGCGACGTTTGCGACGGCCATGGTTCGGCCTACGCCGCCCTTGTAGGAATAAAATGTAAGGATTGATCCCATTCTTATCCCAAGCTCGGTGGAGCTGTCTGCTTTGAATCACCAAGCCTAAACTGTTCAACAAACGCCTCCACCGTTAGACGAGTCCACTCGTCATCGTGGGGCGGGGCGGATCTTATCGCGGTAGCGATATCCGGTACCCAGTCTCGAATTTCCTCTGACAGGTGCTCTTCGGTCGCGCTACCTTTCGCGAGTCTAACATTCGTATACTCCTGAAGTTTTGCGGCTTGGATGGCCTGAGCACGTGCCGGGAACCCGTCCCCGTCATGGATATGTGCCGGAACGATTAGTCCCCCGGGGTTCTCAGCAGTCCGGAAGTTGCATCGCGCCTCTCGTGCGGACATCTGACTCAATTCCAGTTGACACCACGGGCTGCTGAAATATTGTCGCGAGAAGAGCGGGACAAGCACGCGGGATTCGCTCAGCGCTTTGCCTAAGCGCTGTGGCCATGCGGCGCCGCTTTCGATTTCGTAGTCAATGAAAATTCTGACTCGGGGATGTTCTTCCCCGAGCCAGTGCTCAAACAATGGCCGAAATACCTTTTCCACCCACTCCGGCCATTCGCCGTGACGGCGATAACTTAGGAATACGTCGTACTCGTATGCCATGAAAAAGCACCCGAAGGACGGTCGTGCGTACGTCCAAATGGGAATCGCTATTGTATAGCAGCGAACAATACCGAGACAGACGGGACGTCCCGAACTAACAATCATGGCCGGCGGTCCCATTCGAGCCCGGTTTTGGCTTGAGCGGGGCAGTTCGGCGTTGATCCGTGCAAATCCGTGGCCGCTCCTGGGGTTGATTTTCAATCAGCGTCATCTGCGCTAATCTGCGGCTAAGCCACTCTCTATTTCTGAAGAAACGGATTACTCTCCCGCTCCTCGCCAATTGTCGTCAGCGGCCCGTGGCCGGGAACTACGACGGTCTCATCCGGCAGCGCCAGTACCTTCTCATGTAACGACGAGATGATTTTCTCCATCGATCCGCCGGGCAAGTCGGTGCGGCCAATGCTGCCGGCAAACAAGGTGTCGCCAGCAATCAATTTTTTCTCAGCCGGAAAATAAAGACACACGCTGCCTTCGGTGTGGCCGGGAGTGTGAATCACGTCGGCCACCAGCGACCCGGCTTTCACCGTGTCCGCCGCCCCAATGCTCTGGTCAATCTCCACCTTGCCCGGAGGCGCCATGCGGCACCACGCCGCCTGCACGTCGAGCATCTTGAGCAAGTCCTGATCGTTCTGGTTAAGCAGAATAGGCGCGCCCGTGGCAGCTCGCAGTTTCATGGCTCCGCCCACGTGATCGATGTGCGCATGCGTGATGACGATCTGCTTTACGATCAGCTTATGCTTGCGGAGGATGGCAATGATGCTGTCGATCTCGTCCCCGGGATCGATGACCATGGCCTCATGAGTGGTCTCGTCCCCAATGATCGAGCAGTTGCACTGGAGCGGTCCGACAGGAAGGATTTCGTGGATGATGGGAACCGTCCTTGGTCGTTGGTCGTAGGTCGTTGGGAAGGACAAACGGCGATGTTCTCCGCGTCCTCGGTGTGAACTCTGCGCCCTCTGCGTTTAAAAGGGTTTACCCGGGAGCGTGTCGGTCGCTTTTGGCCGACGACCAACGACCAACGACGATTTCGAGCTATTTCTTCGGTGGCGCCGGCACCGGAACTGGAGCCGTCGGCTTCGTCGCTGCCGGAATCCCCTGCAACACCGACTTCGAAATGTTGGCATGGCGCGACGCGTACACCGAAAGCGTGACCGAGGTCACCATAAAGATGATGGCCGACCAGGTAGTTGCCTTGGACAAAGCCGTAGCCGCGCCTCGCGGCCCAAACGCCGTCTGGCTGCCCATGCCGCCAAAGGCAGCAGTGATGTCGCCGCTCTTGCCACTCTGCAAAAGCACAACAATGATAAGAAACAAGCAAACAATAATATGAATGATCGTGATCAGAATAATCATGTGTAATTCTCAGAAATACCGTCCGTTACCATGCTATGGGCATAGCGAATTAGCGTCAAGCCCAGACTAGATTGTCATCCTGAGAGAGGCGCCTTTTGCCGAACGAAGGACCTGAGCGAGCCACGGACTTGTCATCCTGAGAGAGGCGTTTTTTGCCGAACGAAGGACCTGAGCGAGCTGCGCGAACGGGTCGCGTTCTTTGCGACCCGATAAATCGCGCGTTTAGCTCGCTTCCCTATATGCCTCTCTGTCCGGGTCGTGCGCTGTCTCAGCGATCTCTGCGTTTAAAGGCTTGCTTCAGCTACCTCTGTGAACCCCTGTGCCCCCTGTGGTGAAGGTCTTTCACGCCAAGCGCACATCCTCAGCCAACCCCGAAATCACGTGCAGCAACTTGTCTCCCGACGAATCCACTTCCTGTCTAACATCGAGGTTCAAGATAATGCAGCCTAGCGAAGCCGCCCCCGGATGCTCCCTCGACTCCCCATGAATCAAGAATTCAGACCGCCCGAACATCTCATTCCCCGGATCAGGCGTCAACGGCAGCACCAACGGCCCGTGAGTCTTGGAATAATACGGAGCCCCAATGAAATATTTCCCCACCGGAATCGGCCCAACCCCGACGACGCTTTGCAACTCCGGATTATTCTTGCCCCTCTGTCCGGTCGTCGGATTGTCGTACCCGGAATATCCCCGCGCGATGTGCAACCCATCACGCAACAATTCGCCGGTCTTCTGGACATAGGTCCACACGTGACCCTCCCCGGTGGCCCCAAGAATTGTTGTGCAGTGTAGTTAATGGTGCGGAAGGGGGGATTTGAACCCCCATGCCTCACGGCGCCACCCCCTCAAGATGGTGTGTCTGCCAATTCCACCACTTCCGCCTTAGTACGACTTTCGCGTTAACACGACTTTCGCTTTAACACCGATTTCGCGTGGAAAACTGCTTCTGCAAGGAGCGAAATAGTGCTGCCGCCGCTGTGGGCGAAACCTCATGATTATAACAAGGCGGCAGTGGCGGCGAAAGCCGCCACTGCCGGCGGCCCCGCGGCTGTCGATACTGGTGTTAGTAGTGGACTATTGCGGCGAAGGATTTGGGCTCTAGGCTGGCCCCGCCTACGAGGGCGCCGTCGATTTCTGGTTCGGACATCAGGGCTTTAGCGTTTTCGGGTTTGACGGAGCCGCCGTAGAGGATACGGAGCTTGTCCGCGAATTCGTGGCCGAAAGTTTGGGCGGCTTCTCCGCGGATTAGAGCGTGAGCGTCAGAGGCCATTTGGGGAGTGGCGGTTTTTCCGGTTCCGATGGCCCAGACGGGTTCGTAGGCGACGACTAATTTGTCGGCTTTCTTGGTCGAGACTTTGTGAAAGGCGCGAGTGCATTGGCGGCGGAGGACATCTTCGGTGAGTCCGGCCTCGCGTTCTTCGAGAACTTCTCCGACACAGACGATGGGGGTGAGGCCGGCTTCGAGGGCGTTCTTCAAGCGAAGGTTGACGGTGTCGTCGGTTTCACCGAAGTATTGACGGCGCTCGGAGTGTCCGATGATGGCGTGAGTGACGCCGATGGCCTGTAACACGAGCGGCGAGATCTCGCCGGTGAAAGCGCCTTCGTTTGCCCAGTGAATGTTCTGGGATCCGATCATCACGTTGGTGCCTTCGGCGGATTCGAGGGCGGCGTGGAGATCGACGAAAGGAGGACAGATGAGGATCTCGTCGCGGTCGTGATGAGTGACGAGGGGGAGAAAGTGGTGGAAGAAGTCGCGAGTCTGGTCGGGGGTTTTGTACATCTTCCAGTTGCCGGCGATTAGTTTTATGCGGGGCATGGGGTCCTTTTTTATTTAGCCGCAGATTGCGCAGAGAACGCAGATCATACCTAAAACCTTTAACCGCAGAGAGCGCCGAAGCGCCGAGAAATCATTCCCTAACCCTTTTACCACAGAGAACGCAGAGGGCCACCGGGTCGGCTTAATCCTTAGCCGCAGATTGCGCAGAAAACGCAGATCATTCCCAAAAACTTTTACCGCAGAGAACGCCGAAAAAGGCACGGCTCTCGGAAGTCGTACTTTTGGCTGCATAAACCAACAATGAAGCGAGCCAAACGCGCGATTATTGCGTCGCAAAGAACGCGACGCTTCGCGCGGCTCGCCCAGGTCCTTCGTTCGGCAAAAACGCGCCTCTCTCAGGATGACAATCAATCTTCCATTGTGCATGGAAAACCGGAATTGTGCAGCTTTTGGGCGGCGGAGGTATAGGCGCGGAGGGTCGCTGCGTCGAAGAGGACGAAGCGGATGGTGTTCAGATGGATGGTTGCGACCAGGGCCTCGGCGGCGGTAGAGACTGCGATTTGGGCGGCGTCGGCGATGGGATGGCCACCTCGTCGTTCGTCTTAGGTTAGACTGGGGCCGAGTCAAAGGAGAAATCATGGCGGGAGAACTGCAAGGTAAAGTTGCGATTGTTACTGGCGGGACGTCGGGGATTGGCAAGGATACTGCCGTGCTGTTTGCGAAAGCTGGAGCCAAGGTGGTGGTTGCGGGGCGGCGGGAAGCGGAAGGAAAGGAAACTATTGAGCTGATCCGGGCAGCGGGTGGCGATGGTTTGTTTGTGAAGACCGACGTGGCGCGGGCTGCCGAAGTGCAAGCGCTGGTGAAAAAGACGGTGGAGAAGTATGGGCGCGTGGATATCGCGTTCAATAATGCGGGGATTGAAGGCGCGGCTAGCCCAATCACGGAGCAGTCGGAAGAAGACTGGGACCGGACGATGGGCATCAATCTCAAGGGTGTGTGGCTTTGCCTGAAGTATGAAATTCAGCAGATGCTCAAGCAGGGAAGCGGGGGAGCGATTGTCAACATGGCGTCGGTGGCGGGGCTGCTCGGGGCGGCTGGTTTGGCGACGTATTGCTCTAGCAAACATGGGGTGCTGGGGCTGACGAAGTCGGCGGCGCTGGAAACGGCGAGCAGCGGCATTCGCATTAATGCGGTGTGTCCTGCGGTGATCCAGACGGCGATGGCAGAGCGTTTGTTTGGCGCGCCGGAAGTCGAGAAGCACATGCTGGGGATGCATCCGATTGGGCGGTTTGGCAGGCCGATGGAAATCGCGGAGGCGGTGCTGTGGATGTGCTCGGAGCGGGCGTCGTTCATGACCGGGCAGTCGCTGGTGATGGATGGCGGGTTTATGGCAGGGCCGGTGATGTAGGGGTAGGGGATTCGTCGCCGCGGATTTACGCAGATGAACGCGGATCTGGCAAACCTTTCACCATTCAGACACAGAGTCACAGAGAAGATCAACGGCTGGGCCACGGATTTGCACGGATTAACACGGATTTGAAAAGATCAAGAGCAACAGCGAAGGCGGCGGACAGGAGTGTCCGCCCCACACGGTCAGTGCTACTTCTTGTCGGTTAGGGCTTCTACTCCGGGGAGTTTCTTGCCTTCTAGGAATTCTAGCGATGCGCCGCCTCCCGTCGAGATGTGGGTGATTTTGTCGGCTACGCCAGCGGCGTGGACGGCGGCGACGGAGTCGCCACCGCCGACAATCGAAACGGCGCCGCCGTTGTCGGCTACGGCTTGGGCGATCTTGAAAGTTCCTTTGGCGAAGGGCCCGACTTCGAAGACGCCCATGGGGCCGTTCCAGACGATGGTGCGGGCGGTGGAGATGGCTTCGGAAAATTCTTCTACTGACTTCGGGCCGATGTCGAGGCCCATCATGTTTGCGGGAATTGGATTTGTGGCGTCGATGGTGCGGGTGACGGCGTTGAGATCGATGCGGTCGGCGACTACGTGATCGAGCGGCAGCAGGAGTTTCACGTTGCGCTTCTTGGCGTCTTGAATGATTTGGCGAGCGAGGTCTAGTTTATCGTCCTCTACGCGGGACTTGCCGACGTCTGCTCCGTGGGCTTTTAGGAAGGTGTAGGCCATGGCGCCTCCGATGATCAGGACGTCGACTTTGCTGAGCAGGTGCTCGATGACGGCGATTTTGTCGCTGACTTTGGCGCCTCCGAGGATGGCGACGAAGGGCTTCTCGGGGTGGTGCATGGTCTTGCCTAGGTATTCGAGTTCTTTTTCCATGAGCAGACCGGCGGCGGCTTTTTGCAGGAATTTGGTGATGCCGACGGTGGAAGCGTGGGCGCGATGAGCGGCGCCGAAAGCGTCGTTGACGTAGTAGTCGGCGAGGGCGCTTAGTTGCTTGGAGAATTTCGGGTCGTTGGCTTCTTCCTCGGGGTGGAAGCGGAGGTTCTCGAGCAACAGAGTCTGGCCTTTTTCGAGTTTGCCAGCGACTTCCTCGGCTTCGGGGCCGACACATTCGGGGCAGAAACCTACGTTCTCTCCGCGGGCGAGTTCTTTGTCGAGCAACATGCGCAGGCGCTCGGCTACGGGCTTGAGGCTTAGCTTGGGATTAGGCTTGCCGTTAGGGCGTCCTAGATGAGAAGCGAGAATGAGGCGGGCGCCGTGGCGGAGGGCGTACTCGATGGTGGGGAGCGTTTCGCGGATGCGAGTGTCGTCCATCACGCGGCCGTCTTCGAGGGGGACGTTGAAGTCGACACGCATGAAGATGCGATGGTCGTTGATGGGGAGATCGCGGATGGAGAGCTTGGGCATCAGTCGTGTCCCACAGAAATAAGGAAGGTCGCCTCGCGCTTTATTGCAATCCCGCTTTGCGCGATTGCGCGCGGTGGCTCCTCTAGATCCTTCGTTCGGCAAAGTGCGCCTCTCTCAGGATGACAAGAGTTGTTGAGGGGGAGATCGCGGATGGAAAGCTTCGGCATTAGTCGTGTCCCACAGAAATAAGGAAGGTCGCCTCGCGCTTTATTGCAATCGCGCTTTGCACGATTGCGCGCGGTGGCTTCCATAGATCCTTCGTTCGGCAAAGTGCGCCTCTCTCAGGGTGACAAGAGTTGTTTAGGGGGAGGTCGCGGATGGAGAGCTTAGGCATGGTTTCGCCCCACAAACATAAGGAAGGTCGCCTCGCGCTTATTGCAATCGCGCTCTTCCCCCGATTGCGCGCGGTGGCTCCATAGATCCTTCGTTCGGCAAAATGCGCCTCTCTCAGGATGACAAGAGTTGTTGAGAGGGAGATCGCGGATGGAGAGCTTGGGCATGATTAGGTCCCGACCAGAATAAGGAAGGTCGCCTCGCGCTTTATTGCAATCGCGCTTTGCGCGATTGCGCGCGGTGACTTCCACAGATCCTTCGTTCGGCAAAGTGCGCCTCTCTCAGGATGACAAAGAGAGAGTAGTTTCATAGGCCTTTCTTGCCAAGATAGTTGATTAGGTCGCGGACGCGGCATGAGTAGCCCCATTCGTTGTCGTACCAGGAAATCACTTTTACGCAGTTGCCGGCTACGACCAGGGTCATGGGGGCGTCGACGATGGAGGAGCGAGAGTCGCCGCGGAAATCGGCGGAGACTAGTTCGTTCTCTTCGTATCCCAGGTAGCCTTTCAGCGGGCCGTCTTCGCTGGCTTTCTTCAGGGCGGCGTTGACGTCTTCTTTGGTGGTCTTCTTCTCTACGAATGCGACCAGGTCAACGACAGAGACATTGGGCGTGGGTACGCGCATGGCGAAGCCGTCCAGTTTGCCGGCCATGTCGGGGATAACGAGTTTGAGCGCTTTGGCGGCTCCGGTGGAAGTCGGGATCATGTTAATGGCGGCGGCGCGGGCACGGCGCAGGTCTTTGTGGGGGAAATCGAGGATCACCTGATCGTTGGTATAGGAATGGATGGTAGTCATGGTGCCGCAGACGATCTTGTAATTGTCATGCACGACTTTGGCGATCGGGGCGAGGCAGTTGGTGGTGCATGAGGCGTTCGAAATGATGTGGTGTTTAGCCGGGTCGTACACCTGGTGATTCACGCCCAGTACTAGGGTGACGTCTTCGTTCTTGGCGGGGGCGGAGATGATGACTTTCTTGACCGGGCCGCGCATGTGCTTTTTTGCGTCATTGGCGTCGGTGAAGCGTCCTGTCGATTCGAGGACGACTTGCGCGCCGACGGATTCCCAGGGGAGCTTGGCGGGATCCTTTTCGGCAAAGACTTTGAAAGTCTTGCTGTCGACGGTGATGCTGTCGGGGCCGGAGGAAATCTTATTGGGCAAGTTGCCGAGGATGGAGTCGTACTTCAGCAAGTGGGCAAGGGTTTTGGGATCGGTTAGATCGTTGACGGCAACGAACTCGATATTGGGATCGTTGAGCGAGGCGCGCAGAACGTTGCGGCCGATGCGTCCAAAACCGTTGATGCCTACTTTGATTGCCATCTCGCCTCCGAAATGATGATGAAGTCACAACAGAAAAGAGTCTCGGGCTGGGGACAAGAAAATGGTAGCAGGGAACGGGAGGGGCGGCAAATGCGAGGGCCGCAGATTAACGCTGATTTCGCTGATCAAGAACCAACAGCGTTCACCGCCGAGGTCGCCGAAAACGCCGAGAAGGGCTGGGCCACAGATCAAGAACTTAACAACAGAGGACACAGAGGTTCACGGAGGAAGTCGCATTTCCGAAATGGGATTAGGCGGTGAAGCTGGAGATTTCGAGGTAGACGTTTTTGTTGTTCCAGAGGGAAAGGCGGGCCATCCAGTATTTGCGGTTGATCGCCTGGTTGGCGCGGGGCCAATCTTCGGGGGGAAGGATGCGAGCGGAGGCGGAGAACTCGGGCCCGGTGACTTTGCCACGGACGGTGCAGGGAGCGACTCGGACTTGGGGGTTGTTGCGGATGCGCTTGGTCTTTCCCGAGTCGGCACGGGTCTTGAGGTAGAGTTTGTCGTTGTCCTCTGCGAACCAGATTGGGGTGGGGACGGCGGTGCCATTCTTGCGGAAGGTGGTTAGCAGGATGTATTTCTGCCCCTGGATTTCGGGCGGGATGGGCATGGGGGCATTGTAGACGAAACGCTTAACCACAGAGGGCACAGGGATCACAGAGGAAAGGCTGGGCCACGGATTTGCACGGATGGGCGCGAGTGCACATGGCATGATTGGTTCCTTAGTGACCGCTGACGTTGCCCACGGGCCTCAAGGTGTGTTACAAGCCAGAGATGCGTAAATGGATGCGCGAGCGCTTAACGCGCCGCAAAAAAGGGCCTGAAAAAGCTGCGGGGGAGCCGGCCGCAGCGCCGTTGCAGCCCGCGTTTTACGACACTGAAGTGGTTAGTCAACCGGCGCGGATTGCAGAAGAGCATGCGGAAGACCGTAGCGAGCCTGAGGCGTCCGAAGCGCAGCTGCGGGAAGCTGGCCAGGCGGAATCGCAGCCGGCTCAAGCGCGTCCGGGCGATGCGGGCGACGCGACCCGGCGCCGCCGGCGGCGGGGAAGAGGTGGGCGCGGACGGAGCGCCCGGACAGGCCAAGCACCCAGAGCGGTGGAGGGCGCGGTTCCCGCGGTGGCAGTTCCGGTATCGGCGGCGGTTGCAGGGGAGGTGCCGGCAGCGCCGGCGCGGCCGTCGAAGGGTACGGTGGTGCTTGCGATTGGACTGCCGGGGTCGGGGAAAAGCTCCTGGTTTAAACGAAATAAGATCACGCCGCTTTCGAGCGATCTGTTGCGGGCGCTGTTGTTTGACGATCCGACGGAGCAGCGCTTTCAGGACTTGATTTTTTCCAATTTGCGTTCGATGCTGAAGGCGCGGCTGATTGCGCGGCGTCCTCTGAATTATGTGGATGCTACCAATCTGACGCCGCAGGAACGGCAGGGCTGGATCAAGCTGGCTAAAGATTATGGGTATGAAGTGCAGGCGGTGTTGTTTGATGTGCCGCTGGAGACTTGCCTGGAACGGAACCGGAGGCGGGACCGGGTGGTTCCAGAGGAAGCGATGCGGCGCATGGCAGGGAAATTGAAGCCACCGTCGTTTGAGGAAGGGTTTTCGAAGATTACGGTGGTTAGGGTGAAGCAGAAGGAGTAGTTGCGGCGCCCTCAGCGGCTAAAGCCGTCGCTTTTCAGGCCTGAACGGCACGACTGAAGTCGTGCCCCGATACGAACCCGGCTGCTTATGCCTACGAACCCGACTTCTTTATCCTTTTAGATAGGGCAGTAATTCTTTGAAGGCGGATGATCCGGAGGAACGCAGCAGTTCGTAGAGGATCATTTCGGTCGATGAGATGATGGCGCCGGCGGCGCGCATGCGCTCCAGACCGATTTTCCAATTCCATTCGGTGCGAGAGCTGACGGCGTCGGAGGCTACGTGGACGATGTAGCCCTCGCGGAGCGCTCCCAGCGCGGTTTGCATCACGCAGATGTGACTCTCCATTCCGCAGAGCAAGACAGTGTTGCGATTTCCCGGGAGGCGTTTGAGCATGGCGCAGAATGCATCGCTGCCGAAGCAGGAGAACATTTGCTTGTCGATGGGCTGGGCGTCGGGGAGCAGGGAAGCGATCTCGGGAGCGGTGTTGCCCAGGCCCTTGGCATATTGCGTGGTTACGAGAGCGGGAATCTTGAGGATGCCGGCGAGGCGGATTAAGAGCTGCGAGTTCTTCAGTAAATGGTCTTTCTGAAATATCGGGGGCAGAAGTTTCTCCTGGATATCGACCACGATGAGGGCGCAGCGGTCGGCTTCGAGGGGGCGGCGGGCGATTTCGGCGTAGTCGCCGTTTAGAGTGGTGACGCTGCCGAGAGTGGTGGCCATGGATATTTCTCCTGAGCAAATCTTAAACCGCGAAGGGCGCTAAGAACAGCCGCGAAGTACGCAAAGAGTACACTCGGGACGGTTGACCCCGGTGGACACAGCCCATAAAATCGAAGAGGCGGGTGAGGTTCTGCCGCGTGTGTGTTGCCCCCTCGTTCAATGGTAGGACACCTGCCTCTGGAGCAGGTTATCGGGGTTCGAATCCCTGGGGGGCAGCCAAGACCGCCGCAAGATCTTGATGGCGGGCAGCAATCATAAGAAAGAGATAGGATGGAAATATGCCTAGAGGCCGATCCACGTTTACCAAGCGGAAGAAAGAGCAGGCGCGACAACAGAAGCAGCGTGAGAAAGTCGAGCGCCGAGTCCAACGCAAACAGGAAAAGCCGGAAGGCGGGGTGGTGGACAGCGTGGATGAAATGCGTGAGTTGCAGGAGCATGCCGCTGCCCAAGCGGCGCTGTTCCGCATTGGCGAGGACGAGGCCGAGGAGTCGAGCGAAGAAGACGGTCAGGATAGCGAGGAATAGCGGAGGTTGGGACACCTGCTCCCGCCCCTTGCAAAGGCGGTGTTCGGCCTCAGGACATCCTTTACACTCCCGCGCTGGCGCGGGAGCCCGCCCAAAACCTCAGTTTTATCTGCCCTCGGGATGACAGTGCTGAGGGTATCCGCACGGCTGGAGCGATCACTGCTAATTCGTCGGGGCCGCGCGGGTATTGTTCAGGTGCATACGAGTAAGCCATTTATGGGGTCCCTGATAAAGAAATTCCAGGCCAACGTTTTCGGCCGCGTATCCAATCATGCTGTAGTTGCCGAGGCGGAAGGCGTCGCGGGCATCGTAGCGGTCGGGGTACCAGGCGTAGACGCCTACCATGGTGCCGGCGTAGGGAGCGACCAGATCAGGGAAGGAAAAAACGCGATGGCCATCTTCGCCGCGGCGCGCACTGAGAGTGGAGATGAGGGCATGTTCCAGCCGGGGAAAGAAACCTGTGCACTCACAGCGGTAGTACAGGGTGTCCTCGCGGAAGAGTGCTGCCAGGCCATAACGCGTGGAGGTGCTAATCGCGAGAATTCCGAAGTTTGATCCGAAGCGCTTGCCGTAACCTTCTGCGCCTTGTTTCCATTCGGGCGGAGCGTTGTCTGCCTGATTGATGCCGGCAGCGATGGCGGCGCCGACGATGGGATAGGGGCCGAAGGCATCGAAGAGATAGTTGTGGAACTTGGTCGCGGCAGTGGGACGGGTGTAGGTCAGGCTTGGCTGCGGGGCGGATGGCAGGGCTGCGCTTGAGGAGTTGCTGGGGGCCGGTGCTTGGGCCTTGGCCAAGTGTGGCAGGACGGTGGTAACCGCGATAGCCAAGAACAGCGTCAGTCCGCGCATCTTCATGTTGAGATCTCCTCAGGAATCGGAAGCTTGTAAATTGCTCAAGTATCATACGCCAGGTTGAGGAAAACCGCTAAGAAATCCCCGCGACAAGAATGAGTATTCAGAAACCCGACGAGCCGCTACAAAAACGAAAAGGGCTGTCGAGAGGGTCGAATGTAGAGTTCACACTAACCCATGACAGCCCACCTTCGCGTTTAGGGCTTTCTATCTACCGATGTTACCCAGCAATGCTTTGCAAGGCTGGTCAATTGTGAACACTTTTGCCCACGAGAATGGCGATGGGAAGTCGCAGGGAGCGTATGGTTGGATGATGCCCGGGACCACCTTCGCTGACGGCGTGAACCGCTATACAGTCCCCTTCACTAAAGGGATCGGAAACTATCTCGAAATGTTCGCCATACATGGTTATGTGTCTAGGGGCGGTGAAGCCGAGGTCCTTGATGCGGGCGCAGTTCTCGGAGCGCGAGCGAGCGTTCGGAGCAGTTTCGACGGCACCGGTTCTTTGGGCGACGGTTTGCGGCATGGCGCTCTCTAGGGTTGCAGGAGCCGATGGCAGCTTGTTTATGCGCCGACGGCCTTTTCCACCCGGCCGATAATCTGTTGAACCTTGCCCGCTTGCTTTTCGGCGTGTCCTGACTCCGCCAAGTTGGGGTCGGTCTTTGCCTCTCCGACGGTTTCTTTAATTTCTCCCTTGATCTCGTGGAGCTTGCCTTCAACTTGATCCTTGGTGCTTGGTTTCATCATGTTTTTCTCCTGATGGTTGAAGCTTTCAAACGGTTAGCGGGCATGGCCCGTGGTCACACTGACAGGCGATCTCTACTTCTTTGGAGCCTGCTTCCTGACAGGGTTGACCGCAATACTTGCCGCCAGGCTGGGCCATGCACCGGCATGGCAGATGTGCGCATTTGCTCTGTTCATTGGGGGTCATCGTTGCTCTCCTTTTTTTTCGATTCTTCGCTGTTCTTCACGACTTTTAGTTCGTCGGGTTGCTTTGGCGAAATGCCGTAAGTTGCCAATTCCCCTGTCGAAAGCTCTTCGTCTTTTGCGTTCAGTTCAGCCATCACGCCACCTCTTTCGCTGCCACCATGGTTGGGACCTGCACCAGTTCGTCAAAGAGAGAGCGGTAGTGAATCATGGCTGTCCTTAGATCTTCGGTGGTGGCGGCGTCCTTCCCGACCCGCAGCGCAATTTCATGGGCAGAGCGATAGTTTTCCACCACTTGAGGATGGTCGACAGAAATGTCGGCGGCACGCTGATCGAAATCGGATACCGGATAGCCACGAGTCTTCATCACCGAGGACACCAGGTCATCGGCCTCGGTAACAGTGCCTTTTGGGGAATCAACAAAACGAGATTGCAGAGACTCCCATCGTTTCACAAAACGTTCGCGGTCCGCGGGATCAAGATCACGAATATTGAGCTTCTCAACCCGCTTCTCGCGATCCGCTAACTTCGCTTCGGCTTTACGTTCTGATCCGTGTGTCAGCACCGCTCGCTCGTACTCGGGGCCAAATTTCTGCCGCAGGTCTGCGGTCGTATGTCTTCGATTCCGCACGTACAGCCAGGTGAGCACTACGATAATCAGAATTACGACGGCGACCAGCGCAATCAGCTTAGGGTCGAGCGCACTTAGATTCATGGAACCCTCCTATCGGGATATTCACAGCACCGAACTCGGTTCACAGACTCTCTTGGTCAGAACCTGGTGAGCCGCCAGTATCAGACTTTAGGAATGCGAATACTGATCAGAATTGATCGTGTTTGAAAGGAACGCAGCGTGGGAGGCGAATGTGAAAGTGCATGAGACGGTCATCGAGGTTGTCCACAGTGGCGTGCTGGCTCGCGTAGTGAGCGGTTCTGCACAGAACTATGCAAGCGTATGAGCGAATCTAAAGGTCGTTTCCGCAGGTGGAGGTTTCTGATTCTCCCGGATTCAATCCAGATCCAATCAAAGGAAAAAACATGAAAACAGTCAAGTTGTTTTTCGCGTTGCTCGCGTTGCTGGCCATTGGGGCCACGTTGGGATGCTCAGGAGCTTCCGCGAAGTCGCCCGAGGTTTCTGACAGCATCCGTACTTCGCTCGATCAAGCCGGCCTCAAAAACGTTTCTGTCCGTCAGGATCGTGACAAGGGGGTAGTGACGCTTGGCGGCACCGTTGCCACTGAGAACGACAAGGCACAAGCCGAATCGCTGGCGAAACCCCTGGCGGGCACGCAAGTTGTGGCGAATGAAATTGCCGTGGTTCCGGTGGGTGTGGAAACAGACGCCAAAGCGGTGAATTCCGATTTGGACAAGGGGATCGAGGAAAATCTGGATGCGGCGCTGATCCAGAACAAAATGCACGAAAACGTCAGGTACGACGTGAAGAGCGGCGTAGTCACACTGAGTGGGGAAGTGAACTCGCAGTCGAAGCGAGACAATGCCGCAACCGTGGCCACGAACGTACCTAACGTGAAGCAGGTAGTCAATGATGTGCAGGTTAAGGATCAGAAGGCCAGTTCAGCACAGTAAGAGGTGCTGAACTGAGCGACGGTGAATAGCGGAGGGCGGCCCGGTTCCGGGTTGCTCTCCGGCAAGGCGATGGAGTTCCCTGCCTGAAAACAGCCACGGATGAGTCGAGAAGGAGATGGCATGTCATTTCGGGTGAGTCTTCGCGTCTTATAGTTTGGTAAGGAAGTCGACGATTTCGGGCTGGCTCCAGTCCACGGCGCCGATGAATTTGCGGCGGACGATCCCTTTGCGATCGATGATGTAGGTTTCGGGATATTTGAAGGTGCCGTAGAGATCGCTGCTTTTGCGGTCGGGATCGCGCACGGTGAGAAAGTCGATTTTGTAATCAGTCAGAAAGTGGTGATAGGCTCCGCCGTCCGCGTCGATGCTGACGCCCACGACGGTGATGCCTTTGGAACCCAGGCGGCGCTGTAGGTCGACGAGTGAAGGCATTTCCTCAACACAGGGCGCACACCAGGTGGCCCAGAAATTCAAAACCAGAATCTTGCCCTGGAAGTCGCGAAGATCAACTTTGCGGTCGGCGTCTTGCACGGCGAATTCGGGAGCGGGGGTTCCGATGTGAGGCGGACGGGATCCACCGTAACAGCCGGTGAACAGGAGCGCGAGGGCGAGAAAAACGGGGATGCGACGCACACAGATATAATAACGAATTCGGCGGATGACGGCGTCTGATGCAGTGGCGGGATGGGCGGTGCTGTCGGTGCCAGCAGTGTCGGTAATTGTGCCGGCGCGGAATGAAGAAGCGTGCCTGGGAGCGTGTCTGCGGTCTTTGGTGGAGCAGGCTGGTGTTGGTTTTGAGGTTGTTGTCGTGGACGACGCGTCGACTGACCGGACGCGAGAGATTGCTGAGGGTTTTGCGGGCGTGCAGGTGCTGGATGCGGGGCCGTTGCCGGCGGGATGGAGTGGGAAGAATAACGCGTTGACGGCGGGCGTGCGGCAGGCGAAAGGCGAATGGTTGTTGTTTACGGATGCGGACACGGTGCATCGTCCGGGGTCGCTGGCGAGGGTGCTGGCGGAGGCGCGAGCGCAGGGAGCGGCATTGCTTTCGTACTCTCCGGAGCAAGAGGTGCATGGCTTTTGGGAGCGGGCGGTGATGCCGGTGATATTTGCCGAACTGGCGGGGAGATATCGGCCGGCGGAGGTGAACGATCCGGGGTCGGCGGTGGCGGCGGCGAATGGGCAGTATTTGCTGATATCCCGCGAGCCGTATGACGCGGTGGGTGGTCATGCGGC
Organism: Acidobacteriota bacterium; assembly: GCA_013289795.1. Lineage (GTDB taxonomy): Bacteria > Acidobacteriota > Terriglobia > Terriglobales > Acidobacteriaceae > JABCZH01. The sequence goes on from JABCZH010000006.1 coordinate 157,300, forward strand.
GATTGCGGGGGATTTGTTGGAGGATGTGGCGTTGGCGCGGGCGGTGAAGCGGTCGGGGCGGAAGATTTTCTTTCGCTTTGGTGGAGATGCGGTGCGGACGCGGATGTATCGGAGCTTTGCGCAACTGCGGGAGGGTTGGACTAAGAATCTGGCGCTGCTGTTTCCTTCGCCTTTGAGATTGGCGGTGGTGCGGTTGCTGGAGTTTGGGTTGATTGTAGGGAGTGGGGTGGTGGCGGCTAGATTGGGCGCCAGGGATCGAGTTGGGGCGACGATTGCAGTGGGGCTGGTGTGCGTGATCTTGTATGGGCTGTTCCTTCGGCGGATTCTTAGGGCTCATTTTTCGTGGATTTCGAATGCTTTGGCGGTGGTTGGGTTGCCGATGTTCTCGTATTTGCTGTTGCGGTCGAAAGTTGCTCATCGCGAGGGCAAAGTTAGTTGGAAGGGACGCGAATATGGGGCAGAGCGGGAGACAATCTCAAGCAATAGGACAAGGGCGCTGGGCGGTGTTCGGGAGTAGCTTGTCGGGCTGTGGGAGAAGCGGGAGCTTTTAACCACAGGGGGCACAGAGGATCACAGGGGAGCGAATACCGATCCACGCTTCGCGCGGGGATCAACTTTAAGGGGAAATTGTGGTTTATCTAACTCGCAAGGCTGAATTCGCGGCGTCGCACTATTATCACAATCCGGCGTTGAGTGCGGAGGAGAACCGGCGGCTGTTCGGGAAGTGCAATAACCCCAATGGGCATGGCCACAACTACACTCTGGAGGTTACGGTGAAGGGTGCGGTCGATCCGCGGTCGGGATTTGTGATTGACCTTAAGCAGTTGAAAGACACCATGAATCGTGAAGTGCTGGAGGCGATGGATCACCGCTTCCTTAATAAGGAGGTGCCGGAGTTTTCTTCGCGGATTCCGACCACGGAGAATTTGGCGATTGCGATCTGGCAGCGGCTGGCTCCGAAGTTGAAGGAGGCGCAGTTGCATCGGGTGCGAGTGTATGAAACGGCCGACCTGTTTGTGGATTTCTATGGGGAAGCATGAAGGCGCATTTGACGCGGCGATACAAGTTCTCGGCTTCGCACCGGTTGCATAGCGATGCCATGTCGGACGCGGAAAATGCCGCTACCTATGGCAAGTGCAACAACCCTTTCGGACACGGACACAACTACACTCTTGAAGTCACCGTGAGCGGGCAGGTGGATGAGAATGGGATGGTGTGCAATCTGGTGGATCTGGATGGGTTTGTGGAGCGGGAGATCCTGGAGCGGTTTGATGTGCAGAACCTGAATACCTTGCCGGAATTCGCGGAAACGGTGCCGACCACGGAGAATCTGTCGATTGCGGTTTACGATATTTTGCAGCGTGGGTTCAGGCTGGCTCATCTGGAAAGAGTGAGATTTGAAGAGACTTTAATGAATTCGTTTGAGTATGCGGGAGAAAAGCAAAAGCTTTAACCACAGAGGGCACAGGGGTTCACAGAGGAGAATTAGTGAAGAGTTCAGTTGAGAGTCCGACGATCACCAGCGCCAGTTTTGAGGAGTTGGTGCGGGAGATGATTGTGCGGCTGGGGGAAGATCCCGCGCGCGAAGGGTTGACGCGCACGCCGGAGCGGGTGCATCGGGCGTACGAGCATTTGATGAAGGGGTATAAAGAAGATCCGGAGGCGATGCTCAAGAAAGCTTTGTTTACGGTCACGTATGACCAGATGGTGATCGTGAAGGACGTGGAGATGTTCAGCCTGTGCGAGCATCACATGCTGCCGTTTTTCGGGAAAGTGCATGTGGCCTACATTCCGAATGGGAAAGTGATTGGGCTGAGTAAGATTCCGCGGCTGGTGGATATTTTCTCGCGGCGGCTGCAGATTCAGGAGCGGTTGACGACGCAGATTGCGGAGACGATCCAGAAGGCGATTGATCCGCAGGGAGTGGGAGTAGTGATCGAGGCGCGGCATTTGTGCATGATGATGCGCGGAGTGGAGAAGCAACATTCGGCGGCGGTGACGTCGTCGATGCTGGGGTGCTTCCGCGACGAGCAGGAAACGCGGACGGAGTTCTTGTCGTTGATTCATAACAAGACGAATGGGGTGTAGCGCCTCAGGGGCCAAAGCTTGGGCTTTGAGGCATGAATGGCCGGCCGTGCGCGAAAGCGTTCAGCGCGTTGAAACCTTCCACGGGTAAAGGCCTTCGGGGGTGCTCTAGATCTCTCAAGAAGCCTAGACGGCGCGGCTTGAAGCCGCGGCCTTTCAAAGCTTGGAAAATAAACATCATTTGCGAGGGAAGGTTGCGCTGATTACGGGCGGCGGCCAAGGGATCGGGCTGGCCATTGCACATGCGCTGGCGGCAGAGGGATGCGATGTGGTCATCACTGGCCGGACGCTTTCCACTTTGAAGAAATCCGCGACGCAACTGGCTAAATACAAGGTTCAGGTGATGCCGGTCGTGTGCGATGTGCGGGACGAGGATGCAGTTGCGGCCATGGTGGCGGCAGCCAGGAAGAAGTTTCAGCGGCTGGACGTCGTGATCAATAATGCCGGTGTGGCGCACGAGAGCCTTCCGGTCGCAAAACTGCCGTTAGAGGCCTGGCGGCAGGTGATCGATACCAATCTGACCGGGACGTTCCTAGTGACCAGGGCGGCTCTGCCGCTGATGAAGCGCGGTGGGACGATCGTGAACAATCTTTCGATTGCGGCGAAGACGGCGTTTCCTAATATGGCCGGGTACGTGGCCGCGAAGCACGGGGCGCTGGGATTGACCAAGACTTTGCGTGAGGAACTGCGGCCGAAGGGAATCAGGGTGATTGCGCTGATGTTGGGAGCCGTCGATACCGACATCTGGGATTCGTTTTGGCCGGGCGCCCCGCGGAGACGAATGATGTCGCCCCGGACCGTAGCGAGTGCAGTGGTCAACGCGCTGCGATTGCCGGAAGACGGTTCAGTGGATGAATTGGTAATTACGGGTGCGGCGGGGCCGGTTTAGAGACTAATCGTTGTCTGCAGAATTGGGGATGTAGGAGACTTCCAGGCGAAAACGTACGGGACGGCCTTTCAATTCTTTGGGCGGGATAGGAAGTGGAGTGGCGGCATTCAACCCGTCCTGCGTTGTCTGGTCGACTTTTGCATTTCCTGAGCTTGAGGCTACTTTTAGACCGCTGACCATGCCATCGTTCATCACTGCGAATTCCAGTGTGATTACAAGTTCTTTTCCCACCGTAAGATCAACCCTCGAACTCAGTTTATGGCGCAGTGCTTCAGCCAGGCTCTGCATATAAGGTTTCAAATCGATCGGATATCCGCCAATCGTTGAAAACTCCATTTCTATGCGCGCCGATCGGATCATCATGGTGTCGTCAGATTTAGGATCGTTCGCCGGACTCGCCTGGCTCCTGGCTTTCAGCGTGGGAACTTCTGCGGAAGAGTGGCTCTCATATTCATGTTTCCGTTCGAGATATGATTTGTAGCCTTCTGCGTTGGCCTTGGCAGCGGGATCTCGCGCCCAGGAAATCGCGCGGGCTACGGCGGTGTTGGCGTCGTCATATTTCTCCATGCGCCCATAAACCTGCGCGAGAGAAAGCTGTGCATTCGAGTCGCCGGGTTCGAGCGACACGGCCTTCTGCGCTAGCCTCAAGGTCTCCTCGAGGTTCTGCCCCCGCATGGTGAGATACACGGCCAGAAAGCTATACGGCGGTGCGAAGTCGGGTTTCAGCGCAATCGATTGACGAAGGTCATCCTCAACCTGTTCCCCGCTGGGAGTCTTGTTGACGCTCGCGGTCAGGTAAGCACGCAAATAGTGAGTGAAATAGTTCTTGGAATCGAGAGTGATGGCTTGTGAGACTGATTCCAGGGCCATGTCGCGCTGGCCGTGCACAAATTGAGCCATGCCCAGAAATTCATGGGCCAGCGCCAGGTTTGAATCGAGGCGCAGCGCTTCTTGCAGGATCGGAATGGCATCGTCCGACCGACCGCGCACGACAGCAAATTCCCCGCGGTAAGCCTCTTCCTCGGCGGCGGAGAGTTGGCGGATCTTCAATTGATCGTCCGGAACGGTCGTGCTCATGGGAATCTTCATGTACAGAAACGACGCTCTTGCGATATAGGACTGCAAATCGGATTGCAGCTTCTTGAGATCACCAAAGGCCGTAGCAGCGGCCTCTTCCTGGTTTGTGGTGCGGTTCAAAGCATCAAGGTAAGCCGTAAATAGTGGGCGGTGGACGCCACGGTCACCGATCATGAGGTAATGCGTGAGTGCCCACGATTCGGCGTAGAAGATGGATGTCTTATTGGTTTCGTTGTAGTAGGGGGAATTGTGATCGACCTGAAAAAGCACGTTCAGCGGAATGAGAGCGTTGGTACGCAATTCCTGGAGCAGGCCGGGGTCGGCTTGCCCCATGCCGACCGAATGTTCGTCGATTTCGGTATGACCGTAAAACTCAGCCAGGCCCTCGGCCAGCCAAACCGGCATTCCCGGAAAATAGGGCACCGTAATCGTATGGTAATACTCGTGATAAAAAGTCGCGTAAGGGCTGGCGCCGGGAGCATCGAGTTGCACCGCAGCACAGAATTGATTCATGTAGCCGCCAAAAATGCCGGATGGGTGTGAGTGCCCCTTCACCCAATATTCTGGAAGCAACTCGCGCATGGAGTTCTCGTCCTTGACTGCGAGGACTGTGATCACAGGGCTGGGATGGCTGCTTGCTACTTTGAGAGATTGACGGAATACGGAGCGAATCTCTTCCATCTGAACCGCGCTCTTGCGGGCTTGTTTCTCCCCGGCGTTACTAACGACAATGAAATTCGGGCTGCGAACCTCCACCCAGCTTTGCTCTTTGCCCTGGCACAATAAGGGAATCAGGATGACGGATGCAGCGGCAACGACAGTACGCAGGCGAAACATAACGCTAACGACCCGTTAGCATACTCCAGGTTTGCGGATTGGGCCAATCCCAGGAAGGTGGCTGCGGCTTGCCCGGCCCAAGTCACGCCGCAGATTAACGCGGATTAAACACAATTCAGAATGCGTCTATCCCCGTGACGCTTTGGCCGATGATCAGTGTGTGGATGTCGTGGGTGCCTTCGTAGGTCTTCACGGATTCCAGGTTCATCATGTGGCGCATGAGGGGGTATTCGTCGGCTACGCCGTTGGCGCCGAGAATGTCGCGGGACTTGCGGGCACATTCTAGGGCCATCCAGACGTTGTTTCGCTTGGCCATGGAGATGTGCTGAGCGCCGGCTTTGTCTTTATCTTTGAGTCTTCCCACCTGAAGGACGAGGAGCTGTGCTTTGGTTATCTCGTTAATCATCCAGGTGAGCTTTTCCTGTACAAGTTGATGAGAAGCAATGGGTTTGTCGTGGAACTGTTTGCGCAAGATTGAGTATTGAAGCGCGCAATCGTAGCAGGACATGGCTGCGCCTAGAGCTCCCCAGGCGATTCCGTAGCGGGCTTGATTCAAGCACATGAGCGGAGACTTGAGGCCGCCACTCTTCGGGAGCAGATTGGACTCGGGGATGTGGACGTCTTGCATGGACAAGCCTGAAGTTACTGACGCACGCAGCGACCATTTGCCGTGGATGTCTTCGGCTTTGAATCCGGGGCGATCGGTTTCTACTAAGAAGCCGCGGATTTTGTTGTCTTCGTCTTCTACCTTGGCCCAGATTACGGCTACGTTGGCAATGGAGCCGGAGGTGATCCACATTTTTTCGCCGTTGAGGACATATTCTTTTCCGACTTTACGGGCGCGGGTGCGCATGCCTCCGGGGTTGGAGCCGAAGTCGGGTTCGGTGAGGCCGAAGCAGCCTAGCTTTTCGCCGCTTTGCAGGGCGGGGAGCCAGGTTTGTTTTTGCTCGTCGCTGCCGAAGGCGTAGATTGGATACATGACCAGGGCGGACTGCACGCTTACGAAGGAGCGGACGCCGGAGTCGCCGCGCTCCATTTCCTGCATGACCAGGCCGTATTCGACGTTCGACATCCCGGCGCAGCCGTAGCCTTTGAGGCTGGCTCCGAAGAAGCCCAGATCGGCCATCGGTTTGACGAGTTCGCGGGGGAAGCGGCCAGCGCGGTTGCACTCCTCGATGATCGGAATCAGGTTGTCTTCAATGAATTTGCGGGAGGTGTCGCGGACCAGGAGTTCGTCGTCGGTGAGGAGAGCGTCGAAGCCGATGAAGTCAACGCCGCGGAATTTGAGGGACATGGGACTCTCTTTTCTGCTTGCGAATACGCACAGAGCTATTAGGAAGAAGGAACTTACCACGCTAACAAAGGGTTGCCGAGAGGTCAAACCGTCGGAGAGGCAAATGCTAAAGCCTTTACCACTGAGGGCACAGAGGAAGGTAAAATTCTCAATCGCTGAGGGTGCCGAGTGCGCGGAGGGCAGAATCGTGCATTTACACCGAGGTCGATTTTGACAATACTTTTGCAAAATCGGTGGGTGGAGGGGTAAGGTGAGGCATCAAAACTGTTTATGGGGATGCGAATGCGGAGAGTGATACTGCTGGCGGGACTACTGGTTGGCTGGTGCGGGGCCGTGATGGCCGCGGAGCCTCCAGCCGATGTGGTCACGCTGGACAGCGGCTTTCGCTTCCTCTACGACCTGGACTTCGAACATGCGCACCAGGCGTTTGCTTCGTGGCAGCAGCAAAACCCGGACAATCCGCTGGGACCGGTGTGTGAAGCGGCGGCATTGTTGTTTTCGGAGTTCAACCGATTGGGAGTGCTGGAATCGCAGTTCTATCAGGATGACAAGGCATTTCAAGCCCGCCAGCAATTCACTCCGGATCCGGGGTTGCGAGTGCGCTTCAACACCGCGCTGGATCGAGCCGAGAGCAGCGCCCAGGTACGGCTGGCCAAGGACGCGAAGAATCGCGATGCGTTGTTCGCGCTGACGATGGCTTCGGGCTTGCGGGCAGACTATGCGGGATTGATCGAGAAGCGCAATTTGGCGTCGCTGCATTTCACCAAGCAGGCGACGGCGTGGGCGCAGCAGTTGCTGGTGGTGGACCCAGGCTGCTATGACGCGCATCTGGCGACGGGCGTGAGCCAGTACATTGTAGGCAGTATGTCGGCACCGGTGCGCTGGCTGGTGCGTCTGGGAGGAGTCTCGGGAGACAAGGAAGCCGGGATTCGAGAGTTGCAGGTCACCGCGGACCGCGGACAATATCTGGCGCCATTCGCGCGGATTTTGCTGGCGATTGCGTATGTGCGGGAGAAAGACAAGCCGCGGGCGCGCCAACTTCTGGTGGCCTTGCAGAATGATTTTCCACAGAATCCCATATTTGCCCGCCAGATCAGCCGACTGGATGCGCAGGGCTGCTGCGCTAAACCCTGATACCGCCGCTGATTTTCCCCGATTAGAATGACCAACGCCCTGGAGTGATGCGGATCAAATCGAGAATCCGCGCAGGGGGTGATTTATGAGAAATTCATCGAATTGTAACCATCCTGTAACATTCCCGCCGTAAAACCTAGGGTACTAAGAAAATCCCTTGGAGGAATCGCCGCGTGATACGACGAATTGCGCTTTTGTGTCTGGCTCTGGCAGTACCGGCTGGTGCGCAGACTACGATCAATGGGGCGGGCGCAACGTTCCCTTATCCGATGTATTCGAAGTGGTTCAGTGAGTATCACAAGGCCCACCCGGATATTCAGATCAACTATCAATCGATCGGCAGCGGTGGAGGCATTCGCCAGGTGCTGGCGGGGACGGTTGACTTCGGCGCCAGTGACGGCCCCATGAGTGACGAGCAACTGTCGCAGGCCAAGACCAAGATCCTGCATGTTCCCACAGTGCTAGGAGCGAATGTCCCGGCCTATAACATTCCGGGAGTGACTGCGGAATTGAAATTTACGCCGGAGGTTCTCGCGGGCATTTTCCTAGGCAAGATTGCTTCCTGGAACGATCCGGCTATCGCGGCCGCGAACCCAGGTGTGAATCTGCCCAACCAACCTATCATTGTGATCCATCGCTCCGACGGGAGTGGCACCACCTACATTTGGACGGACTACCTGTCGAAGGTGAGTCCGGATTGGCAAAGCCAGGTGGGTAAAGGGACGTCGGTGAAATGGCCGGTCGGTCTGGGCGGCAAGGGCAACGAAGGAGTTGCCGGCATGATCCGGCAGATGCAAGGTTCCATTGGCTACATAGAACTGATCTATGCCATCTCCAACAAGATTTCCTATGGCATCGTCAAGAACGCGGCAGGAGCCTTCGTTAAGGCCAGCCTGGAAAGCGTGACCGCAGCGGCGGCCTCGGTCAAGAGCATGCCGGCGGACTTCCGGGTTTCGATCACCAATGCGCCCGGAAAGGACGCGTATCCGATTTCCAGCTTCACTTGGCTGCTGATACCAGCTCAGTCGAAAGACGCCAGCAAGGGGAAAATCCTGGCGGATTTTCTGACCTGGATGGTGGACGACGGGCAGAAGATGACGGCAGAACTGGCGTATGCGCCGTTGCCGGAATCGGTGGCGACGAAGGTGAAGGCGGAGATCAAGCAGGTCCGATAGTCAGAGTCAAATCCGTGTAATGCAGGGTCGCCTCCGTCTCGAGGCAAAGGAGAGAAGATGAAGTGCGTTCTCAGGTGGTGCGTAGTTCTGCTTATGGCAGCAAGCTCGCTGGCGCAGACTGCCCCGGCGAAGAAGAAAACCACAACCAAGGCGGCGGCAGGAACAGTTTCGGCAGCTGATGTGCAGGCGCTGAAAGATGCCCTGGCCTCGCAGCAACAGCAGATTCGTGAACTGAAGACTGAAATGCAAAGGCGGGATGCAGCCTTGCAGCAGGCGCAGCAGCAGATGCAGGATGCGCAAGCGGCAGCGGCCTCGGCCCAGGCCAAGGCGGACCAGGCGGCCCAACAAGCCGGCCAACAGCAGCAAGCTGTGGCCGACTTGAAAACTGACGTGTCGGACATGAAACAAAACGCCACCAACGCGGCCTTGAGTCTGCAGGAGACCCAGAAGAACATTCAGTCAAGCCTGGAGAGTCCGGTCGCCCTGCACTACAAGGGGATCAACATTACGCCGGTCGGGTTCCTGGCGGCAGAAACAGTGTGGCGCTCGCATGCCACCGGGGGGGACATCAATACCCAGTTCAACGCGATTCCGTTCAACGGAGCGGCACAGAGCCATATGAGCGAGTTCTTCGGCTCAGGCCGGCAATCGCGGATCGGGTTCCTGGCGGAAGGAGCCTTGAGCAATTTCACCATGCGGGGCTATGTGGAGGCGGATTTCCTCTCCGCCGGCGTCACCTCGAATAACAACCAGAGCAATAGCTATACGTTGCGTCAGCGGCAAGCGTGGGGTCAGGCCGCATTGAACAGCGGCTGGACTTTCACGGGAGGCCAGATGTGGAGCCTGGTGACTGAGACCCGGAAAGGCATGGACAACCGCAGCGAAGCGCTGCCCATGACGATTGATCCCAATTATAACGTTGGTTTCAGTTGGGCCCGGCAGTACGGGTTCCGCGTGACCAAGAAGCTCACGGATAAGCTCTGGGTGGGCGGCTCAATCGAAGATGCACAGATCATCCTCGGTGGGCACGGGGCCAGCAATAACTTCCTGATCGGTCAACAGGGCGCCGGTGGCGGGCTCTACAACGGCACGACCAACTACTCATACAACGCGAGTCCTGATTTCATCGGAAAGATTGTGTTTGAGCCAGGTTTCGGACACTATGAAGTGTTTGGAGTGATCTCGGATTTCCGCGACCGCATTTATCCTGGAGCAACGCTGGCCAAGCCCTCGGTTGTAGGGGCCTTCAACAACAATGCCGTTGGCGGCGGCGCAGGAGCCAATGCGCGGTGGACCATCGCCAAGAAGTACGATGTTGGACTCCACTTCATGGGCGGCTCAGGGACGGGCCGCTACGGTACGTCTCAGCTGGCAGACGTGGTTGCGAACCCCGCCGGGCTGCTGACGCCGATCACGAATTATCAAGCTCTGGGCACGCTGGAATATCACGAGAAGAAATTGGACGTGTACCTCAACTATGGCGCGGAGTACGAAGACAGAGTCATGTATCTCAACTCCGCTGGAAAGCCGGTAGGCTACGGGTCAACCTTGTTCAACAATTCAGGTTGCGACTCGGAAACCGTGCCGGCGGGAACCTCAACCACCGTAAGTACGCCGCCTACAACCCCCGGAGGGAACCCCGGAACCAGCAGTATTCCTACGCCGGGGTCGTTAGGAACTCCGCTCACGGGCGGGTATAACCCAGGCGGGTTGAAGAATTGTAACGGCGATACCCGGGTCATCATGGAGGGAACGATTGGGTTCTGGTATCGCTTCTACAAAGGACCGAAAGGCACTCTGCAGTGGGGGCCGCAGTACTCGTACATCGATCGCAACATTTGGGCGGGTACCGGTGGGAATCCGAACGCGACGGAGAACATGATTATGACTTCGTTCCGTTACTACCTGCCGTAAGGCTGGTTTTCAAAAAAGAGTACGAAATGAGCGCCAGCCGAATGGTTGGCGTTCATTTTTGTTAGGCGGTAGAATGGGTACTGGATGCGACTACGGAAGGCCACATGCTTGATTCTGATGATGGTCGTATTGCTGGGGGCAGCGGCGCGGAAACAGTACGTGGAAGGCACCATCATGGATGTGCAGGAGAAAACCACCACGCGGGTCTTGTACTACCAGGTGGACACTCCAATCACGCGGGATGATGCGTATTACGAACTATCCGTCCAAGTCAAAGATACGGTATATTTTGGGCGCTACACGCCGATGCATTCCAGCGATACCTTGCCCGGGGATTGGCATGCAGGGTCAGCGGTCCAGGCCAGAATCGACGGGCGCCACCTGGTGCTGAAGCGGCCGGGCGGGACAGAGATGAGTTTTGCCTTCACCAAACGCCCGGTGATGAGACCAGTGCCGAGCGGTTCCGCGGCTGCACCGGCAAGTAAGTAGAGATCGGCCGCACGAAGTCCTGATTGATTCGCCTGGAATATGGCTCGTCCCGCGCTCGACAATTCGACCAATTACATAAACCGGGAAGCTTCCTGGCTGGCATTCAATCGCCGGGTCCTGGAGGAAGCCGAAGATGCGGGCAACCCCGCTCTGGAACGACTGAAATTTCTCGCCATCACTGCCAGCAATCTGGATGAATTCTTCGAAGTGCGAGTGGCGGGACTGGTGCAGCAGATCGAAGACGGCTACACCGAAGCCGGGCCGGACGGGCTTACGCTCCTTGAGGAACGCGAGGTAGTTTCGCGGGAGACTCACGAACTGGTGGACGATCAGTACCGCTGCTGGAATGAGCAGTTGCGTCCGGTGTTGACGGAAAACGGAATTCGAGTCCTGGGCCTGCATGAACTGGACACCCGGGCGCGAGAGTTCGTTGACCAGTATTGCGAGCGCGAACTGGACCTGTTGTTAACGCCAGTGACGGTGGATCCGGCGCATCCATTTCCCCGAGTAATCAATAAGGCGCTGTGTGTGGCGTTCCTACTGCGGCGCCGGCGCCGGGCGTCGATGACGTACACCGGCGTGGTCACGGTGCCGCGGGCGCTGCCGCGGCTGGTGCGGCTGCCATCGGAAGGCACGGTGGATTTCATTTTCCTGGCAGACCTGGTGGCGCACCATGCCTCGCGCATGTACCACGGCTACGACATCGTGTCAGCGGCGGCGTTCCGGGTCACGCGCAACAGCAATCTTTATCTGGCGGAGGAAGAATCCCGCAATCTGTTGGAGTCGGTACGCACCGAGTTGCACAACCGGCGCAAGGGCGACGCGGTGCGGCTGGAGATTGAGTCGGACGCCGATCCGGAGATCATTGAGCGTCTGCGCACCAACTTCGAACTGGAGCCGTGGCAGGTTTTCCCGGTGAACGGGCCGGTAAACTTGTCACGGCTGTTCAACATTTACGAGCAGACGGAACATCCCGAGCTGAAGTTCAAACCATTCAATCCCCGTGAACTGCGGCTGACAGCCAAGTCGCAGGACCTGTTCGAGGAGCTGCGCCGGCACGATGTGTTGCTGCACCATCCTTTTGATTCCTACGACGCGGTGGTGTCGTTTATCGAGGCGGCGGCTGAGGACCCGCTGGTACTTTCCATCAAGCAGACGCTTTACCGCACCAGTGAGCATTCCCTGATTGTGCCGTCCTTGATGGCGGCGGCGGCGAAGAAGGAAGTGACGGCAGTAGTCGAACTGAAGGCGCGCTTCGACGAGGCGTCGAACATCCGCTGGGCGAGGGACCTGGAAGACGCTGGCGTGCAGGTGTTTCACGGCCTGGTGGGCCTGAAGACGCATTGCAAATTGTCGTTGCTGGTGCGCCACGATCCGGATGGGGTGATGCGGCGCTATGCGCATCTGGGTTCGGGAAACTACAACACGACTACGGCGCGGATCTACACCGACTTGAGTCTGTTGACGGCGGATCCCCAGATCACCGCGGCGGTACACGACGTGTTCAGCTTCCTGACGGCCTACGCGGAACATCCCAACTACGATCCGCTACTGGTGGCGCCGCTGAATCTCGCCGAGCACAGCCTGGCGCTGATTGCACGCGAAGCCGAGCATGCACGACATGGCCGGCCGGCGCGCATCATCGCGAAGATGAATGCTCTACTGGACAAGAACATCATCATGGCGCTTTATCAAGCATCCCAGGCGGGAGTGAAGATTGATTTGATCGTGCGGGGGACTTGCGCGCTGCGTCCGGGGGTGCGCGGGGTGAGCGATCACATTCGAGTGCGCAGCGTCGTGGGACGTTTTCTGGAGCACAGCCGCATTTATTACTTTGCCAACGGAGGGCAGGAAGAGACTTATGTGGGCAGCGCGGACTGGATGCCGCGCAATCTTTACGAGCGCGTAGAAGTGATCTTTCCGGTGAAAGACGAACTGCTGCGGGAGCGGATCCACCAGGAGATTCTGGAGGCGTATCTGGCGGACAATGTGAAGTCGCGTATTCTGCAGAAGGACGGGTCTTACGTCCGGACCTGGCAGGCGCAGGGGAAGCGGAAAGCGCCGGTGGCTTCGACTGCTTTCAGCGCCCAGGAATTCTTCCTGCGTTTGGCGGAAGGAAAACAGGCGCTCGATGCCATCCCCGCCGCACCCGTGCCCAAGGGCAGAAGAACGCTGGCGGGAAAGGAACGCTAACCAGAAATGATCATCTACTTCCTGCGTCATGCCAATGCCGGAGTGAGCATGAGCAATCTCAAGCGCGACGAGAAGCGCGCCCTGGATAAAGAAGGGATCGAACAGTGCAGCCTCGTGGGCCGGGTGCTGGCGGCCTTGGATGTGCAGGTGGACACCATGATCTCCAGTCCGCTGAAGCGCTCGACGCAGACGGCGTCATTGGTGGGAAATGAACTGAGTTATGAAGGCAAGCTGCAACTGGAGGACGCGCTCCGCCCGGGAGCGACGTATGCGGATTTCCGACGTCTGCTGGAGAAATACGCGAAGCAGGAATCCATCATGGTAGTCGGGCACAACCCCAATCTGAGCGAATTTCTGGGGCGGGTCATTTGCGAGAACGGCTGCGAGGCAGGCATGGAACTGAAAAAAGGAGCCGTAGCCAAAGTGGAGATGGGGCGCAATGCCGCGGTCCTGCAGTGGTGCCTTACTCCCAGAGTGTTGCGCGGGATTTACGCCGCAGCCACTGAGAGCTCGCGACCGAAGACTTCCCGAAAGTAGTTCTTTTCTTTCTCTACCGCCCACAATTCCAGGTCTACGGTGCTGCGTGGTTTGGTCACTAGTGCGAGCCGGACTTCGCCGTCCTGCGCCCGAACCCGGACGGTGCGAAGGGCGTGACTGCGGCTGAGATTGAGAGCACGGGCCAGGCGCAACAGCGCCGATGCACGAGGAATGCAATCGCGATCGACGTTGGGCAGGATCTTGATGGCACCATCGTCGGGCGCGGGCCGGGATTTTCCCAGATAGCGGGCGATGGCAGCGATGATCCTGCGCTGCTCGGGAGTGTAGCCGAGGATTTCGGAGTGAGAAATAATGTAGTAGGTGTGGCGATGGCGCCCGTTGCGGTTTACGTAGTCGCCGACTTCGTAGAGCATGGCGGCGGCGGAAAGCCATTCGGCGTATTCGGGCGGGAGTCCGTGAACCGACTTGAGGGTGGCAAAGAGAAGCATGGCGGAGCCGCGCACTTGCAGGGCGTGGTCCATGTCGACGCGATAGTGCGCGACGGCGGCGCGAATCGAATCCCAACGTTCCGATTCAATCTGTCTGCCGGAGCGGGTGCTGTGGTCGTATTCGGCGGCCATCTGGGCCAATAGACCGTCGCGCAGACCCAGTGGGGACGCGCGAAAGCCGGGTAGCTGACAGCGATCCAGCAGCCCGCTGTAGACGGCTGCTCCGGCCACGATGATTTCGGCGCGACGCGGCCCGACTCCGGAAAGTTCGCGGCGTGCCTGTAACGGAAGACGGGTGAGCAGCTTCGCGATGCGCTTCATCTGCGCGCGCGATACGGCGGCGGTACGTGAGCCTCGAGTCTTGTAAAGACCATGGCAAACGGCACCGAGGGATTCGGCGGTGCCAGAAGTCGCGATCACCACTTTGGGGCGAGCGCGGCGGATGCGGTCAGCGGTGCGCTCAATCTCGCGAGTGATGAAGCTGCGCATCTGGCGAATCTCGGGTTTACGCGGAGGATCGTGCTGAAGGAACTCATTGGTCAGCCGCACCGCGCCCAGCGGCAGGCTGATCGTACTGCGAATGTGACCGGCGCCGGAGAGGGTCAGCTCGCAGCTTCCGCCGCCGAGGTCCACCATCAGCATGGATGACACATTCACGCGCAGACTGGATACGAGGCCGAGATGGATGAGACGAGCTTCTTCGAGGCCGGAGATGATTTCTACTTTCCACCCGGTGGCGGAGCGTACCCACTCGAGGAAGGCTTGCGAATTGCGGGCGTCGCGCAGCGCGCTGGTGGCGACGACTCGGACCGAGTCGGCGCCTACGTTCTGCACGGTGCGATGAAAGCGGCGCAGCACTTTTACGGTGCTGGCGATGGCGTCGGGAGAAAGAAAGCCGCTGCGGAAAACAGACTCGCCGAGGCGGGTGACTTCGCGATCTTCGTGAATTTCGGTAAGACGGTGGCGGGCGAGGCGCGAGATCTTGAGGCGGACGGAGTTCGATCCGATATCGACCGCGGCGAGCGTGGGCATGGCGAGGGGAATAGTTTACCGCGAGGTGGAGGGAAAGAAGAAGATAGAAGAGCGGCTTTGTCGAAAACAAGCGTCGAGGGTAGGTGCCCCCAAAACTACTTGAACTTGATTGGAGGTCGGCGGCGAAGGCGACCACGCGGGGGAACCGGAATCTCAAAACGTGGACCGGGTCCGAGAAGCACTTCTTTCACACTTCGAGGTGGGTGAGGCTTCTCGGGCTGCGCTTGTCGGGGCATACCTCAATTGTATGGCAGTCGAATGGTTCCGAAACAACGCGCATCGTGGAGTAAGTTACGTTCGGCTGCTGTGAAGCCAATCGGGGATGTTAACCCCGCGCACCCCCGAGAGAATCCCTGGATGCGGTTGTGCAGAGCCTAAGCGTCGTAGGGGTCCTTCGACTGCGGGAGTGCTTCGCGTTGCGAAGCGCTCCCTGCGCTCAGGATGACAGAGTGGGTGGTCTAGGCGACAGCCGCGCTGCGCGCGGCATCTTCGCGGGCGGGTTTACGAGCCTGTGAAGTTGGGCGCAGGATCTTGCCGGCGAGTTCGGAGCGGATTTCGGCGACGGCGTCGAGACTTTGGCGGAACTTGGCCTGGGTTATGTTGCGCAGCATGGCCACCAGGGCGGAATCGCGAACGTCGCCGATAAGATCCTCGGCCTTCTGAGTGAGTTTGAGCCAGTCGTGCCAGTCGCCGATGACGTCCTGCATGTGCTTGAGGCGGTCGACCACTCGCTTGGCCTCGGGTTCGCTATCGCTGAGTTCGGCGATGTAACGGGCGCGCTTGCCGATGATGCGGTATTGATGCAGTGTCTTTTCGGTAAGGGGAACGTAGTCGCGTCCGAGTTGGGCGAGTTTGGCCAGGGTTAGGGTAAGGGGTTCGGTATCGGCAGGAATCGCCATGCGGGTGGAGGCGCGCTTCAAGCGTCGGCGGATTTCGTCGGCGGTCTTGCGGTCAAAGGCGCGGGCCAGTTTCTTTTCCCGCTGGGCACGCTCCTCAACCAGCGCGCCCATGAACTGCGACTTGTGGCTGTTGCCTCCGGGGATTTTCAGACTGCGCAGGGAGGCGATCTGCACATCGAGATCGCGGACGCGCCCGGCCTTCTTGCGCAGGCGTGCCAAGAGACGCAGCAATTTTTCGTCGTTGCGGCGGGACTCGACGACGACTTCGCTTAACAAGGCTTCGACGCGACGGCTGTTGGTGCGGAACTTGTGGACACTCTCCGGCGCCGGCTTCTTCACCAGCTTGGTGAGCTCACGCCCTAGCTTTTGAAAGGTGAGGCGGCTGCGTTTTGGGTCAATCGGCATAGCGCAAGGCTGAGAGTACGAAAAAGTATAAGGGAAACCGGGAAAATGCAACCACAGATGTTGAGTTGAGGGAGCCGGCCCGGAAACAGATGGCGCCAACACCCCAGGGTCAGAGCGAAGGCGTATTTTAACACTCCTGTAACAAGATTCTGCTAGCCTCGCGAAGATGGCGAATCAGGCACTGGGAGCGCCGCGTTTGACTGGACCGCAACCCGTTGCAAAACCAGAGGTTGTTTCCAGTAGCAGGGCCGAGACTGCGCCCTTGATTAAGGCTGGAGACAGCCGCATTCCCGACGGAATTTTCCATGGGGCGGTGTTGAGCTGCGGAGTGTGCGTGCTGGGGCTGGTGGGTGTGATTGTTTACCAGCTAGTCACCAAGTCCGCTCTCTCGTGGCACGCTTTCGGCTGGAAATTCTTTTTCCGCAGCGAATGGGACCCGGTGAATGAACAGTTCGGGGCGTGGCCATTCGTTTACGGCACGCTGGTTTCTTCGTTGCTGGCGCTGGTGCTGGCGGTTCCGCTCGCGGTGGGCGTGGCGGTCTTCATCACCGAGATGTGTCCCCGCTGGCTCAAGGGTTCGCTGGCGTTTACCACAGAGCTGCTGGCGGCGATTCCGAGCGTGATTTACGGACTGTGGGCGATTTTTGTGATGGTGCCGCTGTTGCGTGAGTACGTGGAACCATTTCTGGCGCGTTATCTGGGCTGGACTGGGCTGTTTGAAGGAACGCCATACGGCATCGGCATGCTGGCGGCAGGAATCATTCTGGCGATCATGGTGGTGCCGATCGTTTCTTCGATCACGCGGGAAGTGATGACTGCTGTACCGCAGCAACAGCGGGAAGCGGTGCTGGCTCTGGGAGCGACGCGATGGGAGATGATTCGTACCGGAGTTTTGCGAAATGCGCGGGCGGGAATTCTGGGAGGCGTGATTCTGGGATTGGGGCGGGCGCTGGGCGAGACTATGGCAGTCACGATGGTGATTGGCAACCGTCCTGAGATTGCGCGGTCGCTGTTTGCGCCGGGATACACCATGGCCAGCGTGATTGCCAATGAGTTCAGCGAAGCCACCAGCGACACTTATCTCAGCGCGCTGGTGGAAGTAGGTCTGGCGTTGTTTCTGGTGACGATCATCGTGAATATTCTGGCCCAGTTGCTGGTTTGGTCGGTGACTCGCGGAATGCCCAGGAGAAGCAATGCCTAACCTAGGGACACAAACCGGTCAGTTTGAGATTGCGCCCATCAGTTTGTGGCGGCGCGGCATGAATGGGTTTGTGACGCTGGCCGCTGGGGCGGCGGTGGTGCTGGTGCTGCTGCCGTTGGGAGCGATTTTCGCGTACTTGATTTATAAGGGCCTGGGATCCATCAACTGGGCGTTTCTGACGCAGACGCCGAAGCCGGTGGGTGAAGCAGGCGGTGGAATGGCCAATGCCATTGCGGGGTCGGCATATGTTTTGGCGATTGCCAGCGTCATGGGCGTGCCTATTGGAATTGGCGCAGGAATCTATCTGGCGGAGTATGGCCGCAACCGCTTTGGCGATGTGATTCGCTTCACCGCCGACGTTTTAAATGGAGTGCCGTCGATCGTGGTGGGCATTGTGGCGTATGGGATTGTGGTGCTGGGGCAGGGACATTTCTCCGCGCTGGCTGGGGGAGTAGCTTTGGCCATCATGATGATTCCGACGATTACGCGCACCAGCGAAGAGATGCTGCTCCTGGTTCCGAACGCGGTTCGGGAAGCGGCGTACGGCTTGGGCGTTTCGCGCTGGCGGACGACGCTTTCGATTACGCTGCGAACGGCCACGTCGGGAGTGATCACGGGTGTGATGCTGGCGTTCGCGAGGGTCGCGGGTGAGACCGCGCCGTTGTTGTTTACCGCCTTCGGAAATCAGTATTGGAATTGGAAGATGAACCAGCCGACGGCGGCATTGTCATTGCAGGTTTATACTTACGCGATTTCGCCATTTGACGAATGGCACCGGCAGGCATGGGCGGGGGCGCTGATCCTGATTGTGCTGATTGTGGCTTCGGTCAGCGCGGTGCGAATTGCCGCCGGTCGCGGTATGCTCAAGGGAGCGAACTGATCCTATGGGAGTCGGCATCAAGGTCGAGCATCTGAATGCCTGGTTTGGCAAGACACAGGCGCTGCATGACATCAGTATCGACGTTCCCGCCAACCATGCGACGGCGGTGATCGGGCCCTCGGGATGCGGCAAGTCGACGTTTGTGAGATGTCTCAATCGTATGCATGAGACGGTGCCCGACGCACGCGCCACCGGCAAGGTGCGCATGGGAGAGCTGGACGTTTATAACGGGACGGCGGCGGTGCAGATACGGCGGCGGATTGGAATGGTGTTTCAGAAGGCGAACCCGTTTCCCACCATGTCGATTTATGACAACGTGGCGGCGGGATTGAAACTGAACGGCTTCCACGACCGCCAGCGGCTGGATGAGATTGTCGAGCGTTCGCTGAAACTGTCCGCGCTATGGGACGAAGTGAAAGACACGCTGCGCAAGAAGTCGGGCGCCAGCCTCTCAGGAGGACAGCAGCAGCGGCTGTGCATTGCGAGGGCGTTGGCGGTCTCGCCCGAGGTGCTGTTGATGGACGAGCCGTGCTCGGCGCTGGATCCGATCTCGACGGGAAAGATCGAGGAATTGATCTTTCAATTAAAGGAAAACTTCACTATCGTAATCGTGACTCATAACATGCAGCAGGCATCGCGGGTGGCGGAGTTTACCGGCTTCTTTCTTCTAGGCAAGCTGATTGAGTTCGACAAGACCGAAAAGATATTTACCACCCCGTCCGACAAGCGAACGGAAGATTACATTACAGGCAGGTTTGGATGATGCGCAGCCGCTTTCAGCAGGGACTGGACGATCTGAGAACAAGATTACTTCGCATGGGTGGACTGGCGGAGCAGGCGGTGGACCGCGCCTGCCAAGCCTACATTGACAGGGATTTGACGCGCTGTCATCTGGTGCTGGAGGGGGAGACGCAGATCAACCTGATCGAGCGGGAAATCGACGAACTGGCGTTTGACCTGCTGGCCATGCAACAGCCGATGGCGGTGGACTTGCGGTTCATTCTGGCGGTGACCAAGATCAACTCTGATCTGGAACGAGTAGGTGACCAAGCAGTGAACATCGCGGAGCGGGTGATGGACATGGTGGAGCTGCCGAAGGTAGAGCTTCCGGTGGACATCGCACGCATGGCGGCTGCGGCATCTGCGATGGTGCGGCGGGCGCTGGAATCGTTTATCGAGGGCAAAGCAGAGTTGGCGCAAGCGGTGCTCGAGATGGACAACGTGGTGGACCGCATGAAGGATGAAGCCTTCATTACGCTGGTCAAGGGGATGAATGAGCATCCGGAGACGACTCGGCAGGCGCTGGATGCGTTGCTGATCGCGCGCAATCTGGAGCGGGTTGCCGACCATGCGACCAACATCGCGGAGGATGTGATCTTCTGGGTGCGGGGAGCAGATGTGCGGCATAATATTGGTCCCGAAGCTCCGGTGCAGACGGCGGTCACGGATACGCACTAGTAGGTGTGGTGATTCGGCGGGCGAGACGCCCCCCTTCGACAGCCGCCCGGGACGGCGGCGCTACTTTCCTGAAGTCTGATAGCCTTTAAGTCATCTCTGGTGAGGCATCCCCATTGCGCAAAATCATCTTTTCTCTATTTCTTCTTGCCGTTGTGCCTGGCTTGCTGGCGCAGCAGGATCAGGTCCTACTGCGGCAGGTTCCTTTGCCGACCAGCAAGCGGCTGATTGGGGCCTCGCCGGGAGTGATGGGATCGCTCAATGGCTTCACTTCCACAATCGCGCTAAGTCCAGACAAGCGCTACGCGGCGCTGCTGAATGATGGTTATGGCACGCAGCGCGGTCACGCCCACCAGTCGATCGCGATTCTCGACCTGAGCACGAATCAGGTCAGCGATTTTCCCGAGGAACGGTTGTCGGACGAGGCCCATCAGAGCTATTTCATCGGGTTGGCTTTCAGCTTGGACGGCGGGCATCTTTATGCTTCGATGGGATCGATTACGGATCCTACGGGAGAGAAGGCCGGAAACACCGGAAACGGCATCGCGGTTTACGGCTTTCAGCAGGGGAAGGTTGCGTGGGAAAAGTTTCTGAAGATTCCGCCGCAACGAGTGGCTGCGGGCAAGAAGGTGGCGTACGGCGTCCGAAAAACTGTGCAAGGAACGGTGTTGCCGTATCCTGCGGGGCTGGCGGTGATTGCGGCAGAGGGAAAGCCAGACCGGCTGCTGGTGGCCGACAACTACGCCGACAACGTGGTGCTGCTGGATACGGCGGATGGAAAGATCGCGAAGACGTTCGATCTGAGCGCGCATGATCTCATTCCGTCGGAGTTTCCTTGCACGGTGGTGGCGACACGGGATGGTTCGCGGGCGTGGGTGAGCTTGTGGAATGCGTCGCAGGTAGTGGAACTGGACTTGGCCGCGGGCAAGGTGAAAGACAAGATTTCGGTGATGCCGCCAGCCGATCCACTGGCGCCAGGTTCGCATCCGACGGCGCTGTTGTTAAGTCCGGACGAGTCCTTGCTGTATGTGGCGCTGGCCAATGCGGACCGGGTGATTGTCCTGGCTACGGCAGACGGCAGACGCGTAGGGGTCCTGGATACGCGAGCTCCAGGGCAGGAGTTCGGCGGTTCTTATCCCAGCGCGTTGGCTGAGACGGCGGATGGTGAGCGCTTGTTTGTGGCGGATGCGTCGCTCGACGCGGTCGCGGTGTTTGATGTTTCCCAGATGGGCCGCAGACCGCTTACCGTGCTGCCGCTGGACGCGCCCCTCGGCCTGATTCCGACTGACTGGTATCCCACAGCGCTGGCTACGGTGGACGACGACTTGCTGATTGCGACCTCCAAGGGGCAGGGAACGTCGCCGAACAACGGGCCTGGAGGGACTTCATGGGAGCGGCGGCATCATGAGCATCCTTATATACCGACGCTGCTGTATGGTTCGGTCGCGCGACTGCACATTCGAGATGTGGAAACAGGGTTAGCGGAATTGACCGAACGAGTGCGGCAGAACAGCTTGCTGACGGTGGACCCGGGGCAGATTCAGTTTGCGCAAGGTCCGAACCCGATTCGTCATGTGATCTACATCCTGAAAGAAAACCGCACGTACGATCAAGTGCTGGGCGATCTAAAAGTGGGGAATGGGGATTCGTCGCTGACCATGTACGGCACTGATGTCACGCCCAACGAGCACAAACTGGCGCTGCAATTCGGAGTGCTGGACAACTTCTACGACAGCGGCGAGGTCTCGGGCGATGGGCATGACTGGTCGACGGCTGCGATCGCCAGCGACTACAACGAGAACACCTGGCAGATCGCGTATCGCGGCAAGGAACGCACCTACGATTTCGGGGGAACCGTCGCTGACGAGTTTCCGCTGGAGCATGACGAGGCCGATGTGGATGCTCCGGGGACAGGCTATATATGGGACAACGTGGCCAGCCACGGATTGAGCTATCGCGACTACGGAGAATTTGTGACCACGATCTGGTGCAAGCCGGAGGGTGTGGAATCGCCCAAGCAGGGCACGCCGTCGCCCTTCTCAGCCAAGTGTGAGCGGGCGGTGGTGAACAAGGGCGAACGGCTGCCTGAGAACGTGGGGCAACCGCATGGAGCGAAGAGTCTGTGGCCTTGGGCAGTGCCGATGTTGAAGTTGGACAAGCCGACGAAGGCAGTTTTGCGGGGGCATTTTGACCCCAACTATCCGGATTTCAATACCGAGTATCCCGACCAGTTGCGGGCGGATGAATTCCTGAATGAGTTTGAGGGATTCGTGCGGGCGCGGGGGAGTGGTGCGCAGTTGCCAGCGTTCGTATTGCTCTATTTGCCGGACGATCACACCCATGGGACGACGGCGGGGAAGCCGCGCCCGGCGGCGTCGGTGGCGGATAACGATCTGGCGGTGGGGCGAGTGGTGGAGGCGGTCTCGCATAGTCCTTATTGGGATGACACGGCGATCTTGATGCTGGAAGACGATGCACAAGATGGAGCCGATCACGTGGATGCACACCGTTCGATTGCGTTTGTGATCAGCAAATATTCGCCAGGGTCGGCGGAGCAGCCGTATGTTGCGCATCAGTTCTACACCACGGTCAATATGATTCACACATTAGAGTCGCTGCTTGGGCTTCCGCCGATGAACCAGAACGATGCTTATGCGCCGGTAATGGCGCCACTGTTTACTGGTAAGGGAGATCAGCCGCCGTTTGTTGCAGATTGGAGTAGTCGCGATAATGGGCTGATCTATCAGGTGAATCCGCGTAGAGGGCAGGGAGCGAAGGAATCGGCCAAGATGGATTTCACGCGGCCGGATGCGGTGAATCCGGCGGTGCTGAATGCGATCTTGTGGCGGGATCGGATGGGGAGTGCGGTGGTGCCGGCGGCGAAGCATGAGGTGGTTCGGCAAGAGTTGAGCCGTGGCGACAAAGACGACGATTAGAAGGGGCGTCAGCGCAGAAACGAAAAGCGCTTCGGGTGTGTGCCGCTAGTCGAATTCATAAAACTCCTCCTGCGGCATTGCAGCCACAGTTTCGTCGGGATACTTGTAGAATCCATCGAGGGCGACGTGGTGTCCTAAGAGTCGAGCCTTCATGAACCCTTGGATCACAACGCGGATCCCACCGCTTGGGAGCGGTTGCACAATGATTCCAATGGTCGCTGGACGCGATTCAACATTGAGGTGTTCGGCAGGTCCTTGTGGTAACTGCTCCAGATTTGCGAACGGGACCCCTCGGAGCCGTTTGCCGCGCTCTTCAACAATGTTCCGGAATGTTGCCAGGGACTTCGGAAATGTTCTCATTGGAATACTCCCAACAGCATAAGAAGCCGACTCGCCCTAGCGCATAGCCGTGGCCGCACCCTCCACATCCGCAAATGAAAACGCTGTCGAAACGTTGGAGAACTCCTTGCCTCCAACTTCGACATAGGGATACACGAAATAGTTCAGCGGTTTGCCTGCCTGCTTCGGATTCAGCTCGATGTCGCGGCCCATGGTGAATTGCACGCGGTTGGCATCGTGCGCGCCGAAGAAGTAGTCACGCTTTTCCTGATGCTTCCAGGCTTCGGAGATGTCGACCGGAACCCATCCGTGGGCGGGGTCGAAGAAGTCGGCCCAGCAGTGGTAGCCGGCGATGTCGGCGGCGTGTTTATCGGGAGGCAGTGGGAACCCAATTTCGAAACGCGCGGGGATGCCTTGCGAGCGGGCCATGGCGATGAACAGGGAATGAAAGTCGGTACAGTTGCCTTTTTTGGCGTCGCAGGCGTAGAGCACATCGCCGCGACCCCAGCCGGTGCCGGTTTTGTCGTAGCGCATGGTGGTGAAAACGTAGTCATAAATGGCGCGCGCTTTGTCGAGCGGCTCAGTCTTTCCTTCGGTGACCTTCACGGCCAGATCGGCGGGCAGGCCGGTAATGGGAACCAGAACGTCGGGGGCGAGGTCGAGCTTACGTTGTTTATCCGGCAGCGACACGTCGGCGAGATGTGGGGTGTACGCGCCCAGGGTCATACGCTCGTGGCGGACGACGTCATTCACAACTTCAAAATGAAATTCGACCTGTTTGGCTTTTGAAGTTTCGGCGTAATACATCTCATTGCCGTACTTCGATTCGTGAGTCTTCTTGAGCGGCAGGTCGCCGCTGGCGGACATGACTTTTACTTCCTGGGAATTGTCGGAGTGGGCGGTGGGAATCCAGATGCGCACCTTTTCTCCGACGGGCACGTTCTTGACGGTGAAGACGTAGTGGAAGGTGAAATGGCGAGTTTCCTGGGCCGAAATCTGCAACGATAAAGCGAGCAGTAGCAGTGGGGCGAAGGCATAACGACGCATGATCTAGCTCCTCATCTTGGTTAGCGAACGCGTGAGCGACACACGGGCGTCAGGACGGGCGCGCTTAAGTGAAGCCGCGGTGCGTGGATGCCATGGATCGCTGTCCTGATGGATCGACTTATTGTAAACGAAAACTTGGCTGTTCTTTCCCCGCGCTATAATGGCGCGCGAGCATGACTCTTATCTCCGGCACGAAACTCGGTCCTTACGAAATCCAAGCTCCTCTCGGTGCGGGCGGCATGGGGGACGTGTACCGTGCGCGGGACACCCGGCTCGGACGTGACGTTGCCATCAAAGTGTTGCCCGAGGCATTCGCACGTGACGCGGAGCGGTTGCGGCGGTTTGAGACTGAAGCGCGAGCCGTGGCCGCGCTGAATCATCCCAACATTCTTTCCATCCACGACATTGGCACGTCTGACGGGGCCCCCTATCTGGTATCGGAGTGCCTGGAGGGGCGCTCTCTGCGCCAGGAATTGAGCGGCGGCGCTCTGCCGTTGCGGCGCGCGGTAGAGTACGCGAGAGAGATCGCACAAGGGCTGGCGGCGGCGCACGATAAAGGCATCATTCATCGCGATCTCAAACCAGAAAATGTTTTTGTGACACAAGACGGCCGAGTGAAGATTCTGGATTTCGGTCTCGCCAAGCTGGCCGCGCCGGAGACTGCTTCAAATGAAGGCGCGACAGTGGAAGCAGTGCCAACCTCGGCAGGGGCAGTCCTGGGTACGGTCGGATATATGTCCCCAGAACAAGTAAAAGGCGAGGCCGCGGACGCGCGCTCTGACATTTTCGCTTTGGGAACTGTTCTGTACGAAATGCTTTCCGGGCAGCGCGCGTTTCGCCGGGATACGTCGGCCGAGGCCATGACTGCGATCCTCAAGGAGGAGCCAGCGGAACTGAGTGCGTCGGGCAGGCCGATCTCGCCGGCGATGGAACGGATTGTACGGCGGTGCCTGGAGAAGAAGCCGCTACAGCGGTTTCAGTCGGCACGCGACCTGGCCTTCAACCTCGAAGAGCTTTCTGGTGTTTCGTCGGCGAGCGCAGCAACGGCGGCCGCAGCGGTGGGGCAGCCACGCAAATGGCTTGTGCCCCTCGCGCTTGGCATGGTGCTGCTTGTCGCAGGGGGCTTGGCAGGCTGGCTGATGTCACGCGGTGCGGGCTCTGCCGCGCCGCCTCTGTACCATCAACTGACTTTCGAGCGTGGATTGGTTTATGCCGCGCGCTTTGCCCCCGACGGACGTTCGATTTATTACAGCGCAAGCTGGAATGGCCAGCCGTTACAGATCTATTCGACTGCCCCCGACAGCCCGGAATCACGGCCGTTGGGCCTGATGAACTCTACGTTGTTTGCGGTTTCTTCCACTGATATGGCAGTTTCTCTCGGCTGCGAGGATCGTTATATCGGGAACTGCCAGGGAACTTTGGGGCTGGTGCCGGCTGCGGGCGGAACTCCGCGGGAGATTGTGGAGAATGCTCTTGCTGCCGACTGGACGGCTGACGCGAGCGAGATGGCGGTGATCCGCCAGGTGAACGGGAAATATCGTGTGGAATTTCCGCGTGGGAAGATGATTTACGAGAGCGACCGCCCCCTGCGTTACTTGCGGATTTCTCCGCGTGCTAATGCTGTGGCATTCGCGGAACTTCAGGGCGTGGATGGTGATGCGGGGTGGGCACAGGCGGTTGACCGGAATGGAAAGGTGCTGATCCGTTCGGCGACGTACGTCAGCCTGGAAGGGCTGGCATGGTCGCCGTCGGGAGACGAAGTATGGCTTGGCGGTACGATACACGAGGCTTGGGCGAACGAGATCCGTGCCGCGGGTTTCAATGGTAAAGAGCGGATCGTGCTTCGCCTGCCGGGCATGCTGCGGCTACACGATGTTTCGCGCGATGGGCGGATACTGCTTTCCCAAGAGTCGTGGAGGTGCGGGATACAGTATCGGAGACCAAAAGACGCGAAAGAGCGTGATCTTTCCTGGCTGGACTATGCAGAGTTGAGAGACCTTTCGGCGGACGGCACCAAGGTTGTGTTTGACGACTGGGGATCAGCGGCGGGTGCGTCTGGCTTGGCCTACGTGCGGAAAGCCGACGGGTCGCCGGCAACCAAACTAGGCGAATGGTCCATACCGGTTATCTCCGCGGACGGAACGCAAGTCCTGGCGTTTGAGGCCGCGGCGGTGGGTACTTCACGTCCGGCTTTAATTCCCACGGGAGCGGGGGAAGTACGCTTTTTGAACTCTACTCTGGCGCTGCAGTCGAATGCGATGGGATTCATGCCGGATAAGAAGTCCGTCTACTTTTCGAATGATGACGGCCACGGATGGCGAATGTACGTCGCGGACATAGACGGCGGCGCTGCGCGTGCGGTTACTCCTGTGATTTCGGTGCGAACCCATTATTTCGAATCGCACGTGGTCTCGCCCGATGGCAAGCTGATGTTCGCGCGCGATGTGACCGGGAAAGGCATGCTTTATCCGATTGCGGGCGGAGAGGCTCGGTCGGTTCCCGGATGGTTGGCGGAGGATATCTGGATCACGTGGTCTGGGGATGGACGCACGGGTTTTGTGTATCAGGATGATAAAACCTCCGCGCCGGTGTACCGGATCGATATGACCACAGGGAAGAGAGTTCTGGTCGAGACCATTGCTCCCAGCGATTCGGCCGGGGTGACGGCGATTGTGAGCGTCCGCATGACGGCGGACGGAAAGACTTACGCCTATTCCGATACCCGAGAACTGTCGGACCTCTTCCTGGTGTCGGGCGTGCACTGAGTAAGCGTTGTTGACGGTCGTTCTTTGGAGTCGCGCATTCACAAGCCATTCACGCGGCTGCGATAGAATTTCCCGATGCCTACTGCCATTCAATGCCGTGATCTGCGTAAGACCTACGACGGCAAAGTTGAAGCTGTGCGGGGGTTGAGTCTTGAGATTCAGGCAGGGGAATGTTTTGGCCTGCTGGGGCCGAATGGGGCGGGGAAGACAACCACGATTGAAATTCTGGAAGGGCTGCTGGCGCCAACCTCCGGAGAAGTCACGATTCTGGGTCGAACCTGGCAGAAAGATTCTCGTGAGCTGCGCGAGTGGCTGGGGATTTCGTTGCAGGAGACCCGGCTTTCGGAGAAATTGTCGGTGCGGGAGACGATCGAGCTGTTTGCCAGCTTTTACAGCCAGCCGCGATCCTCGGATGAAGTGTTGAAGGAATTGCAGCTGGAAGAGAAAGCGGATGCCTGGGTGGGAAAGCTTTCGGGCGGGCAGCGGCAGCGACTGGCGGTGGCGACGGCGCTGGTAGGGAATCCGAAGGTGTTGTTTCTGGATGAGCCGACTACGGGGCTTGATCCGCAGAGCCGGCGCCAGCTTTGGGACATTGTTCGCGCGTTTCAGCGGAACGGAGGCACGGTGCTGCTGACGACGCATTATATGGATGAGGCCGAGCGGCTATGTGACCGGCTAGCGATCATTGACCACGGGCAGGTCATTGCGGAAGGCACGCCGCTGGACCTGATTGAGCGGCTGGGCGGACATCACGTGGTGGAGTTTGAGGCGAGCGGAGAATCCGGCGATGGAGCGGCGCTCGAGCACTGGCAGGCTTTGCCCGGCGTTGAATCGGTGCGACACGATGATGGGCTAGTGTGTTTGAACGTGCGCGAGCCGCACTTGACCATTCCTGCGCTGCTTGAAGCGGTGCAGAAGCGGGGTTCTCAACTGCAGCACCTAACTACGCGCCAGGCGAGCCTGGAGGATGTGTTTGTGCGGCTGACGGGCCGGCATTTGAGGGAAGCGTGATGAGAAGTAGGTGCGTGACTCGTTATGTGGCTGGCTTGGTGGCCATTCTGGCCATATCCGGCATATTCGGTGTTGTAGAGGGATGGTCGCAGTCTGCCTCCAGCCCCGGGACGGAAATCTTTCCCGCCTTGGAGCAATGGAAGAGCGCGATTATCGCGGGCGATGTTTCCGCGCTGAAACAGCTATACAGCACGAGTCCTGCTGTTCTTGTGGTCACCAAGAAAGGTCATGAGGATGCCGACGCGGATGTGGGATTCTGGATAGGGCTGAAGCCGCGCAGCATGAAGCTTGACGTTGTGCAGTCGATGGCATCGGACCCTGGAACGAATAAATTTGTGGTGCAGGTGGAGATTCGCTCTGCCGGGAGCTCTGGCGATGAGACCGTGTATGTGACAGCCGGCCAGGTTTGGCAGCAGCAGGGCGAACAGTGGCGACTGATCGCGATCAAGCGGACTGGGCCTGCACATTTGAAACAGCCAGTCTCCACTTCCAAGAAGATCTATCCACCCGAAGCGGACGCGCGGGCGGAGATCAAAGAAGCGAAAGAAAAAGCCGCCAAGCTGCATAAGCAGGTCTTGCTGGTGTTCGGCGCGAATTGGTGCTACGACTGCCATGTGCTTGATCTTGCCTTTCAGCGGCCGGACCTTGCTCCAGTGCTGAGTGGGAACTATGAAGTGGTGCACGTTGACGTGGGCCGAGGAGACAAGAATCAGGATTTGATGCAGCAGTACCAGGTGCCGATGAAGGGCGGCATCCCCGGCCTGGCGGTATTAGGGAGCGACGGGAAGCTGCTTTACAGTCAGAAGAATGGCGAATTCGAGAACGCACGCAACCTTACACCTGAAGCGTTACTTGAATTCCTGAACAAGTGGAAACCAAAAACACCGTAGCGGGCTGAACGATTGCCATGAGTGTTGCTCAACAAATGCCAGTCAACGAACGGGGAACTCCGCTGCGGGCCGTGCGGCGCAACGGGCGCTGGGCGGGTTACCGGCACCTGTTGGCGTCGCGCATGAAGGAAATGAAGCGCGAGCCGGAAGTGATTTTTTGGGTATTTGGGTTTCCGCTGCTGTTGGCGCTGGGGTTGGGGATTGCCTTTCGCAACAAGCCAGCTGATGTGAGCTCGATTGCGGTCGTAGGCTCGGAGGCGCAAAGCGTCATCGGGTTGCTTGAGCATTCTCCGCGGAAGGCGTCTATTAAAGCCGACGTGCTGGACGAGGCCGCAGCGCTCAAGGGCTTTCGCGTGGGGAAGTACGATCTGGTGATCGAAAGCGACGGCAAAGGCGGGTTCAAGTATGTCTATGATCCGGCGCGCCCGGAGAGCGTTTTGTCGCGTGCCGAGGTGGACCATGCGCTGCAAGCGGCGGCGGGGCGGCAGGATGCTTTGTCCACGGTTACTGTTGTTTCGAGCGAGCCGGGATCGAGGTATATCGATTTTCTTATTCCCGGGTTGATTGGCATGAACGTGATGAACGCGGCCATGTGGGGGATTGGTTTCGCGATTGTGGATATGCGCCAGCGCAAGCTGCTGAAGCGGTTTGTGGCGACTCCGATGAGACGGAGCGATTTCCTGCTGGCGCTGGCCAGCAGCCGGCTGGTGCTGATGACGGTGGAAGTCGGGATGCTCTTGGGCTTCGGCGCTCTGGTGTTCAAGATGCAGATATTGGGATCGATTCCGACGATTCTGCTGATTGGGGCGAGCGGAGCGCTGGGTTTTGCGGGATTGGGATTGCTGACGGCGAGCCGGTCGCAGAAGATTGAGAGCGTCAGCGGGCTGATCAATTTGGTGATGATGCCGATGTGGATATTCTCGGGCGTGTTCTTTTCCTACGAGCGCTTTCCGGCGGTGATTCAGCCGTTCATCAAGGCGTTGCCGCTGACGGCGCTGAATGACGCTTTACGGGCGACGATACTGGAAGGAGCCACGCTGGGAGCGCAGTCGGGACGCCTGCTGGTACTGGCATTGTGGGGAGGGATTTCGTTTGTGCTGGCGGTGAAGTGGTTCCGGTGGACGTAACTTGGCAATGGCCAACGCGTGTGAGGTAATATGAGTCTACGCGTGAACGAGCGGGAGTAGTTCAGCGGTAGAACGCCAGCTTCCCAAGCTGGATGTCACGGGTTCGATCCCCGTCTCCCGCTCCATTTTGCAACCTGGCGAGAGCCTGTCGAAGCCGTGGGCGCAACTGTGTGCCGTTAGCGGCGGTGTGGCTAGAATAAGAATATGAGCGACGAGAGAATTGATCTTTTGTGTCCGCATTGTAATGCGACGTTTGCCACTTTCCTGAAGGAGTTGGCAGAAAAGAATGCCAAAGTCGTGTGCCCTAGTTGTGGCAAGGAACATGACGGACAACACTCTCCCAAGGCTGCAAACCCGGTTGCCGGGATGAAACGTACATGATCGCAAAGCCGGGGGGCATAGGTTCGATCGCCGCGTCCCGTACCGTTTTTCACAGCCTTGCCTCCTAGCCAACCGGGGGTATAATGGTCGGCAAATTGGAGTAGCGCGATGAAGACCCGCACGGTAGTCCCTCTTTGCACACACCTCGATAGGCAGCTTGGCAGGTATGTCGCAGCGGCTGAGGCAACGACAAGAACCAGTCCGGACCTATTCACTGCGACGGTGATCTGCTCGCTGGGACTTGGCAGCCTGGCGCTTTTTACGCCGATCGCCGGCGCCGAGATTGTCTACACGCCGACAAACCAGTCGATCGGGAAGCAGAATGGTTTTTCGACTTTGCCGATTGACCTTAATAACGACGGTATTGCCGATCTTAACCTTTCGGCATACAACTTCACATCATTCAGTTCAGGCTTTCACCATTTTGCTTCGCTGGAAGCGGTTGCCAAACCGGGCAACATGATCCTGGCAACCAGTCATCTTGCGGGTTTTGCTGCGGCGGACTTCCCGGGAGAGATGATTGGTGCGGGCGGCGTTGCGGGGCGTTTTAAAGCAGACGGACTGATGGCGAAGTCCACGATCACCACAGACGGCGGAGGATCAAGCTTCCATTCGCAGGCAGGGCAATGGCTGAAGACCAAAGACCGATACTTGGGAGTGAAGTTCTCCATTAGCGGAGAGGTCCATTACGGCTGGGCTCGAATCAGTGCCAACCCCGGAAACGCAAATCTCACCGGCTATGCCTACGAAACCATCGCTAACAAGCCGATCCTTGCGGGAGCGACTGAGGATTCCCAACTCCAATCTGGCACCGACGCGAGTGAAAGCGCGCTACGGAATAGACTAAAGCGGCGTTACGGGAACCTGGGCGCGTTGGCCCGTGGTGCGGACGGAACGGTGCGGCAGCCGAACCAGTAGTGGGCCGAGCGGTCGTCATTCATTGCGACTAGCCGCTGATCTACCAGTCGCCGAAGTGACGTTTGCTCCATGAGGTGGTGTGGCGTTTTGGCCCTCCGACCACGATCACTTGAGCATCAGCCGTCAGGTTGCCTATCTTCGCCTTGTACTTGCACAGTTCGAAATGAACACCCGGAAGCTCATCGGCGATGGGGGCGGGAGTCGATTGATCAAAATGGAAGGCTCCGCGGAACGGGGTGCAGCCGGTGCTGTCAAAATCAACTGCGAAATCAGGTTGGGATGGATTCGCCGTGTCGGTTCGCTTCCACGAGATTTTCGAATCTGAATACAGAGCGACATCTGAAGGCGTGACTATTACGCTGCTGCCAGATACCTCGAGACCGACCCAGCACTCCTCGGAATTAATCTTGCCCTTGATGCACTGATTGACCTGTCCACAGGCGGCTGTCGCGAAGAGAAATATTGTTGCTGCGGTCAGGAACCCGCCTAGGGCAGATCTGAGGCATCGATACAGGGTAGTTGTGTTTGTCATCTTTCATATCTCCTGTTGTTGTGAGAGTAACAGGCGCCGGCTCTTCGATGAAATATCGGCTGCGCGTGGACACTACTGCGCTGCGTCCACAGACTGCTCCCGCCAGATGGACAGTCCGGGTGACCCGAGCGCCAGAACGCCCAAACTGGCGGGTTCCGGAGGATTGGCAAGAGTGGCCGGATTTGGCGGCTCGAGGCTATCATTCCCTCCGTGTTCCTCACCTGCAAGAATGGGTTTATCGGGGACGGTTTCGTAGGCGTAGCCGGTCAGATGCGTGGACAATCGTCGTTTGGGGGTATTCCGGTCAAAACGCGCAGTCACTCGTGCCCAACCGTAGTGAGTCTCGCCGCTGATCAGGAACTTGAACCCGATGTAGGTAGTCTGACCAAACTTGAAGCCCGCGTGCCGGTTGTATGTGCCGCCGCCGTACGGACCGTAGGTAGCGATGAAGCCCCTGGACGGGGAGCCAAAACGGCGGAGCGGCCCGATCACATTGCCCTTCTTCAAGGGCATGATGCTCCAGTTGGAGTATGGGCCTTTCACAAATCTGGCTCCGGAAGTATAGGGATTAAAGCCGAGTGTGTCCCAGTAGAGGCCGGGCGAGGTAAAGCCAGCCACCATCAGGAACGGCGCGCGATCTGGGGCGCGGTCTGGAGGAACGGGATTGAAAAGGTAGTAGTTCGGGCCGCTGAGGCTGACGGTGACTTTTACCGGCGTGTAAACCACCTCGGCTTGGGCCGCCGAAACCGCGAGCATGGCAACCCCAGCCGCCCCGGCGGCGAGCGCGTAGGCGTTGAGGCGTTGCTCAACTGACTCGGAAAGATTCGAGGGTGTCGTGCGGGACGGGATGGAGCGCTTCATAAAACCCTCCAAGGCGGCCCATTATCCTGCCACCTGGGTTGGGAGTCAACGGTAAAGGGTTTGCGAGTTAGCACGAGGCTTGTCGATTTAGACGGTCGATCACTTCTAAGCTCTCGGATCTCAGCGGGGCGGGGACAAGCCACGATTCCCAACGTCCAACAAACTTTACACTCGGTTGACGTTTCTTTACCCCTATCCGGCGTGGCTCGTGGTCGAATATCCTAGAGGGTTCCAGCGTCATGTCGATCTGAAGAAGAGCGGGGAGTCCTGTGCCCACATTGAGGAGAACTTTGGTATCGAACCCGAAACGTGTGCTGATGGTCTGCCTTGCAGGGCTGGTCTTAATTGGGAGCAGTATTGCCCAGGAGCCAGCGGCCGCGATCGTAAAGCCGGTGGGGACGGTGAAGGCTACCGCTGGGAATGAAATTACGCTTACGACCGACGCCGGAGGCACGGTCCACGTAGTCGTCGGAAATTCTACTCGCATGGTCCGCACTGCTCCTGGTCAGAAAGACTTGAAGGATGCAGTTCCGGCGCAGTTGCAGGACGTGCAGGTCGGCGATCGGATACTGGCGCGGGGAAAGCCGTCGAACGACGGCGGTTCGGTGCTTGCGACTGTCGTCATTGTGATGAAGGCGGCTGATATTGCGGCCAGGCAGCAGCAGGAACGCGACGACTGGCAGAAGCGCGGCATGGGCGGGGTGGTCACGGCGATTGATGCGGCTAATGGAAGTATCACAATTTCGATCTCGACTTTGGCGGGTACGAAGGCGGCGACGGTGCACGTTGTGAAGGAAACGGTGGTGCGCCGCTATGCTCCCGACTCGGTGAAGTTCGACGATGCCAAGCCGGGTGCGCTGGATCAAGTCAAGGCGGGTGATCAACTGCGGGCGCGCGGGACGAAAAATGTCGATGGCAGTGAACTGGCGGCAGAGGAGATCGTTTCCGGAACGTTTCGGAACGTGGCGGGCACGGTGATTTCGACAGATGCCTCCAAGCAAGAGATTAATGTGATGGACCTGGCCACCAAGAAGCCTGTAGTGCTGAAGATCGCAACGGAATCGCAGCTGCGTGAGCTGCCGGCGACGATGGCGCAACGGATTGCCACGAGACTGAAGGGCGGAGCGGCTGGAGATGCGCAGGGGACAGCGGGTCAGATGCCGTCTCCACCGTCATCCTCGTCGACGAAACCCGACGAAAGCGCTGCGGGTGGCGGAAATGGCGGGCAGCGGGCGGGTGGGCGCGGAGATTTTCAGCAGATGCTGGGCCGGCTGCCGGCGCTGACCATCGCCGACTTGCATAAGGGCAGCGCAGTAATGATTGTGGCGACGGAGGGTTCCGCAACCAGTTCGCCGACGGCGATCACGCTACTGACCGGAGTGGAACCGATTCTGACAGCGTCTCCCAAGGGCGGGCAGGCTGCAATGTTGTTGTCCCCGTGGAACCTGAGCGGTTCCGGGGGCGAGGCAGGGGGGAATCCATGAGTTGGGCGCGGGTTAGCGATGGTTTGGAGTCTTGATGAAAGTTGGCGGTGTACGGGGAGTAAATTGGGCGGCACGCTTGTTGCTCGTAATGGCGTCGTGTCACATGTGGGCACAGGTCGCCAGTTTACACGGCCACGTCACCGACCCCTCGGGCGCGGTGATTCCGGGTGCAGCGGTGAGGGCAGCCCCAGCCACCGGGCCGACCGCTCGTGCGGTGACGGACGCCCAGGGGAGTTACGAAATTAAGGGACTGGTTGCGGGCAGTTATTCGGTGAACGCAGAAGCCAACGGCTTTTCGAAGTCGACGGGGCAAACAATATCACTGGCTGCGGGGCAGGCGAAGCAGGTCGATGTAGCGCTGGAGATTGCGGTGAAGCCCGAAAAGGTCGAGGTGCAAGAGGAGGGCGCCACTGTCGGCGTGGAACCCACGAACAATGCCAGCGCACTGGTGATCAAGGGAAAA
The DNA here is from genome assembly GCA_013289795.1 of Acidobacteriota bacterium. Lineage (GTDB taxonomy): Bacteria > Acidobacteriota > Terriglobia > Terriglobales > Acidobacteriaceae > JABCZH01. The sequence continues at coordinate 191,999 of JABCZH010000006.1, forward strand.
GACCTTGAGGCGCTGCCGGATGATCCGGATGAACTATTGCAGGACTTGCAGGCACTGGGGGGGCCGTCGGCCGGGCCCAACGGCGGGCAAGTCTATATTGACGGGTTTACCGCTGGGCAACTCCCGCCCAAGGCCTCGATTCGCGAGGTTCGCGTCAACCAGAATCCGTTTTCCTCGGAGTACGACAAACTGGGCTACGGGCGGATCGAGATCTTTACCAAGCCGGGTACGGACAAATTTCATGGACAAGTCATGGTGGACGGGAATGACTCGGCCTTCAATACTTCGAATCCATTCTCTCCGGTGCCGGCATACCATTCCATACTCTACAACGCGAGCATCGGCGGGCCGTTGAGCAAGAAGGCGTCATTCTTCTTCACCGTGGAAGGCCGGACCATCGACGATTCCAACATCGTCAATGCAACCATCCTCGGCCCGACCTTCAATCCGGTGCAGTTCACGGAGGCGGTCCCGAACCCCCGGACGCGGCTGAACCTGGGGCCGCGGATCGACTACCAGGTCAACAAGAACAATACCCTGACCGTGCACTACCAGTTTTTCCGCAATGTTGAAGACAACGAGGGCGTGGGCCAGTTTTCTCTGGCGTCGCAGGCGTATGACTCCAGTTTGTACGAGCATACTTTCCAGGTGAGCGACACCCAGATTGTGAGTCCGGCGATCGTCAACGAGACGCGGTTTCAATTCGTGCGCGACACCACAAAGCAGACTCCGGTTCAGAATCCCTTCAGCCTGGATCCGACAACGTCAGTGCTGGGTGCGTTCATCGACATCGGCAACTCGTCGGGGACGTCGGTCGATAAGCAGAACCGTTACGAGTTGCAGAACTACACGTCGATGACGCATGGCAATCACCTGATCAAGTTTGGCGGACGGCTAAGGGCTTCGACCGACTCGAACAGCTCAAATGCAGATTTCAATGGCATGTTTACCTTCCCCTCGATAGCCGCGTATCAGACCACTCAGATTGGGCTGCAGAACGGGCACACGCCTGCCCAGAGCCGGGCAGCGTGTGAGGCAATCTCGGCGAATCCTACGCTGGACTGTGGGGCCAGCCAGTTTTCGCTTATCACGGGTCAGCCGCTGAGCGAGGTTACGCTGGTGGATGCGGGACTGTATGCGCTGGACGACTGGCGCATCCGGCCGAATATGACGTTGAGCTACGGTTTGCGCTTCGAGACGCAGAATGATATTCACGATCACGGCGACTGGGCTCCACGACTGGCGTTTGCCTGGGGATTGGGAAGAGCGAAGAATCCCACGCCCAAGACGGTGTTGCGGGTGGGATCGGGGCTGTTCTACGACCGATTTGCTTCGTCTTCGGTGCTGCAAGCGGAGCGACTGAACGGCGTGACGCAGCAGCAATTCATAGTGGTAAATCCAGATAGCTATCCTAACAAGCCGACGCTGACCACCGGTTCCCACGTGTCACCGACGATTTATCAAGTTTCTCCGACGCTCCAAGCTCCGCGAACGTGGCAATCCGCAGTCAGCATCGAACGTCAATTAGGCAAGAAGGGGACGCTGGCCGCCACCTATCTTAATTCGCGGGGCGAGCACCAGTTGTTTCTCCGCAACATCAACGCGCCGCTGCCGGGAAGTTTCACTCCCGGCGATCCGAGGCCGGTGGGACCGCTGGGGAATACGGACAACGTTTATCAGTATGACTCGGAGGGGGTCTTCCGGCAGAACCAGTTTATTGTGAATTCCCGGATCACAGTGAGCACAAAGGTTTCGCTTTTCGGTTTCTACAGCTTGAACTATTCGAACAGCGACCTGGGGGCAGGAGGCGGCGGGAATGGCGCCAACTTCCTCGCACACCCGTACGATCCCATGGCGGACTATGGCCGGTCGGCGTTCGATGTGCGGCACCGGGGCCTGATTGCGGGCACCTTTGCGTTTCCGTATGCAATACGGTTGAGTCCGTTCATGCTGATCGCATCGGGTTCGCCGTTTGACATCACCTCGGGTCAGGACCTCAACGGAGACTCGATTTTCAACGACCGGCCGGGGATCGTTTCCTCGGCTACTTGTGCCCACACCACGGTACAGACGTCGTCGATTCTCTGTACATCGCTGGGCACGTTCAACACTCTGCCGACTGCCGGCGAGGCGATTGTTCCGGTGAACTCTGGCACCGGGCCGACGTTGGTCACTTTGAATCTGCGGTTGAGCAAGACTTTTGGCTTTGGCAAGGAAACCAAAGGAGGCGGCGCGCCGGATTCTGGTGGCGGACCAGGAGGACGCGGAGGCCGGGGCGGCGGGCCGGGAGGCGGTCTCGGTGGCCGGGGCCTCACCGGGGGTGGAGGTGGAGGAATGTTCGGAGGAGGAGCGACGACGGATCGACGCTATAACCTGACATTCACGGTCTCAGGCAGAAATGTCTTGAACCGCGTGAACCTGGGCACGCCGGTAGGAAGCCTCAGCTCCCCATTGTTTGGCGAGTCGAACGCACTGGCGGGCGGTCCATATTCTTCCTCGGGAGCCAATCGCCGGATTGACCTGCTAGTGTTATTCTCGTTCTAGCGGTTCGCAGCAAGACTCAGGGGTGCGCCTGAGTGTGCATGCTTCCAGGTCCGGTCAAAATCTCTGCAAGCTTCCGCGACCTGAGTAGGCTGCCGTGGTTAGCGGGGTGCGCATCTATACCATCAGACTTTCTGCAAACGAGAAGGAAGGCCGTGGGAAACTTCAGATTTCGAATGCTGCTTGCGCTGGCAAGCCTTGCTTGTGTGCTGCCGTGGTCCGGGTGTTCATCGAACACAGCCATGACTATCACGCTTACCCCCGCCAGCACGGCTACGATTACGATCAAGCAGGGACAGAGCCAGGCCATTGCTGCCGCGCTGGCCAACGATCCGAGCAATGAAGGAGTTACGTGGAGTCTTACGGGCGGCGGAACGTTGATCAACCCCACCAAGACTTCGGTGACCTACGAAGCGCCGGCCAGTTTGGCGAGTAACATCACCGCGAGCGTGACGGCGACGTCGGTCGCGAATACCGCTATTACCGCGACGTTGTCGATCACGGTCAACTCAGTTCTGACGATCACAACGACCTCGCTTCCCGTGGGGGCGCTGGGAGTCGGCTATTCCGGCGTGGTCAACGCGGGTGGCTCGACCGGATCATTCACCTGGGCGCAAACGTCGGGAAGCCTTCCTGCGGGATTGAGCTTGTCTCCAAGTGTTACGGATTCGATCGTCATCTCGGGCATACCCACGGCGCTGGGTACTTCTACCTTTACGCTGCAGGTTACGGACGGCAATGGGAACGTGGCGAGTCAGTCGCTCAAGATCACCATCAATCCAGCGCCACCGTTGTCGGTGGCCACGCGATCGTTGTCGGACGGCACGGTGGGTGCAGCTTACAGCCAGACGTTGCAGCCAGCCAGCGGCAAAGCGCCCTACACCTGGGCGATCACGGCCGGCAGTTTACCGGGCGGACTTGCGTTAAGCGGGGCGGTAATCTCGGGAGTCCCTACGACCGTACAGACTTCAAGTTTCACGGTGCAGGTGACTGATTCCACCACCCCGACGCCGCAAAAGGCCAGTGCGGACCTGAGTATCACGATCAATCCGAGCACGGCAAACAACGCCGAATTGGACGGCAACTACGCGTTCCTGGTGAGCGGATTTGATCCGAACGGACACTTCGTGGCGGCGGGAAGTTTGGTCGCCGATGGGGCGGGACATATCACCAACGGTGTCATGGATACGAATGATCCCGCGAGCCTGCAACTCGCCCAGGGGTTTAGCGGCAGCTATGCGATCGGGTCGAACAATCTTGGAACCATGGCGCTGGGGGCGCGAAGTTTTGCGGTGTCGGTCATGGGGAATGGGAACGCCAAGCTCATTGAACTTGCGGCTGACAACACGGGTACGCAGAGTTCCGGAGTGATGTTGAAGCAGAGTGCAGGCTCTTTTTCGCAAAGCACGATCCTCGGCAATTACGCTTTCGGATTTTCCGGAACAGATTCGGCCGCTGCCCGCTTTGCTCTGGCGGGAGCCATGAATGCGGATGGCGCCGGTCACTTCAAGAGCGGTCTGTTGGATACGAATGCCGATGGCGTGACCCAGAATGTAGCGTTCACCGGAACGTATGCCGGCATCGATGCTGGTACCGGGCGAGGCACGGCCACGATCAGTATTGCGGGACAGGGAACTACCAGTTATAGCTTTTACATCGTATCTGCAACGCAATTGCTTCTGATGGAGATTGATTTCGTGTCGGGGCAGGTCAGTCCGATCGTCAGCGGATCGATGCTGCAGCAGTCGCCATCTCTGGGAGCGTCCTCATTGAGTGGCACCAGCGTGCTACAGACTAGCGCTATCAGCGGGGCACTAGCGCAGAGCCAGGTGGGACTCTTTACCGGCGACGGAGTTGTGAACTTCAACGTTAGCAGCGACGAGAATACCGGCGGCACTACCACACAGCCCGCCCCGTGCCCTGGAACCTATAGCGTTGATTCGTCCACTGGACGGGTTGCGCTCACATATTCGGGAACGACGTGTGCGGAGAATGTGCTTTATCTGGTGGGCCCGAACCAGGCGTTTGTGATGGGGACGGATGCGAGTGTCACGTCGGGATTCATGCAGGCACAATCAGGGGCACCTTTCTCTGCTACGTCGCTATCTGGGACATACGCGGGCGGTACGTTTGCGCCAGTGTCGTCCGGTGCAGGCACCCAAGTCGACATCGCAAGCGCAGATAACGTTACCAGCCTATTGAGTTTCTCTACCACCATCGGCACGGGCGGTCAGAACCTGACGTCCAGCGAGAGTTACTCTGTCGGCGTCAGCGGCAGAGGTACTATGACGCCCGTCAGCGGTGGTAAGCCAGAGATTTTCTATGTGGTTTCGACGTCGGAGTTTATTTCGCTCTTCTCTACCGATGTCAATGCCACAGTAGAGGATTTTCAGCAGTAGGGGTACCCTGCGACGCCGGGTTCCGAGTGGCTTCACTCCCACGTCTCACCTTCGGCGGTCATGCGCCGGCGATGAGCTGCCGCAGGCGAGTCCGATAGCCACGGCTGCAGGAGAGCTCTTTGCCATTGGTCAGAATGACCATGTACTCGCCGCGATTGCAGGGTTGCAGTTCCTTGATACGGTGGACGTTCACGATGATGGAGCGGTGGATGCGCAGAAATTGATTTGGGTCGAGACGCGCCGCGATGTGGCTGATGCCCTCGCGCAGCAGGTAGGAATGGCTGCCGGCCTGCAGTCGCACGTAGTTGGCGGCAGCTTCAATCCAATCAATCTCGTACATCTTTAGAAACAGAACCCGGCCCTCAGACTTGACCACCAGGCGTCTCTCCATGGGTGACTCGGACCTGGCCTCGGCCAGAAAGTCCAATAGCTTGCGGGTAAGATTGCGATCGTGAGTTTTGAGAATCTCTGTGCGAGTTCTCTCGATGGCGGCGTGCACTCGTTTCTGGTCGAGCGGCTTAAGCAGATAGTCGAGGGCGTGCGCCTCAAAGGCACGGGCGGCATAGCCATCGTGAGTGCCGGTGAAGATAACTAGCGGACGCTCGGCGGGTGGGGCCGGGCTCAGAACTGGAAGGCCATTTGCATCCAGCAAGCGCGCATCCAGGACGAGCAAATCAGGTTTGTGGAATTGAACTGCATCAACGGTCTCATTTGCGCTGGTGCATTCCGCCAGCACCTGCACTCCAGCTTCCGACTGAAGCATCATGCGCAGACGACCGCGTGCCGATGGCTCAATGTCAGCCGTGATGACGCGAATGTCGGGAATCACGCTGCGTGTTTCAGGCAGACCGAGCGTAACTTGGGAAGACCAACCCATACTTCTATGGACGCTTGAAAGCGAGAAAGGGTTGGTCACTGCTTTTCAGAAGCCCGTACTCTTGCAAACACACTTGGTACCCGATTCCGCGTTATTCGAGTGTGTCCGGCCCGCCGGCAAAACATAACCATTTCACGGTGTTGCGCAGGGGATCTTTGCCGAAGCCTGCGGCGTTGATGACTTCCGAATTCTGTAGGAAAACGGTGTGCAAGTTACAGATTCACGTAGTCGTTTGGCGCTTTGAAGAGCTGTCTAGGCCAACAGTTTATGGTTGTCTTCGCGGCTGATAGTTTCTCCTTTCAATTTCGTCCCTAAAGAGTCACAACCCATCACAGCCGGCACGAATACTGCCCCTGCGGCGAGGCGCGTGCATTGTCTCTAGTTGTCATGCGCGGAGGAAATTCAGAGCGCTGACTTGAAAAGGAGAAGGCAATGAGTTTCAAAAGGGTAAAACCTTTTCTGGTTGTGGTCCTGGCATTTGTGAGTGTCATGGTCTCGCAGACCTGGGCCCAAACCACCACCACCGGCGACATCAGTGGCGTCGTCAGCGATCCCACTGGCGCGGTTATTCCCGATGCGTCGGTCAGCTTGAAGAACAGTGACACCGGTGGCACGCAAACCACGAAGAGCAATGCCGCGGGCGCCTACCACTTCTCACTGTTACGGCCCGGAGATTACACGGTGACGGTAGTGGCGAGCGGGTTCCAGTCGATCGCGCGGAGAGTATCGGTAGCGTTGGGCGCCGACACGGCGGCAAACATTCAACTCGCGGTTTCGTCCTCGACGGAAACGGTGGAAGTGGTCGGGCAAACTGCCTCGGTGGAGACCGAAGATGCCAACTTGAACACGAACTTCGATTCGCGACAGGTGGCACTGCTTCCCAACTCAGGCAACGATCTTTCCGCGGTGGCGTTCACGTCTCCCGGAGCAGTGGTGAATACCGCGGGCGGGGCAACCTTTGGCGGTGGCAACTTTGAAATCTACGGTTTGCCGGCGACCTCCAACTTGTTCACACTGGATGGCGCCAACGACAATGACCCTTACTTTAATGTCAACAACACGGGTGCTACGAACCTGACCCTGGGGTTGAACGACGTGCAGGAAAGTACGGTGGTGGCCAACGGCTACAGCGGTTCGTACGGGGGATTGGCCGGAGCCAACATCAACTACGTGTCCAAGTCCGGAACCAACGGTTTCCATGGCAACGCCGAGTACTGGTGGAACGGAGACATACTGAATGCAAACAACTATTTCCGGAACCAGACGACGCCGGTCACACCCCGACCGTTCGTGAATGCCAACCAGTGGGCAACCTCGATTGGCGGGCCGATCAAGAAGGACAAGGCATTCTTCTTCTTTGACTATGAAGGGCTGCAGCTTGCAATTCCCTCACCGGCGACAATCAACCTGCCGACGAGAGCCTTTGAAAATGCGGTGATCGGCAATCTGAACACAACCGGGCTGTCAGCGTCGGTGCCGTTTTACCAGCACATGTTCAGTTTGTGGAATGCCGTACCGCAAGGCAGTAACGTTCCAATTACTGGAGGCGGGTGCGCCAACGTTACTACACTGAATGGAGCTACGTTCGGCGCCGGAAACCCCTGCGCAGTGCAGGTGGCGGGAGGGCTTTCGGCACATTCTCACGATGTTCTATATGTAGGGCGGTATGACCAGAACCTGACCAACAATGACAAGTTGTTTGTCCGGGTGGAGCATGAACACGGTCTGCAGGCCAGTTTCACAGATCCCATCAGCTCCGCCTTCAACGCGGTGAGCGATCAGCCGCAGTGGCAGAGCCAGGTGAGTGAGACGCATACCTTCGGGACCGACAAGGTAAACAACTTCAATGCATCGCTGCTTTGGTACAGCGCCGGTTTTGCCCTGCAAAACCCGGCTGCGGCGGCCAGTTCTACGACAGGGTTCCCAGCCTCGCTATTCTTTGGTGACGGGTCGCTGGCAGGACTGGGGGGAATCGACACCGATTTTCCACAAGGCCGCAATATCACCCAGTACCAGTTCGTAGATGACTTCAGCTGGATCCGCGGACGGCACAACTTCAAGGTCGGGGTCAATTTCCGGCGCGATGATATCAGCGACCAGAACTTAACGCCCCTTAGCCAATCTCCGGAACTAGTGGTGTTCACTCTGGCAGACTTTGCAGCCGGCGGCGCTGGCCCCGGGGGGGATTTCATTGTGCAGAACTTCCCAATCAAGAAGGAAGTTCCGATTTCTCTGTATCAGTTGGGGGTGTATGCCGCGGACGACATCAAGGTGACCCCCAACCTGAAACTGACCCTGAGTGTGCGGCTGGAGCACCTGTCCAATCCGGTTTGCCAAACCAACTGCTTCCAGCGTCTCGCGGCTCCGTTTGACCAACTCAATGCCAACGCGCCGGTCAACCAGGCCATCACCACCGGACTGCACACGGCGTTTCCGTCCGTGACCAGTGTGGTGGCGCAACCCAAGGTCGGATTTGCGTGGTCGCCCTTCGGCCTGAAGAACACGGTGCTCCGCGGCGGAATCGGCATCTTCGCGGATGCGCTTCCTACCGGAGCCATTGACAGCTTCCTGACCAACGCGCCTCTGGTGCCTGGGTTCCAGGTGTCCAATGGCCCAATTTCGCCGGCGCAAGCGGGTAATCTGTTCGCCGGGGCTCAAGCCGCCAACGCCAGTTTCGTAAGCAACTTTGCCGGCGGTGGAGCGGTGACACCCTTCAACTTTTACAACGCCACCGCAGTGAAAGTGCCTCGCTACTACGAGTGGAGTCTGGAACTGCAACAAAGCATCGGATGGCACACCACGTTGAGTACCATGTACGTGGGCAACCACGGATCGAACGAGGAGTTTTCCAATGGGGCGTTGAATGCTTTCAGTCCCACTGGGTTCGCCGGTCTTCCGACGACACAGCCGGATAAAAGGTTTGGTGCGGTGTCGCAGCAACAGAACGTAGCCAACTCGAACTACGACGGGCTGGTGATCAGCGCCAAGCACAACTTCAGCGGAGGGTTCCAGTTCCAGGCGAACTACACCTACAGCCACGCTCTGGACGAAATCTCCAACAACTCACTGTCTCCGTTTGGGGTGAATGTCAGCGCACAGAACGCCGCCGTCGTTCTTCCGGAGGATCCACAGAACTTCCGCAAGTTCAACTACGGGAACGCCGACTATGACATCCGGCACAACTTCACCATGAACTATGTGTGGAGTGATGGGTTGCGTCACCTTACCAGCTGGGGCCCGAGTGCACTGATGAAAAACTGGACGTTCTCGGGGACCATCTTCCGTCACAGCGGATTGCCGTTTACGATCTACTCCGGCGCCGTCACCAACACGTTGTCGGCCACCGGCTTCGGAACCGGCAGCGGAACCGGCACGCAATATGTCTTTGCGAATATTGTGGGTACACCGGCCACCAGTTGCTCGGGAGCAGCAGCGCAGTTGAACCACCCCTGCTTCTCAGCGAGCAATTTTCCTGATCCGACCACCGGCTTCGGCGACCAGCGCCGCAACCAGTTCCGCGGGCCCGGCTACTTCAACTCCGACTTCGCGGTGGAGAAGGGTTTTGGCATCCCCAAGTGGGAGGGAGCACAGTTCTCGATTGGCGCGAGATTCTTCAACATCTTCAACCATCCGAACTTCTTCTTCCCGATCGGCAACTCGGACAACCCGCAATTTGGTCAGATTGTGTCGACTGTCAGTTCCCCGACCAGCATCTACGGCTCTGGTCTGGGCGCAGACGCGTCACCACGGTTGATCCAGTTCCAGGGCAAACTCACCTTCTAAAAGTGCTCGGGGGTGGATGGGCGGCCTCGATAAGAGGCCGCCTTTTTCGTTTCTCACTCTCCCATGACTTTCACGATGACTCGCTTATCGCGCTGGCCGTCGAATTCCGCGTAGAAGATACGCTGCCAGGTGCCGAGGTCGAGCTTGCCCACAGTGATAGGGACGATGACTTCGTGATGGATAAGGAGGGCTTTTAGATGGGAGTCGCCGTTGTCCTCGCCGGTTTGGTGATGCTGGTAGTCTTCGTCGAATGGTGCAATCTTTTCGAGCCAGCGGTCGATGTCTTCGATTAGACCTGGCTCGTTGTCATTGACGTAAACTCCGGCGGTGATGTGCATGGCCGAGACCAGAACCATGCCTTCCTGAACGCCGCTCTTCTTTACTGCGCTCTCGACCTGCGGTGTTATGTGGACGTAGGCGCGATGGGTTTTGGTGTGGAACTTCAGGTACTCGGTTAGGACCTTCATAGCGGCTCCTGGGGATTCTTACGGAGTGACAAGCCAAGGTTACCGCAACGACTCTTCCACTTCCGAAAGCCAAGTGGGGCGCTTGAGTACTTCGCGGGGCTTGGGGCCGTCGGCGGCGCCTACGATGCCGTCACGTTCCATCAGGTCGATCAAGTGGGCCGCGCGACCGTAGCCGATGCGCAGACGTCTTTGCAGCAGGGAAGTAGAAGCCTTGCCGAACTCGACTACCAGCTTGACTGCATCTTCGTAAAGCGGATCATGCTCGACCTCGCCGTCTTCTCCGGCCCGGTCGCCGGCGGCCATCTCACGCTCTTCCTGTGGTGCCTGCAGGAATTGCTCCTGGTATTCGGCCGTACCCTGGGAACGCCAGAATTCCACTACGGCGGCGATTTCTTTTTCTGTAACGAAAGGCGCATGCAGACGGTGCAGGCGCGAGGAGCCTGATGGCAGGTACAGCATGTCGCCGCGTCCCAGCAACGCCTCGGCACCGTTGGCGTCGAGAATGGTGCGGGAATCAACCTTGGTGGCCACACGGAACGAAATGCGGGCAGGGAAGTTCGCTTTGATCAGACCCGTGATGACGTCGACTGAGGGCCGCTGCGTCGCCAGCACGAGATGGATGCCGACGGCGCGGGCCATTTGGGCCAAGCGGGTAATCGATTCTTCTACGTTGCCGGAATCGAGCATCATCAGGTCGGCCAATTCGTCGATGATGATGACGATGAAGGGCAGCGGGCGCTCGTCTTCACCGTCGCCGAACAGGCTGGGGGTGCCGTTTTCGTCGAACAGCTTGTTGTACTGATCGATGTTGCGAACACCTTTTTCCGCCAGCAGCTTGAGACGGCGCTCCATCTCCCGAACCGCATTGCGCAGGGCGTTGGCGGCGAGCTTGGGTTCGGTAATGATGGGCGTGTAGAGATGCGGAACGCCTTCATAGTTGCCCAGTTCAAGCCGTTTCGGATCCACCAAGATGAGACGGACTTGATCCGGCGTGGCCTTGTATAACACGGACATGATCATCGCGTTGATGGCAACGCTTTTACCGGCGCCGGTCGAGCCCGCGATCAGCAGGTGCGGCATGGCGTTGAGATCGGCGGTCACGATGCGACCGTTGATGTCCTTGCCCAGGGCCAGGGTGAGTTTGGACTTGGAGCCGATAAACTCCTGCGATTCGATGTTCTCGCGCAGCCAGATGATTTCACGTTCGCGGTTGGGAACTTGAATTCCGACGGTAGATTTGCCGGCCATGCGCTCGATCAGAATGCTCTCGGCCTTCATGGCGAGGCAGAGGTCGTCGGTGAGGTTGGTGATGCGACTGTACTTGACGCCGGCCTCGGGCTTGAACTCAAAGGTCGTGACGACTGGGCCGGGATTGATCTGGGTGACTTGGCCGGTGACATCGAATTCGGCGTACTTCTCGGTCAAAACTTGCGCCAGGATCTTGAGTTCATCAGCGTCAATGGCTTGTTGTTCATCGGGCCGGTGCAGCAGGGAACTGGGCGGCAGCTTGAAGCCACCGGCGATGCGAGGCAGGGTGGTCTTCGGTTTCTGGCTGCTGTCGGCACGTTCGGTGACCTCGGGAGCCGCGATTACGGGCTCGACAGGTTGCATCGGCAGATCGAGGTCCTCGCCAAAGGTACGGTCGATGCCGGTTTTAACGGGCTCAGCGGCGCGGGGTTGAACCGGCGGCGGAGTGGGTGGCCGCGCCGGGAACATCTGGGTTGTAATTACGGGTTTTGGAGAGGCGCGGCGCTTTTCCAGATCCTTCTGCAAGCGCCGTTTGGCCCGTTCTTCCTGCCAGTCTCTCCAGCGATCCATTAAGGCCACGACGAAGGCAAAGCGCGTGGGGGCCCACACCTGCATGGCCGCGAAGGAGAATGCAGTCGAAAGATAAAGGGCGACAGCCAGAACCGTGGCGCAAACGATGTACGCGCCAGCGGGATTGAAGTAGTGGATGAGGAAGTCACCGACGATGCGACCGAGCAGGCCTTCCAGCGGGATCGCACCCATCCAGCGCAGATGGCCGGGGAGCAGAGAGAGCATGGCGGGAAGGAAAATCAGCATCCAGGTTGCACCCAGGAATTTGGCCAGAGGAGAAGCAACCTTGCGGGAACGAAACCAGCGCTGACCCAACACACCGAGAAAGATCGGCAGGAGAAAGGCTCCGATGCCGAAGGCTTGCAGGATCAAGTCAGAAAATAGTGCTCCAACCACGCCCACCCAGTTACGAGCGACACGTGAGCCGGTCAGCACGGAGGCGCTGTTCAGGGATGGGTCTAATGCTGAATAGGAGGCTAGGGCAAGAAACAGGAGGAGCGCGGAGACGCACAACAGGAACCCGATCAGCTCATTGAGCCGACGGTTATTGGTGGGCGTGAACAGCTGGTTGAAATACTTCATGGGCGTATTTCGCGTCACGCACAGACACAACTATAACCTGCGTTAGCGACTACGCCAGAGCCTCTTCATTATGACAAGAAGCAGGGCAGCGCACAACCGAGGATTTTGCTCCGGTATCCAGAGTGACAAACACAACCTAGGGTGCCGTGTGGTTGGCGAGCACTAGCACCAGCACCCCGACGATCAGACGGTAAATAGCGAAGGGGGCGAATCCGTGTTTGCGCACCCAGGCCATGAACCAGGCGACCGACCCGTAAGCAACCAGGAACGAAACCACGAAGCCAATGGCCAGGACCTGCCAGCCGTGGGAGTCGATCTGGGAGACCCCAATCGGATTCGCTCCCTTGCCATGCAGCGACTTCAGCAGGTCATAGCAGGTGGCCACGACCATGGTGGGAATCGATAGGAAAAAAGAAAACTCCAGCGCGGCTGCCCTGGACATCCCTGCCAACTGACCCGCCGCGATCGTGGACATGGAGCGCGATGTTCCGGGAAACACCGCCGAAAGAATTTGGCAGGCGCCAATCCAGACTGCCTGGCCTAAGCTCATGGTCTCCATTGCCCAAGTATGAATGCGGCCGTTCGAGACTTTTGGGCCAGCGGCCTCCGACCTGGCATTGAGGGCATCAATCAACCACATAACGACTCCACCGACGAACAGCGATGTGCCGATGATGTAGAGGCTCTCCAGGTGTTTGCCGATGATCTTGGTCAGCAGAAACGCCGGGATGGCCGTGACCACGAAGGCCACTATCGTCAGGCCGAGGGGATGGGTCAGCGGGGTGCGATCACCGCGTTCGCCCTTCGGAAAGGTGGAAAGCAATCTGCCGATCCGCTCGCGGAAATACACCGGCAGACAGAGGATTGCTCCCAACTGGATGACGATGGTGTACATTTTCCAATAACCATCGCCCAGGCTGATGTGGAACAGCGCTTCGGCAACGCGCAGGTGGGCGGTAGAGCTGACGGGCAGGAATTCAGTAAGGCCTTCGATGATTCCCAACACTACAGAGAGCAGGTAGTCGTTCAAGGTTCCTCCAACAGGTTAAAGTATCGCAGAAGTTGGTACGGTTGAGGCTAGCAGCGTTGGTTACAGGTTGGGCGTCTGGGCGGTCCGGAGCTACTCTTCTGCGTTGCCGTACGTCGGCACGCCTTGTTGAATGAGATAGAGCAACCGCTGGGCGCGGGCGGCCCAGTCGCCCTGCGATGCCTGCGAAGCTCTTTCTGCAAGTGCGACTGCTTTCGCCCGGGACTCCTCGGATTTCTTAGGTTGGCCTTCAGTCTTGTAGATCTCGATGAGCGCGGAATGCCTCCACGCAGCGTCGTAGAGAGCCTCGGCCACCGCCGGCGAGTTCGGGCGCTCTTTGGCGTATTTTTCGTACATCTCAGCTTCTTTCTCGGGACACTTCGAAGCACCCTGCCAATCACCGCACAGCTTGTTCTCGATCAAATGAAAGACCGCGAGGTCCGCCCACTTGGTTCCGGAAAACTTCTTTTTGACTTCGGTGAAGTAGTCTTCGTTCATGCCTTCGCGCAGGAAGGCTTCTTTTTCATGGGCTGATGGGCGGGACATCACGTCGGCCCTTTCGATTTGCCAGCGAATGTCGGCGGAACGGTACATGGCTTCTCCGGCGATCGGCGAAGTAGGGAAGAGTTGGGAAACTTCATAGTAGAGGCGGAGGGCGTCCTGAGCGGCGCCGCGGCGGCCGTGCCGTTGACTGGCCTGGTCTTCGGAGTCCACTGCCTCGCCGAAAAGAATCCTATCGCCGTTCGGAGTAGACGATTGCACTACGCCTTTTTGGAGGATCCATCCGGTGACAACGCGCTCTTCTGTGAGTTGAGCCTCGACGTTGATCCAGTCCCGGCTGGCCTGAATGACGACCACCTCGCGGCCGCGTTCGACCTCGGCCAGCTTGGCGGAGGTGGCGTCGGGAGAGACGTAGATGGTGGCCACGCGCATCATGGCCCCGCGGATGACGGCGGCGGCGGGCAGCGCGCTGGCGAAGAGCAGGATCAGAGAGGCAACTGTGGAGTTAAGTTTCATATTTCTAAGAACTGAGACCTAGCGAGCTACGTCTCTACGTTTGCACCGTGGTCGGTTGTATGAGTTCTTCCAGCATTTGTGGGTCGATGTTGCCGCCGCTGATTACTGCGACATGCACTCGTGCTTTGGGCAATTGCTCACGGTGAAACAGGAACCCAGCTGCTGCAACTGCACCGCTGGGCTCCGCCACCGTTTTCGGATTCGCCGCCAAAAGCCGCACCGCTTGCCGGATCTCGACCTCGCTAACAGTTATGATGTCGTCCACGTACTTTCGGATGTGTTCGAAATTGATGGGGCCGATGCTTTGGCTACGGAGTCCGTCGGCGATGGTGCGGGTGGCGTCGTCGGCGGAGGATTCAGTAATCTTCCCCGCACGAAAGCTGGCCTGCGCGTCGGCTGCGAGTTCAGGTTCGACTCCGATGAGGTTGACGGACGGCTTGCTGAGCTTGATGGCGGTGGCAATGCCGCTGATCATGCCTCCGCCGCCTACGGGGACGAGAATGGTCTCGACGTTTGGCAAGTCTTCGAGGATTTCCAGGCCTATGGTGCCTTGTCCGGCGATGATTTTCTCGTCGTTGAAGGGGGGAATGATGGCATAGCCGTGGCGCTCGGCGAGTTCTTCAGCGCGCTGCTGCCGTTCCAGGCTACCCGGGCCGACCAGGATAATCTCGGCACCCAAAGCTTTGGTAGCTTCGCGCTTAATGGCAGGAATATTACTGGGCATGACGACGACGGCCTTGGCACGCATAGCGCGGGCCGCATAGGCAACGCCCTGGCCATGATTACCGCTGGAATAAGTGATGACTCCGCGAGCTCGTTCGTCCGGAGTGAGTGAGGCGATCTTGTTGTACGCTCCGCGCAGCTTGAAAGCGCCGATGGGTTGCAGGTTCTCCGGCTTGAGGAAGAGTCTGCGGTCGTCAGATGCGAGTTGAGGGATATGACACTCGATGAGCTGAGTGTGGAGAGCCACGCCTCGGAGGCGGGCTTGAGCTCCGCGGATGTCAGAAAGGGTGACCATGGTGACCAATCTAGGGTACAGCCCGTCCGCTAATGGGCCAAATAAGTATTGACATCATGATGCACGTTATGTAGCATCATGATGTGCGAACCACGCTTACTCTTGACGACGATGTCGCCAAGTTGCTCGAGAAAGAACACCGGCGCTCGGGAAGCTCGTTCAAGCAGGTTGTCAATCATTATCTGCGTCTCGGCCTGACCACCAAGCAGCCGGCCAGGAAACCCTTCAAAGTTAAGCCTTGGAACCTGCAGGCTCCTCCGGGGCAAAGCTTCGACAAAGTCGAGGAGCTAATTGAGTTTCTGGAAGGGCCCTACCATCGGTGATCGTTCTCGACGCAAACATCCTTTTCTATAGCTACTCGGCCGGATCGCCGGAGCACGAGAAAGCTCGGGCGTGTGTAGAGGACCTTTTCTCCGGGACCGAGTCGGTCGGCTTGCCATGGCAAACGATTACGGCCTTTCTGAGAATCAGCACGAACACCCGGCTGCCCGGCGCTCGACCCGCCACGGAGGCGGCGCGTGAAGTCCAGGGTTGGCTCGAACAGCCCAACGTACGGATTCTGTCGCCGGGCGACGATCATTGGCGCACGCTCCGACAGACGATGTTTGAAGGCCAGGCGTATGGTCCGTTGGTGAGTGATGCGCAGATCGCTGCGCTTACGATCGAAAACGGAGCGGTGCTCTACTCTTCCGATCGCGATTTTGCCCGCTTTCCGGGTTTGCGTTGGGCGAACCCGCTTACCTAACCGAGGCCTGATCCTCACACGCTTCGTTGTACTTACCACGTACCGCCGGAGGATAATAGCAGCGATATTGCTCCGTTCCTATCGAGCTACTGGTAGCTTTCTGGGTTCGCAGACTCACAGAAGGGTTCGAGCAAACCGGCGATGTCAGCGCATCCCTCGTCATTCAGAACGAGTTTGAATTTCGAAGGTCGTACCTCAATGATGCCCCGGCAGCGTTCGTCTAGATACAGCTCCAGTTCGCATCCATCGACCGGTTCGATCCAAGGTTGCGCGTGGAGAGGGGCATTTGCTCGCGTGCCGACCGCGAGGGACTTGATGAGATCCCTCAGCTGACAGACCGAGGACTGGTCGAAAGCGTAAAGCCGAATCAGGGGACAATCCGTGGAGCCGTCGGCAAGGAATTCGAGCTTCACTCCGTCAGATCTCCAGTATCACCGGCATGATCAGCGGGCGTTTCTGCGTTTGCTTGGAGATGTAACGTTTCAAGTCGGCGCGAATCTTTTCTTTGATCACGCCGTAGTCGGCCTTTTCTTCGTTGCTTGAAACCTCGAGCGTCTGCATGACCAATTGGCGGGCGCCTTCGACGAAGCCGTCTTCTCCCGGCTCAAAGCCGCGAGTCACGATCTCCGGGGAGGTTTCGACCCGGCCTGTGAGTTTATTGATGGCGATGATGGGCAGAACGATACCGTCTTCGCTGAGGTGACGGCGGTCTTTGATGATGAGATCTTCGACTACATCGGTTCGCGAGCCAGAGTCGATGCAGACGCGACCCACGTTCACGCGGCCTGCCTTGCGTGCGCCCAGTTCGTCGAATTCGAGAATGTCGCCGCTCTCGATCAGCATGACGTTGCCGACGGAGCCGTGCATGGCGGCTGCCATCTCGGCGTGCAACTTCAGTTGGCGGTACTCGCCGTGAATCGGGATGAAATATTTGGGCTTCACAAGGCTGATGATCAGCTTGAGTTCCTCCTGGCTGGCGTGGCCGCTGACGTGGATGGGCGGGAATGATCCGTCGTCGTAGATGACGTGCGCCTGGCGGCGGAACAGGTGATCGATCATGCGATAAATAGCCTTTTCATTTCCCGGAATAATCCGGGAAGAAAGCACTACGGTGTCGCCTTTTTCGATTTTCGCGTGCTTATGATTATCTACTGCGGCGCGCGACAGGGCCGACATGGGTTCGCCCTGGGTGCCGCTGATCAGAATGCAGATCTTCTCCGGCGGGTAGTTCTTCATCTCGCCGGGATGGACGAGCAGGCCCTCAGGGATTTCGATGTAGCCGAGGTCTTCGGCGATTTCAGCCGAACTGTTCATGGAGCGTCCGACGAAAACGACCTTTCGCCCGTGCTGCCAGGCCAACTCCACGGCGAGTTTGATGCGGTGGATGGAAGACGAAAAGCAAGAGATGAAAAGGCGCCGCTCGGTGCGGGCAAAGACCTCGTCAAACTTGCGGCGCACGGCCCGTTCGCTGGGAGTGTAGCCCTTCCGTTCAACGTTGGTGGAATCCTGAAACAGCGCCAGCACACCTTCTTTGCCGTACTCAGCGAAAGCGTGGAGATCGAAAAGCCGGTTATCGGTGGGAGTGGCGTCAACCTTAAAGTCACCAGTGTGAATGATGACGCCGAGCGGAGTATGAATGGCCAGCGCGACGCAATCGACCAGGCTGTGAGTCACGGGGATGGGATGGATGGTGAACGGACCAAGTTTGAAGCGCTCTCCGGGCTTAATCTCGTTCAGGTCGGCATCGTCGAGAAGGCCATGCTCGTCGAGCTTGTCTTCGACGTAGGCGAGCGTGAACTCGGTGCCCCAGACCGGCACGTTTAGCTCGGAGAGCATCCACGGCAACGCTCCGATGTGATCCTCGTGGCCGTGGGTAAGGATGATGGCGCGCACCCGCTGGCGGTTTTCGGTGAGGTAAGAAATGTCGGGCACGACAATATCGACGCCCAGGAGCTCGGCTTCGGGGAACATGAGGCCGGCGTCGATGACGATAATATCGTCGCCCCAGCGGACGGCCATGCAGTTCATTCCAAATTCGCCGAGCCCGCCCAGGGGCACAATATGCAGTTTTCCAGTTGGCATGTGGGATCAATTGATGCTAGCACAGGTGGTAGTAGTGAGTAGCTGGTAGCGCGTGGCGAGATCGGGGGTAACTTCCCAGAAGCGTGTGGTCTGCGATAATTGCAATAGATGGCTGGAAAGGTCCAACAATCGTGGCTGCGCAGGCGGGCGGAAGCGGGTTTGCGCCGCGGTTTCACGCGCGCGTATCAGACGATAACGGTCGATCCCGGAAAATTTTTGCTACAGATTCGGGCGGCTTATGGTTTACCGGTGAGCAGTTTTCAGGGGCTCTACACGGTCGAGGTGGGACTGCTGGACGATATGGCCGAGCGAATCATAGCGGGCGGGATGAAGATGGCCGCGGTCGAGGGCGCAGGACTTGGCCTCGGTGGGATCGTGACCATGGTGCCGGACCTGAGCATTCTGGCAGCAATTACGCTGCGGATGATTCAGAAACTCAGTCTGGTTTATGGGTTCGAATACAGCACCGACGATGAGATGGCGGAGCTTTGGATTGCCGCGGCCAGCGCTGCCGGAGTGGACATCAGCAGAGAAATCCTGGAGAAGGAAGTGGTGAATCGCTTTGTGCCGAAAGTGATTCAACGGATCGCCGCACAAGCGAGTGCCGAGGCGGTGGAGAAGTGGTCGGGACGGCTGATTCCGTTTGTCAGTTCAGTGATCGGCGCAGGGCTGAATTATTACTTTGTGCGTACATGGGGTGAGCGGGCGAGAAAACATTTTCGGGAGCGGCATTTGGCGATGCGGGCGAGGATGCTTGTGCAACAGCAATCGCTGCCGTCGTAGCCTCTAGCGCAACCAGTTTTCCAGTTCGATCCGGTGATCAGTTTTTTCGTCGCGGTACTTCACGATGACCGGCGTGTACAGCGACAAGTTCCATCCAGCGGGAGCGCCTTTCTTTACCGCCCGCGATCCGGGCACGACTACGGCATTTTCCGGAACTTCAAGCGGCGAGTCTTCGTTCGCTTTGTAGACTTCTCCGCGGACCAGATCATAGAGTGGGGTCGAGCGGGTGAGGATCGTTCCGGCTCCGAGCACTGCCCTCGCACGTACCACCGTGCCTTCATAGACGCCACAATTGCCGCCGATCAGGACATCGTCTTCGACGATGACCGGAGCGGCGTTGACCGGCTCGAGGACTCCACCAATCTGAGCGGCAGCGCTGAGGTGAACCCGTTTGCCGATCTGCGCACATGAGCCGACCAGCGCGTGCGAATCCACGAGAGCGCCTTCGTCGATGTAAGCGCCGACGTTGATGAACATGGGCGGCATGCAGATCACGCCCGGCGCCACGTAGGACCCGACACGGATGGAAGATCCTCCGGGCACGATGCGGACGCGATCGGCGACGGTGAAGTGGCGGGCAGGGAAGGTGTCTTTATCGACAAATGAGAGCGTGGAGCCGTCGTCCATTTGGCTGAGTTCGCCGAGGCGAAAACCGAGCAGAATACCCTGTTTGACCCAGACGTTGACCACCCACTTCCCGTTGATCTTTTCAGCCGCGCGAATCTTGCCCTGGGTTAGTTGGTCGCGGAAGTCGAGAAAGATCCTTCGCGCTTCGGGATTGCTCTCGACTTCACCGAGGGAGGAGAGACGCTCGATGGTGGATTTTAGGGAGGGCATGAAGGCAGAAGTATACAAGAGCCGCGTACTGAAACCTTAACCACAGAGGGCACAGAGGGTCACAGAAATTCACGCTCGACTCAGACACACTTGCATTCGCTGCGGATGAGGACGTTGGCCATGCTGTGCGAAGTGTTGCGGGCTTCGGAGAGCGAGGCGTAGGGGCCGTGCCAGCGGGAGTGATTGGCGTCGTGGCCGGCGGGGCGGCCTTTTCCGTGATTGCACTGCCCGCATGTGGAACGGTGCAGGACGATCTTATGCGGGCCGGCCAGCCAGTTTTCGTAGATGAAGAAACTCGCAGCCTCGGGTTGCGCGGCCGCGGGCTTGCTGATGAGACCGGCTTCGGCGGCGACTTTCTGGAGTTTGGATCGCGTGTCGCGGCGCATGGGGAGCAGCGGCAGGCGATAAACTTCTTCGATCTTGCCCATCATCGCCAGAACCGCCTTTACCGGCAGCGGACTCGACTCGATAAAGTTGGTCTGCATCAGCGTCATGTATTTGCGATGGATGCCGCGGGCGGTGACCCAATCGTTGTTCAGCGCGGCGCGGGTCAGTTCGGCCATTTCGCGGGGGATTTCGTTCGAGGCGACGGAGATGATCCCGACTCCGCCCAGGGCAATCACGGCAAGGGTGATGGCGTCGTCGCCGGAGAAAACCAGGAAGCGCTCGGGCACGGAGCTGCAGACTTCGGCGATCTGGCTGATATTGCCACTGGCTTCTTTCACTCCGAGAATGTTGGGTACTTCCGCCAGGCGGACCAAGGTTGCCGGTTCGATGTTGGCTCCGGTGCGCCCCGGAACGTTGTAGAGAATGATGGGTTTGTCTACGACGTCGGCAATGGCGTGGAAGTGGCGATACTGGCCCTCCTGCGTCGGTTTGTTGTAGTAGGGCGATGCGGTCAGTATGAAGTTCACGCCAGGACGCGCGGCAACTTCCTTGGCTTTGCCGACGGCGTCCTGGGTCGAGTTCGAAGTCGCACCAGCAACGATGGGCACACGTCCAGCTACAACTTCGACAGTGATGTCGATGACTTTCAGCCATTCGTCGTGAGAGAGAGTGGGCGTTTCGCCGGTGGTGCCGCAGGGAACCAGGAAATCGATTCCGGACTCGACTTGCCAGGCCACCAGGTTGCGCAGGGCAGGCTCGTCGATGGAGCCGTCCTGACGAAAAGGAGTTACCAGCGCGGTGCCGCATCCACGAAGTTGCATTAGATAAAGATAGCGCGAATGGCGGGAGACGGAAAGTGGCGGGTTAGAGTTCGCGCCACACGTCTTTGAAGTCGAAGAAGCCCTTCTTTCCGGTGAGCCATTCGGCGGCGCGGACGGTGCCTTCAGCGAAGCCGCGGCGGGATTTGGCATCGTGGCAGAGATAGATCCTGTCGGCAGGGGAATCGAGGACCAGTTCGTGCATGCCGACTACGTCACCTTCGCGGAATGAGGTAATTTCCAGTTCGGTTCCTGAGGCTGCCTGGATGATTTTCTGCATTGCGGCGGCGGTGCCGGAGGGAGCGTCTTTCTTTTGAGCGTGATGGCGTTCGAAGATTTGGCCCGAGTATTGATGCTGGAGCGCAGCGGCAGCGGTGCGTGCGACGTCGAAAAACAGATTTACGCCGATGGAGAAGTTTGCCGCGTAGAGCAGGCCGGTTCCGTTCTTTTCTACCAGTTGGCGGATTCGTGGAAGTTCGTTATACCAGCCGGTGGTGCCGACCACGACATTCTTCCGGTGAAGCACGCAGGCCTCGATGTTTGATAACACCGCGTGTGGAGTAGTGAAGTCGATGACGACATCGTGAGGAGCCAGGCGCGCGGCGGTCAAGGCAGAGGCGTTCAGATTGTCGGCCGCGCCTAGGGCCGAAATTTCGTGGCCGCGCTCGCGCGCGGCTTCTGCTACCAGGGAACCGGTCTTGCCTCGGCCTAGGATGAGCAGGTTCATGGCTGAAAAACCTTTTACCACAGTGGGCACAGAGGCACACAGAGAAAAAGCTCGACCACGGATTTACACGGATAAACAGGGATCCTATGCGAAGACTTCTGGATCCAGATCCGAAAAGAATGCTTTGTGCAGCCGCTGGATAACTCCGGGCACGTCGTCTTCTTCGATTACGAAGGTCAGATTGATCTCCGACGCGCCCTGGGAAATCATGCGAATCTTGGTGTCGGACAGCTCGCCAAAGACGCGGGCGGCGATCCCCGGAGTCTCACGCAGGTTCTCGCCGACCAGGCAAACGATAGCTTTGCGGCCTTCATATTTCACGTCAGCCAGCTTGGCCAGATCCGCGGCCAGGGCGGGAATTGATTCGTTGGAATCCACTGTGAGCGAGACGCTGACTTCTGAAGTAGAAACGACATCAACGGCGACGCGATGGTGATCGAAGGCTTCGAAGATGGAGCGCAGAAAGCCGTGCGCCAGCAGCATACGGGGCGCCGCGACATCAATGATGGTGATGCGCTTCTTGGCGGCGATGGCCTTGAAGAAGTTACGGCAATGCGGGACGCGAGCCTCAATGCGCGTGCCTTCGCAATCAGGGTTGCGGGAATTCCGCACGTACACGGGGATGTTCTTTTGGATTGCGGGTAACACCGTGGCCGGATGCAGGACCTTGGCTCCGAAGTACGCCAGTTCAGCAGCTTCGTCGAAACTGATGAGCTTGATGCGGCGGGCGTCGGGACAGATGTTGGGATCGGTGGTCAGCATGCCGTCCACGTCGGTCCAGATTTCGATGCGTGCGGCGTCAAGACCGGCGCCCACGATAGCTGCGGAATAGTCGGACCCGCCGCGTCCGATGGTGGTGGTGACGCCTGCCTTGGTTGCGCCAATGAAGCCGCCCATGACCGGCACCTTGCCTGCGGCGACGAGGGGTTGAACTTTGGTCCGAAGGCGCTGGTTGGTCTCGTCGAACAGCGGGACGGCCCGCATATGGGCGTTGTCGGTCACAATACATTCGCGCGAATCAACTAACGCCGCGCCCAGGCCCTTGGATGAGAAAGCGGCTGCGACGATTTTGCTGGAGAGAATCTCGCCGTAGGCGGCGACGTGATCGGTGGTGCGTGGGGTCAGCTCGCCGACTGCGGCAATCCCCCGCAAGAGTTCATCCAGAGCTTCAAAGTTAGCCTCCAACTCACTGTGGAAGCTGGTGAACACGCCGGTCCCCAGTAGCTCGCCGGCGGTCATGTAATGACGCTCACGAAGGCCGCGGGAGAGTTCGATTGCAGTCTTGCGATCGCCTGCTCCGGCGGCGCGAGCCATGATCAGCAACTGGTCAGTGACTTTGGCCATAGCGCTGACAACGACGACGGGTTTTTCCGCGAGTCGGCCTTTCACGATGGCGGCGGCGCGAGCGATGGCGTTGGCATCTTGCACCGAAGTGCCGCCGAATTTCATGACGATCATGAAGGACACCCTAGCCGCAGATCAGCGCAGCGGAACGCAGATTGATTCAGGATGCAGGCAGGGGTTTTCAATCGAAGTAGCCCCGGACCTTCAGCAGCTCAGCGTTCAGGATGGCAGCGCCGGCAGCGCCGCGAATAGTGTTGTGCGAGAGCACGGTGAACTTCCAGTCGAGCACGCTGCACGGCCGCAGCCGGCCGACGCTGGCGGTCATACCGTTGCCCGCATCTACGTCGAGCCGGGGCTGTGGCCGGTCAGCAGATTCGAGATATCGAACGGGCTGGGCAGGAGCGCTGGGTAAGTTCAGTTCTTGCGGTTCACTGCGAAATTCATTCCAGGCGGCGATGATCTCTGCCGTCGCCGGCTTTTTCTTCAGCTCGATTGAAACGGATTCAGTGTGGCCGTCTTCCACGGCAACCCGATTGCAATGCGCACTCATGGCGAAGGCTGCGGGAATGAACTTCGAGCCGTCGAGCCGCCCCAGGAGCTTGAGAGTTTCCTCCTCCATTTTTTCTTCTTCCTTGGGGATGTAGGGAATCACGTTGCCGAGAATATCGAGCGAGGGCACGCCGGGGTATCCCGCGCCGCTCACCGCCTGCATGGTCACCGCAACCACCGTTTCGATGCCGAATTGCTGCAAGGGAGCCAGGGCCATCACCAAGCCGATGGTGGAGCAGTTGGGATTGGTGACCACAAAGCCATTCGACTTGTGTCGCCAGGCCTGGCATTCCAGCATCTTGATGTGGCCAGGGTTTACCTCAGGGATTACCAGCGGCACGTCACTCCTCATACGCAGGGCGCTGGAGTTGGTTACGACGACGTGGCCGGCATCAGCGAAGCGAGGTTCCAGTTCGGCGGCAATGCTGGCATCGAGGGCGGCAAAAATTACCCGCGGAGCGGCCTCAGGTTTGGCCGGGGAGACGGTCATTTCGGCGACCGGAGCTGGGATGGGCGTCTTCATCCGCCAACGTGCGGCTTCTTTGTACGGACGGCCCTCAGAGCGATCGGACGCCGCGAGCCAGGCCACCGCGAACCACGGATGGTTTTCCAACAATTGAACAAAGCGCTGCCCAACGACACCGGTTGCGCCCAGGATTCCCACGGGAATTCGTGTCGGCATGATTAGTTTGAATTTTATAACAGGGCGAGACCCTGGCGGATGAGCGGTTTTCATGGGCACTCATGATTTCCGGGCAAAGTGCCGATAGGGAATCTGAGGAGTAACCATGCCCGAGCTACGCCAAAACTACTTCACCAAAGAATGGGTCATCATTGCCACTGACCGGGCCAAGCGTCCGGAAGAGATGGTCAAGCATCGCGAGGCCAAAACGGTGGCACGGCACGTCGAGAATTGCGTATTTTGTGTGGGCAACGAGGGGAAGACTCCGCCGGAAGTCATGCGAGTACCGAATGCCGCAGGCGATTCCTGGCAGGTGCGAGTGGTACCCAAC
Source organism: Acidobacteriota bacterium (assembly GCA_013289795.1). GTDB lineage: Bacteria > Acidobacteriota > Terriglobia > Terriglobales > Acidobacteriaceae > JABCZH01. Next base: position 216,813 of record JABCZH010000006.1, read on the forward strand.
AAGTTCGCCGCTCTATCACCGGAGGCACAACCGACGCGCACCATTCAGCGCTCCCGCCGCACCATGGGAGGGTTTGGGGTGCACGATGTGATCATCGACACACCCGACCATTCGCAGATCATGGCGTTACTCCCGGAGGCCCACATTGCCAACGTGCTGAAGGTGTACAAGTCACGCTACGACGCTTTGAGCCTGGATCCACGGATTGCTCACGTGACCATCTTCAAGAACCACGGCGGCGATGCCGGCGCCAGCCTGGAGCATCCGCACTCGCAGCTAATCGCGACTCCGGTGATTTCGCATCAGGTGCGGGAGCGCTTTCAGCAGGCCCTGGCGCATTACGACGAATATGGTGAGTGCATGTTCTGCCAGACGCTGGAAGAGGAAATGACCGAGCAGAGCCGGATCGTGCTCGCTACCGACCACTTCGTGGCCATGGAGCTGTTTGCCTCACCCACGCCATTTTGCACCCCCATTTATCCGCGGCGCCACATGGCTAGCTTTGGCGACATCAGTGCAGTAGAGATTGCCGATTTGGCGCGGGTGCTCAAGACGGTGTTGGCGAAGCTCTACCACGGGCTGGAGAATCCTGACTTCAATTTCACGATTCGCAGCGCGCCGGCCGAGTATGTAGGAGTGAAGCACTTCCACTGGTACGTGAGCATCATCCCCCGCATGACCCGAACGGCGGGATTCGAGTTGGGCTCTGGAATGTTTATCAATACGGTGGTACCCGAGGCGGCGGCGGAGTTCTTGCGCAATGTGAAAGTGGAGTTAGGCGTGGGAGCGGGCGGATAAAGGACTCAGTCGCGGGGAGAGCTTTCCGTGCCAAAGGAATATTCGTTCAAGGGGCCAAAGCGTTTCTTCTCGGCGTACAGTTGCCAGCGTCGCCACACAATACGCAAGCTGGCCATGACCGGAATGGAAAGATAGACTCCCAGCACGCCGGCGACCTCGCCGCCGGCCAGTACGCCGAAGATTGCGGCGAGCGGGTGCAGTTCCATGCTTTTTCCCATGATGCGCGGTGAAACGACATAGTCCTGAACCAGTCGCCAAACTGCCAGGAAAATCAGCAGCAGCGCCCAGTGGGGGTAGCTCATCAAGAGCGCCACGCCGAGGATGACCACGGCGGCCACCAGCGGTCCGACCACGGGAATGAATTCCATGATGCCGCCGGCCGTGCCCAGCACCAGCGCGTAGGGAACCTGCATCAGCCCCATGAAGGCGCTGTAGACGATGAGAGAAAATGCGGCCAGCGTGAGTTGTGCGCGGATGAAATGGGCGAGCATCTGATTGAGATCTCCGCGCACCCCTTCCCAAAATTCGCGTTGCGGGCGGGTTTGGAAAAATGCCAGTCCGACCTCGCCGAAGGCGCGACCATCCTTGAGTAAAAATGCGGCAAGGATGGGGACGACGATGAGGAGCCATGATTCTTGCGCTACGGCTGCCACGCGGACCCCAATGCGCTGCGCGATGGCGACGAGATCATCGCGATGACGGTTTAAGAAAGCCTGGGCCTGACGAATGGTGGTGGCGCTCCACCCGCGTTCCTGTCCGATGGTCACGGCAATATTTCCGGAACTGACCTGATCGAGGAGCTGGGGCATGGTGTCTCCCAGGCGTTGCGCTTGGTGGCCGACGCGCGGGCCCACGAAAAAGAAAAACGTGATCACCAGCAGCAAGAGCAGGAAATAGATGATGCCTACTGCTACCCCGCGGCTGCGAGTCCATTTTTCCACGCGCGACACGGCGGGATCGACCAGGTAGGCAAAAAAAACGGCAAAGAGAAAAGCAATCAACGTGCGGCGAGTGATGTAGAGAAAGCCCAGCGCCAGCGCGAACAACAGCACCGTCGTGAGAACCCGCGCCGCGCGTGCGTCCGTGAGCGCCACCTAGTCTCGCACCACTTCGGTAGTGTTTCCCGAATCCACAATACGCTGTAATTTCAACTGATCGTCGAGCCAGAGGATCCAGTCGCTCGTTTCACTTTTCAAATCCAGCCGGATAAGCTCGTGTTCCACGCCATGAATCGGGATCTTCTCTCGGCCGGAGAACTGAACATTGACCAGCGCCGAGGCGCGGGCATGGGCATTCAAGGTCCCCAGTTGCGCCTTCTCTTTGAGCGGACAACTGACCCCGCCCTTGTCCTGAGTGCAGCTGGTGGCGAGGTACTTCCAGGCAAGAACTTCCCGCTGAATAAAGAAGTAGTCGTCCAGAACGCTGGTGGAAGCTGGCAGCAGGAAGGGTTGCTCGTGGGGCTTGTCCATCGGGCCGCTGGAGTAGCGTTCGGTGAGAAAGTCCTGGCCGGGAAGCACGGTCGCTTGCGACTGGCCGGGGCTGATCTCCTTCCACTCATAACTCTTCAATTCACCGCCGGCAGTGAGTTGTAGTTCTGAGGACTGTTCTGCCTGGTCGGGGCCGGCTTCGGTCTTGAAGCGCGAGGTGACGGCGCTCCCGGCACTGCTTTGCCGGATGGAAAAAGTCTCCGTGGCCATTCGTTTCCCGTTCATGAAAACACCGAAGGAGCCGGAGTCCACGGTCTTGTTGGGAGCCTCGTTTTCGGGGGCGGCCCATGCGCTCGCGGCCAGGAGTGCGCACAAGAGTCCGCCGGTCAGCCATCGACTGCGTTTTGACATCTTTATCCCAACCCGATGCTGCATGCTACCTCCGCCGCGACCTCATCGATGCTCTTGCACGCGGTGTCAATGCGGCACGAAGCCTTCAGGTACGAAGACCTGCGCTGCTCGTACAGTTCGCGGAACTGTTCCGCATCCCGCAACAGCGGACGCTCGCGCTGTTCTTGTTCGCAACGGCGAAAGAGTTCTGCCGCCGGGGCGTCGAGAAAAATCATGTGTACGCCTGCACTCCCGAGTAACGCTACATTTTCGGGCTGGGCAAAAGCTCCGCCGCCTAAGGCCACTACTCGAGGGCCGGCACCCAACTCAGCCAGCAACTCACGCAGGGCGGCATCCTCCAGACGACGAAATTCCGCTTCGCCCAAATCACGAAAGATCTCCGGCACGGAACGGCCTGCGCGAGACTGGATCCGATCATCCAAGTCTTCGAAGCTCCATCCCAGCCGACGGGCAAGACTGCTGCCCACGCTGGTCTTGCCGGCGCCCATGAAACCCACCAGAAACACCGCCCTGGAGCTGCCGGCTTGTGGCATCTGTGCAATATCCCGCAGGCTGCGCGTCTGAGCGGTCAATAAGGGCTGCCTGCATCAGACCGCGCTTGCCGGGAGCATTCGCTTAGCTGTTAGCGTTTCTTGAGGTGGATTTTACCACTGAAGGAAAGCAACTTAACCGAAGATGCGGCTTTCCCCATGGTGCCTGCGAAGGCACTCCCTGCGCGGAAGACGAAGGAAGAATGGGCGGGATGTAGGGGGAAATCGTTTTCCACCTTGCCCTGGGCGGAACTGGCGACCACGTCGATGGAGGCGTAGGACGGGGCTGTGGCTTCGATGTCCCCGGTATGAGTCATTAACGAGTATTCTCCTCCGCCACCGAAGTCGCCATCGTAGTGAATCCAGCCGCTGGTTGAGTTTACGGAAACCAACGGGCCGTTCACGGAATTCAAGGCCACGTCGCCGCTTACCGAGGTGATTTCGACGTGTCCGTCACTGACGTTGGTCAGGGTCACGGGGCCGTTGAGAGTCTTCACATGAACATGGCCTTCACTGACATCGCGGACGTCGACAGTCGCGGTATTACCTTCCATCACGATATCCCCATGAAGTCTTTCGGCACGCAACGGGCCGCTGGTGGAGCGCAGAGTCACACTGGCATCGGCAGGAACCAGCACTTCGTAGTCAACTCGTCCAGTACTGTTGTCTGCTCCGGGCAACAAATGGGAGGCCACGGAAACGTGGTTGCCGCCCTGGTTCTGGTCAACTTCGACTTTGTCGGAATACAGGGTGGCATTCACCTGTACGTGATTCCCGACTGCGGGCTTGACCGAGATGAGGCCGTAGGGATTTACGATGGAAATACTGGAATGGCGGCGCACCTTAAAGTGGTACTGCTGGTGAACCTCGCTGGCCAAAGCGGTTGTGACCAGGAACAGTATGACAAGCGATCCTGTAGAACCACGACTTCTACGCATACCTGACATCTCCCCGATCCGGCCACTTCGGTGCCGGCCCCATCGTCCAAGCTAATTATGGCAGAGAACGTGCCATACCGATCTCGTAAACCATGGCTCTCTGCTCGTAAGCGTTCGTAAGATACTGCTGAGCAATCTGATCGTTAGGATTTTCGCGTGCCGACGACTCCGCATCGCGAATGTAGGCATCCACCGCCTGCAAGTTGCTGGCATACCCCGCCCGAAGCCCGGGCGCGCGCGTGGCGACAATGCTGAGCAACTGAGCTTCATCCCCAGCAGCTGTGCCCGCCGAGGAATTGGCTGCCATTAGGGCCGTCGACGGTACCGTCCGAGCGAGCGGTTGAGACGGAGCGCCTCGCTGCTGTCGCAGAACCAATCCGGACACCAGCAAAATCGCAGCCGCCACCGGGGCCAGCCACCGGAATCGCCATCCCGCCCCTAGCCGGGCGGGACGGTCGAGTTGGGACTCGCGAATCAGGCCCTCTTGTCGTAGCGTAATCTCAATGGAGTTCCATACCCGTGGACTGGGTTCCTCGCTGGCTTGCAGAGTGCGAGCCTGCTGGGTGATGGCATCCAGATCGGAAACCAAGTCCCAGCAGCGGGAGCACATTCGCAAATGCTCCTCCGCTTCAAAACTACGGCCGCCCTCAAGCTCCGGCAAGACCCGTTGAAATTCTTGACAGGTCATACTTACCTCTCTCCCCGATACCGCGTTCGTGGGCCCCTCACGGCTTAGTGGCTTTTTCAGCTCTGCTCATTTTGAGGAGATCCCGTAACTTCATTCTTGCTTTGTGCAACTGCGACTTGCTATTGCCGATGGAACATCCCACCAAAGTGGCAATCTCGTTGTGCTCGTAGCCCTCGACGTCATGCAGCAGAAAAACCTGCCGGTAGCCGGGGGGCAAATCCGCCACCGCACGCTGCAATTGCAGACGGTCGACCGAGCCTGACAATCTTACATCGTCGGCACCCGGTTCTCTCCGCGGAGATTCCTCTTCACCTTCGAGAGTATCTTCGAGCGGAACCACCGCCAGACCCTTCTTGCGGAGCTGCATCAGCACCACGTTTACAGCCATGCGATGCAGCCATGTGGAGAAGGCCGACTCGCCGCGAAAGGTCCCAATCTTACGGAACAACTGCAGGAAGGCTTCCTGGGTGAGATCTTCTGCAGCCGCGGTGTTGGCAGTCATGCGCAGGCAAAGCGAATATACCCGGCGCTTGTGCAGGTGATACAGCGTCTCAAAGGCTTCCGCATCGCCCTGCTTCGCCCGCTCAATGGCCGCGGCTTCAGAAAGCTTGCCGCCCTGTAGTTTTTTCGCGTCCGTCAAGTCGCCTGTTCCGGCCGCAATCAGTGTGATGCGGCGTAAATAGCTTTTCGTTGTACCGCTTGCAGGCCAAGGAGCTGGCCCGAAAGTAACCCTGGAAAACCGCCGGGGCCGTTACTTCGCCCAACCAACCGTTTGGACACCGCCCGGCCCGTTAACCCCCAACATCGATCCTGCCGCCTGAGGCACCAACGCGTTTTCCTAATAGATTCAACGATTAGCAGCAAAGACGCAGAAAGCGTTGAGTCCACGACCCCGATCCACCATTACGTCTTGGCTGAGGCGGTCGTAATAGTCTCTAACCCGTGACCATGGGGACCGTTCTCCCTTTGACGCAGCAGGAAGGCAAAAAACACACCGAGGAAGCCAAGGATGGAGAAAATCCACATCCCTAGGCGGTAGCCGGCAGGGTTGGTGGCGCTGGCATTGCCATAGTCATTGGCCCACCCGATGAGCAGGTTAAACAGGAACAGACCACTGTTCTGGATCATGGCCATCAGCCCATAGGCTGTACCCAGCTTGGACTGGTCGACAATATAGGCGACCGATGGCCACATCACTGCTGGGATTAGGGAAAATGCCACACCCATCATGATCATGGGGATATACAGATTGATCTGTGTGTACGCCATGATGAGATAAACCGGGATCAGCAGCAGGGAAGCAAACATCATCAGTACCGCCCGCTTTCCGATGCGGTCGACCAGAAGGCCAAATAGCGGTGTGGCAATCATGGCAAAAAGCGTCAGGATGCTGGAGAGGAAACCGCCGGTTTCGCGGCTTGTTCCGTGAGCTTCCTCGAAGAACTTCACGGCGAAAGTCTGGAAGGGAAAAATCCCCGAATAGAAGGTGACGCAAAGCGCGACGATGTACCAGTAGCTCACCCCGAATTTGAAAAGATCCGCAAATACCACTTTGTCGGTTGAGGCTTCGCCGAGACGATAATTTTTCTCAGCGTAGACTTCCATGATCCAGTAAACCACCGCTCCAAACACGCAGAGAGTGGAAAAGGCCAGGGAAATGAGGAAGGGCCAGCGCCAGTTCGCGTAGGCGGAACGTGCCCATGTGGGAGAGTTCAGGGCCGCAAACGAACCCAGGCGTGCGATGGTGAGATTGATACCGAAGGCGAAGCTCAACTCTTTCCCCTTGAACCAGCGGGCCAGCGCGGCAGTGACGGCAACGATCAGCGACTCGGCGCCCATCCCAAAGATCAAGCGTCCGGTGGCCATGAGCCAAAGGTGTCCAGCCATCGCGGTAATGGCCGGACCGATGAGGCAGAGCACACCGAAAATCATCAGCGATTTCCGCAAGCCAATGCGATCGATGATGAAGCCGCCGATCACTACGGTGAAAATGTTGGGAAAGCTGTAAATGGCCTGTAGCAGTCCGATGTTCGAATCCGTGAAACCCAGTTGTTGCTTGAGGACGTCGGCCAGGGGGCTGAGCGCGTCGTAGACATAGTAGTTGCCAAACATGGCGATGCTCACGATGATGAGCACCATCCAGCGATAGACTCTTGACGGCTCGGGGAGTGCGGTTTCGGGCATCAAGGCTCCTTGTAAGCGGCGTTCTCGTCTGAAGGGAAGCGAAGCCAAGAAGATAGCAGATGAGGGCCGAGGGTTGCCATTTCTGAGGCTGGCCCGTGACTTTCTTCGCGCTCCTTGCGATGGCTTTGCGCGCTTTGCAGTTTAAGAGCTTTTGACCGCAAAGGGCGCAAGGTTTCGCAAAAGATCGCGAAGAAAATCTGGAGTCCGCGAGCAGGGCATTTCGATCTCTCTGTGTGATAAAGTAGTCTGCTCGCGGGGCCACCGTGCCCGGCCTAAACCATCGTAAATCGCAAGGAGTCACGTATGGCATCAGTCTACGATCTGGTGAAAGACCGCCGCATTTATTCCATCGAAGCCGAGAAGTCGGTGCTGGAGGCGGCCCGTTTCATGATGGAGCACAACATTGGAGCTTTGCCGGTGATGCGCAACGGTGAGCTGGCGGGAATTGTTTCCGAGCGCGATATCATGAACCGCGTTGTAGCGGTGGGGCGAATGCCGGGGACTACGCTGGTCTCAGAGGTCATGACTGCCAACCCGAAGTCGATCAGCATGAACGAGACGGTGGAAAACGGCCTGTTCCTGATGCGCGAGTTCGGATTCCGCCACCTGCCAATCGTCGATGGGAAGCAGTTGAAAGGCCTGGTTTCGCTGCGTGATCTGCTGCTGCGCTATGTGGTGCAAAAGGAAAAGGAAGCTGAAGGCAGGAAGGCGAGTTAGGTCGGTACAGTCTATCGGTGCCGTAACAGCAGATCGCCCTCGCTCGGCGGCAGTGCGAAAGGGAACTCGATCACCTGGTTTGCCAGCGGTATCCGCAGAATAAATTCCTCCTGCTTTTTCCAGTCGCCAATCCATTTACTGCTGGCACTGAAGTACACCCAGCCCGAAGCATCCGGATGAGCGGGGTCGAGCTTGAGGGTCCGCAGACTTCGCGCATCGAAGAAGGTGAGCATGTCGGCGATATTCTTCTGATGCTCTTGCAGCGCCGACTCCAAATCAGCTTTCTTCCCGGGATGCTTTTCTACATTGCGCTCGGTGGCTTCAGCGAAGCGCTCGGAGTCCTGCTTGAACCTGGCCGCGAGTTCGCCCGGATCAAGCGCAGGGTGCAGGTCACGCGAGTGCGTCACGAACTCCAAAGTGATGGCGCCGGGGTCGAGTGAAAGGGAATCCTTGCCGCGATCGCGCAGGGTCAGGTTCAGAGTGAGGATCGGCTCGGTGCGGCGGTTGGCCTTTTGCAGTTCCTGGGAATCAATGGCCAGCACAATTCCAAAGTCGGTGGACCATAGGCCGTAGCGGTAGCGGCCGTCGTCATCGGCACTGAAGGTGCAGCCCGGTAGACCCTCGGTCCAGCGAACCGTGGGAACGGCGGGTTTGTCGCGCCGCGGAGCTGCCCAGGCAGCGGACAAAAGCAGGGTTGCCAAGAGCGATCGTGCGGCGAGCTGGCAGGTTTTGGTCACAGCCTTCGCCCACAGTGTAGTGCTCCGGGGGTCTTCTCAAAAAGATACCGATTCCCATATGTAAAATCTTGGTCAAACTCGGGCCTTGGCGGATTTTTCTTGCGTCGGCAGTTTCGTGTGGGCATATAATCCGCTTAATTCTGGTGTGCTCGGGGTGTGACATGAAAGCCCCATCGGGTCGTGCGTTCTTGGTTCTTGCCGTTGTCTTCGTTCTTGGAGTCTGCCCTTCGTTTGGTCCGCGCGCGAACGCGCAGACGCGTCCCGGCGGCAGAAGTTCCGGCTCTTTGGTTGGCCGAATGCCGGATGCTTCCAGCCCGGCCGGATCCATGACGCCGACCGTGTTCATTTCTGGCAAGGTGGCGCTGGATGACGGAACCGAACTGACGGAGCCGGCTGCCATCCAGACGGTTTGCCGGGGTGACCGGCACACACGGACCTTTACCGACCGCCACGGCAGCTTCAGCTTTCAGTTGGGCGATCCCACTCCAAACTCCGAGGGTGACCTTAGCGATGCCGGCAACAGCACGATGACCCGGACGACGACCCAGCGAGAGCAACGAAATTGGCGGGATTGCGAAGTCCAGGCGGTGCTTGGAGGATTCTCTTCTGAAATCGTCGAGCTAGCCAGCCGACTGAACACTCTTGAAAGTGCCGACGTAGGGAGAATCGTACTGCACCGGCTGGAACACGTGGAAGGCACGAGCATCAGCGTCACCAGCGCGCTGGCGCCGAGCGGGGCAAGAAGAGCACTGGAAAAAGGCCGCGAAGCGGAGAAGAAGAAAAACTGGAACCAGGCGGTGCAAGCTTTTCAAAAGGCAATCCAAATTTACCCCAAGTATGCGGCTGCGTGGTTTGAGCTAGGCCGGCTGCAGATGGCGAAAAACGACGCGGCTGCGGCGAAACTCTCCTTCCAACAAGCGCTGGCGGCAGATGCCAAGTATGTGCCTCCTTATCAGGGTTTAGCGGAGCTGGCCTTTCGGTCGAAACAGTGGCCGGAGGTGGTCGAGACCACCGAGCAGATGCTGGCTCTGAACCCGGTGAGTTTCCCCGTTGCCTACTTATTCAACGCCGTAGCGAACTACTATCTACCCAATCTTGAGGCAGCGGAAAAAGGCGCGCGGCAGGGAATCAAGGTGGATTCGGAGCATCAGATTGCCAAGCTGCGCTATGTGCTGGGTATGATTCTGCTCAAGAAGCAGGACTATCAACAAGCTTCGCTCTACTTCCGCCAATACATGCAGTTGACTACAGAATCCAGTGAACTGGAAGCTGCCAATCGGCAACTGGCCGAGATCGCCAGACTTTCTCCGGGGGCGAATGGCGACGGGAAAGTTCAGACGAAGTAGGGGGGTGTCTCGGCCGGATCAATCCAGGTCCACGTTCAATTCATGTTCACAGCGGTTGCCTTCGCCGAAATCTGTGCCAGGCCAAAACTCGCGCCGGGAACCAGCAACTGGATGACGCTATTGAAGTGCCACTGGTACGGATACAAAATCGATACCCGGGTGCAAGGGAGGTAGATCCTCGCGATAGGATTGTTCGGTCCTCCGTAGTTTTGCGCCGGCAGGGCGCAGGTCACGTTCGTCGCCGTCCCGGATGGCGGATCACGCGCAATGGTAAGCGTCAGCAGGCCAACGCAAGTGCCAGTCGTGCTGTAGGTCCAGCCACTAAGTGAGGCCGACCCAGTAGCCGTTCCGAGCCCGCAGTCGTTCATTCTAGCTGCCACCAGATAGGAATCCACGAGATAACGAATCGCGTCCACCGAGGGTGGCAAAGTGGCATTGGCCAGGTCATTGGTCGCCTCGCTAGCGCCAAAACGTGCAGCTTCGCGCATGGCGTTGCTGAGCTGTTGTTTTTGATTGAAAGCCCCGCCGAAATCGAAAATACCCACCACCAGAACCACCAGCAGCGGCAAGGAAATGGCGAACTCGGCCAGTGATGAAGCCTCGGTTACGCCCAGGAAGGTCAGCAGACTGGTGAGATTTCTCATGCGTTTGCGGTCGGACCAGCTCACCTCAGTACTCTCCCTTCATCTGCACATCCACGGTGAGCATGATCTGTTGATTATTCAGCGAGGTGAAAGGGAGCCAGAACTGATAGGGATACTGGAAGCTGGCGGTCACACCGCAGGCGAGAGGACCCGCGGCGGCCGGTGGGCTGATCTGGACGTTGTTGCACAGGGTGATCTTAGTGGCGTCGACGGTACAAACGCCCACCAGAGTGCCGACGGAAGGGCAAAAAGTCGGAGTGGTCGTACCCCACTGTTGAATCTGGCTGGGATCTACGCTGGAAATCTGCATCGCCTGGGTGATCAGGGCCGCACCCTGGGCGGCGGTGAGGTGTTGGTTGCCGCAAGTGGCGCAAGTCTGCGCCACTCCGGCGCGGACTGCCTGTTGCGTGGCATGGTTGATGGTGGCGTAAATATTGAAGGCGCGTCCAAACCAGTAAATGGCCAACAGCATCATGAAAGCCAGCGGCAGAACCAGCGCGGCTTCCGCGATCTGGGAAGCCACGCTGGTGCACAGAAGATCGCCGATGCGTTGCTTCCGTCCCGGCCCGTAGTGGTTGCGGTCATCCATTAAGCCACCCCTAAGAACTGCCCGGTGGTGTGGAGAACGACCGCGATGGCGGCTGCTACCCCGAACGGTATCTTGAGAGCCTCGGGGTTGTCGAGAGAAACCTCCGGCCCCGGTAAATGCAAAGTAAAGAGCGCGGCCAGCATGCGGGCGATATTGCGCAAGGTTTGTCCCATGCGCCGTTTCCAGATCACCAGTACGACCGCCATCACACCGGCCACCAAGACCGCAGCAAACAAGACCGTGATCAGCCGGGAAGGCCCCAAAAAGGCTCCCAAGGCGCCCACCAATTTCCAGTCGCCGGCTCCCAGGCTGCGCATCAGAACGAAAGGCAACAAGAGCAAGAGCCCGAGGCCTGCTCCCAGAAGGGAATCCTTGGTTCCGGCCCATCCTCGAGTCACTGAATTCACCAGAATGCCCAGCGCCATGCCGCTGACAGTCAACCAGTTGGGAATGCGGCGAGAGCGCCAATCGGTGAACCCGGCGATGGCGGCGAACAACGCGGGCAGCAGCCATATCACTTGTTTAGGAAGGCCCATGAGCGCGTTGGGCAAAAAAAACGACATCACAACTCTAAGGCGATCTTGATCCCCGCCCCCAGGGGCTAGCGGCTAAGCGGCTGCGCGCTGGTGCGCTCGGCCACAATCCGCTTGGCATTTTCAGCTAACGCCTTGGCCTGAGGGAGCAGATCCAGAGCCTTGACGACTTCAGGATCGGATTCCGCTCTTACCTTCAGTCCCTCTTCCTGGCCGAAAGCATCCACAAAAATCTCGCTCTTTAGGCTGGAGCGCACCCAATCGTTGTTCTCCAGCAGGTCAGCTTCGGAGTAGGGAACCTTCTCGCTGTCCATGAATTTTCGGAAATCCTGCAACACGGCTTCATCCACTTCAAAATTCTTGGTGGGATGGTGGCTCAGCATGTAGTGCTTGGCGAAGTTGAAGAAGGCATAGTGTTGTAGCAACGTGTCCTGGAAATGGTTGCTCTTGACCGGGTCCAGCTTCACGTCCGGGGTAATGCCACCGCCGCCGTAAACGGTACGGCCACTATCGGTGAGCTTGACCTCTCGGCTGGCGGTTTTATTGTCCGTGTCGCGCTCGAAGTAGTAGTCGTAAAGAGAAACATTGGAGTAGTCGCGCTGAATCAGACGACCGCTCGGAGTGTAGTACTTGGCGGTGGTCAAGGCCAGCCCGGTATTTTCAGAGAGCGGATAGACGGTCTGCACCAGGCCTTTGCCGAAAGTGGTTTCGCCCACGATCAAGCCACGGTCGTGGTCCTGAATGGCGCCCGCCACAATCTCTGCCGCGGAGGCAGTACCGCGATTCACCAGAACGACCAACGGGTATTCTTTCCCGCCATCGCCATGAGTCGCGGTATAGCGTTTTTCCTGGGATGCCCGGCCATGGTGAGAAACAATCAACTGACCTTTTCGCAGGAATTTGTCGGCCACGCCCACGCCTTCACTCAGCAGGCCGCCGGGATTCTGCCGCAGATCGAGGATGAGGCCTTTCAGATCGCCCATCTGGTCGAGCGCGTCGGCAACTTCCTTCTCCGTGGTCTCATTGAATCCACTGACGTGCATGTAGCCAACACCGGGACGAATCAGGAAGTGTAGGTCAACACTGTAGCGCGGAATTTCATCGCGCACCACGGCGAATTCGAGGGGTTTGTCTGCGCCCTCACGCACGATGGTGATGTGAACGGTGGTTCCTTTGGGTCCCTTCAACAGGTCGGCTACGTCGCCGGTGCTCATGTTGTCGGTAGGCTTGCCATCAACGGCGGCAATAATGTCTCCCGGGCGAATGCCGGCGCGATACGCGGGTGTTCCCACGAAGGGCGCAATCACAATCACCTTATTGTTGCGGGGACCGACTGTCATTCCCACGCCGTAGTACTTGCCGCGCTGGTCCTCGCGCAGCAGCGAGTAGGCTTTGGGGTCGAAGAAATTCGAGTGCGGATCGAGCACATGGAGCATGCCCGGGATGGCGCCGTTATAGATGGCCTTGTCGGGGTTCACCGGTTCGGCGTAGTTCTGCTCGACCAGGCTGTAAACGTCCGTGAAGGTGTGCAGGCTGTCACGAACGTCAGCATCACCGCCGGGGGCTGCCGAGGGGTTGATTTTCTGGCCGTACATCAGGCCGAAAAAACCACAGCTTACAAGAATGATGACTACCAGGAAGAGTGTGCGACGAGAACTACGAACCATCTTGTTTTCCCTTCGGTTCGGGTGTAAATCAGCCCGGCCACCGCATCTGAGCGCAGTATAACATGCAGGTTTTTGGGTTAATAGAGCCTTTTAAGACCCCAGAGGTAACCCAAACGCCATCTGTCTCAAAGGGTAAGATGCGTCAACTCGACAACGGGTTCAGGCTTCGGATTGCTGCTACCGCCCGGCCGGCAGTATCATGAAACGCATGGGGTTTTCGGAGACAATCTTCCTGTTTTTTCTGGCCTTGCTGATTTTTGGGCCGAAGAAGGTGCCGGAGATCGCGCGCCAGGTGGGCAAGGTACTCAATGAGTTAAGGCGCGCCTCGAACGAGTTCAAGGCCCAGATTGAATCTGAGATTTCGCACCTCGAACGAGAGCAACAGCGGAATGCGCTGCCTATCTCCGAAGAGCCCAAGAATACGGTAGCAGCGCTGCCTTCGGGCGAGTCTTCTTCCTCGGGGCAGCCCGACCAATCTGCCATGGCAAGGGTTCCCGATGCCTGAGATGACGGCAGAGCTGCCTTCCCAGAAACCTGCTGCTGATGTCATGCCGGCGATGAGCTTCCTTGAGCATCTGGAGGAGCTGCGGAAGCGCATTATCTATTCCATCATCGCGGTGGTGGTGGGGTTTTTTGCCTGCTGGGGCTATGCCGACAAGATCGTGGGCTGGATGCAGCAGCCGATCATGGAAGCGCTCAAGCACAACGGCATGCCGCAGACGCTGGTGTACCTGAATCCCACCGATCCTTTTAATCTCTACTTGAAGATTGGCGCGCTGGCCGGCGTGTTCGTGACCTGTCCGTTTGTTCTGTATCAGGTATGGATGTTCATCTCGCCGGGGCTGTATCGCAATGAGAAGCGCTACGTTGTGCCTTTTATGGTTTCGACCATAGCGCTGTTTCTGTCGGGCGGATATTTCGGCTACAAACTTGTGTATCCGGCAGCGCTGGAATTTCTGATCGGCTACGGCAAGCAGTTCCAGCCCATGATCACGATTCATGAGTACACGGACCTGTTTCTGACCGTGATTTTGGGGCTGGGCCTGGTCTTCGAGCTGCCGATTCTGGTGTTCTTTCTGGCTTTGATGGGAGTAGTGAGCGCGGGCTGGATGTGGCGCAACGTGCGCTATTCGATTCTGGTGATTTTTATCATTGCGGCGATTATCACGCCTACGACTGACATTCTGAATATGTGCATCTTTGCCGCTCCCATGGTCGTGCTGTACCTGCTCAGCATTGGCATCGCGTGGCTGGTTCATCCCAAGCAGCGCAAGGCGCGGCGCGTGAGAAAGGGAGCATGAAGATCTTCAGAATTGCCGGATTGGTGTGTTTTCTGAGCCTGGTCGCTTGCTCCAGCCAGAAGGAGGCGGCTGCGGCAGCGGCTCAGGCGGCTGAGCCCGCTGGTTCCAGCGGTCATATAGAAATAAGGGTTAAGAACGGCGATTCCAGCAACATGGAATCCTTCAATGAAATTCGCGCCATGCGATACGTGAAAGAAATTGTCGCCTTCGGTCCTCGACCTCTCGGCAGTGCAAATCACAAGAAAGTTGAGGACTACATCCACGCCCACTTGCAAGGCGACTTGGTCGAGGATGACGATTTTGTGGTTGGCACCTCAGAAGGAAAGCTTCCCGTCCACAACATCATTGCGAAGTATCCGGGCACGCGGGACGGAATCATAGTGATCGCCAGTCACTACGACACCAACTGGCCGCTTCGCAGCACTTCGTATGTCGGAGCCAATGACGGCGCGTCTTCGAGTGCGCTGCTGTTGGAAATTGCCAACCAGTTGCGCGGCAAAACGCGAGACGGCTACAGCGTATGGCTGCTGTGGGATGACGCGGAAGAGTCCATGAGGCTGCCGTGGTACGACCCGGAGGCGCTTTACGGCGTCCGCCATCTGGCGCAGAAGTGGCAGGATGACGGGACGATCAAGAAAATGAGAGCGTTCTTGCTGGAAGACATGATTGGCGATGCCGATCTCAACATTGACCACGATTCGAATTCCACACCCTGGCTGGAGGATATGATCTACCAGTCGGCCAAGCGCCTGGGTTATCAATCCCACTTTTTCGGTCGCATGAACACCGTGGACGATGACCACAAGCCTTTTCTCGAGCGCGGTGTCCCTAGCGCCGACCTGATTGATTTCGAGTATGGTTACAACAATGTCTTCTGGCATACCACCGATGACACGGTAGATAAGCTGAGTCCGAAGAGCTTGCAGATTGTCGGTGAAGTGACCCTGGAAACGGTACGGATGCTGGATAAGAAGCCTTAAACGCAGAGGTCGCAGAGAACGACCGGGGAGGACGCGGAGAAAATCTCCGTGAATTCTGCGATTCGCTTTTCATCTTTTCTTTTTTTCAATTCTCATTTCTAATGCGGACTCTATGAGAACCGCGAAAATCTGCCGTCTTCTAATAATGGCCGCCTCTACCACCTTTGCTCAGCAACCGGCTGACAAAGTAATTGCTGAAGCACTCAAACCTTCCGCTCTGGAGACCAACCTGCGCCGGCTGACGGACGAGATCGGCGGCCGGGTCCCAGGAACTCCTGCCATGCAACGAGCAGTTGCCTGGGGTGTAGAAGCGTTCAAAGCAGCGGGCGCCGACAGCGTGCACACCGAAAACTTCACAATTCAAGCGTCCTGGGCGGAGGGCGCGACAAAAATGACTGTGGTTGCACCGGAGTCGTTCGCGGTGCGGCTGGTGTCTTTGTCGTGGGCAGCGGCGCTGGCTCCGCAGCAGCATGTGCGGATCACCTCTGTCGGCCACGGCGCGGCTGAGGATTTCGCGAAGGCCGGTACGGTATCTGGCGCCATCGTGCTGGTGAGCACCAACGAGATGCACACCTGGGAGGACTTGTTCGCTGAATACCTGAACGCGCCCGGCATCATTGATCGCGCGGTCAAGGCGAAAGCCCTGGCGATTGCGTTTCAGTCTACACGCCCGCATGACCTGCTCTATCGTCATACCGAATCTCAAGCAGGGGAGATCAATGGCCTGCCGATGGTGCAAGTGGCGCGAGAAGATGCGGGACGAATGATGCGGTTGCTCGATGCGGGGCAGAAGCTTTATGCCGATCTGGCAGTCCCCAACCACGTTGGCGGATCGATTCAGGCCACGAATGTGGTCGCGGAGTTGCGCGGCAGCGAGAAGCCGGAGGAGTTCGTAGTGCTGGGCGCGCATTTAGATTCGTGGGAATTGGGAACCGGCGCGCTCGACAACGGCTGCAACGCGGCGCTGGTGATCGATGCGCTACGGGCGATCAAGGCTTCGGGCTTGCAGCCACGACGCAGCATTCGGTTCATTCTGTTCTCCGGGGAAGAAGAAGGGTTGCTGGGCTCGCACGCGTACGTCGAGGCTCACCGCGGTGAGCTCGACAAGGCGGCTGGCGCGGTCATCTTCGATTCTGGAACCGGGGCCACCACCGGCTTTTCGCTGGGCGGCCGCAAAGATGTAGTGGATGCAGCCACAGCGCTGGTGGCGCCGCTCCAGCAGTTTGGCGCTACTACGCTGACCACCGATGCAGAGTGGGGGACCGATCATTTCGATTTCATGCTGGAAGGCGTGCCTACGTTCGTGGCGAATCAGCAGGAAGCGAATTATCTGATCAATTACCACGCCATGTCTGACACCTTCGACAAAGTGGACTTGGAACAGCTTAAGAAACATGTGGCTGAGGCCGCCGCTTTGAGTTTTGGCCTGGCCAACGGAATGGATAGAGTGGGGCCGCGGTTAACTCACGCCCAGATCGAACAAACCATGCATGACACTCATATGGACGAGCTGATGAAAACCTTCGGCATGTGGGAGGAATGGGAGAGGGGCAAGTCAGGCAGGGCGGAATAAGCTGGTTTCGCTGCCTCAATCGCGGTGCGCGTCGGGGGAGTGAGTGAACCAACTTCTATTCTGGGTTCTATTCAATCTGTTCGTCTTGACCGTGCTGGCCGTGGACCTGTGGGTGTTTCATCGACCCGGGCGCACCGTCAAGTTTCGCGAAGCGGTGTGCTGGAGTCTTGGCTGGATCCTGCTGGCGATCGCGTTTGCGGGGCTGGTTTATTTCTGGCGCGGACGCGAGACCGCGATCGAGTTCACGACTGGCTACATTATTGAACTATCCCTGAGTGTAGACAATCTCTTCATCTTTCTTTTGATCTTCCGCTATTTTCGCGTTCCTTCCGACTACCAGCACAAAGTCTTGTTTTGGGGGATTGTGGGCGCGCTCGTGATGCGCGGAGTGTTCATTGTGGTTGGAATCGGACTGATACGGACGTTTCACTGGATCATTTTCTTGTTCGGGGCCTTTCTTGTTTATAGCGGGATCCGGCTACTGGGCGAGAAGGAGGCGGGAATCGATCCCGAGAAGAATCCGATGGTGCGCTTGTTTCGCCGCCTGATTCCTGTCACCGAGGACTATGAGGGAGACAAGTTCCTGGTGCGGCGCCCGGGGCTTTACGCCACACCTCTGCTGGTGGTGCTGGTGGTGGTGGAGGTGACTGATCTGCTGTTTGCGACCGATTCCATTCCTGCAGTGCTAGCCATTACGCTGAAGCCATTCGTGGTTTATACGTCCAACGTGTTTGCGATTCTTGGCTTGCGGTCGTTGTACTTTGTGCTGGCGGGGATGATGGATGTTTTTCATTATCTGCACTACGGGCTGGCAGTGGTCTTGATTTTTATTGGGGGAAAGATGCTGGCTTCGGATTATTTTGAGATTCCGACGGTGTGTGCGTTGGGGGCGGTGGCGGGAGTGTTGCTGATTTCAATGGTGGCGTCGGTGGTGAAGCCGAAGAAGCAGGATTAGAGAATGGTGCGAACGCCCTTGAGAAAACGCTCGTTGGCTTCCATCGCCAAACGATTCCTTTTGTATTCCGCAATCACTAAGTCCAAGGCCCGGTCAATGGTCTCGGTTTCGGTCTTGGCTTGCAAGACTTTCTGAGCATGTTTGATCTTCACTGCGTCCAACTGAAAGTGCTTGCGTGACCGATTCTTCGCCGCTCTCATCGAAATCTCCCTCACCTTGGGATACTACCGAATTTCCTACTCAAACCGAACGGAATCGTCCTTAATGACCGAGTGCTTCAGGAACTTAACGTCGTTGTGGGAAGGGAAGTCGAGACGGTAGTGCGCGCCACGGCTCTCTTCGCGAGCCAGTGCCGCGCGGGCAACCAGGGTACCGACGAGATGAATGTTCCGTGCCTCAAAAGCCCGCCGGGTTTGGGGGTGAGCCACGCGGGGGCAAATCTGAGCGAGTTGATCGAGAGCACGTTCAAGCGTCGCCCCAGTGCGGACAATCCCCACATCGCGCCACATCAAGTCCTGGATTTCACCCACGACTTGTTCGATGGGCGCGTCCATGGGGCCGTTTGAGGCGAGAGGCCGAGAAGCGCGGATGCTCGCAGGAGTCTTACCCAATTCCTCACGCATGGCCCGACCTGCCCGGGCCCCGAAGACCAATCCTTCGAGCAGCGAATTGCTTGCCAAGCGGTTGGCGCCGTGAACACCGGTGGCTGCGGCTTCTCCGGCAACGTACAGGCCGGGCAGTGTGCTGTGGCCATCGAGGTCGGAGCGAATGCCACCCATCGAGTAATGCGCGGCTGGGCGGATGGGAATCAATTCGGTGGTGATGTCAATGTTGTACTGGAGGCAGGTGGCATAAATACGCGGGAAGCGCGCCTTCACATGGTCGGCGTCGAGATGAGTGAGGTCCAGATAGACAACTGGCTCCTTGACGCGGCTGACCTCGAGTTCGTGAACGATGGCACGAGCCACGACATCACGCGGCGCCAGCTCGGCCATAGGGTGGTACTTGGGCATGAAGCGATGCATCTCGAGATTGCGCAGGTAGGCACCTTCGCCGCGCAGCGCCTCCGACAGCAGGAAGCGCGGGGCCTTTTTCAGATAGAGCGCTGTGGGGTGAAACTGGATGCACTCCATGTCGCTGACTTCCGCGCCGGCGTGGAATGCCATGGCGACCCCGTCGCCGGTGGCAACGCTGGGATTGGTGGTGTTGCGGTAGAGTTGTCCCAGACCGCCGGTAGCAAGCAGCACGGCGGATGCGTTCATGTGCTGCGGCTGGCCCTTGTCGGTGATGAGGTGAATGCCACAGATACGTCCGTCCTCCACGATCAGGTCGGTGGAGAATTCGAATTCCATGACAGAAATGTTCTTTAGGGTCTTGGCTTTGGCGTAGAGGGCGCGAAGGATTTCGCGTCCGGTAGAGTCGCCGTGCGCGTGGAGGATACGGTTGCGGCTGTGCGCGCCCTCGCGGCCAAAAGTCAGCTTGGTGCCTTGCCGGTCAAATTCCGTGCCCCATTGAATCAATTCCTCGATGCGGCCCGGTGCATCCTCGACCAGGACCTTAGCGGCATCGGGATTGCAGAGGCCGTCGCCAGCTTGCAACGTGTCCTGCAGATGGAGACTAATTTCGTCTTCGTCGCTTAGCGCGGCGGCGATACCGCCCTGTGCCCACTGAGTATTGGAGTCGGCGACCTCGCGCTTGGCAAGAACTGTCACCGAACCGGCAGCGGCGAGATCGATGGCAGCGCGCAGGCCGGCAACTCCGGCGCCGACTACCAGAAAATCGGTTTGGGCGGGCGCGGATGCCATACAGAAAAATGGTATCACCTGGGCTGCGGCAAATGCGGCAGGCGGTACGTTATGATGACGTTTCATGTCTCGCGTGACCATTTCGGTTTCACCCCATCCTTACGAAGCGCTCATTGAAGCCGGCTTGATCGAGCGAGTTGGAGCGCGTCTGCGGGAGGTGTTAAGCGGGCGGGACCGGCTGTTCGTGATCGCGGTGGCACTGGTAAGGCGCAAGTGGGGTAAGCAGTTGATGGCGTCGTTGTCTGAGGCGGGATTCAAGGCGCAGTGGGCCGAAATGCCAGACGGCGAGCGCAGCAAGAAGCTGGCCACGGTCGAGCAATTGGCGGAGAGGTTGGTACGGCTGGGCGCGGATCGCGACGCCGTAGTTGTGGCTTTCGGTGGCGGCGTGGTCGGAGACGTGGCCGGAATGTTGGGGTCGCTATACATGCGCGGTGTGGACGTGGTGCAAATCCCCACGACGGTGCTGGCGCAGGTGGATGCTTCGATCGGCGGCAAGACGGGAGTTAATCTTCGATCGGGGAAGAACCTCCTGGGAACGTTTCACCAGCCGCGCGCGGTGTTGATCGATCCGCAAATACTTTCGACGCTGCGGGAGCGTGAATTTCGCGCGGGGCTGTACGAAGTGCTGAAGTGCGGCGTGATTGGCCGGCCGGAGTTGTTCAGCCGGCTGGAGAGAACGGAAGTTGGGAAATTGCGGCGCGATCCGGCGGCGTTGGAGTGGTTTATTGCGGAAGCCGTGAAGTTGAAGGCTGAGATTGTAGCGGCGGATGAACGCGAGGACGGCCTGCGACGGGTACTGAACTTTGGCCACACCGTCGGTCATGCGCTGGAGACAGCGACGGGGTATCAGCGCTTTCTCCATGGGGAAGCGGTGGGCTGGGGGATGATTGCGGCTGTGCATGTTTCGCGAGCCATGGGCAGGTGCAATGAACTGACCGCGCGGAGGATTACAGAAGCAACTCTCGCGTTAGGCCCGCTGCCGCGAATGGAGGTACGTGACCGCGAGATTCTGAGGGCGATTCAAGGGGACAAGAAGGTACGCAGGGGAGTCGTGCACTTCGTTCTGCCGCGGGAGATTGGGAAGGTGGAGATCGTGGGCAATGTCCCTGACGATGTCGTGGTTGCGGCGGTGGATGAGATTAAGCGGCTGTCGAAGAATCAATACCCACAGAGAGCCCATAAGGTCGTAGAGTTCCGGTTTGAACAAATCAAGTGACATAACGGTGATAGGGGCGGTTCCGGAGGGTGCCGACGATCCCGAGGCGGCGGCTCGGGCTGTGCGCGAGATGTTCACTTCGATCGCGCCCCGCTATGACTTGCTCAATCATCTGCTGTCGTTCAACGTCGATCGGATGTGGTGGCGCCGGACGGCTCGGCGCTTTGCGGCCGTGCTTTCTCAGCCGGACGCCAATGTGCTCGACCTGTGTTGCGGCACGGGGGACATGACGTTCGCCTTGCTTCGGCAAGCAGGGAAGTCTTCAGGGCGAATTCTGGGCGCGGACTTCTCCCACGCCATGCTACAGCGGGCGAGCGCGAAATCGGCTGGGACATCGCTACGGTGGATCGAGGCGGATGCTTTGCGCCTGCCCTTTTCGAGTGAACGATTCGATCTGGTGACGACCGCGTTTGGCTTTCGCAATTTGGCTGACTACGATGCCGGCCTGCGGGAGATTGTGCGGGTGCTGCGGCCGGAGGGAGAGTGCGGAATTCTGGATTTCGCCGAACCACCCGGGTTCGTCGGGAGCGTCTATCGGACGTACTTCAAGCGGGTGCTGCCGGTCATTGGGACAGTAATTTCCGGCGTGCGTGGGCCGTATGCGTATCTGCCTTCATCGGTGGAACACTTTCCTGGGCCCGCGGAGATGCTGGAGCGCATGCGAGCTGCGGGGTTCCGGGAAGTGTCGTGGACGCCATACACGTTCGGTATTGCAGGGCTGTACTGCGGCAGAAAATAGAGCCTACAAACGGCCGGCATTCCTGAATAGATCCGCGATCTTCGACAAGTCGCCCCCCGCCACTCCACCAATCACAAAATAGTGCAGCCCATTCTGGCTCCAACTGCGGAAGTTGAAAGTCTCCTGCTGTCTTTGCATCGTGGAGTCAGATTCGGGCAAAGGGCCCACCGCGCGCTCCTGAAAAATGAAAACTGAGACCTGGTGTTTGCGAATCAGGTAAATCAACTCGGCCCCAGGGGCCTGACCGAGGTAGGCAACCCGTCCGCCGACCAGGACGATATCCGGATTCTGTAATTCCGGCAGATTGAAGACGAACGGGATCTTTCCCTCGAACCAAGGCTTCACCGTATGGCGATCCGAAGACACCACGTCCACGGGGTTGGGGCTGGCGAGGGCGGTTACGTGCAGGTCGGCAAGTTCGCTGTAGGTATTTTGCAAGGCAAGACGCTGCTCCCTGATGGACAGGGCAACGGTGCCAGCGAACAGCACGAGAACAACGGCAGTTGCAGGAAGCCAGTACCTCGCAAATGAGCGGCGCGGGCGGGCGGCGATGCTTTGCCGTACCTTTTGGCGGAAATCCGCGCTGGGAGTGTAACGGCGGCCCGCCGACTGCAAAGCGCGTTTGAATTGAACCTGCTGGAGTACATCCGCTACACAGGCGGAACAAGTCCGCAGATGAGCATCCATCTCCTTCATCTCAGCAGAGGAGAGTTCGCCGTCCACGTAGGCCTCGATTTGTGCCGTCCATTTATCCATGTGGGGCTCTCGCCAGCTTTGGCTGAAGAGTCTCGCGAAGCGCTTTGCGGGCGCGGGAAAGGCGTGACATCACGGTGCCGATGGGGATGGACAAGGTTTCGGAAATCTCCTGGTACGACATCTCTTCAGTCTCGCAGAGCAGCAGGATTTCGCGGAAGTGAATGGGGAGGGCCTCAAGTGCCTCCTGGAGCAATTGATGCTCGGAATTGGAAATGAAGACGGTTTCGGGCGTCTCGGGCCCGGCGGGGAGTTCGTCGGCATCTTCGGCATCAAGAGGGACCATGGCAGTCGCTTTCAAGCCGGTGCGCGACGTGAGAAAGGTGTTGCGCAGAATGCGGTAGATCCAGGCGCGGAAGTTGGTGCCTGATTGAAATGATGTGAACCCCCGCAACGCCTTGACATAGGTTTCCTGCACCAGGTCTTCGGCTTCAGTCCGATCCTTGGTGAGCCAGCAGGCGAAGTTGTAGAGCTGATCGAAAAGCGGCATTGCTAGCTCTTCGAACGTCGCCGCCGTCAATCCCCCGTCTCGCACTTCTATAGAGTAAACGAGAAATCTTTGGATTTATTCCAAGCTCCGAAAATTAGTCTCCCGCCAAGGGCGGGAGGCCCTGGCGACCGCCGATGGGAGCGCCGGCGTTTAAGACGTTCCTGAATTGTGCTCCGGTGTTGCCGCCGTGGAAAAGGAATCGGCAAATGCGTCTCGGATGGTGTAGCGAATGACGTTCTCGTAGTCCTCGCCGAGAAAGCGATGCAGGCGGTCGGTGTTCATGATGTATTGACCGGTCATATAGGGCACGGCCTCGGGCGGAATCGCCGAGATGCCAAACTTCCACATCACTCGTAAAACCTGCAGGAAAGCCCACTTGCCAGGCACCCGCACCAACTTGGCATGAGCCATTTCGATGCACTGGGCGAAAGTAAGCGCTTCACCCCGCCCAGCAACGTTGAGAACGGTCAGGCGCTGGGCTTCGGGTTCAGTCTTATGCACGACGGCAGCCACCAACCGGGCCATATCGTCCACATGGACAAACTGAATCCTGTTTTCGAGATATTTCTTCCCGTAAGGAAGCATGCAGGGCAGGCGTTTGCCCTGGGCTCGCATCTCTGCGGCCCGTTTTGCGGTGCCGTTGGGAGTGCCGCGAAAGGCGCCGATCAAATAGTTCTGCATGCTGGCCCCGGAAAAAATATGGGGGCGCAACAAGTAAACGCTGCAACCCCGCAACGCCGGCGCCCGCTGCTGAACCACGCGGTCGCATTCCATCTTGTGAATGGCGTACGGGAGAGTATGAGCACGGAGCGGAGAGTCTTCGGTTGCGGACTCGGGCAAATCAGAACCGTAAGCCGAAACGCTGCCAGGGAAAATAAACTTCTTGACGATCGGATCGGTGCGATTTGCTTCGGTAATCGCCTCCATCACCCGCGCCGTGCCGGCGACGTTGATCTGCCACATGCGATCGAGGTCAAGCACACCCGTGCGTAGCGGGTCGATCACGAAAGCCAAATGGACCACAGCGAACGGGCGGAACTTTTTCAGTAGCAGAAACAACTGGCGGCAGGATTCCTCGAGGGCCAGGTCGATGCGCTCGAAGGACAGCAACGGCGAGGCTGCCGGCGGATTCAGGTCCACTCCGATGACCTGATAATCCGCCAACAGCGGCAACAGTCGTACTCCCAGATTGCCAGAAACCCCGGTGAGCAGGAGAGTTGGCTTGGAATTATCCATTACTTGGGCTCAGCCGAGGCCGGCTTGGCGGGCGGCGGTGGCTGAGGCATGCGGGGCGAAGGCATCATGGGCCCGCGCCCTGGCATCTCGGGTCCGAAATAGTTCTCGTCGAAGGCCAGGGTCACCGATTGCTGTACTGCCTGCATGGCATCCTGCAGACGCTGAGAACGCAGAGTGGCCTTGATCTCTTCGTGCACCTGATCGAGGGGCAAGGTATCTTTGCCTTTGAGTTTGTAGATATAGAATCCGTTTGGATCGGCGATGACTTCAGACATCTGGCCCGGCTTCATATCGATGACGGCCGCCTGATTCTGGGCCAGGGTGCTGCGGCGAACCTTCCCCATTGCTGTGTTGGGAGCGCCAGTCTTGAGACCCGCAGCCTCAAAAGCCTGTTCCTGAAGCTTCGCAAAGTCACCTCCCGCAACGGCGCGGGTATGAAGTGTGTCGGCCTCAGCCTTCATGGCCTTTTCGGATTCCTCTTGGAATTTCTGTTCCTCCTGCGGGGTGGGCGTCTTCTCGCCATCGGGAGGTGTCTTTTCCTTGGGAACATAGATGCGTTCCAGATCCGCCTGGTCGAATTTTGCCAGATTAGCGCGGTAGTAATCTTCGATATCCTTATCAGGAACCTGCGAGGCTTGTTCCTGCAGCGCCTTACTCAGTTCCTGGGCGAGGATCTGGATCCGCACGAACCTCATTCGTTCTTCAAAACTAGCGCTCTTCTCCAGTCCCATGTCCTGTGCTTTCTTCGCCATGACTCTGGAACGCGCATAGCGGTCGGCGAAGGGCCGGCGGGAGCGCGGCGGCATGGAAGGCTGGACGGCGTCAACAATTTTTTCGAATTCAGCGCGCGTGATGGTGGTAGCGCAAACGGCGGCATCCTTGTCGGGTGCGGGGTTGCTGCAAAATCCCTTAATGGTGATCACGACCGCGTCGGGTGCGACCTCCGGCGCAGGGCTCTTGGCCGGGGCGGCAGCTGTCGCCGGTGCCGGGGCGGTGGCGGCAGCAGGTTGCTGTCCGGCGGGCGGCGCAGGTTTTGGGCTGGCGGCTTGGCCGAAGGCCACAGCGCCGAGCAGCAGACAGACCAAGCAGTATTTGTACATTTAGGGATTCCTCCAGGGAAGATCGAAGTACGAACAAAAATCCTAGCACAAGTCAGCGCGCAGTTGGCATCTGCGCGGTAAATGGGGACAGTTCCGGCTTGGCGGCGGGGGTAAGAGCGGCGATAATGCCCTCATGGCAGGATCGCTGGCAGGCTACAGTCCCGATTCCATGCGGGCGGAAAAGCGGGCCGTCGCCGGAAACTCGGTGCTGGCAGCGATCGCTGTTACTACGCTGAAAATCGCGGTCGGAATCACTACGGGCAGTCTGGGTATTCTGTCGGAAGCCGCCCACTCCGGTCTTGACCTGGTGGCTGCGATCGTTACCTTGCTCTCGGTGCGGGTGTCGGACAAGCCGGCTGACGCCGAGCACCAGTACGGTCATGGCAAAGTGGAAAACTTCTCCGCCTTCATCGAGACCGGCCTGCTGCTTCTGACCTGCGTCTGGATCGTTTATGAAGCGTGCAAGCGGCTGTTCTTTCATCGGGTTGAAATTGAGCCGAGCCTGATGGCTTTCATGGTCCTATTTGTCTCCATGGGAGTTGATTTTTGGCGGTCGAGGGCGCTGGGAAGAATTGCTTCCAAGTATGACAGCCAGGCGCTGGAGGCGGACGCGCTGCACTTCTCGACCGATATCTGGTCGAGCGGCGTGGTTGTCTTAGGGCTGCTGCTGGTGGCTCTGGGCCGGAGATATGGCGTGGTTTGGCTGCAAGCGGCCGATCCGGTGGCGGCGTTGTTTGTCGCAGGGGTGGTGGTGTACGTGAGTTCCAGGCTGGCACGCAAAACCATCGATGCCTTGCTTGATGCCGCGCCCTCGGATGTGCGCAACCGGATTCTGTCCGCCCTTCGGGGAGTGGATGGTCTGCTGGAGGTGGACCGGGTGCGAATACGGCGCGCGGGCAACCGCTATTTTGCCGATTTGTCCGTGAGTCTGGCGCGCAATGTGACCTTCCAGCGCTCCGAGCAAGTCGCGGATGCAGTCACGGCGGCCGTGCGCGAAGTCCTGCCGAACGCTGATGTGGTGGTGCACCCAGTCCCCCGGGCTGATCGTAAAGAGAATATTTTCGACCGGGTGCGGGCGGTTGCCACACGCCACAATCTGAATGTCCATGACGTCAGTGTTCAGGACCTGCACGGGCGTCTGCACGTGGAACAGCATCTTGAACTGCACGAGGAACTGAGCCTGAAAGACGCTCATGATCGAGTGAGTCTGCTGGAATCCGAGATTCGAAGCGACGTGCCGGAGATTTCCTCGATCCTGACCCATATTGAAAGTGAGCCAGCTACCATCGAGACTGGGGATGAAATCGTTCGAGACGCCGCCCTGGAGAAGAAGCTGAAGACGATCGTCAAGGAATTTCCTGAAGTGCTGGATGTTCATGAGGTCGAGGTGAAGCGGGTGCGCGGGCGAATTTACGTATCGTGTCACTGTACGTTTTCGGATGAACTGCCGCTGTCGCGCGTGCATGAAATCCAGACCGAACTGGAGATTCGTTTCAAGCAGGAAGCGCCGGAACTGTTCCGTGTGCTAATTCATCCGGAGCCCATGACTGACAATCGAAGGTGAGAGGTTATGACAGAAGCGCACGCTATTTGGAAGCAAAATCAGGAATTTCAGGCGGCTGCCACGAGTGGCCACACCATCGTTATCGATGGCGACAAGAAGGCGGGCAACAGTCCCATGGAACTGGTGCTGATTGGACTGTGCGGATGCACTGGCTATGATGTGGTCAGCATCCTGACGAAAAAGCGTGAGGCGTTTACCAGCCTTGAGGTGCGGGCCGAAGCTGAGCGGGCGGCTGGTCCACCGACGGTGTATACGGACATCAAGCTGGTTTATCGAGTCGGCGGGAAAGTATCACACAAGGCTGTAGAAGATGCGGTAAGGCTTTCGGAGGAAAAGTATTGCTCGGTGGCGGCAATGCTCAACAAGACTGCCAAGATCGCGTATCGGATTGAGTACGCAGAGGAGTAGACAAAACCAGTTCTCAGATCTCAGTTCGCAGTTCTCAGTTGCCCGATTACGATAATCTACTGGCTTGCCGACGCGAGCCCATCCCGTACGAGGATATTTCTACATTGCTACCGCTGCGTTCCTGTGGGGAGTGGCGGCCACGCTGGGCCGGGCGGCATTCACCGGGCAATTGTTGCCGCACGGGCAGTCGCTGCGTCCGATTGATCCTCTGATTCTGTCGCAGAGCCGGGCTGCGTTTTCTTTACTGGTGTTGTTGGCCGCACTGCTCGTGGTTCGTGGGCCGCGCCGGTTGAAACTGCCGATGGCCGACGTCCGGCGGATGTTCGTGTTGGGAGTGCTGGGCGTCGCCGCGTCGAACTATCTGTACTACCTCGCCATTCAGCGCACCAACGTCGCTACCGCCATTATCCTGCAATACACCGCGCCGGTTTGGGTTTTGCTCTACACGGTGGCTCGCGGAGTGCAAAAGCCGACCCTGCAGCGGGTCGCAGCGGTGGGTCTGGCAGTGGCCGGAATCTTTTTGGTGATTGGGATCTTTGGCGCGAGCGGGTTCCGCCTGGATGCAATTGGCGTGATCGCGGCGCTGCTGGCCGCATTGTCGTTCGCGTTCTACAACGTTGGCGGCCACAGCATCCTGGCAAGCTACGACCGCTGGACGGTGCTTCTCTACACTTTGATCGCAGCGTCGCTATTCTGGCTCGTTGTGAATCCGCCGTGGAAGATCGCCGCCGCGCACTATGCGGGGCAGCAATGGCTGTTTCTGCTGGGGTTCTCGCTGGTGTCCGTTCTAGGACCGTTCTCCTTTTATTTTGCCGGACTGCAACACTTGGAACCGACGCGGGCCATCGTGGTCAGTTGCCTGGAGCCGGTATTTTCTATTCTCATCGCGGCTTTTGCGTTAGGTGAGATCCTGCGGCCGATGCAGACGTCGGGAATCGCACTGGTGCTGGTTGCCATCGTGGTCGTGCAATGGCCGGACCGGAAGTCGCCAACCGGGATTACCATAATTGAACCCATTGAATGATTGGGATGTAGCCGCATCACCAACGTAACTCCCATCGCCACTTTTGCAACCATTCCTTACCCAAGCAATGAGATTCTTGTGGTAGCAACTGAGGTCAGGTAGTCATGAAATCTTCTCGCACGCTTGTGCTGTTCTTCGTGATGATTGCGGTGGTCCCTTGCTTCGCCCACCACATCGCGGTTGTGGTCAACAAAGACAATCACGTGGCCGATGTGACCGCTGCCCATCTCGCCCACATCTGCCGTCTGGAGGCCAGGAAATGGCCGGACGGAAAAGATGTCATGCTGGTGCTGCACAAGGAATCGGCGGGTGAACTGGCCACGCTTGAGCATCTGACGCACATGTCAGAAAGCGAGTTGAAGGCCTTTGTGGTGTCGCACAAAGACACATTGACTCTGGCTGATTCTGATGCTGACGTGCTGCGGATTGTTGAGAGTGTGCCCGGAGCGGTGGGGTTGGTGGATGTCCGCTCTATCAACGATCAGGTCACCGTTTTGAAAGTGGGCGGAAAGTTGCCGATGGAAGACGGGTATCTGTCCCATTAGGTTTGGATATTTCGCTTCAAGCCGTCTTGCCCGACGCTAACGGAAATAAGGCCCTCCTTGCCCACATTCCCTGATCATCACTCGCCAGAAGCCACACTTCTTTGGCAACGCACCTGATTGGCAGATGACGACGAAGCAAACCTTCCACCGCGTTTAGAGTTTCGACATCCACACGATCAGCTACCGTCAAGTGCGGAACTATGTCGGAAATAGATCCGCCATACGGTTTGTAATCAGGCCACCTCTTCACCAGAGTCCGGGTGATTTGCACGAATGCTTCTGAACTGTCCGGGTACAGATAGGCAGTTGCCGGAAACCGTCGAAGCTCGGTGAAGGAGAAGGGGAATGCCTCGATCGAGGCACAAACATCTCTTAGAGCATCGATTTGGCCGGGAAGCATGTGGGGCGGGCAGAACGGATACAACAGTGTGATGTGTGCCGGGACACCGAGCTGGGCTGCGTGGTCGTACTTCAAGCGCAATGGGCCGACAATCGGCTCAACCTCAGGAATCGGTAGGATAATCGCGGACTCATTGGCCATGGCTCATGTTATTCGACCAGCACGCGATTTGGATGGGGAAAGTCGGCGTTGGGGCGCCCACATTTCCACTTCATCGGGAGAACCGGCTGAGCAGATGAAAGTAGCGCCGGGCACGTTTGACGTCTTTGGCGATTTGAGCGCGCAAGGCGTCGATGGAGGGAAATTTGATTTCGTCGCGCAGTCTTTGCAGAAAGTGGATTTCGACTTCAGTCTCCGGCGTCAGTTCAATGGGATGAAAGTTCAACAGATGTGTCTCCACTGCGAAAGAATCGGCACCAAACGTCGGCCGATTGCCCACGTTGGTGACCGAATCGAAACACTCTTCAGCAACGCGAGTGCGGGTGACGTAGACGCCGTCTTTGGGAAGTAACTCTTCATAGCGGCTCAGATTGATGGTAGGAACGGTGTGTTTGGCGCCATAACCCCGTCCCCGCCCCGGGGGAGAAAGGACGCTGAACGGGCGAGCCAGCAGGAAGCGCGCTGGGCTGACGCGGCCCTCACCGATCAGCTTGCGAATGTGACTGCTCGAGACCGGTTCTCCCCGCAGACGCAATTCGGAGTACACACGCACATCGAAGCCCACCTTCTTTCCCAGTTCAGCCAGCAGGTCTACGTCTCCGGCCGCTTTATGGCCGAAGTGAAAATTGAAGCCTTCATGCACTTCTCGGGCGTGCAGGCGTTGTTTGAGGATCTCCTTCGCAAACTGTTGAGGAGTCATCAAAGACAAGTCCCGAGTGAAAGGGAGCAGAAGAACGGCATCGACGCCGCTGCCTTGGAGCAGGCGAATCTTTTCGGGCGTGGGAGTAATGAGCTTCAGAACAGAGTCCGGTCGCAGAATGCGCAGTGGGTGTGGCTCGAAGCTTACGGCTACCGCCTTGGCTCCCAAATCTCGGGCGCGCTGTACGATGTTCGACAGGACCAGACGATGCGCGCGGTGCACACCGTCAAAATTGCCGACGCTGAGGACAGCCGGCCCGAAATCAGCGGGAACATCTTCGAGATGCTTAAAGGTACGCATTATTGATCTGCGTTCATCCGCGCTATATCTGGGGCAACTCAAATCTCGAAGTCCAACTTCATGCCATCGTACGAAAGCTGCACGCCAGGCGGCAGGGATGCGTTGGTCGCCGCGTGCGGCAGATCATGGCAGATGTGTGTGAAAAAAGCGCGCTTCGGCTTGAGCCGCTCCACAATGCGCAGCGAGTTGTCCACGGTGGAGTGCGTCGGGTGCGGCTTGTGACGCAGCGCATCCAGAAAAAGAATGTCGAGGCCCTGCAACTTGGTTAGCGAGGCCTCGGGAATTTCACTGTGGTCAGTCAGGTAAGCCGCACTGCCGGCGCGAAAGCCGTAGATCTCGGTTTCGCCATGAATCAGCGTTATCGGCTCGAAGCTCGCTCCGAAAAGCGCCAGTGGTCCGTCGATGAGCTTCAGTTCGACCTGGGGCAGTCCCCCAAACTTGTAGTCCGCGTCGAAAATGTACCGGAACATGTTGCGGATGAACTCTGCCGCTTCCGGCCGGGCGTAAAGCGGAAGCTTGTTGGGCCGGAGCCGGTATGTCAGCGGCCGCAGGTCGTCGATGCCGAGAATGTGATCGGCATGAGTGTGGGTGTAAAGCACGGCGTCGAGCCGTTGAATCTTCTCGCGGATGGCCTGCTCGCGGAAGTCCGGGGTGGTGTCGATGAGAACCGCTCTGCCGTTGTATTCGATCAACACTGAGGGCCGGGTCCGGCGGTCGTGCGGATCAGAGGAGCGGCACACCGCACAGTCGCACCCGATTGTGGGGACGCCCATCGAAGTCCCACTGCCCAAGACCGTCAACGTAGCTTTCATCGCTTGCCAGAAACTGTGCCCGCTGCCTGGGGCGGATGCGCCAGCGCATTGGTGACTTCTACATAGGCCATGCGCAGCTCGTAAAGACAGTTCTGCAGAAACACTTCTTCTGCGCTGGTGAGGTTGCCTTTGGTTTTCTCCGTTAGCAAACTGAGCGTGTCGATGGTCTGGCGCGCGCCAATCAAGTCAATGCGGGGCTGGCCCCCCTGTTCGTGCATCAGTCCGAGTTGCAGCATGGCATTCATGTACAGCGACGCCATGAAACGTTCGAAAGTCATCTCCAGCTCTTTAGCGGAGTGGCCACTCAATTCAACGCGCGTGTCGAGATCTTTGGCGGACTTTCGGTAGGCATCGGCCTGCTCCTGTTGCTCAGCCACAGTGGGTGTGGGCGGCATGTCAGATGCTGGCGGTGGAGGCACGGAAGCAGGCTGGGCCGCCGGAGCAACAGGTGTAGGGCTGAAACTCGAAACTTCTTCTTGTGTGGCTTCGGCGCGAGCTTCACCCTCTGGAGTAAAGAGCCTCCGGTCGGTTACGGTAAAGCTTTCTTGTTTTTTCTCAGCCATAATTGTCCCTTCAAACTGCTATTCCTTTTGTGGGAAGATTCCGGTAAACGGCAAATTGCTCACCGTCAACTGCGCCCCGCCCGCTTGCACCTGTTTGCCGGCAACAAATTCGCGGCGAATGTAACCGATCGCCACCCGGCGTTCACCGCTTTTGAGCACCAGGGAAGCTGCGCTGGTGATCTCGCCAACGTCTTTGCCATCGGCTTGAACCTTAGTGCCGGGACCGGGTAGTGAACCTTCTATTTCGAATCCGGCGAACTTGCGGTGCACGGCGCCGCGAGAGCGGATGCGCTCCACGATTTCCTGGCCGACGTAGCATCCCTTGCTGAAATGCAAGGCGCGCTCCTGACTGGTTTCCTGGGGCAAATCGCGCTCGCGAATGTCCTGGCCGTAGCGCGGGATTCCAGCAGCGATGCGAAGCAACTCTTGAGCAGCAGCACCCACCGGCTTAGCGCCCGCATGAATCAGTGCGTTGCGCAGCGCCGAGACCGTCTCGGGCGCCAGCCACAATTCGTACCATTCGACCGCTGGGTGGTCTCCTCGGACGATCGTCACGGACGCAACTTGCCAAATCACATCGGCAAACTGCAGGGACTCCAGAGCTGGGAATTCAAAACCTGTGCTACGCAGTACGGCTCCCGACTTCGGACCTGCGATCCCGACCGACTGCACGCGATCGCTGACGTTCGCGACTTCAACTTCATCCATGATGATGTAGCGATCGAAGATTGCCAGAAGCTTTTCCAGTTCCGATTGATCGGTGTCCAGGGTCAGAGATTCGCCACGGTTGTATGCGTACATATCGCTGAGAATGTGACCCTGGGGGTTGAGCAGGAAGGCGTAAACGCCCCTGCTCACGGACAGGTCGCGTATGTTGTTGGTGACCACGCCGTTCAGCCAGCGCACCCGGTCGCCGCCGGTAAGCGCGACCTTGGTGCGGCTGCTGAGATCGAGCAGACCACAGCCGGACAACAGTTCCGCGAACTCGGACTGCACATTTCCGAGGTCAGAAGCTGGCGGGATAGCGTCGCTGTGAACGGCTGAGGGAGTCATATCCGATGTTTGAATTATACAAGGCAGCCTGCCGGCACTCGCGCTATCCTCCTGCCGGGTCTCGCGTCTCATGTGCCAGGAGGATGGCATGAAATCACTTCGCGCAGCGGCAATCCTTATCGTGGTGTTTTCTTCGACGGCACTTGTAGCGCAGTCGGACGCTCAGAGAGTGCTGGATCGCTTCAAGGCGATGGTGGGTACATGGGAAGGGAAGTCGCCCAAGGGGCAGACGTCCGAAGTGAAATACCAATTGGTGGCGGGCGGGACCGCAGTGATGGGCGAAAGCCACATGATTGACGACGACATGACCAGCATGTTTTATGTGGATGGCGCGCGGCTGATGATGACCCACTTCTGCCCGTCGGGCAATCAACCGCGCATGCAGGCAACGATCTCACCTGACCTGAAAACCGTGTCGTTCGAGTTTGTGGATGCTACCAACCTGGCGGGGCCGCAGGCGGGACACATGCACCGGGCCGTATACGTCTTTTCCGACGCCGGCCACTACAGCGAAGAGTGGACATGGAAGCACGAAGGCAAAGACGCCAAGTTTCAGTATGAGATGACGCGGAAGCGATGAACTGATTTCTCTGCGCTCTTTGCGGCCTTTCTTCGCGAACTCTGCGGTTAAGAGCTCTTCCGGGGCGCGTTTGTGTTACCTTTTTCACCCGTGGGCCAGAAAAAGCGCATTGCCATCATTCCAGGTGACGGCATCGGGAAAGAAGTGATTCCCCAGGCCGTTAACGTCATTGCCGCAAGCCGCGCCGAAGTAGAAACCGCGCAGTTTGATTGGGGCGCCGACCGCTATCTTGCCGACGGAGTCACGGTGCCGCCCGATGGGTTTGCCATGCTGGAGCGCGACTTCGACGCGATTCTTTTGGGCGCGTTCGGCGACCCTCGAGTTCGCACAAATATTCATGCGAAAGAGATCCTGTTGGGTATGCGCTTCCAGATGGACCTTTATGCCAACGTTCGCCCCGTGCGGCTGCTCGATGCGACCATATGTCCACTGAAGGGCATTGCGCCAAAGGACATCGATTTCGTGGTGATCCGCGAGAATACCGAAGGCGTGTACACCGATGCCGGGGGCGTGTTCAAGCAGGGAACACCGGACGAAATCGCCGTGCAGGAAGACATCAATACGCGCAAGGGGGTGGAGCGCATCATTCGGTATGCCTTTGAATACTGCGGGCGGCATACAAAAGGCGACGGCAGCAGGCGCAGCCGCGTCCTCATGTGCGACAAGTCAAACGCCATGACCCATGCCGGAGGTTTGTGGCAGCGGGTGTTCAAAGAAGTGGCGGGAGAGAATCCGCAGATCAAGGCCGAGCACATGTACGTGGACGCGCTTTGCATGCAGATGGTGCGCGATCCGCGGCAGTTTGACGTGATCGTGACCAACAACATGTTCGGCGACATTATCACTGACCTTGCGGCCGGGCTCCAGGGAGGGTTGGGCATGGCCGCCAGCGGAAATATTCATCCTGGTAAGACTTCGATGTTTGAGCCGGTCCACGGTTCAGCCCCGCCAATTGCAGGGAAGAACATTGCGAATCCCCTGGGCGCAATTCTGACGGCGGCGATGATGCTCGCGCATTTGGGGCTGACGACGGAAGCAGACAAGATCGAGGCTGCCGTATTGGAGGCAGTGCGTCAGAAGAAAACGACACAGGATGTCGGCGGGAGTTTGGGGACGCGAGAAGCAGGTGATTGGGTGGCAAAGAGAATCGGCCAGGGATAAACACGAATCCAGCGCTGCCTGCGCCACTCCCACTTGATCCGCGGCGACCGCTTCCTAGCTGGACGGTACTCGTTGGGCCATCGGCGCGGCCAGCCGCAAAGGTTCTTCCGGCATCACGATCCAGGCGATCGGATACGCCAACAGGCCAACTCCCGTCAGAAAAGCGGTGAAGAACCAAACCAGACGTACCAGCGTGACATCCAGGTCGAAGTACTCGGCGAAACCGGCGCACACTCCAGCGATCCTGCGGTCAGCTCGTGGTCGAAGCAGCCGTTTTCTTGCCAGCACCGAGCCCACCCGCGTGCCGCAATAAGCGCACACGTTGGCGTCATCCTGGATGACCTTCCCACAGTAGTTGCAGTACATGGGCCGCCTCCTGAAGCATGGTACGAAGCTTAGGATACACCGGTTCCCCCAAAACGGCGCCCTGCTGCCCGGACGTCGGGAGTCCCCTACGAACCAAGACGGTCACTCGCCGGTGACCTCTCAGCGGGTGCAGACTCTGAAGAACAAGGCCGAACCCCGATAATCTTTGCCGGGAACGGGTAAATCCTGCTCGGGAATCGGGAATGTGGCAAGTCCAAGTTCCAGAGATCGGAGTATTTTGCAACAACTTACGAAAGTCCGGCATTGGCCACTGATTTGCGGCTGACCCGGCAAAGGATTGCTATGGCTCAAGCCGTCCACAACCCGACACAAGAGTTTTGGCAGCCCCCCGCAGCCCACCCCCAGTCGTTGCCGGCCTTGGAGAATGCCTGCTCCGGTTGCGGCTCGGAGTTCATGGTGGGGGCACGCTTCTGCCATGCCTGCGGGGCGTCGCGAGCGACCAAGGCAGCGGGTGGCGCGGTTCCGGTATGGATGCAGCCGCTCGAGTTCCTCAAGGCACTGGAATTCCAAAGCGTAAAAGATTGGCTGGGGCTGTCCCTGGCCGCGTTAATCGCGTTCTTCGCAGGGCTGGGGTGCCTCCTGGCCGCGCTGACAGTTGGGCTAATCTACTCGGTGCAGAGCCTGGCGGATTTCCAGGCCATCCAGCTCTGGCGGCTGGAATGGTTGCTAGCTGCCCTGGTGGCTTTTGTCGCTGGAATTCTTCTGAAGCACGCCGGCTCCCGCTAACCCCTAATTGACTGGATCCGGATCTCCGCTGGCGCCGCTTCGTCGCTGCTGATGCATGCGATAGAGATGATGAACCGGCCCAATCCCCCGGCCTAAGGGATGAGCATTGACGATTGCTGCCGCCACATAGGCCTTGGTCAGCAGAACCGCTTCCGGCAGTCCTCGTCCCAACGCCAGATGGCATGCCACAGAAGTCGCAAAGGCGCAGCCAGTTCCGTGGGTGGAATTGGACCGCAAGCGCGCGGACTTGAAAGTCTCTTGCTCAATGCCCGCACGGCCGGTGAAGCTAAGCAGATCAATGGCTTTGTCGAGGTGTCCGCCAGTAATCACGACTGCCGCTGCCCCCAGCTCATGTAACCGATGAGCGGCGGTCCGCATTTGCTCGACGTTGGTCACCGCCAGGCCAGTCAGGGCAGAGGCCTCGTCTACGTTCGGTGTCACCACCGTCGCCAGCGGGATCAATTTCTCGACCAGCAGGCTGGCCCCGGCTGGCTCCAGCAGGGCGGCGCCCGAAGAACTTCGCAGAATGGGATCCAGGACCACGTTCGGCGGTCCGTGTTTGCTGAGGAACTCCGCCACTGCCCAAACCGCCTTGGCCGAACCGAGCATTCCGATCCGAACCGCCGAAATCTCCAGGTCGCAAGCCAACTCCTCCAGGGTTTCGTTCAGCAGGTCGACGGCAATCGGCTCTACCCGGCGCACGCCCGAGGTAGATTGGACCGTCAGGGCAGAGACGCATGCCACCCCGTAGCAACCGTGGGCGGCTATCGTCTTGATGTCGGCGGTCACGCCGGCCCCGGAGGAAGGGTCAAAACCAGCGATCGTCAAAACCACGGGCGGCTTAGAAGCCATAGACGAAATGTACCGAAAAGGCGGCTCGCACAAAAATATTTCGGCCGGAAATCACGACGAGAGGCCAGTCGTCTCCTCGTAACTCACTGAATCAAAACCGCAAAGTGCTAGTCGTATCCTAACTGCCTGAAAACAAAAGCCAAGCAAATATTTCACACTGCACCAAACTTAGGTTATTTACTATTATATAAACACGTAAGTGAATGTTATCACAGGCACAGTGCCAGGATTACCTAAGATATACAGTGAGTTACGTGAGACATCCATAACTGCCTGGTTACATTCCTTCGGGCATTTTGGCGTTGACAGGTTCGCGTGGAGGCCGATAGCATCCTTGGATACCTAAATGCAGTTGCTCGGGGATTCGACTTTCTGAAGATGAGGTGATTGAATGCGTGGATTCTTAGCTCACGGATTAGTGAGCGTTTTGGCCATCGCTAGCGTGGGAGCGGCACCGGGGCCGAAGGGCTCTGGGTCCAAAGACACTCAGGTAGCAGTACCCAGCCAGCCAGCACCGGCACCGAAGGCCGAGGCCGTAACTAAGCCCAAGCGGCATTCGGCGTATCAAGTTGGGACGGCGTCCTGGTACGGGGAGTATTTTGAAGGCCGGGCTACTGCCAGCGGGGAACCTTTCCACATGTACGATCTCACAGCCGCCCACCCCTCGCTGCCTCTGGGCAGCTGGGTTCGGGTTACGAATCTAAGCAACGGTCGGAGGATCCTTGTCCGTATCAACGATCGCGGGCCGATTATTCCTGGCCGCATCATCGACCTCTCCTACAGCGCTGCTCAGGCGCTAGCCTTCCGGGAGAAGGGTCTGCAACAAGTACGCTTGGATCTGGTTTCCGCCCGGGAAGCCCAGCCGCAGCAAATCGCCATGTTCCAACCGGTGGCGTACTAACCACAAAGCTTTTACACTGTCATAGATGCACGATCCGCGTCAGCGCCTGATCGTCGCTTTGGATGTATCGTCCGCGGCCGCCGCCCAGAAGATTGTGGCGGCCGTGGGCGATTCCGCATTCTGCTACAAGGTCGGGATGCAACTCTACACGGCCGAGGGCCCGCAAGTGGTGCGGGATCTGGTCGGCTCGGGCCGAAAGGTCTTCCTCGACCTCAAGTACCATGACATCCCAAGCACAGTGGCCGCAGCAGTGCGTGAGGCCGCTGGGCTGAAGGTAAGCATGCTGACCGTGCATGCATCCGGCGGTGGCAAGATGCTGGCCGCAGCCACGAAGGCCGCTTCCGCCAACCCTTCGTTGATCGTCTTGGCCGTTACCGTTCTTACCAGCTTCGACGATAGCGACCTCGACGAAATCGGGATTCACGACCAGCTGCGCGACCAGGTGTTGCGACTGGCTGGGTTGGCTCTGACCAACGGATGTCGGGGCATTGTGGCATCGGCACGCGAAGCTCCAGAACTGCGCAGCCAACTAGGAAGTGACTTTGTCATCGTGACTCCGGGCGTACGTCCTGCTGGCACCGACGTTGCCGATCAGGCCCGCGTCGTGACTCCCGCCGCTGCAATCGCCGCCGGAGCTACGCATATCGTCGTCGGCAGACCGATTACAGCCGCAGCCGACCCGGGGAGTGAGGCTCGGGCCATCCTCGCGCAGGTTAGCGTCTAGTCTCTTGTTGGCCTGGCGCTCGACTATCCACGATCCACCAGCCCCTGGGTTACAATTCTCTCGCCATGATTGATACCTACCTGGTTCCAGAAAATACTGAGGTCAGTGCCAAGGGCGACGGAGCGGCGGTCGACGTCGGCAGCGCCGCCAACCGTGTGTTCCTGTTGAGTCTGAACATCACTGACATTGTCGAGCAAGAATCGCTCGACGTGAGCATTTACGGATCAACCGACGGCGCTGCCTGGGGCGCGAAGCCGTTGACCTATTTCCCGCAGAAGTTTTATCGCGCCGAGCATCCCATGCTGCTGGATTTGACGGCGCAGCGCGAAGTGAAGTTTCTCCGGGCTCACTGGGAAGTTGCACGCTGGGGCCGAGGCACCGAAATCCCTATGTTCAAGTTTGGGGTGAGCATCCGTGAAGTGCCAGCGGACATTTTGAAAGAAGCTACTGCCGAAGCCCAAGCGCTGGCGTAATGTGGTCTATACTTTTCGAGCATCAGAGAGGAACACCAATGAAGACAAACGTGGTTGCGGTTTTGTGTTGCATCACGATGGCGGGGATGCTCGCCTATGCGCAAAGCGCCGACGACGGCTATCAGACGGCGACTGTGGTTTCGATCGAGAAACTCGCCGCTGACGCCCAGCACATGGAAAAGGGAGACCAATTCAAGATTTCCATGAGCACGGCGGGCGCCCTCTATCTGTGCAAGGTCGGCGCTCCTGCGGCAACTTTCATGGACTGGACCAGCGGGAAGGAATTTCCGGCGAAAGAAAACGGCAAGATCCTGTTAGTGAAAAACAAGAATGGACAGGTCGTGGAACTAAACATCGCCAAGAAAAAGGCGAAGTAGTCCAAGCGCTTCCGCTATATTGAATTGTCCTCATGGCGGAGCAACAAGTCATTCGTCCCGCGAGAACTGTCTCTGGCAGCGTCCGCTTGCCGGGCGACAAATCCATTTCCCATCGTTACGCCATGCTGGCCGCGATCGCCCAAGGCGCCACGCGTCTCGACAATTTTTCTACCGGAGCGGATTGCGCCAGTACCCTGAATTGCCTTCGCGTCCTTGGCGTGCAATGGGAGCGCGCAGGGAACCTCGTAACCATTCCGGGACGCGGGCTGAAGCTGCGAGCGCCAACTGAGCCGCTCGATTGCGGCAACTCCGGCTCGACCATGCGCATGTTGAGTGGAATTCTCGCCGGGCAGGATTTCAGCAGCGAACTGGTTGGTGATGCGTCATTGTCACGGCGTCCTATGGTAAGGGTGGTCACGCCCTTGCAAGCCATGGGAGCAAAGATCACTACGGCCAATGGAACTCACGCTCCGCTTCGCATCACCGGTGGCAATCTCAAGGCGATTGACTGCAAGATGCCGGTGGCCAGTGCGCAGGTGAAGTCCGCGGTACTGTTTGCCGGGTTGTTCGCGAAAGGAGAGACTCGCGTTGAAGAACCGGTGCGAACTCGCGATCATGGCGAACGGGCGCTACGGGCGTTCGGTGCGGATGTGCGGTTGCCGGGAAATGGCGCCAGCATAGTTGGAGGTCAGGAACTCCACGGAATAGAAGCTACAATCCCCGGTGATTTTTCGAGCGCGGCGTTCTTCTTGTGTGCGGCGGCGCTGTTCCCAGCTTCGCAGGTGACCATCAGCGGCTTGGGGTTGAATCCCACGAGAAGCAGTTTGCTGGACCTGCTTGCCGGCATAGGTGTGCGGATTTCAATCACGCAACTGGAGGAACATCACGGAGAATTGACCGGGACGGTGCAAGTGCAAGGCGCGGAATTAAGAGGTACGACGATCCAGACCCCATACACAGAAAGACTGATTGACGAAATTCCTGTGCTGGCGGCGATTGCGCCCTACACCGAAAGCGGGATTGAAATCCGGGATGCGCGCGAGTTGCGGGTCAAAGAGTCGGACCGGATCGCGGCCCTCGCCGTCAATCTACGCGCCATGGGAGCAGTAGTCGAAGAGCGAGAGGACGGACTGAGAATTCCCGGGAGGCAGAGTTTGCATGGTGCGGAAATCGATTCCTTCGGCGATCACCGGATTGCCATGGCCTTCGCGATAGCAGCGTTGCGGGCACAGGGAGAGACGGTGATCAAGGGAGCCGGTGCTGCGGTCATTTCTTTTCCGGGATTCTTTGAAGCGTTGGAAAGTGTCGCGCAGCGATAGTGCGAGCGAGGTGTTCGACCGACGGTGACCGCGTAACGTTGAAAGGCATATGCCTCTGCGCAGGACAACAAGACATTCACAGGAGCCGACAATGAACAGACTATGGTATGGAGCCACGGTAGCGGTTTTGGCAGCCTGTATATTCCTGGCGGGACAGGATCAGCCGCTGGCTTCGAACTCACAGCAGACAACGGCAACATCAGAGAAAATAATCACCGCTTACACGCTTCCGCCCGACCTTTACCACAAAGCTCATGATCGCAATCGCATCCACTTTCACCTGGCCCTGATCGACTTTGCTTATGGCTTGGT
This sequence comes from Acidobacteriota bacterium, assembly GCA_013289795.1. Classification (GTDB taxonomy): domain Bacteria; phylum Acidobacteriota; class Terriglobia; order Terriglobales; family Acidobacteriaceae; genus JABCZH01. The sequence continues at coordinate 257,510 of JABCZH010000006.1, forward strand.
TGTCCTGTGGCTGATCTTGCGCTGGAAGCTGGCAGCGAAGTACCGCAACTTGGCCGAAGGGTCCAGTTCCCGGCGTTTTGTACAAAGCCTTGTATTCTGCCCCTTGCTGCTGCTGACCATAGGAGTCTTCACCTTGCCCTTGGACTTCTACGGTGAAGTCGTGGAGAAGCGCTATGGAATCTCGGTGCAAGGATGGGGATCGTGGAGCTGGGACTGGATCAAGGGTCAACTGGTCGGGCTGGTAATTGGGACCATCCTGATTTGGCTGCTCTACGTCGTGATCCGTCGTAGCCCTGGCCGCGCATGGTTTTATTTCTGGTTGATCGCGGTGCCGATCGGGGTGTTTATCTTCTTTCTCGGGCCTTGGGTGATCGACCCGATGTTTCACAAGTTCGAACCCTTGCAGCAAAAGAACCCAGCACTGACCGCGAGCCTGGAGCAGATGGTGCAACGGGCCGGCGAGAACATACCTCCCGAGCGCATGTTTTGGATGGGGGCGGGCGAAAAGACCACGGGATTGAACGCCTACGTCACCGGTCTCGGCGCCTCGAAACGAATTGTGGTTTGGGACACGACCATCGCCAAGATGAACAACCGCCAGATCGTTTTTGTTGCGGGGCACGAAATGGGACACTACGTGCTGCAACACATTTACAAAGGTTTTGCTTTCTTCGCCCCGCTCGTGCTGCTTTTCTTTTATCTGGTCCATCGCCTGATTGGATGGGTGCTGGCGCGATGGGGAGCGAGTTGGGAAGTTCGCAGCGTAGACGATTGGGCGTCGCTGCCCGCGTTGCTATTTTTGCTGTCGCTGCTTTTCTTCGTGACCAACCCGGTTGGGAGCGCATTCAGCAGGTATCTGGAGCATCAGGCCGATCAGTATGGGCTGGAAGTGACCTACGGACTCACGCCCGACTCAGGACAGGTAGCAGCGCAGGCGTTTCAGGTGCTTGGCGAGGTGGATTTGTCCGACCCCGATCCGAACCCCGTCAATGTGTTCCTGTTCTATGATCACCCCCCGATTTCGGATCGGGTACGCTTCTGCCTGATGTATGACCCACGGAACTGGATACTTGTTCCAATGAAATAAGGACATGTGGGGGAGTTCGTTCGGTAGGGCGAGGCTCCTCCGCGGCGCGAAGGAGCCGCCCATATCACCGCTATTCACATACGTTCTGTCTTGCCGCGATACTTGACCGTACCCGTGCCCTGGTTCGCACGGTCCACGTCCTGGTTGGTGTAGGTGCGGGAAGCCTTTCTGGTTGGGGCTGATCCCGCCAGGAGTTGGGCTACGCTCCACGTGCCTTCGCTAGGCCCGGCGATGAATGTTGCCGAGCCATGCTCTTGCTGGCCATGCATGTGACCGTGCATCGGTTCGCCAACTTCTGCCGCGGCGGAAGGTCCGTACCAGGCCGGCTGGGTGTAAACGCCAACCGGAGGGTCGGCTACGAATTCGCTCGACAGGGTGGCGTTGGTCGCACCGGCGACGTTGCCCCAGGTGGCATTGCTGGCCCCGACGGGCGATGGCGAAACGGTGGTGAGGGTCACGGACGGAGTTGTCACCAGCGGAACAAATGGTCCCGCATACACACCGTATGCTGGAACCCAATTGCTGGCGGTTCCTCCGATAATGGTATTTTGGGCCGCGGCTAATCCGGAGAGCAAGAGAAGCAAACACAGAACTGAAAGCTTACGCATAGAAATCCTCCACTTCCTGGGTAGACATCGTTAGTCAAGCCTGGGTAATCAAACACTGGGTAATCGGATTCGCGGGCGTTGTCCCAGGATGCTTTTCCGGGCGGTCCGCGGAATCCAAAGCTGAAAGATGATACACCCGAAATGCCGCTCTGGGCGCGGCTTTTTATTAGGTTCCTATGTAGCGGGCGTAGAGACTTCTGGCCACTGCTGGATCGGTGGTTCCCTTGATGATGGCCCGGCCGTCGGGAAACAGCGTCAACTCATAGGGTTCGCGCCAGAACTTGAGAACAAAGTTACTGTGACGGACAGTGCCATGCGGCCGAAGGCGTTCGCTCATCTCTGCCAGATCGAGCGGGCGGCTACGTTCATGGATCTGGACGGAGTTACGCCCGCAGAGCGTAATCTGAGGCCGACCTTCGCCCGCCAGATGGGGAAATTCGTGCCGACCGCAGGCGGTGCAGCCAGGGCGGGGCCTGTCGGCAACAATCTCGGCCCGGTCGTTCTGCCAGACGTCGAAGGACAGGAGGGTGCGGCGCAGGTGCTCAACCGCTCCAACCAGAAACTTGAGGGCTTCGGTGGCCGCGATGGACGCCGCAAGGCTTACAGCAGAATTCAAAATTCCAGCAGTTTCGCAGGTTTCGAGCGCACCTTTCGGTGAGCTGGGGAAAACGCACGCCAGGCACGCGGTTTGGCCGGGAAGAACATTGAGAGTCACGCCATAGCTGCCGACTGCGGCAGTATAAATCCACGGCAAGGAATTCTTGACCGCGAAGTCGTTGATCAAGTACCGCGTCTCGAAATTGTCTGTACCATCGAGGATGACCTGTGTGCCTTCGAGTAGAGAAACGATGTTCGAGGGCGTGAGATCAGCGACGTGAGGTTCGACAACGATCTGAGAGTTGAAGGCGGCGATTTTGCGCACGGCCGCGATGGCCTTGGGAAGGGACTCGGCGGCGTCAACTTCGTCGAATAAGGACTGCCGCTGCAGGTTGCTGGGTTCGACGTAGTCACGATCGATGATGCGAATGCTGCCGACCCCGGCTCGGGCGAGCAGGGAAGCGAGGACCGAGCCAGTGGCGCCACAACCTACGATCGCAATGCTCGAGGCGGCAAGGCGGCGCTGACCTTCCGCGCCGACGCCGGGGAACAATACCTGCCGCGAGTAGCGGTCGTCCAGTTCCAAAGTGATCACCGTTCACAGCCGTAACAAACCTTTATTATAGGGGCCGCTGGGTTTTGCGAAGAGACTCTAGGCTCGAGGCGAGGACACTCCGAGAAAGTCCACGCCATGTGTCACAGAAATCGCGGCAGACAACATTGACTGTTAGGACTTCATCGAAACTACTAAGGTCCAACCAAACAGAGGGGCCGGTTTGCGCGTAGGGAGAGCTGTGCTCACAACCTTGCTGGTGATGGCGTTTGCGCCAACATGCGTCGTGCATGCGGCGGCCGGCGCCTCTTCCCAGCAAGCCGAGGAAGCCCAGCAGGCACCGCCCTCACAGGACAATCTGGCAAAGTACCAGGGCCTCACGGTCACAGAAATCCGCTTCCCCGCCATCTCATCACCGGCGGTACAGCAGCGCCTTCGCGACCTGCTTCCGCAGAAACAAGGCCAACCCTTGGAGCGCGACGGAATCCGTCAAAGCATCCATGTGCTCTACGATACCGGGCGCTTTACCGATATACGAGTAGAGGCCGAGTCAGCCACCAACAATGGCGTCGTGGTCTCGTTCCTGACCACCCTCAACTACTTTGTAGGTGAAGTGCGTGTGGAGGGCGCGCCCAATCGCCCCTCGGCGGGGCAAATTGTGAACGCATCAAAACTGGTGCTGGGAACCCCATTCTCCAGCGAGCGCATGGACACTGCGCTGACCAACATCAAGGACCTGCTAGAGGAGAACGGTTATTACCGTTCGACGATTGCGCCGCGGCAGTCGGAGAACCCAGATACCCAGCAGATAAACATCCTCTTTACCGTGACTCCCGGCGAACAGGCGCGTGTGGGCACGGTCACGGTAAATTGTGATTCTGGATGCGTGCCCGCAGATGTCCCCAGGTTCGCCAAACTGCGGCCTGGCGACCGAGTTTCGGCGCAACGCACCAGCAATGCTTTGCAGCGCGTGCGCAAACGATATCAAAAGCAGAATCGGCTGCTGGCTCAGGTTTCGGTTGCCAAAAAGGCGTACCGTCCAGACGCCAATGCGGTGGACTACACGCTCAATATCGTGCCTGGCCCCCTGGTGGACGTCACTGCGGAAGGTTTCAAGCTACGGCGCAAGGTTCTGAAACAGAACGTCCCCGTCTTCGAAGAGAATGCGGTGGACGAAGACCTGTTAAACGAGGGCCGACGCAATCTGGTTAATTATCTGCAAGGCAGGGGATATTTTGACGCCCAGGTCACGATGCAGAAAGTCAGCGACGAGGCTACCGGTCAACTGCACATTGTTTACACCATTGACGCCCGCGCCCGACACAAGCTGGTGAAAGTGGAGATTACGGGAAACCAATACTTCCTGACTGATACGACGCTGCGTCCGCTGTTGCAGGTGCAACCCGCCGGACGGTTCCTTGCCCACGGGCGCTACAGCCAGCGCTTGCTGGCAAACGACGTCCGCAGTCTGGAAAATATTTATCGCGCCAACGGCTTTCCGAAAGTATCAATCACGCCCACGGTGTTGGACAACTACGAGGGCCACGAGAATGACATTGCGGTTAGGTTTACGATCGATGAAGGACCGCAGATGCGGGTTGGAGCCTTCCGCATCGTGGGCAATCCCACCTTTTCGGAGGCTGAGCTAGCGCCACATCTCAACACCGCTGAGGGACAGCCCTTTTCGGAGTACTACGTCGCTGAAGATCGTGACGCCATTTTGAACTATTATTTCAATCGTGGATTCCCGGACGCCACCTTCGAAGCGGCGGCAAACCCGCTCTCCGGCCACAGCGACCGTATGGACGTAATTTTCACCATTCAGGAAGGCAAGCAAGTTTTTGTGGACCAGGTGCTGGTAACCGGTCTGGGTCATACCAGGCCTTACATCGTCAATCGTGAACTGCAGGTCGCCCCGGCGAAATCTCTCAGCCAGATCGATATGCTGCAGACGCAACAGAGTCTGTACAACCTCGGCATCTTCAACCAGGTGGACATTGCCGTGCAAAATCCGGCCGGCAGCGAGCCTACGAAGAATGTGTTGCTGGATGTGCAGGAGGCCAAGCGATACACGTTCACTTATGGCTTGGGCTTGGAATTCCAGACTGGCCAGCCGACGGCGGTCGGCACCGATCAAGCCAAGGGCCAAACTGGGGTCAGTCCTCGCGCCTCTCTCACAGTAACCCGTCTGAACCTTTGGGGGAGGAACCAAACCATCACGTTCAAGGCGGATGTGGGCAGTTTGCAGCAACGCGGACTGATTAGCTACAACGCGCCCCGCTTGTTCGGAAATCCCAAATGGAACTTCTCATTGACCGGCTTTTACGACAATACCCTCGACGTCACGACCTTTACGTCGCAACGCCTGGAAGGTTCGGTGCAGGCCCGCGAGATCATCAATAAGACCAGCACCCTCGACTATAGCTTCACTTATCGACGGGTAAAGGCCAACAACCTCGAGATCAGCCCGGCAGAAATTCCGCTGCTCTCCCTACCGGTGCGAGTAGGCGAGCCTGGGCTGGCCTATATCCGCAATACTCGCGACAGCGACTTGGAAAGCACCAAGGGCAGCTACAACGCCGTGCTTGCTGGAGTGGCCTCCAGCTATTTCGGCTCACAAGCCGATTTCAGCCGGCTGCTCATTCAAAATTCCACGTACCACGCCTTCGGCAAGAACCGTCGCCCGGAAAAACAATACGTGATTGCGCGCTCGACGCGCATCGGGATCGAGAACGCTTTTGGCAACACCTCGATACTTCCGCCGGGGCAGGCTTGTCCCGATCCGACCCAGAGCAATTGCCCGGAGGCCACCGTTATCCCGCTGGCTGAGCGTTTCCTGGCTGGAGGAGGAAACTCGCACCGCGGCTTCGGGCTGAACCAGGCAGGCCCGCGCGATCCCATCACGGGCTTTCCTCTGGGCGGAAGTGCATTATTCTTAAATAACCTGGAACTGCGCTTCCCCCCGACCGTGCTGCCCTATGTTCAGGACAACATCAGTTTTGCGCTTTTTTGGGATGCGGGGAATGTCTTTGTTGACGGCCGTCATATGCTGGACAACCTGCTGCGCTGGGAGCAGAAGGATCCTCAGACGTGCCTGCACGATACTACCGCCAAGCAGTGCGATTTCAGCTATATCAGTCATGCGCTGGGAATCGGGGTAAGGTACAGGACGCCGATTGGACCGGTACGCTTCGATTTCGGGTACAATCTAAACCCACCAGCGTTTTCAAGTTGTCAGGCGACACCCAGCACCAGTGGGCAGGCGGTTTCCTCCGTTTGCGAAACAGGCACGGGCAAGAGCCCCTCCTACTTTGTGCCGCAGCACGAGTCGCACTTTAACGTTTACTTCAGTATTGGACAGACTTTTTAATGAACCGAGTTTGCAGCTTCGTTTGCGCCTTCGCGTTGCTGGCCGCCCCGTCATCTTTGCGTGCCGGCGATCTGCTGGACCGCATCGTGGCGACGGTGAACGGCCACATAATTCTTCAGAGCGACTGGGAGGCGGCGCTTCGCTGCCAGGCGTTTGAGGATGGCCGCTCGCTTGACCAGTTGCCGTCGGCCGAACGCAAGGCTGCCTTGGATCGCCTGATCGATCAGGAATTGTTGCGAGAGCAGATGCACTCTTCCGACTTTCAGCATGCGAGCGACCAGGAAGTCTTGCAGCGTATCCAGGACATTCATCAGCAATATCGGGAGGCAGCGCCGCCGCCGGGCTGGCAGGCGGTGCTGAGCCGGAGCGGACTGAGCGAGGATGAACTGAAACAGCACGTCGCGCAAGAGCTCGACTTGATGCGCTTGGTGGATGCCCGCCTACGGCCGAACGTCAGCATCGAGTCCAAAAGCATCGAGAGTTACTACAACCAGCAACTCCTACCGCAACTTCGGCAGTCAGGGGAGAAGGAAGTCCCGCTCGCCGAGGTGACGCCCAAAATCAAAGAGTTGCTCACACAACAGCAGATGAATCAGTTACTGCTGGCCTGGCTGCAGAACCTGCGCTCGGGCAGCGAGATTCGCCGGGAGACGGTCGACTACAAGGGCGAATTGCAATGACCGATGCCGGCGCCAAGCCGGGTCGGCGCAAGTGGGGAAGGCGTCTGCTGATAGCGGCGCTGGTCATTCTGTCGGGCTTGGGCGGCCTGGCCTGGTACGCAACCACCGATTCCTTTCAGGCTATGGTGCGCCGCCGCGTGGTGGCGGAGTTGGAACGAGTCACCGGCGGCCGCGTCGAACTCGCCAGTATCCACACCATCCCGTTCCGATTGATGGTTGACGTTCGTGACCTGACCATTCATGGCCGCGAGGCGGCGGGTGAAGTACCTTATGCCCACGTTGACCGGGTGGTTGCCAAGCTCCGCCTCACCACAGCGGTCGGCTTCGAATTCGGATTTGACTCCCTGGTATTGGAGCGTCCGATGGCGCACATCATTTTCTATCCGGACGGAACCACGAACCAACCTGAACCGCAGGTAAAAGCCAGCGGCGGTAGCCCGGTGGCGAAACTCGCTTCCTTATCCATTGGCCACCTCGAGGTGCGCCACGGGGCGCTGCAATGGAACCATCAGGATTTCGCGCTTGATGTGGCCGCTGAGGATGTTTCCGCCGATCTGAACTACTCCCTTCTGCACAGGCGTTACGACGGCGATCTGCTGATCGGGAAGATCGCTACCAGGTTTGACGGTTACCGGCCGGTGGCGTGGATGACCGAGGTGCATTTCACCCAAGGTCGGGACAGCCTCGAAGTGCAGTCATTGAAGGCGACGTCGGGACGTTCGCACCTGCAAGCGAGTGGACGGCTCTCAAGTTTCAGCAACCCGCAGATCACTGGAGAGTACGACCTGACGTTGGATCTGGGTGAGGCGGGTGCGGTTTCACGCCATCCCGAAATGGGTTCCGGAATACTACACGCCAACGGCAAGGGTTCATGGTCAGCGGCGCAGTTTACGTCTGCAGGGAGGCTCTTGGTCCAAGATCTCGATTGGCGCACCGAGTCTCTGAAGCTTCGCGCCGACAGTGTGAGCGCCCAGTACAACCTTGACCCTAAGCGGCTGGGCCTGAGTGGAATCACCGCGAAGCTGTTGGGCGGAGATGTCAGCGGTGACGCGGAAGTCAGCAACTGGCTCCAGCCGGCGTCAGCCAGCAAAGACCGCAAGCAGAAAACTGCTGAACAGAAGGGAAGCGTGCGCTTGCGGGTAAGGAACCTTTCTGCTCAGCAAATCGTCGCTGCCTTGTCCTCGGCCTCGCGGCCGTTTCAAGGCATGAATCTGGCCGGGCTGGGCAGTGGTACACTCGAGACCCGTTGGCGAGGCTCGTCGCACAATGCGGAAACTGAGATCACATTAGAAGTCGCGCCTCCCGCCCAGGTCTCATCTGAGCAATTGCCGATTAACGCGCGCGGCCACGCCATATATAGGAGCGTGCCCGCGGAATTGGAAGTATCCGAGTTCAACGCCAATACTCGATCCAGCCAGATCCGCGCCTCGGGTACACTCTCGACCCGTGCCGCGATGAAAGTATCGGTCAGCACCAGCGACTTGGGAGAGTGGGAACGCGTGCTGCTTTCGCTGGGATACCAGCAGCACGGCCTTATCGACATGCGAGGCCGTGCTTCCTTTACCGGGTCTGCCAGTGGACGGCTCTCGGAAGTTGATTTTGAAGGCAAGCTGCAATCTCAGGATTTCGAGGTCTTGATACCAGCCACCGCAACCGCTCCGAGGCAACAGATTCGCTGGGATTATCTAGCGGCCGAGATCGAGCTTTCGCCAGACACTTTTACTGCTCACAATGGCACGCTGCGCCACGGAGAGACCAGCGTGGGATTCGACGTGGAGGCCCAGCTCGACGGACGGCGGTTTATCGACTCCAGCGCCTTCACCGCCAGTGTGCAGATGCATGACGCCGACATTGCGGAGGTTCTTGCAATCGCAGGTTACGACTATTCCGCCAGCGGCAAGATGGACCTCTTCGTACACGCGGCCGGGACCCGAGCGCAACCGGATGCCGATGGCACCGTCCATCTGGTGGACGCGGTGGTGCAGGGGCAAGCCATTCAGCGCTTCGATTCGAAGTTTTCGGTTAACCGTGAACGGCTCTCCCTGGAGGGAATTCAGTTGGTGCACTACGAAGCCGAAATAACCGGCGACGGAAACTATGATTTCCTGACGCGCGGGTTCGGCTTTCACCTGTACGGCACCAAGTTTGATCTTGCGCGCTTCTCCTCTCTCCAGACCACGCGAGTGGCAGTAGAAGGCAGCATGGACTTCGAAGCCCAAAGTTCCGGGACTCTGGATGAACCCGTCATCGACGCGAAAATCCGGGTGCATGATCTCACCCTCGACCATGAGCGCATGGGAGACTACAAGTTCGATGCAGTCACACGTGGACGTGACCTGCATCTGAGCGGACTTTCGGAATTCAAAGACAGCCAGCTGGACATCGACGGGAATGTCAACTTGCGAGGCGATTGGCCTTCCACCGTGAGTCTCCACTTCAGTCATCTGGATGTGGATCCGGTCTTGCGAAACTATTTACGCGGGCGGGTTACGGGACACTCGTCGGCAGCGGGTGATTTGTTGTTAGTCGGACCCTGGCTGAAGCCTCGGGAGTTGCAGGTCAACGGGAATATCAGCGACTTTTTCGCTGAGGTGGAACACATTCAGGTCCGCAACAACGGGCCCATCCACTTCGCGATCTCCGGCCAGGTGTTGGATATTCAACAGTTGCGGCTTGCCGGTCAGGGCACAGACCTCACGGTGGGGGGGACGGTCCAACTCGGCGGGGATCGCCAGCTCGATTTGCGGGCCGCCGGCAATGCTGACCTCCAGCTTATTCAAAGCTTCGACCCTGAATTCACTTCCAAGGGCACGGTGGCCGTGAACGTGACTTTGGCGGGCACGATTGCGAGGCCGACCTTTCAGGGCCGGCTGCAGGTGTCCGGCGGCTCGATTCAATACAGCGATCTGCCCAGCGCGCTGAGTGACATCAACGGGTCGCTGGTATTCAATACCAATCGCTTGCAGATCGAGACGCTGACGGCGCACGTGGGCGGCGGTTTGGTCTCGTTTGGCGGCTATGCGACCGCCTACAATCAGCAACTGGCTTTCGATCTCACCCTGAAGGGCCAGGATGTGCGCCTGCGCTACCCGCCAGGTATCAGCTCCGTAACCACGGACGATTTGCGCTGGTCAGGAACCTCGGCTGCCTCCACCCTATCGGGAGACATGACCGTCACTAAGTTAGGCGTAACTCCGGGATTTGACTTCGCTTCCTACATGCAGCGCAGCGCGCAAGGTTCGGTGTTACCGCAGACCAACCCTGTGCTGAACCGCATTCGCATGGATGTACACATCGTAAGTACGCCCGAATTGGAGATGCAAACGGCTGTTGCCCGGCTGTCAGGCGACGCGGACCTACATCTGCGCGGTACGGCGGCAAAGCCGGTTCTGCTGGGCCGGGTGGACGTAGTCGAGGGCGAAGTGTACTTCAGCGGCACCAAGTACCACATGGAGCGAGGAGATGTGACGTTTGTCAGCCCGGTGACGACGACTGCCCAGCTCGATCTGCAGGCGTCCACACGGGTACAGGATTACGACATCACCGTGAACTTAAACGGCGGGACGGACAAACTCAATCTGAGCTATCACTCGGATCCGCCTTTGCCCCCGGCCGACATTATCAGCTTGCTGGCGCTGGGACAGACCCAGGAACAGTCCGCGCAAATGCAACAGAATGGCCAGTCGGCGTTTTCCAGCCAGGCCTCAAACTTGGTGCTCGGTGAGGCCTTGAACTCGGCCATCAGTAACCGCGCCCAGCATATGTTCGGCATCAGCCACATCAAGATCAACCCGCAAGGAATCAGCACCGAGACCACACCCACCCAGAACAATCCCTATCCCGCCGTGACCATCGAGCAGCAGGTGAGGGACAATCTCACCCTGACCTACACCACCAACGTGAATGAAACCTCCCAGCAGATCATTCAAGGCGAATACAACATCAGCAAGAACCTTTCCATCGTCGGCATCCGCGATTACAACGGAGTGGTAAGCTTCGAAGTTCGGCTCCGCCAGCGCAAGAAGTAACTAACTGGCGATTTCAAGCCTCCTTGCCAATTTATTGGTGAATTATTTTGACTTGCAAGCCTGTAGATGTTCCGCGTTCTTTTTCTTGAGCCGCATCCTGCTGTAGCGGGACGGTGGCAAGGAGGAATCGGAATGCAGAGAGACAGAGGCTTTTCGCTGATTGAATTGTTAATAGTTGTGGCGATCATCCTGATCATCGCTGCCATAGCTATTCCCAGCCTGATTGGGGCCAAGATTGCGGCCGACGACGGCTCCGCCGCCAGCACGGTCCGCACCATTAACACTGCGCAGATTACGTATGCGTCCATGTTTCCGGCGGTTGGCTATGCCTCCACCGTTTCTGCCTTGGGGCCAGCGGCCGCCACGGGTTGTACCATCCCGAGTTCGGCCAATGCCTGTCTGCTCGATTGGGTGGTCTCGCACGCTACGACAGCGGGTAGTGCCAAGAGTGGCTATTACTTCGGGATGGGTGTGGTCGTTTCCAACGGACTGAACGTCGGTTATACCGTCGGGGGCGCCCCCGCCACCTTTAATCGCACTGGAGTGCGCGGCTTCTGCTCCAACGAAGATGGAGTCCTGCGATACACGCCCGCCCTGAACGGACCCCCAGTGACCACCGACACGGCGTGCGCCGCGTACCAGGCCTTGCAGTGAAGAAAACTACTATGTACATACGGCTCTTGCTCCAAGGGGGCATCTGCCATAGAATCTGCCGATGGTCGCGATCCCTTTGACGGTCGAGCGGTTGGGCGCAATCGGAGGGCAGGGTGTGTTGTGCCTGCGCGGCCCGTTGACTATGGAGAACGTGTTGCCCTTTCAGAACGCGATCCGGCGGGAAGAAAAAGAGGAAAGCGTGATCCTCGACCTGAGTGAAGTCCCATATATCGATTCCTCCGGCCTCGGGTCTCTGGTAAGTGCCTACATCTCGCGCCAGAAAAGCGGACGCAGCGTGGCCTTGAGCGGAGTGAATGAACGGGTGTTCCGGCTGTTCGAAATCACCAAGACCGAGTCGCTCTTCCTGATGTTCGAAACCCTTGACGATGCGGTGGCCGCGTTGAGCGGTGCGGCTCAAGCATAAGGGGTTACGTCTTTCCAGCTTTGGCGCGCGCTTCGCGCTTCTGCTTCATCCAACCCTCTTTGACGATCTGCCGTGCCCGCCCGATCGCCAGTGAGTCTTCGGGGACATCGTCAGTGATACATGACGCCGCCCCAATGTATGCGCCTTTGGCCACACGCACCGGCGCGACCAGAGTTGTATCACTACCCACAAAAACGCCGTCTTCGATCACGGTCGTGTGTTTCTGCAAGCCGTCGTAGTTACAGGTGATAGTGCCGGCTCCTACGTTCACGCCTTCGCCGATCTCAGCATCGCCGAGGTAGCTCAAGTGATTCGCCTTGGAGCCTTTGCCCAGCCGGGTTTTCTTGGTCTCGACAAAGTTGCCCACGTGCGCGCCTTCGCCGATCTCGCTTCCTGGACGCAGCCGCGAGTAGGGACCGACCACCGCGTTCTTCTCGATGTGGGAGTCGTCCATTATGCAGCCAGGGAGAACGAGAACACCGTCGGCAATTATGGTGTTGCGAATCACACTGTACGAGCGGATACGGCAGTCGCTGCCCACCCGGGAGTTCCCTAGAATCTGGACGAATGGCTCAATGACGGTGTCAGCGCCGATCATCACGTCGGCGTCAATCACGCAGGTTTGCGGATAGAAGATGGTCACGCCGTCGTGCAGCAACCGCTGGCACTTGGCGAAGCGAAGATGCTGATCAATTTCCACTAGTTCGGCGCGGGTGTTTCCGCCTAGGACTTCGTTCGGATCAGTGGCGGCTACGGCCACAACGCGCTCTTTAGCCTTCCGTAGGATGGCAGCCATATCGGTAAGGTAGAACTCGGCATGGGCATTGTCGGCGCTCAGCTTATCGATGTGGCGGAACAGGCGTGCAACTGCGAAGGCATAGGTCCCGGAGTTTATCTCGTGGATCTTCTTCTGAGCCGGCGTGGCTGCCTTTTCTTCGACAATGGCTTGGACCTCGTCGCTCTTGGAGTTCTTGCGTAACACGCGTCCATAGCCTGTTGGGTCCGACAAGCGCCCGGTGAGAATGGTCATGGCGGCTCGCTTGGCGGCATGGAAGTCGCGGAGGTGAGTGATGGTGGCAGGCGTGATCAGTGGAGCATCGCCGTAAAGCACAATCACTTGGTCGTAGCCGGAAAGGGCATCGCGAGCGACCATCAGGGCGTGGCCGGTACCTTTCTGCGGTTTCTGCTCCACAAACTTCACGCCGCTCGATGCCACCGCTTGGCGCACTCGCTCGGCTTCATGACCAATGATGGCGTAAACATCCTGCGCGGGAACGACCTGGGTCGCCGCAGCAATCACATGTGCGAGCAGCGGCTTGCCGCCGACTTCGTGCAGAACCTTAGGATGCTTGGATTTCAGCCGCGTGCCTTTGCCGGCGGCCATGATGGCGATGGCGAGCCGTGGCGCTGGTTGCGAATTGTTAACCCTGGCCTTTGGCACTTAGATCAATATACCGCGGGAGTGACGGCAAAGCATGGATTGGCATTAACCAGAAAGGAGACGAGCATAGAAAACCAAAAAGGGCCTATGTAGTTCTCGCCAGCCCCGCCCGAGCGCTTTGTCTTTGCCACACCAACTGGAGCACGTCGCGGGCGACGCGGTCGGTGGCGTGGCGGGCGACCTCGCCTTCTTCTAAATAGTCGCCCAGTACCGGCGTAACCCCGAGTTCTTCAATCGCCTCGCGGTCAACGACCACTTGAGTGGCGCCCTCCAGGGCATATTTTGCCTTCAGCTCTGCGGATATTTGCTTTCCGTTAAGAATCGCGCAATCGAACACCTGTCCGCCGGCGTGGCGGTTAAGCGCACGAATGTGATCGGCGGCGGTGCGACCCAGGCTTTCATTGGCCTGGGTCATGAGATTGCAAACGTAGACTTTGAGGGCAGATGAAGCAGCGATGGCCTGCGGGATGCCGCGCACCAGCAAATTGGGGATCAGGCTGGTGAACAACGATCCGGGCCCGACCGTGATGAGATCCGCCGAAGCAATGGCCTGAAGAGTTTGAGCCTCAGGTTCGACATCCGGCGGCACTAGAAACAGCTCGTGGATGCGCCCTTTGCTGGCCGTGATCTTGGTTTCGCCGCGGACCCGGGTTCCATCCTCCATCAGAGCTTCCAATTCGACGTGGGAAGTTGTCGCAGGATGGATGTGGCCGCGAGTGGCAAGAATCTCTGACGAGAGCCGCACCGCCTCGCCGAAATCTTTGGTGATCCCGGTCAGTGCTGCCAGAAAAAGATTCCCGAAGCTGTGGCCTTCGAGCCCCGAACCCTTGTCGAAGCGGTGCTGAAAAAGCTTGGAGAGTAGAGGTTCATCCTCGGAAAGCGCAACGATGCAGTTGCGAATGTCGCCCGGAGGCGGCATGTTAAGTTCTTTGCGGAGGCGGCCGCTGGAACCGCCATCGTCGCTGACCGTTACTACCGCGCAAAGATCGTGAATGCGGGGCCTGTCTACCTCGATCCGCCGCCGTTCTCCCGGCGAAGTCACATAGTGCCGGAGGCCCTTTAAAAGGGTTGACAGGCCGGTACCGCCTCCGATGGCCACTACGCGCAGACCGCCGCGTCTTTCACCGGGGGCGCGTTCGGAGGGCTGGCGAGGAGAGCCCATGGGGCGTTCTAGCGCTCCTCAGCGGATTCTGCGGAAGAAGGCTCAGCGCCGGGGTCGGGATACAGCATTTCGGTAAAGCGAGGATCTTCCGCCAGATTCTGGAAGTCGGAATCGTTGCGCGCTTGAAAGCGAAGCGACGGATTGAGGTGAATAGCCTCACTGAGGTGGCGCAGGGAATCCTCAGCGTGACCGGTGAGGCAGTCGAGCGCAGCCAAACCGTAAGCAACGAAATCGGCTTTGGGCGCTTGTTTGGAAAGTTTGTCGAGATGCTCGCGCGCTCCTACGTAATCACCGACGTTCATCAGAGAAACGGCGTAGTCGTAGTGCTCTTCCGCGCTCTTGAATTGGGTGGTGACCCGGTCCAGTTGCTGATTGCAAGCACTGAGGTGCACCGTGGCGCGATCCGCCAGTTCCTTCATGGGGCCGGCAAGGACTTTCAGAAGGAGACCCTTGGCCTTGTCGAACTTGTGCTCCTGCATGGCGCGCAAACCTGACTCGTAGTTCTGCACAGCCTGTGTAAAACGCGGGTCCTCGGTGACAGCCTTCTTGGGTGTGGTCTTCTGGGCCATGTGCAACACTCTTCCCGTACTCTTCGTAAATACTCCTTTATCTTATACTTAGATAGTTCTTTCTAAACTCTTGCTCCGATTCCTTGAACCGTCCGACGGGGAAATCCGCTGTAGCCCTTGGCGAACCCGAAACCCGGGCTGTGGAAAAACCCTTCCCCGAAGCGACCTGAGCAGGTTACCCGCCCCGGCAAGCGGCGTCAACTCGCGCGGCCACACTAGTTGATCGAAGATGCCGTTTCCAGGTTCACTTGCCGCCAGTCTCCCGCGATGATTCCTTTGCGAATCTGAGCGGCAGTCTTGCCCTTCTGATGTTGCGAATACGAGTAGTACAGCTCTCTCAGGCAAACGTCGCAACGTGCCCCGTGAACGCTTTCAAAGCAACTATGCAGACTGTTATGCCCCATGCGATCGCAATAACAGTAGCAAGGTTGTTGATGCAGCGTGGCCGGGATCTTTGCCGCCAGATCGTATGCATGCATCTGATAAGGCTGCTGGCTGTCGGCACCCCAGAGCTGGTCTCGTTCCAGGATCGGGGGGAGTTTCGTATCTTTCGGTGGCGGACCGGCATTATAGGCCGGAACTGCGGTCGTTTGCTGAGACTCCGCCCAGGGCGTGGAAGCCGCCAAGGTCGCTAGAAAAAGAATAACTACGCTTAATAGGTGCCACCGCATAGGACTCCTCAGTCTTGGTATTGTACCCGAATTGTGAGGTTGGGGAATTTGATCCGGCAACAGCGGCCAGCACCTGAAAGCGGCAATCCGTATAAAATCTACGAAGACCATGTCTCAGCAAACTAATCCCGTGAATTCAACCCCGGTCGGGGTAAGCGAAGAAATCATGCCCACACGTTCGCGCGGGATGGCGATCTCCGTGTGGCTCAGGGATCTGGTCATCTCGCTCGCCATTTCCGGTTTCATCATCATTTTTGTCTACCAGCCGGTGAAGGTGGAAGGCACGAGCATGATGCCGTCGCTCGAAGACCAGGAACGCATCTTCGTGAACAAGTTTGTGTATCGCCTCGAGCCTATCGAGCGCGGCGACGTGGTCGTGTTCCGCTATCCCAGGGATCCTTCGAAGAGCTTCATTAAACGGGTCATCGGGCTGGCCGGGGACCGCATCCGCATCAATGCCGGTCAGGTGTGGGTCAATGGCAGGCGGTTGGACGAGGATTACGTTCCGCGGGCATACGAAGACCTCCGCTCCTATTCCGAGACGGTTGTTCCGCAGGGAAGCTACTTCGTGCTGGGCGACCATCGCAGCCTCTCGAACGACAGCCGCGACTTTGGGCCGGTGGGCGAGAGTTATATCTACGGTAAAGCCGTGTTTGGCTACTGGCCGATGGATAAGATGGGAAGGGTACGGTAGCTTCGAAGCTCGGCCACCCGCGAGATTTTATGGTTTTCACCTGCGATTTCCACTGCGAATTGCTTGGCTGATTTTCTCCATCTTTGCTAAAATCTATAAAATCCACTCTCCCCGGAGACGCAATGCAAGCAATCCTTGCGCTGGAAGACGGCAAAGTCTTCCGAGGCAAAGGCTACGGAGCAAAGGGCGAATGTTACGGGGAAGTAGTTTTTAATACTTCCATCACCGGCTATCAGGAAATTTTCACCGATCCTTCCTACGCCGGGCAGATTGTCGTTCTCACCAACCCCGAAATTGGCAATTACGGCACCAACCCTGACGACAACGAAGCTACGCGCCCCTACATCGAAGGCCTGATCGTGCGCGAGTTCTCGCGCGTCAGTTCCAACTGGCGTTCGCAGCAGGTCGCCGACGAATTCCTGGAAGGCTTCAAGATTCCGGTTCTCGCCGACATCGACACCCGCGCTCTGGTGCGCCATCTGCGCGACCACGGGGTGATGCGCGGCGTGATCTCGACGCTAGAAACCGACGCGCAGAAGCTCATCGCCAAAGCCCGGTCGATTCCGAAAATGGACGGGACGGATTTAGCGAAGTTCGTCACGACGAAACATCCGTACGTTTGGGAAGTCGGCGAGCGCTCACACGAGCCAGTCGCTGTGGTCGGAGTCAAAGATCAGCCCGAGCGCTTCCACGTAGTCGCCTACGATTACGGAATCAAGCAGAACATCCTGCGCAAGCTGCGCGGCGAAGGCTGCAAGGTGACGGTCGTCCCGGCGCAGACTCCGGCGGAAGATGTGCTGGCGATGAAGCCAAACGGCGTGTTTCTCTCGAATGGTCCCGGCGATCCCGAGCCCTGCACCTACGCGGTGGACAACATTCGCCGCCTGATGGGGCGCCTGCCGATCTTCGGGATATGCCTGGGGCATCAGCTCACGGGGATCGCGCTTGGCGGGAAGACTTTCAAGCTGAAGTTCGGGCACCATGGCGGAAATCATCCGGTGAAGCAATTGAAGAATGGGAAGATTGAGATCACCGCGCATAACCATAACTTCGCGGTCGATCCCGATTCGCTGCCCATGAGCGAGGTCGAGCTCACCCACATGGATTTGAACGATAACACGCTGGAAGGCATGCGGCACAAGAACCTGCCGCTGTTCAGCGTGCAGTATCACCCCGAAGCCTCGCCAGGCCCGCACGATTCGCACTATCTGTTCAAGGAATTTACCAAGATGATGGAGGAGTGGAAGGGGTGAAAGCACTTGCCATCATGTTTTGCCTGATGAGTGCGGTGCCGGGGTCACCGAAATCGGTAGATGTAATCGCCTGGCAGCCGGTCAGGCGGCTATGCGGACTGTTGCAGTCTTCGCCCAAGGGCGTGATGCAGTCTGTGGGCGGCGCTTCGTTGAGGCTCTACGAGTGGAAATGGCGCGTTCCTTGCTGTCAAGACCTAAAGCGCGTTAGAGAAACCGAATCCAGCAAAAACGGGGCTTTCGACTTCGGACAGATCGGGTCCGGACGCTACTGGCTTGTCTCCTCCTGGCAAGGCAAGGAATATCAAATGCCGGTTGACGTGGATCGTGCACATGACGCTCCGGAAGGGTGCTCAATGCAGGGCGCGTTGATCAACGACAGAGGAAACTTCGTGTGGTACCGAAAAGATGTGCAGTTGTGATTATGCTTTGTATCTTCGAGTGTTGGCCGGCGCGGAGTTTTGAAAGGGCGCGGCTTCAAGCCGCGCCGTAAGCGGCACAATTGTGACCAAGGCGCCGATGAGGCGCAACTATATGCGACCTAAACGAGAGCACACCACCGAGAATCAACAGACCTACATGATCACCACCAGCACGTGGGGGCGGCGCGCTCTTTTTCAGAAAGAACGCTGGGCTGCATTGCTGATCGACACTCTTTATCACTACCGAGGCGCAGCCTATCTGCTTCATGAATTCGTGGTCATGCCGGACCATATCCATGTTCTCTTGACGCCGCTAGTGAGCCTCGAGAAGGCGGCTCAGTTCATCAAAGGCGGCTTCTCGTTTCGCGCCAAGAAGGAGCACGAATCGAATATGGAAGTCTGGCAAAAAGGGTTTCAAGACCATCGCATCCGCGATGCGGCGGATTATGACGGGCATGTGACGCATATTTGGGAGAATCCGGTTAGGAAGCATTTGTGTCAGAGGCCCGAGGAGTATCCGTATTCGTCCGCGCGTTCGGAATTCGAGCGTGACCCGGTCCCTCCGGGGCTAAAGCCCCAGGTCATAGGGGCAGCTGTCGGCGCGGCTGAAGCCGCGCCCTTTCAAAACAACGGCGAGTCGACTCGTCGAAGCAAGGCCCCGGAAGCAACCAAACCGACCTTCGATAATAAGAACAGAATTGCATAAATGCCCAAACGCACTGATATCTCGAAGATCCTGATTCTCGGCTCTGGCCCCATCATCATTGGCCAGTCGGCGGAGTTCGATTACTCCGGCACCCAGGCTTGCAAGGCTCTCAAGTCCGAGGGCTTCGAAGTGGTGCTCGCCAACTCGAATCCGGCGACCATCATGACCGATCCCGAGTCGGCCGACCGCACCTACATTGAGCCGCTCACCCGCGAATATTTGGAAGAGATTATCCGCATTGAACGCCAGATGTCGCCTGGCGCAGGCTTCGCCATCCTGCCAACAGTTGGAGGCCAGACTGCACTCAATCTTGCTATCGAACTCGCCGACGGCGGTGTTCTCGACAAGTACAACGTCCAACTCATCGGCGCCAACGTAACCGCCATCAAGAAGGCTGAAGACCGGTTGGTGTTCAAAGACGCGATGCAGAAAATCGGCCTCGACGTTCCCAAGTCTTCCTTGGTGAACAACATTAAAGATGGCTTGGAGTTCGCCGGCAAGATTGGTTTCCCGGTGATCATTCGTCCGTCGTTCACCCTGGGAGGATCGGGCGGTGGCATCGCTTATAACCGTGAAGAGCTGATGGAACTCCTGGCCCGTGGGCTTGATTTCTCTCCCGTCCACGAAGCGCTGATTGAAGAATCAGTCCTGGGATGGAAGGAATTCGAGCTGGAAGTGATGCGTGACATGGCGGACAACGTCATCATCATCTGTTCCATCGAAAACTTCGATCCCATGGGCGTGCACACCGGCGATTCGATCACTGTCGCCCCGGCACAGACTCTCACCGACCGCGAATATCAAGCGATGCGCGATGCCGCCATTGCCGTGATTCGCGAGATCGGAGTCGAGACCGGCGGATCAAATATTCAGTTCGGCATCCATCCCCAGACCGGACGCATGGTGGTCATCGAGATGAACCCTCGAGTGTCGCGATCTTCGGCGCTGGCGTCTAAGGCCACCGGGTTCCCGATTGCCAAGATTGCTGCCAAACTTGCTGTCGGCTACACGCTGGATGAAATTCGTAACGACATCACCCGCAAGACCCCAGCTTGTTTCGAACCCACACTCGACTACGTTGTCGTCAAGATTCCCAAGTGGCAGTTCGAGAAGTTTCCCGGCGCAGATGAAAACCTTGGCCCGCAGATGAAATCTGTAGGCGAGGTCATGGCCATCGGCCGCACCTTCAAAGAAGCGTTGATGAAGGGTATTCGCTCACTCGATACTGGCAAGCGCATCGGCGGATCGAAGATTGAGCCTAAGATCATGACCCAACGCCTGGTCACACCGCATCCCGAGCGGTTGGCTTACGTGCAATACGCGTTGCGCCAGGGCCATACCGTCAAACAGCTTTACAAGATGACTTCTATCGATCCCTGGTTCCTCTACCAGCTCAAAGAAATAAACGACATGCAGCTGGAGCTGGAAAAGCATCCCATGGAATCGATTCCGGTAGACGTATTGCGCGAGGTCAAGCGCTACGGCTTCTCCGATGGCCGCCTGGCGGGCGCGTGGCGGCTGAACGGTCAGGAGAAAGTCAGGCATCTGCGCAAGAAGCACGGCATTAAACCTGTCTATAAACGTGTGGACACCTGCGCCGCAGAATTTGAAAGCTTCACACCGTATTTGTATTCCACCTACGAAGACGAAGATGAGGCGGCGCCGACCGACAAAAAGAAAGTAATCATTCTGGGCAGCGGGCCAAATCGCATCGGGCAGGGAATTGAGTTTGACTACTGCTGCTGCCACGCCTCTTTCGCGCTGCGCGACGATGGTTACGAGACCATCATGATCAACTGCAATCCCGAGACGGTCTCGACCGATTACGACACCAGCGACCGCTTATACTTCGAACCTCTAACGCTCGAAGATGTGCTAGCCATCTGCGAGCACGAAGGTTCCACTGGCGCTCCGGTGGGAGTGATAGTGCAGTTCGGCGGACAGACTCCGCTGAATCTTGCCCTGCCCTTGAAGGCAGCAGGCGTCAATATCATCGGAACATCACCCGAATCGATTGACCTGGCGGAGGACCGCAAGCGCTTCAATCGCCTCTTGGAAGAACTGCAAATTCCGCAGTCTCCGGGCGTCATGGCCGCTTCTCTTGAAGAGGCCATTGCGGGCGCCACGAAGGTGGGTTATCCGGTGCTGGTGCGGCCTTCCTATGTGCTTGGCGGGCGCGCCATGGTCATCGCCTACGACGAAGAGAGCGTCGTCCGTTACATGAAGGAAGCGGTCGAATATTCCCACGACCGTCCCATCTTGATCGATCACTTCCTCGAGGACGCCATTGAAGTTGATGTGGACGCGCTTTCAGACGGCGAAGATGTGGTCATCGGCGGGATCATGCAGCACATTGAAGAAGCCGGCATTCACTCCGGCGATTCCTCCTGCGTGCTGCCGGCGGTCGATATTCCCCAGAAGTTGATGGATCAGATGCGGGACTACACCTTCAAGCTGGCGCGAGCGCTGAATGTAGTCGGGCTGATGAACATTCAGTTTGCCATCCCGCGCGGCAATGGCAACGGCGGTGGCGACAAAGTGTACGTGTTGGAAGTGAATCCGCGCGCTTCGCGCACAGTGCCGTACGTTTCGAAAGCCACAGGCGTGCCCATGGCCAAGATTGCAGCCCGCCTGATGACTGGGCGCAAGCTGCGCGAATTCCTGCCGGAATTCATCGAGCGTCGCGCCGATCTCGATACCGGCAGCTTTTATTATGTGAAGTCGCCCGTGTTCCCCTGGAACAAATTCCCCGGCGTGGACACCGTGCTCGGCCCCGAGATGAAATCGACCGGCGAAGTCATGGGCGTGGCCGACAATTTCGGCGAAGCTTTCGCCAAGGCGCAGATCGCAGCCGGTCAGAAGCTTCCGACCAAAGGCACGGTCTTCATCAGCGTCACCGATCATGACAAGCCGCAGGTTGCCGACGTTGCCCGCAAGTTCGCCGATATGGGCTTCCACATCGTGGCCACTGCCGGCACCGCTGACCTGATCGAGCGTGCGGGAATGACGGTCGAGCGTGTCTACAAAGTAAAAGAAGGCCGTCCGAACGTGGTGGATCTGATCAAGGGCGAGCGCATGCAATTGGTCATCAACACGCCCCACGGCCTCGAACCGTGGTTCGACGAACAAGCCATCCGCCGTGCTGCCGTCAATGCGCGCATTCCGACCATTACAACTCTTGCCGCGGCCCGCGCTGCCGCCGAAGGCATCGCCGCCCTGCAACGCGGAGAAGTGAACGTCTTCGCTCTGCAGAAGCTGCACGCGGAACGGCCAACAAGAGTTCGGCGCTGACGACCGCGAGTCCGCCTCAAACTGATAATCTAGAAGCCAGCAGCTAGGAGCGGGTTCATGCTACTTTCCGGCATTTTTCCTCCCATCACCACACCGTTCTATCCCCAGGGCAACGTGTATTTCAAGAAGCTCGAGGCAAACGTCGAGCGGTATTCGAAGACTCCGGTGGCCGGCATCGTCGCGCTGGGATCAACCGGCGAGGCCATCCTGCTTTCGGACCTCGAACGACGCGACGTTTTACAGACTGTCCGGGACGCTTGCGCTCCAACCAAAGTCTTGATCGCGGGTACGGGCATGGAATCGGCCGACGAGACCCTGCAACTCACCGAGTACGCGGCCAAAGTCGGCTACGACGTTGCTCTGGTGCGCACCCCGCACTTCTACCGCAAGCAGATGATGCCCGCGAATCTGCTGGCGTTTTATCGTTTTGTTGCCGACCGCTCGCCGCTGCCGGTGCTGCTCTACAACGTGCCAGGATTTACTGCCTACGACATCCCCGCGGAAATGGTCATCGAACTCGCCGGGCATCACAACATCATCGGCATCAAGGAATCCGGCGGAGACGTTGAAAAAGTCCGCCGCATGGTGGAGGGAACTCGCTCCATGAAGCGAGCCGCAACCGTTACCGAGACCTTCGACGCGGTCACGCCGCGCATGTTGAGCGTGGTGGCCAAGGGCAACGGGGAACTGGTGTCCATCGCAGCACTGTCGGGCTCGCGAGCAAAGTCGAAAGTGTCGTCGTCAGCGGTCAGCGTGGTCAGCGGCCTGAAGACGCGCCAGAAGGAAGTAGGCTTTCAAGTCTTAGTGGGGGCCGCGCAGAGGCTGGAGCCGTCGCTGCAAGTCGGCGCTGTCGGCGCGATTTTGGGTTTCGCTGATCCCGCTCCCACCGCCTGCTATGAAATCTATGCTGCCTGGAAGGAGGGCGATGCCGAACTGGCTCGTCTCAAGCAGCAGCGCATCGTCCAAGCGTCGCAACGAATCGTCGGCGACCTCGGCATCCCTGCAATCAAATACGCCATGGACTTCAACGGCTATTACGGGGGCCCCGCTCGACTGCCGCTGCTTCCCATCACCGCCGAAGTGAAAGAAGAAGTCGAGCGGCTGCTGGGTGATATTCGTAACTAGAGAAACCACGCCTTCTTCCATGAAACGGCGAGTACCTCCGGCGAAAGAGAAAAAGAAGTCGGCGGCACGGGCACGCCCGCGCTTGCCAACCATCTCCGAACAAATGAAGGCCTGGGCTGCGGCATTGGCGGCTGATCTCGAATCCTGGCCGCAAGCGAGCACGCGTCCCATGTTCGGGCTCACTGCCTGGTACCGGCGGGACAGGATCTTCGCGGTGCTCCCGAAGACCCGTGGAATGGATTCGCCCAACTCTCTCGCCTTCAAGCTGCCATCGGCAAGCACACGTGTGCTAGCGCGCATTCGCAAGGAGCCGCGAATCGGATTCGCGGAAATGCCGAAGGCCCGCTGGTTCACATTCGAACTAAGTTGTGATGCCGACCTCCACGATGCAATCGAATGGCTGGGCCGTGCCTATGAAGCGGCAGGATGAAGCAGATCTTGTTGTGGATAAGCATCCTTGTGCCAACCACCGCCACTAGTGTAATATTTGAACGAACGTTCGAACTTTATGACGTCGTCTGCTTCGATCACGGCCCCGGTCGGCGCACGCCGCCGCGCTCCAGCGGAGGCAGCTCCCTTGTCGGGGACCCGGTTTGATCGCCGGCTGAGCAAGATTCTGCTTCACGCCGCCGAAGTCTTCTACGACAAGGGTTATGCAGGCGCATCGATGCGCGACCTCTCGCGCGCTAGCGGCATGTCGCTGTCGGGGCTCTACTACTACTTCGAATCCAAGGAAAAGCTGCTCTACCTGATCCAGAAAGAGACCTTCACGACCATCGTTGAGCGCCTGCGCGAGCGCCTGGACACGGCTTCCGATCCGGAACAGCGCATCCGCATCTTCATTTTGAATCACCTGGAATATTTTCTGGTTAACCGTAAAGCGATGAAGGTTTTGTCCCACGAAGACAACACGCTGACCAACGGCTTTGGGGCAGAAGTCGCCGCCATCAAACGTGCGTACTACCAAATCTGCGTGGGCCTGCTCGACGACTTCCAGCGGGAGCGTAAACTGGAAGGATCGGGCCGCCTTGCCGTCTTAAGCTTGTTTGGCATGATGAATTGGATTTACACCTGGTACAACCCGCGGGTGGACGCTGATGCCGAAGAGATCGCCGGTAGGATGGGCGATATTTTTCTTCAGGGCGTAAGCGCAGCCGCTCCGCGCAGGAAGAGTCGTAAAAAGAAATCGGTAAACTAAACTCACATTCCATGGAACGCGAAAAGGAGTTTTGATATGGCAACCACGATGGCCCCTTCGACTGGCGAAACCACCAAGACACTGGTCAACTACCGAACCGACCGTGGCGTGGCTGTGATCGAGATGTTCGACCCGCCCGCCAATACCTACACCTACGAAATGAACCGCCAGCTCGATGAGAGCATCCTTAAGGCGCGCATGGACAACGACGTCTATGTGATCGTGATCACGGGATCGGGAGACAAGTTCTTCTCCGCCGGCGCTAACATCAAGATGCTGTCGAGCGTCGATCCTACATTTAAGTATTACTTCTGCCTGCACGCCAACGAGATGCTCCTACGCCTGGAGCACACGCCCAAACTGGTGATTGCGGCCATCAACGGCCACTGCGTCGGCGGCGGGTTGGAAATCGCCATGGCTGCCGACATACGTATCGCGCGTCAGGAGGCGGGGAAGATCGGTTTGCCAGAAGTGAACCTCGGCGTGCTTCCCGGAACTGGCGGCACGCAACGGTTGTCGCGCATGGTCGGGAAGAGCAAGGCGATCGAGCTGATGGTCACCGGCAATACCTTCTCATTTGAAGAGGCCAAGGAACTGGGGATCGTTAACGACATTTTCGAGCGCGATGGCTTCATGGAGAACGTCCTGGAATATGCTCGTCAGTTCTGCCCGCCCAATAAAGCGGCCAAGGCTGTGGGCCGAATCAAGCGCGCGGTACAGACCGGCTGGGAGATTCCCATGGAATCGGCCCTGGCCGTGGAGCGCGAGAACCAGCAAATCCTCTTCCAAAGTGAAGACGCCAAGGAAGGGCTGGCGGCTTACGTGGAGAAGCGGCCGGCAGTGTTTAAGGCGAAATAACAACTCGTGTAGGGACGGCCGCCCTGGCGGCCGTCCCTTACCGAGATTCGATTGGAAACCAGAATGATTGCAGCCACAAAAACTAAGCTCTCCCGCGGTCGCCTGTTGATTGACGGGCAGTGGGTAGAAACCGCGAAGACCTTCGCCACTTCGAATCCTGCCACCGGTGAAGTCTTGACCCAGATTGCCGCCGCTACATCCGCTGACGTCGATCATGCCGTGGCAGCGGCCCGCAAGGCATTCGAAGACCGGTCCGGTCCTTGGCGCAAGATGTCCGCCAGCGAGCGCGGGCGTCTCATTTGGCGGCTCGCCGACCTCCTCGAGAAGAACATCGACGAGTTCGCAGAGCTCGAGACCCTGGATAACGGCAAGCCGATTTTCGAATCGCGCTACGTTGATATGCCGATGGTCATCGACGTCCTGCGCTACTACGCAGGTTGGGCGACCAAGATTCACGGTGAGACCACGAACACCTTCGAGACCGCATTCACCTACACGTTGCGCGAGCCGGTGGGTGTCGTCGGCATGATCGTCCCATGGAATTTCCCGCTGCTCTTATCGTCTTGGAAGCTGGGCCCGGCGCTGGCCTGTGGAAACACCATCGTCTGGAAACCCGCGAGCCTGACTCCTCTGACCGCGCTACGCTTCGGCGAACTAGCGGTCGAAGCGGGAGTTCCGGCAGGCGTGCTGAACATTGTCACAGGCAATTCCGAGGTGGGCCGCACCATGGTCCGCCATCCCGGCATCGACAAGATTGCCTTTACCGGATCTACCGAAGTCGGCAAGGAAATCATGCGCGGCGCGGCCGACACCATGAAACGCATCACTCTAGAACTGGGTGGCAAGTCGCCGAACATCGTCTTCGCCGATTCCGACATTGACAGTGCTGTGAAAGGCGCAATCACCGGGATCTTCTACGGCAAAGGGGAAGTCTGTAATGCCGGCTCGCGGTTGTTCGTCGAAAGCAAAGTGCAGGACGAATTCCTCGAAAAGCTCGTGGCTCGCGCGAAGAAGATGCAACCTGCCGATCCGCTCGATCCGAAAACCCGTATGGGAGCAATCGTCAGCCAGGAACAGATGCAGACAGTGCTGGGCTACATTGAGGCTGGGAAGCAAGAGGGAGCTAAGCTGCTCACCGGTGGAAATCGCGTATCGGTGGATGGCGGCAAGGGCTTCTTTATCGAGCCTACGATCTTCGGCAGTGTCACGAACGACATGAAGATCGCGCAAGAAGAAATCTTCGGACCAGTGCTGGCGGCCTTGGCTTTCGACGACATCGATCAGGTGATCGCGCAGGCCAACCAGAACCCCTACGGTCTCGCGTCGGCTGTCTGGACGCGTGATGTGAAGAAGGCCCACATGGTTTCGCGGCAGCTCAAAGCTGGAACGGTGTGGATCAACACCTACGGTTTAATGGACGCCGCCATGCCTTTCGGTGGTTATAAGAGCTCCGGCCTAGGCCGGGAACTTGGCATGAACGCGATTGAACATTACACCGAAACAAAGACGGTGTGGATGAACTTGGGGTAAAAGATCGGCATGTTGCTGCAAGGCTGAATGCTAAATGCTGAGTGCTGGAACAACGACTTCATAAATAGGAACCTACAATGCCTGGAAAAGTAGCAAAGATCGGAACTTTCAGCGACTGGGTCGGCTTGTTCGACGATTGGCGCAAAGACATCGGTGTTAATCACAAAGAGATTGCCGACTTCAAGTTCGACACCCTTTACGGCGCGATTGAAACCGACGAGATCCAGTTTGGCGCGTTCAAAGGCAACAAGAAGTGGGAAAACCTGCGCCAGGTGCCCACGCAGCAGATGCGTGACGCGCTAATTAACCTGATCGTCTATCAGGGCGATACCGAATTCGCCAGCGTCGAACAGCAGCGCAATCTGTTCGAGAGTGCGCCGACTGACTGGGACCGTCGTGCCATCACGCGCGTCATGATCGAAGAAATGCGGCATGGCTGGCAGATGTGCGCCCTGCTCATCACCCATTTCGGCTATTCCGGCAAAGTGGAAGCGCAAAAGATGCTGGAGCGGCGTGCGTTTGATAACAAGCGTCTGCTGGGCGCCTTCAACGTCGACGTGGATAACTGGATGGACTTTTTCACCTACACCGACTTCGTTGATCGCGACGGAAAGTTTCAGTTGCAGATGCTGAAATATTCCGCGTTCGCTCCCCTCGGCCGTTCG
This sequence comes from Acidobacteriota bacterium, assembly GCA_013289795.1. Lineage (GTDB taxonomy): Bacteria > Acidobacteriota > Terriglobia > Terriglobales > Acidobacteriaceae > JABCZH01. Next base: position 285,093 of record JABCZH010000006.1, read on the forward strand.
ATGTCTTATATGCTGCGCGAGGAGGCTTTTCACATGGGCACAGGCAACGATGGCCTGCGCCGTATTGTGGAAGCCGGGGTGATTCCGGCGTGGCTGATTCAGCGCTACCTCAACAAGTGGATTTCGAGTTCCTACGATCTATTCGGCACCGATCATTCTTCGTCCGCGCACTGGTCTTACGTTTGGGGAATTAAAGGGCGATACGACGAACCGAAAAATGAAAAGCCGGCCGAAGTTGACGACTTGAATGACTACAACCGGCAGCTCTACCGCGACGAAGTGGCGGGCCTAGTGGAGCGTATCAATGGCGGCCTAAAGGCAGGACAGGCAAGACTTTACGCGCCACACATCAAGTTCAACCGTAATATTGGCCGCTGGGCGGGGCAGAAGTTCCACGCGCAAACCGGCGAGCCTCTGGACGACAAAGCATACGACCAGCACCTTAAAGAGTACATGCCGACGGCCGAGGACAAGAAGTTGCTGCTCGACATTATCGCCAACGAAAAGAAGTGGATTGCACCCAAGGAAGGTGCACGCGATCCGTTGGCCTCAATCGGCGAAGTTAGAAAGTCAGCGATTAATTTGTAGGCGTCGTGTGGGGGCGGTCGCCCTCGTCCGTCCGCGGAGCGAGGCTCCGCAGGCTCTTTGTCATGACCACCTCGACAACAAACCCGACTCCGGCCTCGCAGGCTTACGCCATGGGCGAACTCATGGTGGTGACTGCGGCCCGCGAGATTCGTGACCGGGAAGTGGTGTTCGTCGGCATGCGGCTGCCGCTGATTGCTTTCGTGGTGGCAAAGAAGACACATGCTCCAAACGCTGTTGGTTTGTTCGAGAATGGAGTGATCCGCTCCACTCCCGCGCCCGAGTTGATCTACACCATGGCCGATCCCCCGAACATTCTGGGAGCGACACAGTGTCTCGACATGCTAGGCGTCATGAGCTTGCTGCAATCCGGACGCGTGCACCTTGGGTTTCTGGGAGCAGCGGAAGTTGACCGTTTCGGCAATTTGAACTCGACCGAGGTAACAGGCGCGAAAGGCGTAATCCGCTTGCCGGGATCGGGAGGAGCCTGCGACATCGCTTCGCTGGCACAGCGTTTCGTGGCTTTGCTCGAGCACAGCAAGCAGCGTCTGCCGGAGCGCGTGTCGTTCCTGACCAGCCCAGGAAATGGCGATGGTCACGCATGGCGGCAGCGCGTGGGTCTGCCGCGCGGAGGGCCAGCAGCCGTAATCACGACGAAGGCGGTGCTGCGATTTAGCCAGGACGGAGAGGCTTACCTGGCTTCGGTGCATCCCGGGATCGAAACTGAGGATGTGCTCGACAACACCGGTTGGCCGTTGCGTTACGGCAGGCAAGTGGCGCCAACGCCCGAACCGAGCGCTGCCGAGTTACAAGCGATTCGCGAGTATGACAAAGAAGGGTTTTGGACGAGTTAACTCAGTTATGGCTACGGCGACAATCACGAAATTGCGGATCGAGGTGGAGTTGCAACCGCCTGTCGCCCGCCTTCGTCTGCAAAACCCTCCCCTGAATGTCATCGACATTCCTATGATGGAAGAGTTGGCCGCATCACTGGCCGAGATTGAGCTACAGCCGGATATCACTGTCATCATTCTTTCCGGCGCCCAGAAAGCCTTCTCGGTTGGCGTGGATGTCGCTGCTCACACTCCCGACAAAGTCGAGGAGATGTTGGGGAAGTTCCACGCCGTCATTCGGGCGCTTGTGGCATCTAGGAAAGTCAGCATCGCTGCGGTCCACGGCCACTGCTTGGGCGGCGGCGCGGAGCTGGCCATGGTCTGCGACCTCGTGTACACCTCTGAACTCGCCACTTGGGGATTCCCCGAGATCAAGCTAGGCTGCTATCCCCCGGTTGCCGTCACCGCCTTGGCCGCGCTGGTCGGCCAAAAGCAAGCCGCTGATTTGGTGCTTACTGGACGCAACATCACGGGAAAAGAAGCGGCTGCAATTGGTCTGGCGAACGCTGTTCTCGCCGAAGTTGATCTCGAACACGCCGTGCAGGAAGCTGTGCAGCACCTCTCACAGCTCAGTCCGGCGGCGCTGGCGATCACCAAGAGAGCCATTTACGCATGGGATTCGATTCACTTCGACAAGGGGTTGGCGCAGGCGGAGAAGGTCTACTTCGAAGACCTGATGAAGACCGAAGATGCGCAAGAGGGAATCAACGCGTTCCTCGAGAAGCGGCAGCCAAAGTGGAAAGGGAAGTGATGTCTAAGCTCCTAACCATGCGCCAAGCCATTGCCGACCTGGTGCCCGACGGCGCCTCGGTCGCGCTTGGACTGCAGATGGAGCAGATGATCCCCTTCGCCGCGGGACACGAAATTGTGCGCCAGAAAAAGAAGAGCCTCACGCTGATTGGACCGATTTCAGACATTCTGTTCGATCAGCTTATCGGCGCGGGTTGCGTCGACAAAGTCATCGCTGCATGGGTAGGCAACGTGATGATGGGTTCTGCCTACAACTTCCGCCGTGCTGTCGAGCAAGACGGAATGAAGGTCTTCAACATGACCAACTTCACCGTCGCTCTTGCATTGCAGGCAGGGGCGATGGGTGTGCCGTTCTTCCCCACACGGACGGCTCTGGGCAGCGACACCACGAAAGGCAATCACTTCTACTACCAGATATTTTCTCCGTTTGAAGGGAAAGAGTCTTTGTGGGCTGTTCGTGCTCTCACTCCTGATGTCACGATCGTCCACGTGCAGCGCGCTGATCGCGAGGGTAACGCGCACTGCTGGGGCAACTTTGGTGTCATGATCGAGGGCATTCGTGCCGCCCAGCGCGTAATTGTTGTGGCAGAGGAAATCGTCGAGCCGGAAGTCATTGCCAGCGATCCTAACCGTACCGTGATTCCCGGATTCCTGGTGAATGCAGTGGTTGAGTGTCCCCATGGTGCGCATCCCTCGCCGGTACAGGGATACTACAAACGCGACGACGCCTTCTTTCGTCAATATCACGAGCAAACCAAGACCAAGCCGGACACGGAGGCTTGGCTCACGCGATGGGTGTACGACCTGGCCGATCGCCAGGCCTACATGAACCAATTGGGGGCCTGCCGAGTGGACGGCCTCGGCGTGAAGCAGCACGCGTACGCGGCGCAGGCGGATTTTGGATATTGAGCAGTCAGCACTCAGCCGTCAGCATTCAGCCATGAATGGGCTAACGAACGGCTGAATGCTGAGTGCTGACGGCTGAGTGCTAACAATGAAAAAAGAACTCATTGAACTCCGCGTCAACGGCCGCTCGCACGAGATCGCCATCGAGCCCAGCAAGTTGCTGCTCGATGCCCTGCGCCAGGACCTTGACCTGACCGGATCCAAGCGTGGCTGCGACGATTCTTCCTGCGGCGCGTGCACCGTGCAGGTGGATGGAACCCCCATGCTTTCCTGCACAATGTTGGCGGCGAGTTGCGAAGGCCAGGAAATTACCACGGTCGAAGGTGTGAGCGAACATGGCAGCCTGGCGGCCATCCAGAAAGCGTATGGCGACTGGGGCGGATCGCAGTGTGGCTACTGCACTCCCGGCTTCATGATGACGGTGCGGCATCTGCTGTCGCAGAATCCCAATCCAACCGAGGCCGAAATTCGCGGCGGCCTGAGCAGTAATCTATGCCGCTGTACCGGCTACAGCCAGATGTATCAGGCGATCAAAGCAGCGATTGATGCGGAGCAAAAGGGAATGGCGGCGTCGAGGTGAGACCAAATTCCTGGTCATTCCGAGCGCAGCGAGGAATCTGCTGTTGTGTTTTGCCAACGACGAACGACCGACGACCAACGACGACTTTATGACTGACTTCTCCATCATCGGCAAGTCCATCGCTATGGTCGACGCTGCCGGCAAGACCACCGGCTCCGGCAAATATACGGACGACTTGAGCGTGCCCGGGATGTTGATTGGCAAGATTTTGCACTCGCCCTATCCCCACGCCCGTATCAAGCGGATCGACACCAGCAGAGCCGAAAAGCTAGACGGTGTGGTTACCGTGGTGGTCGGCAGCGATGCCCCCAACCCCTACGGAATTCTTCCCGTCGGCCATGATGAGTACGCGTTGGCGCTCGACAAAGTGCGCTACGTCGGCGACAACGTAGCCTGTGTGGCCGCGGTGGACGAGTTCACAGCCGAAAGGGCTCTCGAACTCATTGACGTGGAATACGAACTCCTGCCGGCTTACTTCGATCCCGAAGACTCGATGAAAGCCGAGACCAACCTGATCCACGACAACAAGCCGAACAATATAGAAAAAGACTACCACCACGTTTTCGGTGATCCCGAGAAGGGATTTGCCGAAGCTGATCGCATTGCCGAGGCCCGTTTCATCGCCAACGAGGTCACGCACGCCGCGATGGAACCGCACTCCACGCTAGCCGCTTTCGAAATCGATCCGCAGACCGGCAATCCTGGCCGCTTGATTGTGCAATCCTCTACTCAGGTTCCTTATTACCTGCAGCACAAATTGTCGCTGGTGCTGGAAATGCAGATGTCGCAGATTCGTGTGATCAAGCCGCTGGTGGGCGGCGGCTTCGGCGGCAAGAGCGAAGTGATTCCGCTCGAAATCATCGCTGCCATTGCCGCTCGCAAGGCGAAGGCGCCAGTGAAGATCACCTACACCCGCGAGGAAGTGTTCTGGGCACATCGCGGCCGCCCGCGCACGATTGTCGATCTCAAGACCGGGGTCAAGAACGATGGCAGCATCACTGCTGTCAAAGCCCGCGTGGTGCAGGACGGCGGCGCTTACTGCTCCTACGGCGTGGTCACCATTCTTTACTCCGGCGCGTTGCTCGGCGCGCTCTACGACATTCCAAATATTCAATACGATGGCTACCGCGTGCTGACGAATAAACCGGTCTGTGGCGCCATGCGTGGCCATGGCACGGTGAACGTCCGCTTTGCATTCGAAACGCAGCTCGACGAACTAGCCGCTGCCATCGGCATGGATCCTGCAGAAATCCGCCAGCACAATCTGCTCAAGCCGCCCTGCGTTACCGTGAATGGCCTGCGCGTACAGAGTTATGGTCTGCCCGAGTGCATCGAGAAGGTGGTCGAGCGCTCCGGCTGGAGGCAACGTAAGGGCAAAATGCCTAGGGGCCGAGGCCTAGGTGTGGCCTGCAGCCACTACGTCAGCGGCGCCGCCAATTCGATCATTCGCTCGGACATGCCGCACTCTACCGTAAACATCAAGATCGATCGCGATGGCGGTGTGGTCGTCTATACCGGTGCATCTGACATCGGCCAGGGATCGGACACCATGGTCGCCCAGATTACTGCGGAGACGCTCGGCTGTACCATCGCGCGAGTGAGAGTCATCGCTGCCGACACTGATCTGACACCAATTGACATCGGGTCGTACTCCAGCCGCGTGACGTTTATGAACGGCAATGCCACTCTGCGAGCGGCGCAAGATGTAAAGAAACAGATCGCCACAGCCGCTGCACGCAAGATGAACTGCGAGCCAGGGGATCTCATTTTCCGCAGCGATGTCGTCAGCAAGAAGAACGGTTTGCAGGGACCACGTGGGGACGGCCGCCCTCGGCCGTCCGGCCAGGCGGAGCCTGGCAGTGCTTCTCCATCTGTCTCGGGACATGTCGAAGGGCAAATCCTCCGCGGCTCGTTGCAACAGAAGCGCAAAGACGAAGGACCCAAAGAGCAGTTGTCGTTTGAAGAGGCAGTGGTCGCGGCCATCGACTTCCACGGTGCACTCAGCGGAACTGGGTCCTACGCGCCTCCACTCGATGCCCGCGGCGGCAAGCACAAAGGCGCCGGCGTCGGCCCCTCGCCCGCGTATTCCTACTCAGCCCAGGTGGCCGAAGTCTCGGTCGACGAGGAAACCGGCGAAGTAACTGTCCATAAAGTCTGGGCATCGCACGACTGCGGCCGCGCCTTGAACCCAGTCTCGGTCGAGGGACAAATTATCGGCTCGGTCTGGATGGGCATGGGCCAGGCGCTTACCGAAGAGATGGTCTGGAAGGACGGCATGCTGATGAATCCCGGCCTGCTCGAATATCGCAGCCCATCGTCGGTGGAATCGCCCGAAGTCGAAGCCATCATCGTTGAGAGCATCGATCCCGAAGGCCCGTTTGGAGCAAAAGAGTGCAGCGAAGGTTCGCTGGCCGCGACCATTCCCGCGATCTCCAACGCCATTTACGACGCCGTCGGCGTGCGGCTGCACGAGTGTCCGTTCACACCCGAGCGCGTGCTGGCTGCGCTGCGGGCCAAAAACAACGCCAAGCGCATCAACCTCACCGAGGGTGTCGATCCAACTTCACCGGCGCGTTTCCGTGAGCACGGCGGATCGCTGTGGTACCGAGGAAAAGGGCCGGAGCGGCACCCGTTGGATCCTTCGCGAACAGAAACTCCAGCCGCAGTGGCAGGTGACGATTGAGTCTTCCGGATTTCAAGCTGTTGCGACCGCGCTCTCTGGACGAGGCCTTGGACAACTTGGCGAAACATGCGAAGAGCTCTGCCCGATTACGCATCGTCGCCGGTGGCACTGACCTCATCCCCTCCATGCGACAGAAGCTGTTCGAGCCGGAGTACGTACTCGATCTTCGCCACATCTCCGAACTGAGCGGCATTCGTGAGCGGAAGGGAAGCGGCGTAGAAATCGGCGCGCTGACCTCGCTCACGGCGATCGAACACTCGGATGTCTTGCGCCGCCGCTATTCAGTACTGACCGAAGCTGCAGCAACCGTCGCGTCCCCTGTCCTACGCAATATGGGAACGATCGGCGGCAATATCTGCCTCGATACCCGCTGCCTCTGGTACAACCAATCACTCACTTGGCGCAAGGGATGCGGCTTTTGCATCAAGAAAGACGGCGATCTTTGCCATGTTGCGCCCGGTGGAACCAAATGCTGGGCAGCGTTTTCCGGAGACACTCCGGCAGCGCTGCTATGCCTGAATGCGGAAGTGGAAATTGTCAGCCCGAGAGGTAAGCGGCGTATTGCGCTCCACGAGTTCTACACCGGCCTCGGAGACGACCACCGCAAGCTACAGCCAGACGAGTTGCTGACCCGAGTGTTCCTGAGGGAGACGGCAGCTGATTATCGCGGGGTATACCGCAAGCTGCGGGTTCGCGGATCAATTGACTATCCACTGGCCGGAGTGGCGGTCGTCATCAAGCGGTCGAATGGACATGTGGCTGACGCCCGCGTGGCCATCACTGCGGTGAACCCTGCGCCCCTGGTGGTGAAGGGCGCAACGGAAGCTCTGAATGGAAAAGCAGTGGACGACGCGGTCGCTGACGCGGTTGGGGTTTTAGCCGCCAAGACCGCAAAGCCGCTGACCACATCAGCACTGACGCCGGAATATCGCCGGGAAATGATTCGGGTGTTTACCAAGCGCGCAGTGCTAGCGGCAGCAGGCAACTAGCGCCTCGAGAACAGGTGTCCCATCTTTTCTTTCTTGGTCTTCAAGTAGTCCTCCGAGTGCGCGCTAGCGGAAACTTCGCAGGGAACTCTCTCAATTACCTTGATTCCTCCGCGTTCAAGGGCCGCGACTTTATCGGGATTATTCGAAAGCAGACGAACCTGGGACACACCCAGCGCCTTCAGAATCTTCGCCGGTAAGGCAAACTCGCGCTGATCAGCCTTGAAGCCCAGGCGCTCGTTGGCTTCGACGGTATCTAATCCTTCATCTTGCAACTCATAAGCCTTCAGCTTAGCCATGAGGCCGATCCCTCGGCCCTCCTGCTGTTCGTAGATCAGCACTCCTGCGCCGCGCTCGGCGATCATGGCCAGAGCCATCTCCAGTTGCTGGCGGCAGTCGCATCGCAGCGATCCAAAGACATCGCCGGTTAGGCACTGGGAATGAATACGCACCAACGGCGGCGAAGACAGAATATCGCCCATCACCAGGGCTACAGCCTCTTCCAGGCGTCCAGCAAAGTTGCCCTGGAAACCGAAAATGCGGAACTTGCCCCAAAGAGTAGGGAAGTCGGCGGAGGCGACTTGCTCAACGGAATGAGGGCTCACAACAACATTATAGATGTAGGCGCGGGCGTCCCCGCCCGTGCCGCGGCGAAACCCTCACCATGCCGCATAACGATTGCGTCCACTCCGCTCCGGCATCAGTTTGATCAGGACGATGCCCGCCACGAACCCTCCTACGTGTGCCCACACCGCAATCCCACCCGTAGACTGGCTCGCTCCTGCAATCTGCGTGGCAGCCCCGCTGAGGAACTGCGTCATGAACCAGTATCCCAGCACCAACCAGGCGGGAAGGTAGAAGAAGAAAATGGGCGGAAACCACATCATGACGCGGGCCCTGGGGTAGAGCACAAAATAGCCGCCCATCACTCCCGCAATCGCGCCGCTTGCTCCCAGAGCAGGGACATTGGACCCGGCATTGAGCAGGATGTGCGCAGCCATGGCGGCAAATCCGCTGACCAGATAAAACACCAAATACGAGAAGTGGCCGAGATAATCTTCAATATTGTCGCCAAAGATCCACAGGAACCACATGTTGCCGATGATGTGCAGCCAGGAGGCGTGCAGAAACATCGAGGTCAGAATGGTCAGCGAGAGTGCGGGCAGGGAAGCGTGCGAGGTCCCGGCCAGTGCCCTATCAAAGTGCACCGGGACCACACCGAATTGATACATAAGGCCATTCAGCGCGCGGTGGCTCTGCGCCCCCACCGACAATTCAAACAGGAACACCACCACATTCAGGACGATAATGAAGTAGGTGATGTACGGCGTGCTGAAGCGGGGCGTATCGTCGCGGATGGGAATCATGAGAGATTAGAAGAGCTGGTAATTTGGCGATTGAAAATTGCCGCCCGGTTTGGATTCTAAATTACCCAATTGCAAATGACCCAATTACCCAATTTTATGAATTGCGTTCTCGTCATCGACAAGCCCGCCGGATTGACCTCGCACGATGTGGTCAACCGGGTACGCCGGATTCTGCACGAGCGTTCGGTGGGGCATCTCGGGACGCTTGATCCATCCGCTACCGGCGTGCTGCCGCTGGTGATTGGCAGCCTCACTCGCCTGGCGCAGTTCTACACCGCCGCTGAGAAGGCCTACGAAGGTGCGATCCGCTTCGGTTTTGCTACCGATACCTATGACGCCGACGGCGAAGCCGTCGGCATTCCCCAGAACGTATCGCCAACGTTGGATGAAGTACGCCACCTCGCCACCGGCTTTCGCGGATTTGTAGAGCAGTTGCCGCCTGCGTTTTCCGCAAAGAAGATTCAAGGCGTCCCGGCGTACAAGCTCGCGCGGAAGCAGAAAGAAGTCGTTCTCAAGCCGGTACGAGTCGAGATCAAGGAGTTCGAGATTCTGAGTGTCGATGGCGACCACGCCAGCTTTCAAGCTCGCGTGGCATCAGGGACCTATCTCCGCTCCGTCGCCCACGATATGGGTCAGCAGATGGGGTGTGGCGCTCACCTGCAGTCGTTGCGCCGCACCGCAGTGGCCGAGTTTGACCTTGCTGACGCCCACACGCTGGAAGACCTAGCAACAGCCTCCGAGCGCGGAATGATTGAAGAGTTCTTCGTTCATCCCCGCAAGCTTCTGCCACACTTTCCTTCAGTCACCGCCAATGAAGACATGGCGGCCAACATCCGCGGCGGACGCACGGTGAACCTGCCGGAGTTCTCCAAAGCACAGCGGGTGAAAGTCTTCAGCGGGCAAAGGGAACTGATCGCCATCGCCACCCGGGTCGCCGGGACGCTGTTCCATCCCCGGATCGTGCTGGTCGGAAGCGAAGCAGCACGCCCGGTCAGGTAATCCGGGCACAAGGAGAGAGGCTACAACTCACAAGGGATGCCAGGTCATTTCCATCCGCACCGGAATCTCATTCTTGACGGGGATCGCCAGGAGTGACGGAGGCTCGATCTTAAAATCGGGCAAGGTCGCCGGAATGGTTCCTGAAATCCGAGTCTCATTGCCTTGAGTCACCAGTTGCAGTTGCACCTGCTTGTAGTGAGCCGTTTGGCCCGCAAACTCGATGTCTATATCTACAAGGATAGTTGCGGACGTGCGCTCCGATTCAGGTATTCGGGTACGGACGGTAACCATGGGAAACTCGGCGCCACGCGTCGTTTGCAGCATGTGGATATCACGATTGCTGTCCCCCGAATCAAATGACTTGACCGGTACTGCGATCAGGAAATCGCACTGACCCGCGTGGCAAACGCCCTTGCCGCGCGCCGCATGGCTCACTCCCTCGGTTTGGTGAAGCGGGTGCGATACGCGATAGGTAAGAGTGGATTCGCCAAGCACCCATTGGCCATCCCCTGCGGCAAACGCGGGAAGGGCCAGAAGCGCGACGGCCACTAGCATCTTCTTTTTCATCGACTCTCCTAGAATTTAAGGGACACCGACAAGAGAGCAGCTCCGAACGCGCCGGCGGTTACGATGGCCACCGGCGTGTGTGCCGCAGCGATCCCATGGACCTTCTCCCCGTTGTTTTTCTGATCATAGGCTAAGGCTCCGAGGATGGGTGTCAGGATCATCCCCGGGCCATGAATCCAAGCTAGCGCTTTGTGTAAGCGGATGGGCCCGCGAGTTTCGATTCCCGGCGGTTTGGGCGCGCGGATGGCATAGTAGGCGGTGATGAAGTACAGATCTCCGGCCACCGCGCCCAGGGCTAGGTGCAGGTCGCGTCCGGTTGTGTCCTTGCCTTTGCCGGCGGCCCCGGCAGACGAGAAGATTGCCGCCATCATGGGAATGGTCGTAATCAGTCCGATGCGCTGGTGAACCTTGAGCATGTGGGTCCGCTTGTCGAGCAACGCCTGTTCCTTCGCATTGCTTTGGGTCGCCTCCCGGGGAAAGCCTAGGTCGGCCAGGGAGGGTGCCTGTTGCTGGCTCGAAGGCGCGTTTGGCAACTGCTCCGGCGGCGTCTTGTCCTGCGAGGGTTTGTCATCGGGTGGCGAGGCTGTGGTCTGGCTTTGGGGCGCGGCCGCTGAGGAGTTGCCACCAGCTTGCGCAAAACATGACGACCAAGCTGCGGAGATACAGAGTGAAACCACGAGGATTCTCAGCCCAGCTTGCATATGGTTCGAGCCTCTATTCCAAGCCTAGATGACGAGAAGGGAGAAAAGGCTGTTTGCCACGTCATTTTCGCCTTTATCCTACACTAGTTCGCAAAGACCTTTTCGGGGCAAAGGCAGCAAAGATTGGACGAGACATTTCAAAAGGGGCGGCCCGCCTTTTGAACAGTAAGAATGTCCGATAACAGGTATTATGTCCAACTACGATAAAACTGGGCTAACCCTGACCTTAACCCTTCCAAAGCGATCGGAGAACGCTCTCCGCGCTTAGATTCCGCTCCCCGCTTTCTTCAGTTCCACACTCCCGTTCACGGTCTCGATTGACAGCTCCCGGCCTCCGTTGCCGACTCGGCCCTTGGCGCTCTGGCCTATGAAGCTGCCGCTGATCGTGATAGGAAAGTCCGAGCTGATGTGGCCGTTCAGCGATTTGAACCTGACGTCGGCACTCAGATTGTCCGGCAGTTCCACTCTCACCGATCCATTCACGCTCTTGAACGACAGCGTGCCGCTCCAATCGGCGTTCCCCATTCTGGCCTCGATGGAGCCATTTACCGTCTCGGCTTCGGCCCACGCGCTGGTCGAAACGCGCACCGATCCATTGATGCTCTCCCCGCGGACGAAGCGACCCATGCCCTTGGCACTGACATCGCCGTTTATGTTCTGCCCCGAAAAACGCAGGTTCTTCGGCATATGGACGGTGAAATGAACCTTAGTGTCGCTTCCCCTCACATGGCTTGCGCGCCAGCCGGGCGAGCACGACTCCGAGGATCCGGGATAGATGGCACAAATGACCACGCCATCGCCGCTGGAAGCGACCTGGATCTTGACTCGGTCCGCATCGGGGCCACTCTTCTCGGCTGTGACCTCAATTTGATCCCCGCCGCCGGCTTCGGCATCGATGTTGCCGTTTACTCCTTTAACTTGGACGAGTTGGTCGGCCGCCAGCTTGCCGCTCCAATGAAACTCGCGCCCCTGGTCTTCGCCCCAGGCAAGCCCCGAAAACAGGACCAGTCCCACAATGGTGAGCAACCTCAGCCGACAAGTGCGGATATTCATAAAGATGTTCTCCTCGTTTCGGACGGATAGACTCCGAGCGCGAGCCGGTGCGCCCGTTTGTGTCGCATCAGGATACGTGAATTCGCGAGGGGAGGTTCCACGAAAAGCCGATCGACGGACTTGCCTTACTTCGTTGTACGGATCAGATTCTGAAGGTCGTCCCGGAATCTTCTCAGCTTTTCGAGCCGCTCGGGGGTGGCCTCGACCGTCTCTGACTTGGCCTGGAACACCTGCCGACCGCCAACTTCGGTCAAAACGCCCATGACTTCTCCGACTTGCCAGCCGGGTCTGCCCAGCATCTGCAGCCCGTCGGGTCCCGACACGAGCAGGGCAATGCAGTCGTCACGGACTACGCCAACGCACTTGGGAAATCGATCGAATGTCTTAAGCTCGAATCCCGCCAGATAGATTTGCTGAAATTGGGCCGCAGGGTCAGACATGAATGCCGATCAACATGGGGCTGGAGATCACGGCCGTACAACGGCGTCACATCTTGTATCGTCCAAGATCCTCGTCGTTCAGGCCTTCCAGCCACTTGCGCAGTTCTTCGCTGGTCACGCGGTCAGAGGCGGTCGTAGCCTGCTTGGAATTCTTCAAAACTTCGTCCTCTACAAAGATCGGGCAATCGACCCGCAAGGCCAATGCCAGCGCATCCGAGGGCCGCGAATCGATGCTGATGACGTGCCCATTGCGCTCCAGCCAGATGACCGCAAAGAACGTGTCTTCCTTGAGTTCCGTGACCACGACTTTGTGTACCTGGGTCTCAAGACCGGTCAGCACATTCTTGATCAGGTCATGGGTCATGGGCCGTGGGGTGCTGACTTTCTCGATCTCCAGGGCAATCGCGTTGGCTTCGTAAATCCCCACCCAGATCGGCAGCACCGCATCACTGACAGAGTCCTTTAGAATCACGATCGGCATATTCGTGACCGGATCCATCAAAAGCCCGCGAATTTTCATTTCGACTTCCATCGTGATCTCCTGCCAAACTTCTTATACCACCATTTCACCCACTAGACTGTTGGGGAGACAGACCGTGGCGAGTACGGAAGTATAGCTCCCAATGCTGGGCACCCTGCCTTCCGCGGCGGTGAAATTGAACACCTTGTTCTGAGAAGTCCGACCGACCCACTGCCCCCGGGCTGAGTTCTGCCCTTCAACCATCACTTCAAGGGTCTGGCCGAGGTGCCTCTGATTACCCTTCTTCTGAATTTCCCGCTGCTTTTCGTTCAGTACAGAGAGGCGACGCACCTTCTCTTCGTCAGGGATGGCGTCCTCCAACTTGAGCGACGGCGTATTCGGCCTAGGCGAATACTTGAACCCGAAAACGCTGTCGTACCCTACTTCGTCGAGCAGCGCAAGCGTAGCCTCGAAATCGGCTTCCGTCTCTCCCGGGAATCCTACAATCATGTCGCTGGTAATACTGATCTCGCGCCGCGCCGCCTTCATCCAGGCGATGCGCTCCAGATACTGATCGAGGCTGTACAGCCGCTGCATGGCGTCGAGCACGTTGTTCGATCCGCTTTGCACCGGCAGATGCACGTGGTCGCAGAGCGCAGGAACTGCGTCGATCGCTTCGATGATGTCTCGTCCGAAATCGCGAGGGTGGGAAGTAGTAAAGCGCACGCGGCGGATGCCCGGAGTCTCCCCCACGGCAGCCAGCAATTCGGCGAATGTCCTTTTCCCTGCCGGATCTCTGTACGAATTCACGTTCTGGCCCAGCAGTTGGATCTCGGTATAGCCGAGATCAGCCATCTGACGGGCCTCGGCGAGGACGGAGTCCGAACCCCGGCTGCGTTCTTTACCGCGAGTGAATGGGACCACGCAGTACGCGCAGAACTTGTCGCAACCTTCGATGATGGTGATGTAACCCCGATGCGGGTTGGTGCGGGCGGTGAATTCCGTCTCAAAGCATTCGTCGGTTTGTCGGTCGTCGAGTCCGGTCGCCCGCTTCCCTGCCTCGATCTGAATCAGCATCTCGGGCAGCTTGCGGTATGACGCTGACCCGCACACCAGCGACACGTAAGGTGCGCGCCCGAAAATCTTCTCGCCTTCTTGCTGCGCCACGCAGCCCAGCACGCCAAACTTCTTGCCTTGCTTCAGTAGCTTCTTGTAGTCGTTCAGGCGGTTGAAGACTTTCTGCTCGGCTTTGTCACGGATGGAGCAGGTGTTGTACAGAACCAACCCGGCCTCTTCGACCGTCGGTACCTGCTGGTAGCCCTCGGAAACCAGCGTCCCAATGACCTTTTCCGAGTCATGGGCATTCATCTGGCAGCCAAAGGTTTCGAGGTAAAACGTCTTCTGGGGCTCAGCGGACATCCTAGGCTCAGTATAACGCAGGGGCTAGGTCAGCCCCCGAAAAACTCCTGGTTCAACTTCTCGATGCGGCCGTTGGAAAGCGCTCCGGAGTGCAATTGCCGCTTCAGGAATACAGGGAATGAGTCCCCCGAGCCGTCGAACTTCTGCCCCTTCATCAGCAGTGCGAGTCCCTCAGTTTGGACTCGCCGAGGAGGCGGCTACTGAATCACTTTCATACCATTGAGCAGCAGAACTAGAAAAGAGTGGAATTCAATATCGTCTTTGTCATTCACGAAGGCCGTGCGTACAACTGGATCGGGAACAATTCTTAGTTGCATGATCACAGAACTTACGCTGATATCGTGGGCGGGGCCGAGGGGGAAGCCACCGCCCCCAAGGTCGTACATAACAGTCGAGTTGATAATATTAATCGCATCGCTGTTACGCAAGGTCGCCATCGGTATCCCTTCTACCTTTTCTCCTTTAGGAGAGTCACTGGCTTCCGCATATATCCCAAATATCGCGGCATCCAGCTTGAACGACTGGTGCTTCCATTCGCCGCGGTCTACCTCGAAGGAAAGGCTTGCGGGCCGGTTCTTCCTTTCATAGGACACTGCGTACGTCACTTTTCCGAACAGATCGGCGTGACGATGTATTACGACGTTTCCAGCCTTGTCGTGAACATCCGCTATGACTTCCAACCGCACCGAGTCTCCCACTTGCGATTTGTTTGACGAGATGCTGGTCCTCAAGATCGCTGGGATTCGCAACCCTGTGGGCAATTGTGGTCCGGTTGGTGCGGCCTGTGGCAAAGCGGTTACCGATGCCGAGTATAGGAAGACAGCGGCTATTGCGCACCAACGCAGTCCCATGAAAATTACCTCACGGTGAAGATTTCGGACGGATTATATATCTAGAAAGTAGCGCTAACTAAATCCAAGAAGGCTTGGTGAACGCGCGTGTCGGTCGACAATTCGGGGTGGAACGTTGCGGCCATGACTCTTCCCTGCCGGACGGCGACGGGATCTTTGCCTTCTGTAGCAATGACCTCGACGCCCGGGCCGATGCGCTCGAATTTCGGTGCGCGAATGAAGACCATTTCGATGGGTGCGCTGTTCAGCTTGCCTTCGCGGATGGAGCTTTCGAGCTGGCGTCCATAAGCATTGCGCCGGATGCGAACGTCGAGGACACCCAAGCCCACCTGCTTCGGATTTTCGACTTCGTTGGCCAGAAGAATCGCACCAGCGCAGGTCCCGAAAGTCGGCTTCGCGCGCACGAACTCCTTCAGCTTCTCGAATCCCTCTTCGCCGAGGAGCTTCAAAATAGTCGAAGACTCGCCGCCTGGGATGACCAGGCCGTCGATTGCCTCGAGTTGTTCGGGCTTCCTGACGAGCACAACTTCAGCGCCCAGCTCTTCGAGCCGTTTGCGGTGCGCGTCAAAGTCGCCCTGAAGGGCAAGTACGCCGATGGTCATAACTCAAAGCCTGACCACAGAGGGCACAGGGTTCACAGAGGGCTTTTCCTGTGTTCCTCCGTGTCCTCTGTGGTTGAAGATTCCTACCATCCTCTCGTTTGAAGCATATGCGCTTCATCAATCCCGGCCACAGCCAGGCCCTTCATCGCACCAATAAGATCCTCGCTGACCTCAAGTAACACTTTAGGGTCCTGATAGTGCGTAGCCGCCTGCACGATGGCCTTGGCCCGCTTCTCGGCTTCCTGGGGATCGGCAAAAGTAGTCGAATCCTTCATGAAAATACCGGAGCCCACAAACACCGCCTCGGCGCCCAGTTGCATCACCAATGAAGCATCAGCAGGAGTGGCAATGCCACCAGCGGAGAAATTCGGCACCGGCAGCTTCCCTTCTTTCGCAACCATCCTGATCAACTCGTATGGCGCGCCATGCTCTTTGGCTTTGGCGTAGAGTTCTTCTTCGCCGAGCACGGTCAGAATTCTCATCTCCTGGACAATCTGCCGGATATGTTTCACCGCATGAACCACGTCGCCGGTACCTGCTTCCCCCTTGGTGCGGATCATGCATGCGCCTTCGGCAATACGCCGCAGAGCCTCGCCCAGATTGCGCGCACCGCACACGAACGGGACCTTGAACGCATGCTTATCCACGTGGTGGGCTTCGTCGGCCGGGGTGAGGACTTCAGATTCGTCAATGTAGTCCACGCCCAGCTCTTGCAGTATTTGCGCCTCAGCAAAATGGCCGATGCGGCACTTGGCCATCACCGGGATTGAAACCGCAGCCATGATCTCGCGAATCTTCTTCGGCGAAGCCATGCGGGCCACGCCGCCTTCAGCGCGAATCTGCGCGGGAACGCGTTCCAGCGCCATGACGGCCACAGCGCCGGCTCGCTCGGCGATAACCGCCTGTTCGGCGTTGGTGACGTCCATAATGACGCCGCCTTTCAGCATCTCGGCGAGGCCGGTCTTAAGGCGAAGGCTGGTGGAATTACCGTTGTTGTGCGACATGGGTCCTCTTTCTGGTTCGGAATCTACCTCCAGCATAGCCAAGTAATGGTTAGCTGGATACGTCCATTTTGTATAATCCATGCATACCACTTCTTGGCGAGACGGAGGGCCTTAACCGCAGCTTGCAAAGGCTCCGCGAAGAACGCAAAGAAAACCTTATGGCGAAGAAGCTGAGCACATTACCGCTGAGCTTGCGAGGACCGAAGCTGGGGACCCCGCTTTATCGCTGGTTGTATGAAGAGTTGCGGACGGGAATCCTGGCGGGGAAATTGCGGCCCGGCATGCGGCTTCCAGCAACCCGCGACCTGGCGGCGCAGTATCGCCTTTCGCGTCCCACAATTGTCGCCGCGTTCGAACAGTTGCGATCAGAGGGCTACGTCGAAGGCCGTGTGGGCTCGGGTACGTACGTCAGCCAGACCCTGCCTGACGACTTGCTGCAAGCACCGCGAACGGGGTCCGCGGGGACGAAACGCCGGCGTCCGATTGCGTTGTCCGCGTACGCGAAGAGACTGCGGAGTTCGCCCAGAGAAGTCGCGAGGGACACTCTTCGTAGCCGAACTGCACGCAATTCAGCGCCGCGAGCATTCCGTGCCGGCCAGCCCGCGCTCGATGCCTTTCCAGCCGACCTCTGGGCGCAAGTCGCGACACGGCGTCTCCGGCGAGTTTCCACCAATCTGCTGGCGGGTGGCGAAGCTTTGGGATATCGCCCGCTCCGCGATGCGGTCGCCGAATATTTGAACACGTCGCGGGGCGTGAGCTGTTCGGCCGAGCAAGTGCTGATTATCTCCGGCGTGCAGGAGGCCCTCGACCGCACAGCGCATTTGCTGCTCAACCCCGGCGATCCGGTGTGGATGGAAGAGCCCGGGTATCCCAGGGCCGCGTCCAGCTTTTTTGCAGTAGGAGCCAAGATTTGCCCGGTGCCGGTCGACGCAGAAGGTCTGGATCTCGCAGCCGGCGAACGGCGCTGGCCGCGGCCGCGCCTCGTCTATGTCACTCCGGCACACCAGTTCCCTCTCGGCGTGACGATGAGCCTGCGGCGGAGGTTGTCGCTGTTGGAATGGGCGCGAAAGTCCCACACCATCATTTTCGAAGACGACTATGACAGCGAGTACCGCTACTCCGGCAGGCCGGTTCCCGCGTTGCAAGGTCTCGACCGGGCAGGCGTGGTGATTTATGCCGGCAGCTTCACCGACGCGCTCTTCCCCGCCCTGCGCCTGGGATACCTGGTCGCGCCGCCAGATATGGTGGACATCTTTGGGGCGGCTGCCTCGGTGAGCACGCATCATCCACCGTTGATCGATCAGGCCATTCTTTGCGACTTCATTGTGGAAGGGCATTTTGCCCGCCATGTGCGCCGAATGCGCGAACTGTATGCGGAGCGGCTTGGAGTGCTGGTGAACGCGGCTCGCGAACGGCTGGCCGGGCTGCTCGAGATCTCCGACGTCGAAGCCGGACTAAGGACCGTGGGCTGGTTGCGGCGCGGAATTTCTGCAGAACGAGTGGCAAAAGCAGCTGCGGAACGCGATGTAGAAGTGGTCCCCCTCGGGAGATATGCCTATGGACGCTCTCGCCCGAATGGGCTCGTGCTGGGATTTGCCGCGGTGGACGGGCGAGAACTGCGGCGCGGCGTCGAAGAGTTGGCAGGAGTACTGGAGAAGTACGCGTGACCTTCTTTTCACGACCGCGGCGCAAATCCCCTCAGTGTGTTTTTGCCTGCGCCGCTCGAATCTGGGGCATGAGGATGTCGCGTAGGTAATGCCAGTACGGTATGATCTTTAGCGCCGCTAGCGCGTTTTCCTCAGCGGCCTTTAGGTCGGGCGTGGTTCGGTTCAAATTCGACCACGCGAGGTTCATCAACAGCTCCGGCTCTCCCCAGGACGGCTCCAACGGATCGCCCTGAGGCTTCTGCCTTCGCACCGATTCCAGACCTTTGTTGTAGAGGTCGAACGCCTTGTCCTGACCACCACCTCGTTCGGGAGGCGACGACCAACGGATCGGGCCTAGCACCCAAAGCAGCCGAGGATTGTTGGGATCTGTCGCCAGCGCGTCCTTCAAAAGTGGGCTCGACTGTTGAAACAGTTCCTGAACCCTCGCCTGGTCTTTTCGGTGAATATACATCTGGTAGCCCAGACTTGAGGCTGCCCCAATCTTGGGCTCGACGAATGCCGGGTCGCGAGCGATGGCGTCTTTGAAATCCGTGACTGCCTGCGTAAGGTCATCTTCCAAGTCATTTGGAGTCGGAGTTTCGTTGAAACCGTTAATCGCCCTGCGCCACATCGCGAATCCGCGCCAGTAGAGCACACGCGATGCCAGCCGGTTATCTTCCGGAATTGGCGTGAGTTCGTCGTGAAAGCTTTTCAATGCTGCACGGTCACCTTCGTAGTCCGCCCGTTGAATCTGGGTGACGATGTGGATGATGGAATCGCGTGGCAGATCGGCACCTCGCTTCACCTCGGGCCGTGTCTGGGCCGCGGTGAGTAAAGTCAGTGCTGCGAAAACGAGCGGAGCGGCTTGAACCAACATATGACCCTCCTTATCGGACTAGAGAGTTTGGACGGAAGATGAACTGGAAGGATATCTGGAGCCAGGGGGCTGATTGTGATTTTTCCACCACGGGGGTGGACAGAAGCGTCCTCTAGAACTGAGTCGCGCCTCGCGGCAGCTTACACTGTTGACATTTGCGCCGATAAGGGATGCGATCAAAGAAACCGCTATTGAAAGGTTCTCCGCAACGCGGACATCGCCAGAAGTAAACGAATCCGGCGTCAAGCACGAACAAACCAATCCAAGTTATGAGAATCCCTTTGCCGGCAAAAATAGCTATTCCTCCGAGATAGCGATCCATCGCCCAAAAGATCGGCCATGCACAAAGGAACAAAAAAAGAAGTAACAGTTGCGCGGTGGTTAAATGTCGCCATTGTTTCTCGATGTCGGTCTTCATTTCGACACTTTTCGGCGCTACCGCTCCACAAACTTGGCGAACATCTTGTGGGGATCGATCGCAATGAACAATGCCTTGCCACGCGCCAGGACCTCGCCTTTAGAGCTAAGAATCTCGGCCACGTTAACGTGTTTGCGGCCCCGGACACTCAGTTCTCGTGATTCCACCCGCAGGGACTGATTCAGCGGTACTGGCTTCAGGTAGTTCACCGTCATTCGCGAGGTCAGCGCCACCACCTGGCGCAGCTTGTTCACCTTACCCATGGCCTCGTCGAGGATAGTCGCGATAATGCCGCCATGGGCGTGGCCCGGCGGGCCCGAAAAACGTTTGGTCAGACGAAAGCGGCCCACGAACCCGCCGAGCTTTTCGTCGTAGGCGAACTTCAAGCGCATCCCGTCGGGATTATTCTTGCCGCAGCCAAAGCAATAGTTTTTCTGTAACCGAACGTAGCGGGTGTTGTGGCCATTCGCAGTCGGTTTCCGCAGCATAGAAGTAAAGATTGTATCGTGGAGGGCCGGGCAGCACGGAGAACCAAGACCTGCGAACTGGCAAGCTGGTGCAAACATCCTGGCGCAAACATCAAAGAGACCATACCCCGTTCCCTCTCAACAAACAAGTTTTTCCAGATCAGGAACCAGAATCGCAATCGCAACTTGCTCAGGCGACTTCCACCTGTGATAAACTTCCGGGCCATCAACACTTTTTCTTTTTGGGGCGCGGCGGTATGCACACGACACGATCCTCGGAGGTTCTGTAGATGGGGCTGGCACTGCTCGTCATCATCTGGTTGATTACCTTCTTTAGTACTTACTTCTTTGTAGCGCAAACCTGGTGGCTTCCGCATGGCGCAGCCAAAGCGGCGGAATTCATCGACCATCAGTTTGCCCTGACTTATGTCCTGATGGGCATCGTATTTGTTGCGGCGCAAGGAGCATTGGGCTGGCTGGCGTGGAAGTATCGCGATGACGGCTCCAGCCGTAAGGTCGAGTATTCCCACGGCAACACCAAGCTCGAGTTGATCTGGACCACGCTCACCGCGGTTCTTTTCGTTGGCCTGAACCTGATGGGTAGCCATGTGTGGGCGAGCGAGCGCTTTGAGCCGGCCGCCGCTGGTTCAGTTCCTGTAGAAGTCACAGGCATGCAGTTTGCCTGGTACTTCCGCTATCCCGGTCCTGACGGAAAATACGGCCGTACTGAGGCCAAACTGATGGATCCCTCCGCGGGCAACGATGCCGCCATTGGCTTGGATACGACCGACCCAGCCGCCAAAGACGACGTCGTCACCGGCACGATGTATCCGCCCGTGAAACGCGAAGTCGACATTACCCTGCGCGCCGTGGATGTGATCCACAGCTTCTTTGTGCCGTCGTTCCGCTTCAAGCAGGATGCGGTGCCGGGGCTTGCAATCCACATGCACTTCACGCCCACTGAAATCGGAGAATACGAAATTCCCTGCGCCGAGCTATGCGGACTGGGGCATTACAAAATGCACGGCATGTTGCACGTGGTGAGCCAGGAAGACTTTGACAAATGGCTGGCCGCACGGGAGGCGGAGAAACAATAATGGTTGCCCAGGATGCACACGCGCACGCAGGCCCTCAGGGCTTCATCCGGAAATATGTTTTCAGCCTGGATCACAAAGTCATCGGCCTGCAGTATTACTTTCTGGCGTTGGCGGCGGTGTTTGTGGGGATGTTCCTATCGCTGCTGATGCGCATCCACATGATCTGGCCGACGGCCATTTTGCCGCTGGTTGGCGAAATCAGGCCCGAAACCTATCTGCAATTGCTCACCATGCACGGCACCATCATGGTGTTTTTTGTGCTGACCACGGCGCCGCAGAGCGGGTTCGGCAATTACTTTCTGCCGATCCAGATCGGCGCTCCCGACATGGCGTTCCCCGTGCTGAACATGCTTTCGTTCTGGACGACGTTCGTGGCCTTTGTCGTCATGCTGGCAGCGTTCTTTGCCGTCGGCGGAGCGCCGCTGCATGGCTGGACTGGTTACGCGCCTCTTAGTGCCCTGACCAATTCCGGTCCCGGTGAACAGCTGGGCGCAGATTTGTGGATCACCAGTATCGCCATCTTTTGTATCGCCTCGCTGATGGGTGCGCTGAACTTCATCACCACCGTGCTGGATCTCCGCGCCAAGGGCATGACCATGATGCGCATGCCGCTTACCTGCTGGGCATGGTTGATCACGGCGATTCTGGGATTGCTGGCGTTCGGAGTTCTGTTGTCGGCGGGAATCCTACTGTTGCTTGATCGCAATCTTGGTACCAGCTTTTATGTGCCGCTGGTAGTGGTGAACGGACAGGTGATGGGCCACAAAGGCGGCTCACCGCTGCTCTGGCAGCATCTGTTCTGGTTCTTCGGACACCCCGAAGTCTACATCGCGATTTTGCCGGGCATGGGCGTGGCCTCGCAGTTGCTCTCGACGTTTGCTCGCAAGCCGATCTTCGGATACAAGGCGATGGTGTACGCCATCATGGCCATTGGCATCCTTGGCTTCGTGGTATGGGGACACCACATGTTTATGAGCGGCATGAGTCCCTATTCGGCATTTGCCTTTTCCATCATGACCATGGCGATCGGCGTACCCTCGGCCATCAAAACGTTTAACTGGCTGGGAACGCTCTACAAGGCGAAGATTCGCTTCCAGACACCGATGCTCTATGCCATCGGCTTCGTGTCGCTGTTCGTTTCCGGCGGACTGAGCGGCCCGTTTCTGGCTCAGCCGGTACTGGATATTCCGCTCCACGACACGGCTTTTGTGGTCGGCCACTTCCACTTGATCATGGGAGTGGCCGCGATCTTCGGCATGTTCGCCGGAACCTATTATTGGTTCCCGAAAATGTTCGGCCGCATGATGAACGAGAGCCTGGGCAGAATTCATTTCGTGTTTACGCTGATCGGGACGTATTGCATCTTCATGCCGATGCATTATCTGGGCATGGCGGGACAGCCGCGGCGCTATTCCCAGTTCACCGAGGTGGCCTACCTGCAGCATCTGATGCCGCTAAACCGGTTTATCACCTACGCGGCTTTCGTTACCATCGCGGCGCAGGTCATCTTCGTGATCAATCTGTTCTGGAGCATGTTCAAGGGTCCGAAGGCGAGTGACAATCCCTGGGAGTCAACCACGCTGGAGTGGACGACGGCCACTCCGCCACCGCACGACAACTTTGCCGGACATACGCCGGTGGTCTATCACGGGCCTTACGAGTACAGCGTGCCAGGAGCAGCGAAAGATTACGTGATGCAGACGGATCCGGCGGGGGTAACGGCTCATTAGGCTTTTGGCGGACAAGAGTGTCCGCCCCCACAAGTTGATTATGGCAACCTTGAGTCCCACAATTCGGGTTCAGCAGACTGACCAAGGCGGAGGCGGCACTGCTCCGCCCATTCCGGGGGGCGGGGGCGACGGCGGGCGGGGGGACGGTTACCCAGACCACGGACAGCGTCTGCGACGGCTCCGATTAGCGTTGGCGATCGGGCTGACCTCGGTCACCATGATCTTTATTTCGCTGACCAGCGCATACATCGTACGCCGCGGACTGCCGACCTTTGATGATCACACCGGCACCTATATCCAAGACTGGATTCCAGTCCAGCTTCCGCTGGCGTTGCTGCTGATCAATACGGCACTGCTGGCCGCCAGCAGTCTGACCGCAGAGCTCGCGCGGCGGCAGATCATCCGGCAGGCCGCCTTGGCTCCAGTGCGCTCGATTCCTGGCGTGTCGTTGGGCCGGGAAAGCGGTTTTCCCTGGTTGGCGCTAACCGTTGTGTTGGGGTTTGGATTCCTCACCGGGCAGTGGCTCGCCTGGCGCGAGTTGGCTGACCGTGGCTTCTACCTGGCCACCAGTGCCAGCAGTTCGTTCGTCTATTTACTGACGGCGGTGCACGGAGTTCACCTGATCGGCGGCATTCTGGTTCTGCTGTATGCCGCAGTTGTTTCGCTGCTGCATCGGCCCGTTGAAGGACGGCGGATCGTGGTGGACGTGACCGCCTGGTATTGGCATTTCATGTTTGGGCTCTGGCTTGGGATTTTCGCTTTGCTGTGGTTTGTTCGCTAAACGACCGGAGGAGACCGAAAAATGTCCGATATGGCGGTGCCACATGGGATGGCCGGCGAGTTCGAGCCATCTCTATTTGGCGCCTATTCCAAGAAGATCGGGATGTGGCTGTTCCTGCTCTCCGACACGCTGACCTTCGGAGCGCTGCTGTTTGCCTACAGCTATGGGCGCATCTCGAATCCCGACTGGCCTACGCCGTTTCACAAAGAAAGCATCATCAATGCCACCATCATGACAGGTTGCCTGCTGTCCAGTTCTCTGACCATGGTGCTCGGAGTTCTGGCGGCGCGGCGTGGCGACCGCAGCTGGACCCGGAACTGGATCCTATTCACCATGTTTTTCGGTGTCGCGTTCATCGTGCTGCACGGCATGGAGTGGACCAAGTTGATTGCCGAGGGTATGACGCCCTCGAAAAATCCATGGTCGTCCACCGTCCAGCAATTTGGTGGAACATTCTTTACCCTCACCGGCATGCACATGATGCACGTCACCATTGGCGTGATTTATCTGGGCGTGGTGGCGTTGCGCAAGAAGTTTCTACCCATTCTGCTGATTTGTTGGCTAGCCGCCTGGCTGGGAACTCCGGCGGATAGCGTGTTTCATGTGGGCGCACATGTGATCCTCATCGGCGCCATCGTCGCGGCAATGATCATGTTTCTCAAACCAAAAGACTATGACGCCCATGACGTGGAAATCGCCGGGCTCTACTGGCACTTCGTGGACCTGGTGTGGATGTTCATCTTTCCGCTGGTGTATTTGATGTCCACGCGCATCACCGGATAGGTTTGTTTCATAAGAACGGAGAAGCCTAAACAATGCACACGGTCGATACTCATCACGATGAAGGCAAGGGCCAATACTTCTGGGTCTGGGGAGCGCTGCTGGTCCTGACGGCGGCCGAAGTAGGGCTGGCCTACAACCAGGTCTTTCAGCCCGTGCAGATGCTGGAAGCGCTGATGATTTTGTCGGTCATCAAATCGGCGCTGATCATCGGCTGGTTCATGCACCTGAAGTACGAAATCGCCGCTATGAAATGGGTGATGATGACAGCGGTGACTATCTGCCTCTGCCTGATGTGCGTCTTCTTCGCGGACGCGTTCCGCATTGTCCACTTGGGAGTGAAATGAAGCAGCGATTGCTGATGCTCGCGTTCGTGAGTCTGCTGTGGGCCGCGCCTGCTTTGGGCCAGGGTTGTGCCATGTGCTACAGCAACGCAGCCGGGACTACCAAGGACGGCCAACGCGCCATCAGCCGCGGCATCCTGGTGCTGCTCATACCTCCAGTCGGCTTTATGACCATCGGAGTGGGCCTGGCATACCGTTACGGCAAGAAGCGCGACACTGAGCAGGTAGACTAACCGATTCAGTCAACTTGACCAGCCTAGCCTGAGTGGGAACGAAGGAACGATGCCTTCCCCGACCCCGACTCCAACTTCTCATCCCGCTCCAACTCATAATCTACGTCGCATCGGCCTCCTGCCGTTCGTCGCCGTGCTGTTCGCCTATTGCACCGGCGGCCCCTTCGGCTTCGAGTCCATGATCTCCACTTCCGGTCCCGGTCTGGCTTTGACCTTTCTGCTGGTTGTGCCTCTGCTCTTTGCTGTACCCATCTCTCTGGCTGCCGCCGAAATGACCACGGCCATGCCGGTCGAGGGCGGTTTCTATCGCTGGAGCCGCGCTGCTCTCGGTGACTTCTGGGGCTTTCAAAGCGGTTGG